>NZ_CP121685.1:470000-1670000 GCF_029760915.1 Olleya sp. YS | reverse complement strand
AATGCAGATGGATAAGGGTTTCCTAATAAATATTCAGTTTTAGAAACTCCACCAACAGATCCAGCACCACCAGCATCATTGACGCTAACTAAAATTTCACCATTATTAGGTTTTCCTTCAAATATATATTGAAAATCTGTGGATCCAACTCCAGTTCCTTTTTGGGTGTAACCGACTCCAGCTTCTATTGCTGAATTTTGATCTAACGCAGACCAATTATAATAAGACACTCCATTTTTATAAGTATATAACCAATATGTACTTATGGTAGCAGGTGTTGTTGCTGCTGGTGTATAACCAGATGTAAACTGAATGTTTCCGTTAGCTTCTTTTAGCATATCTAATGAAAAGCTTGTATTATTAGAAGCTGTACTTTGAACTCCAACTGGCGAACTCCAATAATTATATCTGTATACATTATTTAATCCCTCTTGACGTCTCAATATTTTTCCTGAACTAGTTACTTCTAATTCGCTATGTTCTGTTTGGATTAATTGAGATTCTTCTTGTAAATCTAAAGTACCGTCAATTTCTAAATACCAAGTATTAAAAATACCGTTACTACCGTTTACCGTTAATGTTCTATTAGTATCAATTAACAATCCTAAATTGGTATGAGAATTAGTTGTTGTTATATTATTATTAATTTTAACAATAGACCAATCGTTGTTTGGCAAGTCTTCTATATCCCAAACATTACCATGTAACCAAGTACTTTCACTTGTCCACGCTCCGCTTGAAGACGTTTGATAAGGTAAAGGAGCGGTTTGATCTTGAATAGTTGTTATGTTTTTTAATTTAGCATCTCTACCATACGAAGAATAATCTGATGTTATTCCATTCATAACGTAAGACATTGGATAATACCCAATCAAACTATTCCAATCAATTTTTACATTGGTATTAATATCAACAATATCTTTATCAACAATAGTAGAACCTGCTACTCTATTAGAATGTTCTTTAATTTCTTGATAAACCATTCTTTGTAACTGATCTTCAGTTAATTCCTCATCAAAAACTCTAACCTCATCTATTGATCCAAAAAAGTAATTATTATTATTCCTTTCAAATCTTCCAATAGTAAAATCTGGATTTGTAAATGTAGGATCAATAGATGTTGTACCCAAAGGTACTGTTCTTTGAGAATCTAATTCACCATCTATATAAAGCTTAAGTGTACCTGAAACGCCAGAATATGTCATAGTTACTTGATGCCATTCATTTTTAGGCATAGTATAATTAGATGATAATTGATAAGACGTTCCATTTAAACTTCCTATAAAGTATCCATGTACTTTATCGGAACTATCTACCCATATTCTAAACATATTTTGACCAGCAACATCGCCAGATGTGCTAAAGCTATTATCCAATTTAATCCAAGCACTTAAGGTTAACTCTTGTAAGCCTCCTAGTTCTAAATTCTCAACAATTAAATAATCATTTATTCCGTCAAAATCAATAGTATTTGATCCTGTAATTTGGGTGTTACTATCTCTGTAATCTAAATCTCCTCCAGAAGATGCATCGTTATCCATATCTCCAAAAGAGTTAACTAAATCTGTTATATTACCTGTTGTTACCTCATCATTAACATCATAAATAGAGTTGTCTGCATCAAAATTATCATCAAGACCATCACCATCTGTATCACTTCCACTAACGCTAGACGAAACGTGACCATTTTCATCTATATCCAAAACACCGTCGTTATCTGTATCTGTATCTAAATAATCAGGTAAATCTGTTCCATCTGTATTAACTGGTGTAAATCCTGCACCATAATTAGTATACATACCAATATTACCACCTGTAGTCCTTACGCTTCCACTTGGTGCTTTATAACCAGAGGTAGTTTGTGCCTCTACATTATCTGGTATACCATCATCATCTACATCAATATCTAATTGTGGTTCACACAAAAAACTATATGCCAAACTATCTAGACCGTGTGGATCATGCGTAGAAGAATTTAAACCACCTGACACTACAATGTGTCTAATAGATACTTGACTTACAGGATCACTAGTAACAAAACCAATAGTATTTTCTATGTTTTGACCTGCTAATACTGCGCCTCTAAAAGTACCATTTGCATCATATAAATTAATGTTACCCGTAGCATCATCACCTATGTAAGCATTGCTAAAATAAGCAATAAGATTCCCATCAGCATAAACCTCATAGTTCATAACTGCTGGATCAGTATTCGTGTCATAGATATCTACAAAATCAAAACTAAAAGACGCTACTGGTTCAGTAAAATTAACATTTACTGTGTAATAATCTCCTGTTTGATTACCTACTTCTGGGTAAACATATAAACCGTTTGAAGGACCACTTCCTGATGTAAATCCACCAGAAGTTGTTGTTCTAAACTGATGAATCTCATAAGATCTATATAAATAGTTGTGTTCAAAATCTAATGTCCCGTCTACAAAAGTCCCTAAAGTTGTTGTAGCAGTACCTGGTGTTGTTTGTGTAAAAGTATAATCTAAAGCACCATCGAGTACGGTTAACGGTTGACCTCTGTCATATACTTCTTTCTGAAACCCAGATTCTTGATATCCTAATCCATTGGTATTATTTCCAATGGTAAATACTTTATATTGATTTAGCTCCCAAGATATTTTATCAGACTGTGCAGTTGCTGCACCTGAAATTGCTGGACACTCAACAGTATCCCTTATACCATCGTTATCATCGTCGACATCTAGTCGATCTACGATTCCGTCATTATCAAAATCTGATTCTTGTGCTTGTGTTGTGTAAGACAAACATAACATAGCACTTAAAAGTGCACTGAAAAATAGCGTATTTTTCTTCATAGGTTAAGATTTAGGTCTGAGGGATAAATTAGCTTCTCTGGGCAAAAGAAGAAAATTATAAAACGAAAGTAGTTTGTATTAGTAGGAGTAAACAATAAAATCGACTAAATGCATATATTATAGTTAAAATACAATATAAAGTAAATTTATTCGATAAAATACACAAAACTGGTTATCAAATAGTTACGTATTAAAAACCATTAATTTATTAGTCTATTGTAATAAAAAGCCGGTAGCAGCAACAATAATAGTAGTGGTTGTATTAAAAAGCGTCTAATATTAAAAAATAAATAATAGTTTTCTTGTTTTGGATCTAAAACAAAATACAAGTAAAATACTATTAGAATTATAAATGAAATGATATAAACTAACATTGCAAACTTAACCACACTTTTGTCTTTAAAAAAAAGATATAAAATTAAAAGTGATAGAGTAGTATTTATTAAAAACCTTAAGCTTGTAAAGACTACTAATTTAAAAACTTCTTGCCTTGGAGAGTCTATATATAAATAGTCATTTTGAAAAAATAACAAATAGGGATCATAAAACAATTCGTTTTCAAACCATCTTACTAAAGCCAGTAAAATAAATAGAAAAGCAATCCAAATATATTTATAATACTTACTCATTTTTTTGATTCAGTTTTGAAAAACGATTTACCCAAAACATCCATAACAAAAATACCATTCCGTAGATAATTCCTGGAAAAATTACGGTATGCAATTCTTCTTTTCGCCATGGATAATGAAACAATCCAATGGATAAAATGACAATTCTAAGTAAATTAACAACATAGATTAGAACACTTCCTGATAAAATATAAAAGAAAGTGGTTTTAAAACGTCCAGAAAATGCTATAATAAACGATATAAATAAAATAATAATGCTGGTTCCATTACAACCTTCTATGACTCGTGCTAAATATTTGCCTCTAACAATTAATTTCATGGAAGGCTCATCTGGATGTGGTAAAACTTTAGTATTGTATCCTACATTTTCTAGTAAGTCTTTAGATTGATTTGCGACTAAATTAGTGATATAATCTGGATGATATGTTCCGTCTTTAGACGCATCTAAATAAAAATTATAAGCTAAAGATAATACGCCATATACTAACAGAAACGTAAGTATAAACTTTATAACTGGTTTGTATGTAACAATTAAATCTTTCAATAAATAAACGCTATTTTATGTTTTTTAAAGGTTGAAATTACGCCTTTTTAAATACTTTTACCAAAATTTTTACAGAAATGACTTTTGACACTTTAAAACCTCAAATAGAAACCATAGTTTCTAATACTTCTTCCACAGATGACAAATTATTACAGATTTGTAAATTACTAGAAGCTAATATAGATCACTATAACTGGGTAGGTTTTTATTTTAAAAATGGAGATAAAAACGAATTAAAACTGGGACCATATGTTGGAGAACCTACAGACCATACCATTATCCCGTTTGGAAAAGGCATTTGTGGTCAAGTAGCTGTAAGTAATCAAAATTTTGTGGTACCAGATGTTGCAGCACAGGATAATTATATTGCTTGTAGTATTACTGTAAAAGCAGAAATAGTTATTCCTATTTTTGTAAATGGTGAAAATATAGGACAAATAGACATCGACTCTAACACTCCAGATCCTTTTACAGAAGCAGATGAACGCTTTTTAGAATTTGTTTGTGCTAAAGTTGCTAAACTACTTTAGATGTTAATAACTAGTTGTTTTAGTTGAAAAGACAAAGTCAGTTTTTAACTAAAACAATTTCATTTTATTTAAATTTGCTTGCTTATTAACACAACTATAATGAGCAACAAAACAATTAAATCTGCATTAATCTCAGTATTTAGCAAAGACGGTTTAGAGCCTATTGTTAAAGAGTTAAACAAACAAGGGGTAACCATTTATTCTACAGGTGGCACTGAAACTTTTATAAAAAATTTAGGTATAAACGTTGTTCCTGTAGAGGATGTAACGTCTTACCCTTCAATCTTAGGTGGACGTGTCAAAACATTACACCCTAAGGTGTTTGGTGGTATTTTAAACCGTCAAAATCATGATGGTGATATTAAAGAAATGAAAGACTTTGATATCCCTCAAATAGATGTTGTTATAGTAGATTTATATCCGTTTGAAAAAACAGTAGCTTCTGGAGCTTCCAACCAAGACATTATTGAAAAAATTGATATTGGTGGTATTTCTTTAATTCGTGCTGCTGCTAAAAATTATGCAGATGTTATTTGTGTGTCTTCTGTTAATGATTATGCTGAATTTTTAGAGCTAATTACAGATAAAAAAGGAAACTTATCTGAAGACGACAGAAAACGTTTTGCTGCCAAAGCATTTAATGTGTCATCACATTACGACTCGGCAATCTTTAATTATTTTAACGCCAATCATGAGATTGCGTCATTAAAACTATCTGAAACAAAAGGACAAGTGTTACGCTATGGAGAGAATCCGCATCAACGAGGATTTTTCTTTGGAGATTTTGACGAGATGTTTACTAAATTGCATGGTAAAGCTTTAAGTTACAATAACCTTCTGGATGTTGATGCAGCAGTTAATTTAATTGCAGAATTTAAAGACGAAAAACCAACCTTTGCCATTTTAAAACATAATAATGCATGTGGTTTTGCACAACGCGATACAGTGCATCAAGCTTATACAGATGCGTTAGCTGGTGATCCAGTATCAGCTTTTGGCGGAATTTTAATTAGTAATGTTGAAATTGATGCAGCTTGTGCTACAGATATTCATAATTTATTTTGCGAGGTGGTAATAGCTCCTTCTTTTTCAGCTGAAGCTGAAACCATTTTAAAAGGAAAGAAAAACAGAATACTTTTAGTTTTAAAAGATGCTGCTTTAGCACAAACCACGGTTAGAACATGCTTAAACGGTGTGTTAGTACAAGACAGAGATAATAAAACAGATGCTATAGAAGATTTAACATATGCAACTATCACGAAACCTTCAGCACAAGAATTAGAAGATTTAATTTTTGCTTCAAAAATTTGCAAACACACTAAATCTAATACTATAGTATTGGTTAAAAACAAGCAATTATGTGCAAGTGGTACAGGACAAACTAGTCGTGTAGATGCGTTAAACCAAGCTATACATAAAGCGCAATCCTTTAAATTTGATTTAAAAGGAAGTGTGATGGCAAGTGATGCGTTTTTTCCGTTTCCAGATTGTGTAGAAATTGCAGATAATGCAGGAATCACTAGTGTTATCCAACCTGGAGGCTCTATAAAAGATCAATTAAGTATTGATTATTGTAACGACAACAATATCTCAATGGTTATGACAGGGACACGACATTTTAAGCATTAAATAAATCCCTTTGAAAAAAAGGATCTACTAAATATTTACAAAAAAGCTTCAGTGTAATATCTGAAGTTTTTTTTATTTTATTTTAATTCAAATCTAACGCTAACTGCACTTTCTATTTTAATTTTTTCAAAATCAATGCTAATAGGTTGATATGCTCTACTCCCATAAATTGAACTAGTTCCTCTAATTACAATTCCAGAAGCATTTCCACTTAAAGCACTTGTTACTAAGGAGTTTGAATCAGAGAGACGCACCGCTTTTCCTATTTTTTGCCCTAAAGGTTCAACCATAATGTTTGCCTGTTTTTTTGCTTTAATAACTGCTAACTTTTTAAGCTCAATTTTTAAATCTTCTGTTTTGGAATATTCAGTTTTTGTAAGAAATACATTTGAAACACCTATTAATTCTAACTCCATAATAACTTTTCCAGCAGTTATAGCATCATATATTAAAAGTGAATATACTTTTTCTTTTAGCACATCCTTTTTCTTTAAAAAATACTTTTTAAAGTTTGATGAAGCGTCCGATAAAAAAAGTTGCTTTTCAATATCGATATTAATAGATTTTAGTGTCTCTTCCATTTTTTGTTCTAATACTTCAACAGACTCTTTTCCTCTTGTGTCTTTTTCTCTAACAATAATTGATAAATAAATCCTATCAGGAACTACTAAAGAATCTTTGACAGCAGTAGTTTCTAGATAAGCTGTGTCATTTTTTTCAGATTGAGAATAGCTATCAGATTGAGAATAGCTACTTAATGTAGCAAAAGCAAATAAAATAAGTGTAAAGTGTTTCATTGTTTTAAGGTTTAATTTTTTTTTTTAGTTTACTCAAACTTATTGATAGATATTGGTAGTAAAAATCTTAATTGAGTGAACTAAACTTTTTAATGAGTAAACAACAAAATACAATTAGCCTAGCTCAATTTCCGCGAAAGCAAAAACATCTAAAATTCAATTTTTAACGTATCTATTATTTATGTGAGGATAATTAAATTTATAAGGCATTAAATCCTTATATTACCATACTTTTATTACTTTTACAACATCTTTTTAATAACGCCTTATAATTACTAATAACACATGGGATTTTTTGATTTCCTGACAGAAGAAATCGCAATAGATTTAGGTACTGCCAACACATTAATAATACATAACGACAAAGTGGTTGTCGATGCACCATCCATAGTTGCTCGCGACCGTATTAGCGGAAAAATAATTGCAGTTGGACAAGAAGCCAATATGATGCAAGGTAAAACCCACGAAAACATCAAAACCATTAGACCGTTAAAAGATGGTGTAATTGCGGATTTTGATGCGTCTGAGCAGATGATAAGTCTGTTCATCAAAAATATTCCAGCGTTAAAAAAGAAATTATTCACACCTGCTTTACGCATGGTAATTTGTATTCCTTCTGGGATTACAGAAGTAGAAATGCGAGCTGTAAAAGAAAGTGCAGAACGTGTTAATGGTAAAGAAGTTTACCTAATCCATGAGCCTATGGCTGCTGCAATTGGTATTGGTGTAGATATTATGCAACCTAAAGGAAATATGATTGTAGATATAGGTGGTGGTACCACTGAAATAGCAGTTATTGCATTAGGTGGAATTGTATGTGACAAGTCTGTAAAAATTGCAGGTGACGTCTTTACAAACGATATTATTTATTATATGCGTACACAACACAACTTATACGTTGGAGAGCGTACTGCAGAAAAAATTAAAATACAAATTGGTGCTGCTACCGAAGATTTAGACCTTCCACCAGAAGACATGAGTGTACAAGGTAGAGATTTATTAACAGGTAAGCCAAAGCAGGTTCAAATTAGCTACAGAGAAATTGCTAAAGCACTGGATAAATCTATTTTACGTATTGAAGATGCTGTTATGGAAACCTTATCGCAAACGCCTCCGGAATTAGCAGCAGATATATACAACACAGGAATTTATCTTGCTGGTGGTGGATCTATGTTACGTGGTTTAGACAAACGTTTATCACAAAAAACAGACTTACCTGTTTATATTGCAGAAGATCCATTACGTGCTGTAGTAAGAGGTACAGGAATTACACTTAAAAATATTCCAAAATACAAAAGCGTATTGATAAAGTAGTAATAACAACTAAATGCAACAGATTGTAAATTTTATACTTAGAAACAAAACATTTTTGTTTTTCTTGTTGTTGTTATTAGTATCTGTAAGCTTAACCATTCAATCTCACTCCTACCATAAAAGTAAATTTATTAATTCTGCTAACTCAATTACTGGAGGTATTTATGGTTTGAGTCATTCTGTAAGTAGTTATTTTAATTTAAAAGAAGAAAATAAAAAACTACAAGAAGAAAACACTAGATTAAGAGCTTTAATACACAATAAAGTAGATCCCACAACTAGTTATATTGACACAACTACTTTTGATGTACAATATAAATTTATACCTGCTAACGTTATAAAAAATAGCTATTCACTTCAAAATAATTATTTAACCATTAACAAAGGAGAAAATGATAGCATTAGAGCAGATCTAGGAGTAATTTCATCAAAAGGAGTTATTGGTATTATCGATAATACCAATAGTAAATATGCTACAGTTATTTCCGTTTTAAATACGACCAATAAAATTAGTGCGCAATTAAAAAAGACAAATCAATTTGGAACATTAAGTTGGAATGGACAATCACCTAAATATGTCCAATTAACAGATATTCAAAAAAATGCTCAACTTAAAAAAGGAGATACCATTATAACTTCTGGACGTTCAGCCATTTTTCCTAAAGGAATTTTAGTTGGACAAGTTGAAAATTTCAAACTAGACATTACTAAAAATTATTTTGAAATAGAAGTCAAACTATTTAATGATATGACTAATTTAGAACATGTAAGTGTTATTGAAAACATGGATAAACCACTAATTGATGCTTTGTTAAATACTAATGAATAGTCTGCTATCCATACATACTATTAGGTTTGTTTTACTTATTTTACTTCAGGTATTATTGTTTAGCAAGATTAATTTTTTAGGCTACATCAACCCATACATTTACTTGTTGTTTATAGTGTTATACCCTGTAAAAAACAACCGTATTCTATTTTTATTTCTAAGCTTTTTATTAGGTTTAATAATTGATGTATTTATGGATTCTGGCGGAATAAACGCTACTGCTGCTTTAATTACTGCATTTGTCAGACCAGCTGTGTTAAAATTTAGTTTTGGTGCTGTTTACGAGCATCAAGCACTTAAGTTTAATAATATAGATTTTGGTCAAAAACTAACCTACATCTCTATTTTAACTTTTATCCATCATTTTATTTATTTTCTGTTTGAAATTTTTAACATTTCAAAGATACTTTTTGTGTTACAAAACACGTTGTTTTCAGGTATATTCACAATAATACTCTGTATATTAATAACAACTATTTTTAGTACAAAATCTAAATGAGAAAACTATTACTTCTTTTATTGGTGGTAAGTGTAGGAATTGTTTTTACAGGACGATTACTATACCTTCAAATTTACAAAGGAGCTTCAACTAATCTTTACGAAGATAATGCCATAAGAAAAGTCTTTGATTATCCTAAACGTGGTTTTGTTTATGACAGAAATGGTAAGTTGTTGGTGTCTAATCAACCATCGTATGATGTCATGATTATTCCAAGAGAAGTTGAACCATTAGATACCATAGAGTTTTGTAACCTTTTAAAAATTGACAAGACAACCTTCTTAAAAAAATACGAGAAAGCTTATACCTACTCTCCTAGATTACCTTATGTATTTGTGTCTCACTTATCCAAAGAAGACTATGCAGTATTACAAGAAAAAATGCGTAAATATAAAGGGTTTTATATTCAGAAACGTAATTTAAGAAAGTACGAAACCACTATTGGTGCTAATGTTTTAGGAGATATAGGTGAAGTTAATGATAGAAATATAAAAAACGATAACTACTATTTATCTGGTGACCTCATTGGAAAACAAGGTGTAGAAGCTTCCTATGAAAAAACCTTGCGTGGACAAAAAGGGATAAAGTTTATCCAAAAAGATATACACAATAGAGATTTAGGACCTTATAAAGATGGTAAGTTTGATACTTTACCAGAAGCAGGAAAAGACATTAAAATTACTATCGACGCTACTTTACAGGCATATGGCGAATTATTGATGACCAACAAACGTGGCGGAATCATTGCTTTAGACCCAAAAACAGGCGAAATTCTTGCATTAGTCTCTGGTCCAAGTTACGATCCTAATATTTTGGTTGGAAGAGATCGCTCTAAAAATTTTACCAAATTATATAACGACTCTATTGCTAATCCGACTTTTGACAGAAGCTTGCAAGCACAATACGCACCTGGATCACCTTTTAAAGTCATTAATGCATTAATTGGCCTTCAAGAAGACGTTGTTAATACAACCGAGCAATTTTCTTGTAAACTAGGCTATTATTATAATGGCAGAAAGCTTCATGGCTGTCACAGTCATAAAAGTCCAGTAAACATGAATGTTGGAATTTACGAATCCTGTAATGCTTACTTCGTGAATGTCTACAGACGTATAATCGAAAAATACCCTACTGCAACACAAGGTATGGATACGTGGAGTAACCATGCTAAAAGTTTTGGTCTAGGTAATTATTTGGGTTATGACTTAGTGGTTGGAAGAAAAGGACGTATTCCAGACAGTAAGTTTTATGATAAATGGTATGGTAAAAACCGGTGGAGTTCTACATTCATGACCTCAAATGCTATTGGACAAGGTGAAGTTGAAGCTACGCCAATACAACTAGCCAATATGGTTGCTGCAATTGCTAATAGAGGTTATTTTTACACGCCCCATATTATCAAAAACGTTGAAGGAGAAACCATTGACAAAAAATACACTACACCAAGATATACCACAATAGATAGAGAACATTTTGAACCAGTTATACAAGGTATGTTTGACGTTTACAATAAAGGAACTGCTAAAAACTTACAGGTTGAAGGTATTGATATTTGTGGTAAAACAGGGACTGCAGAAAATTTTGCAAAAATAGATGGAGTAAAAACTCAGCTTACAGATCATTCAATATTTGTTGCTTTTGCACCAAAAGACAACCCTAAAATTGCAATAGCAGTATTTGTAGAAAATGGCTATTGGGGAAGTCGATTTGCTGGTAGAATGGCAAGTTTAATGATTGAAAAATATTTAAAAGGAAGCATCAGTAGAACCGATTTAGAAAGTTGGATATTAACCCATAGTTTAGAAAATGAATATGCTAAACCTTACTCTGGTGAACCATTTAAAATAAACGGAGAAACACAACTACAAGTTGTACCTAAACCAACCAATGAGACAAACTGATAGACATTATAAATTTGATTGGTTAACTATTATCCTATTTTTTATTTTAGTTGGATTTGGTTGGTTAAATATTTTATCTGCCACTTATGGTGGAGAAACGATTGAATACTTCAATTTATCAAAATTATACAGCAAGCAGCTAATTTTTATTGGCTTTTCATTGGTATTAATAGTCTTTATTTTATCTATTAACGGAAAATTTTACGAACGGTTTTCAAGTATTATTTATCTAGCCTCACTACTGTTGCTTGCTGGTTTATTTGTATTTGGTAAAAACATTAATGGAGCCACTTCTTGGTATCCAATAGGCTCATTCACGCTTCAACCAGGTGAATTTGCTAAAGTCGCTACTGCATTAGCTGTAGCTAAATATGTTAGCGATTTAAATACAGATATAAAAAAATTTAATGATCAGCTTAAAACACTTGCAATTATAGCACTACCAGCTTTATTAGTATTACTACAACCAGATGCAGGAAGCACATTAGTATATGGAGCCTTTTTCTTCGTATTATATAGAGAGGGTTTACCGCATATATATTTAATAGTTGGTGCATTATTAATTGCATTATCAATTTTTTCTTTAAAATTTGGTATAACAAGTACTTTATTAATTACTACGACTCTTGTTGCACTTTATTATTTTACTAGAAAAAAAAGACCTTCTATTTTACAACCTATTACTGTTTTATTTCTTAGTACAGCTTTGGCATTTGGAGTTCGGTTTTTTTATGAAAATATTTTACCAGAACACCAAAAGGACAGAATTACAGTTTGGTTAAGTTTAGAAAATGATCCAGAGAAATTGGAAAAAATGAAAAAAACAGTTGCCTACAACCTTAACGAATCTGAAAAAGCCATAAGTAGTGGTGGTTTTAAAGGTAAAGGATTTCTGGAAGGCACACGTACTACAGGAAACTTTGTACCAGAGCAAGAAACAGATTATATTTTTAGTACTGTTGGTGAAGAATGGGGTTTTATTGGAAGCTTCTTAACTGTACTTGTTTTTTTGCTTTTAATTATACGAATTCTAATTTTAGCCGAGCGACAAAAGACTCAATTTAGTCGAATGTATGGTTATGCTGTAGGCTCTATTTTGTTTCTTCATTTTATGATAAATATAGGTATGGTTATGGGCTTAATTCCAACCATTGGTATACCTCTACCCTTTTTTAGTTATGGTGGTTCTGGACTTTGGGGATTCACTATTTTGGTCTTCATATTTATAAAATTAGACTCTAATCGTATTAACGAGTGGTAATAAAAAACCCCTTCTAACTTAAATTAAAAGGGATTTAAATTCTATGATGTTGAAGGTTCTATAAATTATATATAAACCTGAATGTTACAAATCTAGGCTGAATAAAATACTCACTAGTACTTACTGAAAAAGCACCATTACTATTTTGTAATCTAGAAGATGTATCTAATAAGTTGGTAGCTTTTAACTCATACTCCCATTTGCTGTCGTTACTTTTTCTGTAAGCTAAATTGGCATTCCACAATCCAAAACTATTACTATTTCCATCAATGGTTTGTCTGCTATACGTATAATCTGTTTTAAAGGTAAAGGCTTTAAATATTAATGCATCAAACTCTACTGCTGGAGCGTTAGTATATATTTTTGTTCTTCTACTTCCTTGATCGCTATTATTAACTCCGTAGGTGTAACGTAATTCAAAATTTGGCGCTTCTCTAAAGTTTGAACGTAATTCTGTCGTGTAACTTTGATTATAGTTTTCGTTTACAGAAATTTGATTATTAATAAACTGATTAAATTTTGAATATCCAAAACTTCCTCTCACACTTGCTTGTAACTTACCAAAACGTCTTTGAAAACGTCCACTAGCATTTAAACTTTCATCCTCAAGACCCGAATTAAAAGGTGTGCTACTTCTAATAACAGAACCTGGTTGAAATACTGAACGATTTCTAATATTATCTATATTTTTTGAGTAATTGATAAAAGCAAAAACATTGGTATAATTAAACATATTGAAACTAAAATAACTTAGATTAACGTTATGCGATAACGAATTTTCCAAAATTGGATTTCCAATAAACGTAGAGTTATAATTATTTAAAACTAGTCCTCTAGCAAACTGGTTTACATCTGTAAATTGGGTTTGCATTCTGTAAGATAAGTTTAAATTCTCTGTTCCCTTTAATTGCACACGTACATTTAGATCTGGTAATACTCTAAAAAAGTTATCTGTAGTTTTTGTACCAAATTGGTTATTTACTACACTGTACGCATGACCTGATAATCCTGGGCTAATAGTAAATTTACCGGTTTTAAAACGGTAATGCAAACCTAAATACAAATCGCTAAACGTATACTTTATATCATTAACATCAGATACACCAGGTATTACGGTATTAGTATCCAGTTCTGACCCATCATCTAGCACCTGAAATATATTAGAGTCAAATTGCTGATTACTATAAATAGTACCTAACGTAAAATTAATATCGCTCTTTTTATTTAAAATATTCCAATAATCAAGCTTAGCATCTAATTGATTTGTTTTTACACGTTTTTCTTGGTTAACATTGTAATTAACTTGTGTACCATCTAATCCTAACCCTTGAGCTGTGTCATCAAACGGATCTGTAGATGCAGTAGGATCGTTTTCTAAAATAGCATTATAAAAAGGATCTTCATCTTGTAGTAAATGCTGAACAGATAACGCAAAAATATTATCCTCATCTAAAGTATAATAATAATTTAGGCTTTGATTTATCTTGTAAGGATTGGCATCTTCAAATTGATTGATAGGCCCAATAACGTTTGAGAATGTACCATTTAACTGCTCATCTTTAGAGACGCGCCCAAGGATGTCATAATCCATTTGATTATTAGGATTTGGCTTATATTTTGTGCTAAATTTAAATAATCCTAAATCACTTTTTTGCTTGGTATTGCTTTGTGTGTTTTCGTCAGGAATACCTAAAGTTTGATCTGTATAAAATACAGAACTATTTTCTTGCAACTCTATTCTGCTACTTGCAAATATGGCAAAACCACTTACATCTAATGTGGTTTTTGGTGAGTAGCTAAAATTTGCGGCTCCAAACTTAGTATTAATATCCTTTGCTTGATTATTTTGAAGTTGTCTAAATCCTAAATCGTTGCTACCTAAGCTTATATTAGTACCACTTTGTTGGCTAGGCATTTGGAAACCACCAGAAAAATTAAAAATATCTCGACGAGACAAAGCCAACTCTCCAATATTATTTAAATCACCAATAAAATTGATACTTTTTTTAGGGCTATAATAAAATAATTTGGGTTGTGCTAAATATAATTCTCCATTACTAGAACTTCCTGCACCAGCAGTAACAGTACCAAACCAAAAGTTTTTCTTTCCTTCTTTTAACTTGATATTAATAGCTATATTATCCTGATTATTGGTTACACCACTAAGCTGCCCAACTTCAGAATAGTTTTTTAAAACCTGCACTTTATCAATAGCATTTGCAGGTATATTTTTGGTTGCTAATTTTGTGTCTCCATCAAAAAACTCTTTACCATCAACCATAACTTTTCCTACTCTTTTACCTTCAACTTCTACTTCACCTTCATCATTTACCTCAACTCCAGGTAGTTTTTCTAGTACATCACCAAGTTTTCGTTCTGTTCCGTTTTTAAAGGAGTCTGCATTATAAGTAATTGTATCTCCACTAATGGTAACAGGCATTTCGTAAGTTATTTCTACTTCGTCTAGACTATTATCATAAGACATAACATAGTCTTTATTAATGCTAGCTTCTTTAGTTTCTACTGTTTCAGAGATTTGTTTCATCCCTATATAACTTACCTGAATTGTGTAAGTAGAATTAACCTCTAAATCTAATTTGTAGCGACCTTTATCATTAGTAATAGCATAGGCTTCTAATGTTTTGGTTGCTTGGTTAATAGCTACAATATTAGCTAGCTCTAAGCCCACTCCTGTACTATCTTTTACAACGCCTTCAAATTTTACTTGACTAAATGAAGTGCCCACTACTAACAAAAGCAGTAATAAAAATAAATGTTTCATGAATTTTATGGTTGGTAGTTTTGTATTGGGTTTTGCTAATTACGACGTCCGCCTCCTCTTCGAGATCTAAACATCTCACGCATTTCTTCCATTTTCTTTTTAACGGTTTCTTGGTATTCTTCCATAGAAACCTCTTTACCTTTAGTAGGCTCATCAATGTCATTTTTATCAGAAGGATTCATTACAATTTTGCTACATAAAATGGTTGTTCTACCAGAGTTAACTTCTAAAATTAAACCTGGAAGTCCCCAATATTCTCCTGGACCATTATTAACAGGAATATCCATGGTGTACCAAGCAGTTACTTCAATTTCCTTTGGAATCTCTATCTCTTCAAAAGGATCTTTGGGTGCATCTGTTTTTGTACTATCCTTTTCAACCTCTGTCGTTTCTGTTTCTTCCCCTTCCTTTTTTTCTTTATTTCTATCTCGTCTTCTCATATTTGTCCAATCTGCAGCATCTACTTTTTTGATTGCAGTAGCTTTAAAGCACGTGTATTTTCCTATTTGCTTGGACTCACCTGACATTTTCCATTCTAATGTTGGCAAGCTGTCTTTAATTAAAAATTGCTTTCCAAAGAATTCTTGATCTTGTACTAATCTGTTTTCTTTTACATTTTTATACACAGGTCCAGCAGACATACCACCCATTCTAAAACCACCTGGTCCACCTGGTGCTTCAAGCGCTTCGTCTTCTTTGTATATAGATTCTGTTTTATTAAAATCTAAAATGTATGTTTTTTCAAGCATACTCTTCATACGTTCCATGATCATTTTTTTACGCTCTGGACTCATCTCACGACCACCAAAATTATCCATATCTATGGTTGTTTTGGACATGTAGATAGCTTGACCTTGAAAACCATCTTGCGCTAATGTGTTAGATGCGGTTATGACAACTAATACAATAGCTAGATTTTTTAAAACAGATTTTAATTTCATTATTATTGAATTTTAATTATTTCTTAAGTATTAAATTTAGACTACTAAATTACCTAATAGTTTAGTTTTTAGTTGTTAAATGTTTACTAATTAAAAGATTAGTATACTCAAACCTTAATGTGTTACACATTTGGTTTAGTTTTTGTACATTGTTACACCATGAAATACTTGATTTTCGCCTTATATTTTTTATCGTTTTCACTTGTTGCCCAAGTTGAAATAACGCCAGTTTTGAAACAACAAGACAGCTTAGATGTTGATATTTTTATTGCAAAAAATAATTTTGAAAACACCTACTACATAAAAAATAATGCATTATTAAAAATTAAAGACAATGAAACCCTAAGCTACAGTAATATACAATTAGGACAAATAACATCTGTAAACACCTATAACCCACTAAAAATCAATGTGTTTTACGCTAATTTAAACACTGTTATTATTTTGGATAATCGCTTAGCCGAAATAACAAAACTTGACTTTAACACCTCGCAACCATATAAAAACATATCGCATATTTCCACAGGTTTTGACAATACACTTTGGTTATTTAATCAAGACTTTCAATATCTAGAGTTGTATGATTACAAAACCCGAACCACACGCTATAAGACTATTCCGGTAACATCTAAAGTTTTAGACTTAACAAGTAATTATAATTATTGTTGGTTATTGACAGAAAACTACTTGTATTGCTATAATTATTTTGGTAGTGTCGTGTATAAGTTAAAAAACGAAAATTACACAAGCATCAAATCAGTCAATGAAAATTTAGTGATTCAAAAGGATAATAGTTTAATTTTTTACAATTATAAAACCAAACAATTTTTGCCTATCAATTTACCAAATATGTTAATAAGTCAGTTTTTTGTAACCAATCAAATCCTTTATATTTACAATCGTAAAATGCTTTATCAATACCAACTTAAAACAGACTAACTATGCACGTTGCCATAGCAGGAAACATAGGCGCAGGAAAAACAACGCTTACTAAATTACTAGCTAAACACTTTAAATGGGAAGCACAATTAGAAGATGTTGTGGACAACCCTTACTTGGACGATTTTTACAACCAAATGGAGCGTTGGAGTTTTAATCTTCAAGTTTATTTTTTAAATAGTCGTTTTAGACAAGTGGCTCAAATTCGCGAAAGCGGAAAAGATATTATCCAAGATAGAACCATTTATGAGGATGCACATATTTTTGCACCTAACTTACACGCAATGGGATTAATGACTAATCGTGATTTTGAGAATTATAAATCACTATTTGATTTAATGGAAGGATTTGTTGCTGGACCAGATTTATTGATTTACCTACGCAGTTCTATCCCAAACTTGGTGTCGCAAATCCACAAACGTGGTCGTGATTATGAAAACTCTATAAGCATTGACTATCTAAGTAGACTTAACGAGCGTTATGAAGCTTGGATACATGGTTACGATAAAGGAAATTTATTAATTATTGACGTAGATAATATGGATTTTGTATCCAATCCTGAAGACTTAGGAACGATAATTAATAAGATTGATGCTGAAATAAACGGATTGTTTTAATTAAATTTTAGAGTGACTTTACGTCTAGGTTATATTATTTAATTAAACCATTTTCCTTAGCATGAATAATGGCATCTTTACTAGTATTAACTAATAAAACTGGTGTGTGTTTATAAGCTTTTAGTAAGCCATTAACACGATTTATTTTCTTTTTGTCATCGACACTTCTTAAATAAACTGCTTTAATTCGGTTTGGAAAGGTGTTTACAATTTCTAGATAGATATCAGGATCATGTTCACCACTATCTCCAATTAAAACAAAGGGTAAATGTGGATAGGTTTTTAAGATATTTTCAATTTCTAATTGCTTTTGAGGTTTAGTGTCTGCAGTTTTCTTTTTAAACATATTTCTAAAACTACGCAATAAAATAGGTCCTTTAGGAAAGTTATTAGTTCTTAGAAAAAACTCCAAATAACGATATAAATTCCATGGGCTATGACTAACATAAAAAATAGGATTGGCTTTATTACCTGTAGGTCCTTTGTGCAGTAAATGATAAAATTCTGCTGCACCTTCTAGTGGAATTCTATTTTGTGCATGCTTAAAAACGGTATTATATAAGACACGCCATTTTAAAACAGAAACTACTCCTGTATGTAAAATAGTATCGTCAATATCACTCATGACACCAAAGTCACAATCTTGTTTAGGTATTAGTAATTCGGCTGGAAACCTATTTTGATTTTGTATGGTTCTTTTTAAAGTTGCCTCATCGTAAGAGACTTCAAAATTTAACCAACCTTCATCATTTATTAAGCTATCTAAATCACTAACGGTTTCGTCTACTTTATAATAGCCATCTTTATCGGTTTTCGTGTAAAACACACGATTATTAGGTAAGGTTATCTTGAGTTTAGTATGCTTAATTTCGTCGGTTTCAAACCGCTTCCATGTATTTAAAATAAGGTTAAGTAAACTTTTTTGATCTAGGTCTATGGTTTCGTCTTCCAACGCACGACCACGATGGTAAAAATGACTTGACGTACCATAACTTAAAAACGAAATTATTTGTAAAGGATCTTTCTTAAACCAACTCATGCTTTCAAATATAAAAAAACCTGCTAATCAAATTAGCAGGTTTTTAAAATATAATTTAAATAAAAGAATTATCCTTTGTTGATATCAACTTTCTTAATCACTTTTACGTCAACATCATTAGCAGCTTTGTTTTCTGCCTCAAAAGCTTTTAACTTAGCTTCTACTTCAGCTTCTGTTCCTTTAAAAGTCTCTTCTTTAGTCACTTCTTCTCCGTTAACAACCATAGTATATGTTACAGTTGCTTCTGACACGTCATTTTTTACTATTATTTCTTTTTCAATAGAAACTTCTTCTGTATTTGCTACACCAGTTTCAGCATGACCACCTAAAATAGGCGCAATTACTAAACCTATCAAACAAGTTAGCTTAATTAAGATGTTCATTGAAGGACCAGATGTATCTTTAAAAGGATCACCAACAGTATCACCAGTTACAGCTGCCTTGTGAGCATCAGAACCTTTATAGGTCATCTCGCCATTAATTTCTACACCAGCTTCAAAAGATTTCTTAGCGTTATCCCAAGCACCACCAGCATTATTCTGGAAGATTGCCCATAATACACCAGAAACTGTAACACCAGCCATATAACCACCTAACATTTCTGCTATAGCAACATGACTCATACCAAATAACATTGGTACAAATGCAATAGCTAATGGAAAACCTATTGTTAATAAACCTGGCAACATCATTTCTTTTAAAGACGCTTGTGTAGAAATTGCAACACACTTATCGTATTCTGGTTTTCCAGTACCTTCCATTATTCCTGGAATGTCTCTAAACTGTCGACGTACTTCTTCTACCATTTCCATAGCAGCTTTACCAACAGCATTCATTGCTAAAGCAGAAAATACTACTGGTACCATACCACCAACAAATAGCATTGCTAATACTGGTGCTTTAAAGATGTTAATTCCATCAATTCCTGTAAAGGTTACATAAGCAGCAAAAAGCGCTAATGATGTTAATGCAGCAGACGCGATTGCGAATCCTTTACCAGTTGCTGCAGTTGTATTACCAACAGAGTCTAATATATCTGTACGCTCTCTTACAATTGGTTCTTGCTCACTCATTTCTGCAATTCCACCTGCATTATCAGAGATAGGTCCAAATGCATCAATTGCTAATTGCATAGCTGTAGTTGCCATCATTGCTGAAGCTGCTAATGCCACACCATAAAATCCTGCTAAAGCATAAGATCCCCAAATGGCTCCAGCAAATAATAATACTGAAGGGAACGTAGATATCATTCCTGTTGCTAAACCTGCAATAATATTGGTTCCTGCACCTGTACTTGATTGTTGTACAATATTTAAAATTGGCTTTTTACCTAAACCTGTATAATACTCAGTAACTGAAGAAATAACAGCACCTACAAATAATCCAACTAAAGTGGCATAGAATACTCGCATTGAAGAAATTTCAACTGTTCCTTCACCGAAAAACTTCATTTGCATAGTTTCTGGTAACATCCATGTTACTAATCCAAAACAGGCAGCAGCAACTAAAGCGATAGATGTCCAGTTACCAATATTTAAAGCTCCCATTACTTGAGCTTCTTTAGCATCATTATTTTTAATTTTAACTAACATGGTACCAATAACAGAAATTATAATTCCTGCACCAGCAATAGCCATAGGTAATAAAATTGGTCCAATACCACCAAAAGCATCAGCAATATTTCCACCCATATCTTTAATAACGTAGTTACCAAGAACCATTGCAGCTAATACTGTTGCCACGTAAGATCCAAATAAATCGGCTCCCATACCTGCTACATCACCAACATTATCTCCTACGTTATCTGCTATTGTTGCTGGATTACGTGGATCGTCTTCTGGTATTCCAGCTTCTACTTTACCTACTAAATCGGCTCCAACATCTGCAGCTTTAGTGTAGATTCCTCCACCAACACGTGCAAATAATGCAATAGACTCTGCTCCTAAAGAGAAACCTGCAAGTGTCTCTAAAACTAAGGTCATATCATCTGTGTTAGTCCATCCATCTGGCATAAATACAAATTTGTAAAATATAATAAAGAAAGCGGTTAAACCTAACACAGCTAAACCAGCAACACCAAGCCCCATTACTGTACCTCCACCAAAAGATATCTTAAGCGCTTTAGGTAAGCTAGTACGAGCAGCTTGTGTTGTTCTTACATTTGTTTTTGTTGCTATTTTCATTCCAATATTTCCTGCAAAAGCAGAAAAAATTGCACCACATATAAAAGCAATAACAATTAAGTAACTTGTTGTAGGCACAAAGTAAGCAACCACAGCAAGTAATAAACTTACAATCACCACAAAAATTGATAGCAATCTATATTCGGCATTCAAAAAAGCTAATGCACCCTCGTAGATGTGATCTGAAATTTCTTTCATCTTTCCATCTCCTGCATCTTGCTTCATTACCCAAGATTGTTTAATAACCATGTAAATTAAGCCTAAAACTGCCATAGCAATTGGCATATAAATCATCATTGATTCCATATAAGTGTTTTTGATTAGTTTTTTAACGTCTGCAAAAGTAACAAAATAGACCTTAATAAAAAACCCTTATAATTTATATATAAGGGTTTTTTAATTGTTTTATTACGAATTACTAAATTTTGAAGTCTCCAGCTTGTTTATGTTTGCTATTTTCATAACGGTCAATACATTTATTTAAAATATCATAAGCTTCTTCTGCATTTCCCCATCCTCCAACATCAACTTTCTTTTTTTCTAAATCTTTATAGACTTGAAAAAAGTGAGTAATCTCTTTAATTCTGTGCGGATTTAAGTCTTGAATATCGTTATACGTATTCCAAATAGGGTCTGTCACAGGTACGCAAATTAATTTTTCGTCTGGACCTTTCTCGTCAGCCATATGAAACACTCCAATAGGCTTTACTTCCATAACACACATTGGGAAGGTTGGTTCTGTTCCCATAACTAATACATCTAATGGGTCGCCATCTAACGCTAAAGTTTCTGGAATAAACCCATAGTCTCCTGGATACATCATGGACGAAAACAACATACGGTCAAAACGGATTTTATTTAATTCAAAATCATATTCGTACTTATTTCTACTGCCTTTTGGTATTTCTATTAATACGTCAAATGTTATTTTTCCTGCTGGACTCATACTGTTGTTAATTAGTTATTTCCGTCAAGCGGAAACTAGATATAAATGTTATTTTTCGGGCTGCAAAAGTACGAGATTATTTAGGTTTAGGCAAAAGAAAATAGATAGAAGTTTTTTATGAAAATTGATTTAAATAAAATGATACTTTCTAAATCAAATTATTTTCTCTCAAACGTTAAAAATGAAAACTCATACTCATGATTGTCATCTTTTTTATGAAACACATTAGAAGTTTCTTTCCAAATAGTTCTGTCTATTTCAGGAAAGAAGGTATCTGCATCAAAGTTAGCATGTACACGTGTTAATTCTATTTTTGATGCATAAGGCATCGATAACTTATAGATTTCTCCTCCACCAATAATAAACGGTTGCGAGTCTTTTTTAGCAATAGAAATGGCGTCTTCTAAACTATTTACCACAATAACACCTTCTGGTGCTTTATAATTGGCTTGTCTAGAGATAACAATATGTGTACGATTAGGTAATGGTTTAGGAAAACTTTCAAAAGTTTTACGACCCATAATAATGTGATGACCTGAAGTTAAAGCTTTAAAACGTTTTAAATCGTCACTTAAATGCCAAATTAAATTGTTGTTTTTACCAATCTCATTGTTTTCACCTGCTGCTACAATGATGGTTAGATTGTTTACTATTTTACTTGTCTTTTTTTGAAAAACTTCACTTTCTGCAATATGTAAATCTTCCTTTTCTAATTGGTTTTTAAGTTTCTCTATACGCACTTGTTGCTTATTAACTAACTTAGCTAATTCTTTTTCTTCCCAATCTTTACCCATAAACTTAGTGGTAACAAATACAGTAAACGCATGATATAAAAAGAAAAATAACCAACCCAAAATGGCAAAGACAAACCAATTAATCCCAAAAAATGTAGTGTCTTTACCAATTCCTAAAACGGTATTAGCTATTATTATAAATACTGCACCAATTAAAAAGATAACAAAATGTGCATACAAACGCTTTTTTTGCTTAATTCTGCGTTGTGCATTTTTAATTAATTCTAATTGCTCTTTATCTATTTGAGGACTGTCTTTTTTCTTTATTCCAAACATAAGTTGTCTTTATAATGTAAAGTTAGTGTTTTTATAAGAATTTGATTTTAATTATTTTAAACGAAAACGATTTAGTTTGATTTTCAGATAGTTATACTAAATTTTAACATTATTAATTCTTATGATTTTATCCAATTAAATTAATAAAAACTTTGTTTTTGACCATTGATTTTATGAATCTCGTAAAAGTTTAAAATTAATTATTTTTTATTTTGAAGAGTGAAAAAATCTTATCTAATTTTGAAGTATTAAAATACTAATATTATGGCAATTAAGAAACAATTTTTAAAAAGTAAACCAGTTTGCAAAGTAACCTTTACTGTACCTGCAGAAGATGCAAAAAAAGTAACTGTAGCTGGAAATTGGAATAACTGGAATACAAAAGCAGAACCTTTAAAAAAATTAAAAAATGGTACTTTTAAAGGTACTGTAGATCTTGAGGCTGGTAAAGCTTACGAGTTTAAATATGTAGTTGATGGCGAATGGCAAAACGAAGCACAAGCAGATGCTTATGCTTGGAACGACTATGCTGCAACAGACAATAGCGTAATTAATTTGTAATACATCCTAATTTAAAAGTCAAAAGGAGCATAACTGTTAGTTGTGCTCCTTTTTTATTAAAAAATTTTATTGTTGCTTTAATCTTTGTTTTTTTCTTCCTTTTCTTTCTCTTTAAGTGCTTTTTTTAATTCTTTTTCTCTTTGCTTTTTTTTCTTTTTTAAGGCTTTTATTTCATCTGGTGTAAGCGGATAGGATTGTTCTTCTTCTGGAGCTAAATTACCAACAACAGTAAAAGTAATAGGCAAAGCATAAGTCACAACTACTGGTTTACCTCTTTGTGTACCAGGAGCATGCATTTTTGGGATTAGTCTCATAACCCTTAATGTTTCCTCTTGTAATTCAGGGTGTGGCGCTCTTGCTCTAACATCCACAACGTAACCTTTTTCATCGACTTTAAAAATAGCAAACATCCTTACTAACCCAGGATTTAAATCTAAATTATCAACTAAATCTCTATTAAATTTTTTGCTTACATGTTTGCTAATAGACTCGTCAAAACATTTCTTTTTTTCGTCGTTATTTGCTAAATCTTGACAACCTTCATAAACTGGTACATTTTCTATGATTGAAAATGGTACTTCTTGGTTTTCTACTTCTTCTTCAACTTCTACCTCCTCTATTTCTTGTGCAAAAGATAGTTGAGCAAATAGCAATAGGATTAGCAATAAGATTTTTTTCATATTAATTTCTTTTTTTACGTTTTAATCGTCTAACCTCTTTTTTAGATAGTTTATGTGCATCCTCAATCATAAAAGAAATTGGAATATAAAATGGGACAATTACAGGCTTACCACGTTGTATTCCAGGAGCACTAAGCTTTGGCACTAAAGACATTATCCTAATAGCCTCTCTTTCTAAAGCTGGATGTGGCGCTCTGGCTTTGATGGATGTTATTTCTCCTTCTTTATTAATTTTAAAGAATACGAATATTCTATGGATGCCAGCATCCAAATCTAACGAATTGGCTAATTCACTTCTAAAATGCTTACCGATATGTATTCTCAGTTTATCGTTCATACATTTTCTTGCTTCATCACCTAATAAGTCTTTTTCACAACCTAAGTAAATAGGCACTTTTTCAATAATACTAAACGGAACTTCTTCAGGTTGATAATTTTCTATAGGACTTAAAGTATTAAGTGCTCTATCAATTGTAAACCCAAATACTGAAGATTTATATTCTGCAACACCCTTATTAGTTTCGTCTAAAACTGGTGCTACTTTAGGAAATTTAGCGATTAAATAATTCAACTCGTTTTTAAGACTATCTACAGATGCAGAAATATTTGAAAGTTTTTGTAACACCGTTCCGGTTTCATCAAAATAAATACGTGTATAAATCTTCAACGTATCTTTTTTTGAATATTGAATTAACTTACTATTAACCTCATCAGTTAAAGACGTATCAATAAACTGAAGTACTTTAGTGTCATAACAATCAGACACGTCCTCAGCATCCTGACAACCTGGAAAAATAACATGCGCTCTATTGTACTTAAGCTTACTTTGCGAATAGGATAGAATAGCAAATAAACTAAGTATGATAACAATAAAATTTTTCATTTAAATAATTTTATACAGCTACCACACCTTTAATATGTGGATGCGGATGATAGTTTTCTAAGGTAAAATCTTCAAATTTAAAATCGAAAATATCTTTTACTTCAGGATTAATCTTCATGGTTGGCAATGGTCTAATATCTCTTGACAATTGCAATTCTAATTGCTCAAAATGATTACTGTAGATGTGTGCATCTCCAAAGGTGTGAATAAAATCTCCTGCTTGATATCCACACACTTGAGCCATCATCATAGTAAATAACGCATAAGAGGCAATATTAAATGGCACACCCAAAAAGATATCTGCACTACGTTGATATAATTGGCAAGATAGTTTACCATCTGCTACGTAAAACTGAAAAAACGCATGACATGGTGGTAACGCAGCTTTACCATTAGCAACGTTTTCTGCAAAGCTTTTTGAAGTATCTGGTAAAACAGAAGGATTCCAAGCAGAAACCAACATACGTCTACTATCTGGATTATTTTTTAAACTATTTATAACATCTTTAATCTGGTCTATCTCGTCGCTATTCCAGTTTCTCCATTGGTGTCCATAAACAGGTCCAAGGTCTCCGTTTTCATCTGCCCACTCATTCCAAATACGCACACCATTTTCGGTTAAATAATTGGTATTGGTATCCCCTTTTAAAAACCAAAGTAGCTCATAAATTATAGATTTTAAGTGTAGTTTTTTAGTGGTAACCATTGGGAAACCTTCACTTAAATCAAAACGCATTTGGTAACCAAAAACGCTTTTAGTTCCAGTTCCTGTACGGTCTTGTTTGGTGTTACCTTGTTTTAAAACGTGCTTAACTAAATCGTGGTATTGTTTCATTATTATATATTCTATTTCAAGGATTTAAAAATATAAAAAAGGGTTAACATTTAATTGTCAACCCAAAGTTATCTATTAAAAGTTATTAACTGCTTTTATCCAATAATCATACCAGCTATTGTTGCAGAAATTAAGGACGCAATTGTTCCACCAATTAAGGCTTTCATACCAAACTTAGATAAGGTTTTACGTTGTCCAGGTGCTAACGATCCAATACCTCCAATTTGGATACCAATTGACGCAAAGTTGGCAAATCCACATAACATATAGGTTGCCATAATAATTGATTTTTCATAAGTTAAGTGTGTTGCGTTAGCTACGTTTTTAAGGTCTGCTAATTGTATGTAGCCTACAAACTCGCTTGCTGCTAATTTAATCCCTAACAATTGTCCCATCAATGCCATATCTTGACTAGCCACACCTATTAACCACATTAAAGGCGCAAAGATGTAACCCAAAATTAATTCTAATGATAACGAGGCATAACTAGTATTTGCTGCAATCCACTGGTTTAAATTAGTAACATCACCAACCCAACCTAAAATTCCGTTAAGCATCGCAATAAAAGCCACAAATACTAAAAGCATGGCTCCAACATTAACTGCTAGTTTTAATCCTTCGGTCGTACCATTTGCAATAGCATCTAATATATTAGACCCTATTTTATCTTGAGACACTGAAACGTCTGTATTAACGTCTTCCGTCTGAGGGTATAATATTTTTGAGATGACTATAGCACCAGGAGCTGCCATAACCGAAGCTGCTAATAAGTGTTTGGCATAGAATAAACGTAAGGCTTCATCTTCTCCACCCAAAAAGCCTATGTAGGCTGCGAGTACTGCACCAGCTACGGTTGCCATACCACCTATCATGACAAGAAGCATTTCTGACTTATTCATTTTTTCTAAATACGCCTTGATTAGTAATGGTGCTTCGGTTTGTCCTAAAAAGATATTTCCAGCAACACTCAAACTTTCTGCTCCAGAAATTTTAAGTGCTCTAGACAATAGCCAAGCCATTCCTTTTACTACTTTTTGTATAATACCTAAGTAAAATAATAAAGACGTTAAAGCTGAAAAGAAAATGATAGTTGGTAACACTTGAAAAGCAAAAATGAATCCAAAAGTATCCATATCGACTACCAAACCTTCAAATAAAAACTTGCTTCCCGCTCTTGTAAAATCCAATACACTTATAAATAAGCTTCCAACAAATTCAAAAGCAGTTTTTATAAATTCAACTTTTAAAACTCCTATTGCAATAAGTAGTTGAAAAGCTAATCCAATTCCAACAATTTTCCAATCGATTGCCTTACGGTTACTACTAAATAAAAAAGAAATAAAGATTAAAGCCAACATCCCTAAAATACCTCTCCAGAGACTACCAATAGTAAATCCTCCACTTGGTATTATCTTATTAGCTTCAGAAACTGCTAATTGTTCTGCAGTTTGTTCTTTGATTTTGAAAGAAAAAACAGATTCTCTTTCTTTGAAAACAAGTGTAGAATCTGTTAATGTCTGTACTTTAAATCTTTTGGTAATATCTGATGGATTATCATAATAAAACATCAAAACATTATTCTGGAAAAGATAATCTCCAGAGTAATTATTATGAGAAAAAGCACCTTCTTTTAACCTTAGTACATCATTTTTAGAAATGTCTAAACTAGTTGAATCTAAAGTAGTTTGACTTGCATCTAGTTGCCATTCTTTTTCAATATCTTGAGCAAAACCTAAAGTTAAACTCATAAAAATAGCTACTATAGCAAGAGTATATTTTTTCATGTTTTAAGGGGAATTATCGTTTAGAAATTTCGTCTCTAATTTCAGCTGCTGTTTCGTAGTCTTCATTATTAACAGCGTCGTCCAATAGACTATGCAATTCTTCTATTGTTTTAGATTTATAATCTTCTCTTAATGGTTCTATTTCTAATTCTTCATTTACAATATCTTCTACCAAAATATTATCAGGATCATTCTCTTTGGTAGGATCTACTTTAAGATATATTCCAGCTTTATCTAATATATTTTTGTAAGTGAAAATTGGTGCTTGAAATCGTAGGGCTAATGCGATAGCATCGCTTGTTCTAGCATCAATAATTTCTTCTATTTTATCACGTTCGCAAATTAAAGATGAATAAAATACACCATCTACCAATTTATGAATGATGACTTGCTTAACAACAATATCAAAACGGTCTGCAAAATTTTTAAATAAATCGTGGGTTAAAGGTCTTGGTGGTCTAATTTCTTTTTCTAATGCAATAGCTATAGATTGGGCTTCAAAAGCACCAATAACAATAGGTAGTTTACGGTCACCTTCCACTTCGTTTAAAATAAGTGCATAGGCACCATTTTGTGTTTGGCTGTAAGAAATACCCTTAATATTTAATCGAACTAAACTCATAGTATTTAAAAAACAAAGAACTGCTTAAATTAGGACTTTACCAAACTACAATCTGTAGTTTTTGTACATAATTTAAACAGTCCTTTGTTAATAGAACTTAAATTTATAAAAAATTATGCGTTTGCTGCTTTAAACGCTTTTAATTTTTCGATTAATTGTGGTACTACTTCAAAAGCATCACCAACAACACCATAATCTGCTGCTTTAAAGAAAGGTGCTTCTGGATCTGTATTAACAACAACTTTAACTTTAGAAGCATTAATACCTGCTAAATGTTGAATAGCTCCAGAAATTCCGATAGCAATATATAAATTAGAGGCTACTGGTTTTCCAGTTTGCCCAACATGCTCACTATGAGGTCTCCAACCTAAGTCTGACACTGGTTTAGAACATGCTGTAGCAGCACCTAAAACGTCTGCTAACTCTTCTATCATTCCCCAGTTTTCTGGACCTTTCATTCCGCGTCCTGCTGACACAACTATTTCTGCATCTGCAATAGTTACCTTGTCTGTTGCTTTGTCAACAGACTCTACTGACACTCCTGATTCTGGTAAGCTAGGCGAAAAATCTTCAGCAGTAGCACTACCGCTATTTTCAACCAATCCAAAAGAGTTGTTAGATACTCCTACAACTTTTACGTCTGTATCAATTGTAGTCATATTAAAAGCTTTATTAGTAAAAGCTGTACGTTTTACTGTGAAAGGAGATGTAGAGGTTGGTACTTCCACAACATTGGAAGCATATCCTGCTTCTAAACTTACTGCAAGAATTGGTGCTAAATATTTACTATCTGCAGTTTGACTAACCACGATAACTTTAGCATCTTCTTGTTTTGCTGCTTGAGCTACAACAGATGCATAAGATTTTGCATTAAAGTTTTTTAATGCATCGTTAGATACATTTAATACTTTATCGACTCCATATGTTCCTAATTCGGAAGTGTCGTTTGCATTTATTGCAACTGCAGTAACCGTTGTTCCCATTTGGTCTGCAACCGCTTTGGCATATGATGCCACTTCGAAAGCTGTTTTTTTGAAGCTCCCGTTTTCTGATTCTGTATATACTAAAACTGACATATTTTTTATTTTTCCTATCCCAACCCTTTCCAAAGAAAAGGACTAAGAAGCGTTAATATTTTTGTTTAAATCCCGAGTTTCCCTCCTTTGGAGGGACTAAGGGAGGAATTAAATCACTTTAGCTTCGTTGTGAAGTAAGTTAACTAATTCGTCTAAATTATCTGGAGACACTAATGTTACTGCTCCTTTAGGTGCTGGCTTTTCAAATTTGACCGAAGCGGTTTCAACAGATGCACCTGTAGGCTCCACAACATTTAATGGTTTTTGACGTGCCATCATAATTCCTCTCATATTTGGGATACGTAAATCACTTTCTTCAACTAAGCCTTTTTGTCCTCCAATCACTAATGGTAAAGATGTTGAAACAGTTTCTTTTCCGCCATCAATTTCTCTTACAGCTTTGGCGTTATTACCATCGACTTCTAGGCTAATACAATTAGTTACAAAATTAGCACCAACCATTTCAGCTAACATTCCTGGAACCATACCTCCATTATAATCAATAGATTCACGACCAGCTATTACTAAATCGTAACCACCTTCTTTAACTACATTGGCTAATTCTTTAGCGACTTGAAAACCATCTTTTGCTTCTGTGTTAACTCTTACTGCATTATCTGCTCCAATCGCTAAAGCTTTTCTTAAGGTTGGCTCAGTTTCTGCTCCACCTACGTTAACAACAGTTACAGAAGCACCTTGTTTTTCTTTAAACCACATCGCACGTGTTAAACCAAACTCGTCATTAGGATTAATTACAAATTGTACTCCGTTAGTGTCAAATTTAGTATCGCCATCCGTAAAATTAATTTTTGATGTCGTATCTGGTACATGACTAATACACACTAAAATTTTCATATTCTATATATTTTTTTTGTTCAAAAATGTTAGCCAAAGTCAACTATATCGTTATAGTTAAGCTAACTTTTATTTAATTTTCAATTAAATTTAAGCCACAAAAATGCGCTTAAATATTGCGGTTACGAAGATAATTATTTTATTTCGAAAATATACTATGCGTGCATAATAAATTTTAAATAATTCTTTAGTTAAAAGTTTTTCATTTATTGTTATTTTTGCTTTTCAAATTATTTTTTAGATGAAGACAATTCAATTTAGAGAAGCTATATGCGAAGCCATGAGTGAAGAAATGCGCAGAGACGAGAGCGTGTACTTAATGGGTGAAGAAGTAGCAGAATATAATGGTGCGTACAAAGCCTCAAAAGGTATGTTAGACGAGTTTGGTGCTAAACGTGTTATAGACACACCAATTGCTGAGCTTGGTTTTGCTGGTGTAGCTATAGGATCTACTATGACTGGTAATAGACCAATTGTAGAGTATATGACCTTTAACTTCTCTCTTGTTGGTATTGATCAAATCATAAACAACGCTGCAAAAATTAGACAAATGTCTGGTGGACAGTTTAAATGTCCTATAGTATTTAGAGGTCCTACAGCTAGTGCTGGACAATTAGCAGCTACACATAGTCAAGCTTTTGAAAATTGGTTTGCAAATACGCCAGGATTAAAAGTTGTTGTACCATCTAATCCGTATGATGCCAAAGGTTTATTAAAATCTGCAATACGTGATGATGATCCAGTTATCTTCATGGAAAGTGAGCAAATGTATGGTGATAAAGGTGAAGTACCTGAAGGTGAATACACCATTCCGTTAGGTGTTGCCGAATTAAAAAGAGAAGGTACAGATGTAACCATTGTCTCTTTTGGTAAAATAATCAAAGAAGCGTACATCGCAGCAGATCAACTGGCAGAGGAAGGTATCTCTTGTGAGATTATTGACTTACGTACTGTTAGACCAATGGACAGAAAAGCAATTTTAGAATCTGTTAAAAAAACAAATAGATTAGTGGTTTTAGAAGAAGCATGGCCTTTTGGAAATGTTGCTACAGAAATTACTTATTTAGTACAAAGCGAAGCATTTGATTATTTGGATGCACCTATCGTTAAAATAAACACTGCAGACACACCTGCACCTTACTCTCCAGTATTATTAGCAGAGTGGTTACCAGACCATAAAGATGTTATTAAGGCTGTTAAAAAAGTAATGTATAAATAAAAAAATAGTATTTTCGAAATATCAAAAGCTTCATTAGCATGATTGTTGATGAAGCTTTTTGTTTATAATACCCAAATATGAATAGTAAACTTTTTATTCTACTGTTTTTCTTAGGAAGTCTTTATGGTATAGCACAAACCAAAGTTAGTGGTGTCGTGTTTGACGAGTTTGATCAACCTATATCTTTTGCAAACATTGTATTTAAAGGGTCTTCCATTGGTGTAATTACTAATGAAGAAGGTCGTTTTTACATGGAAGATGACGACACTTGGGATACATTACTAGTTTCATTTATAAGCTACCAAACCGAAGAAATTCAGCTTGAAAAAAAAGTAAACTATGACCTTAAAATTATTTTAAAAGAAGAAGTGTCTACTCTTGACGAAGTAGTAATAGTATCAGGAAAACAGCCTAAAAAAAATAATCCAGCGATTGATATCCTTAGAAAAATATGGGCTAATAAACGTAGTAATGGATTAAAAAAATATAAGCAGTACCAATACGATAAATACGAAAAAGTAGAGTTTGACCTCAATACAATTGACAGCTCTTTAATGGAAAGTAAATTGTTTAGAGGTATGGAGTTTGTTTTTGAGCAAATAGATACATCTAACGTTACTGGTAAAACATATTTACCTATGTTTATTAACGAATCTTCTAGCGAAGTATATGGAGACAATGTTATTAACGCTAAGCGTGATATTTTAAAAGGAAACAAAAACTCAGGATTTAGTAATAACCAAATAATTATTGACTTTGTAGATGATTTATACTCAGATTATGATGTGTATGACAATTACCTGAAGTTTTTTGATAAAAGTTTTACAAGTCCTATCTCTAGAACAGGAATACAAACATACAACTATGTATTAGCAGATAGTAGCTTTATTGATAACAAATGGTGTTACAACATTATCTATTATCCGCGACGTAAAAACGAATTGACTTTTAAAGGTGATTTTTGGGTAGCAGATACCACATTTGCTATTAAAGAAATTAATATGCAAGCCTCTAAAAGCGCTAATATTAACTGGGTAAAAGAAATTTATATCGAGCAGGAATTTGAGGTTCTTAACGATTCTGTATTTTTAATAAAGCGCGATTACTTTATGAGTGATTTTGCATTTAATAAAAAGGAACAATCTAAAGGTATATACGGAAAACGTACCACGTTATACGACAACTACAAATTTGATATTGAAAAAGACCCAAAGTTTTATAAAGAAAAAGTCTACAGTTTTGACCAAGATCTGTACAACCAAGACGATAGTTTTTGGGAGCAAAACCGTATGGAGCAACTTAGTAAAGACGAAAAAGGCGTTTACGTCATGTTGGATTCTTTAAAAAACACACCAAAGTTCCAACGTTTGTATAATCTTGGGACCATTTTAGCATCAGGTTATGTGGAGTTTCCTAGCATTAATTTTGATTATGGACCCATTTTCTCCACCTTTGGTTTTAATGCGGTAGAAGGCTTAAGATTAAGAGCAGGAGGACGAACCTACTTTGGACAAAACGATTTATGGCGATTAGAAGGGTTTACAGCTTATGGTTTTAGAGATAATAAGTTTAAATACGGATTGTCAGGAAAATGGTTGTTAGATAAACGAAGTCGATTAATTATCTCTGGAGGAAACCGAAGAGATGTCGAGCAAATTGGAGCTAGTTTGACAACCAGTACAGATGTATTAGGTCGAAGTTTAGCCAGTAGTGCAGTTGTTGGTACAGGAATAAATGATAAATTAACTAACATTAATTTAAGTATTTTATCTATTGAAGCTGAGCCTTTCCGTAATTTTATAACTCGCTTAAGCGGAAGTTACAGAACTTTAGAATCTGCTTCAAACACCTTTAGTTTAGACTATTATACAGATGCCACACAAACTACCACTAAGTCTGAAGTGAAGCAATACGAAACTGCGGTCTCTATGTCTTATTTTCCAAATCGTGAGATGACTGGATTTGGTGTGGAACGTCGTACAAAAAATGATGACTTTGCAAGATTATTTGCACAAGTAACCGTAGGTGATAAAAGTATTTTAAATAGCGATTTTGATTATACAAAATTACAATTCTCGTACACCCAACCTTGGTCTGTAGGTGGTTTTGGACGTTTATATACCACAATTGAAGCTGGCAAAACCTTTGGAGAAGTCCCATTAGGTTTATTAAGTGTAGTGCCAGGTAACCAAAGTTATTTTTCTATTTACAATACCTTTTCAAATTTAGATTTTTATGAGTTTGTGACCGACGAGTATGCCACCTTACACATAGAGCATAATTTTAATGGAAGACTGTTTTCTAGAATACCTTTTCTTAAAAAATATAATTTAAGAGCTATTGTTGGTGCCAGAGGAGTTATAGGCGATATCTCTCAAGATAACAGAGACCTTAACGCTTCTGGTTTAATATATAGAGCACCAAGTAAAGAAGCATACTACGAGTATAGTGTTGGTGTAGGTAATATTTTTAAAGTCTTTAGAATAGACTTTAATTTTAGAGGTAATTACCTTAACCCTATTACCAATCCTGATGCTAGAAAATTTGGTGTGACTGGTAGTTTTGGGTTTTATTTTTAAATGTTTCGTTTAACGTGTTTGTGTATGGTTAGTTGCGTGGTTAAGCAACTAATTTAGCAAATAAATCACAGATAGAATATTCCGAAGGAATGTTCGTAAGTCGGCAGTGACCAAGCAATTAATTATACACGGTGTTGTGTATAGTTAGTTCATTCCGATTGCTCCATCTCTGATTTCATTACGCCATTTTTTACCGTACTTTTTATCCAAATAAGTAAAAATGGTTTGGTTATATTCCTCTTCGTTTTCATCTTCTCCCATTCTAATACAACCTTGACTAAAGAATTCGACCGAATATTTCTTTTGAAAAGCAATATCTATTTCATTGTCGAAATCAGGCATTCCACCAAAGCCACCTGGAAATAAAATCCGAATATTTTCTTCCTTAATAGCTTTTTTAGCACCTTCAATATTAAAATCAGATTTAAACTCAACTTTTACCGTATGAGTAAAAATCGGTTTTTTCAATTCGGTTGAATCTTTTTCCGATTGCGCATTAATTCCGCAAGTCATAAGACTGCAAAATATTATCAAATATGTATTCTTCAGTTTTTTCATAATTATACACAATGTCTCTGATAAAAAATCGTTTCAATATTTTTTATCAATCGTTAAACGAAGTTAGTTGATTTTTTTGACAAATTCAAGGGTAAATAAATGTTGTAAAAAACAAAAAAATCGCTACAAAAGCGATTTTTTTAATGTTAGTAAAATGATGTCATTACATCATTTTTAATGTATTCACTTCTTGTTCGGTTAAAATTTTCCAGTTTCCTCTAGGGATATCTTTTTTGGTCAAGTGTGCTATTTGTACACAGTCAATCCTAACCAATTCGTATTTTAAATGCTCAAAAATGGTATGTAAAATGGTGTTTCCTGTATTTTTAATTTTTACACCTACTTCATTTTTAGTGTTGTTTACATAGTCTATTTCTTCAACATTAACCTGCTTCCCTTCGACTTTAAAACCTTCTCTAATTTTTTTTAAATCTTCAAATTTTAAATTTTTATCTAACTCTAAATGAAACAAACGCTCTACACCTTTGTTAGAATTTGTAAAACGCGCTACCACTTTTTCATCATTAGTAAATAACAATAATCCAGTAGAGTTTCGACCTAAACGTCCTATTGGCTTAATTCTAGCACTTGTTGCATTAGCGACCAAATCCATAACGGTTCTTCCTTTTTGCTCACTGGTAGTTGTAGCAAAACCTTTAGGTTTGTTTAATAAGACGTAAGCCTTTTTTTCTGGGTTAATTCTGGCTCCATCGTAACGGACTTCATCTTCTAATTTGACTTTGTAACCCATCTCTGTTACAACTTTACCATTTACAGTAACCAGTCCCATTGCAATGTGTTGGTCTGCTTCTCTACGAGAGCACATGCCAGAATTAGCAACATATTTATTTAAACGGATTAAATCTGGATTGCTATTAGGTTTTGATGCTGCTTTTTTCTTAATAGGTGCGTTACCTCTAGCATACGTTTTGCTTTTAGAGTTATCACGTCCTCTTCCAGAGGATTTTCCTTTACCATTGGCACCTTGATGTCTGCTCATAATATAATTTTTTGCAAATCTACAACGAATTTTTCATTATAAATTGAAATGACTATTAATCATTAAACGTCACTGTAGATTGACGTTCTCTATTTACGGTTAATTTAGTGACATCTGGACGCGAATAGTGACCTACTGGATCAAAATTTTGACGTTCTTCCAGCACACGATTAAAATCTAATGTTGTAGTAATTAATCCTTCTTCATGTATCACTGGTTCTATAATCCACTCGCCATCAGGACCTGCAATACAACTTCCACCATTAGCTAGTACGTCTGGAGAGGTACTTAATATTTTATCTAAGTGTGGTGTGTCTTTCGGGAAGTCTGATTTAGTCATTAAACTTGACGCAGAAATCACGTAGCTACGTGACTCTCTAGCTATAAATCGTGTAATATCTTTTGTGTTATGATCACTTCCTGGCCATACTGCAATGTGCAAATTTTCTCCCAGACCGTATAAGGCAGTTCTAGGTAATGGCATCCAGTTTTCCCAACAGTTTAATCCACCTAATGTAAATTGTTTTAAATCGTGTACTTGTAATCCATGACCATCTCCTGGAGCCCAAGTGAGACGCTCGTCATAGGTTGGTTGCAACTTACGATGTACCGATTTTATATCTCCTTGATTATTAATATAGACTAAAGACGCATAAATACTATGACCACCTCTGTTTTTGGCACGTTCCATGACACCTAAATATACTGCTATTTTGTGTTGTCTAGCTAAGTTACAAATAGCGTCTAAGTCTCCAGATTCAATTTGAACAGAATTACGAATGTAAGCAGCGTGTAATTCTTTATTAACTTTTGTATTCCAGTCTGCTCCACCTGTTAATGCGACCCAAAACGGATAACCAGGTACAAGTGCTTCTCCAAAAACCACTAATTCCACCTCTTGTTGTACAGCTTCCAAAATGGATGCTTCTACTTTTTTTAAGGTTTCAATTTTATTTAAAAGTACTGGAGTTATTTGTGCTATCGCAACTTTTAATGTGTGTTCCATGGTTATAATATTCGGTTTAAAACTAAGTCTACATCAATCAATAAAATACTAAAAACACCAGCTAATATTATAAATTTAAGGATGTTATGTAGCCACAAATAGTGTGTTTTAGTATTAGATTTCCAAAGTAAAATGAGATAAATAATTAGTAGTGCCTCACACATGTAAAAGTACAAGTACATGTATCCAATATCAAATCTAGTTACTAAAAAATAGACTGGAAATAAGGTTGAAATGACTAAAAAAGTGATTATTTTTTTTGAAAAAGATTCTCCATAAACAACTGGAATTGTTCTGTAGTTTAAAGTTAAATCACCCTTAATATTTTCTAAGTCTTTGGTTAATTCTCTGATAGCGACTATTAAAAATAGAAATATAGCATGTACAAAGATGACTGCTTTAAAATTAGAGTAATACACAAAAATGACAAAAAATGGTGTCAATGTCAATATTGCTGAAACTACATTACCAATAATGGGAAGCTTTTTTAATTTATGCGAATAGAACCAAATAGCAAAGATGTAAAACGAGAAAAATAAAACAGGCTTAAATGACACGTAACTTGCCATAACAACAGCTGAAAAATTAAGCACGAAATAAAATGATAGTTTGGTGTTTTGACTAACCAATTTATCTAACATAGTTTTGTTAGGTCTGTTGATTAAATCTTTTTCGGAGTCGTAAAAATTATTAATTATGTATCCTCCTGCAATAACAGCTGCAGATGCTAAAACTAACATTAATAAATTAACGTCAAACAGTACCTTTTTTAAAGGTTTGTCTGGTGCAAATATGTAGATTGATGTTAAGTATTGCGCGATGACAATAACTAAAATATTGTAGCCTCTTACTACAGAAAACATACTAAAAAATTTAAGTAAGATATGTTTCTGTTTTCTTGAGAACATGAACTTATTTTTTGAAGAAAATTCGCTTAAAAATTACAAATAAAATGTATAAAATTATAATTGCTATAGCTATAACAAACAATTGCCATAATAATATTCCTATTGAAGAACCATCTAAGCTTAACATCATGATAAATAGATTATTAAAAGTTGTATACGACCTCTAGTTTGTAATCTTTTAAAGCTTTTTCTGCTTTTTTAATATCTGGTGTAAAGCCTAAGATATATCCACCACCACCAGAACCGCAAAGTTTTAAGTAATAGTCGTTAGTTTCAATTCCTTTTTTCCAAAGCTCATGAAATTGAGCAGGAATCATAGGTTTGAAGTGGTTTAGTACCACTTTTGACAACTGTTTTGTGTTTTTAAATAACGATTTGATATCGCCTTTTAAAAAATCGTCAACACAAGCATCTGTATGTTTAATAAACTGGTTTTTAAGCATTTTTCTAAATCCTTCTTGCTTCATGTTTTCCATAAAAATACTCACCATTGGTGCTGTTTCACCAATAATACCAGAGTCTAATAAAAACACTGCACCTTGCCCATTACTACTTTGGGTAGGGATGCCTGTTGCTTCGATATTCTCTTGAGAGTTTATTAAAATAGGTAAGCTTAAGTAACTGTTTAAAGGATCTAAACCAGAGGATTTACCATGGAAAAACGACTCCATTTCGGCAAAAACGGTTTTAAGAGTTAGTAGTTTTTCTCTTGTAAGATTTTCTAATACTGTAATTTTATCTTGAGCATATTTATCATAAATAGCAGCCACTAAAGCACCACTACTACCAACACCATAACCTTGAGGAATTGAGGAATCAAAATACATACCTGCTGCTACATCATTTTGTAAAGCATCAATATCAAATACTACAAGTTGCTCATCTATTTTTGATAAATACTCTGCGAAACGTTGTAAACTTTTGTTGGATTGTTGTGCCTCTTCAGATGGATTTTTATCCATTTTTAATGCACCATTGTAAAAATTATAAGGAATTGATAAACCCTTAGAGTCTTTGATGATTCCATATTCACCAAACAACAAAATTTTAGAATAAAATAAAGGACCTTTCATATGCTATTAATCCATTGGCTTTATAAAGTTACAATTGTTTTGCACCAAAACCAATTCTATCACAAATATAATGACCGTTTTGACAATATCCAACTAACTGTGTCTTAATGAATTCATAAATTTTTTCGGCATCTTTCTGTGGATATAGTATATGTACATTGGCTCCAGCGTCTAAAGTAAAGCAAATTGGTAATCCGGTTTCTTTTCTAAAAGCCCAAATTTTATTAATTATTTCCAATGTATTTGGTTTCATTAAAATAAAATAAGGCATGCTTGTCATCATCATCGCATGTAGGGTCAATGCCTCACTTTCTACTAATGCTATAAAGGCGTCTAAATCTCCTGTTTTTAAGATTTCTTTTATAGATGTAATATTATCAACCGCTTGTTTAAAACGCTGCTTTGCAAAAGGATGTCCATGCATTAAATTATGACCAACTGTACTACTTACTTGTTTTTCGCCTTTATCTACTAATAAAATAGTGTCATGATAGTTTTTAAACACCTTATGAACTTGATAAGGATATTTTACACCAAACAAATCGCTAGTACCTTCAATTTTTGGATGATTACCCCAAACTACCAAGTCACCTTCTAAACTTCTACAAGCACTTCCAGATCCCAATCGAGCTAAAAATGATGCTTTTTGGATAAAGTACGCTTCAGTCACTTCAGCTTGGCTTAATGACTTTTCAATACTCATTAAACACAATGCTAAAGCACTCATACCAGAAGCGGAAGAAGCTATTCCTGAGCTATGTGGAAACGTGTTCCTGGTTTTTATTGTAAAATGAAAGTCTTTTAAAAAAGGTAAATAGGCTTCAATACGTTTAAAAAAGGTTTCGATTTTAGGATGAAAATCTGGCTTAGCAACATCATCTAAAAATACTTCAAACGAAAACGTTTCCTTACTGTTTTTTGTTTGAAAAGTTAATTCTGTTATTGTTTTACAAGCGTCTAAAGTGAAACTTACTGAAGGGTTTTCTGGAATTTGATCTTCTTTTTTTCCCCAATATTTAACTAAAGCTATATTACTTGGAGATGACCAAGTTACACTACCTTCAGCTAATGTGTTTTTATAATTATTAAATAAAAAACGAGTTACATCCATTTAAAATTAAATTTGTGCAAAGATAGTTTTAATATTTAAACTATTTGTTTAATTTTGCCTGCCGAATGAACATTCAATTTGTTGATTTTTAGACCTTTCCAAATTGACAACATTCAAACAAACAAATTAACTGATTGGTAAAATAAAGTTCCCTTAAACTTCGCTTTACCGTTCTTACCCTCAAAAGTCTATTTAAATGGACAAAAAAAAACGTATAATTATCACTATGCTAGAGCTAGTGGTAAAACAAGGTGTGCATGCTACGCCTATGTCCCAAGTGGCAAAAGAAGCTAATGTAGCTGTTGGTACAATCTACCACTATTTTGATAACAAAAATCAAATTATTGAAGAGATTTACATAATGATTAACCAAGATTACGGTGTCGTTTTAATGGCTAATTTGCCTGATAGCCATTATAAAAAACAGTATGAAACTGTTTGGTTAAATCTTTATAACTATTTTGTAGGTAATCCTTTAGCCTTTCAATTTGTAGAATTTGTAGGTGTGCCTCCTATTATTAGCAAAGAATTAATGCATCAATCTTCTAGCCATTTTGAAAATGTTAGAAATTTCTTTTTACAAGGTATTAAAGATGGACATGTCAAAGATGTTCCTTTACGATTAATATTACAAATGTGCTTTGGTAACGTTGTGTCTGCTGTAAGGTTAAAATTTAAAGGCGAATTAGAGATGAATGATAAGCATATCAAACAAGCCATACAGATGTCTTGGGATTGTATTAAGAAAAACTAAACTACAGTATTACTTAATTCTATAAGTTTTATTAAGGTTTTATAGTTTCTAGTAGTTGCAGTAATATTTAATTTTTTTTCAAAAAAATTATTATTGGCTTTAGCTCTACCATAACCTGTACTAGAGTACAAATAAATACAATTATTGATAAGCTGAAATTTTTCATTAGGAAAGCTATAGGAACTTATAGCTTCCTTTTGCTGCTTTGTAACTTTAGCAAATAATAATGCAAAGTAACTGTTTTGTTTTTCATCTGTATTAAAAGGACAACGCTCTAATATGGAATGAATCTCTTCTGGTGTTTTTATCAAAACAGGAATTTGAAAGTTAAATTGATTTAAAATTGCTGTTTTAATTTTAGACTCTAATACTTGTTTATCTATTTCGGACGATTTAAATACAATGTTTCCTGTTTGGATATAGGTTTTTACAGCTTTAAATGACAAATCATCTAATAATTGACGTAGATCTTGCATTGGAATTTTATTGTGACCACCTACATTAATTCCTCTTAAAAAAGCTAGATACGTTTGCATTATTATTTATATAAATTTTTGGCGACTATAAAGGCACCTGTCCAAGCATTTTGAAAATTAAAACCTCCAGTAACTGCGTCTACATTAATAATTTCTCCAACTAAATATAAGTTATTATGCAATTTACTTTGGTAGTCTTTAAAGTTTATTTCTTTTAAATCTATTCCTCCAGCAGTTACAAACTCTTCTTTAAACGTGCTTTTTCCGTCAACATTAAAAACAGCTTGTGTTAATTGGCTGGTTAAAGTTTCTAATTGTAATTTATTGACATCTGCCCATTTTGTATCTTCAGAAATTGAAGATGCTAAAACTAATGCTTTCCACAATCGTTTAGGCAAATTGAATTGCGCATAGTTTACCACTGTTTTTTTAGAAAATTGTTGTTTATAATCTTTCAATTGTGAAAGCGCCATATCATAATCTTGATTAACAAAATTAATTTCAATATCAAATTTATAATTTTTACTTGCAAGCTCTAAAGCACCAAAAGCTGAGAGTTTTAATATGGAAGGTGCACTCATTCCCCAATGTGTGATTAGTAGTGGTCCTGAGGATTCTAAATTAGAATCAATCACTTTGACAGTAACATCCTGAGCAACCACACCAGGAATATCTTTTATTCTATCGTCCTTTATATTAAATGTAAATAAAGACGGAACAGGATTAACAATAGTATGTCCTAAACCTTCTAAAAACGACCAAATCTTAGGGTTACTTCCTGTAGCAACAATTAATTTTTCTGCGGAAAATTGATCTGTTTTTGTAATGATTTTCCATGTCTGTTTTACGTTTTGAAACCTAGTTACTGATTGATTTGTTAATACCTCGACGTTATACTTTTTGGCTTCATCTATAAAACAATCGATTATGGTTTGGGAGTTATTAGTTATTGGAAATATACGACCATCCTCCTCAATTTTTAATGCAACACCTCTACTTTCAAACCACTCCATAGTATCTCCTGTCATAAAGGTATGAAAAGGTCCTAATAACTCTTTTTCTCCTCTTGGATAATATTGGGTTAATTCTTGGGGAATAAACTCGGCATGGGTCACATTACATCGTCCTCCTCCAGACACTTTAACTTTAGTTAAGACTTCTTTCCCGCGTTCCAAGATGGCTACCTTTAAGTGCTTATGTTGTTCTGCAATATTTATTGCAGCAAAAAAACCTGCAGCTCCACCACCTATTATTAATACATTATAGTGCTTCATAATCGGTCAGGAAAATCACTTATTATAGCATCTACTCGATAACTTTTCATTCTTTTTATGGCTTGTTGGGTATTGACTGTCCAAGTATTAACATTAAACCCTAAATCTTGTGCTTCTTTAACATTGTCTTTACTTAGCAACGAAAAATTTGGATGTATTGCTTTAGCATTAATTGTATTAGCAAAATTAATAGCTTTCCTCACACTAGCTTTAGTGAGTACTGCTAAAGGTATGTTAGGATTATGATTATAGACCTCTAATAATTCTTGTTCTTGAAAACTACTTACAATTATATTATCTAAAGACCAGTTATTATTTGCTACATAATTATCTATAACTTGACAAGCTGGTAACGCTGTAGCCTCTCCTTTTAATTCGATATTAATCAACATAGAGTTATTGATTAGGTCTAACACCTCTTCTAATGTTGGTATTTGATACTTTTGGTCAACCATAAGTTGTTTCAATTGCTCTAAAGTATATGCTCCTATTTCGCCTGTTCCATTGGTCATTCGATCTAAAGTATAGTCATGAAACACTACCAATTGTCCACTTTTACATACATGCACATCAATCTCTATTCCATCTACACCAAATTGTATGGCTTGATGTATAGATTCTAAAGTATTTTCGGCAACGTGACCTTTTGCTCCTCTGTGCCCTATTTTAAGCATATTAATTACTAATTTTATAAATATTTTAAGAGTCTATATTTTAGTTTGGCTTAAGTTATGACTATATTCTTTAAAACTAAAAAACACAATTTATGACATTTCCTTTAAAACCTATACTTGTTTCTGCTATACTTTTTTTATCCTGTAACACAGGAAAATTAAACGTTGTAGGATCTATAGATAGCGATTTAGACGAAGCGTCTGCTGCACAAATAGTGGTAAATTCTGACTTACTGTGGACAATTGAAGATGCTGGAAACAAAAATAATGTTTACGGAATGGATACAAAGGGAAACATTATAAAAGATATTGATATAGACAATGTTAAAAATGAAGACTGGGAAGACTTAACCAGTGACAAAAAAGGCAACTTATACATTGGAGATTTTGGTAATAACTCCAAAAAACGTAAGATATTTTATATCTATAAAATTGAAGAAATTGCTGAATTACATAACAAAACTAATGCAAAAACCATCACCTTTATTCTACCAAAAGATGTAAAATCTGAAGATTTTGAAGCCTTCTTTTTGTGGAAGAATAACTTCTACATTTTTAGTAAAGAAGAGGATAAAACAAAGGTTATTAAAGTCCCAAACCAAATTGGTACACATACAGCTACTTTTTTGACAGAGTATGAATTAAAAGGTAAGGATACGCGTGTTACCTCAGCAGATATAAGTCCTGATGGAAAGACAGTAGTCTTGTTAAATCATGATAAAATTTGGACTTTAACGAATTTTAAATCAGATAATTTTTTTGAAGGAGAGGTCAAATCTATTAATTTAGAGCATGACTCTCAAAAAGAAGGTGTTTGTTTTAAAAATAATACTACCATATTTATTACAGATGAGGATTCTGGTAAAGAAGACAATAATATCTATACGTTTAAATTAGATTAGTTATCTAATGTTGCTTTTGCTCTGGCTTCAATGACTTCTATATCATCCTCGTTATTAATACTAGCTTTAGCATCTTTCAATAAAATTTTAACTTGACTGACAATCACTTTTTGATATGTTTTGTTGGTAGTATTTTTATACAAGTGGTTGTACATATCTAACATTTTTAATACCATTACCAAATCATGTTTTACATATGTACGCAAAGCAGAATTACAATAAAACATTAGGTTTTCAAAAGATACAGTATTAATTTTTATTAGAGCTTCATCATCTACAGTTACAAAGCTTTCATCACTTTTAGAAGATCTTAAAGTAAAAAGTTCGGTTAAATAATCTAGGGTAATAATGGCAGTTCCAGGATCGTTTATACCAGGTGACATTGCTTTTACAGCGACCTCTGTAAGTTGTTTAAAAGCTAAAATGTAATTGTCTGATATAATCTCATCTCTAGAAAACAAAAAGGCATCTTCAATAAGTTCTTGTTGCTCTTCATCCAACGATTTTTCTACTTTATACAACAATTGATTTAAATGAATAAAATTACCTTTAATGGCGAAAACTTCAAATTTATTATCACACTCTTGAGCTATTTTACTAATAATATCCAAATTAATGGTTTGTAAAAATCCAGATCTTTTAGCAGTAATAACCTCCCAATTGTCTGTGTCTGGAAAAGACATTTCTTCAATGCTTTCTTTTTCAGAATCTAATAATTTTTCTAATCTATGTTTAGCATCTGCATAAATTCTTTCCATGATATTGTGGACTTGAATTTCTTGAGATATAGAATGAATAAAATAAATAAAGGCACCCAAGCATGTTACCATAAAAATTATTGCAAATAAAACCGAGAAACCTGGTAATTGATAGCTGTCACCAGTTGGTTCAATGCTAATTAAAGTAAATATGCAGTATAATAAACTAGCAATGTAAATTCCTAATATTTTTTGATGACGTCTATTAGATATTAATCCAGGTAGCAGTCTTGGAGAGAAGTTACTTGAAGCTTGGCTAAGTAAAATCATTACCATCGAAAAACTAAAAACCATTATGGATATTAATCCAGCGATAAAAGTGGTTAAGATATTTAATGCTGTATCAGTATGATTAATAACTAATGCAGGAAAATATTTTATAATATAACCAGATATTCCATTGTTTTCTGCATAGTACATAATTAAGGCAAAAATAATACCTGTAAAGCTGAAAACAGTAGGATAGAATGCAATCTTACTTTCTAATTTTCTAATATAATCTATTAGCCAAAGTATGTATTTTTGCATCTTTAATAATTATTAAAAGTTTAGACCAAATCCAAAAGAAAATCGTAATCCTTCTTCACTATTAAAAAAGTTAAATGTACCTGACAAGCTATTTGCTGCAGTCACCCAAAAACCTCCACCATAATCATTGTGCCAAATTTTTGAATCTTCATTTCGTGACCATACACGACCAACATCTGTACCAATAAAAATACCTAATTGTAATGGTAATGTTTTAGTTTTAAACTTATTAAAACTATAGCGTATATCTGCACTTCCGGTTAAACTATTTTGACCTGTAAAACGCTGTAATCTGTATCCTCTTAACCCATTATTTCCACCTATATTAGCTGCTTGGTAGAAAATTAAATCGTTACCAAAACGCAATTGAGTGCGCACATCTGTTTTTAGTACTAGCTTTCTGTTGGTAATAAGCGCGTTGTAAAAACCTAATTCAGAATTGATATAACCATAAGTGTATTTAGTGTTTTCAGGCTCGGTTTTGGCACCAATATCTAAACCAAAAGTCATCCCTCTTGTTGGTATTGCAAAATTGTCAAAACTTTTGTAATTAAAGTTTCCTTCAACTCCTGTAAACAAACGTCTGCTATAAAAATCAGTATTTGTTGTAGAAGGCTCTATAGTTTCAATAAATCTATCTGGAGTTTCTCCTATTTTAATAGCGTCTAACATTAACTTAACGCCAAAATCAGAACCAAAATTACCTTTTTTCAAAATACCTACGCTTGCAGCGTAAATACTAGTTTTTATTCTGTTGTAATCTAAATCAAGCTCATCATCATTATTAACAGTTTCATTTCCATATCCAAAAAAGTTATTGGTAAAATTCTCGCTAGTTAGTTGTCCTGCTATATGTAAATTCCAATCTCCAAATAGGTTTGCAAACTCTCCATCATAATTTAAACTAAATCCATCTGTTGCAAAAAAGTAACCTCCATTAAAACGATGTTGCTGAGAAAAAGGATTACGAGAAAACCCTTTAGTGGTTTTGGTTAGTCCAATTCCAACTTTTAATCCATCGTCTGGATTAAATCCTAAACTAGGAGTAATAACACCTGTTTTAACAATATTTTTTTGAAAATCGAACAAGTTGTTATTATAAATATCTGTTAGATTAATTTTTGCTCCTTTGTTTTCTGTAATTGTATTAGGTTTAGATTTATGGTCGTAAATACGAACGCGTCTTCCATTTTTTATAATATATTCATCATTGTTTTGTCCTCCTACAATTCTGGTAAATATTAAATTATTTGCTTTTCCTGTTACTTCTATAACATCGTCATCGTCTAAAGCATAAATCCAAAGTTCTTTTGTCACATCTTTGTTAAACGTTCTGTCTACAATAACATCTGCTTTTTTACCATCTTTAATTCTAGAAATAATAACTTGTGTTTCGTTATCACCAATTCGCTTAACTTCAATATAATCATCCTTATCAGTTCCTGTAAGTACAACCAATTCGTTTAAATAGTCATAATACCGCTCTGCAATATCTTTCAAGTTACCTCGTCTTTGTTTTAAGAATACTTTTATTTGTTCAAGGGTCTCGTCTTTAACCTCGTCTGGAACTTTATTAAAAGCTTCATCTATAACTTTGTCTGTAACATTATCTAGTAAAAATTGTGCTTGTTTTAGCCATACATCTTTACCAGATTGTTGAATTAGCACTTTGTCTAATTTTATTCCAGCACTATTCATCCACTCTATATCTTTAAGCTCACCATCATATACTTGTAACTGCTTGGTAGATCCAGAAATTACACGCATAATATCTAGTAAAGCACCATCAAAATTTGAGAATACTTGATCGCGATCTCTAGGTATAGGTTTGTATAATTTATCACCATTTTCTTGATTAAATTGTGCCCATCTCCATTGATCCTGATGTCTATCCCAATCGCCCAAAAGCATATCAAACAATCTTGCTCTGACAAAAGCATTTTCGTCTATTTTATACTTCTCATCAGTTCTGATTTTTTTTATGATATCATGCGTACTTTCTATATCATCTGCATACCCAAAATTTCTTTCGTCTGTATAGTTATCTTCTGGACGTTCTTCAATTAAGTATAATTCGCCTCCAAAATCACGATTGTAATCCTTTAAATGTTTATGCTTAGGAATATAAAACAGTTTTGGATTAGTATGATATATTTCTGCAGCATGTGATAAATCTGGTACTACTATAAAAGCATAAGGATGTGCTGCTGTATAAAAATCTAAAATTAAATCTTCAACTTTAGTTTTATCAAAATCGTCTTCTAAATATGTTTCTTTAAAGATAACTGTTTGTAGATACTGTGTGGCACTTTTACGTAAGGCTCTCATGTTTAATTGACGTCCATCTTTAGTTTGCAATCGCAAAGATCTGGTTTGGTGCCCACCGCCTTCTCTAACTATTTCTAAACCACCATATAATGTATCTAGTGTAGCTACTTGTACCTCTACTTTTTTACTGTATAGTTCTCTATATTTATCTCCAAATAATGCTTCATATACATCTGATTTATCTGTTTCGTCTTTAGTGTAAATAGATGCTTCCGTGGTAGAAGGAAAAGTGTCAGGTAGTTGAGAAATGTCATATTCTGGCTCATCTTCTTCAAAAACTTGCTTAGTATACATTAATTTAGCCTTATTATTTTCTTCGCTATAAAAACTCACATAACTACTACCATCTTTAAACACAGTAAAAGTTGCAAACCCTTGGTTACCATAAGCAAACAATCCATTATTACTTAATGCTGCACCAGATTTTTTAGCACCAGAACCTGAAACAATTTGTTTGATTCCATCATTTTCTATGTACTGTAACGAATGTTCATGTCCTGAAGCAAAGATGATATTGTCATATTCTAATGCTAGAGTTTCAATACGATTCATCATTTTATTGTAGCGCTCGTTATAACGATCTTGAATAGATACACCACCTTGTGTTCTAACTTGTGCTAAAAAAGACGCTAATATTGGTAAGGGTATTTTATTTTGTGTAGGATATAAGTGTTTGTCTGCAGTAAAAAAACCACCATGAGTACCATTGGTATACATGGGATGATGCATAGTTACTATTACCGTTTTATTTTGTGCCTTTTTAAATTCGCCTTCTAGTTCTAGTAAAAAACGTTCTCTGGTTTTGATTTCACACTCATCATTTATGGTTGGATGCTTGTTCCAATTCTCTAAATACCATTGGGTATCAATAACAATTAGTTCTACTTTATCGCTAACCTCAATAACTTCTAATGGACAACCATCTTCTGGTTGATATGTATTTTTACCTAAAGCGTCCTCGATATATTTTTCTTCATTTTTTAAACCTTTTAACCCATCAGAGTACCAATCATGATTACCAGGAATGAATACTATTTCACCATTAAAATCCTTTACCGCATCGACTTGTGCTTGCAGATAATTTTTAGCATCTTCATAAGATTCGTGGTCTTTATCGGGTAATCCAGAGGGATAGATATTGTCTCCTAAAAAAACAGCATAGTCTTTTTTTGTATCTGTATTTTTAATGTAATCTCTAAATGCAATTAACCCTTTAGAGTATCCGTCTTTAGGTGATTTTCCTGCATCACCAATTAAATAAAATGTTTTGTGGATTGGCTTATTAGGAAGTGGATTTACTACTGGGTTTTCGTCTTTGTATTGCGCTTCAAACGATGCACAATTGGTTAATAAGACAGCAAAAATAAACGTTAGGATTATGTTATTTTTAGTCATTTATAGAATTTTAGTTTTATTTTTTTAGTAATTTGGATTGGTCTAAATACGTATATATGTCTAAAATCATAGAAAAAACTGAAGCATTTGTTTTCGAACTCCTTAAAAATGAGCTGCCTAACACCATAGTTTACCACAACCACACACATACCTTACGAGTATTTAAAAGTACGAAAGAAATTATAGATAATTCTAAAATTGGTGTTAAGGATGCAGAAGTTTTACAATTAGCAGCTTTACTGCACGATGTTGGCTATGTAAAGACACGTATTGGACACGAAAAAGTTAGTGCTGAAATAGCACGAAAATTTTTATCAGACGAAGGGGTTTCGGATAAAACAATACAAAAAATTGAAGATTGTATTCTAGCTACTAAATTTGATGTTGAACCGCAAAATGAACTTGAAAAAATATTACGTGATGCAGACTCATCTCACTTTGGTAAAAAATATTTTCCTGAAGCTAGTGAGTTTTTAAGAAAAGAATTAGAACTAGCTGGAGTAGCTAACTATTCGCCTAGAGAATGGTTAGATGAAAATATTAAAGTTTTATCAAAAAAACATTCTTATCATACAGATTACGCGCTTCAGAATTGGCAAAAAAGAAAAGAAAAAAACCTAGCAAAATTAATTAAAACAAAAAAGAAACAGAAAACAAAACTTAAAACAGAAAAGCTTAAAGCTAAGTACAAAGCACAGTTTAAAAACGATAGTCCAGAACGTGCTATCCAGTCTTTTTATAGAACTGCCTTAAGAAATCATATAAAGCTTAGCGATATTGCGGATACTAAAGCTAACATATTACTGTCTGTAAATGCTATTATTATATCTGTAGTATTGGCTAATTTAATTTCTAAATTGGATACTAACCCTTATTTAACATGGCCAACAGTAATTTTTACATTATTTAGTGTTATTTCTATGGTTATGTCTATAATAGCCACACGACCAAATGTTACTAGTGGACAGTTTACTAAAGAAGATGTAGAAAACAAAAAGGTAAACTTAACGTTTTTTGGTAATTTTCATAAAATGGAACTTAATGAATTTGAATGGGCTATAAACGAGATGCTGAAGGATAAAAATTATGTGTACAACTCATTAACTAAAGATTTATACTTCTTGGGTAAGGTTTTAGAAAGAAAATATAGACTATTACGAGTAACCTATACAATATTTATGATTGGAATTATTACGTCCTTGATTGCTTTTGGTGTTGCTGTAAAAAATAACCCAGGCGCAAATTTACAAGATGTATTAGAAACTACAGAAGTAGAGATTATAACTCCTAAAATGCAAGATTTAAAAGACTTTTATGTTATTAAGATTTAATCTCACTCATTAGATCATCGTAGGTATAAAACTCTTTATCGTTAGATTCTTTGTGATACAGAATATTAACTCGTATTGCTTTCAAACCTGTTACACCTTGCAAGTCTTCTAATTCTAATATTTCAACCTCATCACCCAATTTATGTTTAGCTTGTAAGAAATTGACATACTTTAAATATTCTATTTCGTCCTCCTTTTGAGAATATACAATGGTCAATTTACCTTGATCTGTAACACGCTCTTCTGTGCCTTTAATATTTGCTTTATCAACACGCTTTTTAACCACTTCATATCTTGCGTTATAAGTTCCATCAACATCAAAGTGTTTTTCATCTGTTCTAAATCTTATAGATAACGGTTGGTTAAACACTAAAATCATAGAGGCGACATCTAATGCTAGAGGATATTCATTTTGGTGATTGTAATAGGCATTTTCCATATCACACATTACCTGTAATTGCCATAAGCGAAGATTGTATAAATAAATTTTATTAAACGATTCCTCTTTAGTTATAGATTCTCCTATATACAAGTTATGTTCTACACCATCTGTTTTATAACGTTCAAAAAAATGAGGGTACATTTTTTGAGCCTCAATCTGTTTTCTATCAAGCAATGAAGACATATTTTTGTTTATCAAACTAATTGTGTCATCATAATTTTTACGATAGAAGTAAATAACGTTTAACGTATCGTCAACTTTATTGTAATAATCTTCTATAACTTCTGTTAAATGTGATTTAGATTTTAATTGGTATTTAAAAAGTGGCTCAATTTCATTTAGAAAAAATTGAGTTATTTTCTGTTCACTATCGACTTTAAAATCTGTTTTTAGTGTTTTTTTATAAGACTTAATTTGAAATAAAAGCTGCTCAAAAATTGGAAGTTTTTCAGTTTCAAAAGCAGTTTTAACAATACGCTCTACCATTTTAAGTTGAAGCGATAAATCTTTTTGAGTCGCATTATTTCTGGCATCAGAAGATCCTTTGACATCAATTTGTCCAAATAAAGGAAATACATTGTCAAAACTTATTTTACTAAAAGTTGGATTTTTATTTCCTTGGTGTTCTTCTGTTATAAATCGTCTTGCTGCCTTTTCAAACTTCCATTTTACACTTGGGTGGATAGAGGTACACTCTCTTTGTATTATTGCTTGTATTAAATTTTCTTCTTCTCTTTTTGAGCGTTTTACAGCAGAGAGTATAAAAGGCATAACATCTTCCAATTTCTTAGAGTTTATACTATTTAATGCTCTTGGAGTTTTAGATACTAACTCTAATACAGCTAATAATTTTCCATGCTCTGCAATTGGTGCAAAAATGGCGCTTTTAAAACCTTGCTCTTGTAATACTTTAACTTGAGGCGCTTGTCCCTTTGACTGTTCAAAACTTTTATCTACATCTGAAATAGCGAAATTAGCTTTGTCTTTTAAAATTTTGTCATAACTAAAATGGCAAAATAAATTTTTACAATTAAACTCTTCTTTAGCTTGTAATAAAAAACTACTTATTCCAGAATCATGGACTTGCATTAAAGCGTTTTCTTCTTCATTATAAATAGAAAAACCTACTTGTAAGTCATTGACATTTAATAAAGAACGAAATACGTTTTGAAAATCACCCATAAATCTCTTATCCTTCCGTTTGTCACTTCCAATTAATGTCGTTTTAATATCAGAAATAGCTTGATCGTCTGTGACATCAAAAATATTAGAAATTACAAACCCTTTAGAGATATAGCTGTTAGGCGGAAATTTAGCTTTCCATAAATCTATATTATCAAAATTATCTAACAACTCATGAAAATCTTCGCGTGTTAATTTAGGAGCTTTAGCAGTTGGTATAATCTCCATAAAATCTGCATTATACAAGATTTTGTATATTCTAATTATACCATTTATATCAGGAATTTCGTAATACAATGGACGTTTAAAATTAGCATTGTAACCATAACAGAAATTCATAATTATGGTACAACCTAAAATATACCAATCGTTTTCAGGCATGTTTTTAATAACTAATTCAAAATCTGGTCCTGCAGTTTTTAAAATATTTTCAAACCGTTTTGAAGCATTGAAAATAAAATTATGATACGGTACACTTGCTGTTTTAATTTCGTTTAAACTTAATACTTCACTAAAGGCATCCTGAAGTAGTATTTGAATTTCCTTTTTGTGCTTTTCCAAGACTGAAACTTCACTAAACCCTTCTCTTAATATAGGATGAGACTCTTGCGCTTTAAGAACGTGACGAGCTCTGGCAGCAAGAAATTGGTCGTTACTTTTTGCCAAATCTTCATATCGCTCAATTAGCTTATTAAAGCTAATTTGTAGCGAGAACGGAAGGTTTATATTGTCGTTTAAATCTTTAATCATAGTTACGCTGTTACTCAAAAATACGGATTATATGGGTTAGTCGTATATATTTTAACAAGTTGACAAGATTATCAACTAATGTGTGAAATAAAATATTAAAGATTAATTAGTGCTTTACATCTAATGCATCGCGTAAGGCATTTCCAATTAACATAAATGCCATAACTAATAACATAATACATAAGCCTGGTATGATTGCCAGATAGGGTTTACCTAAAATAATATAGTTATAGTGATCTTTTATCATAGCTCCCCAACTAGCCATAGGTGGTTGTGCGCCAATACCTAAAAAACTTAATCCAGATTCTATTAATATAGCTGCAGCAAAATTTGCAGCACTTATAACTATTACTGGTGCTAAAATATTTGGTAAAATATGTTTTGTAATAATTCTGAAATCGTTAAATCCTAATGCACGAGCAGCTGTTACATACTGCATCTGTTTTGCACTTATAATTTGTCCTCTTACGACTCTAGCCACTTCTACCCACATGGTTAGTCCTACTGCAATAAATACTTGCCAAAACCCTTTACCTAGTGCTAATGTGATTGCGATAACTAATAATAATGTTGGAATAGACCAAGTAACATTAATAATCCACATAATTAATGTATCTACTTTTCCACCATAATATCCTGCAAGACTACCCATAAAAATGCCTATAACTAATGATATGAATACTGCTACAAAACCAATAAAAAAAGAGATGCGAGCACCTACTAATAATCTGCTTAATAAGTCACGTCCATATTTATCAGTTCCTAAATGAAATGTTACTTCTTTTATGTATTGTTTTGCTGAATTTTTATTAATAAAATCTGCATTGATTGTTTTTGTAACGCCTTCTAATCCATCTGAAGCATACTCTGTATAGGTTAATTGATTTCCAATAATACTATAATTAGAAATTGGGATTTCGGTATCCGTATTTTTATTGCCAAAAAACACTTTATCTAAGAAGGATTGGTCGTTTTTTATTTGAGATGGAATAGTCAACATATCCACACTAAATCCTGGCGATTTAGAGTGTATGGACACATGCATTTGATTAGCGTATTGTGATGCATCAGGCGCAAAGACATAAGCAAACACAGAAATTAATCCTACCACACCAATGAAGACTAAACTAAAAACGCCCCAAAAGTTTTTTTTAAACTTTTGAAGCGCTAATTGAGATAATGAGTGTGTTTGTTGACTCATTTAATTTTTTAATCTTTTAAAGTAGCTACTTTCTTAATTTCGTAAGTCATTTTTAAGTCGTTTAACACGTTTAATGCTTCTTCAACATAAACATCTTTACTTAAGTTTTCATGCCATCTTGTACGCTTATCACGTAATATCGTGTCTTGTTCAAATAATTGCTGTTCGTAAGGTAAAGACTGAAACGTTAAGTCTGTTTTATAATCTGAAATAGCATCAAATTGCTTAGCCTCTTCTTCATTTAGCTTTAATTTAGACTTATACTTCTCGTAGTTAAGCGAATAAGTGTTTTCATCCATTTTGGTTTTTGCCCAACGTGCATTGTCCTCGATTAACTTTAACTGTTCGTTATTAGCCATACGCTCTTTACTTCTAGATATGGTACGATCATAATCATAATATCTATCCCATAATTCATAATCTACAGGTGTTATTTTGTCCCAAGCTAATGGATTTTCCTGATCACGTTCTCCAATTTCAATAAAACTATAACGGTCTGGTACAACTACATCACTTTTAACACCTTCTAATTGAGTGGATCCTCCATTGATACGGTAAAACTTCTGACGTGTTAATTTTAAAGCACCTAAATCTCCGTGAGAACTATTACGCACCATTCGATTTAAGTCTAACACATTTTGTACTGTTCCTTTACCATAGGTTTGGTTACTTCCAATAATAATTGCACGTTTGTAATCTTGCATAGCTGCTGCTAGTATCTCTGAAGCTGAAGCAGACAACTCGTTAACCATTATTACTAAAGGTCCATCCCAAACAATTGACTTATCTGTATCTCTAAGTATTTCTTTTGGTTCGTCTGTAGAGCGTACTTGTACAATTGGACCATCTTTAATAAATAAACCAGCTATATCTACAACAGTTCGTAAAGAACCACCTCCATTATTACGTAAGTCTAAAACTAATCCTTCTATACCTTGCTCTTTAAGACGCTCAATTTCTAGTTTAATATCTGTTGCAGCATTACGATTTTTATAGTCTTCAAAATCAACATAAAACTTAGGTAAGTTGATAATTCCGTAGTTTTTATCTTCTTTTTTAACGATTGAAGATTTTGCATAAGTCTCTTCAAGCTCTACAATATCTCTAGTAATGGTATAATCTTCAATGGTTCCATCAACCTTTTTCATGGTTAAAACCACTTTAGTGCCTTTAGGTCCTTTTATTAATTTTATAGCATCGTCAATACGCATACCTACAACGCTAACTGCTTCTTTTTCTTTATTCTGACGCACTTTCATAATAACGTCTCCAACTTCTATTTGTCCATCTCTCCAAGCTGGTCCACCAGATATTAATTCGACTATCTTAATGTAGTCCATTTTCTTTTGTAAACGTGCACCAATCCCTTCTAATTTCCCTGACATTTGTTGGTCAAATCTATCTTTATCTGTTGGAGCCATGTATGACGTGTGAGGATCAAACTCTTCTACAATAGTATTAACATACATAGAGAACCAATCTTCACGATCCATATCTTCAATATAATCTGTAAAGTAATTATCTAGAGTTTTTAGCGTTTCGTTTCTAGCTTCTTCTTCCAATTGTTTTAAAGACTTAAATTCTTCTGGCTCGCTTGTAGTCTCTTCACCATCATTTAAAGCCTTTTGGTCTCCAAAACTATTATTATTTTGCTGATCGATAGCATCTGCATAACTAGATAAAGTATTAAATTTTAACTGCTGTCTCCAACGCTCTTTTAATTCTTTTTTACTTTTTACATAAGGTAACGATTCGTAATCTGCATTATACTCTTCATTCTCATTAAAGTTAAAAGGTTTAGCTAAAATGTCCTTATAAAATTGTTTTACTTCTTGTTGACGTTGTACTAATCGCTCATGTACTACATTAAAAAACGAAATATCATACGCTCTTAACTGGTCATCAATTTCTGTTTCAAACTTCTTAAAATCATTAATATCTGATTGTAAAAAATATCGTTTTAAAGGATCAACTAATTCTAAGTAATCGGAGTATATTTCAGCTGAAAACGCATCATTTAATTGTTTTGGTTCAAAATGTAACTGATCTAAAGCCAAGGTTATAATTTGAATTAACAACTTATCTTTATCTGGATTGTCTTCAACTTTAGCAGTAAAACTACAAGAACCAAATGCTAAAACTAGCACTAGCAAAATAATATTATAATTCCTTTTCATCTGTCTCTATTTATATTTTTGGGAAATTTCTACTAAAGTAAAGAAAAAACCATGCCAATAAAATCTAAACTCGCTAATTTTTTGTTAAACTGATTAAATTGAGTAGTTACGTAAGATTTTATGTATTTTAGCTAAGTTAATTAATCTTATTTTATGAGTAAAAAACCACTTATTTTGGTGACTAATGATGATGGTATAACTGCACCAGGAATTCTAACTTTAATAGAAGTTATGGAAACCTTGGGTGATGTTGTTGTTGTGGCTCCAGATAGTCCACAAAGTGGAATGGGTCATGCCATAACCATAAATAGCGTATTACATTTGGATAAAGTCTCTAAAAAAGGAGATAAAACACAACAATATAGTTGCTCTGGTACACCAGCAGATTGTGTAAAAATTGCTATTAACGAGGTACTAGACAGACGTCCAGATTTATGTGTGTCTGGTATTAATCATGGATCTAACAGCTCAATAAATGTAATTTATTCTGGAACGATGAGTGCTGCTGTGGAAGCTGGAATTGAAGGCATTCCAGCTATTGGATTTTCGTTACTAGATTACAGTTGGGATGCTAATTTTAAAGCGTCAAAAAAGTATGTGAAGCAAATTGCAGAAAATGCTTTAAAACATGGTATTGCAGAAGGTGTTGTATTAAATGTTAATATCCCTAATTTAAAAGAAGAAGACATAAAAGGCATTAAAATTTGCAGACAAGCACGTGCTAATTGGAAAGAAAAATTTGACAAGCGAAAAACACCACAAGGCAAAGACTACTATTGGTTAACTGGCGAATTTGTAAATTATGATAAAGGAACAGATACCGATGAACACGCCTTAGCAGAAGGATATTTATCTGTAGTACCTGTACAATTTGATTTAACTGCGCACCATTATATGCAACACTTAAATACTTGGCATTTTGAACAATAAAAAGAACGTAATTATAGGCTTTATTCTTGGTATAATTTCTACTTGTATTGGTGTGATTTTATACATTGTTTTGTTTTCTAAATTTGGTATTGAAGAAACCATTAAACAAGCCTTACAGTTTAAGTTTGTTGGCAAATTGGTAAGTTTAGGTGCCTTATTAAATTTAGGCTTATTCTTTTTATTTTTAAATAAAAAACAAGATAACAAAGCAAAAGGTGTATTAATTGCTACACTAATTATTGGATTAATTTTTATAATAAATAGATTTTAAATTGAAATATTACATTATTTCTGGTGAAGCTTCTGGAGACTTACATGGCTCTAACCTCATGAAGGCACTGCAAAAACAGGATGTTGACGCAGAGTTTAGATTTTGGGGTGGAGATTTGATGCAAAGTGTTGGAGGCACTTTAGTAAAGCACTACAAAGCACTCGCATTTATGGGTTTTTCTGAAGTTATTATGAATTTAAGAACCATTGCCAAAAATCTATCTTTTTGTAAGTCTGATATTGCCAGTTACAACCCAGATGTGATTATTTTTATTGATTATCCAGGATTTAATTTACGCATTGCTAAATGGGCAAAACACAAACAATTTAAAACACATTATTACATTTCGCCTCAAATTTGGGCATGGAAAGAAGGACGAATCAAAGCCATAAAACGAGATATTGATGCCATGTATGTGATACTACCCTTTGAAAAAGCCTTTTACGAAGATAAGCATAACTACCCTGTACACTTTGTTGGACATCCTTTAATTGATGCAATTTCTAGTCGTACGCAAGTAGATGAGTTTGAATTTAGAGCCACACATGGTTTAAGCGAAAAACCAATAATAGCCTTATTACCTGGAAGCAGAAAACAAGAAATTACCAAAATGCTATCGGTTATGTTAAGTGTGGTTAACGATTATCCAGACTACCAATTCGTGATTGCTGGTGCGCCAAGCCAAGACTATAGTTTTTACCAGACGTTTATTAAGCAATCCAACGTGCATTTTATAAGTAATAAAACCTACGACTTATTAAGCTTATCGACTGCTGCTTTAGTCACTTCTGGTACTGCAACGCTTGAAACCGCTTTATTTAAAGTACCACAAGTCGTTTGTTATAAAGGGAGTTGGGTATCTTACCAAATTGGAAAACGTGTAGTAAACCTAGACTACATTAGCTTAGTTAACTTGATTTTAGATAAAGAAGCAGTGACCGAATTGATTCAAAACGACTTTAATACAAAACGTCTTAAAAAAGAGTTAGACCTTATATTAGACGACTACGAGCGTACTAAATTTTTTATAAATTACTACGAATTAGAAAAAAAACTAGGCGGAAAAGGTGCCAGCCAAAACACTGCTCAGTTGATTTTTGATGCTATAAAAGATAAAGACTAATACATGAAAAAAATTGCCCTATTCCTACTTCTAATAACGGTATTTTCTTGTGGTGCTTCAAAAAGCAAACGTGTGGTTACCACAAAAAAAACTAAAACTTCAAAAGTATCTACCAAACCAAATGCAAGTACTAGTACTACCTCTAACAGCACCACAGATAATGTGGTTAAAAATGCGTTAGCCTACGAAGGTGTAAAGTATAAATATGGCGGAACCACCTCTAAAGGGATGGACTGTTCTGGTTTAATACACACTGCATTTATCCAAGAAAATATTAAAATGCCCAGAACCACTAGTGCGCTTTCTAAACATGGGGATTGGGTAGATTTAAAAGAGGTCCAAAAAGGCGATCTACTATTTTTTGCCACCCGAAAAAATAGCAGAAATGTTAACCATGTTGGCTTGGTCACTTCGGTAAGACCAGAACGTATCGAGTTTGTACACTCTAGTACCAGTAAAGGCGTGATGACGTCTTTATTGTCTGAGCGCTATTGGTACTTTGCATTTGTACAAGCACGTCGGGTTTTGTAAGAAATTTTATATATTAGAGAAGTGAAGCTTCTTAAATTTTCAATAATAAAATTTACAATATGCTTGATTATTGGTATCATGCTATCCAAACTATTTAGTATTAGTTTACTAAATAGTTTCCTTTTTTCTACTGGCTTTACTTTAATTTCTGTTGGGTTTTATTTCATTTTAAAAAAGAATAAAAGCCATATTTATCTCTTTGGCATATCTACTTATTTAACTTTTATAGCATTTGGTGTTTTTATTACCAATTGTAATGAAGATATGGAGAATTTAAATCATTTCTCACATCATTTGACTGAAAACTCGTCTGAAAACACAATTATATTTAAAGTTAGAGAATTACTAAAGCCTAACGCTTTTAGTGAACGATATTATGTAGATGTTTTAAAAGTGAATTCAAATTCAGTTAAAGGTAAAGCTTTGATTAATGTTGAAAAAGATAGCTTACAAACCAATCTTCCAATTGATGCTATTTACATAACTAATTCTAATTTAGTTGACATTAAAGCTCCTTTAAATCCAGACCAATTTAGCTATAAAAATTATTTAGAAAAACAGCAAGTGCACCACCAATTATATGTTAATTCAAAAAATATTTTCCAATTAAAAAACGACTCACAAACTTTATTTGGGTATGCAGCTAAATTTAGAAATTATATAAACGAAAGATTGAGCGGTTACAATTATACTAATGACCAATTATCTATCATTAACGCACTTATTTTAGGTCAAAGACAGAACATTACTAAAGAGGTTTATGACAATTACACCAACGCAGGAGCTATCCATATTTTGGCAGTGTCAGGATTACATGTTGGAATTATATTACTAATACTAAATTTTGTTTTTAAACCTGTAGAGCGTTTAAAAAATGGCAGCATTATTAAAACCGTTATACTTCTGGTACTACTTTGGACTTATGCTTTGATTGCTGGAGGCTCTGCTTCAATAATCAGAGCAACTACTATGTTTAGTATCGTAGCTATAGGTATGAATTTGAAACGTTCAACTAATATTTATAATACGTTAGCTATTTCGGTTTTTATATTACTATTAATTAAACCTAATTTTTTGTTTGATGTTGGTTTTCAGTTAAGTTATGCTGCAGTAATCGCTATTGTTAGTTTTCAACCTATTTTAGAACGACTATGGTCACCAAAATACAAATTAATTAACCTATTATGGAAAACACTTACGGTAACCGTTTCTGCGCAGTTTGGTATTATTCCTATAAGTTTATATTACTTTCATCAATTTCCTAGTTTATTTTGGTTGTCTAATTTGGTTGTTATTCCGTTTTTAGGAGTGATTTTAGGTTTGGGATTATTAGTAATAACCTTGTCGTTATTTGGTACTCCACAAACCATTTTGTCTGATGCATTTGGTCTAGTCATTAATTGGATGAATCAGTTTTTTGGATGGATATCTAATCAAGAGGACTTTTTAATTTTAGATATTCCATTTACTATTTTACAAGTTGTTGTGTCTTATGTTTTGATATTTTCTGTCTATAAACTTTACTATCAGAAAAATTATAAATGGATACAATTTTCTTTAATTGCTTTAATAGCTTTTCAAGCTACTTTTATTTTAAATTATTATAATACTAAAGGAGATTCTTTTATAGTATTTCATAAAAACAGAACTACTTTATTGGGTCAAAAACACAATGACCAATTGGCGGTTTATTCTAATTTAGAAAATGCTGAAAGCAATACAATTATAAGAAGTTATGGCGTCAAAAATTCGTTAAAAACATTTAAATCAACACCATTACATCCAATCTATAAATTAAAGGATAAGCATCTCTTGGTAGTGGATAGTTTAGGAGTTTTTAATGTAAAAGATGTTAAAATTGACTATGTTTTATTGACTCAATCACCAAAATTAAATCTAAACAGATTGATCGATAGTTTACAACCTAAAGCCATTATTGCAGATGGTAATAATTACAAATCTTATATCAATCGTTGGAGCAGCACTTGCCAAAAACAAAAACTCCCATTTTACCAAACTGGTAAAACAGGAGCTTTTGTTATACATTATTAAGTAGACTAAGCGTTGTCCTTAAACGTGGCTTTAAACGCTTTATAATACTTATCAAAGTCTGCTTGTGTTTTCATGTCTTTATGCTTGTTAGACGTAAACATTTTTAAATACAGTTCTAGTTGTTGCGGTGTCTTATAACCTATAACTGGAGTAATTAAATTGGCGTCTTCGTCAAAAAATAATAACGTAGGATAGGATCTAATCCCTAAAGCTATTGCTAGCTCGTGTGACGAGTTTCTAGTTTTAGCTTTTGCAGGATTATACTTTGGATTAGTATAGGTTTTACCTTTAAAAGTCACTGTATCATTACCTTGAGCATTAAACTTTACTGCATAGTAATTTTTATTAATGTAGGCTATTAAATCTTTGTTTGTAAATGTACGTGCATCTAATAATTTACAGGGTCCACACCAAGTGGTATACGCATCCATTATTATTTTTCTAGGTTCTGTTTTTTGAAGCTCGACTGCTTCTTCTAATGTTATCCAATTAATTTGGTCTTGTGCTATACCATTAAAAGTAAATAGCATAGTAAAAACTAAAAGTATATGTTTCATTATTTAAATGTTTTGTTTTGTAGTCGCAAATAGCATTCCAAATTTACAAAAAAATAAAAACGCCTCAATATATGAGGCGTTTTTAAGTATTTTAACTGTTTGTTATTTAATTCCGTGCATCATTTTCTTTATTTTACCATTCAGAAGTAGCATAACTAGACCAGCAACAATTGGTATAATAGTAAATATTAAAAAGAAATATGTAAGTCCTGATTTTTCTAATATTGGATCCATAAAACTAGCTGTCCATCCACCAATGACACCAGCTAAGAAATTCGAGATAAACCAAATCCCAAACATCATTCCTACAAGTTTCGCAGGAGCTAATTTACTGACGTAAGATAATCCAACTGGTGATAAGCAAAGTTCACCAAGAGTGTGTAATAAAAATGCCAAAATCAACCATAACATACTTACCTTAGCGGTTTTTGCTCCTAATGGTATATCTAGAGAACCATAAGCTAAAGCAGCAAAACCAATTCCTACTAACATAAGACCCATAGCAAATTTGATTGGTCCTGAAGGATTGTATTTACTTTCCCACAATTTAGAAAAGAGAGGTGCAAATAGTATGATAAATAATGAATTTAGAACAGAGAACCATGTTGCCGGAACTTCATTTTTACCAGCATTGAAATCTCTAAATAACATCCAAATAACTAGTCCCCAAATAATTGCAAAACTTGTTCCTAAAAAAATATTTGACAAAGCATATTTACCAAAAGTTTGTTTAAAAAGTTTAAATAAGACCCATGTTAACACAAATAGAGGTACAATTGTTATAACAGCATTGATGATATTAAATGTAGTAGCAGAACTTCCTATTAAAACTCTATCAGTATAATCGTTAGCGAAAATAGTCATAGAAGAACCAGCCTGTTCAAAAGCCCACCAAAAGAAAACGGTAAACAATGCAAAAATCCCAATTACAGTTAATCGGTCTCTAGTAACTTTAGATTTTTTAGCTTCATCAACCACATCTTCAATATCATCTTCTATCTCTTCAAGAGAATTTTCTATAGCATCATCAATTTCTAATTGTTCTTTTGGCGTGTTTCCAATGTTACCAAAAATACCTTGAGCAAAATAAAATTGTAACATACCAAAAAACATGAATATTCCAGCTAATCCAAATCCATAATGCCATCCAACATTCTTTCCAATATATCCACAAAGGAGTATGCCTAAAAAAGCTCCAGCGTTAATTCCCATATAGAAAATGGTATAACCTGCATCTTTTTCTTTGCCTTGAGACTTATATAATTGTCCAACTATAGAAGAAATATTCGGCTTAAACATACCATTCCCTAAAATAAGTAATACTAAGCCCACATAAAAGAACCAGTCGCCAACTATCTCTAAAGCCATAGCTGCATGACCTAAAGTCATAACAAAAGCTCCAATTATCACAGCTTTTCGGTATCCCGTAAACTTATCTGCTATATAACCTCCAATAATTGGTGTTAAATAAACGAGTCCAATGTACCATCCATATAAAATAGAGGCATCAGCACGTTCCCAGTTCCAACCAGTATTCTCTCCTGTCAAAGGAGCAATTAAAAACAACACTAAAAGTGCACGCATCCCATAATAAGAAAAACGTTCCCACATTTCAGTAAAAAAGAGTACAAATAATCCTGACGGATGACCTAATACGGTTTTTTGATTGGTTTCTGAACCTCCAAATTTAAATTCCATAATTGTAAAATATTAGTTAGTTTATTTTAAAGTTTATCGCCTAAAGTACGATGTATAAAGTTTGTCATTTTTGTATATAAATGTAATCGTGTATTACCACCATAAATACCATGGTTTTTGTCTGGATAAATCATCCATTCAAATTGTTTATTAGCTTGTACTAAAGCTTCTACCATACGCATTGTGTTTTGTACATGCACGTTATCATCTCCTGATCCATGGATTAATAAAAAGTCACCTTTTAATTTATTTACGTGGTTTATTGGCGAATTTTCATCATAACCACTTGGGTTTTCTTGAGGTGTTGTCATGTAACGTTCTGTGTAAATGGTGTCATAAAATCTCCAACTTGTAACAGGTGCAACTGCTATAGCCATTTTAAACACATCATTACCTTTAAATAATGCGTTACTAGACATAAAACCACCATAGGACCATCCCCAAATTCCAATTCGGCTAGAATCAATGTATGGTTTTGCACCTAATAATTTTGCAGCGTCGATTTGATCTTCAACTTCATACTTACCTAACTCGTTTTGCGTTACTTTTTTAAAGTCAGCACCTTTTAATCCTGTACCACGACCATCAACACATGCTACAATATACCCTTGCTGTGCTAACATTTGGTACCAATAATCGTTTGCACTATTCCATCTGTTTGCTACTTGTTGAGAACCTGGACCCGAATATTGATACATAAACAATGGGTATTGTTTAGTGGCATCAAAATTGGCTGGTTTTATCATCCACATATTTAAGTCATTTCCATTAACCTTGATGGTCGAAAACTCCTTTTTAGATAATTGATAATCTTTTAAAGTTTCCTTTAAATCGCTATTATCTTTTATTTCTTTTAAAACCTGTCCAGTTGTAGCATCATTTAAAGTGTATAAATATGGTGTAGTTGCATTAGAAAATGTATTGATATACAAAGAAAAATCTGCACTAAAATCCGCATTATTAGTTCCTTCTTTTTGAGATAATCTACGTTTATCGGTTCCGTTTAATTTAATAGAATATACGTCTCTGTTTATACTTCCATTTTCTACCGACTGGTAAAAAATACGTTCTGACTTATTATCATACCCATAATAATCTGTTACTTCCCAATTACCTTTAGTCACTTGGTTAATAAGCTTTCCTTTTTTATCGTAATGATACACATGATTATAGCCATCTTTTTCACTAGTCCAAATAAAAGTTTTGTCTTTTAAAAAGGTTAAGTTATCTGTAATATCAATATAAGCATTGTCTTTTTCTTCGATAACTAAATACGATTTATTTTCTTCTGCATCAATCATCCATAAATCTAATTCGTTTTGGTGACGATTCATGTAAATAGCACTAAGCATGTTTCCTCCTTTTGACCATTTTATTCTTGGAATATAAAAGTCTGAATACGTTTTTTCAACTTTAACCTCTCGAAGCTTGTCTTTGTTAATATCGTATATATGAAGTGAAACTTCTGCATTTTTTTCTCCTGCTTTAGGGTACTTAAAAACAGTTTGGGTTTGGTACAAATCTTTTCCGTACACATCCATAGAAAACTCCGGAACATCAGTTTCATCAAATCTAATAAAGGCTATTTTATTACTATCAGCATTCCAATCAAAAGCACGTACAAAAGCAAATTCTTCTTCATAAACCCAGTCTGTAATTCCATTTATAATTTTGTTTTTTTCGCCATCAAAAGTAAATTGCTTAGTTGTACCAGTTTTTAGGTCTTTGACATAAAGATTATTATTTAAACCGTAAGCTATTTTATTTCCGTCAGGAGAAAAGGTAGGTTCTTGAATTTTCTCTTCAGCAACCAAGGTAGTTTGCTTTGTTTTGGTATTGTATACGTAGTATTTTCCTAATGATGAGCGTCTAAAAATAGATTCTTCTTCAGTAGCTAAAAGTATTTGGCTTTCGTCATCACTAAAGGTATAATCCGTAAAGTATTTAATATCATTTAAGGAAGAAGAACTCACTAAGGTATTTACTTTTTCTAATGTCTTGTAATCATAAATATCAATTGTAGTTGCACCATTGGCACGATCAAAATTTAACACGGAATATTGTTGTCCGTTTTTCATCGAGTGTAAAGCATCTAAACCTTCAGTTCTAAACGTACCACTCCAAATCTCTTCTAGTGTAATTTGCTTATTTTGAGCAGTTAAAAATGTTGTTGTTAAGACACAAAAAAGGGATAGAATTCTTAAAATCTTCATTTAATTATAATAATTTAATAATAGGATGTCAAGTTTACTAAAAAATACCCAAAAAACCCTAAATATTAACAGATAAATCAGCAATAATCTAATGGTAAGTAAAAATTGAATGGGTAAATAGTATCTTTGCAATTCAAAATAAATTGTATGAGTGCGTTAGTTTCCGGATTTTCTAAATTATCTAAAACCGAAAAGATTGATTGGCTGATAAAAAACCATTTATCTACACATAAAGATGCAGAGCACATCCTAAAACAATACTGGAATAGTGATGATAAGCTACAACAATTGCATGACGAGTTTATAGAAAACACAATTACCAATTATTATCTACCTTTTGGTGTGGCACCTAATTTTGTGATTAATGACAAAATTTACACCATACCAATGACCATTGAAGAAAGCTCTGTGGTTGCTGCTGCTAGCAAAGCTGCTAAATTCTGGCAAACACGTGGTGGATTTAAAACCAAAGTAATATCTACTACTAAAATTGGTCAGGTCCATTTTACTTATAAAGGTCAATTGCAAAATTTACAAGAATTTTTCACCACAGTTAAACCACAATTAATTGATGATGCTAAACCCATTACCACCAACATGGAAAAGCGTGGTGGAGGTATTCTAGACATCCAATTAATAGATAAAACTACCGCTTTAGACCATTATTACCAGTTGCACGCCACTTTTGAAACGCTAGATGCAATGGGAGCAAATTTTATTAATTCTTGTTTAGAGCAGTTTGCAAAAACATTTAAAGCTGAAGCTGAAAAACATTTAGCACAACCAGTAGATATAGTAATGAGTATTTTATCCAACTACGTGCCTGAATGTCTAGTTAGAGCAGAAGTGAGTTGTCCAATTGAAGATTTAGCCGAAAAAGATATTAATCCACAACAATTTGCTGAAAAATTTGTACAAGCTGTTAAGATTGCAGAGGTCGAGCCTTACAGAGCTGTAACCCATAACAAAGGTATCATGAATGGTATTGACGCTGTTGTACTTGCAACAGGAAACGATTTTAGAGCTGTAGAAGCTGGCATCCATGCGTACGCCTCAAAAGATGGACAATACAGTAGTTTGTCACACGCTAACATAGAAAACGGGATTTTTACATTTTGGGTGGAAATACCATTAGCTTTAGGTACTGTTGGCGGATTGACCAGCTTACATCCTTTAGTAAAATTAGCATTAGATATATTAGAAAAACCTAGTGCAAAAGACTTAATGCAGATTGTTGCTGTTGCTGGATTGGCTCAAAATTTTGCAGCTTTACGCAGTTTGACCACTACAGGAATACAAGAAGGACACATGAAAATGCATTTGATGAATATTCTAAATCAGTTTGAGGCGACAAACGATGAAAAAGAACACATTGTCAACCATTTTAAAACTCATGTGGTAACCCATAGTGCTGTTGTGGAAGCTATTGAAAAATTGAGACAATAATGCAAACCTTTTACAGTTCAGGAAAATTATTATTAACCGCAGAATATGTAGTGCTTGATGGTGCAAAAGCATTAGCTGTTCCGACTGTTTTTGGGCAACATTTAAAGGTGGAACCTATTGACCAACCCAAAGTGATTTGGACTAGTTTTACTAAAGATAATACGGTTTGGTTCGAGGATGAACTTACCTATATGCAAATTGCTTCGTCGTACACGATTAACAATGAGGTTTTTAATAGACTTATACAGATTTTAAATGCTGCACAACAGTTAAATCCAAATTTCCTGAATGGTAGTAGTGGTTATAAAATTAGTACGTTATTGGAGTTTCCAAAAAACTGGGGATTGGGTACCTCATCTACTTTAATTAATAACATTGCAACTTGGGCAGACGTAGATACCTATACATTATTGGAATTGACTTTTGGTGGAAGTGGTTATGATATTGCTTGTGCGCAACATCAAACAGCTTTAATATATCAGCTACAAAACAAGCAACCTCAAGTTGAAACTATATCTTTTAATCCTTCATTTTCTGAACACCTCTATTTTGTTCATTTAAATAAAAAGCAAAATAGTCGAGAAGGGATTGCACATTACAAAGCTAATAGAAGTCATTTAACTGAAACTATAAGAGATATTAACGCTTTGACTGATGCATTTGTAACCTGTGATGATTTAAACCAATTTCAAGAATTGATAGACCAACACGAATCTATAATTGGTAAAATCACCAATCAAAAACTTGTAAAAGAGGAGCTTTTTAAAGAGTTTAAAGGTAGTATTAAAAGTTTAGGTGCTTGGGGAGGCGATTTTGTTTTAGTTGCTTCTAAAACCAATCCTACAGATTATTTTAAATCCAAAGGATTTGATACCATACTAAAGTATGACACAATGGTTTTAAACAAATAAATTATTATTAAAAAGAAAAAGCCTCTTGATTATCTCAAGAGGCTTTTTTTATATTTAAAATCGAGTTTTACTGTACTGTTTTTGCTCTGTAATCTTCAATCTCTGCTGCATCTTTAAGCGCATTGTACAATCTTGCTTGTACTGCACTTAATTTTTGAGAGCTAACTTGATTAGCAAATGGTAAGTAGTTATCTAACTCTACTGCTGATGTCTTTTTAGTCACTTGCACCATAAATACCCCAGAATTACCTTTTATTAATTTAGAAGTTGCTCCTTCTTTTAACCCAAATGCTGTTCCTACCACTAAAGGCTCTTGTCCAGCTCCAGCGATGGTTGGGTTTTTCATATTAATTGCAGATGATGATTTTACCGTTTGGTTTTCTGCTGCTGCAAAATCTTCAAGTGTTGTTGCACTTACACGATCCATGATTAATTTTGCTTTCTTTTCTTTTCTTACAGCTGGTAATGCAGTTACAGATGCATCTTCAACACTCATTAATCCTTCTTCTTGTTTAGCTGTTAATTGTGCAATTACAATACCACCTGGTACATTATCAAAACGCTTGTAGTCTCCTATTTCTGATTCGTCTTCAAAAGCCCAACGTACAATTTGACGTTGATTTCCTAAACCAGGAATATTTTCATCCAACTCTTTAGCAGTCATTGGACGCACTTCGTAATTTTCTTTTTTAGCTACTTCTGCAAAGCTTCCGTTAGCAATTGCTAGCTCAAAGTTAGACGCATTTTCAAAAACTTTATCTTCTGTAGCAGTAGATGGTTCAATTTTTCTAGCTACAGTTGCTACTTTTACTGCAGTATCTACATTTTTCTTATCGTCAACTCTAATAATATGGTAACCAAATTTAGTTAACACCACATCAATGCTTCCTTTATCATTAAAAAATAAAAAGTTTGCAAAATCTGGATCAAAACTAGCAGGATTATAAGTTGTTAATCTTGTCCAACCTATACTTCCGTCTTTCCCTTTAGTTCCGTCAGAATTGATTTCGTTAGCAACTTCAGCAAATTTTGCTTTATTATTTTTTACTAATGGAAAAATACTATCAACCATTGCTTTAGCTTCCTCTTTAGTTCTAGTGACATCTGCTGCAGCTCTAGTTGTTCCAACAAAAGGAATGATAATGTGACTAGACTCGATTGAATCGGCAAGTTTTTTATAATCTAAAACCTTTGTTACTTTATAGTAACCAGCATCTTTGTAAGGTCCATAAACTTGACCTGCTTCTAGACTAAAAATACTGTCTCCTATTGCTTCAGGGAAACTTGATTTATATTGGTACTTGTCTACAAATTTTAAGTCGTCAGAGTTACCATTAACAAATGTCTCTGGGTCTTTTGTATTTAAAAAACCTACTCTAGTATCTGTCTCTTTAGTTGTTTCGTTGTAAACTTCCTGATCTTTAAATAATTCTTTTAAATCGTTTTGGATATTTGTTTCATCTTCTAAAGACGCTTCTTCTTTAAAAAATACATACTGAAATGTTCTGCTAGCATCAGCTTGATACGCATTAGCATTTTTATTGATATAGTCTTTAATCTCTGAAGTTGACACTTTAATGGTGCTATCTGCAATAGACGTGTAAGGTACTTGTACGTATTTGATATCTACTTTTTCGCTCTCTAATTTATGCTCTAATTGTCCTTCTGCTAATGTTGCAGTAGTCCCAGCTTTAACCATATTAAAATAGTTAGCTTGTAAAGCGTTAGCAGCTAAAGATTGTTCTCTTGCTACCCAATTTTGGTAAGCTTCTTCAGATGAGCTTTTTAAATTATCGATAAACAATTTTAATTTAGACTCGTCAAAAAGACCCGCTTCGTTTAAAAACGTAGGGTCGTTTGCATAGGTGGTTTTAATTAGGTCTCTCATTTGGTCAGCCTCTACAGTCATACCTAATTTATCTATCTGACCATCCATTATAATTTCTCTAACCTTAGCTTCAAAAACACCATTCATAACTTGACTAATTGAAGAACCTGGTCTTTGTTGTTGTTGAAACTCGACCATGTTAGAAAACTCTTCTCTAGAGATGTCCTCTCCGTTTATTGTGGCTACAACGTCTGGAGACTTAGAAAATAATGCGTCTTTATTATCAAATAAACTTGATAAAATAAAAGCAAATAATGCTAATGCAATAACTAAGATTAATACGAATGTTTTTTGTCTAATTTTATTTAAAATTGCCATTTTATATTATGAATTTTGTGAAATATAGTGGGCGAAAATACCATTTTCTATTCAATAATAAAAGCACTTTTTACAATAAATAGATGAAAAGAAAATTATAGTATAAAAAAGGGGCTTGATTTAAAGCTAAAGCCTAATCTTCCTCTTTTATTTTAAGCTCTACCAAGTCTATTTTAGTATTGGAAACTTCAATGATTTTAAAGTCAAAATTTTCTGTAGAAACCACTTCATTTTGTTGCGGAATTTCTTCTGTATGGTCTACAATTAATCCACCTAAAGTTTCATAGTTTTCACCTTCAGGTAAATTTAGTTTATAGGTTTCGTTTAAATAATCTACTTCTGCTCTAGCAGAAAACACATACGTGGTTTCATTAATTTGTTCTTCAATTAAATCTATGGTATCGTGTTCATCTTCAATTTCTCCAAAAAGTTCTTCAACAATATCTTCTACAGTCATAATACCAGAAGTCCCTCCATACTCATCGACTACTACTGCAATACTTTTTCGTTTTTTTATAAGTACGTTTAAAATATCTTTAATTAGCATGGTTTCTGGAACTAACTCTATAGGCATAATCATAGCACCTATATTTTTTGGTTTTTTAAATAACTCAAACGAGTGTACATACCCTAAAATGTCATCTATAGTTTCTTTGTACACTAAAATTTTTGAGCAACCTGTTTCTGTGAACAAAGCACTTAGGTTTTGAATGCTGTCTTGCAATTCTATAGCTATAATTTCTGTACGAGGCACCATAACCTCTCTAGCTTTGACTTCTGAAAACTCTAATGCGTTTTGAAAAATCTGAATTTCGGAATCTATATCTTCATGCTCCTCAATACTTTCCATTTGCTCGCTAATATAATGCCCAAGCTCTACCTTAGTAAAAGCCAGTTGTACTTGGTCTCCATCGGTTTTAAAAAACTTTTTTAGGACGACATCACTTATCCAAATTACAAAATCTGACACCCAACTAAATAGTACATAAAACATATAAGCTGGAAAAGCTAATACTTTTAATAAAGTGTTAGAATAAATTTGAAAAAAGACTTTAGGTAAAAATTCTGCAGTAAATAATATAAGTAATGTCGATAAAATGGTTTGCGATAATAAGCTTAAATCTGTAAGTAAATAAGTAATTAATGTATTGTTACTTGGTAGCATACCTTGAAACCAATCCATTAACAAATCACCCATAAAAAATCCATAAATAACCAATGCTATATTATTACCTATTAGCATAGTAGCTATAAACTTGGATGGTTTAGCTGTAATTTTTGATAGAATATTTGCTAAAAATCCGTCTTGTTTTTTTTCAATTTCTATATGAATTTTATTGGAGGACACATAAGCTATCTCCATTCCAGAAAAGAAAGCAGATAAAATTAAACAAGCAACTATAATAACTATTGAAGACATCATTTATTGACGGTCTTGGTTATCAAATTTTTTATTGAATCTTTTTCTAAAAAAGAACATAAAAATTGCGGTCAAACCTAATAGCAAAGACATGATTCCTCGTTCTTCCCAACTAAAAATAGCATCGTATAAAAAAAGTGCTGCAAAAACTAAATAAGCGTATTGAAAAAATTTAAAGATTTTCATTAAATAATAGTGTTGTTAAGTAAAGATACTAAAAAAGTACTGTTAGAGATATTTAAAAATTAGTCTTGTACAGCAAATTGACCTGTAACGCCTAAAACTTCAGCTTTTTTAAAGTCTTTATCAGAGTCAAAACCTAGTCCACTAGTAACATATCCTTTAGATCTATACGTGGCTGGTTGATTGGTAAATAACCATTCCTTTTTCTGGTCATAATACAATTGCTCTGCATATAATGTATCTTGCGTTGGTGTTGCAGCAATGACGTTTCCTCTTAGATCTATTAAATCTGTATTATTGTAGACAATTGCATAATCTGAAATAATTGTAGTTTGTGCATTATTTATATCATACAAATGTAAAATTACTCCTTCAGGAAACTCAGAATAAGAGAAACTTCTGTTACTAAAATCGTACATTTTGGGACTAACTAGGTTTGCTGACAAACGACCAGAGTCTGTGTATTTAACGTTAATACTATCTGAGACACCTACTGGATCGTTAGCAGATATGCTCATTTTATTAACATCTTTTAAATGATTATTACATGAAAAAAACAAAGTCATAGCAATTGCTATGACTAAGTTTTTAATACTATGTAATTTATGTTTTGGCATTATAAATTTGGTACTGTTACACTTCTACCTATCCAACATCCAATTCTAATGCTTTGTCCTGCATTACCTTCTGTAAATATTTCAGACTTTGAAGGTGCTTTAGCTCTATAACTTGCAGCTAATCCACTGTTTCCAGATTTATCTGCTTCTATTGCAGCTAACCAGAATACTGCACGCTTGTTAAAGTTTGTGTCTCCACAATTGTTTGCGCTAGAAGCATACATTCTTGCAATATGCTCATGAGGCTTTTTGTTAGATGGATTTAACTTTAAAGACTCCTGGAAGTATTGTCTTGCTTTACCATAACTACCACTACTTTTAAAGTCTAATGCAGCTCTGTAATATAATTTAGCCTTTTTAAACGGATCTGTTTCTAAATCCATAGTTTGATCTAAGTACTTTTGCTCTCCAGTAATAATATACAGGTAGTAAGCTGTACTAGCATCTGGCTGTATCGTATTTTTTTGCTTAACAATAGTAACAAACATTGGATCGTCTTTACATCCTTTAGAGTATAACTTGTTCATGGCACGTTGTAACCATACTGCATTATTCTTGTTAGATTCGTAATCCTTTTGGTATAAAGGAATTAAGTTTTGACAATTTGCTCTGTCTCCTAAATCAGAATCTACACCATCTTGTACTTTTTCAAAAGCTTCAATCATTTGACCATAGTACTTTTTATACTTACCTTCTTTTTTAGTTAAAGCAGTTCCAGCATCTTCTTTTGTAATTAACTCGTTTAATTTTTTAGAATTATATGCAGTTTCATCTTCAATTTTTTCTGATACGTCATCATACTTATCAAATAAGTTTTGAGCTGTTTTGCTACCAGAATCATACAAACTTACCATTAACTTAAAGTATACGTAAAGACTTTTAGCATTTTTAAAGTTATCTTTATCTGTTTTGTAAGCAGCATCAAAACAATCATATAAATCTTGATCTGACAATCCTAATGCAGCTTTATTATCATACTTTAATTGACACTGTTCTGCAAGGTATTCTCCTGTTGGAGATTCGCTAGCAAAATTTGCCATTCTTTCATCAAACATTTTAATTAAATCATTGATGTAAGCAATTTTATCTGCTCCTGAAGATTTATCTATATAATGATTTAATATTTTTTCACCATATACATATATTGCTTTGTTGTATTTAGGACAATCTTTTCTTAAGTCCATAAATGGCTGGTATGCAGCCTCGTAATTTTTTGCTTTTGCAGACTCTGTCATTAAAGACAATTTAGTCATACACTCTTCATTGCTTTGTGCAAACCCTACATTTAATCCAAACATTAAGGCAATTAATAAAGTAATTTTAGTTTTCATAATCTTAAATTTTATGCTGTTAGTCATATTTTCTTTTTTGAAACCATCTATCATTTAAAGATAGACTTAATTGGAAACTTATAAAATTCTCTTTTACCAAATTAGCGTTTGTTGTTCCTCTTTGTCCCAACTCTAAACCTATGTTAGCATTAGAGAATACATTTCCAACTGGTAAACCTACTCCAAAAGACATGCCAAACTCTTTTATAGATTGATTATTAATATTTAATCCTGTGTTCTCAAATCTAAGTCCAGCTCTGTAAGTTGCTCTTTTCCAATACTTAGAGAACGAATTGTATTCTGGAATATAAAATCCACCAATAGATAATTTTGACGCATCTTCAAATGTAGCACCAACATTACCATAAAACGGATTGAAAAATTCGCTGGTATTTTGTGATACATATTCAACACCTGCAAACCATTTTCTTGGCTCACCTAATCCTGCTCCAAAACTAAATTTAGAAGGAAGTGTTAATTTAGTTTCTTCTAAATTTGATGCTGCCAGATCAACTTCTATATTACTTTCTTCTGTTCCATTATCTGTAAAAATAATTCTTTGGTTTCTTGAAGTTAATTCAGCTTCAGGCGCATAGGTAACAGATCCTTGAAATTCTAACTTAGAATTAATCATTTTTTGATAATGTAGTCCTAAATTAAAGTTAAGTCCACTTATATCTGATCTGTTGTTCTCAGCAGTAAAATAATCTAAAGGCTCTCCAGAATCGTTAAACACAATATTTATAGTATTGTTTCTAATATTCCCAAAATCATAATCCATCTCAACACCAATGCTTAATGCATTATTAATTTGATATCCTAAACTAAAAAATGCCTTATTAACTCCTCCATCTCCAAAATATCTAAAATCTACTCTGCCTTCACTGTCAAGTGTTTCTAACTCATACCCAACAGAAGTATATGGTAATAATCCAAATCCAAATCCAAACTTACCAACTGGTACAGATAATGCTAAATAATTAAAAGTACTACTTTGGGCTTTGTCGCTACTAGTTTCCGTTTTTAAACTTGTACTGGTAAAACTACCTCCAACAGTAAATTTTACTGGTCTAGATTCGTTATTAAATGAGGTTAAGTTATTTCCTGTGAAAGTTGCAGGATTTTGAAAATTTATATGAATACTATCTTTGTAAACACCCAAACCTCCCATACTACGGTTTTCTACAGATCCTTTAAATTTTAAACTTCCTATTCCGTAAAACGAATAAGGTGAAGCGGTACCATCCTGACCGTAACTTTGAATTGCAAATAATGCAATAAAAACTAATACAAGTTTTTTTATCATTAGACTATGTTATATTGTAATATAAAATTCAAACCCTCTAGTAGGAAATTTGAGTTGGCAAATATGCTACTTTTTAATTGTTTAGACAAAAAATTAGCATCTCCTCCTGTTAAAATTATTGTTAAATCTGAATAATCAGACTTATATTGATTTATAACTCCTTCCATTTCGTTTACAATTCCGTTAACAACTCCACTGTGTATAGACGAAGTTGTTGAATTACCTATAAAATGTTCCGAAATCTTGGTTTCCAACAATGGCAAATTAGCTGTTTGGTTATGTAACGCTTGATAACGCATTCTAATTCCAGGGGAAATAGCACCTCCTAAATATTCGTTTTTAGTATTTATAAAATCATAGGTGACACAAGTTCCAGCATCTATAATTAAAACATTATTATCCGAAAATTGTTGCACAGATGCACAAACTAAAGCAATTCTATCTATCCCTAAAGTTTTTGGTGTTGCATATAAATTTAAAAACGGAACAGGTGTTTCATGATTTAACTCCAATAATTTAAATTGATCATTTAAATACTGCATCGTTTTGTCATCTAAATGTCCAACAGAAGATACAATTGCGTTATTAATATTAGAATCCGTTTTTTTGAAAGTTTTTAGACTTTTTAAAATATCTGATGTATTAACAATTTCCCTTTTAACCATACTGTTTTCTTTAAAAACAGCTAGTTTAGTTCTGGTATTTCCAACATCTATAACTAAATTCATATAACGTCTAAAAACGCTAAATTTACAAAACCAATGTAATAAAAGTCTTAATAATTTTATAATATTGAAATAGAGCCATCTAAACACTTAAAAACTAATATACCAGAAATACTCATTAAATTTTGTAATTTTTGTTTTGCTAGTTCTAAAAATGAATATATATTTGCATCCGCAATTATGCGACTGGTGCCTTAGCTCAGTTGGTAGAGCAAAGGACTGAAAATCCTTGTGTCCCTGGTTCGATTCCTGGAGGCACCACCACTAAAAACCCGATTCAACTGAATCGGGTTTTTTGGTTTTAAACACTAACGTATTCAATATTAATTCACTACAAAAAGTAGTATATTAGCTATTGCAACATTTATCAATACTAACAAATGACAGATAAAAAACAATTTATGAAAGAAGCTGTAAATGCAGCGTTAAAGGGAATGAACAACAATGAAGGTGGACCGTTTGGTTGCGTTATTGTAAAAGACGGAAAAATTGTAGGTCGCGGTAATAACAAAGTCACCTCAACAAACGACCCAACAGCACATGCAGAAGTTACAGCTATTAGAGATGCTTGTAAAAATCTAGATTCTTTTCAATTAGATGGTTGCGAAATTTACACCTCTTGCGAACCTTGCCCAATGTGTTTAGGTGCCATTTATTGGGCAAGACCAGACAAAGTTTATTACGGAAGCAATCAGGTTGATGCAGCTAATATTGGCTTTGATGACGAGTTTATTTACAAAGAAATCCCTTTACCATATGAAAAACGAAGTATCCCTTTTGAACAATTAGCTCGAGACATTGCTTTAGAACCCTTTCAAGAATGGACTAAAAAAGAAGATAAGACTGAATATTAACACATGATCACCTTCATCCTAAATAATAAAACTATAAAAACGCCAGAACATTCTGGAATGACCTTATTGGATTTTGTTCGTTATGAGCAACGTCTTACAGGAACTAAAATTGGATGTCGTGAAGGTGATTGTGGCGCATGCACTGTTTTAGTTGGAAGCTTAAAAAATGACACTATTGAATACCAAAGTATCACTTCTTGTATTTCGCCTTTAGGAAATGCACATGGTAAACATATTGTAACGGTTGAAGGCACAAACCTAAAAGACAAACTCACCACTGCTCAAGAAGCCATGAAAGCCAATTACGCGACACAATGCGGATTTTGCACACCTGGTTTTGTAGTTGCTTTAACTGGTTATGCGTTATCAAATTCTGAAAATAACTATAGTAATGCGCTTGATGCCATAAGCGGTAATATTTGCAGATGTACAGGTTATAAAGCAATAGAAAAAGCAGCACATCAAGTGGTCGAAAAATTAGAGCATCAAAATAAAAATTCTATTAATTGGCTTATTAAAAATGAATTTATTCCAGAGTATTTTGAAAGTATTCCAAAGCGTCTAAAAGACATTGAAATCAAAGATTTAAATCAGCCTAAAGGAAAATATGTCGCTGGAGGAACTGATTTATATGTGCAACAACCCGATCATTTAGCAGATAATAACGTGCATCTTATTGCAGAAAAAGATTATTTAAAAGGTATTACTATAGACAATAAAGTTTGCACTATTGGAACCAATGCAACCGTTTCAGATTTATGGAATCATAGCGACTTAAACACCTATTTTCCAAATCTAAAAAAACACTTAAAGTTAGTATCTTCGGAACAAATTAGGAATATGGCATCCTTAGGCGGAAATCTAATAAATGCCTCTCCAATTGGAGATATGACCATTTTCTTTTTAGCTTTAAATAGCAATATCACTATTATAGATGACAATCAAAAAGAAAGAACTATTGCACTCAAAAACTTTTACCAAGGGTACAAAACCTACGATTTAAACGAAGGTGAACTACTAAAAGACATTAGTTTTAAGCTACCAACAAAAAACTCTTTTTTCAATTTTGAAAAAGTATGTAAACGTACACATTTAGATATTGCTAGTGTGAATTCTGCAATGCATATTTCAATTGAAAATAAAACTATTTCTGATGCTCACGTGTCTATTGGAGGAGTTGCAGCAATACCTAAATATTTGCATGAAACCTCAAAGTTTTTGATTGGAAAACCTTTAACTTCAGAAACAATACACGAAGCTAATAAAATATTACAAAAAGAAATCAGTCCAATTAGTGATGTTCGTGGTACAAGCGATTATAAACGTTTGTTAGGAAGACAGTTATTCTATGCTCATTTTACCGAATTATTTCCGAAGCAATTCACCTTAAACGATTTTGTTCAGCATGCATAAAAACAATTCAAATACCAGTTTAGATTCTAAATTAGATGCTGTTTCACAATCGTTAAAACAAAGCATAAAAAACTTGGATTCGTATACGCATGTTCGTGGAGAATCGTTGTATGTGGATGACGTTAATATTAGACAAGGTACGTTTCACGCAGTGGTTTTTGATTCGCCAAAAGCACACGGAAAAATAAAATATATTGACTATTCAAAAGCGAAAGCATTAGAAGGTGTTATCCGCATTTTTACCTACAAAGATATTCCTGGACAAAATGAAATTGGAGGCATCATTGCAGACGAACCATTATTTGCAGAAGGCGAAGTCCATTTTTGGGGAATGCCAATTGCGCTAATTGTAGCAGAAACCGAATTTATAGCTCGACAAGCAAGACGACTAATAGACATTGAAATCGAAGATTTACCAGTAATTACAACTGCAAAAGAAGCCAAAGTAAAAGGAAGCTTTATCAATGCACCACGATCTTTTAGTTTAGGTAACACCGAAAAAGCTTTCAAAAATTGTGATTATGTTTTTGAAGGCGAAACGTTCTCTAATGGTCAAGAGCACCTATATATCGAAGCACAAGGTGCCTATGCAGAACCTTTAGAAAATGGTAATATAAAAATTACTTCTTCAACTCAAGGACCTACTGCTGTGCAAGCCACTACTGCTCGTATTTTAAATGTAGCGATGCATAAAATTGAGGTGGACGTAACGCGACTTGGAGGTGGATTTGGTGGTAAAGAAGACCAAGCCACTCCTTGGGCTGTTATGGCTGCTTTGGCAACCTATCATCTCAATCAATCTGTGAAATTAATATTGAATCGTCATGATGATTTACGTATGACTGGCAAACGTCATCCATATGAAAGCGCATATAAAATTGGCTTATCCAAAGACTTAAAAATCCTAGCTTATCAAGCGGAGTTTTTACAAAATGCTGGTGCAGCAGCAGATCTATCTCCTGCAATTGCAGAACGAACCTTATTTCATGCCACCAACAGTTATTATGTACCAAATGTAACTACAACTGTTTTAAGTTGTAAAACCAACTTACCACCAAACACAGCGTTTAGAGGGTTTGGTGGACCACAAGGTATGTTTGTTATTGAGTCCGCAATTGCAAAAGCTGCTCATGAAATTGGAGTATTACCAAGACAAATTCAGGAAGCCAATTTGTTAGATGAAAACGACACCTTTTCCTATGGTCAAATAGCTAAAAAAGTAGAAGCCAAAAACACCTGGTATTCTGCGAAATCATTATTTAATATTGAAGCTTTAGAACAAGACGTTAAAGATTTTAATAAAAAAAATACAGCCTTCAAAAAAGGAATCTCTTTTATGCCAATTACTTTTGGTATTTCATTTACCAACACACCTATGAATCATGCTCGTGCGTTGGTACATATTTATTTAGATGGAAGCGTTGGAATCAGTACTGCTGCTGTAGAAATGGGACAAGGTGTCAATACTAAAATCATGCAAATTGCTGCAGATGTATTTTCCATTCCTATAGAAAAAATAAAGATAGAAACCACCAATACAACTAGAGTTGCAAACACCTCTCCTTCTGCTGCAAGTTCTACTGCAGACTTAAATGGAAAAGCTACTTTAATGGCTTGTAACGCTTTAGTTGAACGTTTGAAAATCGTGGTTTCGGAAGATTTAAATACTTCAGAAAAAGATATCACTTTAAAAGATGAATTTGTATATGTTAAAGGAAAGAAATCAGAATTAACTTGGACGCAACTCATCGGTAAAGCCATGTTAAAACGTGTAGCATTAACCGAAAATGCACATTACGCTACACCAGAAATTCACTTTGATAAAACTAAAGAAAAAGGTCATCCTTTTGCGTATCATGTTTACGGAACCGCAATCACGACTGTTACTGTCGATTGCACTCGTGGGACTTACGAGTTTGAAAGTGTAAAAATTGTGCACGATTACGGAAAAAGTATGAGTAAAGGGATTGATTTAGGTCAAGTAGAAGGTGCTTTAGCACAAGGCATTGGCTGGATGACCATGGAAGAAATTGCTTATAATAATGAAGGAAAACTATTGTCTAATGCGTTGTCTACTTATAAAATTCCGGATATATTTTCAGTACCAAAAGATGTTGAAGTCATTCCTGTAGAAACAGAAGGTCATGACCTAGCCATATTAAAATCCAAAGCGGTTGGTGAGCCACCTTTAATGTATGGTATTGGCGCTTATTTTGCAATTCAAAATGCTATAAAAGCTTTTAATCCTGAATACAATTTAAAATTTCATGCACCAATGACACCAGAGAAAGTTTTAATGAGCTTGTATAAATAGAACATTGAAATGAAATTATCTTCGGAAATTAAAACTTATATTGACAGAAGCGTTTTATGTTGGTTAGCAACTGCTTCAGAAGACAATATACCTAATGTTTCGCCAAAAGAGATTTTTAATTATTATGGTAATGACGAAATAATAATTGCAAACATTGCTTCACCAAACACTGTTAGAAACATTAAAAAAAACACTAATGTATGTATTAGTTTTATTGATATTTTAATACAAAAAGGCTATCAAATTCATGGAAAAGCTATGATTATTGAAAAAGAGGATTCCTTATTTTTAGAAAGAGCTGAAGTGTTAAGTAAAATGACAAAAGGCCTATTCCCATTTGAAACAATTACCACTATTAAAATCATTACATCAAAACCAATAATAGCACCAAAATATATTTTGTATCCAGAAACCACTGAAACAGAACAAATTAATAGTGCAAAAAAAACTTACGGATTTTAAAGTCATTCTAAAACCTTAATGGCATTACATTATAAAAAACAAAACATATTAAAAGGTGCATTGATTTACAGTGCAGGAGACACTATTGCTGCACTTTTGTTGGATGAATTTTCTTGGTATAGACTACTTGGGATGATGCTTGTTGGCGCTACTGTTTACGCGTTTGAAATTCCAAATTATTTTGATTGGATTGTAAAAAAAACAGAACGTCTAAAAGGTTTAAAAGCGACACTAACCAAAACTGGGTTAGCTATTTTATATTTTAATCCATTATGGATTGCCAGACACTTATTGTTTATTAAACTATTCTCAGGGCAATTTGATGCTATTAGCTGGAACTTAATAGCTATTGCCTTTTGGTCGTTTTTAGCTAATATTTTAATTTCTTTTATTGCCAATTATATTATCCAAAATCGTTTTAAATTGAAATGGCGCTTTTTAGGAAGTGCTATTTTTTCTGCATTAATGGCAATTTATTATGCGTTGAGCGAGACGATTTTTGGTTGATAAACTTTACAATTGTTTTGAAATTGTGAGATTTCTTGTCGTTCTTGCTTCACTCGAAAAACATTTTAAAAAAAGGACTCTAAATCCTCTTTATTCAAAAGATAGTAGTCTGAAATAGTATAATGTTTCATAACAGCATCAAACAAATAATCACGAACTACCAAAATGACGTGTTGATTTTCATCTAACTTAAACTTAGAAATTAATGTATCCGCAGAGAGATGCAAACCTTCATTTTTTAATTCTAATTTTCCTATTTCATCTATAACTATATACTTATTTTCTTTATTAGAAGCTATTGAATTTAGAAACGTATTTGCTTCATTAAAAGCAGATTTTAAAAATTTAAAGTGTCCTATTTCAATACTGTCTTCATCATTATTATTAGCTTCAAGTGTAAACCTATCTTTTTGTTTAACTTTCAAAAAATAGCGTTTTCCATCTTTAGCATCTGGACATAATAAACCATCTACATCATTTCGGTTGTTACACCACTTAAACAAAGCAGTTGTTTTTCCTGATCTAATAGCTCCTGTAACTATGTAAATCATCCTACAGGAATTTTAAAATGAATACAATTAAAAATACTATTTGCTATAAAATATTTAAAACGTGTATAACCTTTTAAGTGTTTTGTTTCTTTCCATGTAAAAGAAATAATCTGTCGGAAATACGGAAACAAATCCATTGCATTAGCAATATCCACTTGATATTTTGACTCTTTTTTTTGTAAAAAATGACTAATTAATTTTATAACAATTGGTCCCAACACCAAGTACCAAATCATTAAAATTAAAAAGCTTCGTAAAATGATGTATATCGCTTTTTGCCAACCAAATAATGGACCTCCAAAAATGGCAAAAGCCAATATGACAATAGCTATTGTGGCTAGCCATATCCAGATGACTTTTGTTTTAATTATTGTTTTTGGTTTAACTTTTTTATTTAGTGACTTTTTTTCTGTCAAATAAAAAGAAGTTTCTGTTTTATTGGAGATAATACCAATTATACTTTTTATAAATAATCCAGCTAACACACCACAAATTCCGTAGATTAAAATGTAAACAGTTATGATAAGGGATGTTGTTGTTGTTTCGGTTACAAAATTCATTTTTTGTTGAATCCATGCACCATAAATATTAATAGCTTCCCAAAATTCTGTGCCATAAATAATAGTAAGTTTTATTAATTTTTGAAGAGCAGATTGCAAAAACGTAACCGTACCTAAAACTATTAAAGTCAACCCTTTCCATGAAAAGTTAGAAAATAAAAAAGCTCCGAAAACCGCTTGAAAACTTACAGAAATATAAGCAGTAAATGGCGAATATGGACTCACTGCCATTTTAATAATCAAGACAATGACCAATGCTTTTAAAATGGCTTGCCATTTATTTTTAGCATAATATGCAATAAGGCTAATCAATAAAATAGCTATTCCACCAACAATTAATCCTGTAAATGGTGAGTTAAACACGTGTAAAAAACCACCTAAACCAGACTCATTTAAAGCCCAAAGTGCAGTAAGTTTATCAATGATGGACTTATTGTTTTGTAATACAGGATTCTTAGCTGTGCTTTTAATGACATTACTCATTTTTGTAATGTGTTTGTAGTAATTGTGCAACGACACTAATAGCAATTTCTTTTGGTGTATCGCCTCCAATATCTATGCCTATTGGACAAACTACATTAGTCATACCTTCAGGAATATTCATCTCTTTAATAAGCATATTATTGAAGCGTACTTTTTTGGTTTTACTTCCAATTAATCCTAGAAATTTAGTTTCATTTTGTAATGCCATAGTTATGATATCAAAATCTATTGCATGGTTATGTGTTAGTACTAGGATATAACTATTACTTCCCCATTTCACAGCCTCTTTAAAGGTTTTAAAATCGGTTTCGCTTGTTTGATGCGTTGTGATACTTTTATCGAACTCTATATTTTTAAACCAATTTTCACGAGAATCAATTAAGTTTATTTTAAAAGGAGTGTCAACTAATAATTTACAGATTTCAACTCCAATATGTCCTGCTCCAAATAAGAATAATTCTGGTGATTGATTCATAGGTTCTATAATAAATTCTACTTTTCCACCACAACATTGTTCAAATTCTGGACCTAATGTGTAGTTGGACTCAATAATTCTGTTTTCTTTTAATGCAATAATTGCCTCATCAATTGCTTTATATTCAAGCTTACCTCCTCCTATTGTTCCATGAATATGTTTATCTTTTGTTACTATCATTCTAGATCCAACCACGCATGGTGTGGAACCTAAACATTTTGTTACAGTTATTAAAGCAACAGGTATCTGTTTGCTTTTAAATTCTGTTAAAAGAGTAATCCAGTTTTGCATATGTATTAAAAAAGGACTTAAAAGTAATACTTTTTAGGCATCGCAAAAAGAGATATTTATCTTAACACTTTCTAAAAAATAATGTATTTGACGTAAAAAATTAGTTATTTGATTAAAATTTGAAACTAAACCCTTTCAATGAAAATTATTTACATTACAATCTTAATTTTAATTAGTTTCTCTACCCAAGCCCAACATATGAAAACGTTCACATACGCTACCAAAGGTTTAGACACTCTTAAAATGGATGTTTATACACCAAAAAACATTAAATCTACAGATCGTTTACCAGTAATAATTTGGATGCATGGTGGAGGTTTTTCTAGCGGTACTCGTAACGGAACTGATGAAAAAAACATTACAGAATTTGCTACAACAAGAGGTTACATTGGTGTTTCAATCTCTTATCGATTATTAAGGTTAGGTGCAGACACGGGTTTTGGTTGCAATTGTCCCAAAGAGGATAAATTATTTACTTTTAATCAAGCTGTTTTAGATTTTTTAGATGCGACTAATTTTATTTACCAAAATAGTACTATGCTTCAAGTGGATACAACTAAAATTATTGCAGCAGGAAGTAGTGCTGGAGCAGAAACCATATTAAACGCAGTTTATATGAAATCGTATTTTTTATCAAACCCATCTGATTACAAAAACATCAACTTTGCTGGGGTAATTTCATACTCAGGAGCTCTATTGGATGTTAATTATATTACAGATAAAAATGCGATACCTACAGTCCTAATTCATGGCGATAAAGATAAAGTTGTCCCTTTTGGTACTGCTCCTCATCAAAATTGTCATCCAACAAAATCTGGTTACCTCATGCTTGATGGCTCTAATACTATTGCTGAAAAATTAAAAATTTTGAAAAAACCTTATTATCTTAATATCATTACAAATGGTAATCATGATGCTGCAAATATGCAAGTTGAACAACTTGAATCTATTTTTGATTTTTTAAGTGCAACCATATTTGAAAATGAAATCTTACAAATAACAAAATACATAGCTGCAAAAACCATTAATCACTAATTAGTTTGTTAGTACTTTTAATTCTTTTCGACAAAACCGTTTTAGATTTATATCTTTAAACCAAAAATATTATGCAGAAAACATATTACGATCCAGCAGACCTTAGAAAATTTGGAAAAATCACAGAATGGAGTGAAGAGCTTGGGAACAAGTTTTTTGATTATTATGGAAAAGTGTTTGAAGAAGGCGCACTAACAGCTCGTGAAAAATCTTTAATAGCTTTAGCTGTGGCGCATACTGAGCAATGTCCATATTGCATTGATGCCTATTCTAAAGATGGTTTACAAAGAGGAATTACAAAAGAAGAAATGATGGAAGCCATCCATGTTGGCGCAGCTATAAAAAGTGGAGCAACTTTAGTGCATGGTGTACAAATGATGAATAAAATTAATAAGTTAGATGGTTAAAATAAAACCATACACTTGTTAATTACGTAAGAACAATAAACTAGACAATCCAATTAATGGCAACAAAATCCCTTAAAAAACAAGGAAGCGATTTAGCAAAAAGTAACAAGCAATTAGAAATTTTATCCAACGGTATATTTCAAAATGGTGAGTTACCTACTTTTAAAAATAAGATTTCAGAGAGTAATCAATTTCCGCTTAAAGCGAAAACATTAGAGATTTTACAAGTTAATGTTGGCTACATGTGCAACCAAGTGTGTGAACATTGTCATGTTGATGCAGGTCCAGACCGTAAAGAAATTATGACGCAAGAGACTATGCAACAAATTTTGGATGTTATAAAAACTACAGGAGCACATACCTTAGATTTAACAGGTGGAGCACCAGAAATGAATCCAAATTTTAGATGGTTTGTTGAAGAAGCTTCAAAAATTGGAATCAAAGATTTTATTGTACGTTCTAACTTAACCATTATTCGTGCTAATAAAAAGTATTACGACTTACCAGATTTTTTCAAAAAGCATAACATTCACGTGGTTAGTTCTATGCCACATTGGACAAGAGGAAAAACAGACAAGCAACGAGGTGAAGGTGTTTTTGATATGTCTATTAAAGCGTTGCAAGAGCTTAATGCTGTTGGTTATGGTATGCCAGATAGTAATTTAAAATTAGACCTAGTATACAATCCTAGTGGTGCATTTTTACCAGGCGATCAAGCTGCAATGGAAAAAGATTTTAAAAAAGCGTTAATGGAGGATTTTGGCATTCAGTTTCATAATTTATTTGCTATTACCAATTTACCCATTGCACGATTTTTAGACTACTTAATTGCTTCAGAAAACTACGAAGATTACATGTATGCTTTAGTTGAGGCTTATAACCCAAATGCTGTAAAAAATGTAATGTGTACCAACACATTATCTATAAGTTGGGATGGTTATTTATTTGATTGCGATTTTAATCAAATGTTAGAACTGCCTGTAAATAGTAAAGCTAAACACATTTCAGAATATAATGAAGAGCTTTTAGAAGGTCGAAACATAGTTATTTCGCAACATTGCTATGGTTGCACTGCAGGTGCAGGAAGTAGCTGTCAAGGTAGTGTAGCTTAACTTATGAAACATTATTTATTTTATATACTCGTTTTCTTTTCAAGTGTTGGATGGTCACAAGATACACTGTCTGAGCTTTTAAAAAAACACAACACTAATAGCGTTCCTTACATGAGTGTTCAAGAATTAGCAATGCCAAAAACTGATGCTATTATTTTGGATGCAAGAGAAAAAAATGAGTTTGAAGTCAGTCACATTAAAGGTGCTACTTTTGTGGGTTATGACCTCTTTGATATAAATGAAGTGATTAAAAATTTGCCCAATAAAGATGAAACAATTGTGGTATACTGCTCATTAGGGATACGATCTGAAACTATAGCAGAACAACTTAAAAAACTAGGTTACACAAGTGTTTACAACTTATATGGCGGCATTTTTGAGTGGAAGAATAAGGGTTTTAGTGTTGTGGATTCACAAGGAAAAGAAACAGAAAACATACATGTCTTTAATAAACAATGGAGCAAATGGTTAACTAAAGGTATTAAAGTTTTCGACAAAGATTCAAATCAAGATAATGACTAATAAAAACCTCATTATTACGTTTACCAGAAATCCAGAATTAGGAAAAGTTAAGACTAGATTAGCCAAAACCATTGGCAAAACTTCCGCTTTAGCGATATATGAAAAATTATTAGAACATACTGAAAGTGTTTTACACAATTTAGATTGTGACAAAGCGGTTTATTATTCAGTTCAAGTAAGAGATAATGATATTTGGGACTCCAGCATCTATCAAAAACACCAACAAAGTGGTGATGATTTAGGTTTAAGAATGCAAAATGCGTTTGAAGAAGGTTTTAATAAAGGTTATAAAAATATAGTTATTGTTGGTAGTGATTTGTATGATTTAAAATCTAAACATATTACTGATGCCTTTAGTGCTTTAAAAGATAACGATGTTGTTATTGGTCCAGCAGAAGATGGTGGCTATTATCTTTTGGGTATGAAAAACATGCATTCAAACATTTTTAAAAATAAAAAATGGGGAACAGAAACGGTTTTTGAAGACACCATGAAGGGTTTACAAAATGAAAGCGTATTTTTGTTAGAACCTTTAAACGACATAGATACGTTTGAAGATATTCAAAATAACGACACACTTAAAGCATTGATTACAAGATGATAAAACAGATTAATAAAACTGTAGACTACCTTAAAGACAAAGGGTTTGATAATCCTGAAGTTGGAATAATTTTAGGCACAGGATTAGGTAAATTAACCGATGAATTAGAGATTATTCAAGAGGTAAGTTACAACCATATTCCTAACTTTCCGACAGCTACAGTCGAGTTTCATAAAGGAAAATTAATATATGGAAACCTAGCTGGAAAAAAGGTAATTGTTATGCAAGGTCGTTTTCATGTTTATGAAGGCTATACGTTACAAGATGTAACGTATCCTGTTAGAATTATGGAAAAATTAGGTATCAAAACCCTATTAGTATCCAATGCTGCTGGAGCCATTAATTTAGACTTTAAAAAAGGCGAATTAATGCTAATTGATGACCACATCAATTTACAAGGTAGTTCTCCTCTAGCCTTTAAAGGTGTTGAAGCACTTGGCGAACGTTTTGCGGACATGAGTGCACCTTACAATTTAAAGATTAACGCTACCTTAAAAAGTATAGCCAATGCAAATAATATCAAGCTACACGAAGGTGTCTACGCTAGCGTTGTTGGACCACAGCTAGAAACCAGAGCAGAATACAGAATGCTTAAAATTATTGGTGCAGATGCAGTAGGTATGAGTACGGTTCCAGAAGTGATTGTAGCCAATCATTTAGGATTAAAAGTTGCAGCAGTGTCAGTTTTGACAGACGAATGTGACCCAAACAACTTAAAACCTGTGAATATAGCAGAAATCATTGCTATGGCTAACAAAGCAGAACCTAACATGATTACATTATTTAAAGAATTAATAAAGAACTTATAACATGAGCTATTTAAACGCTACAAACGATTTATACAAAGAAGCAGCATTAACTCCAGATGTTGGATTATGCTGTACGACCAACCCTATTTGGGAATTACCAGGCTTGAAAATTCCTAGAATTATGCAAGAAATGAATTACGGTTGTGGAAGCACTGTAAACGCTAGAGACTTAACCAACAACCCTAAAATGCTTTATGTTGGTGTTGGTGGTGGAATGGAGCTTTTACAATTTTCTTATTTTAATCGTCAAAAAGGTGGTGTCATTGGTATAGACGTGGTTGATGAAATGTTAGAAGCCTCACGTAAAAACTTTATAGAAGCCGAAACACAAAACGATTGGTTTAAAAGCGAATTTGTCGACCTTAAAAAAGGAGATGCTTTAAACCTACCTGTTGAAGATAATTCTATTGACGTTGCAGCACAAAACTGTTTATTCAATATTTTTAAAGCGGAAGATTTAAAAAAAGCAATAGACGAAATGTATCGTGTATTAAAACCACACGGAAGATTGGTAATGAGCGACCCAACCTGTGAGCAACCTATGAATGATACACTACGTAACGATGACAGATTACGTGCTTTATGCTTAAGCGGTAGCTTACCAATTGCAGAATACGTAAAAGCATTAACTGATGCAGGTTTTGGAACCATAGAAATTAGAGCCAGAAAACCATACAGAATTTTAGATCCAAAACATTATCCAACAGACGAGTTAATCTATATTGAATCTATTGAAGTTGCTGCCATTAAAGACCCAATGCCAGAAGATGGTCCTTGTATTTTTACTGGTAAAGCAGCTATTTATTATGGAAATGAAGACTTTTTTGATGACAAAAAAGGACATATTTTATTAAAAAATCAGCCTATTGCTATTTGTGATAAAACAGCTGGTGCGCTGGAAGACTTAAGAAGAGACGATATTTTTATTAGTGAGTCTACTTACCATTATGATGGTGGTGGATGTTGTTAGGTAACACATGTTACAATCCTAAATACAGAAAAATGATATTTTAGTATCATGGAAAAGTACATAGACATTATAAAAAATGCCTATACTGGCTACTGGAATTATCTTAAAAACGAGATTATTTTTCCGAACAGTTGGGACAACTATTTTTATGGTTTAATCATTATATCCATAGCAGTTTGGTTATTAGAAATAGCATTCCCTTGGCGAAAAAATCAAGCCATTTTCCGTAAAGATTTTTGGTTGGATACCTTTTATATGTTTTTTAATTTTTTCTTGCTAAATCTTATTATTCTTATTGCCTTATCTAAAACTGTAACTACTTTTTTTGATGATATTTTAGGTGTTATTGGGTTATCAGTGTCTAGCTTTCAATTGTTTGATGTGGATGATCTACCATTGTGGTTAGGCTTGTTTATTTTCTTTATCATTTCCGACTTTACACAGTGGGTAACTCATAATTTACTGCATCGTATTCCGTTTTTATGGAACTTTCATAAAGTCCACCATAGTGTAAAAGAAATGGGGTTTGCAGCACATTTACGCTACCATTGGATGGAGCCTATAATATATAAATCTATGTTATATATTCCTATTGCTATTATTGGTGGTTTTGATGCGCAACAAGTAGCTATTGTACACTTTTTTGCTATTACAATTGGACATTTAAATCATGCTAATTTAGGTTGGGACTATGGTGCTTTAAAATACATTTTTAATAATCCTAAAATGCATATATGGCATCATGCTAAACAATTACCAGAGCATGTAAGGTATGGTGTTAACTTTGGACTAACCTTAAGTATTTGGGACTATCTATTTAAAACCAATTACGTACCACATAGTGGTCGTGATATCGAACTAGGTTTTAAAGGAGATGAAACCTTTCCAAAAGATTTTATTAATCAAGAGTTATACCCATTAAAAAAATGAAACAGCTTCTAATTATAGTTTTAGCATTAATTACATCATCTTGTTGCAGTGCAAAAAAAATTACTCAAGAGTCTTCAAAACAAATTCCTGAAAATACTTTTGTAACAGTTGAGGACATTCCTGAAACGGATAATAATAGTATTTCTCAAACTGTTGAAGTTAAGGATGAAAATAACAATATAATTGCAGAGGTTGATACTCATGAAGAGGCTAAACAAGTTTTAGTAAACAATTCTCTAAAAACAGATACTATATCGTATGTGTCACATCCTCCAAAACCACCAAAACAAGAAAACACCTTATCAATTAACCACAGTAGATGGAATACCTTACTTCAAAAATATGTGTCTGAACAAGGACATGTTAACTATCAAAAATTTAAAAATGACAAAACATCATTAGCTCTTTATATTGATACTTTAAGCGAAAATGTTCCAACAGACGATTGGTCTAGAGCAGAAAAATTAGCCTATTGGATTAATGCATACAATGCATTAACAGTAGATTTAATAGTAAAAAATTATCCAATAGAAAGCATTAAAGACATCAAAGACCCTTGGGAACAACGCTTATGGAAACTAGGTAATAAATGGTATAATTTAGATGAAATTGAGCATAAAATACTTCGTAAAATGGACGAACCTCGTATCCATTTTGCTATTGTCTGTGCCTCATATTCTTGTCCTAAACTTCAAAACACAGCATTTACTGCTGAAAATTTAGACGCGCAATTGACCAATGCTACAAAAGAATTTTTGAGTGATACAAAGCGTAATGAGATTACTAAAAACAAATTAAAATTATCTAAAATTTTTAGATGGTTTGATGACGACTTTAAACAAAATGGTAGTCTGATAGATTTTATCAATACATATACTACGACTAATATATCTGAAGACGCTAAAATTAGTTACAAAGATTACAATTGGGATTTAAATGATTAGTATTATTATTCCTGTCTTAAACGAAGCAAAATACATTACAGAGGTATTGTATCATCTAATAGACAATGCATCACTTAATACTATTCAAGAAATTATAGTTGTTGATGGAGGCAGTACTGATGATACAGTCAATATTATAAAACAATTAGACCTCAATATAACCATATTACAATCTGAAAAAGGTCGTGCTAAGCAGATGAATCTTGGTGCAAAAGTGGCTAAAGGAGATATTCTCTATTTTTTGCATGCAGATTCTTTTCCGCCAACACATTATGACCAACTTATTTTAAATGAAATTAAAAAAGGAAATAACGCTGGTTGCTTTAGGCTACAATTTGATAGTAACCATTGGTGGTTGCGTTTGGCCAGTTGGTTAACACAATTTTCATGGCGAGCTTGTCGAGGAGGTGACCAAAGCCAATTTATTACTAAAGCTTTATTTAATGACATTGGTGGTTTTAACGAAACCTATACTATTTACGAAGACAATATTTTAATTAATGAATTATACAGACGCAAAGAATTTGTAGTCATTAACAAAAAGCTAAAAACCTCTTCACGATTATACGAAAAACATGGTGTCTGGAAGCTACAATACCACTTTTGGACCATTTACGTAAAGAAGTGGTTTGGTGCTTCGTCTGATGAGTTGTTTGACTATTACAAAAAACATATTGCATAAAAATTAAGCTCTAATTCGTTTTCTAATTTCATCTAAAGAATCATCAACTAATAGTTTTCCGTCTCTAAATACCTCATTTAATTCCCCTTTTTGTTCTTCATACCATGAGACTTGATCTACTAGTTTATAATTACCATTTTCTTTTTCAATTTTAATTAAACCCTTAGCAGACTTTTTGGTTCCATCATCTGTAATTGGGTTTTTATAGATTTCTCTTGCGTCTCCATTTACTTCGCCATAAGTCGCTTTCATTGCAAAGCCAAAAGTATCACGTGTATTATATTGGTAAGTAAAAGAGCCAATACCTAATACTACATTGGTAGATGCAAAACCATTTTCTTTTAATCGCTGACAAATATCTGTAGCTCTATCTATGGTGATACTGTCTCCATAAATTGCTCCAATATGGCTGTCTAATTCTTTATAGCCTTTTGCGTTTGTTGTGCCTCCAAAAATCTCCCAAAGCAATTGTATTACTCCTTTTTTTTCAGCTTCCGTTTTTCCGTTAGGATTACCACAAATGATATCAGCTGGATTACCAGAATCTGGTCGGATGACCACTTTTCCATTTCTACCTAAAACGTCTTCTTTTAAATTTGGTAGATACTCGGTTAATACTTTCCATAAATCCCAAGTATCAGAAACGATGGATACAATTCCGTTTGGATAGACCTCTGTAATTAATCTTTTAAAGGTCTCTTGCTCTCCAGAATTAGTCCCCATACACATCACTGAATGTTCTGTTGCTGCAACAGAACCACCAACTAACTGGGTATCTGAATTTGCATTATAATAGTCTTCTAAAAAATCTATTGTTGGTATTGTGTCAGTACCTGTAAAACTTAATAAATGTCCTGCAGAAGATACTATAGCAGCTTCCAATCCTCCCATTCCGCGCATCGAGAAATCATGACCTTGCCAATCTACAAATTCTGGAACAGAAGACGTTTCCTCTGCATATTGGTCTAAAATTTTACGGTATTGTTTTGCAATTGTTGCCGAGTTACAAGGCAACCACAAGGTTGTTGATAATATGGTTTCAAAATAATTAGTCAACCAGAAAAATTCTGTTTTTGTATTGTACATGGTTAGCATTGGCACACGAATTGGTACAGACACACCTTCTGGCAATGCTTTTATTATCATTGGTAAATAGCCTAAATCGTGCAAATCTTCAATATGTTTGATACCTACATTGTTTTCGCCTAAATAATTATTAATGCGTCTTTGATATTTTTTACAAACCTCAGCTTTTGGTTGATTAAAAAAGTTAGTATTAAAATCTTCAATCATGTATTTTTTTATAAAATACTGCAAGCCAAAAAACACGACTTGATTTACGTCTTTAATTCTGCTCATCCTTGGTGTCCAATTAGAATATACTAATGTGGTTTTATCGGGATATTGTCTTCTGTGGTCAACTTTGTAACCGTCTGTATATAGTAGTGGATTCATAGGTTTTATTATTTTGGGTATTTCTTTTTTATGATTCTGTAAGGATTATGATTTCTTCCCTTTTCATTTAAATATAATTTTTGTACCTCGTCACTTTGAAATACTTCTTTAGTATCAATATCTATTGCTGATAATTTTCCTGAAAAAGCAGCTCCTGTATCTACATTCCAAACATTGATGGCTTTTAATGGCACTTCAGAATTAAAACGAATTGTAGGTGTATGTCCAATATAAATTTCATGATAATGTTTTAATCTATTTGGATATAATTCTGAATGTTTTTCAATTCTTTTATCCATTGTTATAGCCATTTCCCAAAGTGTTCTATCAAAGTAAAAGTTTTCTGTATGCACTTCTTTTTCTACACCATGCATAGATGTAAATCCTGCATGTATAAATAACCTATCTTTTTTATCGATATGATACAATTTCATATCTTTAAAGAACTTTAAATGGATTTGCTTTTCTTCTTGAGTAAAACTTCTATAGCTTTCAATAGTCTCTTGTCCTCCGTTTACAAACCAAGGTTGATTTTCTATTCCTTTTTCTAACCATTGTTCACACCAAGCATCATGATTTCCTTTTATAAAGATGCAATCATATTGCTTTGAAAATTCAATTAAATACTGAATAACTTGAGCCGAATCACTCCAACCATCAACATAGTCTCCTAAAAAAATAAAGCTATCATCTTCCTTTATGTCTATACGTTGCAATAATTGTTTCAATGCTTTAAAACCTCCGTGAATATCTCCTATTGCTAGTGTTCTTGTCATTATTCTATTATTTAAAATCAATAAATTTTACTGGTACATTATCTGTTAACCATACTCCGTTTTCTGAACAGTAAAACAGAAATCCATTATTTAACATATCTAAAGCTCTGACACTTAAAATAATTGGTTTTCCTCTTCTTGTTCCAACTTTTACAGCTGTATCTAAATCTTTACTTAAATGAACGTGTTGTCTACTCATTTTTTGTAATCCATTTTCCTTAATAGCTTCAATAAATTTTGCAACTGTACCATGGTATAAAATCTCTGGAGGAGTTACTGGTTTTAGTTGTAAATCAATTGTTTTTAATGAGTGTCCTTGATTGGCTCTTATTTTAGTTTTGTCTTCATTGAAGGCGAAACGTTTTTTATCATTTGTTATTACTATTTCTTCCAAATCTGTAGTAGTAAACTTAATATTTTTACTTTTAGATTTTTCAATAAGCTCCTCTATGTTTGCCCAACCGTTTTTATCTAATTTTAGATCAATATGTTCTGGTTGATGTCTCAACACTAAGCTTAAAAACTTACTGATGCTTTTTTTATCTTTTGTATTCATTTTTATTTTCTATTATCGAAACAATTTTCACTGCAAAATCACGATCCAACCGTTTCATGTCTTCAGAAAGAGCTTCATAAGGTTTAAAACAGTCTTTAATCCATCTTTGTTTTCTTTCTTCAGAAATATTAATTTCTTCTTTTAAAAGGTTTTTTGCCCAACGCATCCACATCTCGTGAATTTGTGCTGATACTTTTTCTATATTATCTAATTTACTCATATACATTTGAAAACGCTTCACACAAATTTATAATATCATTTTTCCTAGCTAGACTATCAATCCATTGGTTTGGTATTGTTTCCAAACCATAAACTAGTCCTGCAATTCCACCAACTACAGTTGCTGTTGTGTCTGTATCATCACCTAAATTTATTGCCTTAAAAACCACATCTAAATAAGAATTTGTTTTTAACAAACACCAAAAACTTGCTTCCAAAGTACTAATAACATAACCATCAGACTTAATATCTGTTTCATTTAAAAGTGAAATATCATTATTTATTAATCTTTTAAAATGATTGATTTCAGAAGATAAAATATCTTCATCTACAAAAAACTGTTTGATATCTTTTTGCATCGCTACATATGCTTCTTTAATTGAAAAGTTTTTCATAAGATATTCAGCAAATTTCAAATAAATCAAACATGAAATGGCACTTCTAATATGACCATGAGTTAATGCCGAAACCTCCCATACACAATCAAATTGTTGCTTAATTGGTTTCCCTTTTATATGAAACACTAACGGTAAAATTCTCATCAACGAGCCATTTCCATTTGTATATTCATCTGGTTCATATTTTAACAAACCTAAAGCTTCATAATCTTCTGATTGCATGATATTTTGAAGGGTGTCAATGGATCTTCTGGTTTGAATCCCAATGTCAAAAACGTGTCCATGTGGTGTCCATATTTGTGCATTTTTCCACTTTATAAAATTAGCTGCTATATTTTTTAAATTGTATCCTTTAACTAAGCTCTCTGCCATACAAAACGTTAATGAACTATCATCGCTCCAAGTTCCTGCTGGTTGATGATGTGTACCAAAACCAATCATTTCTTTAACAGGGTTTTGCTTTAAGTATTCTCTAGATTTGAACTCGACAGGAACACCTAATGCATCTGCTAAGGACAAGCCTAAAAATATGTTTTTTATAGCTTCATTTTTCATTATAATAACTCTTTGATTGCAATCTGTTCTACACCTTCCACTATCGTCTTAAAACTATCAGTAGTGAAAATTTTAGTGAAATGCTGATCTAATATTTCAAATCCTTTATTGAAAATTCCATGACTTACTGCCAAGTATAAATTACCAGCGTTTTTGTTTTTTAGTTCTTTTGCTAAACCTATAAATGTTCCGCCTCCATCACAAATATCATCAACTATAAGGCAATCTTTTCCTTTTAAATCGTCTTCATACACTTTAAACCCTTCAAGTTTTCCGTTTTTTACGTTTCGTTTTTTAGAACACTCTATTACTGGAATTCCGCCTAAAAATTCAGACACTTTATATATCTTTTTTAAAGCACCTCCATCTGGAGATATTAATAACACTTCTTTATTAATTTTAGAAACAACTTGTTTTATAAATACATGATTAGATAATGATTCGCAATTATTTAAAACCGCAGATGTCACCTCTGAATGTGTATCAAAAACAGTAACTTTATTTAAGTTTAATTGGTTTAATAAATCAGCATATACTTTAACCGAAAGCGGTTCGCCACTAACCATAACACGATCTTGTCTTGCAGCTGGAAAATATGGTATAAATACGTTAATTTTATCAATATTAAAACGCTTAACAGCATCTATAGCTAATAATAACAATCCAAAGTCGTTAAACGACTGGATTCTTGTTGTGATGGTAACATCTGAAACGTTAGTTAAATTAGATAAGATTTTAATATGTGGCTCTCCTCCAGAAAAAGTAAAAGTTTCAAACTCTAAATTTTTATCTGATTGAAAAGGCGTGAACTGAGGATCTAAATTTAAATACATTTGCGTTATTTTTACACAAATGTAAATGAAATAATAATAGTGACAAAATATTTTGTGTATATTTTACACAAACTTAATCTCAAAATGAAAACCCTCTTTTAAAAGTGCATTATATTTTTTGGTGTTAAATCTGAATAGTTTAGCTGGTCTTCCGCTTCCCTTTTGACTCATTTTATTAGTTTCTTCAAGAATATCAAAGCTTAAAATTTTCTTTCTAAAATTGCGTCTATCGATATCTTTTTCTAAGATTGAAGTATATAAATGTTCTAAATCTGAAAATGGAAATTCTTTACCTAATAAATCAAATCCAATAGGTTGATAGGTTAATTTAGCTTTTAAACGCTGTTTAGCAGTTTCTAGAATAACACTATGATCAAATGCTAATATGGGTAACTGATTCATTGCAAACCATTGTGCTTCTATAGCATCAGTATCTGCCTGTATTTTAAAATGATGTGGTTTTACTAAAGCAAAATAACTGACTGATACGACACGGTTTCTTGGATCACGACCAGGTTTTCCGAAAGTGTATAATTGCTCTAAATAATCTATAGTTACACCTGTTTCTTCTTTAAGTTCTCTTTGTACTGCAGTTTCAAGAGATTCGTCTTCTAAAACCAAGCCTCCTGGTAAAGCCCAAGCATCTTTATAAGGTTCTAATCCTCTTTTAATTAAAAGTACTGTTAGATGCTTTTCAGAAGAATAACCAAAAACAACTGCATCAACAGCAACATTTATATTTTGTATTGAACTCATTTTTGTGTAATATATACACAAATATAAAAATTAAATGCTTTAGTTGAAGCTACAATACCACTTTTGGACCATTTACGTAAAGAAGTGGTTTGGTGCTTCGTCTGATGAGTTGTTTGACTATTACAAAAAACATATTGCATAAAAAAAGGCGGTAAACACGTTACCACCTTTTTTTTAAAAGATATTTATGACCTATTATAAATATCTTTTATCGTTAGTTATTCTTAGAAAATAATTAAAAATCATAAAAGTTGCTATCAATCACTCCTATACTAATAATTCGAAAAAATCTCTTTTTACTTATTTTCAGGACGACAAAGATATTTAAGGTAAAGCCGCAATTTGTTAAAGCTTATAATGATATTTTTGTAGTGTTTTTGACTACAAGTATGAGTTACAAGATATTATTATCCACAGCAAACTTTACAATAGATGCATTGTTTTTAAGATTAAGTTTCTGTAATATTCTACTTCTGTAAGTACTAATGGTATTAGCACTTAAAGAAATACTCTGGGCAATTTCTTTTACAGATTTACCGCTAGCCATCAATCTAACCACTTCTAGCTCACGATCAGATAGTAATTCTACTAAAGAATCTACTGGTTTAAAACTTGTAGTATTTACTAACATATCTGCAACATTTTCAGAAATGTATTTTTTACCACTCAGTATTTTTTTTACTGCCTTAATTAATTCCTCTGGGTGGCTATTCTTTTTTAAAAAACCAAATGCACCTGCCTTTAAAACTCTAATAGCATATTGATCTTCAGGTTGCATACTTAGTATTAGAATTGGCGTAGAAATATGAGATGATTTGGCTTGTTTTATAACTTCAATACCATCTAATTTTGGCATTGAAATATCTATTAAGGCTATATCTAAAGTTTCTTTGGATAATATTTTTAAGGCTTCAATACCATTGGATGCTTCAAAGAATGAGGCTATACTAAATTCGTTTTTTAAAATTTGTATAATTCCTTTTCTTAATATAATATGATCATCAACAACTAAAACCTTCATTTTTATTTCAGTAAATAGTATATAAAAATAGTGAATTATCATATATCATTAAAGTAATACCAGATTAAAGTAATACCAGTTATTAAAAATACTGTCCGATACCAAATACTAAACCACGACCATCTTTTTTAGAAATTCCATAACCATAATCTATTCTGAAAATAGCATTAAATATGGATTTATGAATAAAACGCAAGCCTGCTCCTGGAAATATTCTTAGATTGTCTGCATCACCAAAATCTCCTAAATTCCCTCCTGGATTACGCCAAGATCCTGCATCGACAAAAGCATTACCTTGAAGTACAAACCAACCTTTTTCAACTAATGTATATCTGTACTCTGTGTTTAATACAATAGCACCTGTACCTCTATCAATAGTGTTTCCAACACCTCTAATATTTAAGTTGTTATCTAGAGAAAATGGTGCAAATGGACTGTTGTTATTGGTGGCTAAACCTACTCTTAATCGGCTAGCCCAATTTCCTTTTTGTCCCACACGTTTATAATAATTAAAGTCGTTCCAACCAATTAAAAACTCTGGTAATATGTTATTATCCGTAGTGACATATTGTAAATTTAATAGGCTTTTAAAACCAGAAACGTATTGGTAATTAAAATCCAGATTATTATACTCGTAAACACCTCTCAACATAGTTTTGTTTGCTGAAATTTCTGAAGGAAAATCGAATGTTGTTTGATTCACTAAAGAGGAGTAATTCTCTTTAAAAATATTAATTCCTAATTCCAACCGATTATTAAAATTAGGTTGGTATAATCCTAAAATTTCATAAGCTCTATTTCTATATCTATAGTTTACTGTTGCTTCATCAAAAAAGACAGGCTCTTGAGTTTGCCAATCTTGATGGTTTATAGCTAGCCCAAACTCGCGACTAAATAAAAAAGGTGCTCTAAAGTTAATTCCGTAAGAATTGTATATATCTTTTTGATAATAGCCACCAAAAGTCATATTCTGCCCTAATAAATTGAACTCGTATAATCCAATTCTATAAGCTATATCTTCCTCATTAGACGTATAAACATTTACAGATGGGATAATTGTAAAGTTCTCTTCAATGGTATAAATTACAGCGTAATCATTTTCATTATTATACTCAATTGTGTAATCTGCAAAAGACACTGAAGGCAATCGTTTTAATAATTTAATATCATCTTCAATTTGCGTAGAATCTAAAGGTTGACCAACTTTGGTTTTAGAAATTTTTTCAATAAAAGACGTTTTAAGTTTTTTATTACCTTTGATTTTGATACTTGTAATAGTTTGTGCTGTTGCGCTTGAAAATGTAATTCCTAAGACAATAAATAAATAAATAAATCTCATTAAAATAAACTGTATTGTGCTTTAATAACTTGTTCTACAGGTTTGTTTTGTGGTGTAAAACGGTTGTTATTTAAACCACCAACTTTATCATGGTTTATAAACCATTTCCAGATAAAACCACCTGCGAACCATTCTTCATTCCAAAACGTTTCAAATAACGCTTTGGTTGTGTTAGTCTGTGCTTCTAAGTTAACCTTACTTTCTATTCTATCTACAGTCCAAGGTGCTTTACCAGAATAATCAACACTTCTGTAACCAAACTCGGTAAACAAGATGGGTTTATTATATTTTTTAGAGTAACTTTTAATAGTATCTTTATGCTTTTTCCAACCTTCTAAACATGCTTCAACTGTTGGTGTTTTGCTATCACTAACAGGAAAATAGGCATCAATACCTATATAATCTAACTGATCCCAAAAGGGTGTTTTTTTATACTCGTTCCAGTTGGCAGCATAAGTTAGTTTTCCTTTATAAATAGATTTAATTTTAGTTATTAAATTGGTCCAATACTCTGGTCTAGCTTCAACAAATTTTTCTAATTCAGTACCTATGCAAAAAATAGGAGTTTTAGTATCTTGAGCTACTTGTGCAAATGCTAATATAAATTTAGAATAAGTATCTTCAAATAATTTCCAATCGTCTTCGGTCTTCATTTCTATAAAACCGGTAAACTCTCCTCTCCAAACCCATAATTGTGGCTTCAACATAGATTTTATATTGGACTTTTTTAAAGTATTTATGTACTGTTTACCTCCTACTAATGTTTCTCCAAACCACTGTCGTTCTGCATCGTAATTAACCTCTGGGCTATTTAGGGTTTTAATCATTGCAAAAGGCATAATTGCAGCATAATTAGCACTAATGTTGAGTAAAGGATCTACATTTTTTTGCGAAATACTATCTCTATGTGCCACAAAACTAACACCATTGATTTTTTCATTAATTACAGGCGTCATAGAACAACTATAACAACAAAAGATTACACAAAATTTTAAAATCCATCTCATAAGTGTCAATTTATGTCTAAATTTAAGCAAATAGAAATAATTGTTTAAGGTTTTAACAAAACCTTCGACTTAGCATAATAACTTAACCAAAACTATGGAGCACGTTGTAATTATTGGTAACGGAATTTCTGGAGTAACTTTAGCTAGACACATTAGAAAATTATCTGATAAAAAGATTACTATTATTTCTGCTGAAACAGACTACTTTTTTTCGCGTACAGCATTAATGTACGTGTATATGGGACACCTAAAGTTTGAGCATACCCAACCCTATGAAAATTGGTTTTGGGAGAAAAACAAAATAAACCTCAAAAAAGGCTATGTTAATACAATAGATACCGACACTAAAACGCTTCATTTTACTAAAGGAGACACTATAACCTATGACAAATTAGTCATTGCAACTGGTAGTAAACCTAATAAATTTGGTTGGCCAGGACAAGACTTAAAAGGCGTGCAAGGCTTATATAGCAAACAAAATTTAGATAATCTTGAAGTTGTAGCTCCAAATAATCAAGTCTGTAAACGTGCGGTTATAGTTGGTGGTGGTTTAATTGGTATTGAACTCGCAGAGATGCTAAACTCCAGAAATATTCCAGTGACATTTTTAGTACGCGAATCTAGTTTTTGGAATGGTGTATTACCAGAAGGCGAAAGTGAAATGATAAATAGACATATTAAAAATCACCATATAGATTTACGTTTAAGTACTAATTTAAAAGAAATCATTTCAGACGAAAACGGAAAAGTAAAATCCATAATTATTGAAGAAACTGGTGAAGAATTACCATGTGATTTTGTAGGATTAACTGCTGGTGTGTCACCAAATATTTCGTTTTTAGAAGACTCTAAAATTAAAACTAATAAAGGTGTTTTAGTCAATCGTTATCTTGAAACTAATGTCAAAGATGTCTATGCAATTGGTGATTGTGCAGAACAAAAAGAAGCAATTGGTAATCGTAGACCAGTAGAAGCAGTATGGTACACAGGTCGTATGATGGGAGAGGTTTTAGCACAAACTATGTGTGGTAATTCTATGCAGTACAATCCAGGTCACTGGTTTAATAGTGCTAAATTTTTAGATATAGAATATCAAACCTATGGTTGGGTATTTGGTAGTAAAGGACGTCCAGATTACGAGACACATTTTCATTGGAAACACAACGATGACACCAAATGCATAACCATTGCTTACCATAAAGACACCAAGGAGTTTTTAGGTATCAACACCTTTGGCATCAGAATGCGTCATGAAACCTTTGATAATTGGTTGACTGAAAAACGTGATGTAGATTATGTCATTAATCATCTTGCTGAAGCCAATTTTGATCCAGAGTTTTACAAACATTTTGAAAAAGACATTAAACTAGCCTATAATAACCAATTACAAACCGCCTAATAACAAGTTATGAGCAACAAATTAAATTATAGTATGTCTTTAGCTAATTCTTACGGATTATCTAAATCGCAAAAAATAGCATCAGCAATTGGTATATTAGGTCTGTTTATTTTTCTTCTGGCCATATTCAATATTCAATTTCCAGATAGAGGGATTGTATTAACTGTAGCATTATTGTTAATAGCTATTGGTACGGTTTGGTTTGCTAATAATGCCTACTTAAATACAACTGAAGGTATCAAAAACGATGGTGTATGGTTTAAATCAATTTCTTCTAGAGGATTAATAGGTTGGTTAACTGGTCTGGTACTAACTGGGTTCTACATTGTATTATATTTTTTCCCAGAATTATTGGGTTTAACAGAAAAAGGCGAAGCTAATACAGGTTTAATAGCGCTTTTTGATCCACTTAGCAGAATATTGAGTGGCAATCCTGCCAGTCAATGGTTTGTATATGGAACCCTTTATACCCTAGCTATTTTAGCTTTTGGGTATAAATTTATTTTAAAATACAGACACAACAGGTATGAAAAAATCCGTACAGGTTCTGTCATGTTTTTTCAGTTGGCTTTTGCGTTTTTAATCCCAGAATTTATGGCAAGGTTAAATTCGGATTCGTTTAGTTTACCTTATTACGACCTTAAAAACATTTGGCCTCTAAACTATTACAACTTTGAGCAATACCGAGTAAACTCTATGATTAGTGCTGGTGATATTGGCACAGGACTCCTTATTTTTGGTATAGTTTCCATTTTTGTAATAACACCTATTTTAACCTACAAATATGGTAAACGTTGGTATTGCTCTTGGGTATGTGGTTGTGGAGCTTTAGCAGAAACCGCTGGAGACAGTTTTAGACAGTTAAGTGATAAATCTCAGTTTGCTTGGAAGGTTGAACGTTGGGTAATACATTCTGTTTTAGTATTTGTAGTTTTAATGACTACTGCTGTTGTCCATAGTTATTTAGGTGTTGACAGTACTAAATATTGGCTAACAAAAGGTACTTTTTTAATTTTAGTAGCTTCTTTGCTAACTATTGTTTTCGTAGGCGCTTTTGTTTTTAAACGAAAAGAACTCGCTAAAGACGCTAAATATGGTGCAATTGGATATTTTGTAATCATAATCGCGCTATTTGCATTATACTATTTTAGCTCAAAAAGTAATCTGTTTTTATTCAAACCTGAAACGCTTAGAAAAACGTATGGATTTTTGATAGGTTCGATATTTTCTGGGGTTATTGGTACTGGTTTCTACCCTATTTTTGGTAGTCGTGTGTGGTGCAGGTTTGGTTGTCCTATGGCTGCCATATTAGGTTTTCAGCAACGACTGTTTTCTAAATTCAGAATTACAACAAATGGAGGACAATGCATATCATGCGGTAATTGCTCTACCTATTGCGAAATGGGAATAGATGTTCGAGCTTACGCTCAAAAAGGGGAAAATATTGTACGCTCTAGCTGTGTTGGTTGTGGTATTTGCAGTGCTGTTTGCCCAAGAGGAGTACTTAAACTTGAAAACGATAATATGGACGGTAGAATTAATCCTAATGAAATCTTATTAGGTAATGATGTAAATCTAATGGATTTAATTAATCAGAAATAATGTAAAAAACAATTGTACTTTTGCAACCTGATAATATATTAAATGCCCATTATTAAAGTCATTATTCCTGCCTACAATGAGGAAGATTCTATAGCAAAAGTTATACAAGATATTCCAACTATTGTTCAAGAGGTCATTGTAGTTAGCAACAACTCAACAGATCAAACAGAACACCATGCAAAACAAGCTGGTGCTACCGTTTTAATTGAAAGTCAAAAAGGCTATGGATATGCCTGTTTAAAAGGCATGGATTATATTACTAATCAAAAGCAAAAACCAGATATTATTGTGTTTTTAGATGGAGATTATAGTGATTATCCTGAAGAATTAACAAAAATTGTTGCTCCAATTTTAGAACATGATATCGATTTTGTGATTGGTGCTCGCACAAAAAAGTTAAGAGAGTCTGGTAGTATGACTCCTCAACAAATTTTTGGAAATTGGCTAGCTACCTCATTAATGAAATTATTTTTTGGTGCCAAGTTTACAGATCTTGGACCCTTTAGGGCTATCAAATACAATAAGTTATTAGCACTTAATATGGTAGATAAAACCTATGGTTGGACTGTAGAAATGCAACTAAAAGCCCTTAAGCAAAAACTAAGCTACACAGAAGTACCTGTTAACTACAGAAATAGAATTGGCGTCTCAAAAGTTTCAGGAACCGTAAAAGGTAGTATATTTGCTGGCATTAAAATTTTATCGTGGATCTTCAAATACAGTTTTAAAAAGTGATTCTAGAAACCATAATTATCATTATTTATACTATAGCACTCGTACTAATCTTCTTGTATGCTTTAGCGCAATTAAACTTAATGTTAAATTATATTGCTGCTCAAAAAAAGGTAGATAATGGACCGACATTCGATTTTAATAATTCAGATGAAATTCCTTTTGTAACCATTCAACTTCCTGTGTTTAACGAGTTGTATGTTATGGATAGATTACTAGATAATATTGCATTAATAGACTATCCAAAAGATAAGTTGGAAATACAAGTTTTAGATGATTCTACAGACGAAACCGTTGCAACTACAAAAGCACATGTAGAACAATTAAAAGCACAAGGATTAGACATTTCTCATATAACAAGAACTAATAGACAAGGTTTTAAAGCAGGTGCTTTAAAGGAAGGATTAGAGGTTGCTAAGGGAGAATACATTGCTATTTTTGATGCGGATTTCCTACCACAACCTAATTGGCTAAAAAAGACCATTCCTTATTTTAAAGATCCAGAAATTGGCGTAGTACAAACACGTTGGGGACATATTAACAGAGATTACTCTACACTAACAAAAATCCAAGCTTTTGCTTTAGATGCGCATTTTACTTTAGAGCAAGTTGGACGTAGTAGCAAAGGTCACTTTATCAACTTTAACGGAACTGCAGGTGTCTGGCGCAAGCAATGTATTATTGATGCAGGAAATTGGGAAGGTGACACGCTTACCGAAGATTTAGATTTAAGCTACAGAGCACAACTTAAAAACTGGAAATTTAAATATTTAGAAAATGTTGAAACTCCTGCTGAATTGCCAGTTGTAATTAGTGCAGCAAGATCACAACAATTTAGATGGAATAAAGGTGGAGCAGAAAATTTTAGAAAAATGCTAGGTCGTGTACTTAGAAGTAAAAATATTTCAGCTAAAACAAAACTTCATGGTATATTACATTTATTAAATAGTACCATGTTTTTAAACGTACTGATTGTAGGTGTATTAAGTATTCCTATGTTATACATTAAAAATGAATACGCACATTTAAGACCCTATTATTATGTTCTTAGTTTTTTTGTAGTTAGTACCATTATCTTTTTTGTCTGTTATTGGGTAATGTATAAAAAAAGTCATGGAAATACGTTTAAAGATTTTTTAAAGTACATCGCCTTGTTTTTTACGTTTTTCTCAATAGCAATGGGTTTTTCGTTACACAATTCTATTGCAGTTTTAGAAGGTCATTTAGGTAAACGTAGTGAGTTTGTACGTACACCAAAATTTAATATCAGTACGCTTAAAGATAGTTGGAAAGGTAACAAGTACTTACGTAAAAACATATCTATACATGTTATATTTGAAGGTGCTTTAATGCTATATTTTGCATTTGGTATGTATAGTGCGTTTATAGTAGGAGACCAAGGTGGTGATTTTGGATTATTCCCATTTCATTTAATGTTAACCATTGGTTTTGGGTTTGTATTTTTTAAATCTTTAACATCTAAAGCTTAATTTTTTTTATAGCGTTACCACAAGGGTCGCGTCTTACATTATATCTTTATTTTGCCATATATGGCAGCAAAATAAAGGATGCCATTTCAACCGCTAACGCAAACCGTTATGCTAAACACATTTATTTTAAAAAAAAACAAATTAACAACCTTTTTAATAGTGTTAAGCTTGTTTATGTATGGTGTGTTTGCTTATGATTTGGTTAGAACTGACTATTTAAAACTAATAGTATTATACACAGGACTATTTATTTGCTTCTATAAAATAATTCAACAAAACAAAAACAATTTTAAATTATTAGTGATTATAGCTATTATTAGCAGACTAGTATTTTTGTTAGCTATTCCAAATCTTTCACAAGATTTTTATCGTTTTATTTGGGATGGACGACTAATTTTACAAGGTATTAATCCCTATTTATACACTCCTCAAAGCTTCATTTCCGATGGACAATTCCCTATTAATCAAGCACAAGAGTTGGTTAATGGTATGCAAGTATTAAATGCCAGTCATTATTCAAATTACCCACCATTAAATCAGTTGTTTTTTATTATTGCTAACCTGTTTTCTACTTGTAGTATTTTAGGCTCTGTAATAGGATTAAGATTAATAATCATAGCAGCAGATATTGGGACATTATATTTTGGCGGTAAACTTTTAACAAAACTGGGTTTAAAAAAGCATAAAATATTCTGGTATACTTTAAATCCTTTTATAATAATAGAGCTGACAGGTAATCTTCATTTTGAAGGTATCATGTTATTCTTTTTAATCTTTAGTTTGTATTTGCTAAGCACTAATAAATGGAAATGGTCAGCAATAATTTTTGCTTTATCTATATCAACTAAATTAGTACCACTTTTGTTTTTACCATTATTTATAAAATGGTTTAGAACTAAAAAAAATAACACCGATTTTAAAAAGCTTATCAGTTTTTATATAATTATTGGTATTACAACTATAATACTATTCGTCCCATTTTTCTCAATGCAATTCGTTAATAATTATTCGAAAACTGTAGGTTTATGGTTTAGTAATTTCGAGTTTAATGCTAGTATATATTATATATTAAGAGCTATTGGATATCAAATTACAGGATATAATCAGATAGCTCTAATAGGAAAAATTCTACCACTACTAGTTTTTATAATTATATGGATATTAGCTTTAAAAAGAAAAAATCAAAATCTACCTATTTTAATGGTAAGTATGCTATTTGCAATGACTTGTTATCTACTATTAAGTACAACTGTACATCCTTGGTATATAGCAACTATATTACTACTAAGTGTGTTTACTAATTACAAGTATGCTATCGTGTGGAGTTTTATAATAATTATAAGCTATTTGGCGTATGCAAATGCAGACAATATAGAGAATTTATGGGTTATTGGTTTGGAGTATCTCATTGTGTTTAGTATTCTGTTTTGGGAAATCTTCAAAAAACCATTACAATTTACTTTAAAAAAAACAAACGAGTAATACTTCAAGTCCTAAAACACAAGATGTTTTTAAGACTAAAAAGATATCCACAGACTTATTAAATAAAAGTCCTTTCACTATTTGGTAATCAAATATATAATCGTAAATTTGCAAACTCTTTTTGAGAGAGGAATGTTTAATAAAAAATAATTAATAACGTGGACACATTAAGCTACAAAACGATTTCAGCTAATAAAGTTACTGCAGATAAGCAGTGGGTTTTAGTAGATGCTGAAGGTCAATCATTAGGGCGTTTGTCTTCTAAAGTTGCAAAACTTTTAAGAGGAAAACACAAGCCTAGCTTCACACCACACGTTGATTGTGGAGATAACGTCATTGTTATCAATGCAGAAAAAATCAACTTAACAGGAAACAAGTGGAATGACAAAACGTACATTCGTCACACAGGTTATCCAGGTGGTCAAAGAAGTTTAACTGCTACAGAAATGTTTGGAAAAGATCCAGCAAGATTAGTAGAAAAATCAGTAAAAGGAATGTTACCTAAAAACAAATTAGGTGCAGATTTATTCCGTAATTTAAATGTTGTTGTTGGTTCAGCTCATACGCATGAAGCACAAAAACCAACAGTAATTAACTTAAACGAATTCAAGTAATGGAAGTCATTCACAAAATTGGTCGTCGTAAGACCGCAGTTGCTCGTGTGTACCTTTCTAAAGGAAAAGGAAACATTACGATTAACAGTAAAGACATTAAAGACTACTTCGATACAGCAACATTACAATACAAAGTAAACCAACCATTAGCTTTAACAGAAAATGAAGGTAACTTTGATATTAAAGTAAATGTATTTGGAGGAGGTATTACAGGTCAAGCAGAAGCTATCCGTTTAGCAATTTCTCGTGCTATGTGCGAGTTAAATGACGAAAACAGAGGTATTCTTAAACCTGAAGGATTATTAACAAGAGACCCAAGAATGGTAGAGCGTAAAAAATTCGGACAGAAAAAAGCGCGTAAAAAATTCCAATTCTCGAAACGTTAATACAATTTATTATGTTGTCACCTCGAGCGTAGTCGAGATGCGCAACGCAAAACAAAAATTTAAACTAGTTATTGTTGTCCTAGTCCAAAAGACAGGATTTAGTTTAGCATCTAAATAATTAAGGCGATTTTAAATAATGACCACTTAATTATTGCTAATTCAACAGAACGTAAACTATTACAAAATGGCAGTAGAAGTAAAAGAATTACTTGAAGCAGGTGTACACTTCGGTCACCTAACACGTAAGTGGGATCCAAACATGGCTCCTTACGTATATATGGAGCGTAACGGTATCCATATTATAAACCTATACAAAACAGCAGCTAAAATGGACGAAGCTGGAGATGCATTAGCAAAAATTGCAGCTTCAGGTCGTAAAATTTTATTTGTTGCAACAAAAAAGCAAGCAAAAGATATCGTAGCAGAAAAAGCTGGAAACATCAACATGCCTTTCATTACTGAAAGATGGCCAGGTGGAATGTTAACCAACTTTGTAACTATCCGTAAAGCAATCAAAAAGATGGCGACTATAGATAGAATGAAAAAAGACGGTACCTTTTTAACCTTATCTAAAAAAGAACGTTTACAAGTTGACCGTTTAAGAGCTAAGTTAGAAAAAAACTTAGGGTCTATCGTTGACATGACACGTTTACCAGGTGCTTTATTTGTTGTTGACATTAAGCGTGAACATATCGCGATTAAAGAAGCTCAAAAATTAAACATTCCAATTTTTGCAATGGTAGATACTAACTCTGATCCACGTCAGGTAGATTACGTAATACCAGCAAACGATGATGCTTCTAAATCAATCGATAAAATTTTAACGCACGTTACAGACGCTATTACAAATGGTCTTAACGAGCGTAAAGCTGAAAAAGCTAATAAAGAAGCAGCTAAAGATGCAGTAAAAGCAGAAAAGGCAGCTCCAAAAAAGGCAGTAGCAGCTAAAAAAGAGGAAGAAGAATAAAATAACTATTTCAAAACACAAACAAGTCGTTTAATTCTTTCTTTACAGAAATAAATTGAACGACTTTTTTAAATTATAATTACCATGAGTGAAGTAAAAATTTCAGCAGCAGAAGTAAATAAATTAAGAAAAGCAACTGGTGCAGGTATGATGGATTGTAAAAAAGCCTTAGTAGAAGCTGGAGGTGATTTTGATGCAGCAATCGATGTATTACGTAAAAAAGGACAAAAAGTAGCAGAAAAAAGAGCAGACAGAGACTCTTCAGAAGGTGCTGCTGCAGTAAAAATTAATGATAACAACACTGTAGGTGTTGCTATCGTATTAGGATGTGAAACAGATTTTGTTGGTAAAAACGAAAATTTCTTAGCATTAGCAAACCAAATGGCTGAAAAAGCAATCAACTTTGATAATAAAGAAGATTTCTTAGCATCAGATTTTGGTGGTATGACCGTTGCAGAAAAATTAGTTGAGCAAACTGGTGTAATTGGTGAAAAATTAGAAATCAACGCTTTTGAAAAATTAGAAGCACCTTATGTTGGATCTTATGTTCACATCAATAAAATCGGAGCTTTAGTTGGTTTATCTCAAGAAGATGAAACTGTAGCTAAAGACGTAGCAATGCAAGTAGCATCTATGGGAGCAACAACTTTATCTTACAAAGATTTTGATCCTGCATTTGTCGCTTCAGAAACTGAAGCTAGAATTGCAGTTATCGAAAAAGATAATGAAGAGTTAGCACGTTTAGGTAAGACGCTTAAAAATGTACCTCAGTACATTTCTATGTCTCAATTAACTCCAGAAGTTTTAGCTCAAGCTGAAGCTGATGCTAAAGCAGAATTAAAAGCTGAAGGTAAGCCAGAACAAATCTGGGACAAAATCTTACCAGGAAAAATGGATCGTTTTATTTCTGATAACACGACTTTAGATCAAGAACAATGTTTACTTGACCAGAAGTTTATTAAAGACGAAAAAATGACTGTTGCAGATTATGTAGCATCTAAAAACGTTGAAGTAACAGGTTTTAAACGTGTGTCTTTAGGATAACAAATTCCTGCTTAAGCAGAAATAATTATAAATCAAACCACTACTCTATTACAGAGCTAGTGGTTTTTTTATGCGCTTTTATAAAATAAAAAGAAACGCAACAGGTAGGTATTCATTCTAAAAAAATAAAAAAAATGTGTAGCTTTGTCAAACTCTTGTTCCCTCAAAAATTGGGAATCTCATAATCGTTAGATTAGACTATGAAATATAAAAGAATACTCCTTAAATTATCAGGTGAAGCTTTAATGGGAAATCGCCAGTATGGTATAGATCCCGAACGTTTATCAGAATACGCAGAAGAAATTAAAGCAGTCACCGAAAAAGGAATTGAAGTGGCTATTGTAATAGGTGGTGGAAATATTTTTAGAGGTGTTGCAGGTGCTATGAATGGTATGGATCGAGTACAAGGTGACCATATGGGAATGCTAGCAACAGTAATTAATGGATTAGCACTACAACAAGCATTAGAAGATGCAGGTGTTAAAACTAGATTACAAACTGCTATAAAAATAAACGAAGTTGCAGAGCCTTTTATACGCAGAAAAGCGATGAGTCACTTAAAAAAAGGGCGTGTAGTTATTTTTGGTGGAGGAACAGGAAACCCATATTTTACTACAGATTCTGCTGCTGTTTTAAGAGCAATCGAGATTGAAGCAGATGTTATTTTAAAAGGCACACGTGTAGATGGAATTTACAATGCTGACCCAGAAAAAGACAGTTCGGCAATTAAATTTGATCACATTACTTTTGATGATGTGTTACGTAAAGGATTAAAGGTAATGGATACCACAGCTTTTACTTTAAGTCAAGAAAACGATTTACCAATTATTGTATTTGATATGAATACAACAGGTAATTTAATGAAAGTCGTTTCAGGAGAAAATATCGGAACACAAGTAAGTTTATAAAATAGATTATTATATTAGGTTTAAAATTGGCTCGCTTTTTGAAAGTCATTCAATATTAAATTACATTACAATGAACGAAGAGATTACATTTATTATAGATACAGCTAACGAAGCAATGGATAAAGCCATTAAGCATCTAGAAAAGCAATTTGTAAATATTAGAGCCGGAAAAGCTAGTCCTGCAATGTTAGGTAGCGTTATGGTTGACTATTATGGTTCTCAAACACCTTTAAGTCAAGTAGCCAACGTCAACACACCTGATGGTAGAACCATTACGGTTCAACCATGGGAAAAAGGAATGCTTCAAGAGATTGAAAAAGCTATTATGGTAGCAAATCTTGGATTTAACCCAATGAATAATGGAGAAAGCATTATAATTAACGTTCCGCCTTTAACAGAAGAACGTAGACGTGATTTAGCTAAACAAGCTAAAGCTGAAGCTGAAGACGCTAAAGTAGGAGTTAGAAACGCACGTAAAGACGCCAATAACGATATTAAAAAAGTAGAAGATGCATCTGAAGATGTACAAAAAAACGCAGAAGCAGACGTACAAACATTGACAGATAAATTCGTTAAAAAAATTGACGATATATTATCTAATAAAGAATCAGAGATTATGACTGTATAACTCTAAAAAAAGCGACTTGTTAGTCGCTTTTTTTATACCTTGTACAAGGTTTTTACGTTGTATTGTTTTACCTAAATTACCAATTATGAAGTTTTTAAAGTCCATCTGTATTATTATTACCTTTTTAGTTTTTGGATTACTTCAAGCTCAAGACTATAAGTTTATACCCAAAGATCAGCGTTTGTTAACAGATGAAGAAGTTAAGACAATGGAGATTATGATAACTCCAGATGTTTTATTGTTTAACGAAAGCGGGAAATTACTACCTATGTCTCAAGTTGAATTGATGACTAATTCAGATTATAAACCTTTGTTTTATGTCGATACAGATAATAAGCTTAAATCCATAGTTTTTAAAAGAGTAAAAGCTAAAGATAACAGAGTGGCAAAAAACCCTGAAGCCGAGTTTACAAAAGGTGAAAAAGCGTTAGATTTTATAGCGACAGATATAGACGGAAACACCTTTAAATTATCAGATTTACAAGGACAAGTCGTCATCCTCAATTTTTGGTTTACTAAATGTGGACCTTGTATTCAAGAAATGCCAGAATTAAATAAACTATCTGAGAATTATAAAGACAAAAAAGTAAAGTTTTTGGCTATTACGTTTAACCAAAAGGATATTGTCGAACAGTTTTTGGAAGAACAAGACTTTACATTTACTATTGTGCCAAATGCTAATGATGTTGTTTCGTTATATGGTGTTAATAGCTTTCCTACAAGCATAGTCATTGATAAAGAAGGTAAAATTGTAGCTAAAGAAGTAGGTTATAGAACCAATATTAAATCTGTACTTACAAAAGCCATCAATGCAGCACTATAATTCTTCTACATTAAAATATCTATTAGTTGTTTTGTGCTTTTTAAGTGTGACTCTAGTCCATGCACAAGAACCCAAAGAAAAAAATTTAAAAGTCAACGACACAACTAAGTCTGGCGAATTGCTAAAACAAATTGGCAATGGGTTTTTCCCAACTAAAGTCTGGAATTTTGATCTAAGATATCTTATCAAATTTAACCAATATGAAGGGTTTAGAACTGGATTAGGAGGTATTACTAATGAAGCGTTTTCTGAAAAATTTAGAATAGATTCTTACCTAGTCTATGGATTTAGAGATGATAGTTTTAAATACAAAATTGGTGGTGGTTTTAGAGTTAATCCTGATACTAAAACTTGGATAAACATCTCCTATATTGACGATTTAAAAGAAACCGGAAGTTCTGCCTTTTTAACCGATAGCAGATCCTTCTCTTTTTTTGAACCACGATTACTCAACATCGATTTATTTCATAAACACATTACTTCTGCTGTCTCCATTGAACATGAAATAAATCCTAAATTATACACAAAAGCAGAGCTGGCTATAAGCAATATTAGACCAACCTATGATTATAATTATGTCTTGGATAATAAAAATTATAGTGGTTTTGAAACATCTACCGCAAAAATAGCATTGCAATGGGACCCTTTTAATTCAACAGTGCAACTAGAAGATGGTACAACTAGCATCAATCAAGGGTACCCAAAATTTACATTACAATACACCAAGAGTTTTAAGGATGTGTTTAATGCAGATTTCAATTTTTCGAAATTAGATTTTAGAACCATTCATAAAATTAAATTAAACAAAGATTCCTACACTATTGGAACACTATCAGCAGGAATTGCACATGGTGATGCACCTTTAACACATTTATATCACGCTTACCCTAATAATATTACCAAAGAAACTATACTTCAACGATTTTCTGTAGCAGGTATTAATAGTTTTGAAACTATGTATTTTAACGAGTTTTTTTCAGACCGTTTTTCTACTTTAGTCATCAAACATTATGTCAAACCTTTTGCAATTGCTAAACGCTTTAATCCTCAATTGGTATTAGTAACGCGATACGCAATTGGTAATATGAATAACATTGAAAGACATCAAAACGTAAGCTTTGAAACCTTAAAACATGGTTACACAGAAAGTGGTTTTGAAATAAATAAACTAATATTTGGCTTTGGCTTAAGTGCCACCTACAGATATGGTGCTTACCACTTATCTAGAGAAGAAGACAATATTGCATTAAAATTCACATTTAATATTACATTATAAAACCAAATTTATCTTAGTAAATACAATGGTTTTACATACCTTTGCTGCGTTTTTTAAAGCATTATGTTAAAACTATTTTCAGCAAACTTTTGGGATGTTGTTGCAAGATTAATTTTGCGCAATAAAATAGCTATTCTATTAAGTGTCATTGTAGTAACAATACTATTTAGTACACAATGGAAGTATATGCGTTTTACCTACACTGAAGCCAATTTGCTACCAGATGATCATGAAGTTAATGTGACTTACAATGATTTTTTAAAAGTATTTGGTGAAGAAGGTAATCTTGTAGTTTTGGGTATTAAAGACTCCACATTATTTACGGTTGACAAACTTAACGCTTGGAATGCATTATCAGATAGTTTTAGAAATAATCCAGAGGTCGAAACAGTTGTCTCTATAAAAGATCTTCAAAAACTAATTAAAGACGAAGAACAAGAAAAGTTTGTACTTGAACCATTTATTAAAGATTCGGTTACATCCATTCAGGAAATAGAAAAACTGACAGATCAATTATTTAATAAATATCCTTTTTACGACAATTTTTTATTCAATAAAGAAACAAAAACGGTTCGTACAGCTATTTACCTTAAAAAAGATATAGTAAATACACCAGCAAGAAAAGAGTTTATAATTAATAATCTAGTTACTAAAATTGACGCGTTTAAAAAAGCTCAAAATTTAGACGTTAGGGTGTCCGGAATGCCTTATATACGTACGCTAAATGCACAAAATATAGTAGATGAAATAAACCTTTTTGTATTAGCTGCATTATTAGTGACATCTTTAATATTCTTTTTATTTTTTAGGTCTTTTAGAGCAACTTTCATCTCGTTAATTGTCGTTAGTATAGGAGTGATGTGGACCTTAGGTATCATAGGATTGCTAGGTTACGAAATTACTGTATTAACAGCATTAATTCCGCCATTAATAATCGTTATTGGTATCCCAAACTGTATTTTCTTAATCAATAAATACCAAAACGAGGTTAAATCTCATGGTAATAAAGTAAGAAGTTTGCAACGTGTTATTACCAAAGTAGGTAATGCGACTTTAATGACCAACGTAACTACTGCATCTGGTTTTGCAACATTTATTTTAACCGAAAGTCAATTACTTAAAGAGTTTGGTGTAGTAGCGTCTTTAAGTATTCTTGCCATTTTTATATTGTGTTTACTTATTATTCCAATTATTTACACTTTTTTACCATTTCCTAAAGACAGACACCTAGAGCACCTTAATAAGCGTTGGATTGGTGGATTTGTAGATTGGATGGAACGTATGGTAAAAGAAAAACGTATTACCATTTACGTGACGTCATTGGTATTATTAATTGTATGCTTAATTGGTATTTTCCAAATAAAAATTTCGGGAAGCCTCATAGAAGACATGCCAAAAAACGCCCAGTTTTTTAAAGATATTCGCTTTTTTGAAGACGAGTTTGATGGTATTATGCCTTTAGAAATCATGGTGGACACCAAAAAGAAGCAAGGTGTCATGAAACCTAGTACTCTCAAACGAATGGATAAAATTGAAGAGTTTATTAACGAAACTCCAGAGTTTTCTAAACCTATTTCGGTTGTTGGATTAGTAAAATATTCTAAGCAAGCTTACTATAATGGTAATCCTAAATACTATCAATTACCTTCTCCAGGACTAGAAGAATCTTTCATTTTAAAATATGCAAAAAACTCGTCTTCAAAAGTAGATTTGTTAACAAACTTTGTGGATAGTACTGGTCAATATGCCAGAATCACCACGTTTATGAAAGATATTGGAACCGACAAAATGGAGCGTATCCAAGAAAATCTTCAAGCTAAAATAGACAACGTATTTCCTAAAAAAAAATACAATGTTACCATGACAGGTAAAGCATTAGTATTTCAAAAAGGAACTAAATATTTAGTAAAAAACTTAGCCATATCGCTATCACTTGCAGTGATATTAATTTCATTATTTATGGCATACATGTTTCGTTCGTTCAGAATGATTATTGTATCTCTTATACCTAACCTATTACCTTTAGTGGTTACAGCAGGATTAATGGGATACATTGGTGTGCCTATAAAGCCTTCCACAATTTTAGTGTTTAGTATTGCATTTGGAATATCTGTGGATGATACCATTCACTTTTTAGCTAAATACAGACAAGAGTTACAAGCCAATAACTGGAAAATTAAAAAATCTGTGTATGGTGCTTTACGCGAAACAGGAGTTAGTATGTTTTACACATCAATAGTTTTGTTTTTTGGATTTTCAGTATTTATTATTTCAAGTTTTGGCGGAACGGTTGCTCTTGGAGCATTAGTTTCTGTAACCTTACTATTTGCTATGTTATCCAACTTACTATTATTACCTTCGTTATTATTATCCTTAGAACGAAGCATTGCCAATAAAGAAGTATTAAAAAAACCAACTATAAATATTATTCCAGAGGAAGATGATGATGAAAATGCCTTTCTTAAAGAATAAAAAATAACAGAAAAACGCTATTTTTAATCAAATTTTTAAAAATGAACTCATACACAGTCGCTACATTACTAAAAGAAACCAAATTACAAGAAGTACATATAAAAGGTTGGGTACGTACCTTTAGAGCTAATCGTTTTATTGCATTAAATGATGGTTCTACATTGCAAAATATCCAATGCGTAGTAGATTTTGAAAATACAGACGAAGACTTACTAAAACGAATCACTACTGGTGCTGCAGTATCTATTACAGGTGATTTAGTAGAAAGTCAAGGAAAAGGGCAAAATGTTGAAGTTAGCGTTACTAAAATTGAAATTTTAGGAGATTCTGATCCTGAAACCTATCCAATACAACCTAAAAAACATAGCTTCGAATTTTTACGCGAAAACGCACATTTACGCACCAGAACCAATACGTTTAGTGCTGTCATGCGTTTACGTTCTTCATTATCTTTTGCAATTCATAAATATTTTAACGATAATGGTTTTTATTATATGCACACACCAATAATTACTGGCAGTGATGCAGAAGGTGCTGGTGAGATGTTTAGAGTTAGCACGCTAGATCAGAAAAAACCACCATTAAATGAAGATGGAACTATAGATTATAAAGAAGACTTTTTTGGCAAGGAAACTAACTTGACCGTTTCTGGTCAGTTAGAAGCTGAAACTTATGCAATGTCATTAGGTAAAGTCTACACTTTTGGTCCAACTTTTAGAGCAGAAAATTCAAATACATCTCGTCACTTGGCAGAATTCTGGATGATTGAGCCTGAGGTAGCTTTTATGGATTTAGCTGGTAATATGGATTTAGCTGAAGATTTTATGAAATCTGTTATAAGCTATATATTAGAACACAATCAAGAAGATTTAGAGTTTTTAGACCAACGTCTTTTTGATGAAGAAAAAACAAAACCTCAAGCAGAACGTAGCGATTTACGCTTAATCGAAAAACTTAAATTTGTTACCGAAAATAACTTTAAGCGAGTTAGTTATACCGAAGCTATTGATATTTTACGTAATAGTAAACCAAACAAGAAAAAGAAATTCAATTATATTATTGAAGAATGGGGAGCCGATTTACAGTCAGAACACGAACGCTTTCTTGTAGAAAAACATTTTAAATGTCCAGTAATTTTATTTGATTATCCAGCAAACATTAAAGCTTTTTACATGCGCTTAAATGAAGATGGGAAAACAGTACGTGCTATGGATATTTTATTTCCTGGTATTGGAGAGATTGTTGGTGGATCGCAACGTGAGGAGCGTCTTGAAGTCTTAAAAGAAAAAATGGCAGCATTAGACATTCCTGAAGAAGAATTATGGTGGTACTTAGACTTACGTAAATATGGTACAGCTGTACACTCTGGTTTTGGTTTAGGTTTTGAACGTTTAGTGATGTTTGCAACAGGAATGACCAATATTAGAGATGTCATTCCTTATCCAAGAACACCCCAAAATGCCGAGTTTTAATTTATAATTAAGACACATTTTATTATCTTTAGTTAAATAATCAAACGCTTATATGCTTAAACAATATTTACAGTTCAAATTATCGCAAAAGTTGTCTCCTCAACAAATTCAATTAATGAAATTGATACAGTTGCCAACACAAGCATTTGAACAACGTTTAAAGCAAGAATTGGAAGAAAATCCAGCGTTAGAAAGTGGTAAAGATGAAGTCTCTGACCAATTAGATGATGATTTTGACAATACGCAAGACGATTTTAATGACAACGAAACTATAGATGCAGGAGAGATTAATGTTGACGATTATTTAAGTGATGATGAAGTCCCAGATTATCGTACCAACGCCAATAATTACAGTGCAGATGATGAGGACAAAAGCGTTCCTTATGCTGCAGGAACATCATTTACACAGCATTTAGTTAATCAATTAAACACATATCGCTTATCTGATGATGAGCGTGATATAGCAATTTTTTTAGTTGGAAGTGTTGATGAAAGCGGTTATATACGTCGAGAATTAAGCGATATAGTTGATGACTTAGCATTTACACAAAGTGTCTATACAGACGAAGATAAAGTGGCTAACATACTTAAAATTGTACACCAATTAGATCCAGCTGGTGTTGGTGCTAGAAATCTACAAGAGTGTTTAAGTATTCAATTACACAGAAAAGAAAAACATCCTGATGTAGAATTAGCCACTCAAATTATTGATAAAGCATTTGACCAGTTTACTAAAAAGCATTACAAAAAATTAATGCAAAAGTTTGATATTACTGAAGATCAGCTTAAAGATGCTATTCATGAGATTGAACGATTAAATCCAAAACCAGGAGGATCTTACGCAGGAAATAACAGAATAGTAGAACATGTCGTACCTGATTTTGCAATTAAAATTGTTGATGGCGAGTTAGAGCTGACACTAAACGGTCGTAATGCACCAGAATTGCATGTGTCTAGAGAGTATAGTAACATGCTTAAAGGATATAAAGAAAGTAAAGACAAAAGTAAGTCTCAAAAAGATGCTGTGATGTTTATCAAACAAAAGTTGGATGCAGCTAAATGGTTTATTGATGCTATAAAACAACGTCAGCAAACCCTTTTTGTAACTATGAGTACTATTATGCATTATCAAAAAGAATATTTTTTAACTGGTGATGAGCGTAACCTTAAGCCTATGATATTAAAAGATATTGCTGATGAGATTGATATGGATGTCTCAACCGTATCGAGAGTAGCTAATAGTAAGTATGTTGACACGCCTTATGGCACCAAATTAATTAAAGAATTCTTTTCGGAATCCATGACTAATGACCAAGGTGAGGAAGTGTCTACCAGAGAAATCAAAAAGATATTAGAAACCGTTATTGAGGAAGAAAACAAAAAGAAACCTTTAACGGACGAAGCTTTAGCCAAAATACTAAAAGAAAAGGGCTATCCAATTGCTAGACGTACTGTTGCAAAATATAGAGAACAGCTAGATATTCCTGTGGCGAGATTACGTAAGAAAATATAATAAATCATCCTAAACTTAAGTTTTAAACTTATATAATTACCTTGGATGAACTTTCAAATACTACTATTTAAATAACATTATAGATGAAATGGTTAATTAAAAGCATATCGTACCTATTTCATCCTATAATTATGCCTGTATTGGCTATACATTTTTACTTTAAAAAAACACCAAGATTTGTTCCAGAAGACTTTGTATATGCCAAGTTAATTTCATTACTTATATTAACTATAATACTCCCTATTTTAGTCTATTTTTTACTAAAAACGTTAAGTAAAGCGGAATCTATTCATTTAAAAACAACTAAAGAACGTATTTTACCTCTTTTAGTAAACTGTTTCATTTTAGGTCTAATTCTAATTAGGGTCTTCCCAATAGACCAGATTCCAGAATTATATTTCTTTTTTATTGGAGTGTTAATTTCTAATATTACGTGTTTACTATTCGCAATCCTGAAATTTAAAGCTAGCTTACATTTGGTTGCTACTGGCGGAGTTTTTATGTTTTTTATAGCTTTCTCGATACATTTTAGTATTAATATAAACGGAAGCTTAGCCCTAATGGCTTTAATAATAGGTGCTGTAGCGACATCAAGACTACATTTAAAAGCACACACAAGCAAAGAGCTAATTGTTGGATTAATTATTGGTTTAGTACCACAATTAATTGTATTGCAATATTGGCTATAAGATATAAAACATTAATCCAATTTTTATAGCACTCATATCCAAAGATTGATTATTAACTGTTGCATTTTCAAACAGGTCATTAAGTCCATAATACAAATAAAAATTCCAAGTATTGTAACCAGCACTCATTGTTAAGCCATATTGAAGTGTATTAAACGTATCGTTATTTTTTAAACGAACATCTATAGGTGTTCCTGAATACCTCGTACTATTCGCAAAAACATAACCTATTTTAAAACCTGTATAAATCCTCCAAAAACTGTATTCTGTTGGTGTTGATGTTCGCCATCTATATTGTATAGGCATTTCTAAAACATAAGTGTAAAATTTATTTTTAGAGAAATCTACCTGGTCAGTATCTAAAACAGAAAATGTGGTTTGCTTATTATTTTCTGAAATCAATATATTACTGTTATAAGAATTTAGCGATACTCCTAAACCAATCCCAATAGCTTTATTGCGTCTTTTATTAATAGGCATATCTCTAATGACTCCAAAGTGTATTCCGCTAGAAAATCCGTTTTGAGAGACATCTTTTGGCTTTTTGCTTAAAAGGTTGTAGGTAATACCCAAATAAAATTGATCTTCTCTATACAGCGAGTCTATAACATTTTTTTTGATTCCCTCATCCTGAGCAACAGCTAATGGAGCCAATAATAAAAGAATTAAAAGCAGTAATAATTTTTTCATGAATTAAATATATTGCTTTAATTGATAGATTAAAAATAAAACCTATAGACTATATTAAAGTTATAAAAAACAAAAGGTGTTTTGAAAATCAAAACACCTTTTGTTATAAAATTAAGAGTAATACTTATTTAAGTCCACTACCTTTTTTGGTGGTGTAATTAATTTTTAATTGTCCTACTTTACGTAAGGCTTGCTCAATGTCAGATACTAATCCCATATTGGTTTCTTTATCTACTTTTAATGCAGCAATTAATTGTGGTATTTCAGCTTCACGTTTAGAAGCACGCTCTGCAGCTACAAATGCTGCAATGTCGTTTAAATCTGCAAACTTATCGTTTAACTGGATTTTAGCTTCTTCACCCATATTTCTGTATTGATCACTAGGTTTACCTGCATAGATAAACATTACAAGATTTTTTTGACCTAGCTTTTCAGTTTGAGCAGCAGAAGGTAGATTGTTTTTAATTTTCAAACTGTTGTCTCTCATTACGGTAGCTACCATAAAAAAGAATAATAGCATGAATACAATATCTGGTAAAGATGCTGTAGAAATAGCTGGCAACTCTTTTTTGCCTCCTTTTTTAAATTTTGACATAGTTTAATAATTATTTAGGTTCTGCTTTAGATATAATTCTTGGATACTTATCCTTAATATTATCTATCTTCTCTTTTAACTTTTCACTTTTAAATTGTGGTGACTTAGAATCGTCGTATGTTAATTCCATTTCTTTAAAAGATCTGTTGTACAATTTCTGTGCTAAACGTTCTCTTAGCTCTGCATAAGCGCTAACTAATTGATCATAAACCACAATAAATGTATCATAGTCTGTTGCTCTAGAGTGTGTGATAGAAATAATGGCTTTGGATGGATGGTCAGATGACGCTGGGTCTTTAGCTCCATTACAATAGGTACACTTGGTACCATCTGTTCCTTCTCCTCCTCCATTGTCAATAAATTTAATGGCTGCTGCTTTTAAATCTTTAACTTTCATCAACTCTTCCTCAACCAACATTTGGTTATCCTTGTTCAATTCAACAGTAAAAATGTTTTTCTGTTTAATTTTTACATCTGGTGGTGGAATATCTGGTGGTAGTTTTGAACTAATACCAGAATCTACTTCAATAGTTGTAGTAACTAAGAAGAATATTAATAATAAGAAGGCAATGTCAGCCATAGAGCCTGCATTAACTTCTGGTGCTGATCTTTTTGCCATAATTATTTAATTAATTTTTTAATTCCAGTGAATAACATGGTTCCTGCAGCTATAACTATTAACGCGTAAAATGCGTATAGTCCAGCTCCAACTAAATGTGATTCTTTGTCAGTTGCAGCAATTCCGTTATAGAAATACTCTTTAGCATCACCTCCAGATAACGCATAAGCAATAACTATTACAGCAAGAAATGCTCCAACACCTATCAATATGTTTTTTAATCCTTTAGACGACTTCATTAAAGAGTTAATCACAGAAATTAATGTTAAAACTAAAGCAATAACTGCAACAACTATAACTAAGTAATATAATGGAGATACTAATGGCATCGTTTCGTTTAAAGGTAAATCCTTGACATCGGTTACTCCGTTTTCAGTTAATAAGTCACTAATATTGCCATTCATTAAAAACCACAATGCAATTGCAATAATCCCAATTAGGATAACTACATAAGTTAGTATTTTTTGTAAATTCATAATATGTTATGATTTAAAGTGGTTAATAATTATTTTTTATACTTAGATAACATATCCATTAAGTTGATAGAAGAATCTTCCATGTCATTAACAATACTATCTATTTTTGCAATAATATAGTTGTAAAAGATTTGTAATATAATAGCAACAATAAGTCCAAATACAGTAGTTAATAAGGCTACTTTAATACCTCCTGCTACTAATGATGGTTGCATATCTCCAGCTGCTTCAATTTTATCGAATGCTTGAATCATACCAATTACTGTTCCCATGAATCCTAACATTGGTGCTAATGCAATAAATAATGAAATCCAAGATACGTTTTTCTCTAATTGTCCCATTTGTACTCCTCCATAAGCTACTACAGCTTTTTCAGCAGATTCTAAATCTCCATCTGCTCTGTCTAATCCTTGATAAAAGATAGAGGCTACAGGTCCTTTTGTGTTACGACATACTTCTTTAGCAGCTTCTATACCACCAGACTGAAGTGCATCTTCAACATCTTGAGTTAATTTTTTTGAATTTGTAGTAGATAAGTTTAAGAAGATAATTCTTTCAATAGCAATTGCCAAACCAAGAATTAAACATAATAATACAATTCCCATAAATCCTGGACCACCTTCAATAAAACGCTTTTTAAGCTCTTGGTGGAACGTTAAATTTTCGCCATCTGCAGTTGTAGTTGCATCAGCTGTTTCATTTTCTTGTTGTGTAAGCACTACAGTAGTTGCAGTAGTCATTGCTACGTTAGTCGTTGCGTTTGCAGTTCCGAATACCATGATACACGCGATGGCTAGGATAGAAAATAATCTTTTCATTTTGTTGTTCTTAATTTTATTAGTTAAAGTGTTAAAGATATAAAAAAATTGCAATTAAAAATAAAAATAACCGCTAAAGAGGTTTAGTAAAACTAAATAGTTCTTCTTATTAACTCTTATTTAATTAACAAAAGATTTTAAATTAAGATAAAATAGTATTTGAAGCTAATTTTAAATCACAAAAACTATTCCAATATCAATAATAAAATTTAAAATCTCTTGCAGAGAGGAAGGGATTCGAACCCTCGATACGCTATAAACGCATACACGCTTTCCAAGCGTGCGCCTTAAGCCACTCGGCCACCTCTCTGTAATTTATTGTTTAATTACAGCAGAGCAAATAACAAAAAAATAAGCTAATGATAAAATTTTGAAGGTTAATTTTAGCTCATTTCTCCACGCAATGCTGTTTCATATATGGTTTTGAACAAGTTAGGGGAAATATTTTGTCCCAACAAATACATCATTTTGCACAAAGCAGCTTCTGTTGTTATGTCTTTTCCGGAAATTAAACCAATACGTTTTAGTTTTTCACTAGTTTCATATTGACCCATTAGCACACTTCCACCAGAACATTGTGTAACGTTAACTATATGTATTCCTTTATTTATAGTTGCTTTTAGTAAATCTAAAAACCAATCTTTAGTCGAACAGTTTCCAGCTCCATAGGTTTCTAAAATAACACCTTTTAGTCCTTCAGAATTAAAAATACTTTCTAAGACCTGTTTTGAAATACCAGGAAACAACTTAATTAATGCAATATTAGCATCTAGTTGTTTATGTACTATTAAATTTTTTCTTGGGTTAGGTTTTAATAAATACTCATGATTTACTTTTAAGTGGACACCACTTTCTGCCAAGTCTGGATAATTTAAACTATCAAATGCTTCAAAGTGTTCGGCATTTATTTTTGTTGTACGATTGGCTCTGTATAATTTATATTCAAAATATAAACCTACTTCTTTTATAACAGGTTTATTATAATGTTGAAGAGATGCAATTTGGATTGAGGTAATCAAATTTTCTTTGGCATCTGTACGCAAGTCTCCAATGGGTAATTGCGATCCTGTAAAAATAACTGGTTTTGCTAAATGCTCTAACATAAAACTTAATGCTGAAGCTGTATAACTCATGGTATCACTTCCATGAAGCACAACAAATCCATCAAAACTGTCGTAGTGCGATTCTATAACTTCTGCAATCTGAACCCAATATTCTGGTTCCATGTTACTAGAATCAATAGGCTTTTTAAATGAATAGGTTTTGATAGAACAATCTAACAGTTTTAATTCTGGGATTCTAACCAATAAATTCTCAAAATCAAACGCACGTAAGGCTCCTGTTTCTGGATCTTTTATCATACCAATAGTTCCACCAGTATATATAAGGAGTATGTTTGGGATGGTTTTGGTCATATTGAATTACGAATTACGAATTTTGAATTACGAATTATGCTTCGACTGCGCTCAGCATGACATTATCATTTAAATTTTAAATACTTTTTTTGAGTTTTCGGTTGTAATTTCGGCAATTTTTTCTTGAGGCACTTCGTAAATTTCGGATAACTTTTCTAAAACCTTTGTAATATAACTACTTTCGTTGCGCTTTCCTCTGTATGGTTTTGGTGCTAAATACGGTGAATCGGTTTCTAAAACAATATGCTTTAAATCTATTTGACTTAAAAACTGATCAATCTTTCCGTTTTTAAACGTCACCACACCTCCAATACCTAACTTCATATTATATGATATGGCTTGATGTGCTTGCTCTATTGTTCCTGTAAAACAATGAAAAATACCGAATAAATCTTCTGATTGTTCTTCTTCTAAAATTTCAAATATCTCGTCAAAAGCCTCACGACAATGGATGACTATAGGTAATTGATGTTGCTTTGCTAGTTTGATTTGAAACCTAAATGCTTCTTTTTGAATTTCTAAAGTACTTTTGTCCCAATATAAGTCGATACCTATTTCGCCTACTGCATAATATGTATGCTGGTTAAGCATCTCTTCTACATGTGATAATTCTTCTTTATAATTGTCTTTTACATGTGTTGGATGCAAACCCATCATTAAAAAAACGCGATCTGAATACTTAGATTGAAGATCTAACATACCTTGTGTGTATGCACTATCTATTGCTGGTACAAAAAACCTAGACACACCAGCATCTAATGCACGTTGCATCATTTGGTCTCTGTCTTCGTCAAAAGCTTCGCTATATAAATGGGTATGTGTATCTGTTATAATCATGTAGCAAAAATAAAAAAGTCATCATGGTTTTGATGACTTTTTAACTAGTATTTTTAAGATTGAAGATGTGTTATTTTAGCTTCTTCAATAATTTAAGTGCTTGACTGTAATCGTCTGCATCTTCAGGAATTTGCTTTAGTAGCTTAATACAATCTTCCTTTTTATCCTGCTTTAATTTACTTAATGCCCAATACCAAGTGGCTTTATTTTTATAAGCTGAGTTTCCATTTGCTATGGTACCTAAAATTGAATCTGCTTGATCAAAATTATCTAACTCAATATTAGTAATGGCATAGTAAAAATTATACTCGACGTTTTCAGGGTTGTCTTTTAATAACTCTTCTAAATAACTTTTTGCTTCTTTATATTCCTTGTTATTAAAGGCTTTTGTTGTTTTGATTAATAGACCAACATTGTCTTCGCTACTTCTCTCTGTAAAATCGATAGTTCCGTGGTCATTAAAATCATAATAATCTGCACCACCAGAAAACTGATTAAATACAAAGAAGCCCATGATTAATGCAATACTTGCTGCTACTGCTAATTTGTAAAAACTAAAGGTCTTTTTAACTTCAACTGGATTTTCTTCGATATCTAATTTGGTAAAATATCTGTGTGAAATGCTATCTAAATTAGCTCTAAAATCTGTAGTGTTATCCTCATTCCCTATTTCATGCTGTAAATGTTCCGATAATTCTTTATAAATAGTGAAGGCTTGTTTGAAGTCTTCATCTGTACTGACTCTGTTTTCAAAATCAGCTATCTCTTCAGAAGATAAATCGCCAGATAGATAATTTTCAAAAAGGATGTAATCTTGTTCTTGCATAACATTAATAATTAAGTTGATTAAATGTTGGCGACTCTTGAACTAACTTAGTTAATTGACCAATGCAAAGCGATTTTTTCTTTCGTGCGTAAGCATAACTTACATTTAGGCTAGCTGCTACTTCTTCCATAGATTTAATTTTAAAAGTCGCTTTTAGCAAGTCTTTGCAGGCATCTCCTAGTTTTTGAAACATCTCGTTAAAAAGGGCTTGTTTACCTTCAAAAATAGAAGATTCAAAAGACAGTTCTTGTGCGTCGTCATCTTTAGATAAAACTTCTTCATTAATTGTTACCTCTTTATTACCACTTTTTTTCAAATAGTTTAACCACTTACGTTTACACAGTAAAAAAAAGTAGGCATCAAAAGGACACGTTAATTGCAGTTTTTTTTGACAACCTTGATTATAAATGGTGATAATAGTTTCTTGTATAATATCCTGAGCACGTTCTGCATCACCACTATTTTGCCTAATGTAATTAATCACTTTTGGCGCAAACTTATCATATATAGCCTGAATAATAAAGGAGTTGTTATTTACCAATCCGTCTACATATTTCTGGTCTTCGTGTATTTTTTTTTCACTCATAAACCCTTTGTTTACAACGAATTTAAAAAAACTTAAGTAAATAAGGGTAACAAATTTTAAATGGTTTTGATATAAGGGTGTAACGGTCAAAAAATGACAACACATTTAAACAAAAAATAAAACAATTTAAATTTTAGAAATTATGAAACGTACAATTTTAATTATCGCAACAGTAGTATTAGGATTATTAAACGTAAATGCTGCTAATTTAAAAACAGATGGTAACAGTGAAATACCTGTAGACATTACAAAAAATGAAATAGTAGAAGTATACGACTGGACAGTTGTAACAACTAACGGAGAATTTTCCGGAACTGCAACATCATTATTTGAAGCTAAAAAAAGATCTAATCTTGTTGGACAAAACGAAGTGGTTTTAGAACGAAAAATCACAAACTACTTTATCTTAAAAAGCGAGATATTTAAAAAAGAATCACGCCTATACTTCTGGGAAGTTAAAAGTGAAAAAGGATATGCTAAAGGATTTTCTTCTTCAGAGTTTTCAGCAAAACAAATGATACAACTAGTTGCTAAAGGAGATATTATGACTTACAAAATTATAGCTAGTAAATAATTTACCAAAAACAGGGTAACAAAATACTTACCCTGTTTATATAAACATGAATAACAATTTAAAACACAAAATATGAAGACTTTAAAAACAATTTTCGGAACCTTATTAATGACCACTCTATTATTCACAAGTTGTGATAATAATGAAGATTTTGATGACAACAACAATTACCAAGAAACTTTAAGCTATACTACTATTCAAGGTTTTTTTGAAACCCATGGTGTACAAGATCAAACATTTACTATTGATGCTACAACTGGTGGCAGTGTCACTGGAGAAGACGGAACAATAGTTACTTTTCCACCAAATGCTTTTGTAGATGGAAGTAACAATCCAGTAACAGGACTAGTAAATGTAGCAATAAAAGAAATATTTAAGCCTAGTCAAATGATATTATCAAACAAGCCTACTAATGCGCTTAACTTTTCTAGCCAAAACACCTTTTTATTATCAGAGGGAGAAACTGAAGTAAGAATTTCGCAAAATGGTGACGACTTACTGATAGCTTCTGGTACAAATTACCAAATATCTGTTCCATCTGCTGGTGGATTTGATGCAGAAATGCTACCATTTGCTGGTACAACTTCTGACGAAGAAGGTATTGTATGGAGCCCAACCACTGATGTAAGTTTAGGTGCAAATGGTATGCAATATATTGCTGCTCCATCATCTTATATCTATGATGTCTTTGATACAGGTTGGTCTAACTGTGATAAGTTTTACAGCTATCTAGGAAACAAAACCACTAATTATATTAATTTAACTAATAGTCCAAACGAAGCAGAAACAGTGATCTTCTTAGTTTTTGAAGAAAATAATTTACCTGCTGTTGTCAAATTTTCTACGCCTTACGCAAACGGAATACAAAGTTATGTAGACATGTTACCAGAAGGATTAGCAGTTACTTATATAGCTATTACTTTAGAAAATAATCAACAATACTTAGCTGTAGAGAACGTCACTATCTCTGACGAAGAAGAATTAACCTTAAACTTTGAAGCTAAATCTACTCAAGAGATATTAGATGCTTTAGCCCTATTAGACTAAAAATTAAAAAAAACTAAAAACAGGGTAACAAATTACTTACCCTGTTTATATAAAGATGAATAACAACTTAAAACAAAATAAAATGAAAACTTTAAAAACAATTTTCGGAACCCTATTAATGACCACTCTATTATTCACAAGTTGTGATAATAATGAAGATTTTGATGACAACAACACACAGTTTATCCCTCCAACAGCACAAGAATTTAAAAACATTAGAGAACAAGCTTTGGATAACAACACCCAGAACTTCAACTTTAATGCAGAAGATGGATCGGTAACTTTTACTTCTGATAATGGTGTACAAATTAATATTAATGGTAGCTGCCTAACCTTAAACGGAAATCCTGTAACAGGAAACGTAGATATAGACTATATCGAACTTTTTGAAAAAGGAAATATGCTGACAACAAATAAACCAACTATGGGAGAATTACCAAATGGAGATAAAGCCTTATTGATTTCTGGTGGTGAGTTTTTTATAGAAGCTACGCAAAATGGAGTAGCATTAGACACTAATTGCGACATCCAGTTAATTGTACCTAACAGTTTAACAGGTGGAGCAGATCCAGCTATGACTTTATGGGAAGGTACTATAGACAACGACGATAACCTAACTTGGGATGAAGTTGAAGATGCTACTGGACAAGGTGGTGTATTTGTAGAAGGTGGAGAGTACTACGCTTTTTTAGGACAATTTGGATGGTCTAATATTGATCGTTTTTACAACGACCCAAGACCAAAAACGTTAATTCAAGCCCAAGCACCAGTAGGTTATAATTTTACAAATAGTGCAATCTATTTATCCTATGATGGTGAAGATTCTGGATTAGCCTCTTTAGACACCTATGATGGAACATTAAATTTATTTAGCGAGCATTATGGTCAAATCCCAATTGGTTTAGAGTGTCACGTCATTTTTGCAACAGAAGACAACGGAATGTGGAGATATGCTGTAAAGGCTGTTACAATTGTAGCTAATGATATAATAACTTTTGACCTAAGTGAAACAAACGTCGTAACAGAAGCTCAATTTGTAGCCATAATAAATGCACTACCATAATTAAACTCCTACTTAAAATTGGTGGTAAATTGAAAGTCAGAAATTAATTTTTCTGACTTTTTTATAAATAGGGGGTAACAAAAACTAATTGGTATTGATATAAGGGTGTAATAACATTAAAACGAAGTATTATGAAAACGATTAGTAAATTTAAAACAGCCCAAGCCATACAAGAACAAGTGTTATTTTGCATTATCAGACTAACCATTTTGGTAACTCTTATTGCTTCTATTGCATAATTAAACTCTCAACTTATAAAAAACCAGAAGCTTTAGTTTCTGGTTTAATTTTTTGAAATGCATTTATACTAATTAATAATCCATTCAAATCAACCAATTATCTATCCTCAAGTATGACTTAAAAATATTATCACTAAATTTATTTCGCTATTAAATCACTAACTACAATGAAAACTTTAATTACCTTACTTTTTACATTAAGTACTCTCATATGCTTTGCACAACAGGAAATTACTGTGGATACTACAACACGTATAGCTACTATAGAATATAAAACAGTAGGTAATCAAGTACAATTCTCACCAAATGCTCCAGAATTAAACCAAATTGCTGGCGCACCAAAAGCCTTTTATACTAACTATTGGGAATTTGGAGATGGTACCTACAGCAAAGAAAATAATCCTACGAAAACGTACAAAAAAACTGGTGAATATGAAGTACGTTTATGGGCTACCAATAACTATGATACAGGTAAACCACCAACCTCTCGTCCTAAAAAAATAAGAGTAGATGATGTAGACCAAGACTATCAAGAAGAAGCTTCTATGGACAACGCAATTGATATACAACGAAGCAGAGAACCCATTCCAGAAGAAGAAATTGTAGTTATTTTTAAATACAAAAACAATAAAGAGTATACCACTAACGGAAAACTCATGCTATTTTATAATGAGACAGTATACAAGGATGCTAATTTTGAAATCACAGATACCAGAACACATCATGGTGAAACTATTATAAATAATGACAACTTAGTTTACACCAAGAAACTTGATAGAGATACTTATTACGCTTCCGCAGAAAACAATAGCATATCATTGTATGCTAAACCCCAAGATTCTACCGAAAAACAAAACTTACCATTAACCCTTGAAGAAGCTAAAGCAGCTTATAAAAACTCTAGTCAGTTACGCTTTAGTAATATGCAGCCTAATGAAGAGCGCAACGTATTTTACACGTTAAAAACTACACCAGAAATGCTTAAGGATACTAGTGCTATTATTAGTGTTAGAGGTGTGTATATTCCAGATGATAACTATGACAACCACCATGTTAAAGACATGGAAATGGAAATTGTCACCTCTCATGATCCAAACAAAATGTCATCTAACGCAACTTTTTTAAATTATAGATTAGTCCGCTATAAACGACCAAAATTTAAAATTAGATTTCAAAATAATGGCGAAGGTCCAGCAAGAACCATTCGCTTAGAAACAGATATTCCGGACATGTTTGACAAATCGTCAATAGAAGTTTTAGACATGTATCCCAAAGTTAAAATCTGTCCTAAATATGACGTAGAATATAGTTGTCTAGACACTACCTATACAGAAAAACAAGCTATTTTCACCTTCAAAAACATTTACTTACCTGGTAGCGAACAAAAAAATGTAAAGGTGTACGATTCAACTAAAGGTTTTGTGCAATACAGAATCAAGTTTGGTAAAGATTTTCATAAACAAAAAACCAAATCACGTACAGCAATTATTTTTGACAAAAACGATCCAATAATTACTAATTACTCAACAACTCGTTTTTTACCAGGTATTTCAATAGGTGCTAAAGCAGGTTATAACTCGTTTTCAGATTTAGACAATTCTAAAAGCTACTTTATTGGTGCAACTGTTTCGCCTTACAAATCCTACAGATGGTATTGGCAAGTTGAGCTATTAAACAGCTTTCATCAGTTTGATGGTAATACAACAGTTAGAGAAGAATTAATAGGTGAGCCAGGAGTTAACGAGCTTTTTCAACGTACAACAACAACCTCATCTTTTGAGAATATCGATTGGGAAATTCCAGTATTGGCAAGGTATAACATCAATAATTATATTGGTTTAGGTGCTGGATTACAAGGTACCATTACCCTTAATGAAAAAAGAAATGAAGAGGTATTGATTGAGCGATTTGAAAATATAAACACACAGCCTGGTGGTTTGATTAATAGTGACCAAATGTCAAATAATTCTACAGATACCTTTACTAATTTTAGAGCTGGATTTTTAGTGGAAGCGACTGCAGGATTTGCCAGAATTGGACCAAGTGTTGGTGCACGCTATGTCTTTAACTTTAAAGAAAACTATAACTATATGCAATTATATGCCATATGGAAATTCTAGACGCTAAAGGGTTATTTGACAGCTTACTTTAACGTAAAACTAAGCTCATAGAAATATTATTTTTAAAATGAAAAACAGCCTCATTATTATTTTCTTTTTAGTTTTTGCGAATGGCTTTTCGCAAAATTTGGAAGAAGATATATATGTGGCTACAGAAACTTTTAATGTAAATCCAAACGCTACAACGTTTCAAACTTTAATTGAAAAAGAAGCCAGTTTTAAATCTCAATTAAAAACTAAAGATCAGTATTTTGCTTACCTCAATTTATTAGTCAATAAAGGCTTTTACTTATTTAATACTAACCAACAAATGCAAGCTATTGCTGCATACGAAAACGCTTGGACAATTTATAAGTCAGAAATTAAAGGTGTGTTTAAATACGACATTACCGAGAATTGTCTTAAAAATCTTAGCACACTTTATAATAAAATTGGTGACTATACTAATGCAGAAAACGTTATAAAACAATATATTTTTTTAGCAGAAAAAGAAAAAAACAATCAACACAGAATTAGTGGAGCAATAAATTTATCGCAATTATATTTTACTATTGGTAAACACCAATCTGCAATTGAGATTGTTGACAAAGGATTGAAAATAAAAGGTATTAGTAATACTCAGATAGAAAAACTACAACGTATAAAAACAAATAGTCAAATTGTAAGTTCAAAAAAAGCAACTATTCAAGACGCTAATGTTTTAAGCACCAAACATGACAACCAAACCAAATATCAATTAGCTTTAAAAGATAAAGACTACAAAAAGGCTTTGTCATTATTTAATTTAAAGTTTTTGCATATTGATAAAGCAAAAATTTCTGCAAGAGAATATGCTAAACTAAGTGTTGAAGAAGCACAACTTCACTTTAAATTAAATGATTTTAATTCAGCTTCAAAAAAATTAAAATTAGCATTAATTACTCTTATACCAACTCATAATGGACAAGATATTCCAAAACAAGACGATTTATATGCAGACAATACATTTATAGACATTTTTGATTTATTGGCTCAGCTTCAATCTAACTTTAATAATGCTTTAGCCTGTTATGATCGTAGTTTTTATATTTCAGAATTATTGCAAGACAACATTACCTCTCAAGAGGCAAAACTCATTCATTTAAATGCTAATAGAACACGTAGCGAAACATGTATTAGCTTGCTATATGATGCCTATCAAAAAGAAGGAAACGTAGATGTTTTACACCAAGCTTTTGCTTACGCAGAAAAAAATAAAGCTTCCATTTTAAAAGAAACTATTGGTAAAAAATCACTGTTACAACAATTTCCTAACGATAGTTTGCTACTTAAAGAGCAAACTTTATTGCAGCAACAAGAACGATTAACCAACTCCATAATAAAAGCACAATATCAAAATAATTCAAAACAAATAAACGAGATTAGTCAAGAACTGACTGAAACCAGTATAGCTTTAAAAGAATTAAAAAAAGAGATTGATACTAAATATTCTAATATTAACAATCAAAAATTATCTACTAAAACTATTCAAGACAAGCTTTTAAAAGATAACGCTGTTTTAGTTGAATATTTTTATGGCGAAACTGCTGTTTTTCAATTTTTAATATCTCCATCAACCATAGACTTATTTAAGATTGAGCGTGATGACCATTTTAATACTACCATTGAACAGTATATTGATTATTTCAATAATTCGTCTGTAATAAATAATAACATTCCGCAATTTACTAACGACGCTTTTAAATTGTATCAACTGTTAGGATTTGAAATCACATCAACAAGTAAAAATGTGGTAGTTATACCAGATGGTTTTTTAAACTTTATACCTTTTGAAAGCTTATTATCCCAACAAACAACCTCTACAAATTATTCTAAAATGCCATTTGTTGCCACACAACAACAGTTGGCTTATAACGTAAGTGCATTGTTTTATGCAAATAACAAACCCTTTAAGTATAGCAATTTGGTGTTAGGTGTATTTCCTGTTTTTGACAAAACCGATGCCAAATTAACCTACTCTTTAGACGAAGCAGAAAGCATTGAAGAGTACGTCAATGCTAAATTTTTAATGTATGATGCAGCGACCAAACAAGATGTATTAGCACAAGCTAATCAGTTTGGTGTTTTACACTTATCGACTCATGCTAGTAGTGGTACTTTTACAATTCCTGCAAATATTGATTTTATTGACCAAAAACTATTTTTAAACGAATTGTACAGCCTAAATATTCAAAATAATCTGGTGGTTTTAAGTGCATGCGAAACTGGTATTGGAAAACTTCAAAAAGGAGAAGGTAGCATGAATTTGGCTAGAGGATTTCAATTTGCAGGAGTAGAAAATTTATTGTTTTCATTATGGAAAATTAATGATTTATCAACGTCGCAATTAATGGCGTCGTTTTACAAAAGCTACAGCAAAACGCAATCGGCTTTTGTAGCCAATCATCTTTCAAAAGTTGGATATTTGAATAATTCTTCTATTTCAAATATCAAAAAATCACCATATTACTGGAGCGCTTTTATGTATTATGGCGATTTGACACCAAAAACAACATCAAGTATGTCAAATTATATTGTTTTTGCTTTTGTTGGCTTCGGGATTGCCTTACTTTTATGGTTCGTAATACGCAGACGCTATAATGGAACAAACTCTTAAAGATTTTTTATTCGACAAAGGATATATACGTGTCAAACTAAAACTAACCAAAACCAATCATTTTGAAATTAAAGCTTCTATTAACAACATTAAAGGACTGTTTATACTAGATACTGGAGCCTCTAACAGTTGCGTTGGCTTTGAAGCCACTCAAAAATTCAACCTTCTAAAAGTAAAAGATTCTAATATATTAGCAGCAGGAGCTGGTGCTACTAATATGGCTACTCAAGTCTCAAAAAACAATACCATTAAAATTGGACGCCTTAAAATTGATAAAGCTGCATTGGTTTTATTTGATTTAAGTCATGTTAACTCGGCACTAATAAATCATAATGCACAACCAGTTGATGGTATTATTGGTGCAGATATCTTAAAAAAAGTAAAAGGAATTATTGATTACGAAAAAAAATATTTGTACTTGAAAAAATTAGTCTAAGGTTATATTTTTTTATAATTTTATTAGTTACTAATCAACCTGTTAAAAGACCAACCATTTATGAGTGTATCTATAGTCATTGCAGATGATCATCCATTGATGTTAAGAGGATTATCTGACTTTATAACATCAAAGGGCTTTAATATTATTGGTAGTGCAGAAGATGGTCAAACCGCTTATAATTTAATTGTTAAGTTAAAACCAGATTTAGCATTACTAGATATTAGAATGCCTAAAATGACTGGCTTAGATGTTGCTAAAGCTTGTTTTAAAAATGAGTTAGACACAAAAATCATCTTGATTACTTTTGATAACGAAGAACATTTGTTTGATAAAGCCAGAGCCTATAATGTTTATGGGTATATTCTAAAAGAATTTGCAGTAGAAGAAATTGAAACGTGTATTGCACATGTTATAGAAGGAGAACCTTATTTTAGTGAGGAGATTGCATCTTATCTTAATGCTAAAGTAACGTACACCAGTAACAATCTTATCGAGATGTTAACACCTACTGAGCTTAAAATAGTTAAGCTGTTATCCGAAAAATTGACCTCTACCGAAATTGCAGAACAATTACAGAGCTCTCCTAGAACTATAGAAAAACATAGAAGTAATATTGTAAAAAAATTGGATTTAAAGAAATCTCATAACGAATTAATGCTTTGGGCAAACATGAATAAAGAGGTTTTGAAAAATACGTAGTTCTACGTATTGTATGCGTCTAAGATTATATTTATCTTTACAATGCTATTAATTAATCATTCTGAAGGGAATTCAGAAAAAAGCTCTACTTGTATTAAGTAGAGCTTTTCTTTTTTCAAAAAAATTAAAACAGGTGTTTATACGTGGTTTTGCATTGACGTAATTATATATCTTGCACATGCTATTAATCAACCCTATAACCTTAAAAAGCTTTAAAATACTTTATGTGTTTTAGAGCTTTTTTTATTTTAAAGTTTAAATAAAAATACGTAGTTCTACGTATTTCACAGGTCAATTAAATGTTTTATCTTGCAAATGCTATTAATCAATTTATGGGAAAATTGGAAAAGCTCTGAAACACAAGTTTGTTTTGGAGCTTTTTTTTGTTTTAAAGTCAAATAAAAATCCGTAGTTCTACGTATTTCATAGGTCATATATGTACTTTAACTTGCAGTTGTTATTAATCAATTTAGGGAGAATTGAGAAAGCTCTTAAACATTAATTTGTTTGGAGCTTTTTTTTGTCATAAAGTCAAATAAAAATACGTAGTTCTACGTATTTCACAGGTCAGATATATGTCATAACTTGCAAATGCTATTAATTAGTTCTTAGGGAGAATTATTTAAGGAAACTCTGCACTGTAATGGTGCAGAGTTTTAATTTAAAATCTAAAAAGCGTGGATTTAGAGAAAAGAACAAGAGAACAAAACCGTATTATTTTTGCCTGTATAATTATTATTGTATTAATTATAATCTCGTTTAATCTCTTTATTTATTTTGATAAATAATATCAAAAAAAAGGAGTAACAATTGTTACTCCTTTTTTTTATTTTAATGTACTGATTAAAGCTCTAAAGCCTTTTTAATATCATCATTCATTAACAGTTCTGTTGGATTTTCAAGTGCTTCTTTTACTGCTACTAAAAACCCTACGCTTTCTTTACCATCAATTATTCTGTGATCGTAAGATAAAGCAACATACATGATAGGTCTAATTTCTACCTTACCGTCAATTGCAACAGGACGCTCCACAATATTGTGCATTCCTAAAATACCACTTTGAGGAGGATTAATAATTGGTGTAGATAACATGCTACCAAAAACGCCTCCATTAGATATAGTAAAAGTTCCACCTGTCATTTCATCTACTGTAATCTGTCCATCTCTAGCGCGTATTGCTAAACGCTTAACTTCAGATTCTACACCTCTAAAGCTCAAATTCTCAGCATTTCTAATTACTGGAACCATTAAACCTTTTGGTCCAGAAACTGCTATACTAATGTCTACAAAATCGTATGACAGCATTTCTTTACCGTCAATCATAGAATTTACTGCAGGATACAACTTTAATGCTCTAACTACTGCTAAAGTAAAAAACGACATAAACCCTAAACTAACACCATGTTTAGATTTAAAAGTTTCTTTATACTCTTTTCTTAAAGCAAAAATTGGAGACATATCAACTTCGTTAAACGTTGTTAACATTGCAGTTGTATTTTTAGCTTCCACTAAACGTTCTGCAACTTTACGTCGTAACATAGACATTTTACTACGTGATGTCCCTCTGTTTCCTCCTGTTGGTGTACCCATAGATGGCACAGCATTTACTGCATCTTCTTTTGTAATACGACCATCTTTTCCTGTTCCAGAAACAGATGATGCTTCCATATTTTTTTCAGCTAATATTTTCTTTGCAGCAGGACTAGCTACACCTGAAGCGTATGTTTTTTGTGCTGGATTTGGAGCTTTTTCATGATTCTCCTTATTAGGAGTTGCTTTTTGATCTTTAGCTAAATCTTGTTCTGCTTTAGTATTACCACCTTCATCACCTCCTTCATAAGTACTGCTTGCTGGCGCTTCAGCAGTAGTATCAATTAAACAAACCACTTGTCCAACAGCTACAGCATCACCTTCTTCTGCTTTAAGCGTAATTGTTCCGCTTGCCTCTGCTGGTAATTCTAAAGTAGCTTTATCACTATCCACTTCTGCAATAGCTTGGTCTTTTTCTACATAATCACCATCTTGAACTAACCATTCTGCTATTTCAACTTCTGTGATAGATTCGCCTGGAGAAGGCACTTTCATTTCTAAAATCATCGTAATGTAATTTTATTTTGTGTGTGTTATTGTTTGTTTGTTATTTGGTCCATCTGAAAACTTTGTAGCTTATTACCTTCTCCTATCATAAAAAAGGCATTGTACACTCCGTTTTCAAAGGTTACTGTATAATTGTGAGCTGTTCTAACAGTATCTTTATATTCTATGGATTTTATTTTACCTAAAGCTTCCATATTGATACGATCCTTGAAGTAAGCTTTTGTTTTTTCTAAAGTTAGTACTTGTTTGAAATTATCATCAAACATATTATAAATTCCTACTACATCTCCATTATTGAAATGCTTTTGAAAAGTAGATACTATAGTTTTATACGAGTCTTGTTCTTGAGCAAATCCAAAAGACACACTTAAAAACATAATAATTATTAACAGTTTTTTCATGATATATACATTTTTAGCTTATCGCTGATTATTTTTTGTTTTGTCAAACACGTAGTCTATGACCTCTTTATGACGTTTTTTAGAACGTACAGAGCTACCTGCTGCTGGTGCACCATATGGTCGTCTAGATGCTAGCCTGAAAGTTTTTGCCTCATCAAGGTGCATTAACATGTGTGCATAAGCTCCCATATTACGTGGTTCTTCTTGAGCCCAAACTATATCTTCTGCGTTTTTATATTTGTTTAATACCGCTTTAATTTTATCGATTGGTAACGGAAATAATTGTTCTATTCTAACCAATGCAACATCATCACGTTTCAAATTTTCACGTTCTTCATCTAAGTCGTAATAAAATTTACCGGTTAAAAACACCAATGTTTTAACTTTATCTACTTTAACTGCGGAATCGTCTATTAATGTCTGAAAACTTCCATTTGCAAACTCATCTATTGTGCTGACGCATTTAGGATGACGTAGCAAACTCTTTGGAGTAAATACTATAAGCGGTTTACGGTAATTAGATTTCATCTGTCGTCTTAACAAATGAAACATATTGGCTGGTGTTGTACAATCTGTAACAAACATATTGTCTTTAGCACATAATTGTAAGTAGCGTTCCATTCGTGCTGAGGAGTGTTCTGCTCCTTGACCTTCATATCCATGAGGCAGTAACATCACTAATCCATTTTGTGTTTTCCACTTATCCTCACCAGCAGAAATATATTGATCTAGCATGATTTGTGCACCATTACTGAAATCTCCAAATTGGGCTTCCCAAATGGTTAATGTATTTGGGCTAGCCATAGCGTAACCATAATCAAATCCTACAACTCCGTATTCTGAAAGTAAAGAATTGTAAATATAAAATTTACCTTGCTTATCGTTAATTTGGTTTAGTAACACAATTTCTTCCTCACTGTCTTCAACTTTCACAACTGCATGTCTATGAGAAAAAGTACCACGCTCTACATCTTGTCCAGAAATACGCACATTATAACCTTCATCTAATAAAGTTCCATAGGCTAAATGCTCTGCCATAGCCCAATCTAATCGGTTTTCGTCAAACATAGTTTGACGATCATTAATTAGTCGTTCTATTTTACGGATAAATTTTTTCTCTTTTGGAAGATTAGAAATAACTTCAGTAATTTCAGCTAACTTATTTGTAGTTGTTGTTGTATCTACTGGTTGCATCATTTGGGTTTCATCTACTTGTGTAAATGCTTTCCACTCTTCTTCCATAAAAGCAGTAATTACTGTTTTATCTTCTTTTCTAGAATCTTCTAACTTTTCCTCTAAACTAGATTTATAATTTTGTTCTAATTGTTTAACATAGCCTTTATCAATAATTCCTTGAGCTATTAATTTTTCAGCATAGATATCTCTTGGATTGGCATGTTTAGCAATTGCTTTATATAATTTTGGTTGTGTAAATCTTGGCTCATCACCTTCGTTATGACCGTATTTTCTATATCCTAAAAGATCTATAAATACGTCTCGCTTAAAATTCATTCTAAAATCTAAAGCAAATAACATAGCATGTACTACAGCTTCTGCGTCATCTGCATTGACATGTAATACAGGGGACAATGTTACTTTACCAATATCTGTACAATAGGTACTTGATCTTGCATCTAGGTAATTGGTAGTAAATCCAACTTGGTTGTTAACCACAACATGTATTGTTCCATTGGTTTTATATCCATCTAATTGTGCCATTTGTATAACTTCATACACCAAGCCTTGACCTGCTATTGCTGCATCACCATGCACCACAATTGGTAACACTTTACTAAAATTATCACTATAAGATGTGTCTTGTTTTGCTCTTACTATACCTTCTACTACTGCTCCAACAGTTTCTAAGTGTGAAGGGTTAGGAGCAATACTTATGTTAATTTTCTTACCTGTATCTGTTTTACGATTACTAGTCCAGCCTAAATGATATTTAACATCTCCATCGAAGATTTCCTGCTCATAATCTTTACCATCAAATTCACTAAAAATGTCTTTTGCCGACTTACCAAAGATGTTTGTTAAGGTACTTAAACGACCTCTATGTGCCATACCCATAACAAACTCTTGTACGCCTAATTCTGCAGCTTTTTCTATAACCGCGTCTAAACCTGGAATTAAAGATTCTCCACCTTCAAGCGAAAAACGTTTTTGTCCAACGTATTTAGTATGCAAAAAGCTTTCAAAAGAAACAGCTTCATTTAACTTTTTAAGAATGTGCTTTTTTTGTTCTGCTGAAAAATTAGGTTGATTATCATTAACATTCAACTTATTTTGAATCCACTGAATTTCTTCAGGTTTTCTTATATACATATACTCTACACCTATAGCATCACAATAAATACTATCCAAATGTTTTAATATTTCGCGTAAAGTTTTAGCACCTATACCCAGAATTTCTCCAGCATTAAATGTTGTATCTAAGTCAGAATGCGATAGGCCAAAATTTTCTATATCTAAAGTAGGCTCATACTTACGACGTTCTCTAACTGGGTTGGTTTTAGTAAACAAGTGTCCTCTGTTTCTGTACCCATCAATTAGTTTTACAACTTGAAATTCTTTTTGAACGTGTTCTGGAATTTGAGTAGAAACACCTTCTACTATTTCACCATCCATACCGTAGGTTTCACTACCAAAATCATAGCCTTGAAAAAAGGCTCTCCAACTAGGCTCTACAGAGTCTGGATTTTTTAAGTATTGGTCGTATAAATCAGCAAAGTATGCTGTATGTGCTGCGTTTAAAAAGGAATATTTATCCATTACAATAAGTAAGACGTGTTCGCTTCAACAAAATTTTATCAAAAATACAACTTTTACTAAATATAGAGATGCTTTTATTATATTTATAACATTCTAAAATATCTAAATTAATTATTATGAAAATTAGCTTTAATAAAAGTCTAAAAATTATCACTTTATCAATAGTTGCTTGTTTTTTTATTACTTCAACAATTGCTCAAGATAATTCACCCAAGCAAAACAGCGATTTTTGGGAAAATGTACGTTTTGGTGGTGGTTTAGGCTTAAGTACAGGGAATAATTTTTTTAGTGCAACTCTGGCTCCTAGTGCTATATATCAATTTGATAATACATTTGCTTTAGGTGTTGGTTTAAACGGAACATATAACCGAAGTAAAAACGTTTTTAAATCTACTATCTTAGGTGGTAGTGTCATGTCTTTTTTTAATCCTATTCAAGACATACAATTATCTGCCGAGTTTGAGCAACTCAATGTAAATCAAAAATTTGAAGGGAGTTTTTCTAGTAATCCTGATAGAAATTATTGGGTACCTGCTTTATTTATTGGTGCTGGTTACAGAACAAATAATGTAACTGTTGGTATACGATACGACTTACTTTACGATGACACCAAGAGTGTTTATGCTAATGCTTGGGTCCCATTTGTTAGGGTTTTCTTTTAAGAATATTTATGCTTAAACCACACTTTTTGCCACTCGCGTTTTAAAATTAAAAAAGCGACTTGTTCTGACATTGCTAAGGTGTCGGTTCCATCCAATGCTTTTATTTGATGCTCTGATACATCAATGATGTAAAGTAGATTCAGATATTCTGAGAATTTGTCTTGTATAAGTTTGTAAACGGTTTCATGAAGCAGAAACTTTAAACTTGAAGGTAAAATATCTTCATCAAAATCTAAGTCAATATTGGCATACAAAAAATCTTTATTAAGCTGCCTTACTAATTTTTTATACAAATCAAGTGTATTGGCTTCTTTAATTAAATCTTCAAATGTAGATGGTACATTCATTATACTTTTCTGGTCATTAAACCCATACCAAATTCACGAAGTATATCCTTTTTAGCTTCAGAAATACTTAAGTTTTCCAAAACTTTAAAGGCTTTATTTGTATAATCTTCTATGGCTTGTTGTGTAGCTTCGGCAGAACCAGAGTTTATAAAAAACTGCTTTACTGTATCAATTTTATCAGAATTATCTTCCAAATTAACCGTAAATAATTGTTCTAATTGGCGTTTTTCTTTGTCGTTTAAAAATTCTAACGCTCTTAAATATAGGTAGGTTTTTTTATTTTCGATAATATCTCCACCAACCTGTTTACCAAAAGTCTTTGGATCACCAAAAGCATCCAAGTAATCATCCTGTAACTGAAAAGCTATGCCTAATAATCGTCCAAATTGATACATGCTATTTTGATCATCTATTTTAGCTTTAGCTACAATTGCTCCCATTTTCATTGCAGCACCAACCAAAACCGCTGTCTTAAACTCAATCATTTTTAGATACTCTGGGATTGTCACATCATCTCTAGTTTCAAAATCTACATCGTATTGTTGACCTTCACATACCTCTAAAGCGGTTTTGCTAAATAGCTTAGCTAAGGCTTGAAAAGTATTTGGCTCGTAATTTTCAAACAGTTGATATGCCATAATTAACATAGCATCTCCAGATAAAATTCCTGTATTTACATCCCATTTTTCGTGTACCGTTTGCTGACCTCTACGTAAAGGTGCATCATCCATAATATCATCATGCACTAAAGAAAAATTATGAAATACTTCCACACTTAAAGCAGCATTTAAAGCTGTTTGATAGTTTGTTTCAAAGATTTCGGCAGTCATTAAAGTTAACACTGGACGTAAACGCTTTCCTCCTAATTCTAAGATATAATGTATAGGATTATATAAGTTTTTGGGCTCTTTGTTCGAGGAATACTGTTTTAAATAATCTGTAACTACAGATTGATAAAATGAAATGTTTTGCATCCAACAAAAATAAAGCAAATAGTGTTAACAAACTATATACTTATAAAAGAGCAATGTTAAAAAAACATTAAAACTTAGGAAACTTTTATTGTTTTTAAAGTTTCCTAGTGTACATTTGTAAAGTAATTATGAGAGAAAAAATAATAAATAAAGCAACAGAACTGTTTTTAAACCTTGGATTTAAAAGTGTTACAATGGATGATATAGCTACAGAAATGGCTATTTCTAAAAAGACCATTTACGTGCATTTTAAAAATAAAACTAAGTTAGTAGAAGCGGTTACTTTTCATCTTTTTGATACTATTTGCGATGGTATTGATTGTATTTGTAATACGTCTAAAAATCCTATTGAGGAGTTATATGCCATAAAAATGTTTGTGATGCAACATTTAAATAACGAAAAAACATCACCTCAATATCAACTTAAAAAATACTATCCACAGATACACGATGTACTTAAATTTAAACAATTTGAAAAAATGCATGATTCAGTTAGAGATAGCTTAAAACATGGCGTTGATACTGATGTGTTTAGAAACACAATTGACATAGATTTTATCTCACGCATGTATTTTACTGGTATGACTGGTATAAAAGACAATATGTTTTTTCCGCCAGAACAGTACAACATGGACTATTTAATGGAAAGCTATTTAGAGTATCATTTACGTGCTATAGTTACTGAAAAAGGAATGAAAATATTAAACAATTTTATAAAACAAAACCAATCATAACAACCAATGAAACATTTTTCATTACTCTTATTTTTAATGCTCGGTTCATTTTTGTTTGCACAAGAACAACCACTATCGTTTAGCTTGCAAGAAGCAATTGATTATGCATTAGAAAACAATAGACAAGCAAAAAATGCATCCAGAACTATTGATGCAGCTAAACAACAAAAATGGGAAACCACAGCTACTGGTTTACCCCAAATTAATGCCGAAATTAACTACCAAAATTTCTTAAAACAGCAAGTATCAGTAATTCCCGCAGAATTTTTTGGAGGTAATCAAGGTGAATTTGCAGAAGTCATTTTTGGTACCAAACAAAATGCGACTGCTACTGCAACTTTAAGCCAACTTTTATTTGATGGTTCATATTTAGTAGGTTTACAATCTGCAAAAGTGTTTTTAGAAATTTCTAAAAATGCTAAAGAAAAAACAGATTTAGAGGTTAGACAAGCTGTTATTAATGCTTATGGTAACGTTTTACTTATTGAAGAAAACATTCTAATATTAGAACGTAACAAAACCGTTTTACAAAAAAACTTAGACGAAGTAACCAAAATCTATGAAAATGGTTTCGAAGAACTGGAAAGCGTAGAACAACTACAAATCACATTATCCAATGTAAACAGTCAACTAAACAATGTTAAACGTCTTAAAACTATAGCTTATCAAATGCTAAGTGTGGTATTAGGATTAGATTTTAATTCTTCAATCATTCTTACTGACAGTTTAGAAACATTAACTGTAAAAAACATCATTTTAGATACAACTGATGATAGTACAGACGTCAAAAATACAATAGATTTCAGAATTGCAGAAAACGATAAAAAAGCCAAAGAGCTAATGGTTAAACTTGAAAAAAGCAAAGCGTTACCTAGCCTAAGTGCTTTTATTAATGGTGGCTATAGCGCTTTTGATAACCAGTTTGTATTTTTTGACAATAATACCAAATGGTTCGGATCATCTTTAGTTGGTGTTAATTTAAGTGTGCCAATTTTTAGTTCTGGGATGCGAAGTGCTTCTACGCAACGTGCTAAAATTAATTTAGAAATCGCAGAAGAAAACTTAACAGACACAGAGCAAATGCTTAATCTTCAGATAGAAACTGCAAAAAGTGATTTTAAATTTGCAATTGAAGAATACGAGAACAAAAAACTAAACTTAAACTTAGCCGAACGAATAGAACAAAAAAATCAAACTAAATTTTTTGAAGGTGTAGGCTCTAGTTTTGAATTAAGACAAGCTCAAACGCAACTTTACAGCGCACAACAAGAATTTTTACAAGCTATGCTTAATGTTATAAATACCAAAGCAGCTCTAGAAACCATTACAAATAAAACTACCAACTTTTAATCCATTTTAAAATGAAAAACATATATAAACTTATTGCACTATCGCTTATAATATCCTCATGTTCAGGCAACAAGGAGCAATCCATAGAAGATTTAATTGCTACTGGAGATGCTAAAGTTATCCAATCGAAAAAAGAAGAATTAGTAACAAAACAACAAGAGATTGCTAATCAGATTAAGCAATTAGATGAAAAGCTAGAAGACATAAATCCAGACAGAAATGTACCATTAATAACAACAATTACATCTAAAGCTGAAACTTTTCAGCATTATCTAGAGCTTCAAGGAGGTGTTGAAACCAAACAAAACTTAGTCATCACACCAGAAATGGGTGGAATACTACAACGTGTATATGTAAAAGAAGGTCAAAAAGTAAGTAGAGGACAATTATTAGCCACTGTTGATGATGGTGGTATGGGACAACAAAAAGCACAATTACAAATTCAAGCAGATTTAGCCAAAACTACTTTTGAGCGTCAAAAGCGTTTATGGGATCAAAAAATAGGTAGCGAAATACAATATTTACAAGCAAAATCACAGTACGAGGCCTTACAAAAAGGAATTAATCAGATTGACCAACAATTAGCAAAAGCTAATGTTAGAGCACCTTTTTCTGGAGTTATTGACGACGTTATCACAGAACAAGGTAGTGTAGTTGCTCCTGGACAAACCCCTTTAATGCGTATTGTTAACTTAAGCGATATGTATATAGAAACAGACGTTCCAGAGCGTTACATAACAGATATTACAGAAGGTAAAGATGTTATGGTTGAGTTTCCTGTATTAGGAAAAACCTTAAATGCAAAAGTTAGACAAACAGGAAATTTTATTAATCCTGCTAATCGTACATTTAAAATTGAAATAGCTGTACCAAATAAGGATAAAAGTATTAAACCTAATCTAACCGCTAGGCTAAAAATTAACGACTACACCAATGAGGAAGCCATCTTAATTCCGCAAAGCGTTATCTCAGAAAACGCAAATGGAGAACAATACATCTATATCTTAAAAGATAAAAAAGAAGACAAAGCTGTTGCAGAACAAATTATTATTGAAACTGGTAAAACACAAGGTGATAACATTGAAATTATTTCTGGTCTAAAACCAGATATGGAGATCATTAAGGAAGGTGCAAGAAGTGTTAAAGATGAACAGACAGTCAAAATAACCAACAAAACAATTGACTAATGATTAAGAAAAAACACAAAAAGAAAGTCGATAAAGAATTTGGTTTATCCACTTGGGCAATTAACAATAAAACCACAATGTATGTGGCTATTATTTTAATTTTATTTTTAGGTAGTTCGGCTTATTTTAGTATGCCTAGAGAGAGTTTTCCAGAAATAAAAGAAACCAAAATTTATGTTAGCTCTTTATTTCCCGGAAATACTGCAGAAGATATCGAAAAACTGATTACGGATCCTATTGAAGATAAACTGAAAAATGTTAGTAATGTAAAAGAAATAACATCAACCTCTCAGGAAGACTTTTCTATGGTTATTGTAGAGTTTGATGAAGGCATCACTGTGGAGGCTGCAAAGCAAAAGGTTAAAGATGAAATTGATTCTGAAACCTCTAGTGAAGATTGGCCAACCTTTAACAATGCTAAAGTAGAACCTAATATTTTTGAATTGAGTATGTCTGAAGAAATACCAATTCTAAATATTAATATTTCTGGTGATTACCCAGTTGAAAGATTAAAAGAATTTGGAGAATACCTTGAAGACGAAATCGAAGATTTAGACGAAATTAAAAAGGTAGATATTCGTGGAGCTCAAGAAAAAGAAGTCGAAGTTGCAGTAGACATCTTTAAAATGATGGCATCTAAGGTAAATTTTCAAGATGTTATTAGCGCAATTGGTAATGGTAACACAACAATGTCTGCTGGTAATTTTATTACAAGTGGACAACGTCGTACCATTAGAATTTTGGGCGAAATTGATCAGCCTGAAGATTTAGAAAATTTTGTGGTTAAGTCAGAAAACAATAATCCAATCTATTTAAAAGACATTGCTACAATCACATTTAAACCCAAAGACAAAACAACTTACGCCAGAGAGTTTAATCCTGAAACAGGAAAAGGCGAACCAGTAGTAATGCTAGATGTTAAAAAACGATCTGGTAAAAATATGGTAACTGCTGCAGAAAAAGTAGAAGATATCGTCGCAAAAGCAAAAGCAGAAGTATTCCCTACCAATCTTAAAATCACGATCACTAACGATCAGTCCTCAAAAACTATTGGACAAGTTGACGATTTAGTAAACAATATCATTTTTGGTATTATACTAGTCGTAACAGTTCTAATGTTCTTTTTAGGATTTAAAAACGCCTTATTTGTTGGTTTTGCAATTCCGATGTCTATGTTTATGTCATTAATGATATTAGATGCTTTCGGATACACTATGAATACTATGATTTTGTTTGGGTTAATTATGGGTCTTGGTATGCTAGTAGACAATGGTATTGTAGTTGTAGAAAACGTTTATCGTTTAATGGATGAAGAAGGCATGTCGCGTAAAGAAGCTGCTAAAAAAGGAATTGGAGAGATCGCTTTCCCAATTATAATTTCTACAGCTACTACAGTTGCTGCTTTTATTCCGTTAGGATTATGGCCAGGATTAATGGGACAATTTATGATTTATTTTCCTATAACATTATCTGTTGTTTTAGGGTCTTCTTTAATTGTTGCTATCTTTTTTAATTCAGTTTTAGTCTCTCAATTTATGACAACTGAAGACAAGGATATGCCTTTAAACAGAATTATCATGATATCTTCCATAATTGGAGGTATTGGTCTAATTATAGCCATTTTTGGTGGTGATTATAGAGGTTTAGGAACTGTTATGGTATTTACAGCTATACTACTTTGGGTATACCGATTAATACTAAGAAAAGCAGCAAATAATTTTCAAAATAAAACGCTGGTAAGGCTTGAGAATTTTTATGAAAACTCACTTTCATCTGCATTAAAAGGTTGGAGACCTCAACTTATTACTATTGGAACAATCATCTTATTATTTGTTGCATTTGGTGTATTTGGAGCATCTGTTGCCACCCAACGTACTAAAATCGAATTTTTCCCAGATAACAAACCTAACCAGATTATAGTCTATATAGAATATCCTCAAGGTACAGATATTGACAAAACAAATACGATTACTAAGGAGATAGAACAAAAAGTATTTAGCATACTAAACGATCCAGAATATGTAGAAAATGGTAAAAACTTTTTAGTAGAAAGCGCAGTATCTCAAGTTGGTGAAGGTGCTGGAAACCCTCAAACAGATGGTGGTTCTTCAGATAAAATGCCTCATAAAGGAAAGATTACTGCGTCTATGACAGAGTATAAATTCCGAAAAGGAAAAGATAGTGAAGTGCTTCGTCAAAAAGTACAAGAAAGCTTAACTGGTTTATATCCTGGTGTGTTAATATCTGTAGAAAAAGATGCAAATGGACCACCAATTGGAGCACCAATAAATATTGAAATTGAAGGTGACGACTACAACACCCTAATAAATCTTGCAGAAGATATGCGAGAGTATATTAATTCTAAAAACATTGCTGCAATAGACGAGCTTAAAATAGATGTCAACAAAGACAAACCTGCAATGCAAGTAATTGTTGACCGTGAAAAAGCAGGAGAATTAGGCGTTAGCACAGGACAAGTTGGACAACAATTACGTAACTCGTTATTTGGTGCAAAAGCAGGAGTTTACAAAGAAGATGGAGATGACTACGATATCTACGTTAGATTTAATGAAGATTTACGCTACAATCAAAGTGCACTATTTAATCAGAAAATTATCTTTAGGGATATGGCGTCTGGGCAAATTAAAGAAATACCTGTGTCTACAGTTGCAAAACAAAAAAACAACTCTGGATTTAGTGCTATTAAACATAAACAAACCAAGCGTGTGGTAACCGTTTATTCTGGATTAGCACCTGGATATGTTGATGCTGGAGCTGTTGTGAATCAGATTAAAAACGAAATGAAAAATTTTGCCGAGTTACCAAAAGGAGTCAAATTTGATTACACAGGACAAATTGAAGAACAAAACAAAGAGCAAGCATTCTTAATGGGAGCATTCTTTACTGGTTTAGGATTAATTTTCTTAATCTTAATCTTTCAATTTAATTCGTTATCAAAACCTACCATCATTATGTTAGCCATCTTTTTAAGTTTAATTGGAGTATTTGGTGGTATAGTAATTACTGGAGCTTCTTTTGTGATTTTAATGACCATGATGGGAATTATATCACTTGCAGGAATAGTAGTAAACAACGGAGTGGTTCTTTTAGACTATGCCCAATTATTGATAGACAGAAAGAAAAACGATTTAGATTTAGATGTCGAAGACTATCTTCCAAAAGAAGAATTATTAGCACAAATTATAAAAGCTGGAAAAGCACGTTTACGTCCTGTATTATTAACTGCAATTACAACTATATTAGGTTTAATACCGTTAGCTATTGGATTAAACATTAATTTCTTTTCTCTATTTAGTGAGTTTGATGCAAATATTTACATGGGTGGAGATAATGTAATTTTCTGGGGACCATTAGCATGGACCGTAATTTATGGTTTATTTGTCGCTACCTTCTTGACACTAATTGTTGTCCCAGTATTATTTTACCTAGCCATGCAATTAAAGATGTGGATGCGTAAAAAGTTTTCTAAAGTTGAAAACATTTTAGAAGAAGACAAATTAATCGCTGCAGAATAATAATTAAAAGCCTCAATTAACATTGAGGCTTTTTTTATGCTGTTAAAAAATGGCAGTCAAAATATAAATATTAAATTTGCACTTCTAAAAATAGATTATGTACAGAAGTCATACTTGTGGAGAGCTAAGAGCGTCACACATCAATACAGAAGTTACCCTTTCAGGTTGGGTTCAAAAATCAAGAGATAAAGGATTTATGATTTGGGTCGATCTTCGTGATCGTTACGGAATTACTCAACTTATTTTTGACGAAGAACGCACACCAAAAGCTATGATGGAACAAGCACAAAAGCTTGGTCGTGAGTTTGTCATTCAAATTAAAGGAACTGTTATTGAGCGTGAATCTAAAAACAAAAATATCCCAACAGGAGAGGTTGAAGTTTTAGTTAAAGAACTAACTGTTTTGAACCAAGCGTTATTACCTCCTTTTACTATTGAAGATGATACCGATGGTGGTGAAGAATTACGTATGAAATATCGTTATTTAGATATTAGACGTAATCCAGTAAAAAATAATCTCATTTTTAGAGCAAAAGTGACTCAAGAGGTTAGAAACTTCTTATCTAATGAAGGGTTTATAGAAGTAGAGACACCTTACTTAATCAAATCGACACCAGAAGGTGCAAGAGATTTTGTAGTTCCTTCTCGTATGAACGAAGGTCAATTTTATGCCTTACCACAATCACCACAAACCTTTAAGCAATTGCTAATGGTTGGTGGTATGGATAAATACTTTCAGATTGTTAAGTGTTTTAGAGATGAAGATTTACGTGCAGACAGACAGCCAGAATTTACACAAATAGACTGCGAAATGGCATTTGTAGAGCAAGAAGACATCTTAAATATTTTTGAAGGCTTGACACGTCATTTACTTAAAGAAGTTAATGGAGTTGAAGTCGAAAAATTCCCAAGAATGTTATATGACGATGCGATGCGTTTATACGGAAACGATAAACCAGACATCAGATTTGGAATGGAGTTTGGCGAGCTAAACGAGGTGGCACAACACAAAGATTTTGGGGTATTTAATAATGCCGAATTAGTTGTTGGTATTGCAGTTCCTGGCGGAAATACATATACCAGAAAAGAAATTGATAAATTAATAGACTGGGTAAAACGTCCACAAGTTGGCGCTTTAGGTATGGTTTATTGTCGTGTTAATGATGATGGCACCTACAAATCTTCTGTAGATAAGTTTTACGATCAAGACGATTTAGCAAAATGGGCAGAAGTTACTGGTGCTAAACCTGGTGACTTAATTTGTGTATTATCTGGAGACACTAATAAAGTACGTGTACAACTTAGTGCATTACGCATGGAATTGGCAGAGCGTTTAGGCTTACGTGACCCTAAAGTATTTGCACCAATATGGGTAATGGATTTCCCATTATTAGAACTTGACGAAGAGACAGGACATTACCATGCGATGCACCATCCATTTACCTCTCCAAAACCAGGTCAGATTGAATTACTAGACACAAGACCAGGAGAAGTAAAAGCTAATGCTTACGATTTAGTTCTTAACGGAAATGAAATAGGTGGTGGATCTATACGTATACACGATAAAGCAACACAAGCTATTATGTTGAAACATTTAGGGTTTAGTGAAGCAGAAGCCAGAGCGCAATTTGGATTTTTAATGGATGCGTTTGAGTATGGTGCGCCTCCACATGGTGGATTAGCGTTTGGATTAGACAGATTAGTTGCCATACTTGGTGGACAAGAAACTATTAGAGACTTTATTGCTTTCCCAAAAAATAATTCTGGACGTGATGTTATGATTGACGCTCCTGCGCCAATTGATGATGAACAATTAAAAGAATTAAATTTAAAATTAGATTTATAATCATAACAACAAAAATCCTGCAAATTGCAGGATTTTTTGGTACATTTAATTTATGCCTAAACAACCACTTCTAAAACGGTTTTTTATTTGGAGATTAAAACACATCTCTGAAAAAAACTTCACTTACATGTTAAGTGGACTTGTTGGTTTATTGGCTGGTTTAGCTGCAGTAACATTAAGAAATATAACCTTTACTATAGAAGGTACTTTAGACAATTTAGCAGTGTTTTCTAAAAACCAAGTCTATTTTATACTTCCAGTTATTGGGTTGTTTTTGGTATACTTATTTGTAAAATATATCACTAAAAAAAATGTGGAGCATGCTATTCCTTCTATTTTATTTAAGCTTTCAAAACGTAGCGGATTAATAGAACGTTCTAAAATTTACATTCCGTTAATCACAGCACCATTAACGGTTGGTTTTGGTGGATCTGTTGGATTGCTTGGACCAGCTGTTGCTTCAGGATCTGCTATAAGTTCAAATTTAGGCAAGCTATTTCATGTTAATCAACAAACCAGAACCTTATTAATAGGCTGTGCTGCTGCTGGAGCGATATCATCAATATTTAAATCGCCTATTGCCGCCATCATTTTTGCAGTAGAAGTGTTTAGTTTAGATTTAACTTTTGCGTCGTTATTACCATTATTAATAGCTTCGGTATCTTCTGTATTAACCTCCTATTTCTTTTTAGGTGACGACTTATTATTCAACTTTAATTTTTCGGATAAGTTTGAAATTAAAGACACTTTATTTTATGTTGTTTTAGGTATTGGAACTGGCTTTGCATCTATATATTTTACTAAAATGTACTTTTTCATTTTAAAGTTTTTTGAACGTTTTAGATCGCGACTCATCAAACTAATTATTGGTGGTTTAGCAATTGGTGTGATGTTATATTTTATTCCGCCACTTTATGGTGAAGGTTTTGGGTTTATTAATAGTCTGTTAGCTGGTGACCATTTAACTGCTTTGGGCACAACACCTTTTGACCATTTAAAAGATAATATTTGGGTGATTATTGGATTACTTATTGGGATTACAATTTTTAAAGCCATAGCAATGACCACAACCTTTGCTGCTGGAGGAGCTGGTGGGATTTTTATTCCTACCATGGTAATGGGTAGCGCTTTAGGTAACGTGGTTGCTAAAATTATTAATAATTTGGGTTTAGGTTTTAATGTCTCCGAAACTAATTTCACATTAATTGGTATGGCTGGTTTAATTGCTGGTGTACTTCATGCACCTTTAACTGCTATTTTCTTAATCGCTGAAATTACTGGTGGTTACGAATTGTTTATACCCTTAATGATTGCAGTGTCTATGTCATTCATTATAAAAAAGAATGCTATAGATTTTACTATTTACACTAAAGAATTAGCTCTAAAAGGTGAATTACTAACGCATAATAAAGATCAAAGTGTACTGACTTTAATGTCTTTAGATAGTGTGATTGAAACTAATTTTATAAAATTAAAACCAACGATGACTCTTGGTGATATGTTACATAAAGGTGTAGCAAAATCAACACGAAATTTATTTCCAGTAGTTAATGAAGATAAAGCGCTTGTAGGTATTATTTTGTTAGATGATGTCAGAGAAATCATGTTTAACCAATTGCTTTACGATACAACTTTTGTAAGCGATTTAATGCATAACCCACCAGATATTATTGATTACAAAAATGATTCTATGAAAGCTGTGATGACAAAATTTCAAGATTCAAATGCTTGGAATTTACCAGTTATAAAAGACGATAAGTATATTGGATTTGTATCCAAATCTAAATTACTAACAGCATACAGAAGACAATTAATTAATTATACTACAACTTAAATTTATACTATGAGATATATTATTGTACTTGCTTTTATTGCATCAGTAACCAGTATAATTTGCGGTTATACTTTAGAGGTTGACTATTCCCAAAAACTAATTGGCTTTGGTGTTGTAGGTTTATTTTTTGTTGTTATTCCTTTATTTTCTTATCACAGATGGAAAAATAGAGATGCTAAAGAGTATATGCTAACTAAAGAAAAGCTAGAAGAGATGCGTCAAAAAGAAGGCGATACGCGTAAGCTTTAATTTAAATTACGTTTTTCTATAAAAAATCGCTTCAATAATTTAGAGGCCTCCTCTTCTAAAACGCCACCTTCAATAGTTGTCTTTGGATGTAAAGTAGTTTTTAAATTAATGCAACCACGTGCTTCATCTCTTGCTGCATAAACAATCTTAGAAATCTGACTCCAATACAACGCTCCAGCACACATTTGGCAAGGCTCTAAAGTCACGTATAGCGTACAATCTTTTAGATATTTTCCACCTAAAAAATTAGCAGCAGCAGTTATAGCTTGCATCTCGGCATGCGCAGTAACGTCATTTAGTAATTCGGTTAAATTGTGTGCTCTGGCAATAATTCTATCTTGGATAACAATTACAGCTCCTACTGGGATTTCACCTTTATCAAAAGCTTCTTCAGCCTCTTGAAGTGCTTTTTGCATAAAGTATTTGTCGTCGTATGGATTTATCATAATCTCAAACATACAAATAAAAAGGAAAATCATATATTTGATTTTCACTAAAAAATAAAAAATGAAAACCAAAATACTTTTTACAGCAATTGCTTTAGTATTACTTTCTTGTAATGAATCAACAGAAGAGGATGCAGCAAAACGCTTCTGTGATTGTGCTGGTGACTTTACAACAGTAATTACTAAAATGAAAGAAAACCCTGAAAAGATGGATATGGAAGCATACAATAAAGCCCTAACAGAATTTAAAGACTGTGCTGATCCAGGTGGTGAACTTAAAAAAAAGGAAGACGCTATGTCACCTGAAGATCGTAAAGCCTATGCCGAAAGAATGCAAAGTCTAGTAAATACATCTTGTCCAGATATTGTAGAAGCAATGGGAATGGATAAATAGTTAACGCTTTATAAGTTCTAATTTTAATATTAATAAAAATATAATAAATGAAAATAAAATTATTATTAGCAAGTATGACTTTAGCTTTAGTGTCTTGCGCTGGAACACCAGAAGAGGAAGCTGCTAAACGTTTTTGTGACTGTTCAGAAGATATAACACCTATGATGAAACAGATGAAAGAAGATCCAGCATCTATAGATCTTCAAGCTTATAAAAAAGCTATGGATGACTTCACAACTTGTGTTGATCCAGATGGTGAAATGAAAAAGAAGGAAGATGCAATGACTAACGAAGAGAAAATTGCTCATGGTGAAAAAATGCAAAATTTAGTTAAGGCAACCTGTCCTGATGTTGCAAAAGCAATGGGAATGGAATAATAGTTTATTAAAACCTAATCAATTAAAAAGGAAATATCTTAATTAAGATGTTTCCTTTTTTGTTTTGTAAACATATTATTCGGCAAGACTTTTGATGCTTAATAAAAAAGATAAATAATATGGCTAGCTATTATTCTATTAAAATACCAAAACCCTGTCACGAGGGTTGGGACACGATGACACCAAAAGAAAAAGGTCGCTTTTGTAGCGCCTGCAATAAAACAGTTGTCGATTTTACAAAAATGGATACTTATCAAATTCAGGATTTTTTAATTGAAAATAAAGACCAACGTATTTGTGGACATATTAAGCAATCACAATTAGATTCGATTAATCTTAGAATTCCGTTAGGTTTAATTCAACAAAATCATAGTGTTTATAAATCTTTCTTTTTAGCAGTTTTAATTGTGATGGGAACGTCTTTGTTTAGCTGCTCTACAAATAACGGTAAACCAAAAAAAATTGATAGCATAGAAGTTATTGACACTACAAATAACCAAGTATTTGATATATTGGGTAAAATTGCACCACCTAATATTGATACTGTTAATTATAAAAAAACAGAGTGTAAAACACCTAAAAAAATATCACAACCACCTATTCCTGCTTTAGATGGGCTAATAATTACTAATACTATTACCACAGGAGAAGTTGCTACAATTTCTAATCCTGTTAAAACGCATTCAGTAAATGTAAATAAGCCTATAGATATTATTGAAGGTGATATCTCATTTGAAAAAAATAGACACACTGAACCTTTTCTTTTTAGCTATGTAGATGATTTCCCTAAATTTATAGATACACCTCAAAATTTATCAAAGCAAGACGAAAAGGCCTATTTTCAGAATAAACTAGCTGAATTTATTAAAGCTAATTTTGATATTTCTAAGACTAAACAATTAGGATTAAAAGGTAAGCAACGTGTTTACATCAATTTTGAAATTGATACAACTGGTTCTGTTATAATCAAAAATATTAAAGCTGCTCACAAATCACTAGAAATAGAAGCTAAACGAGTACTTGAAAAACTTCCAGAATTTATTTCCGCCAAGCATGATGGAAAATCTGTTGCTGTATTATATACTTTACCTATAATATTTAATGTAGAAGAATAATAAAAACTTGTACTTTTGTTAAGTGCAAAAACAGTTTTTAAAACATATAAATTCTCCAGAACAACTTCGTCTTTTAAAACAAGAGGATTTACCTATACTTGCGCAAGAATTACGTGACTTTATAATCAACATTGTTGCCACTAAAGAAGGTCATCTTGGTGCAAGTCTTGGTGTAGTAGAGCTCACCATTGCATTACATTATGTATTTGATACACCCAAAGACCAGTTAGTTTGGGATGTAGGACATCAAGCTTATGGACATAAAATTTTAACAGGTCGTAAAGATAACTTTGAAACAAATAGACAATTTGGAGGTTTAAGCGGTTTTCCTAAAAGAGATGAGAGTATTTTTGACACTTTTGGTGTAGGACACTCCTCAACATCTATCTCTGCTGCTTTAGGTATGGCTATTGCTAGTCAATTAAAAGGCGACTTAAGCACACAACATATAGCAGTTATTGGTGATGCCTCTATTGCTAGCGGAATGGCTTTTGAAGGCTTAAATCATGCTGGCGTTACAGATGCTAACCTGTTAGTGATTTTAAACGATAATGCAATTGGTATTGACCCAAGCGTCGGTGCTTTAAAACAATACTTGACTAACGTTAAAAAAGGTACTGAAAAACAAGACAATATTTTTGAGGCTTTAAATTTTGATTATTCAGGACCTATTGATGGACATAATTTACCATTAATTATCCAAGAATTAAATAGACTTAAAACTATAACAGGTCCAAAATTTTTACATGTTATTACCACTAAGGGTAAAGGGTTGCGTCAAGCGGAAGAACAGCAAGTCACTTATCATGCACCAGGAAAATTCAACAAAGACACAGGAGAGTTAATAGCCAAGTTTGAATCCAATCTTCAAGCACCAAAATATCAAGATGTTTTTGGACATACTATTGTAGAGTTAGCAAAACAAAACGAAAATATAATTGGAATAACGCCAGCCATGCCAACAGGTAGCTCATTAAAATATATGATGGAAGAGATTCCAGAACGCGCTTTTGATGTTGGTATTGCAGAGCAACACGCTGTAACTTTTGCAGCAGGATTAGCTACTCAAGGATTAATCCCGTTTTGTAATATTTACTCGACATTTTTACAGCGTGCTTACGATCAAGTTATACATGATGTTGCTATTCAAAATTTACCAGTAATTTTTTATTTGGATCGCGCTGGATTGGTTGGACAAGATGGTGCTACGCATCATGGCGTTTTTGATTTGGCGTATTTACGCTGCATACCAAATCTTATTATTTTTTCTCCAAGAAACGAAACAGAACTACGTAATATTATGTATACAGCGCAATTGGGCTTAAAACAGCCAATTGCAATTAGATATCCACGAGGAAGAGGAATTACAATCGATTGGAAACAACCTTTTACAAAAATAGAAATTGGTACTGGTCAACAACTTAAAAAAGGACAAGCAGTTGCTATTTTATCTATTGGAAACATGGCAAAAACTGTTTCTAAAGCATTAGATTTATTAGAAAATGATTCTGAATTTTCACATTATGATATGCGTTTTGTTAAACCTCTTGATCTGGCAATGCTTCATAATATATTTAAAACACATCACACTATTATCACCATTGAAGACGCTGCTATTAAAGGTGGGTTTGGAAGTGCTATCGCAGAATTTTCAGCAGAACACAACTATAAGAATAAGCTAGTTATCAAAGGTATTCCTGATCAATTTATAGAACATGGTACGGTTGAAGAACTACATCAATCTATTCAATTAGACGCTACAAGTTTAAGTGTATTCCTAAAAAAAATGACAGACTAAAAAATAGTCTGTCATTTTAAATTAAGTTTTTTAAAAGTCTAGTTTGTTGTAAACGACCAAACTTGACCTATACTTTTTGTTCCACTATCGTCTTTAGTATCAATTCTCCAGTAGTAGGTTGTTGCAGCTACTGTAGTGACATCAAATGTTGATGCAGATACATCAGACTGTAAAAGTGCTGGATTAGCGGTATCACCAAAATATACATCGTAAGTTAAGGTGTCACCTACGTCTGCATCTCCTCCAGTCCAACTTAGTGTAGTTGTTCCAGCATCTACAAAACCGTCCATTGCAGGTGCATTTAAAGTTGCGGTAAATGGTGTATAATTTGACACACCATCTCCTTCGGTATAAAACGCATACGTCTGTGAAGGCGCAGCTTCGTCTTCTGCATCTTTAGCAATTACATTCCAATAATACGCAGTTCCAGTTTCAAGGGTTACTGATCTACTATTAGTTGTTGCAGATAATTGCTCAACAATGTTTGTCATATCTCTATCCAATGCTATTCTCAATGTATAGGTTATAGCATCACCATCTGGATCTGATGAAGCAGACCATTGAAAGTTAATAGTATTATCTATACATAATAGATCAGCTGTTGGGTATACAAGAGTACTTACTCTTGTTGGTGCTGTATTTGGTGTTGGAGGTGGTGTGCTTCCGCCATCTCCTCCTCCATCATCACTTCCTCCACATGATGTAATTAATATACATGCAAATAGTATTGGTAATAAATTTATTTTCTTAATCATCGTCTTATTTTTTTATAATTTTTAAAACTTTAGGTCCATCAACATTTAACTTAACAAAGTACATACCTTTATTTAAATTGCTAAATGGTACTTCGATAGAATTAGCAGTAAATCTGGTATAATTTTTATTTAGGACTAGCTTACCATTAACATCAAATACTTGTACCTCTATTTGATTTTGCGTTACAGTTGTTGGCATTGTGATTTTAAGAATATCAACAACAGGATTTGGACTAGCAGTTATATCTAATTGATTGATTATTGTAGTTTTAAAAGTTCCTTCACATGTTTTAGACGTTTTAATTTCTAATTCACCGGAACCATCTAACTCAATATCAAAAATTGGTGTACTTGTTATTTTAATAACTTGATTGTTAAATACAACTGTATAAGGTGCAGTACCACTACTAACGTTTACAGTTCTTGTATTAGATGCATCATTGTTATTGTCTGGATTATTTACAATTTCTAATTCAATAACCTCAGCAGCATCAATATTTATTTCAAAACACTGCTCGTAAGATGTACCATTGACAGCTACACAAACCGTGTAGGATCCTACCGCTAAATTTTCAAAAGGAAATGTATTAGTTGTTATTTGCTCAGTCAAATTAACTCCAGTACCAACTACAGTTGCAGTGTAAGTCACAAAAGTCTCATTTACATTGACTATAATTTGACCGTTGTTCTCACCTTCACAAGTTTCTGAAACTACTTCTAGAGAGATATTATCTGCATCCAAATAACTTGTATCACAAACATCACCAATTCCGTTTCCATTACCATCTGCTTGGTCTGCATTTGGAGTATCTGGACAATTATCTGTCGCATCAAAAACACCGTCACCATCAGAATCCTCACAAGCATCTCCAATTCCGTTTCCATCAGCATCTGCTTGATCTGCATTGGCTAGAGTAGGACAATTATCATTAATATCTAGTATTCCGTCACCATCTGTATCTTGACAAGCATCACCAATTCCGTTTCCATCAGCATCTGCTTGGTCTGCATTAGGTGTGTTTACACAGTTATCCACATCATTAGTTATACCATCTCCATCCTCATCTCCATCAGGATCTAATGCATCGAACATTCCAGAGAATACACCTCTACCGTAAGTAGCTGCAAACACCATATTATCATCTCTTAAATCAAGATCTAATACCTTAACGTTAGACATACCGTTAAAGGCTTGGTTCCAGTTAGGGCTTGCGTCAGAAAAATTACTAGTATACCAAACTCCTAATTCAGTTCCAATGATAACCTCATCTAAATTTAAAGGGTTTTGAAGAATTGTTTTAACTGGTAAATCAGGTAAATCTCCTTCTTTAGGCAACCAATTTGCTCCTCCATCACTAGTATACCAAATACTTTGCACACCATAGTTATGTATAGTTACAAAAATTTCATCTTCAGATTGTCCAAACTCGACATCAGAGATACTTCCAACAATGATATTATTTAGTTCTAATTCTGTCCACACTGGTGTAGTATCAGCATTTTCTACTTTAAATACATCTCCTAACACTGTACCAACAAGTAATGTTGATGATGTTGTAGTGTATGGAGACACTGTAAATGCTGTAGGTCTGCTATCAAGATTAACATCTGTTAAGTTTGTTGCAGTTACAGTACCTGCAGACTTTATACCTGAATAACGTCTTACCCTTATAAAATCGTCTGAAGAATAATTTGAATAGATAATATCCAAATTAGAATCTAGTGCTTGTGGGTTTATAAAAGCTCCGTTTGATGTGGTTTCACTATTGATGGTAACAAATGAATTTGTATCTAAATTTAAAAGTCTTATACTTCTATTATATACAAAGTTTGTAATTACATATCTATCTGTACCGTCTTGATCAAAAAAGGTATAAGCACCATCACCACCAGAAATATCAACTGAAGAAGATGTTTGAGTACTACTACCATCTTGTACAAACTGCGTACCGTTATCTTGAAGTCCACCAGCAAAAAACTCACCTGTGAAAGCTGTTGTCGGTCCAACACCTACAGTATAAAATTGAGATGTATTAAAGCCAGTATCTCTTGATGTAATTGATGTACCTGAATTACTAGAATAATAGACACCTCCATCATTACCAAATACCATTACTGAAGAAGATCCTGGAGCGAATACTAATGCATGCTGATCTGCGTGTACTAATGGTACATTTAATCCAAGAAGATTATTATTGTTTGACCATTTAGATATTTGAGTCCATGAAGCACCTCCATCTGAAGAATCAAACAAGTCTATTCCTCCTGCATAAATAACTTGATCATTATTAGGGTCAACCTCTATAACTAAATCATAGAAAGCCTGGCCTCTAGTAAAGTCTGTTGCTGGTATACCGTTATCGGCATCATTTGGCAATGCCATAGCTGTTGCTGTATTACCTGCAAACCCATTTTCAGTCTTTTCCATTACTACTGGATTTGCTGTACCTTCTGCTAGCACGAAAACTTTCTCTGGATTGGATGAAGATACTGCTATTTGTGTTCTATCAGCATCTGGAACTGTTCTTACTAAACTAAAAGCATTTCCATTGGCAGATCGAAAAATCTTTCCTCCTCCATCACCAAAGACAGCACTATTAGTAGTTGATACCCAAATATTATTGTCTGCACCAATCTCTATATCATTAGGGCAATGTTTATTATTATCAGCAGTTAACGGTAATCCTATTTCGTTCCAATTGGCACCACCATCAACAGATTTGTATAATCCAAACTCTGGTCCAGTTAAATACGTTGTTGCATTTGCTGATCCGTAAAAGCTGTCTCCTGCTGCAACATACACTTCGGACACACCTCCATTATTTCTTACTTTAATATCGTTAACAAACTGTATACCTGGCACTAAATTTCCTGTAAATGTACCAGAAGCTGGATTTAACGAGCCATTAACTGTACCTGAGTTTAATGCAGCCTCTAATAAATCTCCATCTGCTTTTGAAATCATTACAGAAGGAATGGTTATAGTTTCATCGTCTCCACCCATAGGGATTGGAGTTCCAGCAATATTATTCATCATAATAACTCCTAAAGCTCCAGCATCTTCTGCATATCTAACTTTATCATCAAAATTACAAGTCCCTCGTCTTATAACTGCTATTTTACCAGTTGCATCAGCACCAAATGCTGTACAGCCTAATGTGGGATTACTACTTGAAGAGTCATTAGCCAAAATTAGATCAGCAGTTATAACTGAAGTTATTTCTGAACCAAATGCAACTGTAGGGTAAGATAGATAGTCTCCTGCAATACTTGCTGGTGAGTTTATAGTTATATCTGATGCAGACTCAAAAGTAGTAGGTCCTGAAATACCTCCAAAAATATTGGTCCATGTTGTACCTCCATCTTCAGATTTCCATACACCATCTCCATTTACATCTCCACCAACGTAGGACTCTCCTGTTCCAACATAAAAAATGTTAGTATTATTGGGATCGTAAGTTATACAACTTACAGCTAAATTTTCTGGTATATCAACTCTAGTCCAAGTTGAATTTGGATTAGATATATTGGTATTTTTCCATAATGCTCCACTAACACCACCTGCAAACACAGTTTCGTTTGTAGAGTCATTTGGATCAAACATGATAGCTCTGGTTCTACCACCTACATTGTTAGGTCCTCTCTCAATCCAGGGATTATCTATTGCATCACCTGGAACTCTAGCTGCTTCAAAAGCTTGTCTTTTTAATTCCTGAGCAGCACGGATTTCTCTTAAATTTTCAAAGGTTGGTCGCCCTAACGAAGGATTCATTGTTAGCTCCCATTCTTGTTCGTAAAATTTATTAGGTGGAAGTCCTTGCGCTTTTCTTTCAGCCTTACTTAATTTTTTGGTCTCTTTAAAAGGGCTGTTTTCTAAGTTTGCTTTGTGGGTTTCTCTTACGTCTTGATTTACAACAATAACATTTTTATCTGCTGAATTTATAGTTATTAACGCAACAAAAATTAACACACATGAAGTGAGTAATACTAATTTCTTTTTCATTGATTTTTTTTTAAGTCCTTAAAAATAATTGTTTTTATCATTATTACAATGATTATTTTGTTAAAAGGGTTTTTTTTGTCAGGTTTAAAAGCTAAACCCTCTTATTTTTTTGTATTGAATTATAGCTTCACTATCTGAAAATGAGGACACATAATGACATACATTTAATAATCTTTCATATAAGTTACTTGAGTCTAAGTCTAAAATTGTAGGCAAACCTTTCAAAATTAGTGTGTCATAATTTGAAGCATTACCTTGAAAAGTATTATTCACTGCTTTGGTATACGTTTCTAATAAGGCATTTAACACTTGATATCCTGCTATTTCTTTATCGACTACCTCTTTGGATTGGTAGACTTTTTCGACACTTAATTTAATGATGTCATTAATCTGTGCCTCATATTGACTTTTATCTAAAAGACTAATATTAAAACTTCCTTCTAGAATTGCCTCTTCATTTTTCATAAAAATATCTACAGCTTCATTAATTAATGTATTAATGGCTAAAGCACGTAAATAACTAACTCTGTCTTTAGTATTGGTTAACTGATGATATTTTTTGGTATTAATAGTTTGTCTAACTAAGTTTATTAAATACTCTAGCGCATATTCTTCCTCGATTAATCCTAAATTGATTCCATCTTCAAAATCAATAATAGTATAACAGATATCATCTGCAGCTTCGACTAAAAAAGTAAGAGGATGTCTAGAAAAACTCAAATTTTTTGCATCTCCTCTCTTTTGTAAACCTAATTCTTTTGCTAAATCAATAAAAGCCTCTTTTTCTGATTGAAAAAACCCATACTTTTTATCTGCTATATTGTTAGTCGGTTTTTTTGGCAACGACTCTTTTGGGTATTTAGTAAAGGCTCCAAGTGTTGCATAACTAAGTCTTAATCCACCTTCACGACCTGCTCTACTTTGTGTAACAATTTTAAATCCGTTAGCATTTCCTTCAAAATCGCATAAATCTTGATATTCTTTATCTAGTAGGTTTGCTTTGTATTGTTTGCCTTTTCCAGATTTGAAAAATTCCCCTATTGCCTTTTCACCAGAATGTCCAAAAGGAGGATTACCTATATCATGTGCTAAAGCTGCAGAAGCGACAATAGCACCAAAATCATTTGGTAAATACCCATGTATTTCTTGTAAATGTGGATGTTTCTCTAATACTTTTTGACCTACTTTTCTTCCTAAAGACCTTCCTACAACGCTAACCTCTAAACTATGTGTTAACCTAGTATGTACAAAGTCTGTTTGAGATAGTGGGATAACTTGTGTTTTATCTTGTAGACTTCTAAACTCTGAAGAAAATATGACTCTGTCATAATCTACCTCAAAGCCTAAACGTGTCTCATCTTGTTCTTGTCTTAATCTTTTATTAGTGTCGCCAAAGCGCTTTAAAGAGAGTAATTGTTCCCAATTCATAGTAATAATTTAAACTGATGCAATATAAGTATTTTGAAAACTAATGAATACTTATTTTTTAATGTTAACTAAATGTTTCTAAAATTGAGAAAACACTTCATTTACATAACCTTTAGCTAACTTTTTAGTGATTAAGTATTAACCTCTAGTTAACCTTGACTTTACAAAATGTGGGTTTCTTTGCATCAAGAATTTAATGTTCAAAATGAAAAAACTTACTTACTTATTTTTTACTCTATTTAGCGTTGTTGTATATTCTCAAACAGGCTCAATTTCTGGAAAAATAACAGATAAAGAATTTAATAATGAACCTTTAGCATTTGCCAATATTTTAATTCAAGGCACATCAACAGGAACAACATCTGATTTTGAAGGCTCTTATACTTTTACGGATTTAGAAGCAGGATCTTACACTATAGAATTTAGTTTTGTTGGTTATCAAACCCAAAGATTACCTGTTACAGTTACATCTGGACAAACCACTACTTTGGATGTTGTTATGTCGGCTAGTGCTGCAGCTTTAGATGAAGTCGTATTAGAAACAGTTACCACTAAACGCGAAAGTGAAACTGCACTTTTGCTAGAACAGAAAAAAGCTGTAGAAATCAAGCAAAGTATTGGTGCTGACGAATTATCTAGAAAAGGAGTTAGTGATGCAGCTGGAGCTGTTGCTAAAATATCTGGTGTTTCTAAGCAAGAAGGCTCTAGCAATGTGTATGTTAGAGGCTTAGGTGATAGATATTTAAACACAACAATGAATGGTTTATCATTACCATCTAATGATGTTAACAAAAAGAATATTGACCTAAATTTATTCTCTTCAGACGTCATTCAAAATGTGTCAATAAGTAAAGCATATGCAGCACAATTTTATGGAGATTTTTCAGCTGGTAACGTTGATGTCACATCTAAGGAACACAAAGGAGCAACATTTATAGATGCTTTTTCTGGCACAGGATTTAATACCAATGCTATTGACAAAAATTTTATTAGAAATGAAGGCACTGGATATTTTGGTTATTATGGAAGGTATGAGCATAATCCATTTGCTGTTGTTTTGTCTCATGGTGTAGACCCAGAAACTGTTGCTACACCTATAAATGTCTCTTACGGAGCATCTGGTGGTAGCTCTTTTAATTTTGAAAATGGCTCTAGATTAAGTTTCTTTTTAACGGGAAGTTTTGAAAACAAATACGAATACAGACAAGGTAAAAACGTTGATTTTACGACTGTAGAGAAAAAAGCTTTTGATGTAGCTGAAGAATATGAATATTCTACTACCACTACAGCAATGGCGAATTTAAATTATAAAATTAATAGCGATAACGGAATTAGTTTTAATTCAGTATTTATTAATAGCTCTTCTGATGAAGTTGGTTATTTTGGTATCGATGGACAAGGTAGAAATAGAGACGCTATAATTGAAACAGATAAGGGTTTTTATCAGCAAAATAGACAGTTTGACCAAACAAGAATGTTTGTAAATCAATTGCTTGGAAATCATAAATTTGGAAAACTAGAATTAGATTGGGGTTTTGGTTATAACAAAGTGTTTGCAGATCAACCAGACAGAAAGCGTTTTAGCGTAGAAAACTATCAATTTGCGTTGGATAATAACCCTAATACCAACCCGACATTTTACAGTAATGTAGTTTTTGATAACCAACGTTATTTCCAAAAAATTGAAGACGATGAATATAATGGTCGTATTAATCTTACTTACAAAGCCAACGAAAATCTAAAATTAAATTTTGGATATAATGGTCGTCATAAAACTAGACAGTTTAATAACATTAGATATGGTTATGATATTGTAGATGGTGATTACCAGATTACAGATGTCAATAATTTTGATTCTGTTTTCAATTTAGAAAACTTGAATCTAAATGACGAATCAAACGGAATTTATGAAATTAAAGTGTTAAAACCATTTCCAACATTATCAAATACGAACAGACCAGGACTATTTGAAAACACTTATAACGGTAAACTTAATATTTATGCTGGTTATTTAGATGCTGAGATTACAGCAGGAGACAAATGGTTATTTGTACCTGGAGTGAGAGTAGAGAGTTTTGAACAAAATATTTCTTATGATGTGATTAACTTAGGGAATAGTGGTATAGACACTAAAAGCTCCAATGAAACATTTATACTTCCAAGTTTGAATATTAAATATGCTTTAAATGAAGATCAAAATCTACGTTTTTCAGCCAGCAAAACAGTATCAACACCAGAGTTTAAAGAAATAGCTCCTTTTGTTTATGAAGATGTTTCAACTAGAATAGGCGGTAATCCTGATGTACTTGGTTATTCAGATATCTTAAATATTGATTTAAAGTATGAATGGTTTTTTACCAGAAGCGAAATATTTTCTGTAGGTGCTTTTACCAAACAAATAGATAATCCAATAAACTTGGTTGTAGTTGGTGACGCTACAGGAACACAACGCTACGTTAGAACAGGAGATCAAGCAACAATTTATGGATTTGAAGTTGAATTAAGAAAGAATATTTTGGTGGATGAAAATGACAATACCAACTTATCATTTGGTGTTAATGCAACATATATGAATACTAAACAAGATTTATATGAAAATATAGATGGAACTTTTGATTTAGCATTTAATAGAAATGAAGATAATTTACAAGGTGCTTCACCTTTATTATTAAACGCAGATATTAGCTACTCTCCTACTTTTGAAAACTACAAACCAGTAGCAAATTTAGTATTCTCTTATTTCTCTGACCGTATTGATGCATTGGGCTCTGGGGATTTAGGCAATATTGTAGAAAAAGGCGTACCAACATTAGACTTTATTTGGAAAAATTCAATTAACGATAATTTCGAAATTAATTTTAGTGCAAAAAACCTTTTAAACCCAACCATACAATATGTAAGAGAAGATCAAAATCAAGGAGACATATTAGTTGTTTCTGCTAACGGAAAAGGAGTTACAGATTATAAACGAGGACTAAATTTAGGACTTCAACTTAAATATAAATTTTAAAACTAAATACAATTAAAAATAAAAAACAAGAACAATGAAAAAACAATTAATCTTATCGCTAGCATTAGTATCGATGATATTCTCTTGCTCAACAGATGACACTGCGGATATCATAATTAATGATAATAGTGTAATTAACAATTCTTCTGGAGGAGGATCAAATTCAGACACCATATTTTTATCTGGAACTTATACTGAAGATTTAACATTAGATGCTAATAATACTTACAAATTAAATGGTTCGTTAATAATGGCTAGTGGCACTACATTAACCATTCCAGCTTGTATGACAATCCAAGCCTTATCATCAGGAGCTAATGTTTATATTGCCATTTCTCAAGGTGCAAAAATTATAGCCAATGGAACAGCAGATTGCCCAATTGTATTTACTTCTGATGCTTCTAACCCACAAGCTGGAGATTGGGGTGGAATCATTTTGTTAGGTAAAGCTCCAGTAAATTCTGTAACTGGTACAAACACTGCTACTTCAGAAATTGCAAGTTTACCTTATGGTGGTAATATAGCAGATGATGACTCAGGGTCTTTAAATTATGTTCGTGTAGAATATTCTGGAGGAGCTGCAGATGGACAATCTGAAAATAATGGTTTTTCATTTTATGGCGTGGGTAATGGAACAGATGTAAACTATATTCAAGCATATGCTGGTAAAGATGATGGTATAGAGTTTTTTGGAGGTACAGTTAACGTAAATTATATTTCTGTAATAAATGCTGAAGATGATTCGGTTGACTGGACTGAAGGTTTTTCAGGAACTTTAAATCATGTTTATATTTCAAATAGAGTGTCTGATGACAAAGCTATCGAAGCAGATGGATATAATACTGACTTTAGTAATGCGTCTGGTGTGTTCTCTAGGCCTACAGTTAACAACCTTACTATTGTAGGAGAAGGTACTGCAGCGGGACATGCTGAAGCTATTAGACTAAGAGCTGGTACACAAGGTATATTTACTAATGTACATATCACAGGATATTTAGAGGCTTTTGATTTAGACGATGTAGATACAGGAAACGGAGTTATAAGTGATGATTTACAAGTTACTGACGTCACTTTTGTTGATATAACTACAAAAGTAAAAAACGATACTACTGTGACTTTTACTGATGCAGATTTTTATACAGGCGAAGGTAATGCTACAGCAACTGATTACGCAACTTGGGGAGCGGATTGGACAATAAACTAAACTCTAAGAAAGAAATAAAAAAAGCCTTGCAATTGCAAGGCTTTTTTTATTTAATAATTTAACTATCTAATTACTAGTCGCAACAGGAGATTTAATTTCCCATTCGCTAACATTAGCTATAGTGTTGTTATCATAATCTACTTCCTTTAGAGTCGTTTCACTCCAATAAAACCATTTGCCGACTTTTTTTCCATTATCATAACTTGCTGAAACTTGTTTTTTGCCTTCCATGTCAAAACTTAACCATTCACCTTGCAATTTACCATCTGTAGTGTAAGCTCCTGTTTGACTTACAACTCCATTGTCATGATAATAAACAACTTCTATTAAATTAGTATCCTTGTTAAGTTTTAAATCTCTTTTTTGTTGTGCAAAAGAAACCACAGTAATTGAAAAGGCAATTAAAACTAAAATTGATTTCTTCATAATTATGGATTTTGATATTATCTATCAAATATAAAGCTTAGATAACATTTATGCAACGTTTACATAACATTAATTTAACATTAAAATTGCAAATTGCTGTATTTTAGATGTTTATGTGATTCAATTTACTTTCTAATCCTTAATAATTAGATAATATTAGCGTTACATTAAAATTACTTTTAGTATTGATATTTGTTAATGTCTATAGACAAACAATTAGTAATTCATATAATCTATTAGTTTTTGTCGACTACATTGTTATGATTTCTAATGAGACTGCTTTTGGCCAAAGCAGTCTTTTTTTATTCAAAAAGTTAAACATTAGGAAACATTAAGTTAACATTAGAGTTGGTTATTTGCAGCGACAAAAAACTAATAATTATAATGAAACTTAACATTACACTTGCACTAATTTTGTGCTCATTTTTATTTGTAAACGCTCAAGAAATTAGCGATACTTCTTTTGGTAAAGGGTTAATTAATTTTACTGCAAAAGACAGTTCGTTTAGCGTTAAATTTGCACCACGTTTTCAGTTTAGATCTAACACTTCTTGGGATCATGATGGTAACCAATACGGTACTGGCCAACAAAACTTTATTTTACGTCGTGCTCGTCTTAAATTTGACGGTTTTGCTTATAGTCCAAAACTTAAATACAAATTAGAATTAGGTTTATCTAATAGAGATATTTCTGGTGCAAATCAATTTAATAGAAACACACCAAGGTACATTCTTGATGCAGTTATCATGTGGAAATTTGCTAAAAACTGGGAGCTTTGGGCAGGACAAACAAAGTTACCAGGTAACGTTGAGCGTGTTGTGTCATCTGCTAACCTTCAATTAATTGATCGCTCATTGTTAAACAGTCGTTTTAATATAGATCGTGATTTAGGTATTCAGATTAGGCATAAATCAAATTTAGGAGGCAACTTTTTAATGCGTGAAAAATTCTCTATATCACAAGGTGAAGGTCGTAATGTTACCGAAGGAAACGAAGGTGGTTTACAATATACTGCTAGAGTAGAATTTTTACCATTTGGAGCTTTTAAATCTAAAGGAGATTACAGTCAATCTGATTTAAAGCGAGAAGAAAAACCAAAATTAATGGCTGGTTTTACATATAACTTTAACCAAGATGCAGTTAGAGAACGTGGATTTGCAGGAGATTATATGATACGTACAGATGGTACTATTTATGAAACTGATCAAACAACCATCTTTGCTGATGCAATGTTTAAATACCAAGGCTTCTCTTTTATAGGAGAATATGCTAAACGTACAGCTGATAATGAAATTGCAACAGAAGCGGATGGCGTAACACCAACAGGTGATGTAGTTTTAACTGGAAATGCATTAAACCTACAAGCAGGTTATTTGTTTAAAAATAATTACGAAATTGCTGCACGATATACAACTGTAGAGTATGAATCTATAACTGGTGCTTTACCTACGGATCAATATACATTGGGTGTAAATAAATTTTTTGTTGGACATAAATTAAAAGTTCAGTCTGATATAAGCTACACCTCTGTTAATGGTAATGACGACAACATTACCTTTAGGCTTGGTTTTGATATTCATTTTTAACAAAAATCATAACATTAGGATAACATCTTTATCAAAAACTCTTAAGATATTTGCAAACTTATTTTAATTAAAAATTATGGATAATATTTATTTATTTATGTTGATTGCCATTACTGTTTTAGCAGTATTTGACATTATTGTTGGTGTTAGTAATGACGCTATTAACTTTTTAAACTCTGCAATAGGATCTAAAGTACTATCTATGCGAACAATTATGATTGTTGCTAGTTTAGGTATTTTTATTGGTGCAGTTTTTTCTAGCGGAATGATGGAAGTTGCACGTAAAGGTATCTTTGTACCTGCCCAGTTTGAATTTGGCGAAATTATGCTCATCTTCATGGCAGTAATGATTACAGATATTTTATTACTTGACTTTTTTAACACACTAGGATTACCTACTTCTACAACCGTTTCTATCGTATTTAATTTATTAGGTGCAGCTGTTGTAATGGCGTTAATAAAAATAAGTGGCGAACCTTCAGAAACGTTTACTGACTTAGGCAAATATATAGCTTCAGATAAAGCCATAACTATTATAAGCGGTATTTTACTTTCTGTTTTTATAGCCTTTACGGTTGGTGCTGTTGTGCAATGGGTATCGCGTTTAATATTCACTTTTAACTATGAGAACAAAGTTAAAAACTTTGGAATCATTTTTTCTGGCGTAGCATTAACCGCAATTACTTATTTTATTTTCTTAAAAGGATTAAAAGGAACCCCTTATTATAAAGAACTAAAAGGCATGTTAGAAGGTAATGAAATCTTTATCATTCTTGGTGGTTTTGGGTTTTGGACATTGTTGTCTTTCATTTTTGAAAAATTAAGTAAAAAGACATCTTTATTAATTGTTATAGCAGTTGGTACATTTGGTTTAGCATTAGCCTTTTCTGGTAATGACTTAGTAAACTTTATTGGTGTCCCTATGGCTGCTTACCACTCTTATGAAGCATGGATTGCTAATGGTATGGACTCATCTATGTTAATGAGTGTTTTAGATAAAAAAGTACCTGCAGAACCGTTATTACTATTTATTGCAGGAGGTATAATGGTATTAACGTTATGGTTTTCTAAAAAAGCAAAAACAGTTGCCGAAACAGAATTAAGCTTATCGCGTCAAGGTGATACACATGAAAAATTTCAGCCTAACGCATTATCAAGAGCTGTTGTTAAAGGATCATCTTCTCTATCTAAATATTTTAGTGCTATAATACCAATGTCTATTCAGAAGAAAATAGGACAGAGTTTTAACAAACCAGAAGTCTTAATTAATAAAGACCAAAGTATTGAAGCTCCTGCTTTTGATATGATTAGAGCATCTGTTAACTTAATGGTAGCTGGTGTATTGATTGCAATTGCTACATCAATGAAACTGCCTTTATCTACAACTTACGTAACCTTTATGGTAGCAATGGGTACTTCTTTAGCTGATAGAGCTTGGGGAGCAGAGAGCGCTGTATATAGAGTTGCTGGTGTACTTAACGTTATTGGTGGATGGTTTGGTACTGCAATTGGTGCATTTGTAGCAGCAGGTTCTGTAGTCTTCTTAATTAACTGGAATCAAGAAGTCATGATTCCTATTTTACTATTAGTTACTGCATTTTTATTATACAGAAACTACAAATCGCATAAAGAATCTTCTAATAAAACCATTGAAGAAGATAGCTTAAAAGAGACTGGAAGCAGCTCTGTACAAGGTGTGATACATGAAAGTGCAAATAATATTTCAAGTGTTGTAAAGCGTGGAAACAGAATTTACACCAATGCCATTAAAGGTTTAGCAAAACAAGATTTAGCTTTACTTAAAAAGAATAAAAAACAAATAACTAAGCTATCAACTGAAGTAGACAGCTTGAGAGATAACATCTTTTATTTTATTAAAAACTTAGATGAAACTAGTTTAAGAGCTAGTAGCTTCTACATTAATATTCTTGGTTATTTACAAGACATGACTCAATCTTTAGAGTACATTTCTAAAGCCAGTCATAAGCACATTAATAACAATCATAAGAAATTAAAATTTAGTCAAATTAAAGAGCTAAAAGAAGTAGATGATGCTTTAGAACTTTTATTTAATGATACTAAAAATGCTTTTGACTCTCGTTCTTTTGAGCAAATTGGAGCTATTATTGATCGTAAAAAAGAAATGTTTGATTTAGTAACTTCAAAAATTGTAAAGCAAGTTGCACGTACAAGAACTGAAGAATCTAGTCCTAAAAATACAACATTGTATTTTAGCTTATTATTAGAAACTAAAGATTTATTAAGTGCTACTATGAATCTTTTAGAAGAATACTACAACTCTCATGATAGTTCTGTAGAACCAGCTACAATAACTGAGAGCCCTGAATAAGTATACATTATAATCATTTTAAAAGCCACCTTTGTCAGGTGGCTTTTTTGTTTACAAAAATGTAACTAGTAAATAACCTAAAACAGAACCAATAACGATGACCCAAATAGTACTTAACTTAGTTTTAAAAACTAAATAACAAGCTAGTAAAGCTATACAAATAGCTTTCCAGTCTATAAGGGTGTCTTTTGTCATTATAACCAAAACTGCTAGCATTACAGCGACAGCTGCCACATTTACAGCATCTAAAAAATAACGCAATAGTTTAGATTGTTGCATTTTAGGGATTAAAGGGTTTAATAGTAATACAAACAGAAAAGAAGGTAAAAATATACCAGTTGTTGCAGCTAAAGCACCAGAGAATCCAGACAATTGATAGCCAATAAAAGTAGATGTTGACAACACTGGACCTGGTGTAAATTGTCCTACTGCTATAGCATCCAATAATTCTACTCTTGTTAACCAACCTCTAGTTACTAATTCTGCATCTAAATAAGCAAAAAGTACATAACCGCTACCATATAATATAGCACCTACTTTTAAAAAGGTTAAAAACACATTTATGGTAGATATTTTTACTAGGGATGCACTAATGCCTGACATCATAAAAACAGGAAAAACAGAGTGCAAACTCTCTGTTTTTTTTTCTTTTAAATAAAAATAAAATGTTCCTAAAACTCCTGCTATTAGCAATGCAAAAACTTCGTTTACACCTATAAGGCTTGCTAATACTACTAAAGCTCCTAAAACGGCTAATTCTAAAGTTTTAATAGCCTTTTTTCCTAACTTAAAAACTGCAGAAGCTATAATAGCTAATACAGCTGGTTTAATGCCAAAAATAAATGGCGCGACTTCTGGTAAGTTCCCATACTTTACATAGAAATAAGCTAAAATTGCTGTAATAACTATTGCTGGAAAAATAAAAGCAATTCCAGCAATAAACAGTCCTTTTTTACCTGCACGCTCATAGCCACAATGCATGGTCATTTCTGTAGAGTTTGGGCCAGGAATTAAGTTTGTTGCACCTATTAAATCTAAAAACTGATGTCTTGTCATCCATTGTCTTTTGCTTACTACCTCTTCTTCCATCATAGCAATATGTGCTGCAGGTCCACCAAAAGCAAAACAGCCTAATTTAAAAAATACTTTTGCTACTTCTTTAAGTTTACTATTCATTAGCATTACATTCATAAATTAAAATCCAGTGCTAATTTAATTGATTGTTTTGTATTTTGGTCATTAAATATCATGCTATGAAAACCCTTTATTCTCTTATTCTATTAATTTTTAGTTTTAATTGTTTAGTTGCTCAGACTATATCTGGACAAGAGTTATTAGATAAAGCTATTCAACATCACGATCCAAACAACCAATGGAAGACTTTTAATGACACACTATTGGTTACTATGGAAACACCTAAAAATACTGATAGAGACAGTCAAATTATTATAAATTTACCAAAAGAGTTGTTTTACGTTAAAGCACAAAGAGATACCATAACTACAGAATATACTGTTACAAAAGACACCTGCAAAATAGCATATAATGGTAGTTCTAAAATTAGTGACTCATTAGCAAAAGCCAAAAAATTAAGTTGCGAAAGAGCTACACTTTACAAAAACTACTACACTTACCTATATGGTTTACCTATGAAACTTAAGGATCCTGGAACCAACATTAATCCAAAAGTAGAACACGTTATTTTTAAAGACAAACCCTATCTAAAATTAAAAGTTACATACAACGCTACAGTTGGTAAAGATATTTGGTATTTCTATTTTAATACAAAGACGTATGCTATGGAGGTTTATCAGTTTTTTAAAACTGATAAAAATGGTATTGAAAATCCAGAGAGTGGCGAATATATTTTACTTTCGGACGCAGAAATTGTTAGCGATATCAAAATGCCTAAAGTTAGAGCTTGGTATTACAATAAGGATGATAAATTTTTAGGAACAGATATTTTAAAAAAATAGCATTGTAAAACATCTAAAGTTTTATGCATGACGTAAATAGAGTAACAAAAAGTTTATCTATTTATGAAAAAAATTTCAATCACACTACTTACAATAGTAGTTCTTTCTTCTTGCGTGTCTAAAAAGAAATACGTAGCGTTAGAACAACAAAATGGCGAAATTAAAAGTCAACTTCAAAAAACTCAGGTCGAAAAAGAAGACCTCGAAGCTAAATTTGCAAAAATTGAAGCTAGAGTAAGCGATTACAATTCTAAAATAAACAGCCTAACCGATGAAGTAGGAGTTTTAACAGAAGAAAACCAAGTAAAGTTTGATGCGGTAGGTAATAAAGCAGTGATTTCTGAAAAAGCAAAAGTTGACATGCGTAAAACACTTAGCAAAGTAAATCCAGAAGTCATGAAGTATTACACAACACTTGAAGACTCTATGAACTTAGCATTATCCTTAAACCTAAAACGCTTTGTAGATACAACAGATTTAGATGAAAGTGATGATATTGCTATAAGTATAGACGAAACTGTAGTTATGATATCAATATCTGATAAAATGTTATTTAATAGTGGTAGCTACCAAATTAGTAAAAAAGCTGACAAAATTTTACAAAAATTAGCAGATGTAATTAACTCTGAACCTAGTTTAGATGTTATGATAGAAGGTCATACAGATTCTAGAAGTATTAGCAATGGTAGAGTAAAAGACAATTGGGATTTAAGTGTATTACGTGCTACTTCTGTTGTTAGAAAATTACAGAATGACTTTGGTGTTGCACCAGAAAAACTAATCGCATCAGGTAGAAGCAGTTACCAACCTTTAACAGACAACAACACCTCTGATGGTAGAGCAAGAAACAGACGTACTCGAATAGTTTTACTACCAAATATCGATAAGTTTTTTGCGATGATGGCATCAAATTAACTAATACAATTACGACAGATTAAGAAGCATCCATATTTGGATGCTTTTTTTATACAGAGTAAAAATTAAAATAATCAAGCATTAAAACAATAAAATTATGAAGAAAATGAATTATCATTCCTAGCCACAAAGTACTATATCTATCTCTTAAATAACCTAATAATAAACCAAATGGGAATATCCAAAAAAATGATAATATAGAAAAGTGGATTAAGGCAAACAAAAATGCAGTAGCAATAATAGTTAACCTACTATTTGTTACCTCCTTTAATTTGTTAAAAAGCACGCCTCTAAACGCTAACTCTTCAATAATAGGTGGCATTATCGCTATAAATATTATAGACCAAAACAAAGGGTATTCTAAGTATAAATAGGATTCAAAATAATTTGCTGTTTCTTCAACAGACATTAAATATTCAATAAAAGTAATTGTAAAATACACCAATACACTGGTTATAATGGGTGTAATAATGGCAAAACCGATGAGTTTTAAATTAACGGTTTTAAATGTGTATAATTTTAAAATAGGTTTTATATCTAAAAATGCAAAAGCTAAAACTATTATGGCAAAGCTTATTTCAATACCTAAATCTGCCTTAAAATTAAACGGGAATGCAGTATCAATGTAATACACCAAAGCTATAAAAACTAGCATGACCACATAAAAACTAATTATAACATTTAAGCTTTGTATTTTTTTTGTATTGACTACTTTAACAATGGAATGCCCACATTGCGAGCAGAATTTTACTTCTGTGTCAAAATTAGTATTACAATGCTTACATGAAACTGCCATTACATAGCTTTATTTAGAGAGGAAGCGGAATATATCCCTTTACCTAAGTAAGCAATTATTAAAACTTTCCAGATAATACCGCTAACTAGTGTTGCTGGTTCTGCAATAGCAGAAATAACGACAGTTGTTAGATAAAGTAATAGTCCCAATAGCAAAGCCACCAAAGGTCTTTGCTCCGACCATGACCCTAAGAAAATATAAATACCTCCAATAACAATGTTAACAACTAATACTGGGAAATCGCCATCTTTAAAATACATAAAAATACCAAAAAGCATTATAAATCCAGCAATGACATATAGTATGTTTCTTGCCGATTTTATTTTTCGTTTAGCATCACTTGTTTTTCTTTTATTAATCACTCGCTTAGCATAGAACTTAGCAACATCTTGCTCATCACCTTGAACGGGATAACCACATTCTGGACAAAACGAAATATCTTCATTTATAGGCGTATCGCAATGATTACATTCTATTTGGCTTGTACTAATTTCTGGAACCTCCATTAGTTGTTAGTTTTTGATTTGTAATATAATATTTTTTGTAGCTTTAGTATAAAAAAAGCATCCAAATGTGGATGCTTTTTTAGTATAACTTATTAAAATTTAAAATAGTATTATCCTTCGCAACTAGTACATTCTTTTTTCTGCTTAAACTTTTGCGCAGCGTTCATACTGTGTTGGTAATACATAGACTTAACACCCATTTGCCAAGCGGTCATATAGATATTATTTAAATCTTTGGTTGGCATATCTGGATGCACCATCACATTAATAGATTGACCTTGATCAATAAAGTTTTGTCGGCTAGCTGCCTGATACACAACATCTAATTGATCGATTTCTGGATAGGTTTTAAATACATTTTTTTCATGCTCTGTTAAGAAGTCTAAATGCTGAACCGAACCGTCCATATCTCTAATACTTCTCCAAACTTCTGTAGTATTTTTTCCTTTGTCTTCTAATAACTTTTCTAAGAAACTGTTCTTAATAGTCGTTTTTATCTTAGCAATATCTTTTACATAAATATTAGACCAAATTGGCTCTATACCTTGAGATACTTGACCTAAAATAAAAGCAGAAGAGGTTGTTGGCGCAATGGCGTTAAGTGTTGCATTACGTCTTCCGTAACCTTTTAATACTTCTGGCTCTCCATAAAGTTCAGCTAATTTTTCTGATGCTTTATAAGATTGCTCTTTTATAGATTTGAAAATTTCGTAATTTAAATCAAACGCTTCTTTACTGTCAAAAGGTAACATTTTAGACTGTAATAATGAGTGCCATCCTAAAGCACCTAAACCTAATGCTCTGTTTTCTTTAGCAAAGTTATACGCTTTTTCCATAAATCTAAACGTCAATTGATTGTCACGATCTTCTGACTCTCTGTATACGTCTAACTTAGTAATAAACTCTTCCATTACCGCATCTAAGAAAAAAGTCAGTACCTCTACAGCATCTGTATTTTTCCACTTATCATAATGTAATAAGTTTATTGAAGATAAACAGCAAACAAAAGACCAATTATCGTTAGATGGCAACATGATTTCGGTACACAAATTACTTGCGTAAATCTCCATATTTTTATCTTTATAGACATCTGCTGCATTGTTATTTGCATTGTCTCTAAATAAAATATATGGATATCCAATCTCTGAGCGAGATTGTAATACTTTAGCCCAAATTTCGCGTTTTGCAACATCACCATCTCGCATCTCTTCCATCCATTGGTTACTAACTGTAACACCATGCGTTAACTCTTGTATTGGATTACCTTCGGTACCAATTTGTAAAAACTCACCAATATCTTGATGGTCTATAGGTAAGTAAGGTGAAAAACGACCACGTCTTACAGAACCTTGACTTACTACATCAACCATTTTTTCAAATAATTGCATAATATGTACTGATCCTGAAGATTTACCATTGTTTTTTACTGGCGCACCTCTGTGACGTAACTTACCAAAGTATCCTGAAGTACCACCACCTAATTTAGACATCATACCCACTTCAGACTGGGTAAATAAAATATCTCCCATATCGTCAGCTACATGGGATCCAAAACAGCTTATAGGTAATCCTCTCTTTTTCCCGAAGTTAGACCATACTGGTGATGCTAAAGAGTAATATCCAGCAGCCATATATTTGTAAAACTTATCGGCATAGCCTTCAATTTTTAAAATATGCTCAGCGTTTTCGGCAATTTCTCTAATACGTTGTTCTGGTGTAACACCATCTGTTAAGTAGCCTGATTCTAAAAACTTACGACTATTTTCTGTTAACCATTCAATTTCTGGTTGTTGACCTATCTCACTTTGGGTTTGTAATGTTTTTTTTCTTGCTTCAACTAAGTCTGTTTTTTCATCAGTCTTAGTTGCATTGGTAAGGGTTTTTTGGATCATAATTAAAATAGGTCTGCGTGAGTTATACTTTTACTTTTTTTGGTGTATGCAATGGATCTTTTTACAAAGAAGTCGCCATGTTTTGTTCCGATAATTTCATCATCAAACCATTCGGTTTCTTTTAATAGTGCTTCATCAGTTTCAAACACTTTTTCTAAACCAATTGCTACTAATGATTTATTAAAGCGATCTTTTAAAAATTCGTTAATGACTTTTTTTGGTAAGAAATCTAATTCGCCTTTTTCAAAAATCCAATCTACAATTTTGCTTTCTGCTTTAAATGCTTGCTTACACATTTCGGTTGTAGTGGTCTTGTAATCTTCATCAAACCAGTCTGGATTCTCGTTTCTTAATATTTTAATGACGTCTATACCAAAATCGCCATGTATTTGCTCTTCTTTAGAGGTTGCTTCTACGACATTAGAAATTCCTTTTAATACATTTTTATGCTTATTAAATGCCATAATGATTAAAAACTGTGAGAATAACGATACGTGTTCTATAAACAAAGAGAATAAAACAATAGACTCGGCATAATCTTGATTATTATCACTTTTAGAATTTTTAAGAGCAGTTTCTAAGTAATGAACACGTTCCATCATTACTGGTTTTTTCTTCAACTCTTTAAATTCATCATTAAGTCCTAATACTTCTAGTAAATGTGAATAAGCGTCATGATGTCTTACTTCACTTTCTGAGAAAGTAGAACCTACAGCACCAATTTCTGGCTTTGGCATTTTGTGGTAAACGTCTCCCCAAAATGTTTTTACTGCGACTTCAATTTGTGAAATAGCTAGCATTGCATTTTTAATAGCGCTACGCTCTACTTCATTTAAACCTGTTTTAAAATCTTGAATATCACTTGTATAATTAAACTCTGTATGAATCCAGTATGAATGTCTTATAGCATTTACATATTCATATAATTGTGGATACTCAAAAGGCTTAAAATTTATACGTTTTTCAAAAATGTTTGTTTTTCTATTTCTAGCTTGTTCATCTCTATATAAAATATAGGCTTTTGCTACGTTTGGAAATGCACTTAACATCAACTTTTCTTCTACAAGATCTTGTACTTGTTCTACAGTTGGCACATATCTACTATCTTTTTCTTTTCGGTCTAATAACGCATCTAATACATTTAAAGAAATTGATGCAGCATCCTCTTTAGTACCATTACCCACAGAAATCATTGCTTTTTCAATAGCATTGGAAATTTTATTTATAATAAATGGGCTAGTTTCGTAATCTCGTTTAATAATGTGCGTAATTTCCATAATTTTGATAGTTAAATAGCTGGTTATATTAGAATGATTGATATCATTTAAAATAACATATTTGTAATTCTGTAAAACGTGTTATAAATTTCCTTTTTGAGGAATAAAAAGGGCTTTTGATTTATAAAAAATATTGGAATTTTTTTTTACTCTTAGCCTTGAACAAAGATTGGTAATTGAACTTAAAAAAGAAAGTGTGTTCGCCAAACGTTGTCAACAAGTTTTTAACAAAGCTGAAAAACCCTTTGTTTTTGGGCTATTTGATAAAATTAAAATAACTATTTGATTTTCAGTTACTTATAAATATCAATATTCGCTGAGCAGCGATAAAATAAGGGATTTTAGTCTGTTAAAATTTCTATAAATTAATCTTAAATTTGATAATTCAGACTAGGAAATATTTTAAAAATTTATTTCCAATTTTCAACAAAGTCTAAAAAAAATTAAGACAAAAAAAGTGAGTAGCAAATAACTACTCACTTTTTGATAATAATAGTTTTACATGATGTGATTCCCTAAGTCACTAATTATGTAAACAAAAATTAACTAAAACTAACTCCATTAAAATTAATTAATTTATATCCACCAAGTCAATAGCAATGTATAAATGGTTAAATAAACTGTATAATTGGTAACACTAGTTATACAAAAAACCAAACCAACCACACAAATCTTTTATGTATTAACTTTTATAATTTTATCTTTATATAAAACAATTATTTTTATGTTAAAAGCTGTTATTGTAGATGATGAACTTAAAGCTATTCAAGGTTTAAAATGGGAATTATCAAATTTTAGTGATGATGTCTTGGTAATTGACACCTTCTCTGATCCAGAATTAGCATTGAAGTATTTAGAAACTAATCCAACAGATTGTTTGTTTTTAGATATACAAATGCCCAGAATGGATGGATTTCAGTTTTTAGAAAAATTAAATAGTAAAGATATTGCTGTTGTGATTACCACTGCATATGACGAATATGCAATCAAAGCCTTAAAAAACGAAGCTATAGATTATTTATTAAAACCAATTGATAGTGATGATTTAGCCGAAAGCATAAAAAAAATTAAACGCTTTAAAAAAAGACATATAGATTCGGATAAAATTGAAGACATTTTAATAAATTTTACTGCCAATAATAACAAAAAGAAAATCACCATAAATACAGATGGTAAGTTATTATTTTTAAATATTGAAGATATTCTTTTTGTGGAATCTGATGGTAATTATAGCACCATTTTCATGTCAGATAAACAAAAGATTTTAGTAACAAAAAAACTAAAAGAAGTTAATGCATTGCTGCCTGAACAGTCTTTTTTTAGGATACACAACTCGTTTATAATCAACCTTAGTAAAATTAAAGAATATATTAAAAATGAAGGTTATGTTATTATGGAATCCAACCACAAAATTCCAGTTGCCAGACAACGCAAGTCTGAATTTTTAGAAAAATTTTAATTCTTATGAAATTGTACATTCTCCCATTAAATACAATAGCATTAAAACTAATAACCCTCTTAATTTGTTGTTCATTAGGCTCAACTACATTAGCTCAAAATAACACCAATTTTTCTAAAATTGCTGATAGTTTAATATTAATTAATTACACTACCTACTCAGAATTAGATAACGCTATAAAACGTGATAAATATGATACGTTAAACATGCGACTGTTAGAGCAAAAAAGTATAGAACAAAATTATGTCCCAGGACAAATTTTTGCCAACATAATGCTAGGAAATCAATACAGAAACAAATCGTTGTTCGAAAAATCCGAAAATCTATTAAATAAAGCCTTAACCTTATCTAGAGATAATAATTTGGTAGATTATGAGATTGTTTCATTAAACATGTTAGGGGTTATTTATCGTAGGCAAGCTATTGTTAGAGAGGCATTAGACTATCATCAAGAAGCATTACGGTTAGCAGAATCACAATCCAATATTAACGATGCTTACTTAAAAAGCATTGCAGTATCCCACAACAGTATGGGAAATATTTACCTATTACTTAAAGAATATGATTTAGCATTAGACCAATTTAATAAGTCGTTAGAAATAGAAAAAAAAGCAAACAACAAATTAGGCTTAGCTATTAATTATAATAATATTGGCATTATCTACGAAGCTAAAGACAGCCTTGATCTTGCTTTAAAGAATTACAAAATTTCTTTAGATTATAATAATCAAATAGATTCTAAAACGGGAAAAGTTATTAGTAACAATAGTATAGGGACTATCTATCTTAAACAAAATAAACCAGATTTAGCTTTACAAACTATTATACCAACTGTTGCTTTAGCAGAAGAATTACAGGATCAGTTCTATATAGCTTGGGCTTATATTAACTTGGGTTGGGCACAAAATGAATTAAACCAATTACAAAATGCCAAAAACAACCTAGAAAAAGGACTAAAAGCTGCTGAAAACTATAATTTACAGTCCATGGAAATTGAAGCTAAGCATCAATTGTCAAAACTTTACGAAAAATTAGGCAATACTAATAAAGCCTTACAGTATTATAAAGAAGCTACTATTCTGGATAACGAAATTACAGGCGAAAACAACTCGCAATACGTTAATACATTGAGAATGCGCTATGAATCTGAGAAAAAAAACAATCAGATTTTAGAACTTGCTAAAGACAAAGAATTATTAAAAGTTAGCCTTGAAAATGGTAAAAAAACTGCTATTCTAATACTATTAGGGCTTTTAGCAATAGCTATTGCTGCATTTGCTTTTTACAGACAAAGACGATTAAAAAGTGAAAAAAAGATTTTAACCTTAGAACAAGACATGCTTCGTAATCAAATGAATCCTCACTTTATTTTCAACTCTTTAAACTCTATAAAACTCTATATTATCAATAACGAGAAAGAAAATGCAGTTTACTATCTAAACAAATTTTCTAAACTAATAAGAAAGATTTTAATTGCTTCTACCGAAAAAGAAATTACGTTAAAAGACGAGTTAGAAACCATGGATCTATATATTAATATCGAAAATATTAGATTTTCTAACCAGATAAATTACAACATAACTGTTGAGGATGCAGTAGATATTGAAAATATTAAAATACCATCCTTAGTACTTCAACCATTTCTTGAAAATGCCCTTTGGCATGGACTTTCAGCAAAAGAAGGCGATAAATTTATAAGCCTAAAAGTATCCAAAACCGAGCGAAATTTTATAACCATTAGCATCACAGATAATGGTATAGGAAGAGAGGCTTCTAATAAAATTAAACAAGAAAAGTTGATGAAGCAAAAATCATTAGGAATAGAAATAACCAAACAACGATTAGAAAATTTCTCTAAAAACTATACAGAAAATTATAGTATGATTATAAATGATTTATATGAAGGACATAAAGCTACAGGAACATGTGTGATTTTAAAATTACCAATAATACCTGTAGTTAAGCTTAAAACCGCTTAGTTATCTTGACATCTTTTTTGCAACTTTTTCTAATTCGGTATACCAATCGTCTCCAAATTTTCTAATTAACGCTTCCTTTACAAATTTGTAGACTGGCACTTGTAATTCTTTACCTAACGTACAAGCATCATCACAGATTTCCCATTTATCATAATTTACAGCAGAAAATTCTGAATAATCCTTAACTCTTATAGGATATAGGTGACAAGACACTGGTTTTTTCCATTGTACTTCTCCTTGGTTATATGCTTCCTCTATACCGCAAAGTGCAGTTTTTTTATCATCAAAAATAACATATGCGCAATCTGCACCATTGATTAAAGGAGTCTCAATCTCTTCAAAATCAGTAACAATAGATGTCCCTTGAGCTTCAATAGCTGCAATACCTTCTTCACGCAAAAAAGGTTTTACTTTTGGGTAAATATCTTTTAAAATAGTTGCTTCTTCTTCAGTTAGTGGTGCACCTGCATCACCATCTATACAACATGCACCTTTACATGCAGATAAATTACATACAAAATCTTTTTCTATAATGTCTTCAGACACTATGGTTTTACCCAATTGAAACATAAAAATACGTGTTCTTTTTTGCAAATATAAAGTAAAAACTTAACCCTTTTTTAATATTGGATTTCAAACAATTAAGAGTACTTTTGCCGAAAATTTTAAACATTAAGTTATGCCTATAGATTTTAAAGAAATTTTTACTGTTTTTATGGTGCTTTTTGCAGTTATTGATATTGTAGGTAATATTCCAATTATTATTGATTTGCGAAAAAAAGTAGGGCATATTCAAAGTGAAAAGGCGTCAATTATTGCTGGAATTATTTTAATTTCATTTTTATTTTTAGGAAAAAGTATACTAAACCTTATTGGCATTAACGTAAGTTCTTTTGCGGTTGCTGGATCATTTATTTTATTTTTTATTGCTTTAGAAATGATTTTAGGAATAACGTTATACAGAGAAGATGACACTAACCCAATTACAGCGTCTGTTTTTCCGTTAGCGTTTCCATTAATTGCAGGACCAGGAAGTTTAACAACCTTGTTATCATTACGCGCAGAATATGATATTAAAAACATAATAATAGCAGTAATACTTAACGTTATTGTCATTTATATAGTGTTAAAAACATCAAGACGTATAGAACGCTTAATTGGGCAAAACGGTATTAACATAGTTAGAAAAGTATTTGGCGTAATTTTATTAGCAATTGCAGTCAAGTTATTTACCGATAACATCAAAATATTGTTAGCCTAAATATTGTATTTTTGTAAAAACATTTTTTTATGAAAATCTTTACTTACATCGTTACCATTTTAGCAATTGGATTAATTATTTACAATGCAAGAATGCTAGATTTTTCTGCGTTGTTTGAAGGTAAAAGTATTGTTGCTATTATTACCATATTAGCAGCGTTATGTGCTATTATATTACTCCAAATCTTACGGGTTTCTAAAAAAATTGAAGCTAAAACCAAACAATAATGCAGTTTGATACTTTAATTATTGGTGGTGGTGCTGCAGGTTTATCTTGCGCTTTAGTATTAGGATCTGGATTAAGCAAACCTTATGCTGAAAGTAAACGTGTTGGTATTGTTATTCACCAAAAAACATCTCATTTACAAAGCGCTTTATTTAATAATGTTTTAGGGCTACTACCTGGCACTTTAGGCAAAGATGTATTGGAAAATGGAAAAAAACAGTTGAATAATCTTTACCCAAAAGTCGTACAAATTGACAAAGAAAAAGTTAGAGAGATTGTAGATACAACTTCTAATTTTAAAGTCATTACAAATAAAAACACATACACTGCAAAACGATTAGTCATTGCAATTGGTTACACTAACCTAATTAACATTAAAGGTTTAGAAAATTATATTAAACCGCATCCTAGAGCAGCAATAGAAAAAGACAGAGTCTGGTTAGAAAACACTAACCACTTAGTTAAAGAAAATTTATTTGTTGCAGGTACATTAGCTGGTTGGAGAAGTCAATATGCTATAGCATCTGGAAGTGGTGCACATGTGGCTACAGACATTTTGACCATTTGGAATAACGGTAAGCACACCAAAGTGCATGACAAAATTTAGTTGTTTGACATCTGACTTAAAGCAATGACTTTATCAATCATAATGTCGTGCTTGTTTAAAATTTTATAGTAGGCTCCAAAACCAAACAATTGCTCTCCAAGTGTTGCTTTTAAATAATGCTTTACTTCATCTTTATAAGCAACAAACACAATATTAGATCGCGTTTTTAATTTTAAGTAGGCTTCTAATGATTTTACAATCTCATCGCTTATGATAAAGTTTTCAAAAAAGTCTTCTCTAGACATAGAGTTGTAATCGTTACGGTTTTTTTCTAATTCTTCAAAAATGAAATTATTTAAAAAACCTCTTCTTTCTAAAAAAGTCAACGTCTCGTTTTGCATTTGTGTATCATATGGAACAAATACATCTGGTATAATTCCACCACCACCATAAACAATTTTACCTTTTGGCGTTGTAAATTTTAATGAATCTGCAACTTCTATTTTCTTTTCATCCAACAACTCACCTCTATTTAATCGGTCTGCAATATCATCGTAATAATCTCTGTTTCCGTTATCGTATGAGCGTTGTATAGAGCGTCCTGTAGGAGTATAATACTTAGAGACTGTTAATCTAACTGCACTTCCATCTCCTAATTTCATTTCGCGTTGCACTAAGCCTTTACCGTAAGATCGTCTGCCTACGATAGTCCCTTTATCATTATCTTGTAGCGCTCCTGCAATAATCTCGGAAGCAGATGCAGAATTTTCGTCAATCATAACGTAAACATGACCATTTTCAAAGTCTCCCCTTCTAGTAGCATAACTACGTTCTTCTTTTCCTTTTTTATTTCTGGTATAAACTATAAGTTTATCATCCTCTAAAAACTCGTCAACAATTTTGGATGCCACTTCAAGAAAACCACCTGGATTTCCTCTTAAGTCTAAAGCCAGACTTGTTGCTCCATTAGCTTTTAATTTTTTAAGTGCTTTTTTAAATTCTTTAAACGTACTTTCTGCAAAACGATTAATCTTTATGTAGCCTAAATTATCCGTTAGCATATAGGCAGCATCTACGCTTTTAATAGGCACTTCATCTCTAGTGACATTAAATGTGAGTAACTTTGGCTCTCCTCTTCTAAATACTTTTAAGATTAGTTCGGAATATCTTTCGCCTCTTAATTTATCTACAAGCGTATCGTTATTGACAGTTTCACCTAGCAAAGATTCTCCGTTAGCAGAAATTATTCGATCACCTCCTATTATTCCTGCTTTGGCACTGGGACCGTTTTCAATAGTTTTTATAACAGTAATCGTGTCTCTATAAGTGTAAAAATTTATTCCAATGCCAACAAAATTACCTTTCATGTTTTCAGACACTTTTTGCATATCTTCTTTTGGAATATATACGGAATGTGGATCTAATTTATCTAAAATACCATTGACTGTTACGTCAACAATACTATCCGTATTTACTTCCTCAACATATTCGTAATCTATATAATCAATAAGTCTATTTAGTTTGTCTTTTTTACTATTAGATGTAAATAATCGGTCTGAGGTATCACCAAAATTTAGCTTTCCGCCAATAAAGATGCCTGCTGCTATAGCAACACCTATAATTAATGGAAAATATGTTTTGGTTTTTGACATTACGCGTCTAATTGTTCTATTAATTGTATATCTATTCCTGCTTTTTCTAAAAACTTAAGCCCAGAATCGTCTTTATATCCTTGATGATATACTACACGAATAATGCCAGCTTGATGAATTAGCTTACTACACTCTTTACAAGGTGACATTGTAATGTATAAAGTTGCACCTTTACAAGATTGTGTTGATGAGGCTACTTTTAATATAGCATTAGCTTCTGCGTGCAATACATACCATTTGGTGTATCCATCATCATCTTCACAAAAATTTTCAAATCCTGTTGGTGTGCCATTATATCCATCAGAAATTATCATTCTATCCTTCACTATTAAAGCACCAACTTGTTTACGTTTACAATAAGACAGTTTTCCCCATTCTGTAGCAATTCTAAGATATGCTTTGTCGTATTTAAGTTGTTTTTGTTTTGGCATAATTATTTACATAGAAATAAAATAATTGGCAGCAATCATTTTGTTATAAACGAAGATACTCGCTTCATATTTCAATTACAATTCCTTATATGAAGTTTTATGAAAACTTTAATGAAAACTAGTCTAAAAACGGACTATTTAGTAACATTGGGATAACTAATCCAATGACTATTGCAGAAACAACCATAATCCAATCACGTTTAGAAAATCTAAATACCGTTTGAAAGAGATACCCTAAAAACAGAACTATAAAAACAATTATTATTTGTGCTATTTCTATACCTAAGGCAAATTCTAAAAGTTTAATTACTCTATTATCACCTTCATCAAGATTCATTCTAAACTCTCTAGCAAACCCAAACCCGTGTACCAATCCAAAAAACAAAGTAGACACAAATAACAACCCAATCTTTTGGCTTTTAGCAGTCTTACCAGCGGTAAAAACGTTATAAGTAGCGACTATTAAAATGGTTAATGGTATTAAAAACTCAATTAAATTACTATCAACCTTGACTTTTCCAAAACTAGCCAATACTAACGATATAGAATGACCAATAGTAAACATGGTAACTAACCACAATACACGCTTCCAATCTCTAAAAAGATACGGTACAGCTAAAACAATTAAAAACAAAACATGATCGTAAGCATTTATATCTAGTACATGATTAATTCCGTATTGTACATTTATCCAAAATTCCTGGAGCATAACAGTTAAGTTTTAGGGTTGCTGTAAATATAAGTAAAAACGAAAATGCTTTCCAAATAGATTGTATTTTAAACTCTAAATTAAAGGAAACTCAAAAAAATTATAAATTCAAGCTATTGTTTGGTAAATTTGAGCCCTTATAGTTATTTACACATGAAGTTATATCCATTACAATTTCAACCTCTTTTTAAATATAGACTTTGGGGAGGAGAACAATTAAAAACCGAGCTTGGTAAAGAGTATTCTGAAACCAACATTGGAGAATCATGGGAAATTTCTGATGTAGATACAAATGAGACCAAAGTATTAAATGGTGATTTAAAAGATTTTACATTAAAGCAATTAATCAAAAAATATAAAGGCGATTTTTTAGGACAATCTGTTTATGATACGTTTGGCGAAAACTTTCCGTTACTTATCAAGTTTATTGATGCTAAAACACCATTATCTGTACAAGTACATCCAAGTAATGAGATTGCAAAAATACGTCATAACTCTTTTGGAAAAAACGAAATGTGGTTTGTGATGCAAGCAGAAAAAAATGCAGAACTAATAGTAGGATTTGAAGAAAAAATCACACCTTCTCAATTTGAAACACATTTAAAACACGATACTATTTTAAATGTCTTACACAAAGAAACAGTCCAAAAAGGCGATACATTTTACATCCCAACAGGTCGTGTACACGCAATTGGTGGTGGTGTCATGCTTGCCGAAATACAACAAACTTCTAATATTACCTATAGAATTTACGATTATAACCGAGTAGACAAAACCACAGGACAACAACGAGAACTTCACACAGAGCAAGCTAAAGATGTTTTAGATTTTACGGTCCATAAAAATTATAAAACTGATTACAAAAAAAAGGTAAACACCTCCAACAAGTTAATCCATTCATCATATTTTAAAAGTAATTTTTTAAAGATTGAAGGTACATTAGTAAAAGATTATACTAAATTAGATTCTTTTGTTATTTACATGTGTGTAGATGGTCATGTAAAAATTAACTGGAAAGATAAAATCTATCTACTAAAAAAAGGAGAAACAATATTACTTCCTGCTAGTATAAAAAACATTTCTTTATCTTCAACATCTTGCGAATTATTAGAAGTTTATTTATAAACTAACCATTATGAAAAAAATCACTTTAAAAGATATTGCTAATCACTTTAATGTATCCATCTCAACGGTATCCAAAGCATTAAATGACAGTCCAGAGATAAGTAAAACAACCTCTGAAGAAATAAAAGCATACGCTAAAGAGAAAAACTATACACCAAATTTTAATGCGTTAAGTTTAAAAAATCAACGTACCAAAACCATAGGAATAATTATTCCTAATATGCTGAATTATTATTTTGCACAAGTGCTAAAAGGCATAGAAAAAACTGCTACTCAAAAAGGATACAAAATAATTACTTGTATCTCTAACGAATCTCATCAAAAAGAAGTCGAAACTATAGAAATGTTATCTACAGGTGTTGTTGATGGATTTATTTTATCTGTAGCTGAGGAGACGGAAACGACAAAAAAGTATGCGCATTTCAAATCTTGTATAGAAAAAGAAATTCCGTTAGTTATGTTTGATCGAGTTGTGGAAGATATAGATTGCGACAAAGTAATCACTAACGATTTTATGGCATCAGTCAATGCAGTAAATTACCTAAAAAATAAAGGTTGTAAAAAAATAGCTTTTGTTGCAGCAAACATGGATTTAAGTGTAGGTAAATTAAGATATGATGGCTATTTAGCAGGTTTAAAAAATAATAATTTAGACAAAGACGATGCTATTATTATCACGACGCATGAAATGTATTACAAAAATCATGAAGCAGTTGTAAACCCCCTTTTTAATCAAACATTTGATGCTATAATCGCCTCTAACGAATCGGTTGCGATTGCTGCATTAAAACTTGCCCAAGAAAAAGGTATAAACATACCACAAGACATCTCTGTCCTAGCTTTTTCTAACGGAATTTTAGCCAGACATTCCAATCCAAGACTAAGTACTATAAGTCAACATGGCGAAATTATTGGAGAAAAAGCTGCCACTTTATTGATTAACAAGTTAGAAAACAAAATTAAAACAACAACTTCAGAAACAGTTGAAACAGATATTGTCTTAAGAGATTCTTCAAAATAAATACGCCTAATATTAGAGGATGTAATTAGGATTTTGCTTTTGTTGATTTGTAATTGATAGTTACGTAAAATGTATTTATTCAGTTTCATTAGGTCTAAGATTGCTCTAAATCAAGCAACTTTTGAAATTAATTTAAAATTGAGTTAAATCTATGTGTTCTTTTGAATTAAACACAATAAAGTTTTATCTTTTAAAGGTATAATAGAAACATCGTTTTGTAGTCAATTATTATTTTGATTGCATTAATCACAGTTATTAATTTTAAAGAACTTGTAGTCAAAATTCAATCTTAAATGAAAACTCCTCTTTTAGTATTTAATGACAATGGTATTTATTGCGAAGTAGCAGGCGTCTATCTTGATCCATGGCGACCAGTTGATAAAGCTATAATCACCCATGGTCACGCAGACCATAGTCGTTGGGGACATAAAAAATACATTACGCATCATACTAATGTTCCAATTATAAAACATCGATTAGGAGATATTAATGTGTCTGGAAGGCATTATAACGAGACTTTTATCATTAACAACGTAAAGTTCTCGCTTCATCCTGCTGGTCATATTATTGGCAGTTCGCAAGTACGTGTCGAATATAAAGGAGAGGTTTGGGTGTTTACAGGAGATTACAAATTGGAAGATGATGGTATTTCTGCACCATACGAACCTGTTAAATGTCACACTTTTATTACAGAATGCACCTTTGGTCTTCCAGCCTTCAAATGGACACCTCAGCAAAAAGTATTTGAGAACATTAATAACTGGTGGAAAGAAAACAAAGATGAAGGCAAAACCTCTATATTATTTGGATATTCTTTAGGTAAAGCCCAACGTTTACTAAGATATTTAGAACCATCCATTGGTAAAATATATACGCATGGTGCTATAGAAAATATGACAGAAGTTATTCGTCCAATGGTCGAATTTCCTGAAACAACAAGAATTACAAGAGACACCACAAAAGAAGAGTTAAAAGGATCCATGGTCATTGCGCCACCAAGTGCACATGGTAGTCCATGGATTAGAAAAATGGTTCCCTTTGTAACTGCTTCTGCAAGTGGTTGGATGACCTTTCGTGGTGCAAGACGCAGACGTGCAATTGATAAAGGGTTCGTCTTATCAGATCATTGCGATTGGCAAGAACTTCTTACTGCTATTAAAGCTACCGAAGCCGAAAAAGTCATTACCACACATGGTTACACAGACATTTTTGCAAAATATTTAAGAGAGCAAGGTTACGATGCCAGAACCGAAAAAACCCAATATGATGGAGAACAAGAAGAAGCTGAAGCAAAAAAAGAAGTCCTAGAAAACGCATGAAAAACTTTGCAGATTTAATAAGGACTTTAGATAGTACCAATAAAACAACTTTAAAAGTAAAGGCACTTGCTGAATATTTTGAAATAGCTTCAGATAAAGATAAAGTATGGACTATTGCTATTTTATCGCATCGAAGACCACCAAGACCTGTAAACACGACACTTTTAAGAACTTGGGCTTCAGAGTTGTCCAATATTCCTTTGTGGTTATTTGAAGAATCCTACCACATCGTTGGTGATTTAGCCGAAACAATTGCACTCATCATTCCTGACTCCGATAAAAGTACAACCAAATCTTTAACCCAGTTTTTAGAGGAAATGATAGCACTTAAACCTAAAACTGATGAAGAAAAAAAAGCCTATCTAATAGAAAATTGGGCAGTTTTAAATTATTACGAACGGTTTGTCTTCACCAAATTAATTACTGGAGGATTTAGAATTGGCGTCAGCCAAAAACTAATGACCAGAGCACTGTCTAAAGCTACAGGAATAGATGAAGATGTTTTAGCTTACAAACTTATGGGAAAATGGGATCCCAATACCATTTCTTTTAACGATTTAATCTTGGTTGAAAATGCTTCAGATTTTTTATCAAAACCCTACCCATTTTACCTCGCATACGCAATTGAAAACGACCCTTCAGATTTAGGTGATGTAGAAGATTGGAGTATAGAACATAAATGGGATGGGATTAGATCTCAAGTTATTATTAGAGAAGATGAACTTTACGTATGGAGTCGTGGTGAAGAATTGGTAACGGACAAATATCCAGAGTTTGAAGCTTTTATTGGTGCTATACCAAATGGAACTGTTTTAGATGGTGAAATTCTTCCGTTTATCAATGGTGATTTAGGTACATTTAACGACTTACAAACACGTATTGGACGTAAAACCGTTTCAAAAGCATTATTGCAAAAAGTACCAGTTATTTTAAAAATCTATGATCTTTTAGAATGGGAAGGAAAGGATATTAGAACAATGCCTTTTATAGAGCGAAGAGCGTTGTTGGATAACTTATTTAATACTGTAAACAATCAAAACCTACCATTACAGCTATCTCCTACTTTAACTTTTAAGTCTTGGGATGAAGTTGCTACAGAACGTGATCGTGCAAGAGAAATGCAAAGTGAAGGCTTAATGATTAAGCGAAAAGATTCTGCCTATTTAGTAGGTAGAAAAAAAGGCGATTGGTGGAAGTGGAAAGTTGATTCACTGACTATTGATGCAGTCTTAACTTACGCTATGCGAGGTCATGGAAGACGCTCTAACCTATTTACAGATTACACCTTCGCACTATGGAATGATAATAAGGAATTAGTCACTTTTGCTAAAGCCTATTCTGGTTTGACTGATGCCGAATTTAGAAAAGTTGACGCTTGGATTAAAAAGAATACCTTAGAACGCTTTGGACCAGTAAGAAGTGTTAAACCAGAACTGGTTTTTGAAATTGCTTTTGAAGGTATCGCCTTTTCAAAACGACACAAAAGTGGTATTGCAACGCGCTTTCCGAGGATTTTAAGATGGCGACACGATAAAAAAATTGAAGACGCAAATACCTTAGAAGATATCAAGGCAATGCTTCCTAACACTACAGTTGATGAACAGAAGTGAATTAGAGCAACTCGCTAAAAATTGGTTTTCTAAACAAGGTTGGGCTCCATTTTCATTTCAGAAAAAAACATGGACAGCCTTCTTACAAGGAAAAAATGGATTGTTAAATGCACCAACTGGAAGCGGAAAAACTTATGCACTATGCGTGCCTTTTGTTTTAGACTATATCAAAACTAATCCCGATTACAAAACAAAGCACCAAAAAGGTGCAAAAATGATATGGATTACACCATTACGTGCACTTTCTGTGGAGATTAAACAATCTGCAGAACGTTTTATCGAAGGTTTGGAAGTCCCTTTAACAGTTGGTATTAGGACAGGAGATACGTCACAAAAAGAACGTGCTGCACAAAAGCGTAAAATGCCAGATATATTAATTACCACACCTGAAAGTTTACAATTGCTTCTCGCCTCTAAAGATTACGATAAAACCTTTAAAAACCTTACTGCTGTTGTTGTAGATGAATGGCACGAGCTATTAGGAAGTAAACGTGGTGTACAGATGGAGTTGGCATTATCGCGTTTTAAAACCATTGCGCCTAAATTGCGTATTTGGGGAATATCAGCAACTATCGGTAATTTAGAACAAGCCAGACAAGTACTGTTAGGCGTAAATTCTGAAGCGTTTGAAAATTCGGTATTAGTACGTTCAACACTTAAAAAGAAAATTAAGGTAAAGTCTATCATCCCAAAAAAAATGGAAACATTTCCTTGGCGTGGACACATGGGATTGCATTTAATAGAAGACGTTATTCCCATTATAAACAACAGTAAAACAACGCTACTGTTCACTAATACGAGAGCACAGTGTGAGATTTGGTTTCAAAGACTACTTGCAGCTCATCCAGAATTTGCAGGTGTTATCGCCATGCATCATGGAAGCATTAATAAAGAAACACGTTTGTGGGTAGAACAAGCAATTCGCACAGGCGATTTAAAAGCAGTAGTCTGCACATCTAGTTTAGATTTAGGTGTGGATTTTGCACCTGTAGAAACCATTATTCAAATTGGAGGCCCAAAAGGTGTTGCACGCTTTTTACAACGTGCTGGAAGAAGTGGTCACCAGCCAGGAAAAGAAAGTGTTATTTATTTTTTACCAACCTATGCGCTAGAACTTATTGAAGCTTCAGCGTTGCAAGAAGCGGTTAAAAATGAAGTAATAGAAGATCGGATTCCGTATTTAAATAGTTTTGATGTGCTAGTTCAGTATTTAACAACATTAGCGGTTTCCAATGGGTTTTATCCTGAACCTATTTTTGAAGAAATAAAAACAACATTTTGTTTTCAAACCATTACCAAAGCACAATACCAATGGATATTAAATTTTATAACCATGGGAAGCCAAAGTCTTCAGGCTTATGACGAATATAAGAAAGTAGATATTGAAGAAGACGGTAAATTAAAAGTAAATAGCAGAGCAGTTGCGATGCGACACAGACTACAAATTGGGACAATTGTTAGTGATGCAGTATTAACTGTAAAGTTTTTAAAAGGCGGTTTTATTGGCTCTATTGAAGAGTGGTTTGTATCTAAACTAAAACCAGGCGACGTCTTTACTTTTGCTGGTCGCACTTTAGAGCTTTACAGAATTAAAAACATGCAAGTACTGGTTAAAAACTCTAAAAAGAAAAAAGCAAAAGTACCAAGTTGGATGGGTGGACGCATGACGTTTTCTTCAGAAATGAGCGAATTACTGAGAGCACAACTCTATGAGGTAAATGCAGAAAACCCTAAACTTTCTAGAGAATTAAAAGCACTTCAATCTATCTTTAAACGTCAACGTTTAGAAAGTATAGTACCAACAAAAGACGAATTTCTAATCGAAACTTTTAAAACACGCGAAGGGTATCATGCATTATTTTATCCATTTGAAGGTTATTTTGTACACGAAGCGTTATCTAGTCTTATTGCTTACAGAATAAGTTTATTATCACCTACTTCGTTTTCAATAGCAGTTAATGATTATGGGTTTGAGTTGTTATCTGATCAAGAAATTGACATTCAAAGTATGTTGGATAATGATTTACTATCAACAGATTTTCTTAAAAGTGACCTTGAAAAAAGTTTAAATGCTAGCGAGATGGCTAGACGAAAATTTAGAGACATTGCAGTGATTTCTGGATTGGTATTTAAAGGATTTCCGCAGAAATTAGTAAAAAGCAAACACTTGCAATCCAGCTCGCAATTATTTTTTGGTGTGTTTCAAGATTATGAAGCAGACAATTTATTATTTCAGCAAGCCTTTATTGAAACTTTTGAGCATCAGTTGGAAGAAGGACGCTTACAATTGGCTTTAGAGCGCATAAACCAGCAAAATATTATCTGGAAACAATGCAAAAAACCGACCCCTTTTTCTTTTCCTATTATTACAGATAGATTACGTGCTAAACTGTCTTCAGAGAAATTAGCAGATCGTATTAAGCGTATGACTGCTCAACTAGAAAAGTTATAATATCTTTGATGTTGTAATGAAAACGCAATCTATTTCCATAAAAAACAACACCTTTATTTTACACCCTAGTGGTGCTGTGTATTGGCAGGACGAGCAAATGTTGCTTATTGCAGATGTACATTTTGGAAAAGTCACACATTTTAGAAAACATGGTATTGCAGTACCTCAAGACGCTTTATATAAAAATTTTGAACGTTTAGATGAAGTTATTTCCTATTTCAAGCCCAAATCGCTCTATTTTTTAGGTGATTTGTTTCATAGTTATTTAAATACCGAATGGCAACTTTTTGAAATATGGGCTAACAAACAAAGTTGTGATATTATTCTTGTAAAAGGTAATCATGATATTATATCACCACTACTCTACAATGATTTAGGTATTCAAATTATTGTTGAGCTTAAGTATAAAGGATTTCACTTAACACATCATCCAACGATAACAGACAACTACTTTAATTTTGCAGGACATATACATCCAGGAATTACTTTAAGTGGTTTAGGTAAACAGCGTCTAACACTACCTTGCTTTTATAGTTCTAACCAACAACTAATACTGGCAGCTTTTGGAGCCTTTACTGGTAAGCATATTATGGAGCCTACAGAAGATAATATTATCTATGCGATTGCAGATGACGAAGTGATTAAGATTACACCAAACAATAATCGTACAGTTAACGCAATAAAAAAGCCTTAATCATCTAAAAAATAGACAATTAAGGATTTAAAAAGTACTCAAGGTGGGAATCGAACCCACACTCTCGAAAGAACTGGATTTTGAATCCAGCGCGTCTACCAATTCCGCCACTTGAGCATTTTGAGAAGGCAAAAATAAATATATTTTAGATAATTCCTTTAAAAATAGCGTCTAATATCTTTTAAACATCAAAAATTATACTAAATTTGCACCTCATTAAAAAACACGTAGTGTAAAAAGCTACCTAACAACTGTTTAACAATGCCAAATACAAAGCCAGAAGCTAAAATATTTTCTATCACTCAAAGTAAAACTTTGGCTGAGAAAATTGCTGCTGCATATGGAACAGAGTTAGGTAAAGTTATTACTTCAACATATAGTGATGGTGAGTTTCAACCATCTTATGAAGAATCTATAAGAGGAACACGTATTTTTATAATAGGATCAACCAATCCAAGTTCAGAAAACTTAATGGAAATGTTGTTAATGATAGATGCTGCTAAACGCGCATCTGCAAGACACGTTACAGCTGTTTTACCATATTTTGGTTGGGCAAGACAAGATAGAAAAGACAAACCTAGAGTACCTATAGCTGCAAAATTAGTAGCAAAAATGCTAGAAGCTGCTGGTGCGACTAGAATTATCACAATGGATTTACATGCAGATCAGATACAAGGGTTTTTTGAAAAACCAGTAGACCACTTGTTTGCATCTACTATATTTTTACCTTATTTAAAAGAATTAAACTTAGATAATCTAACGATTGCTTCACCAGATATGGGTGGATCAAAACGTGCCTATGCTTATTCTAAAGCATTGGAAAGTGATGTTGTAATATGCTACAAGCAACGTGCTAAAGCAAATGTAATTTCGCATATGGAATTAATTGGTGATGTTACTGGTAAAAATGTGGTATTAGTTGATGATATGGTAGATACTGCTGGTACATTAACCAAAGCAGCAGATGTCATGATGGAACGTGGCGCATTAAGTGTAAGAGCCATTTGTACACATCCAATATTATCTGGAAATGCTTATGAGCGAATTGAAAACTCTAAATTAGAGGAATTAATAGTAACAGATTCTATTCCACTGAAGCAAGAAAGTAAAAAAATAAAAGTATTAAGCTGCTCAGATTTGTTTGCAGAAGTTATGCAAAATGTTCATTACAACAAGTCTATTAGCTCTAAGTTTTTAATGTAGTCATTTAAATAATAAGACTACTCAATATTAGTATATTAATAATTAAATATAAATAAACAAAAATGAAATCAATTACAATCAACGGATCCAAAAGAGAAAGCGTGGGCAAAAAAGCAACTCAAGCCTTACGTAATGCTGGTCAGGTTCCTTGCGTTTTATACGGAGGAGACAAACCAGTGCATTTCTCTGCACCAGAATTAGCCTTCTCAAAACTTGTATACACGCCAAATGCACATACAGTTGTGATTGAGCTAGATAATGGTGAAAAATTAGATGCAATTTTACAAGACATCCAATTTCACCCAGTAACAGACAGAATCTTACACGTAGATTTTTATCAAACTTTTGCAGACAAAGAAATTACAATGGACATTCCTGTAAACTTCATTGGTAACCCAAGAGGTGTTAGAAATGGTGGTGTTTTACGTAAAAACAGACGTAGTTTAAGAGTAAAAGCTATACCTGGAAATTTACCAGATTTTATCGATGCAGAAATTTCTGAATTAAAAATTGGTAGCAAATTATACATTACTAAATTAGAAAACGAAGCATATAAGTTTATGCATCCAGATAATACAGTTGTGTGTTTAGTAAGACGTTCTAGAGCTGCAGTTGTTGAAGATGAAGATGAAGATGAAGAAGGAGCAGAAGCAGGTGATGTACCAGCAACAGAAACTGATGATGTAGCAGCAGTTAAAGAATAGATTACAAAATCTATAAATAATTTTAAAGCATTCTGTTAATTCAGAATGCTTTTTTATTTTTGAAAAAAATCGATTATAATGTGGGAATTCATCAAATCTTTATTTCTTTCAAAAAATAACAACATTATAGTTGAAGAATCAAATCCAATGAAAAAATTTTTAATTGTAGGTCTTGGAAACATTGGCGAAAAATATGCTAATACTAGACATAATATAGGATTTAAAGTGTTAGACTTTTTGGCTAAAAAAGAATCACTAACATTTGAAACCCAGAAATTAGGTGATATAACCACTTATAAATTAAAAGGCAGGACTTTTATACTTCTTAAACCAAGTACGTATATGAATCTTAGTGGTAAAGCAGTACAATTCTGGTTAACTAAAGAAAAGGTACCCTTAGAAAATCTATTAGTTATTACAGACGATTTAAATTTACCTTTTGGAAGTATTAGAATAAAAACTAAAGGAAGTGATGGAGGACATAACGGTCTTAAAGACATTCAAAACACATTAAACAGTACCAAATACAATAGATTTAGATTTGGAATTAGTGATGCGTTCAGTAAAGGCAGACAAGTAGATTATGTATTAGGAGAATGGGAAGATGAAGAAATCAAACTACTACCAGAACGTTTAGAAAAAGCTGTAGAGGTTATAAAATCTTTTGGTTTATCTGGTATTAATAATACTATGAACACCTTTAATGGAAAATAAAAAGGGAAGTGATATCACTTCCCTTTTTATTTGGATATGTCATAGGGTTACTTTATGACCAGCTTCTTAGTTAGAGTTAAGTTTCCATCAGTTATGTTAAGAAGATATAATCCAGCCTCGACATTATTTAATGTGATAGTTTGATTAAAATCATTTGAGTTTTCAAACAAGTTATTGTATACTTTTCTTCCTCTAACATCATAAACATCTATTGATATATCATTATCAAAGTTATTGTTATTTAATACAATTGTAAACTCTCCATTATTTGGATTTGGATAGACAGTAAAGGTAGTAGCTCTATCTTCAAAATTATCGGTAGATAATGTTGTGAAGCTTCCCAAAACACATAAATCCAATGAAAACTCTAAAATTGTACCTCCATCTGCTGGACCAAAATCATCATCCACAGATAAAGTCCAATCTCCAGCAGTCATTTCTCCGTATAAAACAGACAAATCTCCTTCAGGAGTAAAAGTACCTGTAAAAGGTGAAGAGCCTGAGGTTATAGAATTGGTTGCCTCTTGGTCAAAAATAGTATTTGTGTAATTATTACTAGAGCTTCCATTATCAGTTGATAATTCTACGGACGTACCAAGTGGACTAATCAAAAAGATGTCTAAATCACTATTCCAAGTATGATCAATATTTATTCTAACATTAATATCTGTGATTTCTAAATCTTCTGGTATATTAATAATCGAGGTGTAATTAGCATTTGAACCAGAACTAGCAATAGTTATAGGTGTATCTGTTGCATTAAAAATATTATTACATGTCAATACTGCTGTTGTAAAACTATATACTGAAGACGGACTTGCTGTAGCACAATCATTAGAAGAAGTTACTCTCCAATAGTATTGTGTGTCCGCATTTAACATTGTGGTCGTGTATGAATTGGTTTGAACTGAAGCTGACTCTACAATTGTTCCAAATCCAGAGTCTGAAGCTATTTCAACTAAATAATCTACTGCATTTGGATTTGTTACCCAGACTAAATCTCCATTTGCTGGAACATCTACAGCTCCATTAGCTGGTGATGTTAACACAACAGAATTAAGTGTACTACTATAAACATTAAAAGATAAGTCAACCGTTTTTGTTATTGATCCTGAAGTTCCTTCTAAAGTAAAACTATAGTTTCCTAATGCTAAACTACCTGTTCCTGAAACCGTAACAGTTCCAGTATCACCATCTATAGATGCAGTATTTGGATTGATTACTGCAGAAGTTCCACTAGGTAGACCAGTGACAGATAAATTAGTGGTTCCGCTAAATCCTAAAAAAGTATTATATGTATAATTGTAAACAGCATCATTAGGTTGGCATACATCAACATTTGGATTTGATACCGTAATAACAAACTCAGATTCTTGTATAGAGAAGTTAGTAGAGTTTACTGCGTAGAAAATATTATTATTACCTTCTACTATAACTCTAGCCATATTTGTATCTCCTCCTGTTGAAGGCACTGCAACGTCATGTGAACCATCATTTGGCACATCTGATGCTAAGGTAAATGGAAAGGTTAAGCCTCCATCTATAGATAATAAAATATTTACTGTGGGTGTATTAACAGCTCCTCCATCGGTTCCTGCAACATTCCATGTTACGGTTTGTGTTGATCCTGCATCCCAAGTTTCATTAGTCGTTTGAGAAGTGACTGTAAAAGGACCTGATGAAGCATCAACAGTAACTTGCATTACACCAAAACTTGTTTGTGGGGTTTGACCAACTCCTCCAGCTTCTGAGCGATCTCTAACAGTTAATGCAAAATTTAACGTTCTTCCTACTGTGGATACAGTTTCCCAAGAAGTATTATTGACTGTTTCAACTGGATTAGTCTCAGTTAATTGTCCATTTAATACTCTACTTAAAATAGGCATATATCTATTTGGAGACGTACTTGGAGGTCTAGATCTCCACACAGCACCAGTTGTTTTTGTAGGTCCAAAGGTGCTATTAGTAGTTACACCACTGTCTATTTGTTCCCAACAATAGGTTAATGCATCTGTAGGATCAGGATCTGAAGCAGCTCCTTTAAGGATAAAAGCTGTACCATTAGGAATGGTATAATCTAAACCAGCATCTGCAACAGGAGGATTATTAGATATATTTGTTGTTGTTGCACATTGATTATTACCACTAGTTACATTATTTAAAATTTGACTGATACTATAATAATGAAAATAAGGATCACTATGGTCCTGTACATCATTACCTCCCGTAATTCCTGCATAACCCATTATAGTAGTTCCACTTCCTGGTTCAGCATTTACACCTGTCCCTTCAGAGCTAAATGAAAAGGTATGGTTTGCTCCCATTTGATGTCCAATTTCATGTGGTACATAATCGATATCAAAGAAATCTGCCATATAAGGTCCACCATCATTATCAGCAAATGAATGCGCAGAGAAAGCACTTCCTTTTCCACTTTCGCATACACATCCTATACAACCTGCATTACCATTATTACCAGCAAAATGTAATAAGTGGCCTATATCATAATCATCTTCTCCAACAACATTTGTCAAATTAGTTTGTAAATCACCATTTAAATTATTACCATAAGAGTCAGTACCAGAATAAATCAAATCTATAGCTGGGTCATCCATAGTATCTACTAAAAGAAATGTTATTGCCATATCTACTTCAAACACCTCATTATTTCTGTTTAATGTAGATACCATTGCGGCTAATGCATCTTGTTGCGCATTTCCATTTCCAGGATTTCCATCATCCCAAAAACCAGTATACTCTGAGGTAACAGACATAGCCATTTTATATGTTCTTAATAATTTATCGTTAGCATCTCTAAGGACTTCGCTACCTAAAATACGACTAGTGATACTTACATCTTCAGTTAAACATTCAAAAGTTTCATGACTATTAATTCTAGTTTTTCTGTTGTAAACAATATATTGTCCATTAGAAACTTTATTTACTGATTGAATATAAACTGTTTCTGCTCCAGGTTCCGAAATCATTCCGTTAAAGCCTAAAGGCGTGACACTAAACCTAATTCTTGTACCAGAGTTATCAATTCTAGATCCTAAATATGTTTTTATTCCTGGGTGTTGATTTATATTATCATTAGTCGAAAAAATTTGAGTTTCTACAATTCTAAACTGTTCTAACTTACCATCAATGGTAGGAAAACTTACTAAGGTATTAGATTGACCTTGAGACTGATTTCTAAGTGGAGCACTGGCTAATTGCTGTTTTAAAATGTCAATATCTAAATTGAAGATATTATAGTGACTTTTATCTAAACTTTTTAGTGATACTTCACTATTATTCTCATTAAATGTAGATTTTTTCCAAGATTTACTTTGCGAAAAAGCTGTTTGTACTACAAATAAGAAACATAACGGTATTAGAATATGTAATTTTAATTTCATAGCGGAGGGTTTTATAGCATTATGAAACATAAAATTAACCATTTATGTCAATAACTCTCAAAAAAAACATAATTAGTTTATTAATTTAACAATGTAATTGTATTTTTTTCCATAATTTTAGCGGATAATTCTAAAATTTCTTTAAATGAAAAAAATTACTTTTTACCTTTTTTCACTATTATTTGTTTCAAGTATAGTGACTCAAGCTCAAAACGGAAAAAAAATCCCAGATAATATTTCCACGAATTCTGATCAAGTAATTAGATGTGGTTCGGATGAATACAATGCAAGAATGTTACAAAGCAATCCAAATATGATGGGTAGTCAGGCATTTGAAGAAATTGTACAAAATAAAATAGAAGAAGCTAGACAACAGAGAACTGGTAATCAAATGGTGGTTGTAACCATCCCAGTTGTAATTCATATTTTCAACAATGGTGAAGCTGTTGGTACTGGTCCAAATATTACTGATGCACAGGTTATTTCTCAAATTACTGTGATGAATGAGGACTATAGAAGACTTCTTGGTACTCCAGGTTACAATACTAACTCAGTAGGTGCAGATGTTGAAGTTGAATTTTGTTTAGCTCAAACAGATCCTAATGGAAATCCAACTACTGGTATTGATAGAGTTAATATAGGTCAAAACGGAATATTTGAGACTAGTTTAGCTGATGCTCAAAACCAAATGGATGCATTGAAACCAGGAACAATTTGGGATCCAGCTAATTACATGAATATGTGGTCTGTTGCTTTTAACGGTGGATCAGGATTACTTGGATATGCTCAGTTTCCAGGAGGAAGTGCTGACACAGATGGTGTTGTAGCTGATTATAGATTTTTTGGTAGTTCAGACTATAACGATGGGACATTTAATCTAAGCGCACCATATGATAAAGGAAGAACTATGACTCATGAGGTGGGTCACTTTCTAGGTTTATTTCATACATTTCAAGGTGGTTGTGCAGGAACAGGATCTACAGGAGGAGATTTTTGTGCAGATACACCTGCAGTAGGTACACCAAACTATGGTTGTCCTACAGGTACAGATTCTTGTCCATCAGATGCTGGAAATGATATGATCGAAAATTATATGGATTATACTGACGATGCTTGTATGAATGTATTTACAGTAGACCAAAAAGCTAGAGTGCAAGCTGTTTTAGCTACACAAGTTAACAGAGCATCTTTAACTAGCTCAAGTGCTTGTAACTCTCCAACAACTCCATTTATCAACTTTTCACCAGGCTCACCATCACCAGGACAAGTTGCTGAAGGAAGTGATTGTAATTTCTTAGATTACACCATTGATTTAACAATGACTATTCCAGCAAGTGCAAACGCAACTGCTAGTTTAGCTAATACTGGTACTGCATTAGAAGGTGAAGATTTTATGTTAATTAATAACTCTGTAACCTTTAACTCTGGATCTACAACTCCAAGTAACTCTGTAACACTAAGAGTCTTTAATGACGGTGTTGTTGAAGCTGATGAAACCATTATATTATCTATTAACGTAAGTACTACTGGAGATGCAGTTGCAGATTCGGACACTTACAATTATGTAATTGCAAACGATGACGATGCACTTATTTCTGCTGGTAACGCTGTAATATTTAGTGATGGTTTTGAAGCATACGCTGACTTTGATATTTCACCAGTTGGTGGATGGACTTTAATAGATAATGATGGTGATAGTACTTATGATTCTACTAATACAGATTTCCCTAACGAAGGGTATACAGGATCATTTATAGTATTTAATCCATCAGCAACGACTCCAGCTTCTAATACAGGTTGGGATGCTCATACAGGTAGTAAAGGATACTACTGCTTCAATTCTACAGGTGATGTTAGCGGAACTATATTAAACGATGATTACGCTATCACGCCTCAAATTAATTTAAATGGAACTGGAAGTGAACTAAAATTCTGGGCTAAGTCTTTAACAGATAATTATGCAGGCGGAGAACGTTTCCAAGTTGGTATTTCAACTACAAATACAAATGCGGCTAGCTTTACAATTATATCACCTGCTCCTTATATTATTCCACCATTAACTTGGACAGAATATACTTATGACTTATCAGCTTATGACGGTCAAAATATATACATAGCAATTCATGTTGTTTCTGCGGATGAATTTGTATTTATGTTAGATGATATTTCTGTAACTGCAAATGTTACTACAGGAGTACAAACTACTGTAAATACAGCCACTCCTGATCAAAATAATTTAATCGGAGCTGGTCTAACTTATTACAACGATGTATCTAGTAATGATGTTATGGCTGATATTGATAATACAGCAGCATTTGATTACGGTTGTACAACAGTTGCAGTATCAAGAGACGCAGCAACAGCAGGTGCTGGTGCAGTTCCATACGCAGGAGGTACAAATGTAGCTGGTTATGTTACAGCTAAAACGTTTGATGTAACAACTACTAATCCTGGTAGTGGAGCAGCAACGGTTAACTTCTATTTTACAGAAGGCGAACTAGCTGCATGGGAAACTATTACTGGTGAAAACAGATCTGCTTTATATGTTAAAAATGATACGACTGGAGAAGTTGTACCTGTTACAATATCTGCTTTTGGAACAGACTCCAAATTAGAAGCAACCTTTGCTAATGGATTAGCTGGTACTTACTACTTCGGTTCTCAATTAGCATTTTTATCTGTAGGAGAGTTTGAGTTAGCTAATTCTATTTCTATCTATCCAAACCCAACTGTTGATGTATTAACTATTAAAGTAGATAATGATAACGATTTACCAAATGCATATAAGATTTACAACATGCTAGGTCAATTAATCACTGAAAATAGCATTAGCAATACTCAAGATTTAACAATTGATGCTACACCATTTAGCAATGGTATGTACTTCATTAAAATCTCTAAAGGCGGTAATGCAATAACACTACCTTTTATAAAGAAATAAAAGAGTAATTAAATAATAATCTTAAAAGCCAATTGGATTTATTTCAATTGGCTTTTTTACTTTTGTATGATAATTATAAACTATTGAAAACTAAACATAATAATACAGTATTAACCATTGGTACATTTGATGGCGTACATTTAGGGCATCAAAAAATTATTAATCGCTTAGTTGATGTAGCCGATACAAAAAAATTAGAGCCTACTCTACTAACGTTTTTTCCACATCCAAGAATGGTGTTACAAAAAGATGCTAACATCAAGCTAATTAATACCATAAATGAGAAAGAACAACTTTTAAAACGTTTTGGTATTACAAACTTAGTCGTTAAAAAATTCACAAAAGAGTTTTCCAGATTGACAGCAGAAGAATTTGTTGAAGAGATATTAGTCAATCAACTAAAATCTAAATATGTTATTATTGGTTACGACCATCATTTTGGAAGAAATAGAAATGCTAACATCGACGATTTAAAACAATTTGGAGAGCAATTTAATTTTGAGGTTGAAGAAATATCCATGCAAGATATTAATGATGTTGCCATCAGTTCTACTAAAATTAGACATGCACTACTTGAAGGTGATATTAAAACTGCAAATACTTATTTAGGGTATCAATTTATGTTAACTGGAAATATCGTTAAGGGTAAGGGTATAGGAAAAACTATAAATTACCCTACAGCTAACTTACTAATAGAGGAAGCTTATAAACTTATCCCTAAAAAAGGGGTTTATGTAGTGCAAGCTAAAATAGATGGCAAATTAGAATTTGGTATGATGAATATTGGAACAAACCCAACTGTTAATGGAGTAGACCAAAGTATTGAAATTCACTTTTTTAATTTAAATAAGTCACTCTACAACAAAAACTTAAGCATCGAGTTGTTATATAGATTAAGAGATGAACAAAGATTTGAAAACCTAAATAAGCTTAAAGTGCAACTGGATTTAGATAAAACAAAAGCACTGGAGTTTTTAAAGACATATGCTCAATAAATTTTTATTTAAACATATAGATAATAGCGCATTAATAGTTTTCAGGATTATTTTTGGTTTATTATGTTTTTTAGAATCTGTTGGTGCTATATTCACAGGTTGGATTAAATACACTCTCATTGATCCAAAATTTACTTTTAATTTTATAGGTTTTGAATTTTTACAACCCTTACCTGGTCATTGGATGTATGTCTATTATGCCATCATGGGTTGTTTTGGTTTATTAATCATGTTAGGATATAAATATAGGCTTAGCATGATTGCATTTACTGTAATGTGGACAGCCACCTATTTAATGCAAAAAGCCTCTTATAATAATCATTATTACTTGTTGTGTTTATTAAGCGGAATAATGATATTTCTTCCAGCTAATAGGTACGCCTCTTTAGATGTCAAAATTAACCCAAGTATTAAGCAAATAAGTATGCCAAATTGGTGCAAATGGATATTTGTTATTCAACTATTTATCTTATACACTTATGCATCTATTGCCAAATTATATCCAGATTGGATTGATTTGACTGTTCCTACTATATTAATGCAAAACAAAATAAATTATCCTATTATTGGAGAGGCTTTACAGCATCCATTTTTTCCAGTTTTAGTTGCTTATGGTGGAATTTTATATGATGGCTTAATCATACCCTTTTTGTTATATAAACACACCAGAAAATTAGCGTTTTTCGGATCTATTTTTTTCCATTTATTTAACTCGGTAGTATTTGGAGTAGGGATTTTTCCTTATTTAGCACTAGGCTTTAGTGTATTTTTCTTTCCTCCTGAAACTATTAGAAATATCTTTTTAAAACAAAAACCCTTGTACAAGGAGCACAATATAATAATACCAAATTACAAACCTATACTACTTGGGTTAGCGACAGTATATTTTAGTGTTCAATTACTACTTCCTATCCGTCAATATTTTATAAAAGACGATGTGCTTTGGACCGAAGAAGGTCATAGATTATCTTGGAGGATGATGTTAAGATCCAAAAATGGATATGCAATTTATAAAGTTGTTGATAAACATACTAACGAAACAACCACAATAAATTTAGACCACTATTTGTCTAAAAAGCAAAAACGAATAGCGTCAACAAAACCCGATGTTATTTGGCAATTTGCCCAACGTTTAAAACAAGATTTTATGTCCAGAGGTCAAGACGTATCTGTATATGTAGACTGTAATGTTAGTGTCAACGGTAGACCTTATGTTACACTTGTAAACCCAAAAATAGATTTAGCTGCAGTCCAGTGGGATCCGTTTAACCATAGTGATTGGTTATTACTATCTCAATTAGATAAATAATTTATTTTTAGCTACACAAAATCTTACTACTTTTACAACTTATAATTTGAAGTTACACTTTGCGTTAAGGATTGAGCAATTGTTGAAGCTCCTCAAAGAGAGCGACTTGCGAAAGCCTGACCTTTAGGTAACGCCCAAAATAAAAAACATGTTACAAGTACCATTTATTAGAGAGAACAAAGATTTAGTAATCAACAGATTAGCTGTTAGAAACATGGATGCTACTGCTATGATTGAAGACGTATTACGTTTAGATGAAGAGCGTCGTGCTTTACAAACTAAATTAGATGCAATATTGGCAGAATCTAACTCAATCTCTAAAGAAATTGGGATATTATTTAAATCTGGTCAAGCCGAAAAAGCGAACGCTTTAAAAGCTAAAACTGGAGATTTAAAAGAAGAATCTAAAACTTTAAATGAGCAATTAAATACTACTGCTGAAGCGTTAAATCAATTGCTATATAAAATTCCTAACGTACCGCATACGTCTGTTCCTAAAGGAAATACAGAAGAGGATAATGAGGAAATATTCAAAAAAGGCGATATTCCAAAATTATTTGATGGTGCCTTACCACATTGGGAATTAGCAAAAAAATACGACATCATTGATTTTGAATTAGGTAATAAAATTACAGGTGCTGGTTTCCCAGTATACAAAGGAAAAGGTGCACGATTACAACGTGCATTAATTGCCTATTTTTTAGACAAAAATACTGCTGCAGGTTATACCGAGTATCAATTACCTCATTTAGTAAATGAAGCGTCTGGTTTTGGTACTGGACAATTACCAGATAAAGAAGGACAAATGTATCATGTAACAGAAGATAATTTGTACTTAATCCCGACAGCAGAAGTACCAGGAACTAACATTTTTAGAGATGTTTTACTAAACGACAGTGACTTACCTATAAGTATAACTGGATACACACCTTGTTTTAGACGTGAAGCAGGAAGCTATGGTGCACATGTACGTGGTTTGAACCGTTTACATCAATTTGATAAAGTAGAAATTTTACGAGTGGAGCATCCTGACAATTCTTACCAAGCGTTAGATACTATGGTTGACCATGTTAAAGACATACTTAACGAACTTAAATTGCCTTACAGAATTTTAAGATTATGTGGTGGAGACATAGGTTTTACCTCTGCATTAACTTACGATTTTGAAGTGTTTTCAACTGCTCAAGACCGTTGGTTAGAAATCTCTAGCGTGTCTAATTTTGAAACCTTTCAAGCTAATCGTTTAAAACTTCGATTTAAAAATAGCAATGGTAAAAATGAATTAGCGCATACGTTAAACGGAAGTTCTTTAGCATTACCACGTGTCTTAGCTGGTATATTAGAAAACTACCAAACTGAAGATGGTATTAAAATACCTGAGGTGTTGATTCCGTATACTGATTTCGATATTATAAATTAGACATATTTTTCCTACTTTTCAATTCAAAAACATCGATTAAGTGTTAAAATAAACGTTGTTTTGCAAATTTTTAGTGTTTTTATTTTGTAGTTAACTAAATAAAACTTTTATTTGGTGTACCAAAAAACCTACTTATTATGAAAACCGTAGCAAGACTCTTGCTTTTTGTGGTGCTTTTAGTTGTAATGGTGAAAGTTTTAGATACTAATTCCGACCAAGACAACATCAATAAAGAAACTATAGCGCAAGTAAAACAATAATTATTTGAATTATATCGATTAGCCCCAATCAAGTAATTGAATCTTATATTGAATATATATGATTAATAGCACTTTTATTTAGATTGGCTGAATGCCCGAACAATGTTCGGGCATTTTTTTTCATATTATTTACATTTACTAGCTATTGGATTTATTATATTTACAATTATGATGTTTAAACGATTTTTAATCCTATCATTTTTAGTTTTTTCTTGCATAGCCAATGCACAAGAAGATTTGGTTGCACGAGAATATTTTAATAGTGGCGAATTTGAAAAAGCGTTAAGTAGTTATAAAAAACTGTATAGTAAAAACACGAAAAACAATAACTACCTCTTAAAAATTGTAAAAATTGAACAACAATTAGAATTGTTTAAAGATGCAGAAGTAAGACTTTTAGAAGCTATTCAAAAAAGAGCTGCTCCTGACTTATTGGTTGAGTTAGGTTATAATTATCAATTACAAAAGGATACAATCAACGCCAACAACTATTACAATCAAGCCATAGCAACTTTAGACGACAACGCAAATAATGCCTATCGCGTTGGTCGCACTTTTGAAAATTTATCACTTTTAGACCAAGCCATAACAACTTACAACAAAGCAATGGAGCTGAAGCCAATCTTAAACTTTAGCATGCAATTAGCACGTATTTATGGAGAGCAAGGTAACGTTGAAAAAATGTTTAGCAGTTATATAGATTTTGCAGAGGTTAATCCAAATTATATAGACTCTATAAAAAGGTATGTTAGTGAGTTCATTTCTGAAGACAGCACAAATGAAAGTAATATTTTCCTTAGAAAAATTCTACTTAAAAAAATACAGCAGTCGCCAAATGTGATGTGGAATGAGATGCTCAGTTGGTTATTTATTCAACAAAAAGAATTTAATAAAGCATTTGCACAAGAAAAAGCCATTTATAAACGTGAATTAGAAAGTTTAGATCGTATTATCGAGTTAGGTTTAATTGCTGAAAACCAAAAACAATATAATGAGGCGTTATCTATATTCAATTTTATTATTGAAACCACTCAAGATATTGACACCAAATTAACTGGTCATTTAAAAACCCTACAAATAAAGACTAAAACTGGTTTGCCTGAAGCGTATCAAGACATCAGAGAAGACTATGTTTCTATTTTTGAAGCCTACGGTAAAACACCTCAAACACTAGACTTACAAATTAGTTACGCTCATTTTTTAGCATTCTATCTTGATAATCCTACTGAAGCTATTAACCTATTAAAAGACACTTTAAATTACAATGTTTCTGAAAGCCAACTAGCTTTAGTAAAGTTAGAATTAGGTGACATTTTAGTATTAGAAGAAAAATTTAATCAGGCTTTAATTTATTACACTCAAATTGAGCGTAATCTTAAAAATAGTACGCTGGCTCAAGAGGCTAGATTTAGGGTTGCAAAAACTAGTTATTATAAAGGCGATTTTAAATGGGCAGAATCCCAATTAAAAATTTTAAAATCTTCAACCTCTCAATTAACAGCAAATGATGCTTTAGATTTAAAATTATTAATTAGCGATAACAGAGCTGAGGACTCGTTACAACGAGCCTTAAAAAAATATGCAAAAGCAGATTTGTTGGCTTTTCAAAACAAAAACAAAGATGCCATCAAAATTTTAGGCCAAGTCTTAGAAGACCATAAAACCGAAGTTATTGTACCTCAAGCTTTATTTAAACAAGCCACGTTATTTGAAAAACTACAGGGCTTTGAAAAAGCTAAAAACAATTACCAACGTATCATCAAAGATTACAAAGACAGTATATTAATGGATAATGCATTATATAATTTAGCTGAACTATATGTAAATCAACTTGCACAACCTGAAGAAGCAAAAAAATTATACGAAGCCATATTGTTTAACCATTCAGATAGTATTTTTGCTGTAGAGGCTCGTAAAAAATTTAGAGCATTACGTGGTGACGCCTTAAACTAATAGTAATGGTAGTTGCAGAAACAGAACGTCTTTTAATCACTAAATTTTCTTTAGAAGATGCTCCTTTTTTTATCGAGTTGGTTAATACTCCAAAATTCATAAAATATATAGGTAATCGTAAAGTAAAAACTATAGAGCAAGCCCAAGAGCGCATCACTAATGGACATCTAAAAAACTATGCCGAACTTGGTTATGGCTTTTATAAACTATTATTAAAATCAGAAAACAATAAACCAATAGGTACTAATGGCTTAACAAAACGAGACACGTTAGAACTACCAGATATTGGTTTCGCGATGTTACCAGAATATGAAAATAAAGGATTTGGTTACGAATCTTCAATTGCAGTTTTAAAATTAGCTAAAAATACCTATAAGCTTAAAAAAATTGGTGCCATAACATTAGAACACAACGTCAATTCTATAAAACTATTAGAAAAATTAGGCTTGACCTATGAAAAAAAGGTAAAACCCTTTGAGGACGATGCAGAACTTCTGTTATTTGTAAAAAACTTATAACAATGTACATATATAATGTTACAGTAAATATAGACGATAGCGTTCATGATGATTGGCTTATCTGGATAAAAGAGCATATTCCACAAGTATTAGCAACAGGAAAATTTGAAAAAGCAACCCTGACAAAAGTTTTAGTGGATGAAGATATGGGTGGACAAACCTACTCTATTCAATATAAATCCTATTCGCGCGAAGCATTAGATGCTTATTATAAAGAAAACGCAGACGCTTTAAGAATTGAAGGATTGAAAAAATTTGCAGATAAAATGTTAGCTTTTAGAACAGAGCTTCAGATTATAGATGAATATAATGTAGAGTTTAAATAATTCAGCTTACGCTGAAAAAAACCGTATCATGTCAAACCACAAAGGAAATAATCATCAAGTAAAAGCTAAAAAATTCTTAGGGCAACACTTTTTAGAAGACGAAAGTATTGCACAAGATATTGCAGACTCATTGACATTAAATGGTTACGACAACGTCTTAGAAATTGGTCCAGGAATGGGTGTTTTGACCAAATACTTACTTAAAAAACCTATAACCACTTATGTTATCGAGATTGATACAGAAAGTGTAGACTACTTAAAAAACAACTACCTTAATCTAGCACCTAGAATTATAGAAAAAGATTTTTTAAAGTACGATTTAAGCCAAACGTTTAAAGAAGAATCTTTTGCTATTATTGGTAATTTTCCATACAATATTTCAACACAAATAGTTTTTAAAACCTTAGAGTTACGAAATCAAATTCCGGAATTTTCTGGAATGTTTCAAAAAGAAGTCGCACAACGTATTTGCTCTAAAGAAGGCTCAAAGATATACGGAATCCTATCGGTTTTAACTCAAGCGTTTTATGAAGCTGAGTATTTATTTACAGTACCTCCAACAGTATTTAACCCACCACCAAAAATAGAATCTGGTGTGTTACGTTTAACTAGGAAAGAAAACTACAATTTACCCTGTGATGAAAAACTATTTTTTAAAGTAGTTAAAGCAGCTTTTCAACAACGCAGAAAAACCATGCGTAATAGTTTAAAAACATTTGATTTGTCTGATAATTTAAAAGCAAATGTTATATTTGACAAACGACCAGAACAAATAAGTGTCGCTCAATTTTTAGAGCTAACAAGCTTGATAGAAAACGACAAATAAACTAGAATTGGAAGACAGCCAAAACATACAATTTCAACTTTCTGATGCACTTATAGAGCAAGTAGAATTATTTATCGAACTAAAAAACGATAAAGCACTTCGACAGCTATTAGAAGAGTTTCACTACGCAGATATTGCGGAAATTTTAGATGAAGTAGGTTTAGAAGATGCGATGTATGTTATTAAACTTCTAGATTCTGAAACTACATCTGATGTCCTTATGGAATTGGATGAAGATAATCGTGAAAAAGTCCTTAAAAACCTTTCCGCTAAAGAGATTGCAGAAGAAATTGAAGAATTAGATACCGATGATGCTGCAGATATTATTGCAGAATTACCAGAAAATCGTCAAGCTGAAGTTATTTCCAAAATTGAAGATGAAGACCATAAAGCAGAAATTGAAGAACTACTTGCTTATGATGAAGATACAGCTGGTGGATTAATGGCGAAAGAATTAGTAAAGGTTTATGAAACCTGGACTGTTGCTGGTTGCTTAAGACGTATAAGAGGTCAAGCACAAAATGTTAGTCGTGTACACTCGATTTATGTGGTTGATAAAGAAGAAAAACTAGTTGGACGTCTCTCGTTAAAAGATTTAATTACCGCAAAAAGCGAACAAAAAATAGCAGAACTGTCTAATAGTAACGTAGACTATGTTTATGTAGAGGAAGATGTAGAAGATGTCGCTAAAATTATGCAAAAGTATGACCTAGAAGCTATACCAGTTGTAGATCAAGAAAAAACGCTATTAGGTCGTATTACTATTGATGATATCGTAGATGTCATACGCGAAGAAGCAGATAAAGACTATCAACTTGCAGCAGGTATATCTCAAGATGTAGAAGCAGATGATAGTATTTTAGAGTTAACCAAAGCACGTTTACCTTGGTTAGTCCTTGGTCTTTTTGGTGGATTGGGAAGTGTATTTATTATGAAAGGCTTTGAGGATATTATGGCAACTGTACCAAATTTGTTTTTTTATACACCACTAATAGCAGCTATGGCTGGTAATGTTGGTGTACAATCCAGTGCTATTATTGTACAAGGTTTAGCTAACGACAATGTAAAAGGAAGTCTGTTTAACCGACTAATAAAAGAAGTAGGTTTAAGCCTAATCAATGGGTTTGCACTAGCACTTTTGGTTATTCTATTTGGTTATTTTATAGGTCAAGACACCACAGAAAGTGTTGCTATTGCTGTATCTATGATGTCTGTCATAGTAGTAGCTGCATTAGTGGGTACGTTTGTGCCAATAATATTAGACAAGAGAGGTATTGATCCAGCAATCGCTACAGGTCCTTTTATTACCACAAGTAATGATATATTAGGGATTTACTTATTCTTTATTATTGCTGGTCAAATTATTGGTTTTTAATTTGGATTGAAATTAAAATCCGTATTTTTAATCAATGCAAGCATTAAATGTAAATCAGAAGTTCACAAAATTTTCTAAACACTGGAAACCACATCAAATTGCTATTGTGGATGATATGCAAATCCTTTTAGCTAAGTTAAAAGGTGATTTTGTATGGCATAGTCATGAAAATGAAGATGAGCTGTTTCAAGTCGTAAAAGGTACTCTTTACATGCAATTTAGAGACCGAACAGAAGTTGTAAAAGAAGGTGAAATGATAGTTGTACCAAAAGGCGTCGAGCATAATCCTTCAACAAAAAATGATGAAGAAGTCCATGTTTTATTATTTGAAAAATTAACTATTGCACATACAGGACAAGTACAACATGAAAAAACACAAACCCATTATCCTAAAATTTAAAATCTAATTTTTTAAATTTTTAGTTCAACACATGAAAATACTTCACTTAGATACCAACCATCCACTCTTAATCAATCAACTCAATGATTTAGGATTTGAAAATCATGAAGATTACAGTAGTTCTAAAGCAGAGGTTCAAAAAAAAATACATAACTACGATGGATTTATAATTAGAAGTCGATTTAAAATTGATGCAGATTTTTTAGCCTCAGCAACAAATTTAAAGTTTATAGGTCGTGTTGGTGCAGGATTAGAAAATATAGATTGTGACTATGCAGAACATAAAGGAATAGCTTTAATTGCTGCACCAGAAGGTAATCGAAATGCAGTAGGAGAACATAGTTTGGCAATGCTTCTATCTTTATTTAATAAATTGAACAAAGCAGATACAGAAGTAAGACAAGGTAAATGGCTACGCGAAAATAATCGTGGATTAGAGTTAGATGGTAAAACTATTGGTTTAATAGGTTACGGAAATATGGGTAAAGCTTTTGCTAAAAAGCTTCGTGGGTTTGATGTTGATGTTTTATGTTACGATATAAAAGCAAATGTAGGAGATGATAATGCTAAACAAGTTAGCTTAGAAGAACTTCAAGAAAAAATAGACGTATTAAGTCTCCACACGCCCGAAACACCTTTAACTATTAATATGGTTAATTCAGATTTTATTAATGGGTTTAAAAACCCGTTTTGGTTAATTAACACTGCTAGAGGGAAAAGTGTCGTTACTTCAGACTTGGTTAAAGCCTTACAATCTGGACAAATTTTAGGTGCAGGTTTAGATGTTTTAGAATATGAAAAAGGGTCGTTTGAAGATTTATTCACTAATCAAAACTTACCAAAAGCGTTTCAGAATTTAATTTCGTCTAAGAATGTTTTACTAACTCCTCATGTAGCAGGTTGGACCATTGAAAGTAAAGAAAAATTAGCGCAAACTATAGTAAACAAGATAAAAGCAAAATTTTGTTAGCTTTATAACATTAAAACTAACTATTATGACATCAAAAGCTGAAACTCCAGAAGAGTATATCAATCAACTTCCAGAAAACCGTAAAGCGCCAATTACAAAACTGCACAATCTAATAAAAAAACATATGCCTAAAGGCTTAGAATCAGGAATGGGATATGGTATGCTAGCATACTATGTACCTAAGTCTATTTATCCAGCAGGTTACCATTGTAAACCGTTTCCACCATTACCTTTTATAAATTTGGCCTCTCAAAAAAACTTTATAGCCTTGTATCATTCTGGTTTATATGCAAAAAAGGAATTATATGATTGGTTTGTTTCTGAGTACCCAAAACACTGTAAAACCAAGTTAGATATGGGAAAAAGTTGTGTTCGGTTTAAAAAAGTAGATGATATTCCGTATAATTTAATTGAAGAGCTTTTAGCAAAAATGACTGTAGAAGAATGGATAACAATATATGAGTCTGCAATAAAAAAATAGATATTATGAAAAAACGTGTAACAGGAATTGGTGGCTTATTTTTTAAAACTAAAGATCCTAAAGCCTCTAAAGATTGGTATAAAAAACATCTTGGTTTTAATACAGACGATTATGGCTGCACCTTTTGGTGGAAAGATAAAGAAGGTAAAGATTGTTCTACTCAATGGAGTCCATTTAAGGATGATACCAAATATTTTGAGCCTTCAAAAAAGGAGTTTATGTTTAATTATCGAGTAGAAAATTTAAAAGAATTGATGACCACTTTAAAAGAAGAAGGTGTGACTGTTGTTGGCGAGATTGAAGAGTATGACTATGGTAAATTTGGATGGATCTTGGATAATGAAGGAAATAAAATAGAACTTTGGGAACCTGTAGATAAGGCCTTTTTATAGTAATTATTTGAAAAATATAATATATTAGCATTCAGAAAATTAACACACAAAACACATGAGCGAAGAGAATAAAAATTTAGAAAATGAAGCAGAAGACACTGTAGACAATCTTGAAGAAACAGTTAATGAAACTGCTGAAGAAGTAAGTGAAACCTCCAATGAGGCTTTTGAAGAAGCAAAAGCAAAAACAGAAGCAGTATTAGATAAAGCAGAAGATAAATTTGAAAACATCAAGGCTGAAGCCAAAGAAACATACGAAAAGGCTAAAGCTAAAGCTACCGAGTTTATTAATGAAGATGCCAAAGAGTTTATGGATGACGCCAAAGAAAAAGCTTCAAAACTAGCTAAAGAAGCTGGAGAAAAATTTGATGACTTTTCTGAAGACGCTAAAGAAACCTACGAAAAAGCAAAAGAGAAAGCATCAAAATTTATAAATGAAGATGCTAAAGAAATGTTGGATGACGCTAAAGAAAAAGCTAGCAAATTTGCTGATGAAGCTGGAGACAAACTGGAAGATTTTGCAGAGGATGCCAAAGAAGTTATAGAAGAAACGACTAAGAAAACAAAAAACTTCTTCCAAAGATTATTTGGCAAATAGTTATAGTACAATAAAATTTTAAAACCAAAATCTGTTTTGATTTTGGTTTTTTATGTATTTTTAACATTGTGATATTGCAATATCACAATTATAATATTAATTAATAATTAAAATCTATGGGATTCTCAAAAAAACAACTGTTTAATACGACTCAAAATCAAGTAGCAAATTACACTAAAGTATTAGGTCATCCAGCTAGAGTTGCCATGATACAACACATTAGCGAACATAAAAACTGCAATTGCAATGAGCTTGTAAAAAGCACTGGACTATCTCAACCAACCATATCACAACATCTAGTTGAAATAAGAAAGATTGGTTTATTAAAACAAAAAGTGAAGGGTAAAAATCTATTTTATACTATTGATACCAACCAACTTAATGAGTGTAGACGCGTGGTCAATGATTTTTTTGTTAAAACTCAGGTAAATTGTAGTAAGTAATATTCAAAATTATTTAAGACTCATTATTTTGCTCAGACACCTTGCGTTCTAACTCTGCTTGAAATTCTTCCATAACAGGTCTTACCGTACTTTCTGGTAGGTCAGCAATTTTTATATACATCAACCCATCGACAGCATTATTAAATAATGGGTCTACATTAAATGCTACTAATCGTGCATTTTGTTTGATGTATTTTTTAAGTAGTACTGGTAGTCTTAAAGCTCCAGGCTCTATTTCGTCAATAATCTTATCAAATTTATTTAAATCAGCTTCAGTAGCATCAAAAACAAAATCTTTATCAGCATCCTTTAGTTTTACTTTAAATTCTTTTTTAGGATGCACATATTGTGCAACGTATGGATCGTAATAATGAGATTTCATGAACTCAATCATTAGTGATTTTGAAAATTCTGAAAACTGGTTACTAATACTAACACCTCCAATTAAGTACTTGTGCTCTGGATGACGTAAAGTAGTATGTACAATCCCTTTCCATAGTAAAAATAAAGGCATTGGTTTTTGTTGATAGTCTTTAATAATAAAAGCACGTCCCATTTCTATAGACTCGCTCATCATTTTATACAATTCTGGTTCAAATCCAAATAAGTCTTGAAGATAAAAACCATTTATACCATGATTTGCAAATATTTGAGATCCTAATCCCATTCTGTAAGCGCCTGCTAAAACATTGGCTTCGTAATCCCATAAAAATAGATGATGATAATACTTATCAAATTGGTCTAAATCTATAGACTCATTAGTCCCTTCGCCTACTTCTCTAAAAGTTATTTCTCTTAAACGTCCAATTTCTCTGAGTAAGTTGGGCATATCTTCAGCTTGAGCTAAAAAGACTTCGTAGTTTTTACTGGTTAATAATTTACAGTCATTAGTTCTAAGCTTTTCCACTTCGTTAATCATAGAGTCTTGACTAACAGGAGTGACAATTTGTTTTGGAGGCTTAGATGATTTGGGAACTTTTAAACTGGATGATATGGTATCTATAATTTTTTCTTTTGGCTCAAATGCATTGGAAAGCATATAGGTTTTTTTTCTGATAAATTCAGAAAAATCAGTTAGCGACTCATGCTCTGCCTGATCTGATATACTTATAGGTTTACCAATTCTAACTTTAATAACTCTTCGCTTTTGAGTTAATAGTTCCGAAGGTAATTTAGCGGTTCTAAACGTATCATTAATCTTAGATAATTTATAAAAGAGCTTACTGTTTTTTGCATGAAAATAAATAGGAACCACAGGTACATTTGCTTTCTGTACCAATTTCATTGCTGCTTCCTCCCAAGGTCTATCAACCATTAACTTACCATCTTTATATGTAGACACCTCTCCTGCTGGAAATATACCAAGTGGACAACCTGCTCTTAAATGCGATATAGCGCTTTTAAATCCCGCAATACTAGACTTAACATCTTTCCTGTCTTCAAAAGGATTTACTGGCATTATATAAGGTTTCATTGGTTCTATGCGATGTAGTAAAAAGTTGGCGATAATTTTAAAATCGTCACGCTGCTCCAACATTAATTTTAATAGCAGAATGCCATCTATTCCTCCAAGTGGATGATTTGATACTGTTATATAAGCACCTTCTTTAGGTAAACGTTTTAAATCTTCTTCTGGAATTTCAAATTTAATTTGAAACTCGTCTAAAATTCCATTTAAAAATTCTAAATCTTTTAAATGTTTATTTCGATTGTATATTTTATTTAAAGTTGAGATTTTTAAAACTTTCATTAGCAACCACCCAACAAAAGTGCCTAAAAACCCATACTTATCAAGTTTTATAGCTTTTGAAACTTCTTTAGCAGTGACTAATCCCATTTAATATTTATCATTTTTGGTTGATACAAATGTAATCAATAGATTTATTTTGTTACTATTTGTAATGTTTCTTGAAACATTTGTTTCAATAACACAGTTTTTCCAGCTTCTAAATCGTTGATTGCTTTTTGGTTATAGTGTCGTATAGTATATAATGATACATTATTATTACAGTTGACTTTAAACTTAGCTTTTAAATGTAGCAATAATGGTTCTAAATTATCATAATTATTATCAAAACAGACCGAAAAACTGATTGCAGAGTTTTGTATTACATCTACTTTCATTTTATACTTAGATAATAGATTAAATATCTCGCTGATATTATCTTCGACGATATAAGAAAAATCTAATGTTGACAAGGATAATAAGACCTGATTTTTTTTAACAATAAAACAAGGTACTTCTGGCTGAATCCCTTGTGTTTTATTAACCACTGTTCCATTTGCTTTTGGATTTAAAAACGATTTGACATACAACGGGATTTCTTTACGTTGTAAAGGTTGTAATGTTTTTGGATGAATAACAGAGGCGCCATAAAAAGCTAACTCGATTGCTTCAGTATAGGAAATAGAGTTAAGTAATTGTGCGTTATTAAAGTGTCTTGGGTCTGCATTTAATACTCCAGGAACATCTTTCCAAATAGTCACACTGTCTGCATTTAAACAATAGCCTAAAATAGCAGCTGTATAGTCACTTCCTTCACGACCTAAGGTTGTTGTAAAATTATTTTTATCACTTCCTATAAAACCTTGTGTTACATTTAGCTTTTGTGTATCGATATGCTTTGTCACTAATTGCTGAGTTTGCTCCCAGTTTACATTAGCTCGTCTGTAATAATCATCTGTTTTGATTAATTGTCTAACATCTATCCATTGGTTTGCAAATCCTTTAATGGCTAAATATTGACTTATAATCGTTGTGGATAACAACTCGCCATATCCAATGACTTGATCATAAACAAAATTATAGTCTGGAGACTTATTGGCTTTTAAAAAGACTTTTAATTCTTCAAAAAGAGTATTAGTAATCTTAAACACAGGATGATTCTCATTCTCAAAAAGCTCTAAAATAATAGTATTATGATAATTGATAACCTCTTGAATTGCAGATTGTAATTCTTTTTTATTGTCAAAATAGTGTCCAACAACAACCTCTAAAGCATTTGTTGTTTTTCCCATTGCTGAGACAACTATCATCGTGTTTTTATGTCCTACTTGCTCTAAAACAGAAATCAAGTTTTTGACCCCATTGGCATCTTTTACAGAAGCACCTCCAAATTTAAATACTCTCATTTATAAGTTTTCGATGTAATTTTGTATTTGTTCTCCATCCATTTGCACTAAATACCAATCTTTTAATAAAGTAACTCCTTTACTTTCGTAAAATTTAATAGCTGGCTCGTTCCAGTCTAAAACTTCCCAACAAATGCGTTTTGCACCTAAGCTATAACCATATTTAATAACTTCATCTAAAAGCATAGTTCCTAGTCCTTCTCCTCTAAACTCGTCTTTAACTATTAAATCCTCCAAGTGCACAGTTTTACCTTTCCAAGTAGAAAAACGAAGATATATTAATGCTATTGCAACAATAGCGTCATTTTTTTCTGCTACGAAACAAGTAAAAAGAGGATGTTGTCCAAAACCATGTTCTAACAAGTCCTCTTTAGTAACGATAACTGCATCTGGTTCTTTTTCAAATACAGCTAGCTCCTTTATTAAATCTAATATTGCTGAAACATCTTTCTTTTCGGCAAAGCGGATAGTAAACGTCATGTATCAATAATTTAATCAAATATAGTTTAAGAATGTTTACTAAACCAAAATATAACTAACTACAACGTTATAATTGTTAAAAAATACGATATTTGTAACAAATAGCACAACTACTACTTATGTCTAAAAAAAATCAAACTTTAGGAGAGTTTATTATAGAGAATCAGGCCTACTTTAAATACACTTCTGGAGAATTATCTCGTTTAATAAATTCTATTCGTCTTGCAGCTAAGGTCGTTAATCATGAGGTTAATAAAGCTGGCTTAGTTGATATTATCGGAGCTGCAGGTGATACAAACATCCAAGGAGAGGATCAACAAAAACTAGATGTTTATGCCAATGACAAGTTTATTCAAACCCTGACTAATCGTAATATTGTTTGTGGTATTGCTAGTGAAGAAGAAGATGATTTTATTAGCATAAACAGTCAAGATGACAACAATCAAAACAAATACATTGTACTTATAGACCCTTTAGACGGTTCTTCAAATATTGATGTTAATGTATCCGTTGGAACTATTTTTTCTGTATACAGACGTGTAACTCCTGTTGGTACACCTGTAACTATTGAAGATTTTTTACAACCAGGACATCAACAAGTAGCTGCTGGTTATGTTGTATATGGCACATCAACAATGTTGGTTTACACAACAGGTCATGGCGTTAATGGATTTACTTTAAACCCAGCTATTGGAACCTTTTACTTATCGCATCCGGACATGCAATTTCCTGAAGATGGAAATATCTATTCTGTAAACGAAGGTAATTACATCCACTTCCCTAAAGGAGTAAAAAACTATATAAAATATTGCCAAATGGAAGAAGGTGACCGACCATACACTTCAAGATATATAGGGTCGTTAGTCTCTGATTTTCATAGAAATATGATTAAAGGTGGAATTTATATGTACCCTAAAAGTTCTAAAAATGAAGAAGGGAAATTAAGATTATTATACGAATGCAATCCTATGGCGTTTTTAGCAGAACAAGCTAATGGTAAGGCTAGTAATGGTTTTAAAAGAATTTTAGACATACAACCTTTAGAGCTACATCAACGTGTCCCGTTTTTCTGTGGGAGTAAAAATATGGTGCTTAAAGCCGAAGAATTTATGCAAAACACCAATTAAATAACGTTATATCTATTTTTTTGCTATTTTTGAAAAATAAATTATCCTAATGGCAAAGACAGACAAAACTAATCAAGAAACAGCGCATAACTCTGCAGAAGCAGCATCTAAGATAGATGCAATTAAGCAACTTATTTTTGGTGAAAATATGCAAGCTTACGATAGTGAGTTTGAAACACTAAAAAAAGATATTCTTTCAAAAAAACAAGAGTTAGAAGCGTTAGTAGACGAAGTTAAGTCGGAATTACTACAAAACATCGACAATTTAAGTACAGATATTAATATCAGAATAACTGAATTAGAAAACACTTTTGAAGATAAAGCTGAAGCTTTGGATAACAAAAAAGTGGATCGTAAACTTCTAGGAGAACTCTTAACTAAATTGGGCGAAAAAATAAGTCAGTAATAACTTGACTCGCGCATGAATCAAGAAGATAAATTAAAAATCTTAAAAGACATCTTATTAAAAGATGAGCATGAATATGCCTTATCTATTGAGCAAAAGCTTAAAAAGCTTGAAGACTTAATTAACAAGCAAAATAATTTATCTAAGCATATTGACCCTATTTTAGAAGAAAAGTTAGACGAGTTTATTAAAGAAATGCCCGAAACTTTGGGTCCAACCATAACACAAACTTTAAAAGAAGAGATTAAAAATTCTCAAGACGCTGTAGTTGAAGCATTGTACCCAATTATGGGTAAAATGATTAAAAAATACATTCAGAAAGAAATACAAATACTCTCAGAAAACATTAACAAAAAAGTAAATAACACCTTTTCTTTTGAAAGCTTAAAAAGAAAATTTAGATCAAAAAAAACAGGCGTTTCAGAAGCAGATTTAATTATTCAAGAGCAATTTAAACCAAAAATTGAGCAAATTATGGTTATTGAAAGTGGCTCTGGAATTATAGTGTCAGAATACTCTAAAACTCAAAATTTGGACCAAGACACTGTTGCTGGTATGTTAACAGCCATTAAAAGCTTTGCTGAGGATGCATTTACTTCAGAAATACAAAATTTAGAGTATATCGAATATGAAAATTATCATATTCATTTGCAAAACTTTTCAAATTACTATATTGCAGTTGCTATATCTGGAGCTTTCACAGCTACTTTTAGAAGCCGATTAGAAGATAAATTACTAGACTTTGCCCAAAATATTATAAATAAAACCGATTTAAACAACAGTGACACATTTAGCACTAAATTAAAAGCCTACTTTGAAAATGAAAATATCTAAAAAAATAGTCTTAATTGGACACTTTGGTGTTGGAAAATCGTCTTTAATTAGACGATTTGTAGAAAACACATTTAGCGAAGATTATAAAGTAACTATAGGTGTACATGTCTTAAAAAAAGAAATTACCATCCCAAAGTCTAATGATGATATAACACTTGTTATTTGGGATTTAGAAGGTAACGATGATATAACTAATACCAGACCGTCTTACCTTATTGGAACTAGTGGTTTTTTATATGTGTTTGATATGACCAGACCTACAACCTACGAAAATTTAGAGTTTGACCTTAATTATATAAAAGAACGTTATCCTAATATCCCAATGAAAATTATTGGTAACAAAAAAGATTTAGTAACAAACGATTTTATTAAGCAAAACAACGATGTTTTTGGACGTTTTGTCGATTTCTATACCAGTGCCAAGTCAGGCAAAAATGTTGAGGAAGTTTTTTATAACTTAGCTCAAACACTACTTAAAGAGGCAAAAAAATAATGTTAGACCAATACAAAAAAGCCCACTCTCAATCGGTTAATCAATACCTTATTGTAAACCTAGACGGAACTATAAAAGAGTCTGACCATGTTATTTTTCCTGATTTGATTGGTAAAAACCTTTCAGCAATCCATCCGTTTTTTGAAAGTATCCATGAGGCGTTACAAGACAAAAACAAAACTCATATTTTTTCTTGTATACACCTTATTAACCCTGAAAATAAAACCATAATTACAGATGTAATTGTCAAAACTTTTGATGGCAAAAAGTTACCCTTGGTCATTATTTTAGACTTGACAGTTCACTATAATAATTATCAAACCACAGCTCAAGTAAGAAACGAATCGGTAATAAATTCTCAAATATTAGAATTAAAAAACGAATATCTTCAAGAAAAAGAAGCTTTTAAAAATGCATTTATAGCAAATTTTAGTCATGAATTGCGTGACCCTCTTACTGGTATATTGACATTTTCTGACATCTTAAAAAAAACTAACCTAACTGATGAGCAGCTTAACTATTTAAAAGTCATGGACTCGTCTTCCAATTACTTAAAACAATTAATAGAAGACATTTTAGACATATCCAAAATTGAAGCTGGTAAATTAGAGTTAGTAATTGAGCCTTTTAATTTAAGGAGTTTACTAGAAAATATAAAAGAAGTATTTCAGGTAAAAGCCCAACAGAAAGGATTAACTTTTGCTTCAGATTTTAATGATAACCTTCCAGAAATTGTAGGTGGTGACGCGTTGCGATTAAGACAAGTATTAAGTAACTTGTTAGAAAACGCTATTAAGTTTACTGAAGTAGGAGGTGTAGAGTTTAATGTCTCACTAAATCAAATTAGAGCTCAAAAAGCAAATATTCACTTTCAAATAAAAGATACAGGAATAGGTATTCCTGAAGAAAACTTGGAAGATATATTTACAAGTTTCACACAACTTAATAATCCGCAAGCCTACAAAGGTGCAGGTTTAGGTTTAGCTATTTCTAAATACTTAGTAGAGTTATCAAATAGTAAAATTAGCGTCGCCTCAAAAGTTGGTGAAGGCAGTACTTTTTCTACAAACATTAATTTTAAATTAGATAACAATTACAAATTAAAATCTCACAAAAAGGAGACTAGTACCAAACCCAAATCAGATAAAAAGTACAACATCCTATTAGTTGAAGATTCTGAAATTACGCAACTTTCTATATTAAAAATCTTAGCATCTAAGGGTAATTATTTTTTAGATATCGTAACTAAAGGAGATGATGTTGTACCCAGAATTGAAAACTCAGAATTTGATTTAGTTCTTATGGATATTAAATTACCAAATAGCTTTGGTGACGAGATAGCCCAACGCATCAGAAAAATGCCTGAACGTGAGCATAAACGCATTCCAATAATAGCACTGACTGCTCGCATATTTAAAGACGATTTAAAACGCTACAAAAAGGCTGGAATTAACGATGTTATTAAAAAACCGTTTGATGAAGAAGCGCTAATGTCTAAAATTGAAGATTATTTGAAATAAAAAAACCAAACTCTATGAGCTTGGTTTTTTTTATGATTAATTCAGAATATTTATCTATTCATAGTTTTAATTTCATCAGAAAAAGTATCTAAATCTACACCTTCGTGTACCAATTCTAATGCTTTATGTGTTACATATTTTGCATTGCTAGATTTAAATCCAAGACCAACACATAAACGTTCTAAAATAGCAGTTTGTTTTGGTCCTTCAATATGATCTGCCCAAACCATTCGTGCTAAATCGTATAATCGCTCTAAACGCTGATCATAAGATGTTGGTGGATTAATTGGATGCTCTTTATAATCTTTTAAAATTTGTTTATACTCGCCTTCACTAATATCTAAATTACGTGCTAAACGGTCTAAAAACGCGCGTTCTTCATCAGTAATCACACCATCACTCATAGCCACACGTACAATTGCAGCAAAATGATCCTCGTTACGCTTTTTAAATCCACTATCGAATAAATCTGAAAATGACATACTTTTTTGTTTAATTTTAGACTACAAATATAGTTAAACCCAACACCTTTTAAAATTAAAAGTTTCTTTTTTTAGGCGTTTATTTTACACTTTTTAACAACTTTAAAAATTATAGGATACTTATATTTGCACAAAAAATAAAGTACGTGAGTAAAACGGTAATCTCGCAAACCTATTTACAGTCTTTGCAACTACAAAAACTGCAAACTACTATTGCCCAAAGTCTAAGCAAAACGCATTTAAAAGGTTTAGTAGGATCTTCATTATCTTACATCATTACTCAAACCTTTAAGCAATCAGAACTGCCATTTTTACTTATTTTTAATGATAAAGAAGAAGCTGCATTCTACCTAAACGACCTAGAACAACTCATCAATAAAACTGATGTGTTATTTTATCCAGGGAGTTATCGTAGACCTTACCAAATAGAAGAAACCGATAACGCCAATGTTCTCTTACGTGCAGAAGTATTAAACCGAATAAACTCGCGTAAAAAGCCAGCAATAATAGTTACATATCCAGATGCCCTTTTTGAAAAAGTCGTTACTAGAAAAGAGCTAGAACGCAATACGTTAAAAATTACTGTTAACGATAGTTTATCTATCGATTTTGTAAACGAAGTCTTGTTTGAATACAAATTTAAACGCGTCGATTTTGTTACAGAACCTGGAGAATTCTCAGTACGAGGAGGAATTGTAGATGTCTTTTCTTTCTCACATGATGAACCTTACCGTATTGAGTTTTTTGGAGACGAAGTGGATAGCATACGTACCTTTGATGTTGAAACACAACTTTCTACAGAGCAAATTAAAAAAATTAGTGTCATCCCAAATGTAGCTAATAAATTTTTGGATGAATCCAGACAAAACTTTCTTAAATATATCGCTCAAAAAACAGTAGTTTTTGGTAAAAATTTCGATTTAACCTTTGATAGGATTGATGATTTTTACAGTAAAGCAGTAGAAGCTTTTGGCAAGCTTTCAACAGACATTAAACATGCAGAACCTAAAGAGTTATTTTGTGATTCTACAGAGCTAAAAAAACAATTGTTGGACTTTAGTTTAGTTGAGTTTGGGACGTCGTCAGTATTTAATGCAACACAAACTATTCAGCATAATACTACACCTCAACCAGCGTTTAACAAACAGTTTAATTTATTAATCGATAATCTAAATAGTAATCACAATAACGGTTACACTAATTATATAGCTTGTGTTAGCGAGCAGCAAGCCAAGCGTTTTCATGATATTTTTGACGATGTAGAACAAAACGTGCATTACCAAACAGTAACCCTGTCGTTATACCAAGGGTTTATTGACCATGATAATAAAATTGCTGTTTATACAGACCATCAAATTTTTGAGCGGTATCATAAATTTCATCTTAAAAATGGATACGCTAAAAAACAGGCCATCACTTTAAAAGAGCTGACTAATTTGGATATTGGCGATTATGTTACACACATTGATCATGGGATTGGTAAGTTTGGCGGACTTCAAAAAATAGATGTTGAAGGCAAAAAACAGGAAGCTATAAAACTGGTGTATGGCGAGCGTGATGTGTTGTATTTGAGTATACACTCTTTGCATAAAATCACCAAGTTTAATGGTAAAGATGGTAAACCACCTAAAATCTATAAACTAGGAAGCAAAGCATGGAAAACCCTTAAAGCAAAAACTAAATCTAGAGTTAAACAAGTTGCGTTTAACCTTATTAAATTATATGCTAAGCGTAAGCTAGAAAAAGGCTATCAATACAAACCAGACAGTTATTTACAACACGAACTGGAAGCGTCCTTTTTATATGAAGACACTCCAGATCAAATCACTGCAACTGCAGACATTAAAGCAGATATGGAAAGTGAACGTCCAATGGATCGTTTAATTTGTGGTGATGTTGGTTTTGGTAAAACAGAAGTTGCCATTCGTGCAGCGTTTAAAGCGGTAGATAATGGTAAACAAGTGGCTGTATTAGTGCCAACAACCATTTTAGCGTTTCAGCATCACAAAACTTTTACAGAGCGTTTAAAAGATTTTCCTGTAACAGTAGATTATGTCAACCGTTTTAGAACAGCCAAACAAAAACGAGAAACCTTAGAAAAACTAGAAAAAGGTCATGTAGATATTATTATTGGGACACACCAACTAGTCAACAAAAATGTAAAATTTAAAGATTTAGGATTGTTAATTGTTGATGAAGAACAAAAGTTTGGTGTCGCAGTAAAAGAAAAGCTTAAAACGTTAAAGGATAACGTAGACGTATTAACACTTACTGCAACTCCAATACCAAGAACATTACAGTTTAGTTTGATGGCAGCACGTGATTTGTCTGTTATTACCACACCTCCACCAAACCGTTATCCAATAGAGAGCCACGTTATTAGATTTAATGAAGAGGCTATTAGAGATGCTGTTAGTTATGAGATTGAACGTGGTGGTCAGGTCTTTTTTATTCATAATCGTATAGAAAATATTCGGGAAGTCGCAGGACTAATTCAACGATTAGTACCAGATGCTAAAATTGGGATTGGTCATGGACAGTTAGAAGGTAAAAAATTAGAAGAATTGATGCTAGGCTTTATGAACGGAGATTTTGATGTCTTGGTTAGTACGACTATTGTAGAAAGTGGTTTAGACGTCCCAAATGCCAATACCATTTTTATAAATAATGCAAATAATTTTGGATTAAGTGATTTACATCAAATGCGAGGACGTGTAGGACGAAGCAACAAAAAAGCATTTTGTTATTTTATTACTCCAGAATATTCTGCAATGACTAATGATGCCAGAAAACGTATTCAAGCTTTAGAGCAGTTTACAGAACTTGGAAGCGGATTTAATATTGCAATGAAAGATTTAGAAATCAGAGGAGCTGGAGATTTACTAGGTGGTGAGCAAAGTGGATTTATTAACGACATTGGATTTGACACTTACCAAAAAATCTTGAATGAAGCAATTGAAGAGCTTAAAGACAATGAATTTAAAGACCTGTATAACGAACCTATTGAAAACAAACAATACGTCAAAGATATTACTATAGACACGGACTTTGAGCTATTATTCCCTGACGATTATGTCAATAATATCACCGAACGTTTAAACCTCTATACACAACTAAATAATTTTAAAACAGAAGAAGAGCTTACCAAATTTGAAACCGAGTTAATTGACCGTTTTGGCGAATTACCAACACAAGTCGTAGATTTATTAAACAGTGTTAGACTAAAATGGATAGCTACCAAATTAGGTGTAGAAAAAGTTATTATGAAACAAGGCAAGCTCATTGGTTATTTTATTAACGACCAACAAAGCAGTTTTTATCAAAGTCCTAATTTTACTAAGCTGTTACAATATGTACAAACACATCCACAATCCTGTAAGATGAAAGAAAAACAAACTAGAAATGGTTTACGTTTATTGCTTACCTTTGAGCATATTAAAACGGTCAAACAAGCACTAAATGCTTTACAACCAATTTTGGAATAGTTTTTGAAAATATTAAAGAAAAAACCAGAACATAATGTTTAAAAAAATACTTTTTTTATTCGCCATTTTGCCCAATTTTATATTGGCTCAACATACCATAAAAGGAACATTTACTCCTGCTGATCAATTTAAATTTGCGTTTTTATATCAAGTTACTGCAGACACTTCAATTTTTGTAGATAATGCAGATATAGACGAAGAAGGTCGTTTTACTTTCGAGCTTAAAAAAACTCAAGCTCCAGGAACCTATCGTATTGTTTATGCACAACCACAAGACGAGTATAACTTTGATTTTTTGTATAATAATGAAGATATCGAGCTAACCTTTGATTTGGATAAAGGCTTAGAATTTGTAACATCAGAAGAAAATAAATTATGGCTATCATATAATAACAGTATGTCTATGATTGGTCAAAGCTTAAATACGTTTTATAGTAAAAACCAAAAGGACGCTAAAGACTTTAAAAAAATTATAGACATTCTAAAAACCACACAATCAGAATTTGAAAAAGCAGCAGAAGGTAAGTTAGTTCTTAACTTTATAACTGCAAGTCAGCCCTATATTCCAGAGGAATTTGTAGATGCTAAAACATTTACTAATAATGCTAAAAACCAGTATTTTAAACATATCAACTTTGGCAATCCAGTACTTCAAAATTCTAATTTTTTAATTGAAGCGACTTTAAATTATGTGTTTAATTTTATTGATAACGAAGATGCTAATGTCTCTTACATTAATAATATCAATACAGCAGTAAAAGCTATAGGAAACAACCCTAAGGTCAAGAAAATTTTATTAGAAATTTTATGGAATCAATTTGCTGTAGAAGAAATTGAACCTGTTACTAATCACATTGCAGATGCACATTTAATGGCTATTGCTAAAGCAGACAATGATACCGATTTAATTAAAGAATTAACCTATTTTAAAAATGCATCAGTTGGTACTATTGGACAAGATTTTGAAATCGTCATATTTGATAAAGAAGGAGAAGCTACAGTCAAAAACTTATATGATTTAGATGAGGCTAATCACTACTTAGTTGTGTTTTGGAGTACCACCTGTTCTCATTGTTTAGACGAGATTCCAGAACTGCACAAATTAGTTAAGATACTTGATAAAGGTCAATTAAAAGTCATAGCAATTGCTTTAGATGAAGACCGTTACCGATGGAAAGACATGACCTATAAATTCCCAGAATTTTATCATGTGTTTGGTGAAGGTAAATGGGACAATCCAATTGGCGATAACTACAATGTAAAATCTACACCAAGTTACTTTGTGTTAGATAAAGATAAAAAGATTATTAAAAAACCTTACGACTTTAATGCGTTTGAAAGTTATTTTAAAACATTGCCTAAACCTAAAAAGGAAGTCGACAAAGCAGAGGTTGACAAAGACTAGTTTGTGTTAAAGCACTAAAATTAATCTTTGGTAATATCAGTATAAGGTAAAAAATAGTCTTCTTCACAAGGTGACATTGCATAAGGATAATTTGGGATTAATAACACACCTTTTGGTGTTAGATTCCATGTTTTATTATTCCAATGTGAAGGCTCTGTAAAAATTTCGCACTCCTCTTGATGCTCATCTGTCGCGTCATAATATTTATCTTTTAAAAGCTTAAAAAAATCAATATCAGGATATAAGGTATCTAAATCTTTGACTTGTTTGAGTGTTTTTAAATCATAAGTATACCCAATGGTTCCATAAGAAGGATGTGCACCACCACAAAACACACTATACTGCTTAGAAAAACTTATAAAATTATTGTTTACTAAGTGTATGGTAAAGTCTATTTCAAACCAAGAATTGCAATCCATGATATCTATAGCGTTCTCTAAATGTAAATACTCTAATAATGGGTTAAATGTGTCCTGTTGGGCTTTAGTAAAACCGTTTCCTAACCTAAACATTTCTGTTTTAGAATATTTTTCATGAAACCAAACCAGTTGTTTATTTTGGTAATTCGTGACACTATCTCTTACGAAGGTTAATTTTGGGTTTCTAAAATCTTCTAAAGGATCTTCCTCAGTTTTAGTTAAAACAACATTATAAATATCCTCGTTTAGTTTTAAAGTACCAGTTAAGGAATCACCATCTTTTTTAAGATTAAAGACTTCATCTGCATCATTTTCAGAATCAGCAAAATAGTGATAGCCATCTATTAGAAGAATAGTATTGTTAGTGTAAATCCCACTTATAGGAATACTAATAAGTTTAGAATCGTAAAAATAATAACCGTCTATTTCTCCTGTTGATGCATCATCATTATTAGGATACAAATCAATGTCTAAATGAATTGGATAGTTACCGACATGACCAAGGTAGGATTGCGACCAAGTTAACAATGGAAACAAAAGTAGGATCATGATGTGTTTCATAGTGTGCTATTAAGGTTTGGGTTATCAGTTTTAAAAGTAAAAAAAACATTTCACTCCAACTAACGTAGTGTTAAATCACTCATACGTCACAACGAGTGATTGGTGAGATACTAACAAATTATATCGAGAAGTTATTTATTATTGGTTCTCGATACAATTTTCAATTAAAAAAATTGAAAACCACTCGAACTGACGTCATATTTAAAATATTATTCTGCTAGCGAAACAGTAACCACTTCTCCATCTATAAAAGTAATAAGTAGATATTCTGTTTTAGATTCAAAAAAACTTGGTGGCTCTCCTAACCTATAAATAAAATAGCTTTTTTCGGATTGTTTGGTTTCATAAGGTTCCCCTAGTACCTTAATTACTTCTTCTTGTGTTTTATCAATGAGCAATTTTTTATCAATCATGTCATCTACCAATTTATATCGAAAATTTGGATGTGATTTCCATGTGTGTTCATCAAAACGTTCTTCAAACTCATAAATTAATGTGGTACTTAAAACAATACTGATAAAAAAAGTAACGCCAATTTTATCATTTCTAGTCCACTTTAATTTCATTTTATCCAACGATATTCACAATTTTACCAGGCACTACAATTATTTTTTTAGGCGTACGACCTTCTAATTGTGCAATGGTTTTGTCGTGAGCCATCACAGTTTTTTCAATCTCTTCTTTACTCATATCCATTGGTAACTCTAGCGTAAAACGCATTTTGCCATTAAATGATATTGGATAATTCTTACTACTTTCTACTAAATGACTAGCATCAAATTTAGGGAAAGGCGCAGTAGAAATGGATTCTGTATTACCCAACTGGCTATATAACTCTTCTGCAATATGTGGAGCATAAGGTGATAATAACACCAATAAAGGTTGCAACACTTCTTTACTTGTACATTTTTGAGCAGTCAGCTCGTTTACAGCAATCATAAAGGTAGACACAGAGGTATTAAACGAAAAATTCTCTATATCCTCTTCTACTTTTTTAATGGTTTTATGTAACGTTTTTAAGTTGTCTTTTGTTGGTGTGGTGTCATTAACTTTTAGTCCTTCGTCACCAACATATAACTTCCAAAGTTTTTTAAGGAAACCATGCACACCAGTAATACCTGCAGTATTCCAAGGTTTAGCCTGCTCTAAAGGTCCTAAAAACATTTCGTAAAGACGTAAACTGTCTGCACCATATTGCTCGCAAATACTATCAGGATCGACAACATTAAATTTAGATTTTGACATTTTTTCGACACTTCTATATGACTCAAATGAATCTAAATCTCTTAAACTAATTATATCGTAATTTTTATCAATAAAATAGCCTTCATCGAAACCATAAAAGCGATAATCTTTCAACATTGAATCCACTTTTACATAGTTTGTTGTTCCTTCTAAATAATTAACATCTAAATGTTTCTGTTGATATATTAAATTCTCAACTGATAAATCATTTAAATCAAATTCTTCTTCTTCTAATTTAAATACAAATTTTAAATTATCAATAGTCTGTCTTTGCCTCATTAAAGGAGTCAATACTTTTAGAAGCTTTGGATTATTTAGAACATCGTAAAAATCAAACTCTTCAATTTTTGACTCTTCAATAATTTCATTTGAAATAATAAAGTCTATATTTTTAGGCATTGTACCTGAAAAACCAATTTTGTCAATCTTCAAAGCTCCAAATCTTAAAATATGGCAAAATGCTGATTCTCCCAAAATCATACCTTGGTTAATCAACTTTTTAAAAGGTTCTTCTACACCAACAAACCCTCTATCTTTTAAAAATTTCACCCAAAAACGTGAGTATAACAAGTGTCCTGTTGCGTGCTCGCTTCCTCCAATATACAAGTCTACGTTTTCCCAATAGTTAAGTGCATCTTTGCTTGCAAAAGCTTCACCTCTATTGGCTTTTTCTTCCATATAACGGAAAAAATACCAAGAGCTTCCTGCCCAACCTGGCATGGTGTTTAGCTCTAATGGATGGATAGTTTTATTATCTATTAACTCGTTACTAACAACTGTGTTTGTATTAGTGTCCCAAGCCCAAACGTCTGCACGTCCTAAAGGTGGCTCGCCAGTTTCTGTTGGTAAATATTTTTCTACTTCTGGAAGCGTGATTGGCAGATGTTGTTTGTCAATCATTTGTGGCATTCCGTTTACGTAATACACAGGAAATGGTTCTCCCCAATAACGTTGTCTACTAAAAACCGCATCACGCAATCTGTAGTTAGTTTTTCCTTCACCTTGACCTAATTGCTCCAACTCGTAGATAGCACGTTTGGTTGCTTTTTTATAGTTCATTCCGTTAAGGAAATCGCTATTTGTAATAGTAACATTGTCTTTACTCGCGTAAGCTTCTTCGCTAATATCCACACCTTCAAAAATATTTGGAATAGGAATATTGAAGTGCTTTGCAAAATCGTAATCACGTTGGTCTCCACAAGGTACAGACATAACTGCTCCTGTACCATAACCAGCTAATACATAATCACCAATCCAAATTGGGATTGGTTCTTTGCTAAAAGGATGCTCTGCATAAGCGCCTGTAAAGGCTCCAGAAATGGTTTTGACATCTGCCATTCTATCGCGTTCGCTACGTTTTGCTGTGGCTTCTATATAAGCGTCAACCTCAGCTTTCTGTTCTGGCGTTGTTATCTTTTGGACTAGCTCGTGTTCTGGAGCTAGAGTCATAAAGCTTACTCCGAAAATGGTGTCTGGTCTTGTTGTGAAGACTTCTATTTGATGAGACGTCTCGACTGCGCTCGACGAGACAGAAGGCATAACATTAAAAGTCACAGAAGCACCAACCGATTTACCAATCCAGTTGCGTTGACTTTCTTTAAGTGAATCTGTCCAATCTATAGTGTCTAAACCTTGTAGTAAACGTTCTGCGTAAGCAGAAATACGCATACTCCATTGGGTCATTTTTTTACGTATTACTGGATGTCCACCACGTTCTGAGACTCCGTTTATAATCTCGTCATTTGCTAAAACAGTTCCTAATGCAGGACACCAATTGACTTCAGTTTCAGCTAGATAGGTTAATCTATATTGTAATAATATGTCTTCTTGTTTGTCTTCTGAAAAACTATTCCATTCTTCAGCAGTAAATTCTTCTACGTTATCATCGCAAGCCACGTTTGCGTCTTTATTTCCGTTTACTTTAAAAACATATTTTAACTCTTTAATATGTTTTGCTTTATTGTCGTTAAAGCAATAATACGACTCAAATAACTGGATAAAAATCCATTGTGTCCATTTGTAATATTCAGGACTTGATGTGCGGACTTCTCTAGACCAATCAAAAGAAAAACCGATTTGGTCGAGTTGTCTTCTATACGTTTTAATATTAGTTTCTGTAGTAATTGCTGGATGCTGACCAGTTTGAATAGCGTACTGCTCTGCTGGCAAACCAAAACTATCATAACCTTGTGGATGCAACACATTAAACCCTTTATGACGCTTGTATCGTGCATAAATATCTGAAGCAATATAGCCTAATGGATGACCTACGTGTAATCCTGCTCCAGATGGATAAGGAAACATGTCCAAAACATAATATTTAGGTTTATCACTGTTATTAGAGGCTTTAAACGTTTGGTTGTCTGCCCAATATTTTTGCCATTTGGCTTCTATGTCGTTAAAATGGTATTGCATTTTTGTGTTATTCTGCTTAATAAAGTCACAAATTTAAACTTATTATAAGATTGTTGAAAGTTTAAACGTTGTATTTCTGAAGGAAACCGTTTTCTTTTATATTTTTACGTGATAAACTAACATCAATTTATGAGCTCTTCTTTTGAAAGATATCAAAAACGCAGATTAATTTCGTCTTACTTTTCGGTAGTAATAAGTATTGCTTTAGTCTTGTTTTTACTTGGTATATTAGGACTTTTAATGCTGAATGCTAAAAAAGTTGCCGATTTATTTAAAGAACAAGTAACAGTAACTATTTATTTAAAAGATAGTGCTAAAGATGTTGAAGTAAAACAGTTAGAAAAGAGTCTAGCTTTAGCAGATTACGTAAAATCTACCACTTATGTAACCAAAGAACAAGCTGCAGAATCCATGAAAGCAGAAAATGGCGATGATTTTATGGAGTTTTTAGGATTCAATCCACTATGGAATAACATTGATGTTAATCTTAAAGCGGATTATTTGACTTCTGAAAAATTAGAAGAATTGGCTGCTTCTGTCTCTGAAAAAAACTTTGTAGAAGAGGTCAAATACGATAAAGACCTTGTGTCTTTAATGAATAGTCGCGTTAAAAAAATTAGCTTTTGGGTACTATTACTAAGTGCGATTTTTACGTTAATTGCTGTACTTTTAATTAATAGTTCTATTAGATTATCTGTGTATGCCAAACGTTTTACTATTAAAACCATGCAAATGGTTGGAGCCACTAAGCGCTTTATACGTAAACCTTTTGTATGGAAAAGCATCAAATTAGGAATTATTGGAGCTATTTTAGCATTAGTAGCTTTAGGATTTATTGTGTATTATATTGACCAAGCGTTCCCAGAATTACAGCTACGTCAAAGCCCATTATTAATTGGAGGGTTGTTTTTATTGGTGTTTATTTCAGGCATTGTTATTACTTGGATAAGTACACATTTTGCTACGCAGCGTTTTTTAAATCTGAAGACTGATCAATTGTATTAAGCATAACTTTTTAAAGTCAAACATTTAACAGCTTTTAACTAAACCCTTAACAATACTTCACACATTAACACGTTATATTTACTTAACCAAAATATAAATACGCTACTGACCAACTAATACTTTAACTGTTTAATTAATCTAAAACTAATGATTATGAAACGAGTAACATTTGTATTAATAGGTCTAGTTGCTATAGTTGCTTACTTAGCAACCACAACACCTAAGTTTGAAAATAAGGTCGCACAAGCTGAAAAAGTGACCATTAAAAAACAAGACTTAAAAACAATTTATGATTAATTTAAAAAGTTTAAATTTGTCATAAATTAACAAACGCATTACTTTGGGAAATAGCAAAAAAAATAACAAGCCAACTGTAATAACCGAACCTCTTTTTGGTAAGCACAATTACAAATTTATGTTTATCGGCTTAGCTTTTATAGCTTTAGGTTTTATCCTAATGTCTGGAGGTGGAAGTGACGATCCTAATGTATTTAGTGATGCTATTTTTAGCTGGAGACGTATTAGATTAGCTCCTGCTTTAGTTATTATTGGTTTTGGCATACAAGTGTATGCTATCTTATCTAAGCCAAAAAAAGATTAATCCTTGATTTACGTGCTTTTCTAAGAAGAAGCACAAATTTCAACTACAAATTATCAATTGGTCATAGTATTTTAATACTTTTGCCATCATGGATATTTTCGACTCAATTATTTTAGGTATTGTACAAGGTTTAACCGAGTTTCTTCCTGTGTCTTCAAGTGGTCATTTAGAATTAGGTAAAGCTATTTTAGGTGATAATAGTATCCCAGAAGAAAGCTTGCTTTTCACAGTTGTTTTACACTTTGCTACTGCCTTAAGTACTATAGTAATTTTCAGAAAAGATATTTTAGATATTATCAAAGGATTCTTCGATTTTAAGTGGAATGAAGACACCAAGTTTATAACTAAGATTGTTATCTCTATGATTCCTGCTGCTTTAGTTGGTTTTTTCTTTGAAGAACAATTAGAACAGCTATTTGGCGGAAACATATTATTAGTTGGTTGTATGCTAATTGTAACTGCTATCTTATTATTTTTTGCAGATAAAGCTAAAAACACTAATAAAAAAGTATCGTTTAGTAACGCCTTTATTATTGGTATTGCTCAAGCTATAGCAATGCTTCCTGGTATTTCTAGAAGTGGAGCGACCATATCAACCTCTGTATTATTAGGTAATGACAAAACCAAAGCTGCACGCTTTTCGTTTTTAATGGTAGTGCCTTTAATTTTTGGTAAAATTGCTAAAGATATTTTAGGAGGCGATTTAAGTTTTGAAAGTCAAAATATCACTGCCTTATCTGCTGGTTTTATAGCAGCCTTTATTGCTGGTTTATTTGCATGTACTTGGATGATAAGTCTCGTTAAAAAAAGTAAATTAAGTTACTTTGCTATTTATTGTGCAATTGTTGGAGTTATTGCTATTATCGTTTCGTTTTTAAATTAAGTAAATGACTGTAGAAGATTACCAATCTGGACAAGTATTGCTTGTTGACAAACCTCTTAACTGGACGTCTTTTCAAGTGGTTAATAAACTACGTTGGGAAATTAGACAAGCCTTTAACATTAAAAAAATAAAAGTGGGTCACGCTGGCACCTTAGACCCATTAGCAACTGGTTTATTAGTGATTTGCACAGGTAAAATGACCAAGCAAATCGATACTTTTCAAGGTCAAATTAAAGAATATATAGGAACCATTGTTTTAGGAAGCACTACACCTTCTTTTGATTTAGAAACTGACATTAATGAGACCTTTGAGACTGCTCATATCACAGAAGATCTAATCCACAATACTACAAAGCAATTTATAGGTGAAATAGAACAATTTCCACCTATATTTTCTGCAATAAAAAAAGACGGAAAACGGTTGTACGAATTTGCTAGAGCTGGTGAAGATGTAGACATTAAACCAAGAACAATAACCATTCAAGACTTTGAAATTACAAACATCAGTGATCTAAATATTGAGTTTAGAGTCGTTTGTAGCAAAGGAACATATATACGGTCTTTAGCAAATGATTTTGGTAAAGCACTTCTATCTGGTGGACATTTGTCTGCGTTACGTCGCACAAAAATTGGCGATTTTGATGTTAAAAATGCACTTTCAATAGACGATTTTATTAAAAATCTCCCAAAAAAGGACTAAACCACGTCTATTTGCGTTTTATAAACGTATATATTACACTAATTAACCCAAACCTATTATTATTTCATTCGTAATTAATGAACTTTAACAATTCTCACAAAGCGCTAGCTATCACTTTTTTAATTACTGGTACATTACTATTGTCTGTATTAAATGTGACAGTTTTTAAAATAGAATCTGCTATTGCTGAAACTTTTTATGAGATTGAAAAAGTGGATATTGAAACTGAAGATTTAACAGAAGACTTTCAACAAACAAATCAAACAAAAGCCACCAACAAAGCTTATAATACTACAGAACACTATAAACATTACGCACAAGCTTACAAGCCTATTGCACCACCTAAAGATTACACTAATCCAAAATTAGAAACTTATAAAAACAGCATTAAAAGCGGAAAAACCTCCAAAAAAAGTGAAGGCAATTCTGCTATCTCAGAAGAAATATTAACCAGTTTTAATAGTGTTAACGAGATTCTGTCTAAACGCTCTAATAACCAAAGCGCAAAACAAAGCAATGTTGCTAATACAAATAGTTATATATATTATTCTTTAAAAGGTCGAATAGACACACACTTACCAATCCCTATCTATTTGTGTGAGACACAAGGAAAAATTGTAGTTAATATATTAGTGGATGCAAATGGTAATGTCACGTCTGCTTATATAAACAATGCGTCAACTTCAAACAATGCTTGCTTGCAAGAACATGCGTTGGACTATGCTAAAGAAGCTAAGTTTAGTGTGTCATCAAAAAAAGAACAACTAGGTTCTATTACCTTTGAGTTTAAAGGAAAGTGAGTACTTAGTTTATCAAATTAACTAAATCTGCTATAGTTGTTTGTCCTTTATCTTGGTTATACCATTTTTGTAAATCTTCTTTAAACTCAGGTGTTAAACGTCCGTGTTTTGCTTTATAATTATTCACTAAAGTTGTTGCTGTACTTGGTCTAGGTCCATAAGTTGCAACCACATTCTGTGTTTTATTATCTATAATAATAAGCTTAGCAATAGATCTTGATCCATTAGTTAAAAACTGGTCCATTAAAGCTTCGTTTTCATCTCTTAAAACCACTCTATATTCAATACCTTCATTTAACTCAGCTATTTTATTAATAACAGGCATAACGTGTGCTGCATCACCACACCAACTTTCGGTAATGACTAACCAAGTTTGATTAATAGATTTATTTTTAATGCTGGCTTTAAGCGCCTCGTCTATTTTAATTGTTTTATCCCAACGTTTCATACGTCTGTCATTTAGCATGGTGTAATTTGCTAATGCTAAAGTAACCTCGTGTCCTGTATTTGATTCTTTTTCGACTAAAGTCGAAACCAAATCTCTATACGCTTGATAACTCATACTATTTACTAAGCTATCTTTAATAATTTGCTTGATTGTTGTGTCTTTGATTGTTTCCATAATACAAAAATACAGTAACTATTATGTTTTTTAAGTTACTGTTGTTACATTAGTAGTAAATATAGAAAATCCTTACATTGATTACTTAAGATGAAAAACATCAAAATTATTCTAATGGTTCTTTTCTTCATTCTATTAGCAGGAAAATACCTATCATTATTCGACAATTATTATTTCACGGAATCCATATCTTTATTTGATCTTAGGCACTTAATAGTTATAATTTATGTCTTAATTATTTTATACGAACGTAGAACAAATACAATTTCAGAAAATGACAAAACATAAATGTGGTTGGTGTGTTGGTGATGATTTATATGAAGCTTATCATGATAATGAATGGGGAGTTCCTGTTTATGATGATGACACCTTATTTGAGTTTTTAACTTTAGAAACGTTTCAAGCAGGTTTAAGTTGGATTACTATTTTGCGTAAACGCGAAAACTTTAGAGCAGCTTTTGATAATTTTGACTATAAAAAAATTGCTAATTATACTGAAGATAAAATTCAAGAGCTACTTAAAAACGAAGGAATTATCAGAAATAAATTAAAAGTTAGAGCAACCGTAACTAACGCTAAATTATTTATGGATATTCAAAAAGAGTTTGGTAGTTTTAGTAAATATATTTGGGCTTTTGTAGATGGAAAACCCATAAAAAATAAACTTAAACATTATAAAGATGCTCCAGCAAACACAGCTATTAGTGATGCCTTGAGTAAAGATTTAAAAAAACGAGGATTTAAATTTGTTGGTAGTACAGTGGTTTATGCACACATGCAAGCAACAGGAATGGTTAACGATCATGAAGTTGGATGCTTCAGGTATAACGTTGTTTAAATTAAATATTTCAAAAATTCTTCTCTAGGGATTTCTATCGCTCCCAAACTTTCTAAGTGATTGGTGTACACCTGACAATCAATAAGTCTGTAATCTGTATGTTGAATAAAACTAATAAAACCCGCTTTACTAGCATTGCTTACAGTTGTAAACATGCTTTCTCCACAAAACACGCCATTTTTTAAATCTACTCCGTAAAAACCTCCAACCAATTGTTTGCTTTGCCAAACCTCTATTGACTTTGCGAATCCTAATTGATGCAATTTGGTGTAAGCTTCAATCATTCCTTTAGTTATCCATGTATCATCTTGACCAGGTCGTTTAGCATTAGCACAAGCTTTGATGACTGACTCAAAATCTTTGTTTATAGTAATTTTAAAATCAGAATTACGAAGGACTTGTCTCATGCTTTTAGATATTTTTAAGTCTTTTGGATATAGAACAAATCTTGGATCTGGAGACCACCAAAGTATCGTGTCGTCATTATCAAACCATGGGAAAATTCCATTTTGATAAGCAGATAATAATCGTTCTGAACTCAAATCTCCACCTACCGCTAACAAACCATCATCTGTTGCTTGAGACACATCTGGAAAGAAATTATGACTATTCAAAAAATTCATTTATACAAGTATTCTTTTTCAATCAAAAAATAACAAATAACAATCAAAAAAGACAACAGGTTTCTGTTAAAATAGTAAAAACACACATTACGAAATCGTTGTAGTAGGCATTATAGTGTTAAATATCAACTTATTACTTTGAAATTACCAGATTTTTATTGACCTTTATACAAGTCTTTAAAGTATAGATTTGTTCATCATTGCTTTTTAAAGTTTGTATTTAAAGACTAAAACTAAAACCACTATTCTTAAAGTCTTGTTTAATTAGCAAGGCTTTTTTGATTTAAAAAAGCCTCAACGTTTAAAACGTTGAGGCTTTTAATAATCTAGATGTTTATCTAATTAAAACGGTAAATCGTCGTGATCTTCTTCTTTAACGTTAGTTGCTGGTTCAAATGCTTGAGCTGGTGGGACTTCAGGCATACCTTGTTGTGGTGCTCCTGTTTGTAAAGCCTCAATACGCCATCCTTGGATAGAGTTAAAATATTTAGTTTCACCTTGTGGGTTAACCCACTCTCTTCCACGTAAATTAATATTAACTTTAACGTCTTGTCCAACTTGATAGTTGTTTAATAAGTCACACTTATCTTGAACAAACTCAACTAAAATATGTTGTGGATACTGCTCTTCTGTAGTGACTACTAATTCTCTTTTTCTAAATCCGTTACTACCAAAAGTTTGTGTTTCTCCTACTAGTTTTACTTTTCCTTGTACTTCCATTGTCTATATAATTATTAAATATTCGTCTAATTTGGTATCGCTAATTTACGATAATAACATTTTCCACGCACTCTCTACATCATTAAAACTTAAAAAATCTTTTGCTTTTTTGTGTTTTTCTTCAGTGGATAAAGAACTTAAATTATGTTGGTTTTTAAAAGCCTGAATGTCTTTTTCTTCAGGTAAGTTTTCAACATTTCCTAATAACCCTAAATCGTTTCCAGTTAAAACAGCACTTTCTCTAATGTTTTTTGGCAATGCATCTACACCTATTCCAAGTGTAGACAAAGGTTTTGGGATTTCAAAAAACCCAGATTTTGCTCTGCTATAATAACTACCTCCAGCTCTTGCAACTAAGTCTAATTTGTTTTGGTCAATAGCATTGTTTTTATCCAAAACAGTTTTAGAAATATGCATTTTAACCACTTCACATATAATTAAATTTCCAGCTCCAGCGTCTTTACCTAAGTGAACAATATCATTGACCTTGCATTCCATTTGCACAGGACTTTCAGCCACTCTAAACGGTTTTACTACATCAGATTTAAGCATGGTTAATCCTGCTTTTTCAAATTCGTTTACACCTTCAGGATATTCTGTACTGCTCAATGACATTTGTTGTACAATGTCATGATTAACCACATTAATAACTACTTCTTTTGTCGCTTCAGCATTTTCTAATGTATGCTTTGTTGTGTTATCTCTTACACGACGTGCTGGTGAAAAAATTAAAATTGGTGGATTAGCACTAAAGACATTAAAAAAACTAAAAGGTGATAAATTTGGGTTACCATCTGCATCCAAAGTACTGGCAAAAGCAATAGGTCTTGGTGCTACAGCACTAAGTAAATAACCATGTAATTTTGCGGTAGAAAACTCTTGAGGTGAAAATGATAACATACTATCTATTAGTTTTAGCAAAAATACATAATCTGACACGCAACTAAAAGTGAATTACTGTCCAACTCCCACAATATTATTAACAGATTTACATTATATTAACAACAAAAATTAACCATCATGTTTTTTACTAAACATCGTCAGCTTATTCGCTGGATTATAATTATTGCCTCATTTGCTATTATTTCGTTAATCTTATGGAATACCTATGTGTTTTTTCAAAAGTTTAAAGCTGAAGAACGTGCTAAAATGGAAATATGGAGTCAAGCACAAGAAAATTTTATTAAAGCAGAAGATGATACTGATATTGATTTACTGATTAAAATATTAAACAGTAACACCTCAACACCCATAATAGTTATTTATAAAGATGAAACTGTGAGTAGTTACAGCAATATTGAAACCAATGGATTATCTGATTCTCTATTTTTAGCTAAAAACAAAGACAAACTCATTGCGCAGTTTAAAACTGAAAATCCTCCTATTGAAATACGTTATAAAGATGAATTATATTCCACATTATACTACGGAAACTCACCACTATTAAACAAACTGAAATATTATCCATTAGCGCTTTTGCTAATTATAGTTTTGTTTGGGGCAGTAGTGTATTTCTTTTACCGAAGTTCTAAAATTGCAACACAAAATAAACTGTGGTCTGGAATGGCAAAGGAAACTGCACATCAAATTGGTACACCTTTATCCTCTTTAATTGGTTGGACTGAAATTTTAAAAGATGAAAACACCAATCCTGAATACATTAAAGAAATAGAAAAAGACATCCATCGTTTACAAACTATTACCGAGCGTTTTAGCAAGATAGGGTCTTTACCAACTCTTGAAAAAGCAGATATTGTTGCCGAAACACAAGAAGCTTTTAATTATTTAAAAACAAGATCATCCAAACTTATCAATTTTAATATTGAAGTACCAGAGCATCCTATATACGTTAGTTTAAACAAACAACTCTATGGTTGGACCATAGAGAACTTAGTGAAAAACGCTATAGATGCTATGAAAGGTAGAGGCGATTTACAAATTAAAATCACACAAATCGAGAAACAAGTAAAAGTTACCGTTATTGATACTGGTAAAGGTATAAGTAAAGCCGAATTCAATTCTATTTTTCAACCTGGTTATACCACTAAAAAACGTGGTTGGGGACTTGGATTATCTTTAGCAAAGCGTATAGTTGAAGATTTTCATAACGGAAAAATAAAAGTGTTACACTCAGAAATTGGTAAAGGGACCACCATGCAAATTAGCCTAAAAACTATTTAAATGTCTGAAAAATTAGTTACCATTAATACAGTTAATCTAAACAACCATTGTCCAGAATGTTTTAGTAAAGAAGGTTTACAAATCACCTTTAGACAACGATTTGTTGAAACTGCTTTATATAAAAGCATTACTAAAGACGTCAGTACAGAAATGTATTGTTCTGTATGTAATACTAAAATTTATCCATCACAATGGACTGATGATATTGAACGTGTTTACGATTACCAAATGAAGGCATTTCAGCCTAAGAAAGCTTCAAAAAAATATAAAGGTTTATTCTGGATTATTTTAATTGTAATAGTAGCAATTATTGCTTCAGTAATTGGTATTACTTTCTACAAATTATAAATTAGACTGTATCGCTTTAGCTAAGTCTTCAAACTGATCTTTAGATAAAGGCACTTTATTTATAAAACGTGCATCTTCCATAGAATTCAAAGGAATTAAATGAACGTGTACATGAGGTACTTCTAACCCAATAACACTTACACCAATACGTTTGCAAGGTACTGTTTTTTCTAAAGCAATAGCTACAGTTCTGGAAAATTGCATTAAACCAATGTAGGTGTCTTCATCCAAATCAAACAGTTTATCTACTTCCTTTTTTGGAATACACAAAGTGTGCCCTTTAGCATTAGGATTAACATCCAAAAAAGCTAAAAAATCTTCAGTTTCTGCAACTTTATAACAAGGGATTTCTCCATTAACTATTTTTGTGAATATTGATGCCATATCTAAATTGATTTAAACATTAAAGATAAAAAAAGATTCCTGCTTATGTGAAAAATGTTTCAGTATAAACAGGAATCTTTTAAGTATTGTATCAATTGGTCACTTAGACTACACTAAGTGATTGATTGAAAGCTATCGACTAATTTCGATAATATCAAATTTCATAGTGCCATTAGGCACTTGGATTTCGGCAACATCACCAACAGACTTTCCTAATAGTCCTTTACCAATTGGACTGTTAACAGATATTTTTCCAGATGCCAAATCAGCTTCACCATCTGCCACTAAAGTATAAACCATTTCCATACCATTGGTTTGGTTTTTAATTTTCACTTTAGATAATACTAATATTTTTGACGTATCCATTTGTGACTCGTCAATAACACGTGCTCCTGCTAATTGATCTTCTAATTTAGAGATACGCATTTCTAGCATACCTTGTGCTTCTTTTGCTGCATCATATTCGGCATTTTCACTTAAATCACCTTTATCCCTTGCTTCTGCAATAGCTTTTGATGCTTTTACACGCTCTACATCTTTAAGTTGCTTCAACTCGTCACGCAACTTTTTTAATCCTTCTGCAGTATAATAAGATACTTTACTCATAATTATTCCGTTTAAATAAAAAAGACGCTAAAACAATTTAGCGTTAAACACAAAAATCTCGTCGACACGAGATTTGTATTACAAAAGTACTAAATTTTTGATTAAATAATTAGATTTAATACCAAAAGTACTTTCTCTCAGGTTGTTATTTAAAATCAAAATGAGCTGAGGAAATACTCAAAATATGTCATTCAACGTAGTATTTATTGTAAATTGCAATACTAAAAAACATTTTATATTAGTTATGTCAAGGTCCTTATTAACAATTGTTTTCTGTTTAATTTTTGTTTTGTCTTGTCAAAAAAATGATGACAACGATAATAACAATAACTATATTCCAAATATCGCTTTTGACACATTGGATTCAATTAATACTGCTTTACCACAATACAACAACTTACAGTTTCCTGGAAATTTTGTAGTACTAAATGCATTTGGCTATAACGGGATAGTTGTTTACAGTAAAGGGAATAATACATACTCTGCTTTTGAAATTACAGATCCTAATCATGCACCTTCTGACTGTTCCTCTTTAATTGTTGAAGGTATTGCAGCCACTTGCAATTGTGACGACAATAACAGTTATAACATCGTGGATGGAGCTCCATTTGATGGCACTACAGGCCAATTTAGCTTAAAACCTTATTTTGTAGAAGTTAGCGGAAGCGTTATTCGTGTTTATAACAACTAAAAAAGCACCTCTTAAGTACGAGATGCTTTTTAAAATGATTGTTAATTTACTTTTAAAACTTTAATGTCATTCCCATTAAAAAATTAATGGTGGCTTGAGGATAATAGAAATTTTCTGTTATAGCTGCATCATTAGAGTTTTCTGGTCTGTAAAAATAACTGTAAGTATATCCATTAGATACATACTCATTATTAAATATATTATTCACTAATAGATTAAAAGCAATCTCTTTAATCCATTGTGGCTTTATTTTATATGACAAGTTTAAATTATTGACAAAGTAAGCGTCCATGCTTTTACTGTCGCTTGAGGTATTGTCTAAAAATTGCTGACCTACATATTTAGACAATAAAGCAATACTTCCGTTTTTTATTGGAGAAAATGTTATTGTACTACCAAAAATAACATTTGGTGAAAACGAAATATCTGTATCTTCAAATGTAGTCACTACAGGTTCATAAGACACTGTATCAAACGTGTTTGGGTCGTATTGCGTATCATAGACAACATAATCAAACGATTTTATTTTGTTTTGACTAAAGGTTGCGTTAGCATCAACACGTAATTTATCAGAGAATTTGTAACCTGCTTGTAACTCTATACCAGCTCTATAACTATCTGCTACGTTTTGTCTTATTGGATCACCAACATCATCTAAATCTCCTGTCAATACTAATTGGTCTTTGTAATTCATGTAATACAAATTAGCAGTAAAGTAATACTCTGGAGTACGTAGTTTGTAGCCAAACTCAAAATCATGCAATTGCTCAGGTTTTGGGCGGATTGGGTTTTTGGTTAAATCATCACGATTTGGCTCTCTGTTTCCTACTGCATAAGACCCATAAATATTATTATAATTATCAATTCTATAAGTTAATCCAAATTTAGGATTGAAAAACTTATAGGTTTCTTTGACATTAATATCTACCAAATCCGAACTTGTTCCAACAGACTCATAATTAACCGTTCGGTATTGTAAATCTAATAAAGCAAATAGATTAGCATTAATAGTATACTCTGCTTTAACGTAGGTATTAAAGTCTTGCTTATCTCCATAACTAAAATAATAATTACTTCTAATAGGAATTGATGATTCAAAAGAGTCCCAAATGACTTCACCAAAATGGTCACCTTTGTAAGTATTGTAACCTCCACCTAAATACAGATTTAAATCATTTTTTTTATAATTAAGTGAATATACGATTGCAGTAAAATTATTGTCCAACCAACGTCTTCTAATCACATCACCTTCCTCTGAAGCATTTGGACTATTTGGAAAATAGTCACCTAACTCTTCATTGTCTTTATACTGCTCAAAATACCCTTTACCTCTTGTAAAATTTCCTGACAAATTTGCAGAAAAATTAGAGCTAAATTGATGTGATGCATGGAGTTGATAATGGGTTTGCTGGTAGTTATCAACTTCATTATCATAAGTATAAAAATTATAAGTTCTTCCAGAGTTTAAAAGGTTTGCAGCTTCTGCATCGCTTGGAAAATTTCTATCAATAAACGCTTGAATGCCTTCTCTGTCATTATTAACTACAGCTTCTGGTGTTCCGTACCAAGATTGGTACGTTTCTTCTTTTCCTCCAAAAACGATAGCTTTAATAGAAGTTTTATTATCTAAATATCCAGCTTCTGCATAATAACTATTTAAATCTGCACGAGCTCTGTCTATATACCCATCACTTTGTATATTAGATAGTCTTGCTTCTGCATAAAAATTATTATTTACACCAGATCCTATACTAATATTGTGCTTTCTAGTTCCGAAACTTCCAATAGCATTGGTCGTAGTTGCATATCCTACCGAAGACGGATTTAATGTTTTTAAGTTTAAACTGGCACCAAAAGCTCCAGAACCATTAGTAGAAGTTCCAACACCACGTTGTAGCTGAATATCTTCTACAGAGCTCACAAAATCTGGCATATTTACCCAAAATGTTCCTTGGCTTTCTGCATCGTTATAAGGAATTCCGTTAATGGTTACATTTACTCTTGTTGCATCACTACCACGAACTCTAATACCTGTATAACCTACTCCTGCTCCTGCATCACTTGTAGTGACTACAGAAGGTAATTGATCTAGCAATATTGGTAAATCTTGACCCAAGTTAATAGATTCTAGCTCCTCTTTGGTGATGGTCGAAAAAGCTACTGGTGTTTTGTCTTTTGCTCTGGTTGCAGATAATAGGACTTCGTCTAATTGTTCAACTTTAGTTGAATCTTGCACATTATTTTGTTGTGCAAAAACATTGACTGATAACACAAAAAGTGCTAAAAAAAGAAAAATAGATTTCATTACGATTACGTTTTATAATCGAATAAAAAGAGGTCATTATTCTTAATTTGTTAAAATTTATTTTGTGTGATGTTAAGACCACCTCAACATAACACAGTTACACCAATTGGTGTTTTAATTTCCTAAACAGCATTACCTGTTCTAGGTTCAATGGGTATGATCTCAGCCGATAATAGGCACCCCTTTTTTGAGAACGTGACAAAGGTAAAGTAGAAATTTTAAATTTTAATGCTGAATTGGCATTTTTATAATAAATAATGAAGTGAGTTTAAAATGTGATATTGCAATATCACGATTATAATATATAAATAAAACTATTCGATATTAGGTTTTTTGCGATTAGCTTTACGTTCTGCATTCATTTTTTTGCTTTTTAGTCTTTTTTTAATGACTGCTCTAGGTATTTTGGTTGGCTTACGTATGGCTTCTACTTTTAAAGCATTTTCTAAAATGGATAATGCACGTTGTATAGCAATACCTTTATTTTTTAATTGACTTCTACTTTCGCCACACTGTAAAATAAGGACTTGATCTTTAGTTAACCTGCTTGACAGTTTTTCTTGTATTAATTGTTTTTGATCCTGAGTTAGCACTAAAGATTCTGCAACAGAAAAACTTAATTCAATTTTAGTAGCTACTTTATTAACGTGCTGTCCGCCACTTCCTGAGCTTCTAATAGCTTTTAGCTTAAACTCTTTTTCTAAAGCAGTTCTATTTAACATCCTATGAGACTTGATGTGTTGGTTTAAGTAAATCGTTGACTGTTTTAACCGGATTAAAGGTTACCAATGGGACTTCAACAAAAATAGTATTCCAATTAGCCATACTACCATTCCATAATCCAGGTAACTCTAACGCTTTAATATCTTTATTTACTTTTGTTTTCATGGTTATAAAAGCAGTTTGATAATCCACAAATTTTTGTAAATCATAGGTTTCGCCCTTATAATTTTTAATACTACAAACTATATCTACAGGGTTAAAATGGGTTGCGTGTTTTAGAATAGTTTTCTGAATTTTTGACTTCCTATCTATTTGCGCTGATTCCACAATTTGGAGAGATACATTAGCGCCTTCATCTTTTACCCAAAATGGTCCACCTCCTGGTTCACCTTCATTTTGTACCATACCACAAACACGAATTGGTCTATCCAACTTATTTTTTAAATAATCTATTTGATATTGCTTAGAATATTTTTCAAATTCTGGCGAAATAACCACATTCATTTTAGTTATTAAAAACTTAGCAATATCATTAATTTGTGTGTTTGACAACTCTTTTTCGTCTAAATCTTTGGCATATTTAAAAGCCTGTTCTTTGATAGAGATTAATAAGCCTGCTAATAGCTTTTTAGATTGCGCAACCTCTTCTTCATATTTATATACCACAACATTATCTATGTTTTTTATGAAAATGAGATCTGAATTAAAGTCGTTTAAATTCTCTAATAAAGCACCATGACCAGAAGGTCTAAAATACAATTGTTGATTATCCTCTCTGACAATCTCGTTTTTAGTTGTCACTGCTATGGTGTCTGTTGCTTCTTTTTGATATGAAAATGAAATATGAAAAGTCGTATTTGTTTTTTGCTCTACGATGTTTTGAATTCTAATAAACTCTTCATCAAATTTATCTTTATGTTTTTCTGAAATTGTGAAATGAAGCGTAGCCTCATTGTTAGTAGTTGCATACAAAGCTGCTTCAAATAAATGCTCCTCAAAAGCACTTGCCAAATGATCCTTGTACTTGTGAAATGGAAGTAATCCTTTTGGGAAAGAGCTAAAATTTAGCTGATTTTGATCTAAGATGGCTTTTACAAAAGCAACCAGCTTTTCATCATTACTTAATTGATTATAGTCTTTAATGTTTTCTTTTAAATAGTTAATGACCAAATCATAAAAAGGTAGTTTTTCAATACCTATAAAAAACAGTGATAATTCTGAAGCTTTATGTTTGTTAATATAAGCATTAATGCTTTCTTTATTTGGTTTATAATCTTTTAAAAAATCAAATAAAAACTTAAACATTCTGGTAGCAGCTCCAGATGCAGGTACAAATTTAATGATGTCCAACTGCTCTTTTTTAGTCTCGTAAATATTTATTAATTCTGAAGCTGTTTTATAAGATAATTGTATTATACCATCATCGATTGTAGCTGCTCTTTCAAGATTAATATATGGTAACCCAGTATTTAATAGCTCTAATTGTTGTTCTACTTTTTTTAAGGTTAAGCCTTTCTTTTTTATAAACTCTATGTCGGTTTTACTAAACTTCATTGTTTTTTTCTAATAATAGATCTATATGCTTGGTCGCTAATTTTAAACGCTCTTTTTTGTTTCCTTTTAATATAACATAGGGTTTGTCATACCTTATTAATGTGTCTTTAAACACTTTAAACATGGCTTCTCGCTCTTCAGGTTTATCGCGTAAATCATCTGCTTCCCAAGGTGTATCAATATACGTCAAAAAGTATAAATGGTATGTGTTTTCTAAAGCGTATTTTTCTATCATAGGATTACATGTTCCCGAATAATAAGTTTCAGAATACACCTTAGTTTCTAGTAAATCTGTATCACAGATTAAAACAGTATTTGTTTTTTTTGCTAATTTATTTTCAAGTGCCATTTGTCCCTTTGCAATAGGTAACAAATCATGAGGCTCGCAAGTTTTACGTTGGTTGTTCCATTTGTTTTGAAGGTATTCTCTTGCATATTCTGGTACCCAAACCGAGTTATAATAACGTGCTAACTGCTGAGATATCGTCGTTTTACCAGTACTTTCTGGTCCAAACAACACTACTTTTATGCAATCTGCTGGTTGCTGTTTAAGTGCTTTTTCCATGCTAAAAATCCTAAAATTGCTATAACGGTAAATCCTAAATATTGAAAACTAGTAAAAGTAAACCCTTTATAAAAATATAAAGGAACAGAAATAATATCTCCAACAATCCAAAATATCCAATTTTCTATTTTACGTTTGGCCATTAACCACATCCCTACAAAAAAGATTGCAGTAGTAATTGTATCCACATAAGCCACCCAACTAGTCCATTTATCAAAGGTTTTATACACGACAAAGACAAATAATAAAGTTGCTAAAAATATAATTAAACTTAGGGTTTTTTCTTTTTTTGTTGTTGTTGAAATTGGTGTCACCTGGTTATCTTCCCCTTTTCTTGTCCACACATACCAACCATAAACACTCATTATAAAATAATAAGCGTTAATCATCATATCACCTAAAAGTTCCCATTTTAGTAATAAATAGACAAATATTAATGTACTTATCATTCCTGTTGGAAATACTAGAATATGATTTTGTTTTGAAAACCAAACCGACAAAAAGCCAAAAACAACAGCTGTTATTTCTAGTCCAATATCTAAAGTTGAATACGTAGAATATTGACTAAATAAGAAATCAAAAATGTGGCTCATAATTACTTCTATCGGTTTTCACAACTTTCATAGTTAGGACGCAAATGTCTTGATTTTGAAATGATTCTTTGATTTTTTGATTCAAAAAAGGCATTAACAGATCAAAATCACCAAAAATCTGAGTGCTTAAGGGATTCTCTAAAACTTTAAATTCTGAATCTCTTAAAGCTTTTATAAAGTCAATGACATGTTGTTCATAATCATCTTGTAATGGAGATAATGTTAAATCTACTGATATGTTCATCTTATTTTTTTATGTCGTTAAAAAAAGAATCGTTCTTCTCAAAAGCAGTTCCTATAACCACTAAATCTGCGCCAGCTTGATAAGCATCTTCTAATTGTTGTTTATTTCTAATACCACCACCAACTATTAACGGAATTGTTAGTTCTTGTTTTACCAAACTAATCAAGTCTGTAGGAACAGGATGTAAAGCACCACTACCAGCTTCTAAATAAATTAGTTTTTTACCTAATAACTCTCCTGCTTTAGCTGTATCTGCTACTAACTGCTGTAGGGTTGTAGGTATTGGCTGTGTGTTTGTTACTTTTTGCACTGTAGTTTCTTTACCATTTTCAATTAATATATAACCTGTAGGAATGACTTCTAAATTGGTGTTTTTTAATAAGGATACTGCTTCAATTTGTTTTTCTATTAAGTACTTAGGATTACGACCAGATATTAATGATAAAAACAAAATAGCATCAGCATCTTTTGATATTTGTGTCACGTCTCCTGGAAATAAAACTATAGGTAAATGAGTTAAAGGTTTTAATGCAGAAACCAATTGTTGTGTGACTTCTACCTCAACCGTACTTCCTCCAACAAAAATGTGAGTTATTATAGAATTATTAATATTATCGGTTAATTGCGATATTAAATTTACATCAAATTTATCTGGATCTATTAATATAGCCAATAACTTGTCTTGTTTCGCTTTAGCGGAAAGTATGTCGTTGTAAACAGCCATTATTCTATAACATAAGCACAAGTAAAGCCATCAAATTCCAAATAATTGGCAGTGTACCTCTTTTTTAATCCTTTGTAATCAATCCAACAAATAGTTTCATCCTCTTCAAATGTAAAAGGAATCACTAAAAAGTGTTCTCTAAATAACATTCCAGGTGTTGCAAATAGCTTGTATAATGATTCTTTAATTCCCCAAATTACAGTTAATTTATTAATATAATCTGAAGCGCTTTTATCTAAATACTCAAATTCATACTCGACAAATTTCTTAGCAATAATTGCAATTTTATCGCGTTGCATTTCGATATCAATACCAACTTCTTTATTACTAATAATAACACCTGAAAATGTAAAACTATGTGTTATCGAAATGTGTTTACCATCTTTTAAATGTGGTTTTCCGTTATCATCATAATATAAATCTTGATCTGTATATCCAAAACTTCTTAGTAAATGTCGTACACTTAAAAACCCACGTTGGTGTAATTGGCTTTTCATACCTAAAACACGTGTTAAACTTTCTGGTTTTAAATTTAATGGTTGTATTAAATCATCGTAAGACTCATCAATCTTCCAGATTTTAACAGTAGTTTGTGAGTTTACGGTAATGGTTTTATAGAGAGGCATTTAATATTCTAAAATGTATTAGTTATCTTTGCATCGCCTAAGGCGAATTGGATACTTTGGTTAAGCGAATTTAACCAATTTTAGTGCTATTGCCAAAGGTGTATCATTTAATAAAAATTAAGAAAAAATATGAGCACAAAAACAATTGCTTACGTACCAAACAAAGTAAAAGATATGTCGCTTGCGGCTTGGGGAAGAAAAGAAATTAATTTAGCTGAAGCTGAAATGCCAGGCTTAATGAGTCTTCGTGAAGAATACAAAAACGAGCAACCTTTAAAAGGCGCACGTATTGCAGGATGTTTACACATGACTATCCAAACTGCGGTTTTAATTGAAACGTTACAAGCTTTAGGTGCAGAGGTGACATGGAGTTCTTGTAATATATTCTCAACACAAGATCAAGCTGCTGCTGCTATTGCTGCTGCTGGAACTGCAGTTTATGCATGGAAAGACATGACAGAAGAAGAGTTTGACTGGTGTATAGAACAAACTTTATTCTTTGGCGAAGACCGTAAACCATTAAATATGATTTTAGATGATGGTGGTGATTTAACTAATATGGTTTTAGATAAATACCCAGAATTATCTGAAGGTATTAAAGGATTATCTGAAGAAACGACTACTGGTGTACATAGATTATACGAGCGTGTTAAAAATGGGACATTAACGATGCCAGCAATTAACGTAAACGACTCGGTAACAAAATCTAAGTTTGATAATAAATACGGTTGTAAGGAATCTGCAGTCGATGCTATCCGTCGTGCAACAGATATTATGTTAGCAGGTAAGCGTGTAACTGTTTGTGGTTATGGTGATGTGGGTAAAGGTACTGCTGCTTCTTTTAAAGGTGCTGGAAGTATTGTAACCGTAACAGAAATTGATCCAATATGTGCATTACAAGCTGCAATGGACGGTTTTGAAGTAAAAAAATTAGAAACTGTAGTTGGTAACAGTGATATTGTTATTACTACTACAGGAAATAAAGATATCGTTCGTGCTGAGCATTTTGAAGCAATGAAAGATAAAACTATAGTATGTAACATTGGTCACTTTGATAACGAAATCCAAATGGATTGGTTAAACAAAAACTACGGAAACACTAAAGATACTATTAAACCTCAAGTTGATAAATATAATGTTAACGGTAAAGATATTATTATCTTAGCAGAAGGACGTTTAGTTAACCTAGGTTGTGCAACTGGACACCCTAGTTTTGTAATGAGTAACTCGTTTACAAACCAAACGTTAGCACAAATCGAGCTTTGGAAAAATGCTGATAAATATGAAAATGATGTGTATATGTTACCTAAGCATTTAGATGAAAAAGTAGCTAAATTACACTTAGAAAAAATTGGAGTTGAGTTAACAGAACTTAAAGACTACCAAGCTGAATATATTGGTGTAACTGTAGAAGGACCTTACAAGCCTGAGCACTACAGATACTAATAAATAAACGTCATGCTAAACTTGTTTCAGCATCTCATTAAATAATTAAGACCCAGACGTAACTGTTTGGGTTTTTTTATTTTACCTATTTAATTAGTTACCTTCACAAGAATATTATATTTATATAATGAGTACAAAAAAATTAAATCTTACACTAAACAGTTTAGAGTCACATATTGAAAGCTACAATATGCTAAACCAAAACATCTCTAAAGCAACAGTGGGTTGGCACATAGATCATAGTCTAAAAGTTATAAATAGTGTTTGTTTATCACTTCAAAAATCTGAACCTGAAACTTACAAAAACAACTTTAGTTTTGTTGGAAAAGTATTTTTTACTCTAGGCTTTTTTCCAAGAGGAAAAGCTAAAGCGCCTAAATACGTTAGACCTCCAGAAACTATTTTAAAAGAGGATTTATTACAGCAAATGCAACAAGTCAAAGCTAATATTAAAACTATCAGCCACTTAGATCAAAATGCGTATTTTAAACATCCATTATTTGGACATATTAATAAAAAAAGAGTCCCTCATTTTTTAACGCTTCATACTAATCATCATTTAAAAATAATTAAAGAAATATTAAATTAGATAAAACAAAAAACGCCTTTCTTTTCAGAAAGGCGTACTTTAATTTTTTTTGGATAAAAAATTTCTAAGCCTCAAAAGGCTCAATAGAAACGTAAGACTTGTTGTCTTTTTTCTTTGTAAATTTTACTACACCATCAACTTTAGCATGTAAAGTATGGTCTTTTCCTTGGTATACATTTTCACCTGGATGGTGTGTATTACCACGTTGTCTTATGATGATGTTACCAGCAATAGCAGCTTGTCCACCAAAAATCTTAACGCCTAAACGTTTCGATTCTGATTCTCTACCATTCTTCGAACTACCAACTCCTTTTTTGTGAGCCATGATCTTAAGGTTTTATAATGTTAATATAAAGTGGTTGCTATTACGCTTTACCACCATCTAATTCGTCTTGCCATTTCTTTAACTCATCCCACTTACCATCTGCAGCTAATTTAGCTTGTGCTGGCCAAGTGTCAGTCACGTGATTACCACGTACACCTGCGATGATTTCAGATATTGCTTCTGGTTTAGCTTTAGCTAAATCTGCAAAAGTTGCGATTCCTGCTTCTACTAACGTCGATGCAATTTTTGGTCCAATACCTTCGATTTTCTTTAAATCGTCAGCTTTTCCTGTTGCTTTTTTAGCAGCTGGTTTTGCAGCAGCTTTAGCTTTAGGCTCAGCTTTTTTAGCTTCTGCTTTTGGCGCAGCAGCTTTAGGTTCTGTTTTCTTAGTTTCTTTTTTCGGAGTAGCTTTTTCAGCTTTTTCAGCTTTTTTAGCTGGCTTAGCTCCAGAAGCTACAATATTTTCAATTATAATTTCAGTTAAAGATTGTCTGTGTCCATTTTTAACACGATAACCTTTACGTCTTTTCTTTTTGAAAACAATAACTTTATCACCTTTAAGGTGCTTTAAGACTTTTGCACTTACTTGTGCTCCGCCTATAGCTGGGGCGCCTACAGTTATGTTGCTACCATCTGCAATTAAAAGAACGTTATCGAAATCTACTTTCTTACCTTCTTCTGTTGCTAAACGGTTAACAAAAACTTTTTGGTCTTTTTCAACTTTAAATTGATGCCCTGCTATCTCTACAATTGCGTACATAGCGTAACGTTTTTATTAATTAATTTGTATAAAATAATCTCGCTTTCCTGAGAAAACGGATGCAAATATACTTCTAATTAATTAATCTACAAACGTTTTATCCATTTTGAGGAATATTTCTGCTCTTTTTAAAATATTGCATGCACGTTAAAGTTATAACTACTGTTGTTGCAAAACCCATAATGGCTACTACAAAAGCTACTAAACCTATATGCACGTTGTAATCTCCCTTAAAAACTGTTAGTAATTGACTTAAAAAATCTGAATTAACTTCTGTAGCATAAAATGTAAAGAATACTGTAAATAATATAGCTGCAATAAATCCAGCAATCACACCAACTGTAAAGCCTCCAGAATAACTAAAATTATCACCCTGTTCTAATTTGTAATATTTAATGGCTTCAAAAATTCCAAAACCAGTAATAACACCATTAAATAAACTAAATATTGGATTGGTATGTAAATTAAACAGTGATAACAATAAAAAATAAGCGACTAAACAGGCACTCATAACTAACCCAAATCTAATAGGAAGGATGGGAAGGGAAAATATTTTCATAGTAAAAAATTGGTTTTTTTGGTTAATAATCACTTTAAATTTCGTGAAAATGAAATTGATTTCATATAATTTGATGTTAATTTTTAACAAATTAGACTATAAAACGTACTTGTATTGCTATTTTTGTAATAACTGTTGTAACAAAAAACTACAATAGTATACTAATACTTAAACTGATAAATTAAATAATCAAACACATGAAAAAAAGTTTATTCTCATTAGCTGCTTTGCTTTTAGCTGGTTTTACAGCTACAGCGCAAGAAGTTAAGTTCGAAGAGTATGATTTAGATAACGGTATGCACGTTATTTTACATCAAGACAACTCTGCTCCTGTAGTTACTACATCTGTGATGTATCACGTTGGTGCTAAAGATGAAGATCCAGAACGTACTGGAATGGCTCACTTCTTTGAGCATCTATTATTTGAAGGTACCGAAAACATAGAACGTGGCGAATGGTTTACCATTGTAAGTTCTAATGGTGGTAGTAACAATGCCAATACTACAGATGATCGTACATATTATTATGAAATTTTCCCTTCTAACAGCTTAGAATTAGGTTTATGGATGGAATCTGAGCGTTTAATGCATCCAATAATTAACCAAGTAGGAGTTGACACCCAAAACGAAGTAGTTAAGGAAGAAAAACGTTTACGTGTTGACAACTCTCCTTATGGTCGATTTATTGAAAATGTAAAGCTTCACATGTTTAAAAAACATCCTTATAAAGGAACAACCATTGGTAAAATGGAACATCTTGATGCTGCAACCTTGGAGGAGTTTCAAGCTTTTAATAAAAAATTCTATGTGCCAAATAATGCTGTTTTAGTTGTTGCAGGTGATATTGATATCGCTAAAACAAAAAAAATGATTGAAGACTATTTTGGACCAATTCCTAGAGGAGAAGATATTGTTAGAAACTTCCCTAAAGAAGATCCTATTACGCAACCAATGCGCGAAAAAGCATATGACCCAAATATCCAAATCCCAGCAATTATGGCAGCATACAGAACGCCTGCTATGACAGAAAGAGATGCTTATGTTTTGGATATGTTATCAAGCTATTTAAGTGATGGTAAAACATCTAAACTTTATAAAAAAATGGTTGACGATAAAAAAATGGCATTACAAGTTGGTGCTTTTAACCAAAGTCAAGAAGATTACGGAACCTATATCTTATACGGTTTACCACTAGGTGATAATTCTTTAGACGATATATTAGCTGGAATTGATGAAGAATTAGTAAAAGTTCAAAACACATTAATGTCTGAAAGAGATTACCAGAAACTTCAAAACAAATTTGAAAACCGTTTTGTTAGCTCTAATTCTAGTGTTTCAGGTATCGCAAATTCTTTAGCACGTTACTACATGCTTTATGATGATGTCAACTTAATCAATAATGAAATTGATATTTACAGATCAATCACAAGAGAAGAAATTCAAGCAGTTGCTAAAAAATACTTAAATCCTAATCAAAGATTGGTATTAGAGTATTTACCAGAATCTAAAGAAGAAAAACAATAATCTAGAAACAAATAAAATGAGAACAAAAATAACAGCCTTATTTGCAGTATTGTTTATATCTATTTCGGCAACAGCACAGATAGATAGATCAATACAACCAAAACCAGGTCCTGCTCCATCTATCACATTGGAAGTACCTGGAGAATTTGAATTAAAAAACGGACTTAAAGTCCTTGTAGTAGAAAACCATAAATTACCAAGAGTTTCTTACTCTTTAACCATAGATAATCAACCTATCGCTGAAGGTGATAATGCAGGTGTATCTGCTATGTTAGGTGCTATGCTAGGAAATGGTACAACCAATATTTCTAAAGACGCCTTTAATGAAGAAATCGACTTTTTAGGTGCTAGACTTAATTTTAGATCTAATGGTGCTTTTGCAAGCGGACTTTCTAAATACTCTGAGCGTATTTTAGAATTAATGGCAGACGCTGCTCAAAACCCATTATTTACTCAAGAAGAGTTCGAAAAAGAAAAAGAACGTGTATTAGACGGTTTAAAAAGCAGCAAAAAAAGTGTTGATGCAGTTGCAGATCGTGTTGGAGGTGCATTATCTTATGGGACTAAACACCCATATGGTGAATTTATTTCTGAAGAAACAGTAAACAACATTACATTAGATAATGTAAGAGCATTTTACCAAAAATACTTTAACCCTAACAATGCCTATTTAGTTGTTGTTGGAGACGTAGACTTTAAAACTGTCGAAAAACAAGTAAAAAAATACTTCAAAAAATGGGATAAAGGTATCGACATTACCACTAACCTTATAGAGCCAAATAACAATGTCCCTAGTACACAAATTAATTTTGTGAATATGGATAACGCTGTACAATCAAACATTTCATTAACTAACAATGTAAAGTTAAAAATGAATGATCCAGATTATCACGCAGTTTTAATTGCTAATAAAATTTTAGGTGGTGGATTTAATAGCTACTTAAACATGAATCTTCGTGAAGCTAATGGTTGGACCTATGGTGCGCGTTCTGGTATTGGAACCTCGCGTTATGGAGCGTCTAGATTTACTGCAGGTGCTGCAGTTAGAAACATGGTAACAGACAGTGCAGTTGTTGAAACTTTAAAAGAAATTAAGCGCATTAAAAATGAGCCAGTTTCTGCTGAAGACCTAGCCAATGCTAAAGCTAAATACGTTGGAGATTTTGTCTTGGCTTTAGAAAGCCCTCAAACTATTGCACGTTACGCGTTAAATATTAAGTTAAACGACTTACCATCTGATTTTTACAAAACATATTTATCAAAAATTAATGCTGTAACTATAGAAGATGTACAACGTGTTGCTAACAAATACTTTAAACCAGAAAATGCTAGAATTATAATTGTTGGTAAAGGTAGTGATGTTATCCCTGGATTAGAAAAAACAGGATTACCAATTAAATATTTTGACCCTTATGCTAATCCAGTAGAAAAACCTGAGTTTTCAAAACCAATTCCAGCAGGTGTAACAGCAAAAACTGTAATTGACAACTATATTAATGCTGTTGGAGGTACCTCAAACATTAAAATGGTGAATACTGTTAAAATGGATGGAGATGTCACTATTGAGGGTGTTCCAATTCCTTTAAAAGTAGAAATGAAAAGAATGTCACCAAACAAAGAGTCTATGGAAATGACTGCTGAAGGTATGGGTACATTAATGAAACAAAAATGGGATGGTACTGCTGGATACAGAGAACAGCAAGGACAAAGAATGCCATTATCTGATGAAGAAATTGCAGAAAAACAAACAGACTTAGGGATGTTTCCAGAAACAAAATATGATATGTCCAACGTTACTTTAGAAAGTATTGTGACTATAGATGGAGCAGATAACTATAAAATGAAAGTTATGGTTGGAGATAAAGAAACATACCGCTTTTATAATGTTGACACAGGTTTACTATCTCAAGCAGAATCAACTACAGAAGCACAAGGTCAGAAAGTAACCTCAACTATCAAGTACGATAACTATTCTGAAGTAAACGGAGTTAAGTTTCCTTACGGACAAACTATTGTGGCTGGTCCACAAACCATATCTATGAATATTAAAAATGTAAAAGTAAACGAAGGTGTCACTGATGCAGATTTTAACTAATAGTTAGAGTATAATCTTAAAAAAATCCGAAGCTTAAGTGCTTCGGTTTTTTTTTGCTTTCCAATTAGCTAAGTACACACCTGATAAAATAATAAGTGTTGCTAAACCTTGCATCCAGCTAAAGGTTTCACCATCTAAAATACCCCAAATTAAAGCAACGATAGGCATGATATAAGTTACCGAAGATGCAAATACAGGAGTTGATATTTGCACCAATTTATTAAATAACACTTTGGCAAGAGCAGTTCCAAAAAAAGACAATATTGCCACATAACCTATAGCTTCATTAAACACAGCATTCTCAAAATTTTCAAACTTAAAAAAATCGGCAAAAATTAAAACTATCAATGCAGGAATAAAAATAACTACATAATTTCCTGTAGCTATAGCTAAAGGTTTTACATCTTGTAAATAACGCTTTATAATATTAACATTGGTTGCGTACATTAATGTAGACGCAATAACAAAACCTGCATACCAATAGTTTTGATTTGGATTTAAGTCGGCACCTTCTAAAATTAAAATAGAAGTCCCAATAAATCCTATAATTATTCCAATGACCTGTCTAATATTACTTGCTATTTTAAATACAGCAACACCAAGCAAAATTGTATTTAAAGGCACTAAACTATTTAATACAGACACGACAGCACTATCAATTTGGGTTTCGGCAATAGCAAAGAAAAACGCAGGAATAAAAGACGCTACAAAACCAGATATAGCAATCCACTTCCAAGCCTCTTTTTTTATAGTTTTTAGCTTATTAAAGCCTACAGCAAACAAAAACAATCCAGTAATAATAGTTCTTAAAGCTCCTAATTGGTATGCATTTAGACCTAATAATGCCTTTTTAATCAATATAAAAGAGGTTCCCCAAATTAGCGACAAAACAAGTAAATACACCCATTTTGTAGAATTGTTATTTTGCATAGTCAAGATTTACACTACAAAAATGGAATATTAAAAACAATAAAGCATAATATTTAGTAGTTTTGTATTTATAACTATATAATTAAATACTATTAAAATGAAATCATTTAAACACATACTTGTACTTGTTTTAGTAACAGTTTTTACATTTAGTTGTAAAAACGAAGTGCAACCTGAAGTAAAAACTGTGTCTTCAAAAACTGAAACTACTACCAAAACCATAAACCCTAATGCTAAATTGGCTAAAGCCGAATTTAAAATTGAAGGTATGACCTGTCCAATGGGTTGTGCTAAAACTATCGAGAAAAAAATGGCTAAAATGGAAGGTGTAAAATCTGCGGTTGTAGATTACGACCGTCAATTAGCGATGGTTGAGTATGACGAAGCTATCGTGACTCCAGCTACTTTAGAAAGTACTGTAACTGGTGTTTCTGATACTTACAAAGTAAAAGATATGCAAACTGTTGAAGCTTTCTCTAATGCTAAAAAAGCATGCACTATGAAGTGTAAAGCAGATTGCACAAAAGAAAACTGTGCAGATTGCGCTGCTAAAACAGCAGAATGTAAAAAGAAATGTGCTAGTAAAACCGAAGCAGAAAAAATGGCTTGTGCCAAAGACTGTAAAAAAGCATGTTGTGCAGAAGCAAAAAAAGCTTAATTAACATATCAACACATTATATAAAAGCCTCGAAATATCGAGGCTTTTTTAGTTATATATTTCTTAAAGTTTAAGCTAAACAATCAATGTTTATTAAATTTAGTAGCTAATACTTTAAATATGAAAAAAGTACTATTACTTGTATTTATTCTCGTGTCAAGTTTATCTTTTGCACAAAAATCTGTTTTCGAGTTAAAACCTTCACAAAGCATGTCTATAACAGGTAAAGGATCTGGACAAGATGCTGCAATAAACCCTTACTCAGCTTCTGACTGTATAGCTGTAATAAAAAATATTGGTAAAAATAAGTTTACAATACGTATACAAAAGAAAGGAGAAATTATAAAAACTATTATAATCTTACCTAAATCAACTAAAAAGATTGTTCTTAAAAAAGAAGAAGAACTGTATTTAGATAGTATTCTTAAAAGTAAAGCTGACGTAACTTTTGAAAAAGACGAAAACAGTTATTTATAAACAATATTAACAATCTATGAAACATATAACAATTATTTTGTTTTTAGCTGTAATAAGCTGTAAGACAGAATCAAAAGATGAAAACGGAATTGATCAAACCGTTTATAATATGTGGAGTAATTTTACTAAGTCAAATCCTGAATTTAAAAACGAACAACTCCCAGATTCATGGTATTTTCATAATAATAAAGAGGATGCCAATAGGTTAGCCAAATTAGTAATAAACAAAAAAAAGCAAGCAGGCTCTGGTTTATATCAATGGTATAAAGCCGCAAATGCAGACTTACCAAAAACAGGGACAAAACATATTATCACAGATTTTAACGGAAAAGCGCAAGCCATAATAGAAATTAAAAAAGTAGATACCATCCCTTTTAATAAAATATCTAAAGACTATGCAAAGATGGATATGGGAACACATATCGAGCCTTTAAAAAAATGGAGAAAAGCGCATTGGGATTTTTTTGCAAGTACGATGGAAGAAAGCAAGCAAAAACCAACAGAAAATATGCTTGTAGTTTGCGAAATATTTGAAACTATCTGGACTAAAAATAATTAGTCTTTACAAAATGAAATTAATACTAAATACGGTTTCAAAATTTTTTTTAATATTCTATATGTGATTTGTTTGCTAACTTAGTTGCATTACAACGCAACTAACATACACAAAACCGTTGTGTGCAAGCTAAAGAAACATTGTGCAAAGAATGAAATACAGTAAAGACGACATACTTCAGATGTTGATTTCTCAATATCAATTCGCAATTGAATTTGATCCGGTTGTTATCAAGGGAATGGACTTTAATTATGATAGTTCAATCTTTGATTGGCGAGATGCTTGTGATTTAGTAAATCCCAAAAAATTGGCTAAAATCTATCACACAGAATTTAAAATTGAAAGACCACTTTTGGAATTGGAAGACATTTTAATAAATGAAGATGATAGAACTGTATCTGACTTTTGTGAATACATTTCTAAATACGCTGAAAGGGAAAATATTGAGCCAATTAAACTTTTAGGGCAGAATTGTCAAACAGCGTCAATATTTAGAACACTAAAACAGAATTTGACTGAAAAAGGAGCTGACACGACTGAATTAAAACCAAGTTCCGAAATAAACCCATTTTTTCTAAAATATGGTGTACTATTGATTGATGAAGTCAATAGAATTGCACCAGGGACAATGATGGAATTTGAATTTAAGTCACATAAGTTATCTCGAATTGGGCGAAATATTATGTTTATCGGAATTTTTGCGATGATTGGAGTTTGGTGGTTTTGGAGTTTTAATTGGTGGTCAACTTTACCAATAATAATCGGAATTATATTATTTCAAATTGGAGACAAAAATCAACCAGAAAAATTAAATCTTGGTGGATTTCAAAACTTCCGAGAATTGATTTATGGAATGAAAAATAAATTAAACAAAGCCATAACATAACAAAGTAAAGTGGTAAAAACAAGTAAAACTCATTAATTTTTCACTAAAATACTTTTATATTCATTATTTTTATTTCCATGAAAAAACCGTTAAATTTTTTATTAATAATAGTTTTTGTTTACTGTTTATGTGGTTGCAATAAAGATGATGAAACTGTAGATGTTGTTGCACCAATTTCTACAGATATTTCTATCTCAACCTCCCAAAGTTTTATAAGTTGGGTTGACTCTGTAGATTTATTGCAAAAACTAAATAACGCCTTAAGTTACAATTACGGAAATGCAAATGAAACTGAAACTGAAAAACAGCAAAGTTTTAACGTAGATACTACTCAAGTCATTGCGACTATTAACTTTAAGACTGCATTTCAAAATGCATACAGTGATATTAATCCATCTAATAATTCTGTGACCATTCAACTTGAAAAAAATATTGGAGTCGAGTTAAAAGCAGATGGACCAGGTGGTACTTATAGTCTTATAACCTCTGTATTAGCACCTGGATATAATCCGATAGAAGCTCCAGATTGTAGTCATAACGCATTTGGAGAACATATTGATGAAATATTTGACAACGAATTAAACGCTAACGTTTTTCGATTTTTCATTCACACAACACCTGATGATGACCGTTGTATAAATTTTGACAGACAACGCAACGAAATAAAAAGTTATGATCAATCTCCTGATAATTTATTGGGCACAGAAAATGAAACGGTAGTCTATAATTGGAAGTTTAAATTAAATTCCGGATTTCAATCTTCACCTAATTTTACGCATTTGCACCAGTTAAAGTCTGTAGGAGGTGATTTGTCTAGTCATCCAATGTATACTTTAACAACAAGAAAAAGTAATCCGGACAGACTAGAATTACGTTACGGAGAAACAGACTCTTCTATTATATTAAAACAAACCGATTTAGCACCTTTTATAGCAACTTGGTTAGAAGTTACAGAAACTATAACTTATGGTACAAATGGGACCTATGATATTGAGATAAAAAAAGTTAATGATGGTACAACTTTATTTACCTACTCTAATAATTCAATTAATAATTGGAGACCTAATGCTACATTTGTTAGACCAAAATGGGGAATTTACAGAAGCTTAATAAATGTTGGAGATCTTAGGGATGAAGAAGTACTGTTTGCTGATTTCAAAATTACCGAGATTGAATGATATATATCTATATACATATTTAAAATACTACTTCCATTCAACACTTTCCATAATACGTTTTATATCCTTTTGTAAATAGTGAGCTGCTGGTAAAATAGAATCGTAATTAGGTTTTGCATAAAAGTATAAGGATCCTGTTAAAAAGTGATTAACACTATCTGTAACATAAAACTGAGATTGTGATGCTGCATTACCTCCAACTTCATAAAACATTCCATATACGTTATTTACAGGGTTTTCCCAAACTACTTCTTCTATTGCATCTGCTTTTTTAGTATGCTCTTGTGTAAAGTTCTGTGCGTTTTTTAGGTATTGGATCAATCGGTCTTTACCATCTATTGCTTTATAAGTTAAATAGATAGTCCCTTTTAGTTTTTTATACTCTATATTTAATCCAAAACTTGTTACATCGTCGGTTAATGGTTTATACCGTATGGTGTCACTTAGACTATTTCTGTCAAAACTAAATGGTAAATTTTGATTGTAGGCTTTATAATTAGCTTGTGGATATTCTAAACGCAAATATCCTTTTGGTTTTGGTATAGGATCGCTTCCACAACCTATACAGCTTATTATTAAAAGTAAAAGAATGAATTTATATCTCATATTTAAATACTTAAGCAAAGTTAAGTGTATTCTTAAGTTTTATGGTAAAGTCACCTTAACGCGTTTGATACGCTTTTTATCCAATGCCTCTATAGTAAAAACGTAATTTTCAAAATTTATTTTACTGTTTCGTTTAGGAAAACCTCCCGAATTTTCTAAAATAAATCCAGCCAGAGTTTCTGCTTCACCTTTATGGTCTTCAAAAACAATATCATCTTCTAGCTTAATTATTTTATAAAAATCTTTTAATGCTGTTTTACCTTCAAAAACATAATTTTTATTGTCTAATTTAGAATAGATTAAATCTTCGTCATCAAACTCGTCACTAATATCTCCAACAATTTCTTCAATTATATCTTCTAAAGACACCAGTCCAGAAGTCCCACCATACTCATCCACCACAACAGCTAGATGGACTTTCTTTTCTTGGAATTCTGCCATTAAATCGTCCAACTTCTTGTTCTCTGGGACAAAAAATGGGTCTCTTAACAGTGTGGTCCAATCAAATGTTTTTTTGTCTATATAAGGTAGTAAATCTTTAACATACAATACACCAACAATAGTATCCATATTATCCTTAAACACTGGTATCCTAGAATAACCATTGTTAGTTATTTCAGAAATAATCTCGCTATATGGTTGTTCTACATTTAAAGCAAATACATCTATACGAGGTTGCATAACTTGCTTAGTATCTGTGTTACCAAAACTAACAATACCTTGTAGTATTTTTTGTTCTTCTTTGGTGGTATCATGCTCACTGGTTAACTCTAATGCTTGAGATAATTGGTCTACACTTATATTGGACTTTTGCTTTCCTAATTTATTATGAATCCCTAAAGTTATACTTCGCATTGGCAGGCTTAATGGCGAAAACAACACATCCAATACACGTAATGGGTAAGCCATAAATGTGGAGAACTTTAGATTATTACGACTAGCATAAATCTTTGGTAAAATCTCTCCAAACAATAGTATTAAAAAGGTTATAACAACAACTTCCACCACAAACTTAACAACTACAGAAGAAATACCAGAAAACAAATAATTACCTAAAAAAGCAAACAGGATGACTATACCAATGTTTATAAAATTGTTGGCTACCAATATAGTGGCTAATAGCTTTTTTGGACGTGCTAACAACTTAGTTATAATCTGTATTTGTTTTTTGTTTTGTATCGCTTCATCTTCTAAATCTGATTTTGATAAAGAAAATAAAGCAACCTCTGCTCCAGAGATCATCGCAGAGCAAATTAGTAGTACTATTAAGAGCACAAAACCTAGTGCAACGTTAATATTGTCTGTAATGATTAATGCTATAAAACTCGAGGGTTCAGGATCCATAGTTAATAATTAAAACGGAAGGTCATCGTCACCAGCTATGGGTTGCGATGTTGGTTTTTCTGTATTTGGTTTAGCTTGTTGTTGCACATTATTATTTGCAGCAGCAGTAGCATCACTGTCCTTTTTAGTACTTAAAAAGGTAAAGTCTGTTACTTGTATTTCTGTGCTATATCTATCGTTACCAGAATCATCTTGCCATTTTCTAGTTTTAATTCTGCCTTCTACATATACTTTATCACCTTTAGTAAGGTATTTTTCACAAATTTCTGCAGCTTTATTACGTACAACAATATTATGCCACTCTGTATTAGTTACACGCTCGTTAGTTTGCTTACTGGTATAAGTTTCGTTAGTTGCTAACGGAAAACGTCCCACACAACCACCTCCTTCAAAATAGTGCATTTTTACTTCATCTCCTAAATGCCCAATTAGCATTACTTTATTAAGTGTTCCTGACATAAATTATGGATTTTATTACCGCTACAAAATTACAGTTTTAAGCGTCAATGTAAATAAATTTAATAAAAAATATTGAAGTGCTGACTGTTAAGCTTTTAAAAATTGAATTTTTCAATAAAATTTCCAATCAAAATTGGCACTGGATATGTTTGGATATTAGAAGTTAAAACACCCTCTGGTAATTCTTGCTCTAAGTTTACAATCCAAAATTTAGTATACAAATGTTGATGTGATAATTTATGAATAATGGGCTTCTGATTGAAAACGGTTAACTGAAACGTTTTACCTTTTAAAACATTTAAATTTTCTATTTCACTATAAATGGTTGAATGATTGGCTTCATTAGAGGTTTCAATTAACGGAAATTGATATAAGTTTTGCCAAATCCCTTGACCTTGACGTTGTTCTAAAATTGTTTTTTGATCTCTAGAAAGTATCACGATATAGTTAAAATGCTTTTTGGTAACCTTGGTGTTTTTCAGCTTGACTGGTAAATCGCTTATTATGTTTTTTTGTATGGCTACACATTTGTTGTTAAAAGGACAACTATTACAATCTGGATTTTTAGGCTTACATAATCTAGCACCAAACTCCATAATAGCTTGATTAAATGTAGCTGGTTGTTTAGTATCTATTAATTGTTGTGCAAGCGTTTTAAAAGTTTTAAATCCTTGAGTAGTGTTAATAGGTGTTTCAATACCATAAAGTCTAGATAAAGCTCTATACACGTTTCCATCTACCACAGCTGTAACTTCATCAAAACAAATTGAAGCTATCGCGCTTGCAGTATAATCTCCAACACCTTTTAACTTAATAATTTCTTCAAATGTATCTGGGAATTTACCATCCAGCTCAGTAACAATATATTTAGCAGATGCATGTAAATTTCGAGCTCTAGAGTAATATCCTAGTCCTTGCCATAATTTTAACACCTCTTGTTCTTCAGCTTCAGCTAAATCAAAAACAGTAGGGAAATTTGCAATAAAAGACTCATAATAGGGTAACCCTTGTATAACTTGTGTTTGTTGTAGAATAATTTCGGAAAGCCAAATAAAATAAGGGTTTTTGGTGTTGCGCCAAGGTAAATCTCGTTTATTATCTGTATACCAATTGATTAATTGTTTTGATATGTTCATTTATTGTTAAAAAGTAAGAAATACAAAAGTAAAGTTTATCACTTTAAATTTTAATGAATTAGGTTTGAAATATTGAATATTAAATGACTATATTTGCCAACCCTTAGAAAAATTAATAACCCAAACACTAAAAGACAATGACTAAAGCTGATTTAGTAACAAAAATTTCAGAAAAACTAGGAATAGAAAAAGGAGATGTTCAAGCAACTGTAGAAACTTTTATGGAAGAAGTAAAAACTTCTTTAGAAAGTGGAGATAATGTTTACCTTAGAGGATTTGGTAGTTTCATCATTAAAACAAGAGCTGAAAAAACAGGAAGAAATATTTCTAAAAACACAACAATAAAGATTCCTGCTCATAACATACCAGCGTTTAAACCTGCAAAAGTATTTGTAGAAGGTGTAAAAACAAACGTTGACGTCAAGTAAAACATTATAAACGAATTATTAATTAAAAAAACATTAACCTATGCCAAGTGGTAAAAAACGTAAAAGACACAAGGTTGCTACGCATAAGCGTAAAAAACGTAGACGTGCTAATCGTCACAAAAAGAAAAAATAATTCCAAAAAGTAGTTTATTTAACTACTTTTTTGGTTTATTAAAATTATCGTTCTTTGAAAATAGAGTTTAAATTATAATACGTAAAACCTTGCGTGTTTATTAGACTCAACCGGATTTAAAAAATCCTGTGAATTATCTTAATTAAAGTAATTAAGATATAATGTATAATCCATCTATACGTAATTGTATGGATAAAAATTAACCTAAATGGATAAAGAATTAATTATTAGATCTAGTCCAGAAGCTGTTGATTTTGCCTTATTAAAAGATGGAAAATTAATTGAATTACATAAAGAAGAAGATGGGAACAATTTTGCAGTTGGCGACGTGTTTATTGCCAAAATTAGAAAAGCTGTTCCAGGTTTAAATGCTGCATTTGTTAATGTAGGTTACGAGAAAGATGCATTTTTGCATTATCATGATTTAGGCCCAAAAATATCTTCGCTTTTAAAATTCACAAAAAGTGTAAGCACAGGTAAACTAAAAGATTTTTCTTTAAAAAATTACCCATTTGAAAAAGATATTGATAAAGACGGAAAAATTAATGACGTCTTAAAATCAAATCAATCTATTTTAGTACAAATAGTTAAAGAACCTATATCTACAAAAGGCCCAAGGATAAGCTCAGAGCTTTCCATAGCTGGTAGATATATTGTTTTAGTGCCATTTTCTGACCGTATTTCTATCTCTCAGAAGATAGAAAGTAAAGAAGAAAAAGAGCGTTTAAAACGATTGGTTAGGAGTATTACTCCTCAAGGTTTTGGCGTTATTGTACGAACAGTAGCAGAAGGCAAAAAAGTAGCCGAACTAGATAAAGATTTACAAAATTTGCTTAGTCGTTGGACTGCAATGTGTAAAAAATTACATAAAGCGCATCATCCTACCAAAGTTTTAGGCGAGTTAAATAAAGCCTCTTCAATATTAAGAGATATATTTAATGACACCTTTACTGGGATTCATGTAGATGATGAAGCGTTACATGTTCAAGTAAAAGATTATGTGCAACAAATTGCACCAAAAAAAGAATCAATAGTTAAATTACATCAGTCCAATGTTCCGATTTTTGAAAAATTTGGGATAGAACGACAAATCAAAACTGCTTTTGGTAAAACGGTCTCTATGGCTAAAGGTGCATACCTTGTTATAGAGCATACCGAAGCGCTTCACGTTATTGATGTAAATAGTGGTAATAGATCTAACAAATCAAACTCTCAAGAAGATACTGCTCTAGAAGTTAACTTAATATCTGCAACTGAAGTTGCCAGACAATTAAGATTAAGAGATATGGGTGGAATTATTGTAGTAGATTTTATAGATTTAAATACTGCAGAACACAGAAAAAAACTATATAATCATCTTCGTGACGAAATGAAAGATGATAGAGCCAAACACAAAATATTACCTCCTAGTAAGTTTGGATTGATTCAAATTACACGTCAAAGAGTAAGACCGGAAATGAATATTAAGACCAGAGAAGAAAATCCTAATGGTATTAATGGAGAAGAGGTTGAAGCACCAATAGTATTAGTGCAAAAAATAACTCATGACTTAGAACAACTATTTAAAAAAGACTATAAAAAGGTGACTTTAAACACACATCCTTTTATAGCAGCCTTTTTAACAAAAGGTTTTCCATCTATTCGTTCAAAATGGTTTTTTGAACACAAAAAATGGGTAAAAGTACAACCAAGAGATGCTTACACGTACCTTGAATATCATTTTTTTGATAAAAATGGTAAACAAATTAAATAACAAAAAAGCCTTACTAAATTAGTAAGGCTTTTTTTATGGTTTATAGTGTGTTTTGGTTGTAAACTATAAGTGTGTTTTTATTGTCTTTGTGGGCCACCACTAACAATAAAGAATTGGCTTCTTCTGTTTAGTTGGTGTTCTTCGTCAGAGCAAGGGTTACAGTCTACTGCTGGTTCTGTCTCACCACGTCCTGAGGCGCTAATTCTATTTGCATCAATTCCTTTAGAGATGACGTATTGTACTGTAGTTTGTGCACGACGTTCTGACAAGCCTTGATTGTATTGTCTTGATCCTCTAAAATCGGTATGTGAGGTCGCCTGTATCACTAAATCAGGATACTTGTTCATGACTTGTACTAAGTTGTCTAACTCAAACGCTGCGCGTGCTGTGATATTAGATTTGTCAAAGTCAAAGTATATTGGATTAAGTACCACACGCTCTTGTGGGATGACAATCTTCTCTATTGGTTGTAATCTTACCGTTGCTGCAACTTCTTCTTCATTACTTCCTGCGATAGCAACCTTGTTACTTTCATAACCATCCATAGTGACTTGTAACTCGGTATCTGTTTCACATTCTATTATGTATTCTACTTGTCCTTCTGCATTGGCTGGTTTAGAGGCTAACACGTTTCCGTTTGCATCTACTAAACTGGTTAGTGCACCTGCTAATGATTCTCCTGTTTTATCATCTAAAACAGTTCCTACAATTAGCACATCACATAATGGTTGTAGTTTTTTAATAGCGTAAATGTCATCACTACCTTGTCCACCTTCACGATTGGAAGAGACAAACCCTTCGCCTGTATCTTCGTTCATTCTAAATGCAAAGTCATCTCCATTACTATTAATTGGGATACCTACATTACGAATTGGTGCTACTTTACCGTCTATTTCTTTGGTGTAAAAGACATCCATACCACCTAATCCTAAGTGGCCTGTTGACGAGAAGTATAAGGTGTTGTTACTACTAATGTATGGAAACATCTCTTGGCCTTCTGTATTTACTTTTTGACCTAGGTTTACTGGTGTCCCTACATTACCATTGTTGTCTAACGTGGCTTTATAGATGTCAAACTTTCCAAAACCTCCTGGCATATCACTTGCAAAGTAAATAGTACGTCCATCTACACTAATAGTTGGGTTTTTAATGGAGTAGTTTGGACTATTGATTGGCAGTGCTTCTATTTGTGAAAAGCCATCACTTCCTTTTTTAGCTTTGAATAAGTGTAAGACACTATACTTGGTGTTAGACAGACTGTCTTTTTCGTAAATGTTTTCAAAGAAACTTTCTCTAGAGAAAAACATGGTTTTACCATCTGGTGTAAAGCTTGTTATCCCTTCGTGATACTTGGTATTGATTTCGTTTCCAAGAAGCGTCTCTCCTTGATAGGTTCCATCATCTGCTAAGGTGTACTGATAGATATCTAAGAATGGCTCTTCATTCCATCCATATTTTTTTCTATTATCATTTCTAGAGGTAGTAATATATAGTTTACCGTCTTGAAGGGTTCCTCCAAAGTCAGAATTACTACTGTTAAGCTCTAAGCTTTGTACGTTAAACTTTTTTCCTTTGTCTAATATTTTTGATAAATAATTTGGATTGGCTTTGTAGAGTACTGCACGCTCATCTGCTGGTCGCATGGATGCAAACTTATCCATTTGCGTATTAGAGGCTGCATACTTACCGTTAGCTTTTAACATCTCTGAATACTTCCACAGGGTTTCTGGCTCTGCATTACCGGCTTCAATTGCTTTAGCATACCATTTCTCGGCTTCGATAGTACTAAATATATTGTAGTTAGCTTCTGCTAATCTAGAATACACGTAGGCACTACCTTCTCCTTTTTCTACAAGTTTATTGTAGGCCTCAATAGCGTCTACAAATTGAAACTTAGCAAATAATTTATCGGCTCTTTTAGTCGCATTACTTTGGGCAATTACACTGGTACTGCTTAGTAGTATAGCGATTATAAATAGTTGTATTTTTTTCATTGTCTTGGTTAGCTTAAGGTTTAGAAATAACGTGGTGAACGTGATACTTTTCTTGGAAGGTTAATATCAAAATTAACAAAAATCTCATGTGAGGCATTGGTCACTACATCTAATTGAGATTGGATACTGTCATAGGCATAACCAATTCTTAAATTTGGTGCTACTAAAAAGTTAATCATCCCACTAAAGGAATCATCCAAACGGTATCCTGCTCCAACCTCTACAAAATCATACATAAACAGATTTAAATTAACATCAAAACTAAGTGGTGCATCAAATGCTATTTTGGCTAAAGCGTGTGGTTTTAGCTTAAAGTCTTCTGATAAATCAAACACGTAACCTGCTGCTCCAAAAAAGTGCTGTGTCTCTGATCCTATTTTAAATCCATTGGCATCTAAATGTACCGAGTTTAAAATATTTGGCATCGAGGCTGAGATATAAAATTTGCTTGGTTTGTAAAAATATAGTCCTGCTCCAATATTGGGTGTAATCTCGTTTATGTTTTGCGAGAAAAACGGATCGTTAGGATCTATTAAATCTAATCCGGTTAACCCAATGTCATGAAACGTGGCTCCTGCTTTTAATCCAAACGCTAATTTGGTACCTGTTCCTACTGGTATGGTGTAGGAGAAATCTACATAGGCATTGGTCTCGTTTACTGGTCCGACTTCATCACTTATTAAAGAGAAGCCTAAACCGACGTTTTTACCTACTGGCGAGTGGATGGCTAGAGTCCCTGTGGTTGGTGCTCCTTCCAACCCTACCCATTGGCTTCTGTATAGCGCGCCTATAGCGACACCATCAAATGAACCTGCATAGGCTGGATTGACCACATTCATGTTGTACATGTACTGTGTGTACTGTGGATCTTGTTGGGCTTGTACACCTATAAACACTAGGAATACGATATATACTATTTTTTTCATCTGTTATTTTGTTGGTTTGCTAGTTAGTTTATCTGTTTATGTATACCCAAGCGGCTTTTGTTTTTGTTCCTTGATATTTCATGACGTAGTAATAAGTCCCTACTGGTAACATCTCTCCGTCATCAGACTGACCTTCCCACTCCATAGAGTAGTTCTCTTTGGAATAGACTAATCGTCCATTACGGTTGTAAATCTCTAATAGTTGTACATCGTAACTACTTAAATCAAAGTTATCATTAAACCCATCACCATTTGGTGAGATACCTTGTGGAATAACACAGGTTTCTAATTCTGATACAAACACATCTGTAGTGCTTGAACATCCTGTATCGTTAAAGGTCACCTCTATACTATAAGTCCCTTGGGTTAATACTGTTGGTAAATCTAATCCGGTTTGACCAACCACTTCTACACCTTCATTATACCACTTAATGCTTACCTCTGAAGTCGTATAGTTAACCGCTTCTGCACTAATGGTAATTGGTACTGTAGCATTTGGACATACCTCATAAACAATAGAAGAATCAAACATGGTCTCTGGGGAGATGTTTAATTCAATATTAAAATTAGTTGTTTTGAAGCAATCACTAGCTAAAGCATTTTCTACTCTTACATAAATTGTTTGAGGACTAGTCATGTTATTATAAGCAGTAGGGTCGGCAATTGGATTAACACCATTTAATGCATCATCTTGAGAAGTGTGATATGTTACTAAAACACCTGTTTGAATTCCAATAATTAGAGGTTCATTTTGTGTTAAATCAAATATTCCAACTCCAGTACCATCATCACAAGCTAATAAATCTATTGGTTGAGTAGCTTCAGGAGAGGTATTTACTATTAAACTAAAATTAGTATTAGTAGAAGCACAACCAGACATGGAACCAACAGCGTCCACATCTTCAACTCTTACATATATTGTAGTGCCATTTGCTGCTGTGTAAGGTGAAACAAGTGGGTTTGTTCCAGCTTGAGCATTTGGTAAAGTTGAATAATAGGTTACAACAAAGTCCGTACTACTTTGAGCTCCTAAAATAGTTGCTGTTTGGGATTCTAAATCAAAAACACCATTACCGTTTTCATCGTCACAAACCTCTAAAGCAGGGGCTTGTTGTGCAGTCGCTGAATCAAAGAAATTAATATTTGCTATTATAGAAGAGGTAAAATCAGCACATATACCACCACCAACTATACATTGATATTGTCCAGATTGTGTCGCTGTAAAAGTTGGTGAATTAATACCGTTTTGATAAATCCCATCTACATACCAATCATAAGTATCAACAGAGTATGCAGTATCCGCAGTTAATGTTACAGAAGTATATCCGCATAAATTTATATCATCACTTGACCCATCAGGAGCAGAAGCACCTTGATCTATAACTATTCCATCGTAGTCTAAAGTTACATCACATACTACATCACAATTAGTTCCGTCTAACGGTCCTGAGGTTTGTGTGAAATTATAAGTTCCAGATTGCTGAGAGTAGTTAGTAATAAGAATAATATAAATTGAATTAGCTGGTACTCCAGTTAAAGTAATAGTTTCTGTAGCAGTAGCAGAGAAACTACAATCTGCAATATTTGGAGGTAATAACTCATAACAACCAGTGTCTTGAGCAGTAAAAGGCCCCCAAACAATAAAGTCAATATCTAAACCAGTCCCTCCAGCATTTGTTTGTGCTAATTGGAATACATAATCACCTGGATCATCAAATTGAATTGTATTCCATTGAGGATCTGGTTGACTTCCTAAACAATCATAATCTAAATATGGTGGCGCAACTTGATCACCTACTACACTTGGATAAAATATTGTTGGATCAGCACAAATTGGTAAAGCATCTGTACAATACGTTGGTACACCTAAAGTCTGAATACATAAATCAAATGTAATAGATGTTGATGTTGTACCTGCAGAGAATACTCTAATATAATATGTATTACCTATAGTTAATGTTGGTGTTAAACTAAAATCATCTGTAGTACAATACATTTGAGTCAAGTTATTACAGTCTGAACCCTCATAAAGGGCATGATCAACATTAAAACCACCTACAACATTAAGTATTTGAATGATTTGTTGGTCACCTACAGCAGTAAATTCAAACCAAACATCATCATCTGCACTAGTTGTACAAGCTCCATTTGGCACACCTGAATCAGTCGCTTCTATTAAAGTCCCAGGGTTTATTACTGTACAAGATTCATCTGAATTAACAGATGCTACTGTTGCATTACAAGGATTATCATTAGGAGGTGGGCAAGCAGCTAATGATATCGCTTGACTTGTAACTACGCAATTAATATCTTGTTCATTGGACACCGTGAAAATTATATTTGTATTGAAAGGATATGGTCCAAATTGTGTTATTCCGGTTGTCATTACGCTTACAGGTGTTCCGCCTTGATTATCTGCTATCTCTAAAGATGTAGCATCTCCAAGAGAAGTTATATCAACATCTACAAGGAATTGATTTCCATTAGCGCAATCATCTACAACTACAAATGTTGCAGTTGGATTTATACAAGTAGCACAAGCTACTGTTAAGTTAATTGAAGTATAACCGTTTCCTTGGCAATTTATACTACCGTCAGATTGAACTTGAAAAGAAATGGTGCCTCCTGTAGATTGAAAAGTTAATCCTCCTATTTGACCTCCTGCTCCATAAGGAGTTGCTGCATTCAAATTAGTTACTCCATCAGAATCTAAAACAATCACTTCATCAAAGTTATTTTCTACTTGACCTGCATTAATGGTTAAATTAAGTGGAGTTCCATCTGTAGATGTAAATGTAAATACGTTAGTATCATTATTTTCATAACAATAACTAATAGTTTGTGGTCCATCTACAGCACAGTCAAGTGTGAAATTAAATTGTAACAAGGTTGAAAAATAATATGGTCCAGCCCAAACACTGGTATCTGCACCACAAATAGCCTGTACATAGACTTCATAATCTGTTGCTGGGTTTAATGCGGTTTCAGACACTGTTGTTGTACTAACGGTTGTTCCTGATGTTGGCACACCAGTACCTGCTGGTTGCACCACATAATTCCACTGAGTTTCTGGTCCACTAGGTGTCCAAGAAATATCTGCAGAGGTTTCTGTAATACTTGTTGCTGTTATATTCGATGGTGCTATACAGAAGCTACCACAAGTCTCTACACGGACTTGATCGATAGACATATCACCTTCAAATCCTGAACCTGCACCTCCATAGCTGAATTCTACATAAATAACTTGTCCTAAATAAGCGTCTAAGTTAATTCCTATTGGTACCCATGCTTCATCTGCTGTAGATTGATAGTCACCAGCCCATGTAAATTCTGTCGTAAATGGTCCTGTTGCAGACGTACTAACACCTACATTTAACGTGCCGATATCATCTCCAAAAGCGTGCATCCAAAACGATAGCTCTGCACCATCTATTGCAGGTGTTAAGTCGATTGCTGGCGTAATGGCTGATGCGATATCTGTTGCGTTTCCTGAAGCTTCATATTCTAAATGCATTCCTGGGCTACCGTCCCAAGTGATGTTTGGTCCTGTTCCTGCAGAGTTTGCACTCTCGGCAGTAATATCCCAATCACCATTTCCGCCTCCAAAACCGGTTCCTGTCCAACCGATTGGATCAGTATTGGGATCGTTTCCAAAACTTTCTGTAAATATAAAAGTAGATCCTCCACTTGCACAAGTCACACCCACTGGTGGTGGTGGTGGTGTGTTAAGCGTGGTAAAGTTAACTGGTCCTGCCCATACACTCATTCCGTTTCCACAATCTGCTAGAATATATACTTCGTAATCTGTTGTTGCAGTTAATCCCATTGCTGTGTAAGGATTGGTGGTAATAGCTGTTCCTGGTCCTGTTGGTACGCCTGTTCCTGCTGGTTGTACTACTATCTCCCAAGCGGTTTCTCCGTTATTTGCTGTCCAAGAGATATCTGCTGTAGTATCTGTTATAGCGTCTACCATTAAACCTGTTGGCGCTACACAGAAGTTACCACAAGTTTCTACACGAACTTGATCGATAGACATATCACCTTCAAATCCTGTTCCTGCACCTCCATAGCTAAATTCTATATAAATGACTTGCCCTAAGTAAGCATCTAAGTTAACTCCTATTGGTACCCATGCTTCATCTGCTGTAGCTTGATAGTCACCTATCCAAGTGTATTCTGTCGTAAATGGTCCTGTTGCAGAGGTGCTAACACCTACGTTTAACGTACCGATATCATCCCCAAAAGCATGCATCCAAAACGATAGCTCTGCACCATCAACCGCAGTCGATAAGTCGATTGCAGGTGTAATGGCTGATGCAATATCTGTTGCGTTTCCTGAAGCTTCATATTCTAAGTGCATGCCTCCTGCAACTCCATCCCAAGTGATGTTTGGTCCTGTACCACCTGAGTTTCCACTCACTGCAGTAATATCCCAATTTCCGTTAGAACCATCAAACCCTGTTCCTGTCCACCCTGATGGATCGGTGTTGGTATCAGTTCCAAAGTCTTCTGTAAAGATAAATGTAGAAGATCCACTTGCACAAGTTACTCCTACTGGTGGTGGTGGTGGTGTGTTAAGTGTGGTAAAGTTAACTGGTCCTGCCCATACACTCATTCCGTTTCCACAATCTGCTAGAATGTATACTTCATACACTGTACTTGAGGATAATCCCATTGCTGTGTAAGGATTGGTGGTAATAGCTGTTCCTGGTCCTGTTGGTACACCAGTTCCTGCTGGTTGTACTACTATCTCCCAAGCGGTTTCTCCGTTATTAGCTGTCCAAGAGATATCTGCTGTAGTATCTGTTATAGCGTCTACCATTAAACCTGTTGGCGCTACACAGAAGTTTCCACAGGTTTCCACACGAACTTGATCGATAGACATATCACCTTCAAATCCTGTTCCTGCACCTCCATAGCTAAATTCTATATAAATGACTTGTCCTAAGTAAGCATCTAAGTTAACTCCTATTGGTACCCAAGCTTCATCTGCTGTAGCTTGATAGTCACCTACCCAAGCATATTCTGTCGTAAATGGTCCTGTTTGAGACGTGCTAACACCTACGTTTAGCGTTCCCATATCTGTACCAAAAGCATGCATGTAAAACGATAGTTCTGCACCATCAACCGCAGTCGATAAGTCGATTGCAGGTGTAATGGCTGATGCAATATCTGTTGCGTTTCCTGAAGCTTCATATTCTAAGTGCATGCCTCCTGCAACTCCATCCCAAGTGATGTTTGGTCCTGTACCACCTGAGTTTCCACTCACTGCGGTAATGTCCCAATTTCCGTTAGAACCATCAAACCCTGTTCCTGTCCATCCTGATGGATTGGTGTTGGTATCGGTTCCAAAGTCTTCTGTAAAGACAAATGTCGATGCGCCACTTGCACAGGTTACTCCTACTGGTGGTGGAGGTGGTGTGTTAAAGGTTGTAAAGTTGACTGGACCTATCCAATTACTAAACCCATCTGTACCACAATTAGCTCTAACATATACTTCATACGCTGTACTAGGGGTTAACCCCATCGCTGGATAAGGCATGTTAGACATGGTTGCTGTACCATCTGTTGTTGGTACACCTGTTCCTGCTGGTTGTACCCAAATTTGCCACTCGGTTTCTGTACCTCCTACGTTCCATGAAATGTCTGCAGTACTATCGCCTGTAGTTGTTGCTGTTAAACCTGTAATATCTGGACAAGTTGGAGGCATTTGTGAGGTTGCGGTTGGAGAGTTTATACAAAATCCCCATCCCCAGATACCACCATCATCATAATATAGACGGTATTTAAATCCTGATAACTGTGTCGCAGTAAAGCCTGCTATGTTTAATTGCTCTGAGGTAAAGGCTACCGTAGTACCTGAACAAAAATTATCTGTTGGTGGTGTTGGTGTATCTGCTTGTATTGGAGTTCCCCAAGGGTTCCAAGTCCCAGCATCTGCATCCCAATATTCAACTCCTATGGCGTCTGCACTTATCCAATTAAAAACATAATCAAAGTCTACAAACAACCACGTCTCTCCTGCAGTAAATGCTGCAGTCAAATCTATAATTGGTGACTCGGCTTGAATATTATCCGAACTCGTACTACCTGCATCATCATCGTCAAATGCAAAGTTTGCGGTAGTGGTTGGATCTGCTTCAAATGCTGTAGGAGCTGTGTTATAAGTTCCAGTAACTGTCCAATTGGTATTTGGCCAATTGGCTGGCTCATTAAGTACTTGTGAATTAGCCTGCAAACCTATTAAAGATAAAAGCAAAACTAAAATGAAGGTAGTTTTTTTCATTATGAGGAAAATTAATTAGTCTCCTAAACTAAAAAAAAAACATATTGAAAAAGGTATAAGATTGTTATAATAGATTAACGACCTTAATTACCGACAAAAAGTGTTAATGAGGCTTGTAAAAGTTTACACCATTTAAGGAGCTGGATTAGGGATTATTGCATGAATATTATCAATCTCATCTAATATAGATTGCGACAAATTTGTATTTACACTACCTATATTTTCTTTAAGCTGTTTAAGGTTAGTGGCTCCAATGATATTACTGGTCACAAAAGATCTTTGATTGACAAATGCCAGAGACATTTGCGCTAGAGTTAAGTTGTTTTGCTCAGCTAATTGCAAGTATTTTTTAGTAGCTAAAGTGGATTGCTCACTACTGTATCTTGCAAATCTTGGAAAGAGATTTAACCTTGCTTTATCATTTGCTGTACCTTGAATATATTTACCTGATAATACACCAAAAGCCATAGGAGAGTAAACTAACAATCCTATATTTTCGCGATGCGATACTTCAGCCATATCGCCTTCAAAAACACGATTTAAAAGTGAATATGCATTTTGAATAGTTACCGGTCTAGGTAAATTATTATTCTTAGATTCTTCAAGATATCTCATGGTTCCCCAAGCTTTTTCGTTGGAGATTCCAATTTCTCTTATTTTACCTTCTTTTTTTACTTGTTCTAATGATTCTAAAATTTCTTTAAAATTATCTTCCCAAGGATCGTTTGGATTGTGCTTATAATCTCTAACTCCAAAGGTATTGGTTTCACGTTCTGGCCAATGGAGTTGGTATAAATCTATATAATCTGTTTGTAATCTTTTAAGCTCTAAATTTACAGCTTCGTTAATTGCCGATTTTGAAAATCCTGTTGTACGTATGTGGGCTGTGTAATCTCCTGTTCCTGCTATTTTAGAAGCTATTACTAAATCTTCTCGTTTTTTATTTTTTAGCCAATTACCTATGATTACACTAGTTCTTCCAGAGGTTTCTGCTGTTGCTGGTACTGGATATAACTCTGCTGTATCAATAAAATTAACACCATTATCTACTGCGTAATCTAATTGTGCATGTCCCTCTGCTTCAGTGTTTTGGTTACCAAAGGTCATGGTGCCTAAACAAATTTTACTGACTTTTATATCTGTATTTGGAAGAGTAGTATATATCATAAGGTGTTGAATAGAATTTTTGACAAATATAAAAAAGACCTTTAGTTTGTTTTTTAACTAAAGGTTTAAAAGTTTGTTAAGGTTTGCGTTAGGGATAGTAGCGGTTAGCTTTTGGCGAGCGTACGCTTCGAGCCAAAACTAGTAGCGAATAGCCCGACCCTTGTGGTAACGCCCAATTAGTTATTTAAAAGATTTGTAATCTTATCTAACTTTGGAGTTAATATAACCTCTATACGTCTGTTTTTGGCTTTACCCTCTGGAGTTGTATTAGGTGCAATTGGTGCAAACTCTCCGCGTCCAGCAGCAGTAAGATTTTCGGCTTTTATATTAGGGTTTTCTTGTAGTATAGCGACAATTGCTGTTGCACGCTTTGTGGATAAATCCCAGTTATCTTTTATATTTCCGTTTGGTGGATATGGTGCATTGTCTGTGTGACCTTCGATAAGCACAGAAATCTCTGGATTATCTCCTAAAACGCTTCCTAATTGTTTGACAGCCTGACGACCTTGTGTACCTACTGCCCAGCTACCAGATTGAAACAATAGTTTGTTTTCCATAGAAACGTAAACTTTACCATCGCGTTGCTCTACGGTTAATCCTTTGCCTTCAAAGTCTGTTAACGCGCTAGAAATAGCATTTTTAAGTGCTGTCATCTCGGCTTCTTTAGAGGCAATGATATTTTCTAAGTCTGCAACACGTTGTGAGCGTGATTCTAACTCTTTTTTTAGCTGTTCTAAACGTGTGTTTTCTGCAGCTAACGCTTGCTCTTTTGCTTCTAGTTGTGCTAGTAACTCTCTGTTTTTTTGAGTGTTTGCAGCAATAGCAGAACTACTATTGGCATCTAGCGCATCGTAAGAGGCTTTTAAATTATCGTACTTACTTTTTATTGCTGCATAGTCTGCTTCAAGTTGATGTTTTCTTGCTAGTGCATCATCATATTTTGAGGCTAATACTGTTAAATCATTTTCTAGACTATTTTTCAGGTCTAGTAAATCCTGATTTTCTTGAGCTAGAGTTTTATTTTCCTTTTTAAGGTCTGCATATTTCCCTTCTAATTCTTTGTAAACTTTTGGAGACACACAACTAGTTAAACATATAACTAGCAAGATAATTACAATTTTATTTTTCATATTTCTATTATTGGGATTAGATTATGATTATAGTTCTAACAAAATAGGACAATGGTCACTATGTTTTGCTTCTGGTAATATAACTGCTCTTTTTATTTTTTGTTGTAAAGGCTGGCTAACCATTGCATAATCTAAACGCCAACCTTTATTATTTGCTCTAGCATTGGCACGATAACTCCACCAAGAGTATTCTTGTCGTTCTGGGTTTAAGTATCTAAACGAATCTATAAATCCGCTATCTATAAAATTTCCTAACCACTCACGTTCTTCTGGTAAAAATCCAGAAACGCCTTTCATTTTTGGGTTATGGATATCGATTTCTTCGTGACAAATATTATAGTCGCCACAAACTATTAAATTGGGTATTTGTTCTCTTAATTTGTTTAAATAATTATGAATCATGTTCATATATTCAAACTTATGTGCTAACCTTGCGTCATTAGTTCCAGAAGGTAAATACATACTCATTATAGAAACGTTGTCATAATCTACCCGAAGGTTTCTGCCTTCAAAATCCATAGATTCTATTCCAGTACCAAATTCGACATGATTGGGTTTAGTTTTACACAGAATAGCCACACCACTATAGCCTTTTTTTTGAGCACTAAACCAATAATTAAATTTATATCCAGCGTCTGTAAATAAATCTAAATCTAGTTGCTCTTCCATTGCTTTTATCTCTTGTAAACATACTACATCTGGATTGGCACTTTTTAGCCAATCTATAAATCCTTTGTTGATTGCTGCACGTATTCCATTTACGTTATATGAGATAATTTTCATGAGTGTAATATTTGTTTCTGCTAAATTAAATAATGCTTTACTTTTACAGGATGAATTACCGCCTTTTTACTCAAAAAATATTAACAAAATAAACCTCTATTTTTGGTGTTATACTTATAGATGAAATTAACCCTTACTTGTTTCCTTTTTTTATTTGGAATTTTTGCGTTAGCGCAAGAACAAACTTATGGGTTGAAACAAAAAACAGTTGCTGCAGCCAACACCATACAAATAGATAGCGTTAGCATCAATTCCAACGGTTTTAAAATTGAAACTAAGCAAGGTATTGTTTTGGATTCAACATACTACAACATTGATTTTGGTAAATCATTGCTTACTTTTTTAAAACCTGTTGAAACCGATTCAATTATAATAAACTATCAAAGTTATCCAGAGTTTTTAACCAAAACTTACAAGCAATTTGACACTAATGTTATTGTAGAAAACACAGATAATATTAATAAGCTAATTAAACTAACACAGTCCAATACTACCCAAACGTATACGCCTTTTGACGGATTAACTACTTCTGGAAGTATTAGTCGTGGTGTCACCATTGGTAATAATCAAAACTCAGTTTTAAATAGCGAATTAGACCTACAAATAACTGGAAAACTTAACGATAAAGTCTCGCTTCGCGCTAGCATCCAAGATGCTAATATCCCTTTGCAAGAAAGTGGATATTCCCAACGATTGGATGAGTTTGACCAAGTGTTTTTAGAACTATTTTCAGACAATTGGGCAATTAGAGCTGGAGATATTGATTTGCTAAATGACCAATCTTATTTTGCATCATTTACTAAGCGTGTGCAAGGGTTACAGGTTAAAGCCAAATTTGGTGATGACGATCAACAAACTAACGTTTTTGCTTCTGGAGCTTTAGTAAGAGGACAGTTTACTAATTATCAATTTACTGCTCAAGAGGGTAATCAAGGTCCTTATAAATTACAAGGTCCAAGTGGTGAATTATTTGTATTAATCGTCTCTGGAAGTGAGACCGTTTATGTTAATGGAGTGGCTTTAAAACGAGGTGAAAATGAAGATTATATTATCGATTATAATGCTGGTGAGTTATTATTCAACTCTACTTATCCAATTACTTCAGAGATGCGTATTAGTGTAGATTTTCAGTATTCTGAGCGTGATTATTCTAGAATCATCGCTTTTGGTGGAGGACATTTCAACACTGAAAAACTTAAAATAGGCGCTTCTGTTTATTCTGAAAGTGATTCAAAAAACAACCCTTTACAGCAAAATTTATCTGAAACTCAAGCCTTAATTTTAAGTGAAGCTGGAGATGATATGCAACTTATGGTTGCACCTTCCGAAGTCCCTGAAACCTATAATGAAAACCGTATTTTATACCGAAAAGACTTGTTTAATGGTGAAACCATTTACGTATTTTCTAATAATCCTGATGACGAATTATTTAGCGTTAATTTTACTTTGGTTGGTGATAACCAAGGCGATTATATTTTAACCTCAACCAATGCTATTAATAATATTTACGAGTTTGTTGCACCAGTTGGTGGAGTTAAACAAGGTAATTATGCACCAATTGTGCAATTAGTAGCACCAAATTTACTGCAAATTGCTGTTGTAAATGGCGAATACAATCCATCAGCAAAAACAAATGTAAATTTTGAAATTGCTGCAAGTAAAAACGACCTGAACTTGTTTTCTAGTATTGATGATGGCAATAACACTGGTTTTGCTGGTAAATTATTGGTAGAACAAAACCTAATCAAACATGATAGCTTATGGAATGTGAATGCTTTTGTAGATGCCGATTATATCCAACAAGACTTTAAAACTATCCAACGCTTATACGCTCCAGAATTTAATAGAGACTGGAATTTAAGCCAAACCAACTCTAACTTATTAAATTCTAATTTAGGAAATCAAAGTTTGGTTTCTGGTGGATTTAAAGCGTTTTATTCTAAAAAAGGCATAGCAAATTATAGTTTTCAGCATTTAAATTATTCAGGAAATTTTAATGGAAATAAGCATAATTTAAGTGCGAACTTGAATTTAAAAAAGCTAAGAGTTTCAACAAATACAAGTATTTTAAAAGCTAATGGCAGCCAGAATTCATCCAAATTTGTCAGAACTTATAACAAAGCTATTTATGCTTTAGAAAAACATTGGTTTGGTGTTGGTTTTTCTGCTGAAGAAAATAAAGAACGAGTTAAAGAGACGCAACAATTTACAGATTTAACACAGCGTTTTACTGCCTACGAAGCGTTTACAGGAATTGGAGATAGCACTAATGTTTTTGCAGAAGTAGGCTATAAATACCGAGTAAACGATAGTTTAAGAGTTAATAAATTACAACGTGTTAACAGCTCTAACACCTATTACTTGGATTCTAGATTATTGAAAAATGACAAGACTAATCTTACATTATATGTCAATTATCGAACTTTAGAGAATGAAGACAATACACAAGACGATGAAAACTCTTTAAATTCCCGTTTACTTTTTAGTCAACGGTTTTTAAAAAACGGAATCCTATGGAATACTGCTTTTGAGACCAATTCTGGAACCTTACCACAACAAGATTTTACGTATGTGCAAGTCGAACCAGGACAAGGTGCTTACACATGGATAGACTACAATAGTAACGGTATACAAGAATTAGAAGAATTTGAAATTGCACAATTCCAAGATCAAGGAGACTACATTCGAGTACTTTTACCAAATCAAGTATTTATTAAAACACATCAAAATAGGCTGAGTCAGACCTTGACGTTAAACCCTATAGATTGGGTTAATGCAACCAATAAAACTAAATTATTCTTTTCAAAGTTTTACAATCAAACTAGTTATCTAATAGATCGAAAAATTAAGCGAACTGGAGATAATTTTGATTTAAATCCATTTAAAAAAGATGAAGACAACCAACTTGGTCTAACACTTAATTTTAGAAACATTCTATTTTTTAATCGCGGAAAACAACGCTATACAACCTCTTATACCTACTTATGGAACAGCAGTGAGAATACCTTAAGTTTTGGGTTTTTAGAAAATAATTTAACTAGTCATCAATTAAATTTTATTCATAAAATTAAAAATAGCTGGTTAGTAACTTTAACTTCTGCTTTAGAGCAACAGTTTAGTAGCAGCGAAAATTTTAGCAGTAAAAATTTTGATATTGATACCGAAAAAATTAATCCGAAACTCTCTTATTTATTAAACGATAATGTACAGTTTGATGTATTTTATCAACATACTAACAAACAAAATACTATTAATAATTTAGAATCTTTACAGCAACAAAAGTACGGTTTGTCGTTTGCCTATTCACCTAAAAATAATGCGCAAGCAGGAGCTATTTCTGGCGAGTTTAGCATCTTTAATAATACGTTTGAAGGTAATGCCAATAGTCCTGTTGCCTACCAAATGCTTGAGGGTTTACAACCAGGAAAAAACTTAACTTGGACGCTATTGGCACAAAAAAAACTGACCAAGTTTTTAGATTTAAATCTCACCTATTTTGGTCGGAAAACAGAAACCAGTAAAACCATACACACTGGAAACGTGCAATTGAAAGCTTATTTTTAGTTATCTTTTAACTTTTGTTTACGCAACCTTTTTTTACATTGTGTATCTAATAAAGGTATTATATTAACTCTCTAACTCTTAAAAACTATGAAAAAATTACTTGCATTCTCGATATTGTTTATTTTGAATTTTACGTTTATTAATGCTCAAGAAGACGATAAAATAACACCAGCAATAGACAAAAAACATGAAGTAAGACTTGGAGCTGTAAAATTATTATCTTCAGGAATTATAGAAGGTGTTTATGAGTATGTACAAGATAGTAATAGAGGTTTTGGAGCTGCTTTATTACTTAATATCGATTCTGGTAACGAATACATAGAAGATTATTCTATAACACCATTTTATCGTATGTATTTTCAAACAAAAGAAGATTATGGCGCTAAAGGTTTTTTTGTAGAAGGTTTTACTTCATTTTTTGGAGGTAAAAATTACGACCTATTCGATTTTGATAGTAATCAATCTAATGATGAAAACTTCTTTGATATTTCTGTAGGTTTAGGTCTAGGAAAAAAATGGATAAATTCTGCTGGTTTTGTTTTTGAAATTAAATTTGGTGCTGGAAGAAACCTTTTAAATGGAAGTGAGTTTGATGCTTTATTTAAAGGTGATCTATATATAGGATACCGCTTCTAGCTTTTATTCTAATAAATAAAAAAAGCCTCTTCATACGAAGAGGCTTTTTTTAATGTATGTACTTCTAAAATTAATTAGAAATTGTAACGTAAACTTGCGTTGTAAGTTCTACCAATACCTAAGAAATAACCAAAAGCATCTCTTTGATTGATATAAGCTTCATTAAATAAGTTATATACGTTAGCTCTAAAAGTCATTCTGTTAGAACCTAACTCAAAGTTGTATGTTAAACCTGCATCAGCAAGTGTGTAAGCTGGTAATCTTACAGATTCGTATTTACCACCAGCTAAAGCAGCTGCTGCAACATCTTCTACATCAACAAACTCATATAAATCAGTGTAAATGTTGTAATCCATATCTACGGATAAGCCTTTACTTAAATTAGCTCTAAATCCAACACCAAAAGAAGTTTGAGGTGCATTACCTATTTTCACATCTGTTAAATCAACTTTACCATCTGTTACTAAAAACTCTCCAGTATCGTCATTTTGTAATGTATAAGGTGTTTCTCCATCGTATTTCCAATTTCCGATAGAACCATATCCTCTAAAGCTAAATGAAGATGCTATTGGTCTGTACTCAAAATCAAATTCTACTCCGTTGTGTACTTGAGTTACATCAGTGATTCTATAGTTACCAAACTCATCATCACTATTTCCTAAAATACCATCAGCACCTGGTAAATCTGTACCAAAACCTAAAAATCTATTTCCCCAAGTAGAAGAGTATACATCTACGTTAAGTCTCCACTCATTACCTTTAAATCTATAACCAGCTTCAAGACCAACGATTTCTTCATTTTCAACTTCTGGCTCTACTAATCTGTTAGAGTATCTAATATCTGCAAAGATATTATCTAAGAAAGGTTGACGTGAAAACAAACCTGCATTACCAAAAATTGAGTGCATGTCGTTAAACTTGTAAGCCAATCCTCCTTTAAGGTTGTATCCTGTTTTAGTTATTTTTTCAGATTTACCTAAACCATCTCCTCTTCCTGTTAAACGTCCTTCTCTTTGGTAAGATTGAGTTGATAAAGCTCCCTGAAAGAATGTTGAAAAATTGTCTTGTTTATACTCTACTTGACCAAAACCACCAACATAATTGATTGTTTCAGAATAGTCACGATCATATCTTTGGTCTTCATCTGCAAAATTAAATAACGCAGCCCATGGGTTAGCTTCAAAGCTTTCTGTTAAAACATAATCACTTGGACGATCTGTTCTAAAATTATCATTATAACCTGATAATCCTAAAAAGTCGTTGATTTGTCTAAAGTGATCTCCTGTATAAGTACGACCATCAACACCTACGTTAAATGACCAATTATCATTCATTTCAACATTTAAGTTAGATAGTAATCCATACCAATTATGGTTGTTCACAGAAGATCTTCTTAAATAAGAATCTCCAAAATTACCAACACCATCTGTAGCAGTATCAATATTGTTTTCAACAATTTGATCGAAGTCAATTTGTCCGTTAGAGTCATTTCTTACTCTACCACGACCTAAACCACCTGTTCCACCACCACGTCCCCATGATGCATATAATACAGAAGATAACTCTAAACCGTCTTTGATTTTATAATCCCAGTTTAAGTTAGCTACTGGTTTGTGATAATAATTACGTCTTTCAGTATAACGAGAACCGTTTAAAAACCCAGTATTAGGGTTGTATTTTTCTCCATACTGCTCATACTCTTCTAAATCACTAGAAAAATTCTGATCGTGCCATTGTGGCGCACCAGTTAACAAGAAATTAAACGCATGTTGATCGTTTGGTTTGTAACCAACAGAGAATAAATAGTTTTGTCCTTGACCAGCTGTACCAATAGAATATTTTCTATGTGCTTGCCAATGGTCTACTAAAACTGTATAAGCCCATCCGCTTTCTTTTAATCCAGAGCTATAAGACACTGTAGCTTTACCGTAACTGTCATTACCACCAAGTAATCTTACAAATCCACCTTCTTGGTTATCTGTAGTCTTTGATACGATATTTACTGTACCTCCAACAGAAGAAATTGCTAATTTAGAAGCTCCTAATCCACGTTGAATTTGTACTGCATTAGCAACATCTGACATACCTGACCAGTTTGACCAATACATTCTACCATCTTCCATACCATTAATTGGTTGACCATTTAATAAGTAAGCTGTGTTAATTTGGTCAAAACCTCTTAAAAATATTTGACTATCTCCAAATCCACCTGCTTGATTTGATACATAAATAGATGGAGTGTTTTTTAAAGCTTCTCCAAATTCTACGTTACCAGCAGACTTTAATTGGATATCTTTTCCTCTAATTGTTGAAACAGCGACAGGAGTTTCTCTACCAGCAGCTAAGTCAATAACTCCAGAACCTATTATAACTACTTCATCTAAAGCATTATCAGGATTAAGAGAAACGTTACCTAAATTTTTGTTACCATTAAATGATACTGAAATTTTGTTGTAACCTACATAAGAAATTTCGATTACTCCAGAATTTGACTGAGTTGTTAAGGTAAAGTTTCCGTCAAAATCTGTTGTTGTACCATTAGTAGTCCCTTTTTCTACTACACTAGCACTAGGTAGCGGAGAGTTTAAGTCGGCATCCATAACGGTACCTGTTATGGTACTTTGTGCCATAGTAAATGCAGAAAACATTATTGCTACTGCAAAAAACATAATTTTAATTGTGTGTTTCATTGTATTAAATTAAGATTTGTTAGTTTCTAATTTTGTGCAAAAATAAGACTATTTATAGTTGCAACATTAACTTAAGGTTAACATTTTTTCACATCGCTAAGGTACAGATTGTTTTTAGCGTATTGAATAGTTAAAACCCAAAACTATAAACATAGTTTTTAACAATATTTAACTTAATTTTTTGTAGTATTCTAATAAATTTGAAGTAGATGCATCATGATTGACAAAAGTGTCGTTTTCAAATTCTTTTAGAATTTTATTTGCCAATTGCTTACCTAATTCGACACCAAATTGGTCGTAACTGTAAATATTCCAGATGATTCCTTGAACAAATATTTTATGCTCATACATTGCTATTAGTTTTCCTAAACTCTCTGGAGTTAATTTATTTATGAAGATTGTATTGGTTGGTTTATTGCCTTCAAATACTTTAAATGGAAGTAACGATAGTATTTTATCTTCAGATAGGTTTTGAAGTTTAAATTCGGCTTCGACGTCTTCTTTTGATTTACCATTTAAAAGGGCTTCTGTTTGCGCAAAAAAGTTAGACATTAATTTGTCATGATGATCCTTGTTACCATGTAATGCTTTTGTAAAACCTATAAAATCTGCTGGAATCAGCTTTGTTCCTTGGTGTATTAACTGGAAAAATGCATGCTGCGAATTTGTTCCTGGTTCACCCCAAATAATGGTGCCTGTTTGATAGTTTACAGGATTACCGTTACGGTCCACACTTTTTCCGTTACTTTCCATGATACCTTGTTGCAAATACGTTGCAAACTGAGTTAAGTATTGTGTATAAGGTATTATTGCTTCGCTTTCGGCTTTAAAAAAGTTATTGTACCATACACTTAATAAAGCAAGAATAACAGGAATATTATTTTCAAATGCTTCTGTTTTAAAATGGGTATCCATTTTGTTTGCACCTTCTAGTAAAGCATTAAAATTATTATAACCTACAGATAAACTTATAGTTAAACCAACAGCACTCCATAGTGAAAAACGTCCACCAACCCAATTCCACATTGGAAAAATATTATTTTGATCTATTCCAAAATCTTTGACTTTTTCAATGTTGGTTGACACAGCCACAAAGTGCTTGGCAATATCTTGTTTACCACCATGTTTTAAAAACCAATCTCTAATGGTATTGGCATTTGACAACGTTTCCTGAGTCGTAAATGTTTTGGAAACAATAACAAATAGTGTGGTCTCTGGATTTAGATTTTTAATAACCTCGTTAACATGATCACCATCGACATTACTAACAAAATGAGTGGTTAAATGGTTTTTATAATACTGTAAACTATCTACAACCATTGCTGGTCCCAAATCACTGCCACCTATACCAATATTTACAACATCCGTAAATGCTTTATTGGTATATCCTTTTAATTCTCCAGAAATTATTTGGTTAGAAAATATTTCTATTTTTTGTTTAACAGCTATTACTTCTGGCATTACGTTTTTACCATCTACTAATATAGTATCTGATGCTTTTGCACGTAATGCAGTGTGTAATACTTCTCTACCTTCTGTTTTATTGATTACCTCTCCAGAATATTGTGCGTCAATTGCTTCTTTTAGCTTAGTCTCATTAGCCAGTTCTAAAAGTAATTTTAGAGTTTCAGGAGTAATTCTATTTTTAGAATAATCCACATAAAAATCTTCCCATTTGATGGTCATTTGTTTTGCTCTATTTGGATTTTGAGCAAACAAGTCCTTCATTTTTAAATCTTTTACAACTTCAAAATGCTGTTGTAATTTTTGCCAAGCTTTAGTGGTGGTAGGGTTAATTGAAGGTAATGCCATTAGTTATTGAAGGTAATTTCGTTGTCTTGATCTAGCTCTATGTCCAAAATCTGATTTTCTTCTATTGGAAGTATAAAATCAATATCATCTAATTGGATTTTAAGCGGTTTAATAAACTTTAAATATTCTGTTTTTAGGCTATCAGATATTGGTTCTGCTTCAGGTAGTTTTTGTTTAAATGGGTCAACTTGCTTTCCGTTTTTCCAAAAACGATAACACACGTGTGGTCCAGATGTGTTACCTGTCATACCAACATAACCAATAACGTCTCCTTGTTTTACAAAATCTCCTACTTTAGCTTTACGCTTACTCATATGTAAATACTGAGTACTGTAAGTAGAATTATGTTTTATTTTAACATAATTACCGTTACCTCCTCGTTTTGCAGACTCGACTACTGTACCATTTGCAGTTGCCCTAATTGGTGTACCAACATTGGCTGCAAAATCTGTCCCTTTGTGTGGTCTTACTCTGTTTCCGTAAAGTGCAATACGTCTGTTTAAATTGTATCTAGAGGAAATCCTTTTATACTCTACAGGTGCTTTTAAAAAAGCACGACGTAAGTTTTTAGCGTCTTCTGAAAAATAATCTTTTAATCCTTTTATAGTATCTGTTTCAAATTCAAAAGCATAAAAAGGCTCGCCATTATGCTCAAAATAAGCAGCTTTTATGTTATCGATTCCTGCATAAATAGAATCGTCAATATATTTTTCGGTATAAATAAGTTTGAATTTATCGTTTTTTTGAAGTCTAAAAAAGTCGATGGTCCACGCATAAATATCACTCATTTTATAGGCTAATAGCACACTTTTTCCTTGTTTAGCTAATGCTTCAGAAATATTAGACTCTATGACACCAGATACTTCTTTTTCAATATATTTAATAGGTTTTGTACTTGAATAGGCGTGAATGGAATCTTGAAAATTTATGACCACATAATCTGCTTTAGTCGGTTGATATATAAAGCATTTTGGTTGTTGAAGGGAATCGTTAGAGCACAGTAAAGTATACGGTTTACCTACTTGCAAGCGTCTAATATCAAAGGTGTCTTTGGTTTGTTGAGCGATTTGAAAAATTTTGGAATAATCAATCTCATGACGTTGGAGAATTTCGCCAAAGCTATCTCCTTTTCTGATAGTGTCACGTTTAACGATATAGTCGTTTAATTTAAAACCAAATTCATAAAGCTCTGCTGGTTCTAATACCGAAACGGTTTCTACAGGTTCTCGTTCTTCTTTTTTGCAACTATTAATTGTTAGGAAAAGACATACTAAAATCAGACATTTTTGCCCCAATCTTGCAATTCTTGTTCGGTCCATAAGTCTGGAAAAAATATTCGTCTTTGATATTTTGGATGCATATATTTTACCCATTCGCTTCCTCCTGTTGCTTCAGCAGTTTTACCACCTATATTCAAATAGTGATTTGCTGTATTATAATGTGCCATGACCCAAGTAATGTTTACCGTGTAATCATAATGGCGCATGGCTTTAATTAAATCTTCGTCTTCTTTAACGTCTTGCGGTAATCCTTTAAAAATAGTCCACAAATTGTGCGTGTTATAGAATTCTGCAAATCTAATAAATTCGTCTTTGTATTTAGCTTCAAAAACTGTTAATGTGTAGCTTTTTTTTCCTGTTTTGTAGTCTTTTCCTGCTGCTTGCCAATATAAATGCTCAAAAGCATGTTCAAAAGAGGTGTTGCGGTCTATGGTTTCTCTAAAACGGTTATCTATAAGATTAATCAACTCGGTTGAAGCAAATTCTATTTTACGGTATTGTGCTGACTGAAACCCACTAGCTGGTGTTAATGTATTACGAAACTTATTGTATTGATCGACATCCATACCGTCTTTCATAACGGTAAAGGATGATGTTAACACATCAAAATAGCGACTTATACGCATGATTTTAGTTTCAAAATAAGCTGCGGTAATATTTTCTTTATGTGCAACTTGATCAATTTCCCAGAGAATCATTTTAAACAATAACTCGTTAACCTGATGATACATTAAAAACACCATCTCATCTGGTAGCGTGGTACGTTGTACTTGAAGATTTAATAAGGCATCTGTCTGAATATAATCCCAATAATCAATAGGCTTACTGTGCAAAAGACCGTCTAAATGTGTATTTACATTTTGGTCAAGTGCTTTGTATTTATCTACTAATTGGTTAGTTAATTTTTGGTCTACACTCATTACAAATTAATTGTCTGCTATAATTTTAAAACTGTGTTTTAGTCCTTTAAAAGCTTCTAAATCTGCTCTTAAAGATCCTACAGCTAAGTCTGCTTTGATACGTAAAGGTATTTTATTTTTGTCATTGGAGACCCAAAGTGTTAAACTTTCTTCTTCTTTAAAAACACGACCAGCCATAACATATGGTCTAAACATTAGTGTTTCAACAGTTCCGAAATTTGTATCTAAATTTTCTTTACCTAAAAACTTAAGCTTAAATCCATAGTTTTCTTCGTCAAAAAACATGTCAAGTTTTATTTCGTCACCAACTTTAAGTGTGTTAGTATCTAACTTATTTCTAAGATAGTAAAACGTTGACACCATATCCTGTACGTTTGCATTTGTATCTACAGTCTTTTTTGTATCATGCTTTTTATTGTAAACTAGTGCTTTTCTGTTTTCTTGATCAAATTTTATTTCGATATTTTTTTTATGACCACCTTCGTCAATATTTCTAATAAACTTGTAAGGCAAAATAGTGGTTTTATCAAAATAACTCTCGTAACGATCTTCTACTTTAAAAAACCATTTAATCATTCCGGTTGTCCAACCTTTTCCAACCACGTGAAATACTGGTTTACCATTTAATGTGGTCTCATTAACTTGTAATGTTGCATTACCTGCTTTTAGAAAGCCACTATAACTCATTTTAAATTTAAACCATTCACCACCTTTAAATGCAGGTTCTGGATTAGAAGCAACAGTAAAAGTTATTGTAAGAATTGATAATATTAAGAGTATTTGTTTTTTCATAACTAAAGTAATTATATAACTTAATTTAATAAGTTATTGGTTATTTATAACTTAGAATACAATTACTATTCCAAAAATATAAAACAAAAAAATGCCATCTTAATATTTGATGGCATTTTTTTGATATTAAACCTATAAAGTTTTGTTAAAGCGTACCACGTTTGGCTTGCTCACGTTCGATAGATTCGAATAATGCTTTAAAGTTTCCAGCTCCAAACCCTCGTGCTCCCATACGTTGGATGATTTCAAAAAATAAGGTAGGCCTGTCTTGTACTGGTTTTGTAAAAATTTGAAGTAAATACCCTTCTTCGTCAGCATCAATCATAATACCCAAGCTTTTTAATTTTTCGATATCCTCTCTTAGCTCATGACTAAATTCTTCTAAACGACCAGGAACTGCTCTATAATATTCTTCTGGAGGTGTGGATAAAAATTCTACACCGTTAGCACGTAATTGAGATACCGTTTTTATAATATCATCTGTTGCTACAGCAATATGTTGTACACCAGCACCTTCATAAAAGTCTAAATACTCTTCTATTTGAGAACGTTTTTTTCCTTTTGCTGGCTCGTTGATTGGGAATTTAATACGTCCATTCCCATTAGACATTACTTTACTCATCAAAGCTGAGTATTCTGTATGGATTTGTTTATCGTCAAAAGATAAGAAGTTTTCAAATCCCATGACGTCTTCATACCATTTTACCCAAACATTCATTTGGTTCCAACCTACGTTACCAACCATATGATCAATATACTTTAATCCTGCTGTTGGAGGGTTGTAGTCAGACTCCCATTTTTGAAAACCTGGTAAAAAGGCACCATTATAATTTTTACGTTCTACAAACATGTGTACTGTCTCTCCGTAAGTGTATATTCCTGCTCTAACGACTTCACCATGTTCATCTTTTTCAACTGTTGGTTCCATGTAAGACTTTGCACCTCTAGATGTTGTTTCTTTATAAGCTTGTTTGGCATCTTCAACCCAAAGTGCAACAATTTTAACTCCATCTCCATGCTTAACAATATGCTCGTTAATTTTTGATTTACTGTTTAAAGGCGTGGTAAGCATTAGCTTAATTTTATCTTGAGTTAAGACATAACTTACTGTGTCTTTTGATCCCGTTTCTAAACCTCTGTATGCGTGTGACTGAAAGCCAAATGCTGTTTTGTAAAAGTGCGCAGCTTGTTTGGCGTTACCTACATAAAACTCGACATAATCTGTACCTAAAAGTGGTAAAAAGTCTTGTGCGCCTTCAAATATTTTTTCTAAACCGTAGTTTACTGATTCTATTTTTTTACTCATTTTTTAAAGTTTATTTGTGGATGAGTTTATTTGATTTTCCGTTATTCTTGTTTCTCTTATCTCGCTTTTTTTAAGAATTTATTCTAACCAAGATTTATAATACTCCTCATCAGCAATTTTTAATGCTTCTTCAGTTATCATTAGTGGTTTAAATGTATCTACCATTACTGCTAACTCGTCTGTTTTAACTTTTCCTATACTACGTTCTGTTGCGCCTGGATGTGGTCCATGTGGTATACCTGCTGGATGTAAGGAAATATGTCCTGCTGCAACATCATTACGTGACATAAAATCTCCGTCTACATAATACAATACCTCATCACTATCAATATTACTATGGTTGTATGGTGCAGGAATACTATCTGGATGATAGTCGTATAACCTTGGGACAAAGCTACACACTACAAATGCATCGGTTTCAAAAGTTTGATGTACTGGTGGTGGTTGATGAATGCGTCCTGTAATAGGTTCGAAATCATGAATTGAAAACGCATACGGATAATTATAACCATCATATCCAACCACATCAAATGGATGTGTAGCATATACCATCTCGAAAATATCGTCTTGCTTTTTAACTTTCATTAAAAAATCTCCTTTTTCATTGTGTGTTTCCAACTCTTGAGGTTGTCTTAAATCACGTTCGCAAAATGGTGAATGCTCTAACAATTGTCCAAACCAGTTACGGTATCTTTTTGGTGTGTATATTGGTCTTTTAGACTCAACAATAAATAAGCGGTTGTCTTCTGTGTCAAAATCTATTTTGTAAATAATCCCACGAGGTACCAACAAATAGTCACCATATTTAAAATCAAGATTCCCTAAATGAGTTCTTAATTTACCTTTACCTTTATGTATAAAAATAAGCTCGTCTGCATCTGTATTTTTATAAAAATAATCGTTAGTAGATTGTTTTGGCGCAGCTAAAATAATACTACAATCGCTATTAATTAATACTGTTTTACGCGATTCTAAATAATCGTTTTCTGGCTTCACTTGAAACCCTTTTAAACGATAGGATTGTATATGATTGGCTCTTGCAATTTTAGGTGCAACACTATATTGTTTTTTTATAGCTTTTACTTGGGTTGGTCTATGCTCATGATACGAGTTTGTTGACATACCATCAAATCCTATAGTTCCAAATAATTGCTCAGCATACAAAGAGCCATCTGGCTTACGGAATTGGGTGTGTCTTTTAGGTGGTATTTTTCCTAGTTTATGATAAAATGGCATTTTCTTTAGTTTTTAGATTGAATATAAGAGCGTCATGATAATACAATTGACGTCTGACTAAATGCTTAACAAGGTAGGGCACTCATTCCGGATTACGTTTAATCAAGAATTTTAGATGTGATAATAAGTTGTTCCAAATTGTTACCATAATCTAACAAATATCGTGAATTTTTATGAGTTTGTGAAGCGTTTTTCTATCAAAAACAAGACTAAAACCAGTATCCTAAATTAAAAAACCAATAGCTTTGCTTTGTTTCTGGTGAAAAAGTGTATTTAGCTTCTATTGGTCCTAAAAATGACTGAAAAGAATAACCAATTGCATAGCCTGAATAATCTGGTAAAGAGAACCAATTTCCAGTATCATATAGTCTATCTTCTACATTGGCATAGTTTGCACTTAACATAATATGATTTTTAGGAAAAAATTGATAATCTAAATTAATTCCTCCTTTAATGTAAGAATCTGCAGCTATTGATAAAAAATCATAACCATAAAATGGCTTAAAATTATTGATGAAATTATTACCATAACCACCAAGTACAAAGTCTAAGAAACGGTTAGCTTTAGGGTTAATTTTAAATCCTCCATCGGATGTTAGGTTTAAAGACAATTTGTCGTTAATTTTAAATGCATAGCCTAAATCTGCTTTAAGGATAGTGAATGGCGAAAATGTGCTTGAAAAATCTGAAGAGTATAGATAATAGTTACCCTCTGCTGAAAAATAAATTCCTTCAGTTGGAAAATATTTACTGTCATAAGTATCAAACTTTAAAGCTCCAAAAAGGCTAAGGTAATTACTGTTTTCAAAAACTGTTTCATTTTGATTTTGAGAAGATAAGATAGTTTCGGTTTTTATTTTTAACTTTTTATGCTCTGCACCTACGGTAAAAACCAAATCATTTCTAAATAATGTTTGCAAATAAAATTGGTTAGTTAAATCTGAAACATCTGTACTAATTTTATTAATTCCTGAGCTAGCCATTTGAGCAGGTGTTAAAAAAGCATTAGCCACAAAAGCTTGATCAAACTCGCTATATCTAGAGCTTAACCCTATACTCCAATATATACCTTTATCTATAAAATAATCAAAATTATATCTAACATGGTCACCCACAATTAAATCTAGAGAAGCTACATCATTTTTTAATAAAAACTGTTTTTTAGTAACATTGGCCAACATAGCACTTTTGTACAATCCATCATAATGTAAACCTAATTTTAAGAATGTAGTTTTTTTGGTTTCAGAAACATCTGTAATAATTCTATAACCCTTATTATCCTCTAACTTTAACTCATAAAAAAAATTGTCAAAATTATTTGTTGCTACAACATTGTTGGCTCCTTTGGATAAATCTTGATAAGCTACCTTGGAGTAAGGTCTCAAATCTAATTTACCTAAAATGTATGATCTCGTATATTTGTCAATTCCATTAGTTTCAATATAATTTATTTGCAAACTATCTGGAGAAGTCATAGTTCGCCTAATAGGAGGCTTTTTTAGTTGATTCAATTTTAATTGCTTTAAAACTTCTATCTTTTCAATCGCTGCTATATGACCGTTATCAATTATTTGCCTACCATCATCAAATGATACAACATTAAATTTTGTAATATCTGGTTTAATGTAAATATCTGTTTCTTTGGACTTAATTTTCATGTCATTAATCGTCCTAAAGTTATTAATTTGAAATAGTATTTGTGGTGCAGAAGATAAGTCCGTACGATTTGCTAAACCATCTTGAACATCTACACCAATAATTATATCGACTCCTTTTTCTCTAAGTTCTTTAATAGGGTAGTTATTGACTACACCTCCATCTATCAATAGCTTTCCATCAATTTCCACTGGTTGAAATAACGATGGGAATGCTCCACTAGCTTTTACTGCTTGAGGTAAATTACCTTTATCTAAGATAACTTGCTGTCCAGTTTCTACATCTGTACCAATACAGAAAAACGGAATGGGAAGTTTAGAAAAATCGTCTTCATTACAGACATGCAATAGTAGTTGAGTTAACAAATTAAATGTATTTTGTCCTTTAGACAACGCAGATGGCAACTTAACTTTTAAGTTATCAAAAGGTAAAGTGATAGCATATTTTTCTGAGATTTCACGCTCGTAAGTTGACTTTGCATATCTCGGAATATTATCGTTTAAAATATCATCAAAATTAACACCTTCAAAAATTGAGTCTAATTGTTTACCAGAGTAACCTGATGCGTATAGAGATCCAATAATTGCTCCCATACTTGTACCTGCAACATAATCTACTCTTATGCCAAGACTATCAATAACTTTTAACGCACCAATATGAGCGAATCCTTTTGCACCACCACCACTTAATACCAATCCAATTTTCGGATCTTTTGGTATAGTATCTTGTGCTTTAACTGTTGTATTAAAGACAAAAATTAAGATAATAGTGATTAGGATTTGTCTCATTCTTTATGATAGTAATTATAAATTTTTGCTGCTCTAGAAACACCAACTACATCTTCTAACTCGTCTAGTTTAGCGTTGGCAATTCGTTTTGCAGATTTAAATGTTTTTAATAATTCGATAATTGTTTTTTCACCAATTCCAGGAATGGTTTCCATCTCTGTATTTAATGCTTGTTTACTGCGTTTGTTACGATGATGCTCTATTCCAAAACGATGTGCTTCGTTACGCAGTTGTTGGATAATTTTTAATGTTTCTGATTTTTTATCTAAATATAATGGAATTGGATCATCTGGATAAAATAATTCTTCCAAACGTTTAGCAATTCCGATAATGGCAATTTTTCCTCTTAAATTTAAAGCATCTAAACTTTTTAAAGCAGAAGATAGTTGTCCTTTCCCTCCGTCAATAATAATTAATTGTGGAAGTGGCTGCTCTTCATCTAACAAACGTCTGTAACGTCTATAAACCACCTCTTCCATTGATGCAAAATCGTCTGGACCTTCAACCGTTTTAATATTAAAATGTCTATAATCCTTTTTACTTGGCTTTCCGTTTTTAAACACTACACAAGCTGCAACTGGGTTTGTACCTTGGATATTAGAGTTGTCAAAACATTCAATATGTCTAGGTTCTTCTTTTAAACGCAAATCTGCTTTCATCTGTGCCATAATCCTATTAGCATGACGATCTGGATCTGTAATTTTGACTTGTTTAAAACGCTCTAACCTGTAATATTTAGCATTTCTTACAGACAAGTCAAGGATGTGTTTTTTATCGCCTAATTGAGGGATAGTTACTTTAATATCTTCGCCTATATCTACTTTAAAAGGCACATAAATTTCTTTTGAAGTGGAATTAAATCGTGCTCTAATTTCTATGATTGCCAGTTCCAATAATTCTTTATCTGTTTCGTCTAATTTCTTTTTAATTTCTAGAGTATGTGATCTAATTATTGAACCGTAAGACAATTGCAAAAAATTGATATAACCATGTCCAGCGTCACTAACTATTGAAAACACATCCACATTACTAATCTTTGGATTTACAATTGTAGATTTGGCTTGATAGTTTTCTAAAACTTCAATTTTTTCTTTTATTTTCTGGGCTTCTTCAAACTGCATGTCTTCAGCAAATTGTTTCATTTGCAGTTTAAACTTTCCTAATGAGGCTTTAAAATTTCCTTTAATAATCTCTTTAATTGCAATTATATTTTCATTATAACTAGCTTCGGTTTCTAAACCTTCACATGCACCTTTACAATTTCCTAAATGGTATTCTAAACAGACTTTATATTTACCTGCTTCTATTTTTTCTTGAGATAGATGATAATTGCAAGTTCTTAATTTGTATAAGCCTTTTATTAAGTCTAACAATGTCTTGACCGTTTTCATACTAGTATATGGTCCAAAATATTCGCTACCATCCTTAATCATACGACGTGTAGGAAACACTCTAGGAAAACGTTCGTTTTTAATACAAATCCAAGGATAACTTTTATCATCCTTTAATAATACATTATAGCGTGGTTTATACTTTTTAATCAGGTTGTTTTCCAATAACAATGCATCTGTTTCTGTCTCTACTACAATATGTTTAATGTTAGTTATGCGTTTAACAAGCACTCTGGTTTTACCGTTTTCATGTGTTTTTGTAAAGTATGAACTAACTCTTTTTTTTAAATTTTTAGCTTTTCCTACATAAATAATCTTGCCTTCAGCATCAAAATACTGGTATACACCAGGAGATTCTGGCAAGGTTTTAAGCTGAATATCTAAATTAGTTTGACTCATTATATTTAATAAAATAGAAGACATTTGGTTGCTTATCAAAGGTAATTATTTATAAATAACTAAGTGTTTATAGCATATAATTTTAAACCAAAAAAATAAAATTAATATAGAAGACTTATTTATTACCTTGCATCACATTTTAAAGATAGTAATGACTAAAAAAACAATTGGTAGAACAGATAAAATTGACTTCCCAAAGTTGGATTTATTTGAAGTGGACTGTAAAATAGATACTGGAGCATATACGTCTGCCATACATTGTTCTGAGGTAAGAGTAGAAAAGGATGGTTTACATTGCACGTTTTACAGTAAAGGTCATCCAAATTTTAACAGTAAAACTAAAGTCTTTAAAGATTATACTTTTACAGATGTTAAAAGCAGTAATGGCTATGTAGAAAACCGCTATAAAATAAAAACAGATGTTGTTTTTTTTGGTAAAACATATAAGATTAACTTAACTTTAAGCACGAGAGATGACATGAGATTTCCTGTTTTAATTGGTCGCCAATTTTTAAAACGTAAATTTTTAGTAGATGTTGATCTTCAAAACCAATCCTTTAATTCAAACAACTAATGAACATTGTTATTTTATCTCGCAACGCTAATTTATATTCTACAGACCGATTGGTTGAAGAAGGTGAACATAGAGGTCATAGAATAGAAATTATTGATCCGCTTAAGTGTGATATAATTATAGAAAAAGAAAAACCAACTATTTACTATAAAGATCGTTATTTAGATTATGTAGATGCTGTTATACCACGTATAGGTGCTTCTGTTACTTTCTACGGTTGCGCAGTGGTCAGACAATTTGAAATGATGAATGTCTTTACAACAGCATCATCTGATGCAATACTAAGATCTAGAGATAAACTAAAAAGTTTACAACGCTTAAGTAAAGCAGGAATTGGCATGCCTAAAACAGTTTTTACTAATTATTCTAGAGATGTCGAAGAAGTTATTGAGCATGTAGGTGGTGTCCCTGTTATTATCAAACTTCTTGAAGGAACTCAAGGGTTAGGTGTGGTTTTAGCAGAAACTAAAAATGCAGCAGAATCTGTTTTAGAAGCTTTTAACGGACTTGAAGCCAGAGTTATAGTACAGGAATTTATAAAGGAAGCTAAAGGTGCCGATTTACGTGCTTTAGTTGTAGATGGTCATGTGGTTGGAGCTATGAAACGTCAAGGTAAGGATGGCGAATTTAGGTCTAATTTACACAGAGGTGGTAGTGCAGATATTATTAAATTAAGTGAAGACGAATTAAGGGTAGCTATGAAAGCGTCTAAAGCATTAAGATTACCTGTTTGTGGAGTAGATATGTTACAATCTGCAAGAGGTCCATTATTGTTAGAAGTTAACTCTAGTCCAGGATTAGAAGGTATAGAAAAAGCTACAGGTAGGAATATAGCGCGTAGCATTATTACCTACATAGAAAAAAACAGAAAGTAACCGCATATGTTTGTTAATCAAGATTTAAAAATTTTAGGTGAAACTGTAAAGCCAGGTCAACATGCAGAAGTTAGCTTTAACGTTGCAAAACTTCATACTAGAACTCCTGTTGATGTTCCAATAATTATTTCTAGATCAAAAAAACCAGGACCAACCGTTTTATTTACTGCTGGAATCCATGGTGATGAAGTTAACGGTATAGAAATTGTCCGTCAACTTATCTCAAAAGGTATTAATAAGCCTAAAATTGGGACGACTATTTGTATTCCAGTACTTAATATTTTTGGGTTTATAAATATGGAGCGTGAGTTTCCTGATGGACGCGATTTAAACCGTGTATTTCCTGGTATAAAAAATGGATCACTAGCTAGTCGTGTAGCTTATGAAATTATACACGAAGTGGTAACGCATGTAGATTTTATAGTAGATTTTCATACAGGAGGCGCCTTCCGTTTTAATGCACCGCAAATACGCATAGAATATGGCAATGAAGATGATGATGTCATGGCTGAAATATTTGGAGCTCCGTTTATTTTATATTCAAAAAATTTAAATAAATCGTTTAGAAACACCTGTAATAAAATGGGCAAACCAATTTTGCTTTATGAAGGTGGTAAATCATTTCATATAGATAGTACTATTACTAATACTGGTGTTAATGGTGCCAAACGTATTTTGAATCATTTTGGAATGTTGCGCACACCTTTTAATGTTTCAGAACCAAAAAAATCTTGTGTCAAAATCACGAAAAGTAAATGGATAAGAGCCAATTATTCTGGTATGTTTAAATCAACCATAAAATTAGGTGTACAAGTTAATACTGGAGATACAATAGGTAATATTACTGATCCTTACGGGAAATTTAATCATTTTGTAAGAGCGACTCATTCTGGTTATATTATTAATATTAACCAATCGCCAATTGTCTATCAAGGTGATGCTTTGTTTCATATTTCTACAGAAATTATAGATTAATCATCATGACTAAAACTACATTACGTAAGACATACAAAACATTACGTAGTCAATTATCTGATGAAAACATAGACGATTTAAGTCTAAAAATTGCTAATCAATTATTGACACTTTCTATTTGGGATTATAGTTTTTATCATGTGTTTTTATCTATTGAATCACAAAAAGAAATAAATACAGATTTTATTTTAAATATACTATCAGGTAAAGACAAAAATATTGTTGTTTCTAAAAGTGATTTTGAAACCAATACGTTAACCAACTATCTGTTAACAGATGCGACTACACTAAAGCTAAATACTTACAACATCCCAGAACCAGTTGATGGTATTGCAATTACAAACGATAAAATAGATGTTGTTTTCGTGCCACTTTTGGTATTTGATTTACAAGGTCATCGAGTTGGATATGGTAAAGGATTTTATGATACGTTTTTAGCCTCTTGCAAACCAGAAACCCTTAAAATAGGTTTGTCTTTTTTTGAAGCTGAAACTAGAATTGAAGATACATCTAATACAGATATTAAACTAGACTATTGTGTGACACCAGAAAAAATATATAGCTTTTAAGTCTATCCCTTTTTACCAAACGCTTTTCTGTTAAAGAAAATTAATATCCCAAAACCTATGCTTATTGAGACATCAGCAATATTAAAAACAGGTTCGAAAAATGTAAAATAATCACCTCCAACTCCTGGAATCCATTCTGGTAAATATCCTTTCCAAATAGGCATATATAACATATCTACAACTTTACCGTGTAATAAAGTATCATAACCTTCTGGTGGTAAAAACGTAGCAACTTGCCCAACACTGTCATCAAATAGAAGACCATAAAATACAGAATCTAAAATATTACCTAAAGCTCCAGCGAAAATGAATATTAAAGCCAAAATTAATGTTTTAGACTGTTGTCTCTTAATAGCGCTAACTAGCCAATAGCCAATCCCAATTATTGCAAGAATCCTAAAAATGGTTAAACTTAATTTAGCGGTTCTATCGGTCATAAATGGTAAAATATCGCTTAGTTTTGTGCCCCAAGCCATTCCATTATTTTCAATAAAATAAATTTTAAACCAGTTAAAAACCGTAAAATCTTCGCCTAAAACAAAATGAGTTTTTACGTAGATTTTACTTATTTGATCAATAAGTAAAATAATAATTATTAGTAGTGATGCTTTTTTTAAGTTCATGATTTACGAAAGCAAAAATAGGTTTATTTTTCTATTTTACTCACCTTAATATTCCCATTAATTGTATGGCAACTTATTGTATGTGTTATATACTTAAATTGATATATTTGTTTTGTTCCTGTTTTAGTAAACGCTTCAACTTTAGCATTATTGGTTTCAACAGTAATATGACCTTCTATGGTATTAATAGTTGCATCACCTACAAACTGTTTTAAGTCACAATTACCTTGATTTAATTCTATAAAAACAAAAGGGTATTGACCACTAATTTGTACGGAAGCAATATCACTTTTAATATCTAGTTTAACATGTTTTGGAACCGTTATTTCGTATTCTACAGACAATACTTTATGTGCACTTAACTTATCATTATCGTTTTTAAATAAAGGCTGAAAGGAGGATGATATTGTGATTTTATCTTCTGTAACAGAATCAACAATGACTAGTTGTTCTGCATATTCGCCTTCAATTTTTACTTTTAATGAAATGATATTAGTTACATTGTTTGACACCTTGATTTTAAAAATATTATCACCTGCAATAGATAATGTATTGATGTTGCTTGCGCTCCATGATTTCTCTGTATTTTTTTGGGCACATAAAGACGCACTCATTAAAAAAAGTAAGATGGTTAAGATGTTTTTCAACTACAGTTATTTTAAAATTTAAAACGCTTCAATTTTCATTGAAGCGTTTTTATATTGTTAAGTCTTTATCTTACTATTATTGCATGTTTTTTGCTTCGATGCTTAGTGTAGCATGAGGTACTAACTCTAAACGTTTTGGATTAATTAACTTACCTGTAACACGACAAACACCATAGGTTTTATTTTCAATTCTGATTAGAGCATTTTTAAGATCACGAATAAATTTTTCTTGTCTAATAGCTAAAGCAGAATTAGACTCTTTACTCATAGTTTCGCTACCTTCATCAAACGCTTTAAATGTTGGCGACGTATCGTCTGTACCATTGTTATGGTCGTTCATGTAAGCACTTTTTATTAATTCTAAATCGTGTTGTGCTTGTTTAATCTTATCTTGGATTATCACTTTGAATTCAGCTAATTCTTTATCTGAATATCTTACGTTTATGTCTGATGCCATAATGTTAATTTTTTTGAATAAATAATTTGGTATTTACATCATCAAACGCAATTTCTATACCATTATTTACTTGGTTAATAATTTCTAGATTATCTGTAAGCGTTTCCGCTTTAATATAATCTATATTTGATTTTACTGCTTGTGTTATATATTTATCTTCTTGAAGCTGTACTGTAATTCTATCTGTTACTTCAAAACCTGAATCTTTACGTAAATTTTGTATACGATTTACTAATTCTCTAGCTATTCCTTCTTCTTTTAAAGCTTCTGAAATTGTAACGTCTAAAGCGACAGTTATATTACCTTCATTAGCAACTAACCAACCTTCAATGTCTTGAGAAGTAATTTCTACATCTTCTAGGTGTAATGTAATAATTTTTCCATTACAATCCACATCAATTTCGCCTTTTTGTTCAACAATTTTAATATCCTCAGCACCCATTTTATTAATTGCTGCTGCAATGACTTTCATATCTTTTCCAAAACGTGGTCCTAAGGTCTTAAAATTAGGTTTAATCTGCTTTACCAAGATATCTGAAGCATCTTCCATCAATTCAATCTCCTTAATATTAACCTCGCTTTTAATCAGGTTTTCTACTGCTTTTATTTCTTCTTTAAATTGAGCAGAATCTACAGGAATCATAATTTTCTGTAAAGGCTGTCTTACTTTAATTTTTTCTTTTGCCCTTAAAGACAATACCAAAGATGAAATAGTCTGTGCATTTTCCATCTTACGTTCTAATGATTTATCAACAAAACTGGTATCAAATTTTGGAAACTCTGCTAAATGCACACTCTCAAAGTTTTCTTTTTTTGTTGCTGAATTTAAATCTAAATACAATTTATCCATAAAGAAAGGCGCAATAGGCGCTCCTAACTTAGCAATAGTCACCAAACAGGTGTATAGGGTTTGGTAAGCTGAAATCTTATCGGTTTGATAATCGCCTTTCCAGAAACGTCTTCTACTTAAACGTACAAACCAGTTACTTAAGTAATCTTGAGTAAAATCTGAAATAGCACGTGCTGCTTTAGTAGGCTCGTAATCTGCATAATAGTCGTCTACTTTTTGAATTAACGTATGTAATTCTGAAAGTATCCAACGGTCTAATTCTGGACGTTCTGCTAACGGAGTTTCTGCTTCAGCATAACTAAATTTATCTAAATTAGTATATAAACTGAAGAATGAGTAGGTATTGTAAAGTGTTCCGAAAAATTTACGTTTTACCTCTTCTATTCCGTCTAAATCAAATTTTAGGTTGTCCCATGGATTAGCGTTGCTAATCATATACCAACGTGTGGCATCTGCACCATAAGTGTCCAAGGTCTCAAAAGGGTCTGTTGCATTACCTAAACGTTTGGACATTTTCTGTCCGTTTTTGTCTAGCACTAAACCATTAGAGACGACATTTTTGTAAGCTACAGAATCAAAAACCATAGTTCCAATAGCATGTAATGTGTAAAACCAACCGCGAGTTTGATCTACACCTTCCGCAATAAAATCTGCTGGAAATGCTTTATTATCGTCAATTAAGTCTTTATTTTCAAACGGATAATGCCACTGTGCATATGGCATAGATCCAGAATCGAACCACACGTCAATTAAATCGGCTTCACGATACATTTTCTGACCGCTTTTTGAAACTAAAACAATTTGATCTACTATATTTTTGTGTAAGTCTAGCTTCGCGTAGTTGTCTTCAGAATTGTTACCAACTTCAAATTCTTCAAAGATATCTTTAGCAAGCAATCCAGCCTGAACAGCTTTTTGCATTTCTGCTTTTAATTCTTCAACAGAACCTATACAAATTTCTTCCTTTCCATCTTCTGTTCTCCAGATTGGTAATGGGATTCCCCAATAACGAGAACGTGACAAATTCCAATCGTTTGCATTTGCTAACCAGTTACCAAAACGTCCAGTTCCAGTCGATTTTGGTTTCCAATTAATGGTTTCATTTAGTTCAAACATTTTATCTTTAACGTCTGTGACTTTAATGAACCATGAATCTAATGGGTAGTATAAAATTGGCTTGTCTGTTCTCCAACAATTAGGATAACTATGCTTGTATTTTTCAACCTTAAAGGCTTTATTTTCTTCTTTTAATTTAATGGCTAACTCAACGTCAATTGAACGTTCTGGAGCTTCTCCTTCATTATAGTATTCATTCTTCACATATTTACCACCAAACTCCTTAAGCTCTGGTCTAAATCGACCTTGTAAATCTACTAATGGGACTAAGTTTCCGTTTTCGTCTTTGACCAATAATGGAGGGACTTCTGGAGTTGCTTGCTTGGCAACTAGTGCATCATCTGCTCCAAATGTAGGTGCTGTGTGTACAATTCCTGTACCATCTTCTGTAGTTACAAAATCTCCAGAGATGACTCTAAAAGCATTTTCTGGATTATCATTTGGTAAGGCGTATTGTAAAAGTTGTTCGTATTTAATACCAACTAGATCTTTTCCTTTGAATTCTTTGACTACAAAATATGGGATTTTCTTATCACCATCTTTATAGTCTAACAGTTCTGATTTTTCCTCAACAAGTTTAAACTTACCATCAAATTGTTTGTTGACTAGTGATTTTGCCAAAATCACATTCATTGGTTTGAATGTGTATTGATTATAGGTTTCCACTAAAACATAATCTATTTTAGGTCCAACGGTTAAAGCTGTATTACTTGGTAAAGTCCAAGGAGTTGTGGTCCAAGCAAGAAAGTAAATCGTTCCTTCGTTTTGTAAAAAGTCAGGTAGGGTTTCATTAATAGCTTTAAACTGAGCAACTACAGTTGTATCTGTTACATCTTGATAAGTACCTGGTTGATTAAGCTCATGCGAACTTAATCCTGTTCCTGCTTTAGGCGAATAGGGTTGAATGGTGTACCCTTTATATAATAAATTTTTATTATAAATTTCTTTTAACAACCACCATACGCTTTCCATGTATTTAGGCTCGTAGGTAATGTATGGATTATCCATATCTACCCAATAGCCCATTTTTTGTGTCAGGTTATTCCAAACGTCTGTGTAACGCATAACAGCTTTTCTACAAGCTGCGTTATAATCTTCTACAGAAATCGTTTTACCAATATCTTCTTTGGTAATACCTAATTCTTTTTCTACACCAAGTTCTATAGGTAAACCATGTGTATCCCAACCTGCTTTACGCTTCACTTGGTACCCTTTCATGGTTTTATAACGCGGGAAAATATCTTTAATAGCGCGTGCTAAAACGTGGTGTACTCCAGGTAATCCGTTTGCACTTGGTGGTCCTTCAAAAAACACGTAAGGTTCTGCACCTTCTCTAGTGGTTACACTTTTTTCGAAGATGTTATTGTCTTGCCAATAGTTTAGAATTTCTTCTGCGACGTTTGGTAAGTTAAGTCCTTTATATTCAGGGAATCCTGCGCTCATTGTTTCTGATTTCTTATACGAGTCGCGAAATTAAGAAATTCTGTTTAAAAGAGTGGTTTTATGCATAAAAAAAGCTTCAACATAAATTATGCTGAAGCTCTAAATACTAAATAGCATTTACAATTTACTCTATTATAATCTTTTTATCTATAATTTGATTTTTTTCTGTTTTGATACTTACAATATACATACCTGTACTTAAATTAGAAATTTGCAATCCGCTTTCTAGTTGATTTTTAGTTACTGAAGTGCTTTTAAAAACTTCTTGACCGATAGCATTGTATAAAGTCGCTGATTTTACGTCTTGATCTAATCCTTTTACATATAATAACTCTTGAGTACTATTGAAATAAATTACTGTGTTATCTGTGTCTAATTCAAACTCATCATTACTTAATGTATCTGGATTTTGAAATACAATATCAAAACGGTTATTAAATTCACCTACCAAAGAGGTAAAGTTATAGTCTAATCCTGATTTTAAATCGTGGTAGTTACCTGTAAGATTATCTAATAAGTAAACTGGTTGATTATCTTCAAGATTTAAAATTTCTGTAGCTTTTATGGTATAGGTTGCAATTCCGTCTGCTTTAAAGTTTAAGTCTATTACTTTATCTACTGTTATTTGACCAAAAGCTTGTATAACCATAGGTTTAGCATCTAAAGTCATAGTTAAATCATTAGCAAATGTTTCGTTTGCTAGTGCATCGTATCCATAATCAAAAGTATCTGAAGTCGTATCGCTAAATCCTAAAACTAACTCTCTTCCTAAATCTGAATTTGTTTTAAATTCTAATTTTATTTTCTGGATTCCTGTACTGTCAGTTTGAGTCGAATTTGCAGATTCTTGTGGGTTACTATTTCTAAAAAATATAGATTCTCCATCTGTTTCCGTTTTAAAAGTACGTTGTCCATTATTAAACTCAATATTTCCAGTTCCAGTGACTTCAACTATAAATCCTTGCCCAACAGGAAGATATTGTTTTGGTGTTTTTTGACCACCTTGAAATCCAGTATTAGCTCCATTTAATCCTATAAATTGGTATGCTCTTACTTTACCTAACTTATTTAAGGTAGCGTAACCGCCTTCATATGCATTTAAATTGTGAGAATCTCCAGCCCATTGTTCCCATAAATAAATTGCGCCTCCAATAACTCCTGCATTATCATCTATAAATTGATGTGCATCTATTGCTGAAGCATATGGGTTACCTACTAAATATTCTGTTCTACTAACTCCTCCAACTGATCCTAGTCCACCTGTATCAGTTGCGCTTAAAAGTACAGTTCCGTTATTTGGTTTACCTTCAAATGTGTAATTTGATAAAGATCCACCTCCTTTTTGAGTATAACCTTTACCTGCTTCTATAGGAGTTCCTGTACCTAAAACATTCCAATCATAGTAAGTTACACCATTCTCAAAACCATATAACCACACTCTGCTTATTTTACCATCTTCATGATAAGCATTTGTAAATTGCACATTATTACAAGCATCATCTCTAAGCATACCTAAAGAAAATGGTGTGTTGTTTGGATTATTAATTGATGAGTTATCGTCTATCAAACTAGTTGTTGATATTTGCCCTACTGGAGAGCTCCAATAGTTATATCTATACACACTGCTAAGTCCTTCTTGACCTCTTTGAATTTTTCCTTTATCAGAGGTCACTAAATTACTTTCTAATCCTTGAATTAACTGAGAATCTCTTTTTAAGTTGATAGTTCCATTAATTTCTAAATATTTTGACACATTTAGTTGTAAGTCTGTATTAGAGTCTCCTATTGTAAAAACAACATCGTTATTAACTTCATCTTTTTCATCGACAATAACACCTAATGCTAATAACCCTTTATAATAAGTTGGCACGTTAGGTTTAGACAATGAGGTTGTTACATTTATACTATGCTTTATTTGATAAATTCCCCAAGTTACTACCTCGTCATTACCAAAAGTGGCTGCTTGACTTACCTCATCTCCTGGAATATACCACACATCTCCATGTAGCCATGTGTTTTTATCATGCCAATTCCCAGCTTGTTTTGTTACAAAAGGCATAGGTGCAGATTGTTCTTGTACAGTAGTAATATTAAACATTTCAGCATTTTTGTTGTTTAATGACTGATCTTTAATAAATCCTGTAGTGATGTTAGTTAATGGGTAGTAAAGCTCTAGATTTGACCAATCTAAAGAAGTTAATTGGTTTTTAATAATAGAACCTTCTACTTGACCTGCATTATTATTTATCTCTTGATAAACGATTTCTTTCACTTCATCTTCAGGTAAAAATTTATTAAACACTCTTACCTCATCTATTGATCCTTTAAAGAATTTTGAAGCCATAAGTGATTGGTCATTACCCATTCTTAAATAGTCCAATTCTGTTGTTACAGAACTTCTAAAAGCAACTGCATCTATTAAATTTGTTGAAAACACCAAATCACCATCTAATAATAAATAGGCTGTATTGTCTGTAAATGAAACAGATACTGTAACGTGTCTCCATACGTTTCTAGCAATACCAGTTGTACTTCTGTATACAGAACTTGTCGCAGTAGTATTATCTGATTTAACATAGTGTATACTTGCACTTATGGTTTCTCCTGTTAATGTTATTTCAATTGCATTTTTTTCACCTATTACAAATTTTTGATTAGTATCTGATGCGTCAGAATTGCTCTTAATCCATGCCATAAATGTTGTACCATCTGTATTAGTCTGATTTATACTGGAAAATGTTTCTGATCCAATAACATAGTCATCAACACCATCAAAATCTAACGTTGCAGACTCAATATAGATATCAATAGTATCTCTGTAGTCTAAATCTCCTCCAGAAAATAAATCTCCATCTGTGTCTGGTAAAACTGAAGCACTTGGGTTTTCAATTTCATCATTTACATCTAATGGGTCTGATGTATTTGAACCTTCAAAAACATTATCTAAACCATCATTGTCTGTGTCTGTAAAAGTTCCAATAGAATTTACCATCCCATTTTCTTCAATATCTGGTGTACCATCTCTGTCACTATCAAAATCTATGTAATCTGGGATTCTATCTCCATCTGTATCTACAACATCTATACCAGTAGAAATATCATAAGCGATATCAATACCTGAATCTCCATTAACAGTTCCTAAAGGCGCCTTGTAGTTAAGTGTACTTTGTGCTTCCACATTATCAGGGATTCCATCATTATCGCTATCTAAATCTAGATGATTGTATTTACCATCACCATCTCTATCTTTTCCAGTTACAATAATTAAAGAATTAGCATTAAAATCTAAAAATTCGCACTGTGAAAAAGATAGACCAAATTGACGAGTAGAAGAGTTTGCACCATTTTTTATAGCTTGCATTCTTAATGAAAAGGAATTGCCAATAAATTGGTAATACGATTTTAAGACTTTAAGATTAGAAAAACCAGGACCTTCTTGAAGTCCAGAGGCACTTATTTGAATATCTCCACCACCTAAATCTTCAGTTATCAATGACGTTGGATTCTCAGTACCATAAGCTGCAGGGTTATGAAAGATTAAAGACTCTCTTAAACCTCCACCTCCATCGCAATCCCATGTGGTTCCATTTATTCTAAAAATCTCGGAAGATGCAGTTGTAGTTCCTGAATTTACTATAGTGAAACCAAACTCTGCACCTGGTGTACCTGACCCACTAAACGTTAATTCTGTTTGTAAAAAGGTAGGATTATCAATAGTATCGTTATCTATATTGGAGATTGTAGTATTATCTAATGCTAAAACTTCTAATAATATATCGTACCCCTGAATTGCATTAGTAAATCTGTAAACTGCACCTACTTGTTTATCTGCTCCTGTACTTGCAGACGCGTCGTAAATACCGTTCTCAAAATCTAATTCTGGTATTGTACATGTAAACACATCCTCACCTAAAGCCTCTATATAATCTACGATTCCGTCACCATCATCATCATAATCTAAATTATCAATTATTCCATCATTATCTGTATCTAAAAGAGTATTACAAGTTGCATCTCCACCAGATACATTAAAATAAATATCATATCCACTACTTGAGGCATTTGATCCATCGTTATTAATTACTTCTGTACCTGCAACAACAATTGACACGTATCCAGAATCCCAACTATTATTATCTATTTGATATAATCTCACATAATAATTGTTACCATTAGCAACACAACCTAAATCATATTTAGCACCATATTCGTCCGTATCTCCATCGTAAGATCCAGTATAACATTGATTGTCATCACATATAGTTACTAGTAAATCATTAGCGGTATTATAAACTTCTATCTTATTTTGGTAAGAATTGGTTGGCCATTTAACGGTTAATTGCACATCAGAGTTCTGGGATAACGCGATATTACAAGCCAACAAAGTGGTAAGTACCACAAGTAGTTTAGTTTTCATAAGTTATTGATTTGGGGTCAATTATGAAACAAATATAAACTGTATGACAAACGAAAAACACTAATTTCGTTATAACACTTAAAAAATTAGTTAATCTGCAAAATGTGATATCTAATTCCGATAAACGTCTAAAAAACAGGTTAATTGGATTAGAAATAATCTTCCAAATAAGTGTTGGAAAAGCTTAGTTATCCCTAATATTTACAAAGAAAAAATAGCTAAACTTAGTTTACTATTTTATTACAATCTTTTTTTCGATACTTTGATTGTTTTCGGTAATAATACTTACAACGTATAATCCTGTGCTTGTGTTAGATATTTGTAATCCTTTTTCAAGTTGTTCTTTGGTGGCAGTGGTACTATTAAATATTTCTTGACCTAATACATTATATAATGTTATTAGTTTAACCTCTTGTTTTAATCCTTTTATAAATAATAACTCATTATAGTCGTTAAAGTAAATTAGCGTGTTTTGACTATCTAACTCGAACTCTTCACTACTTAGAGTGTCAGGATTTTGAAATACAATATCGAATCGATTGTTGAAAGTACCAGCTTCAGACGTAAAATTATATGCCATTTCTGATTTTAAATCATGATACACACCTGTAAGGTTGTCTAATAAGTACACGTCTTGATTTTCTGAAACGTTCTCAAACTCTGAAACTTTTATAGAATAGGTTAATAACCCATCTGACTTAAAATTAAGATCTACTATCTTATCTGTTGTAATTTGATTATAAGCTTGAATTACCATTGGCTTACTATTTAAGTTCAATGTTAAATCATTTACAAACGTTTCATTTGCTAATGCGTCATAGCCATAATCAAAGTCATCTGTAGTTGTGTTACTAAAACCTAACACCAACTCTCTACCCAATCCATTATTTGCAGTAAACTCAAGTTTTATTTTTTGTATTGATACTTCTTGATTTACTGAAGTTGTTGCACTGCTCGTGTTAGCTCTAAAAAACATTGATTCACCAGATGCTTCTGTTTTAAAAATGCGCTGTCCGTTATTAAAATTAATATCACCTGTACCATTAATCTCTATCATAAAACCTTGTCCTACAGGAAGATATCTAGTAGGCGTTTTTATACCTCCTTGATAGTTTGTCGCTGCTCCATCTATACCAATAAATTGATAAGCTCTTACTTTCCCTAATTTGTTTAGAGTTGCATAACCCCCTTCGTATTGATTTAAGACATGTGAATCTCCTGCCCATTGCTCCCATAGATAAATAGCTCCTGTTGTTACCATGCTATTATCGTCGATAAATTGATGCGCATCAATTGCTGAAGCATATGGATTACCTACTAAATATTCCGTCTTACTTACTCCTGGAACCGAACCAGAACCACCTGTATCAGTTGCACTTAATAATATTGTACCATTGTTTGGTTTTCCTTCAAAAATATACTCAGATAATGAGCCTCCTCCTTTTTGCGTGTAACCCAAACCTGAAATTAACGGTGTGTTGATATTTAAAACATCCCAATCGTAATACGTGACTCCGTTCTGATAACTGTATAACCAATACGTACTAATTTTACCATCATCATGATATCCATTAGTGAATTGCACATTATTAGTTGCTGAGTCTTTTAACATGTTTAATGAAAAGGTAGTATTGTTTGGATTATTACTGATACCATTATTATTTATTAAGCCAGTTGTTGCTTTTTCACCAACTGGACTACTCCAATAATTATATCTATATACGCTACTCAACCCTTCTTGACGTCTTAGTATTCGTCCTTCGGAAGAAGTTACTAAATCGCTATTTAACCCTTGGATAAGTTGTGAATCATCTTTTAAATCTAAAGTTCCATTTAATTCTAGATACCAACTATTGTCTTCTTGATTATCTCCATTAATAGTCAACGATTTATTAATGTCAATAATTAACCCAAGATTCTTGACTGAGTGAGATGCGTTAACATTGTCTCTAATATGTACTATACTCCAATCTTTGTTAGAAGCTACGTCTTCTATATCCCAAACATCTCCATGTAACCACGTAGATTCTTGGGTCCAGCTTCCATCATTGGTTGTCTGATATGGCATTGGAGCGGTTTGAGGTTGAACCGTAGTTATATTATGTAATTTTAAAATGTTGCCTTTTCCAGAATAATCAAAAGTGGTATTATTAGTAATATCAGTCATTGGATAGTATCCTTGTAAATCATCCCATAGCACTTTAACATTAATTGTTAAATCCTCAACATCTTTTGGTATTATACGTCCTCTAACTAAGCCACTATTGTCATCAATTTCTTGATAAATCATCTGCTGTATCTGTTCTTCAGTCATGGCTGTTTTGAATACTCTAACCTCATCTATTTCTCCATTAAAATACTGCATATTAGATACATTTCTTGAGTAACGTCCCACTTCAAAACTACCTGTCCATGATGAAGTGTTTAAAAAAGTTTTTCCGATTTGATTAGTATTTGTGACTGTAGTAACTAATTTACCATCCAAATAAATGCTTTGTGTTCCAGTAGTTGCTGAGAATGTTCCAGTTACATGATGCCATTCATCATAATTTATTGAACCACCATTTGTCACACTAGTGTATCCAGCGGTTGTTCTAGTTCCAAATCTAATTTTATTACCACTATCAATGTACAATCTACATGTAATGTCTTCTCCTGCAATTGTATTTCCTGAAGTTCCAAGGTTTGATGGATCAATTTTTATCCATGCCATAATTGTAACCTCATTTAAACCTTCTATGATACTATTACCAGATAAATAATCATCAACTCCATCAAAATCTATTGTAGCTGAAGAAGGTAAATTTACATCAAATAAATCACGATAATCTAAATCACCACCTGAAAACAAATCACCATCAGTATCTGGTAATATAGTTAGATTTGTTGGGTCTTCTATACCCTCATTCACATCTAAAACAGCATCGTTAGTGTTTGTTGTTTCGAAAGAATTATCTAACCCATCAGAATCAGCATCTACTCCTGAAACTACATTAGCCATTCCATTTTCTTCAATATCTGGTGTACCGTCATTATCAGAATCTATATCTAAATAATCTGGTGTACCATCACCATCTGTATCTGCTAGCAAAACAAATCCAAAGCCGTAATTATCATCTATACCGTCATCATCTAAATCTGTCATTGCTAGTCCGTTGCCACTCGGAGTAATATAACCACTAGTTAGCTGAGCTTCGATATTATCAGGAATACCATCATCGTCAGAATCAATATCTAAGAAATCATAGTTTGATGTATTATCTGTATTGATTGGACTATTACCAGTACCTGCAGAACTAGGAATACCAAAAGTATTTGTTCCAGTACCTACAGTACCATCTGCAATCCCATCATTATCAATATCTGTTCCTCCTGACTCTAAAACATCTGTTATTCCATCATTATCACTATCAAGATCTAAATGATTTGGTATTCCATCTGAATCAAAATCCAGACTAACACATATACCAGAACTGTTCAAAGTGCAAAAATCTGCATCTTGATAATTTAAAATCCCATCTACATCGTGGTCTCCAGATGGATTTATACCACCAGACTCATCTGTATCAAGAATCCCATCATTATCATCATCTAAATCGTCTATATTACTTAACGAATCGCCATCATAATCTGGGAATGTTAAAATAAAAAGCTTCCCATCACCATTGTCGTTTGATGCAGCAGTTAGCTGTACTTTAGTAATTGTAGAACCAAAAGGTGCGATATCATCAAGATAAAATAATGCTATCCCAATTGTACCACCTGTATTAACAACTCTATCACTCAACCAGTAATCTGAATTTGCATCTGGTGGATTTACAGCTCCAGGTGTACCTAAATTTCCTCCATTACCTGTTCCGCCAAAACCATATTCTGTTGCATTTCCAGAGTTTACAAATGTTTCACCTAAAGACTGTTCAATCGTTCCTCCAAAAGGAATACCAAAAAATTCTAAATGATAACAATTGTTTGCATTACGCTCTGTGATAGCAATAAGTCCACTTGAATTAGATTTTATACCTGTCCCGTAAGTTAAAGTTTGTCTTTGTGCATCAGTAGTTTCTTCATCTATAAAATCATCACAAATATTATCTCCATTACCATTAGACTCAAAATAGTGATTAAGATTTAATGACTGAAAAGCTGATAAAGCAGAAGCATCCCATGTTGCATTTGCACTTGAGTTTTCTACAAGATTTCCGTCTAATCTAATTTTATTTTTATCATGTCCTCCAGGACCTAATTGGGTTAATTCATAACCTGAAGGCACTCCAAAATTATAATATAATGTACCATTTACAGTAATGGTCTGTATTGTAGCAGGATCATCTTTATCGGTTTGATTGTCGCTCCATTGAAAGCTAACACCAGCTTGAATGCTAGGTGCATTAGTCTGTGCATTAACCATAGTAGTAAATGACAATACAATAATTAGTAAAAAATTGGAAACAACACTTGAAGTGATATAACCAAAACACAAACAGTTAATTCTGCTTAAAAGTAGGTTCATATATTATATAGATTTGGGATCTAATACATATCAAAATTAAGCCCAAAGTATTAATTATGAGAATAGAGCGAGGGATTTTCGATAAGAGGATGTCTTTTGACGATTAAATAAATAATTATTCCAAAAACATCGATAAAAAACATATAATCAGGCTAGAAAACTAATCTTATTGAATAAGAAACTCAACTAAATCCTCAATCTTAGAAATCAATTGAATTTTTATTGAAGTCTTTTTTAAAGATATTTTATTGTATTTAGATACAAATATTGTTGAAAAGCCCAGTTTTTCAGCTTCTAGAATGCGTTGCTCCACGCGCTGTACTGGTCGTATTTCTCCAGATAAACCAACCTCAGCAGCAAAACAATAGTTAGCAGGAATCGCTTGGTCTTCGTTAGAAGATAAAATAGCTGCAACTACTGCTAAATCTATAGCAGGATCGTCAACTGTAATACCACCAGTAATATTTAAAAACACATCTTTAGCACCTAATCTAAATCCTGCTCGCTTTTCTAGGACCGCTAATAACATATTTAATCGCTTAGCATTAAATCCTGTTGCACTTCGTTGTGGTGTACCATAAACAGCTGTACTAACCAATGCTTGGACTTCTATCATTAACGGTCGCATACCCTCTAAGGTCGCTGCAATAGCGTGACCTGATAACTCTTCGTCTTTTTTAGATATTAACACCTCACTTGGATTAGTCACTTCTCTTAATCCAGAGCCTTGCATTTCATAAATTCCAAGTTCGTGAGTAGAACCAAATCGGTTTTTTTGAGCTCTTAAAATTCTAAATACATGATTGCGGTCACCTTCAAATTGTAAAACCGTATCAACCATATGTTCTAATATTTTTGGACCAGCAATATTACCATCTTTAGTTATGTGTCCAATTAGAACAACAGGTGTATTTGTTTCTTTAGCAAATTTGATTAGCTCTGTAGTACATTCCTTAATTTGAGAAATACTTCCACTAGACGATTCGATATAATCGCTATGTAAAGTCTGTATTGAGTCAATTATGACTATATCAGGCTCTAAAGCTTCGATTTGTTTAAAGATATTTTGTGTTTTAGTTTCGGTAAGAATATAGCAGCTTTCATTATTTGGGTTAATACGTTCTGCGCGCATTTTTATTTGCTTCTGACTTTCTTCACCAGAAACATATAAAGTTTTATATGGTAGTTTTAAAGATATTTGAAGTAACAATGTGCTTTTACCAATTCCTGGTTCTCCGCCTAAAAGTGTTAACGATCCAGGTACAATTCCACCACCTAAAACTCGATTAAATTCTGCGTCTAACGTATCTAATCTAGCTTCTTTTGACGCGTCAATTTCGTTAATCCGTAAAGGCTTTGATATTCTTTTTTGAGTGTTAGAAGGTGTTTTCCAATCGCTTTTTTCTGGTTTTTGCACCAATTCTTCCACAATAGTATTCCACTCTTTACAAGCGTTACATTGTCCTTGCCATTTGGCATATTGCGTTCCGCAATTTTGACAAAAAAAAGTGGTCTTTACTTTTGCCATAAGTTAGTATCCAAAGTCTGCTTTAATTTGCTCTGCAAGTTCTAAAACTTGATCTTTCGTAATACCTGCAATTTCATTTAAAACATAAGCAGATTGATACGTTTTCATTGCTTTTTTAGGCTCACCTGTTTCTTCATAAAAACGTCCTAAATAATAATTTCCAAGTAAAGTATCTGGATATTCTTTTCTAGCTAGCTTACCTAAATCTTCAAAATATTCCCATTTTTTGTTCTTTTTTATAGCTGCTTCAATAGCTTTAAAATCGTTAATTAAAGTAGGTTTTTCAATACCAAATAAATCTTCTATCATTTGGTATTTATCAGTCAGATATTCAACTGGATTACCTTCTAATTTAAGGATAGTTTCTTTATACTCTTTTTTACTAATAGGTTGAAACACTAAAAAGATACTCTCTAGTGCTTTTGGAATGGCGTGTGCTGGCAAAGAGTAATGTGAAGGCCCTTCAAAAGTGTCAAATGTTTTTAATACATTATCATTATCTATTGCTTTTAAGCTATTGGATAAAGCTTCTGTTTTTTTCTGAATATCTGACACATCATTAGTAGTAGTTGCTAAATAATAAAATGTTTTTTGCTCTAATTTTGGAAATACTTCTATTAAATAATCTGACATATCAGGAGCTAAATCTGGACTTAACACAATGTAAGATTGAAATAGTGGGATTCCTTTTAGCAGATAATAGTTGATAAAATTAGCAGTCTTACCGTGTCCAACTGCAACTTTAAAGTTTTCTGTACGGAACGTCTTATTAATAAAAGGAACTAACTCCATTCCTACAAACTCAAAAAATGCTGCTCCAGACTCGATTGGTAACGAGTTTTGCTCGCTATAATAACAGTCGTTTTCTCTTAATCCATATTGGTTAACTCCAATAACTATTGCTTCAGGAATATCTTCCCAATAGGCATAATAATCTACATTTCCAGCGACAGGTTCAAATAAATAATCTGCGTCAAACACATAGATTACTGGATATTTTTTATCTGAGGTATCATAGTTTCTTGGTAACTGAATTTTTATTTGTCTAGTTTCACCAAGCTTTTCAGAATTAAGTTCTTTATATATGGTTTGCGCACTAATATTTTGCATAAAAAATAGGCTAACAAAAAGAAAAAGAATGCGTTTCATAATAAGTATTAATTTAGTTTGGGTTGTAAGTTACAAATTATTTGTGTCGGTTAAAAAATGGTAGATATAATAAGGAAATCCCTCCAAATATAAAAACTAGTAGTGTTTGAGAGCTCCACATAATCCATCCAAATGCACGACTTGGATCTTCTGGTAAGTTAAATAATGTAAATGCTATAACTATAGCTTCTGGATAAGAACCAATACCTCCATTTGTTGCTGCTATACTAAAGCTTGCCAAAATAAATCCAATTAAAACAGCTCCAAATGGAATATCATTTAAGTCCGAAAAAGCAAGCGTTGTGACATAAAACATTAACACATACATAGTCCATATAAATAGTGTATGAAAAATGAAAGCCCACTTTTTTTTCATTTTAAAAATACTAAGCGCACCTTCTATTAATCCATTGATAAAGTCTTTGATTTTGACAGCTATTTTAGCACTACTTCTTTTGATAAAAAGAATAAAAAAAACAGTTATTATTAAAAGTCCTAATACACCAATAATTATTTTAGTTACGTCAAATTTTCCGACTAAAAAATCATAAATAAAATCAAACTGTAAAAATAGTGTTATGGCAACAATACCAAGCATTATAATCATATCTGCAATACGTTCTGCGACAATAGTACCAAAGCCTTTCTCGAAAGGGACACCTTCATAATTGGTTAAAATAGTTGCTCTGGCGACTTCACCTGCACGTGGGATGGTATAATTAATTAAATAGGTTGCAAACACAGCCATAATACTGTTACCTAATTTAATTTTATAGCCTAAAGGCTCTAACATAAACACCCAACGGTATGCTCTTGACAAATGGCTTAACAACCCAAAAAAGACACCTAGAATAATATATGTATAATCTGCATTTTTAGCAAAACCTATAATCTCTTGAAAAGATAATTTTGATAGAGAATACCATATTAAAAAAACTCCCAACAGAATTGGGAGTGAAATTTTTAATAGTTTTATAATAGGTCTTTTAGACATTTATTTAAGCAAATTATTCGCTTCATTTGGAAACACCAATGCAGGCTTAAACACTTTAGCTTCTTCAATATCCATAAAAGCATAAGTTATTAAAATTAAGATATCATCTTTTGCAACTAGTCTTGAAGCTGCTCCGTTAAGTGTGATTTCCCCACTATTTCTTGGACCAGGAATAGCATAAGTTTCTAGACGTGCTCCATTATTATTATTTACAATTTGCACTTTTTCACCTTGAATTATATTGGCTGCATCCATTAAATCTTCGTCAATGGTTATGCTACCAATATAATTTAGGTCAGCTCCTGTTACTTTTACTCGGTGAATTTTAGATTTTACTACTTGTATTTGCATAGGGCAAAGATAATTAATTTAGAGCGATATTATCTATTAATCTTATGTCGTCTGCATAAACTGCAATAAACGCTCTGTAGGTTTTAGTTTTAGTTTTTCGTTTTACGGTTTTTAAGGTATCTATATCTGCAATAATAAAATATTCTAATTCTAAGAAATCGTGGTTTGCAAACTGTTTAGTTACCCATTCTGTAACTTTATTAGCACTTTTTGTGCCAAACTTTTGTTTAGCAGCTTTTAAGGTTTTGTAGATAAATGGTGCAGCTTTTTTATATTCTGGTTTTAAACGTACGTTTCTAGAACTCATGGCCAATCCATTACTTTCTCTATGTATTTTGCAACCTATAATGTTTACTGGTATCTTATGCTTTTCAACCAACTTTTTTATGATGGTTAATTGCTGAAAATCTTTTTCACCAAAATAAGCATTATCAGGTTGTACAATTTCAAACAAACGTTTTACTATAGTTCCAACACCGTCAAAATGCCCTTTTCTAAAACGCCCTTCCATTTCAAATTCTAATCCATCAAAGCTAAATGTTTGTGCTTTGGTGTTTCCGTTATAAATATCATCTACAGTTGGTGCGTAAACAATAATATTCTTAGAGACTGTCTTTAACAGGTTGACGTCATCCTCTAAAGTTCTTGGGTATTTTTTTAAGTCTTCAGCATTATCAAATTGTGTTGGATTGACAAAAATACTGACCACCAAAAGACTGTTGTTATCTAATGCTTGCCTAACTAAAGATATATGTCCTTCATGCAATGCACCCATTGTAGGCACAAAGCCAAGACTTAAACCCTTCTCTTTTAAAGCAGAAAGATGTGAGGTTAATTTGTTTTTATCAGCAAATACAAGCATTTTTTAATATTTAATTAACGCATGCAAACTTAATATTTTAGTGGCAATCTGCATAAATTTTTGTACTTTTGCGTGTTTTTTATTTATAATTCTGAAAAGCTAAACAATTTATGAAAGATAAGAGGATATTATATGTATCATCTGAAGTGGTGCCATATTTACCAGAAACAGAAATTTCTTCAATGTCATTTGAGACACCTAGAATGGTAAATCAGCAAGGAGGACAAATAAGAATATTCATGCCTAGATATGGAAATATCAACGAAAGAAGACATCAATTACATGAAGTTATCCGTCTTTCAGGAATTAATTTAGTAGTCAACGATTTGGATATGCCTTTAATTATTAAAGTAGCCTCTATCCCAAAAGAGCGTATTCAGGTTTATTTTATTGATAATGATGAGTATTTTAAAAGAAAAGCAACACTAACTGACGAAGACGGAAAACTTTTTGAAGATAATGATGAGCGAGCAATTTTCTTTGCAAAAGGTGTGATAGAAACTGTAAAAAAATTAAACTGGTCTCCAGATATTATACATGTTCATGGTTGGTTGGCTTCCTTATTACCGCTTTATCTTAAACAATTTTATAAAGACGAACCTTTATTTAACGAAAGTAAAATTGTGACTTCTATTTATAAAAGTGGATATGAAAATACTCTTAATCCAGATTTGATTAAAAAAATTCAGTTTGATAATATAGAAGAGGACAAAATAAAACTACTTACAGAACCTACATATAATAATTTAATGAAAGTAGCTATTGACAGTTCTGACGCATTGATTATTGGGTCTGAAGATTTACCAGAAGAGCTTACAACCTATCTTAATAAGTCTAAAAAACCAGTTTTGGATTATCACGCTAAAGACGAATTTAGCGAAGCATACACTAATTTTTACACAACTAGCGTTTTAGCATAGTAGTATCTCCATATTTTAAATTATTTATGAAAACATTCTTTTTAAATATAGTTAAACCTTTATTATTTATATCGTCTATTGCTTTAATTTTAGTTGCATGTGATGAAGATTTTGTAAATGTTGAAAGTGACATTAGAGGTGCTCAAAATTTTAACACAGGCAGTAGATTATTTCCTTTTGTATCTTATAACAAAAAAGTTGATCCCATACAAACCAATAACTTATCCAATAAAGTATTAGGTATTTATAATGACCCTAATTATGGATCTACTTCTGCTAGTTTAATTACACAAATTGCTCCAACATTAGCAGCTCCTAATTTTGGAGAAAACCCAGAGATTATTTCTGTTAAATTATACATACCTTATTTTTATACCTTATTAGAAACAGATGGAGAAGGTAATTCCACATACGAGCTAGATTCTGTATTTGGTAATACTTCTAGTCCATACAAATTATCCATATTTAGAAATAATTATTATTTAAGAGATTTAGATCCAGAATCTGATTTTGAAGAGTCACAAGACTATTACTCTAATGCTTATACTAACTTAAATCTGTCTAGTTTTGAAGGAGATTTGTTTTATGTAAATGATAGTTTTACTCCTAGTGAATTGCAAATTAGTGTTCAAGAAGCTCCAGTAGGTTCAACAGAAGAGGAAGAGCTTGAAAAGCTAACCCCTGGATTACATGTTGACCTTGCAGAATCTCTAGGTATAAACTATTGGCAAGATTTTTTAATCCAAGAAGACGGAACTGCTAACCCTGTTTTATCAGATCAGGCGGATTTTAAAAATGCCTTTAGAGGTTTAATCTTTAAGGTTGAACAAGACAATATGTCTAATGATGGTAGCATGATATTTCTAAATATGAATAACGCTAGAATTGACGTGAGATATGAAAGAGATGGAACTGTAGAGAATCAAAGATTAAGAGAAACTTACACATTTAATTTCAATAATATAAAGTTTAACACTTTAGAAAATTTATCTAATTTCCAACCATTAACAGATGGGGATGATCAAAATGGAGACGACCAATTATATCTAAAAGGGTTTGAAGGATCTATGACTGTTTTAGATCTTTTCAATGGTAATATCATTGACGAAAACAACAACTCGCAAGATGCTTTGGAATATTTTAAAGACAGAGAGGGTAAATGGTTAATTAACGAAGCTAATCTTAATTTTTATGTCGACTACACTAATCAAGGTTTACAAACTAGAGGAACCGCAGAGCCAGATAGAATTATTCTTTACGACTTAAAAAATGATACACCAATAGTAGATTATTTTACAGATCCAACAACAAATTCGACTACACCACTAAATTCTAAAATTATTTACTCTCCTAGATTAGAAAGAGATGTAGACGAAAACGGTGTTAAATATAAAATTAGATTAACAGAACACATTAAACGTATTTTACTAAATGATTCTACAAATGTCAAACTAGGTTTATATGTTACATCTAACATTAATCTTTTTGGTACATCACAAATCGAAAACGCACTAGAGGATGATGTTGTAAGGTTTGTTCCTCAAAGCTCTACAATAAGTCCTGAAGGCACCATTTTACATGGAAGTTCCTCCACTGTTCCAGAAAATGTTAGAGCAACTTTTGAAATTTTTTATACAGAACCTAATAACTAAAACATTATGTGTGGTATTGTAGGATATATTGGTAAAAGAAAAGCTTATCCAATTGTCATAGACGGATTAAAACGACTAGAATATAGAGGTTATGATAGTGCTGGTATAGCAATTTATGATGGAACCGATCTAAAACTATCTAAGACAAAAGGAAAAGTAGCTGATTTAGAGAAAAAAATAAACAATGAAATTGCAACAGAAGGAAATATAGCTATAGGACATACCAGATGGGCAACACATGGTGTTCCTAACGATGTTAACTCTCACCCACACTACTCTAACTCTGGAGATTTAGTTATTATTCACAACGGAATTATTGAGAATTACGAATCTATTAAAACAGAATTAATAAAAAGAGGGTACACTTTCCAATCTGATACGGATACAGAAGTATTAATAAATCTTATTGAAGAAGTTAAGAAAAAACAAAATGTAAAATTAGGTAAAGCTGTACAGTTAGCACTAACAGAAGTAGTAGGTGCTTTTGCAATAGCAGTATTTGATAAAAATAAACCTAATGAAATTGTTGTCGCAAAATTAGGTAGCCCATTAGCTATTGGTATTGGCGAAGACGATTTTTTTATAGCAAGTGATGCCTCTCCATTTATAGAATATACTAAAAATGCCATTTATCTTGAAGATGAGGAAATGGCAATTGTAAGGCTAAATAAAAAAATAAAAATTAGAAAAATAAAGGATGATTCTGAGGTAACACCTTCTATGCAAGAGCTTAAATTTAACCTTGAGCAAATTGAAAAAGGTGGTTATGAACATTTCATGTTAAAAGAAATACACGAACAACCTCACGCCATTAAGGATACTTACAGAGGTCGACTTAGAGTAAAAGAAGGTATCATCAAAATGGCTGGGATTGATGATAATATTGAAAAGTTCACTAATGCCAGTCGTATTATCATTGTCGCTTGTGGTACATCTTGGCACGCAGGTTTAGTCGCAGAATATATTTTCGAAAACTTGGCTAGAATCCCTGTAGAAGTTGAATACGCTTCAGAATTTAGATATCGTAATCCCGTAATAACAAACAACGATGTTGTTATTGCTATTTCTCAATCAGGTGAAACCGCAGACACTTTAGCTGCAATTAAATTAGCTAAAGAAAAAGGCGCATTTGTATTTGGAGTATGTAACGTGGTAGGCTCATCTATAGCTAGAGAAACACATGCTGGAGCTTATACTCATGCAGGGCCAGAAATTGGAGTAGCATCAACTAAAGCATTTACAACTCAAATAACAGTATTAACTTTAATAGCACTTAAATTAGGTAAAATTAAAGGTGCTTTGTCTAACACAGACTATCACTATCATTTACAAGAATTAGAACTTATTCCTGAAAAAGTAGAAAAAGCACTAAAGTCTGATGCACATATAAAAATGGTTGCAGACATATATAAAGATGCAAAAAACTGTCTATACTTAGGTAGAGGTTATAATTTTCCAGTAGCCCTAGAAGGCGCTTTAAAATTAAAAGAGATTTCTTATATACATGCAGAAGGTTATCCCGCTGCAGAAATGAAACATGGTCCCATAGCCTTAATTGATGACCAAATGCCAGTCATTGTTATAGCAGTCAATAAAGGGCATTATGAAAAAGTAGTCAGTAACATTGAAGAAATAAAATCTAGATCCGGTAAAATTATAGGTATTGTTACCGAAGGCGATACTAGTGTCAAAAAATTAGCAGATCATGTTATTGAGGTTCCAGAAACACTAGAATCTTTAACACCACTATTAACAACTATACCTCTACAATTGTTATCATATCATATTGCGGTAATGTTAGATAAAAATGTAGATCAACCAAGAAATTTAGCAAAATCTGTAACAGTAGAGTAAAACATCTTATTACAAATCAATTTTGGCTTTAAAGTTTCTTATTAATAAAAATCAAGGTTGATTTTTATTAATAATTAGTTTTAAAGTCTCTTTTTTTTGTAAATACTTATTATGCATGCATAATTTTTAACTTGTTTTTTTTAAGGTTTCGTTAAAAAACGTATATTGGCGATATAAATTAACTAAATCTAAAAAATGAGAACAATCCTTTCAATTGTATTGTTGTGTTTTAGCGGAATAGCTTTTTCCCAAACAACAATAACAGGAACAGTTGTGGACGATAGTCAACAACCTATTCCTAGTGCTAATGTGGTAATAAATGGCACATCTGTAGGAACAGCTACAGATTTCGATGGTAATTTCACCTTAACAACAAATGAAAATCCTCCTTTTACTATTCAAGTAAGTAGCGTAGGTTTTACAACAGAAAATGTTGAAATTACTTCAAACAATCAAAATATTAACGTTGTCCTTGCAGAAGGAACGTCTCTAGACGAAGTAGTTATATCTGCATCAAGAACACCAGAACGTATTTTTGAGTCACCTGTAACGGTAGAACGTTTTGGTCTAAGAGAAATTAAAAATACAGCATCTGCTGATTTTTATGATGGTTTAGAAAACTTAAAAGGTGTAGATGTTAATACAAACAGTTTAACATTTAAATCTGTAAACACTCGTGGTTTTGCCACTTTTGCAAATACACGTTTTATGCAGTTAGTAGATGGAATGGACAATTCAACACCTGCATTAAATTTCCCTATTGGAAACTTAGTAGGTATGACAGAAACTGACGTTTTAAGCGTCGAGTTACTCCCAGGAGCATCATCTGCATTGTATGGTGCAAATGCCTTTAACGGTATTTTATTTATGAGAAGTAAAAACCCGTTTGACTATACTGGTATCAGTGGATCTATTAAAAGAGGTATCACTTCACAAGAGTCTGCAGGAGACAATCCTTACACAGACTTAAGCATCAGAATGGCTCACAAGTTTAGCGATAAATTTGCTGCAAAAGTTAACTTCGGTTACTTAAAAGGAACAGATTGGCAAGCGACTAGTGAAGTAGATAAAATTGACCCAACAAGAACAAGAGCTAATACAGATTACGATGGTATCAACGTGTATGGAGATGAAGTAGCTGCAAATATTAACGCACTAGCTGGAGGTACAGGTGTTGTACCAGACGTAGTTGTTAGTAGAACAGGTTATAATGAGCGTGATTTGACAAATTATAATGCTGAAAGTGTTAAAGCAGACTGGGGATTATATTATCGTCCAATTGAAGGAAATAATTTAGAGTTTTCTTATGTTGGAAAAGTTGGATCAGGTTCTACTATCTATCAAGGTACAAACAGATATAACATTAATGGTTTCTTCCAGCAACAACATAAATTAGAAGTTAGAAACGATAACTTTTTTGTTAGAGCTTATGAGGTGTCAGACAAAGCAGGTGATTCATATGACATGGTCTTTACTGGTATTAACATAAATAGAGCATGGAAAAGTGATGCTGATTGGTTTGGAGACTATATAAATACTTTTGTAGGTATTGACTTATCTGGTAATCCATTAGGTCTTACAGAACAACAAAAACATGAAGCAGCTAGAGCAGCAGCAGATACTGGTCGTTTTTTACCAGGAACACCGGAATATCAAGCCGCATTTAACAGAAGTATTAATGATCCAGACTTAAGTACAGGTTCAAAATTTCAAGATGCTTCTAAATATTTCCATAGTGATGCAAATTATAACTTTGGTGACCTTACAGATTGGGCTGAAATACAAGTTGGAGGGTCTTACAGAAAATACACATTAAATTCTGGAGGTACAATTTATACAGATAGGGATAGCCCAATAGAATACTCAGAATTTGGAGTGTATTCTCAAATCCAAAAAGACATTGAAGTTTCTGAGGATATGGAATTAAAGTTAACTGCGTCTGGACGTTACGACAAATCAGAATTATTTGATGGTTTTTTCTCTCCAAGAATTTCTGCAGGTCTAACCTTAAACCAGAATCATAATATTAGAGCTTCTGCTCAAACAGGTTTTAGAAACCCAACAACTCAAGATTTGTTTATTGGTTTAGATGCAGGTAGAGCCATTTTAGTAGGTTCTGCTGAAAGTAATTTAGACAGATATTCTAGAGACTATGCAATTAGTTTAGAAGGTCAAACAATGTTTGGACAACCTGCTACTGTTAATCAAACTGGTAGAGCAGCCTATGAGAACTCATACTCTGCTAGCTCTGTTAGTGCATTTGCAGCTTCAGGTAACCCAGCATTATTAACAGTTGCAAATCCTGAAATTATAAAACCAGAAAGAGTAACCTCTGTTGAAGTAGGTTATAGAGGTAAATTTGAAAGTCTTATTGTTGATTTTAGTACTTACTACAACAAATACGAAGATTTTATCTCTCAGGAAGTAGTGATTTCTCCGTTATATGGTACAGCAGGAGATGGAGGTCTATCTGTGGCTGCATTGGCAAATGGAGATGTTCAGGCGTACAGTGCCTACACTAATTCTGATGCTGATGTTAAATCTTATGGTGCTTCTTTAGGATTATCTACTAAAGTGTTTGGTGGTTTTGATCTTGGTGGTAGTTACACATTCACTAAACAAGATTTTGATCAAGCTGCAAATCCAGATTTTCAAACAAACTTTAATACACCAGAGCATAAGTTTAAAGCAACTTTTGGACATACAGAAGTGTTTGAAAACTTTGGTTTCAACATAGCATACAGATTTAGTGATGATTATTTCTGGGAAGCTACATTTGGAAATGGTATCGTTCCAGAATTTCACGTATTGGATGCACAAATCAATTATAAAATTCCAAGTTTAAAATCTATTATCAAAGTAGGAGCTACAAACCTAACAGGAGATGAGTACTTTACTGCTTTTGGAACTGGATTTATCGGGTCTATGTATTATGCATCATTAACAATTAATAACTTATAATAATGAAGACATTTAAAAACATAAAATATATAGGACTTCTTGCCATAGCAATTAGTTTTACAGCATGTAATGATGAAGAAGATTTCGAGCAGTTTTTAGATATGCCTCCAATGGATGCTGTTACACTACCTGCTCCAACTGCTGGTTCAGCAGATTTCTCAACTTTTGTATCATTAGGAAACTCTCTAACTGCTGGTTTTGCAGATGGTGCTTTATATAGTATCGCCCAAGAGAATTCTACACCAAACATAATGGCAAGTAAATTCTCATTAGTTGGTGGTGGTAATTTTAATCAACCGTTGATGAATGATAACGTAGGTGGTTTACTTGCTGGAGGATCTCCTTTACAAGGGTTTGGGCCTAGATTAGTATTTGATGGGTCAGGACCTGTGCCAATTACAAATCTAAATCCAGGTGCAATGACTACAACTGATATTGTATTAAACAATCCAACTGGACCATTTAATAACATGGGTGTTCCAGGCGCAAAAAGTTTTCACTTACTAGCACCTGGATATGGAAATCTAAATGGATTATTTTCAAATCCACCAACAGCAAATCCATATTTTGTAAGAATGGCTAGCTCTACAACAACATCAGTAATAGCAGACGCTATGGCACAAGCACCTACATTCTTTTCTCTATGGATTGGAAATAACGATGTTTTAGGATATGCTTTATCAGGTGGAGATGGCACTAATCCAATTACACCAACTGCTACTTTTGATTTTGCGTATTCTACTTTAATCACAACTTTAACATCAGGTGGTGCTAAAGGTGTAGTCGCTAATATTCCAGATGTAACTGCAATACCTCATTTTACAACAGTACCACACAATCCTGTACCTTTAGACGCTGCAACTGCAAGTGCATTAAATCAAGGATACGCTACATACAATGGTGGACTTCAATTTGCATTTACTAATGGACTATTAACGCAAGCAGAACTAGATAAAAGAACAATCGCTTTTGCTGAAGGATCAAATAATGCAATGGTCTTAATTGACGAAGATTTGACTGATTTAAGTAATTTTGGTATCCCAAGTTATAGACAATCTACAGAAGATGACTTATTTGTTTTGCCTTTATCTTCTTTAATACCTCAGGGATATGGAACCCAAATTCCATTAGAAGACAGATGGGCATTAACACCAGAAGAGCAAGCAGACATAGCTACTGCTACTGCAAGTTTCAATGCAACAATCCAATCTCAAGCAAGTGCTGCCAATTTAGCATTTGTAGATGCTAATGCATTATTAAATTTATTGAAAGACGGTAATTTACCCTCTGGAAATTATAATTTAACTTCTGCTTTAGTAACAGGAGGAGCCTTTTCTTTAGACGGTGTACATCCTACATCTAGAGGATATGCTTTATTAGCAAATCAATTTTTAAAGGCAATCGATTTAAAATACGGCTCTAACTTTGAAGCATCTGGAAACCTAGTAGATATAGGAGAATACAATACAAACTACTCTGCAGGTTTACAATAAAAATTAAACAATAAAATGTTTTAAAAACGTCTTCCAATGGAAGACGTTTTTTTGTATAAAAAAAGGTTTATAAACCACTTTTATTTTAAATTAAAACTCCTATCTTTGCACGCGAAAACAGAAGGTGTTTTCTTTCAATTAAATACCATAATATTAAATAAATAAGTAATGTCAAAAGTTACAGGTAAAGTTGCACAAATAGTAGGTCCAGTTATTGATGTAGAATTCGGAGCAGGTACTGAACTTCCAAAAATTTACGATTCATTAGAAATTAATAATGCTGATGGTTCAAAATTAGTATTAGAAGTACAATCTCACATTGGTGAAGACACAGTGCGTACAATCGCTATGGACTCATCAGATGGTTTAAGTAGAGGCACAGAAGTTATTGCAACTGGTGCACCTATCCAAATGCCAATTGGAAATGATGTTTACGGACGTTTATTTAACGTAATTGGAGATGCTATTGATGGTTTAGGTGATTTACCTAAAGCTGGAGATGCTGGATTACCAATACACAGACAAGCGCCTAAGTTTGAAGACCTATCAACGTCTACTGAAGTATTATTTACTGGTATTAAAGTAATTGACTTAATTGAGCCTTACGCTAAAGGAGGTAAAATTGGATTATTTGGTGGTGCAGGAGTAGGTAAAACAGTATTAATCCAAGAGTTAATTAACAACATTGCAAAAGGACATGGTGGTTTATCTGTGTTTGCAGGAGTTGGAGAAAGAACACGTGAAGGAAACGATTTACTTCGTGAGATGTTAGAGTCAGGAATTATTAAGTATGGTGACGACTTTATGCACTCTATGGAAGAAGGTGGTTGGGATCTTCAAAAGGTTGATAAAACTGTAATGAAAGATTCTAAAGCAACTTTTGTATTTGGACAAATGAATGAGCCTCCTGGAGCGCGTGCTCGTGTAGCACTTTCAGGATTAACTATAGCAGAATATTTCCGTGATGGAGCTGGTGAAGGACAAGGAAAAGATGTATTATTTTTCGTAGATAATATCTTCCGTTTTACACAAGCCGGATCTGAGGTATCTGCATTATTAGGTCGTATGCCTTCTGCGGTAGGTTACCAACCTACGTTAGCAACCGAAATGGGTGCTATGCAAGAGCGTATTACATCTACAAAAAGAGGATCTATTACATCTGTACAAGCGGTTTACGTACCTGCAGATGATTTAACGGATCCTGCGCCAGCAACAACGTTTGCTCACTTAGATGCAACAACGGTATTGTCAAGAAAAATTGCTGAGTTAGGTATTTATCCTGCGGTAGACCCACTAGATTCTACTTCAAGAATCTTAACTGCTGACATTTTAGGTGATGAACACTACAACTGTGCACAACGTGTTAAAGAGTTGTTACAACGTTATAAAGAATTACAAGATATTATTGCCATCTTAGGTATGGAAGAATTATCTGAAGAAGATAAATTAGCAGTATCTAGAGCAAGACGTGTACAACGTTTCTTATCTCAACCATTCCACGTAGCTGAGCAATTTACTGGTATTCCAGGTGTATTAGTAGATATTAAAGAAACTATTAAAGGGTTTAATATGATTATGAATGGTGAGTTAGATCACTTACCAGAAGCTGCTTTTAACCTTAAAGGGACTATCGAAGAAGCTATTGAAGCTGGAGAGAAAATGTTAGCTGAAGCATAAACCAGTAATTAGTTTTCAGTATTCAGTCTCAGTGACTGTAAACTGCAAACTGCAAACTAAAAGAACATGTATTTAGAAATTGTATCACCAGAAGCAACATTATTTAGTGGAGAAGTAACTAGCGTTACGGTTCCTGGAGTAAATGGTGATTTTGAAATGTTAAATAATCACGCTCCAGTAGTGTCTCTTTTAAAAGAAGGAACAGTAAAGATTACTGGTAATATTGTGCTAGACGAAGAGGTTGAAAATCGTTTTACTAAAGGCGACAAAAACACAACCTTATTAAAAATAAACTCTGGAACTTTAGAGATGAATGGAAACAAAGTCATTGTATTAGCCGACTAATACTTTACTTAATTTATAATTAAAAACGCGAAGCATCTGCTTCGCGTTTTTTTTATGTCTTATTTTTTTAAACAACTATACCTTTTTAATCACATTAGTAACTATTCCCCAGATTAAAAAGTCGTTTTCTTCTGTTATTTTAATAATTGGGTAATTAGGATTTTCTGGTTGTAACCATACCTCATTATTAGAGACACGTAAGCGTTTTACAGTAAACTCGCCATCTAAAAAACAAACTGCTATTTTATTGTTCTCTGGTTCTAAACTGCGATCTATGACTAGTAAATCATTATCGTCTAGTCCGGCTCCAATCATGGATTGCCCACTTACTTTGGCATAAAAAGTAGCTTCTTTATTTTTAACTAATTCTTCGTCTAAAGATAAGCGTTGCTCTTTAAAGTCTTCTGCTGGAGACGGGAATCCTGCCGAAATACCTGTATCAAAAAAATATCCTGCTGCATTATCTACAGCTTCTGGTGTAAAAAAGGTTAAACTTCCGGATTTGCGTGCTATCATTTTACTACTATAATATCGTTAATATTCGTGGTGTATTTTGGCGACAATCGTTCTTGACGCATTTTCCAAGTACGTTGTAAATCTTGGTTTCCTATTTTAATTTTATTGCTTCTATATTTAGAATTTATACTATCTATAGATTGCATTAAAGGGACGTGCTTTGGATTTTCCGTTTCAAAAATATTAAGTTGATAATTATCAACCGGAACTAAACCTGAAACGATAACTCCTGCTTTTTTATATTTTATTCCTTCTTTAAAAATAGACATTACTGCTTTAACTGCACAATTACTTATTATTAAAGATGAATTTGTTGGGCAAGACAAACTTACACTAGTACTTACACGATGTTGTTCTAAGTCTTGCTTATATTTGTCACTTCTTAAAAATACTATAATAACATGACAGCATGAACCTTGTTTGCGTAATTTTTCTGCACAGCTTGTTGCAAAGGTAGAAATACGCTCTTTTATATTGTCTCTGTCTGAATAAGTATACTCAAAGCTACGTGTAGTAGCAATCATTTTTTTGTCTTTACTGTCTTCGTCTAATTGCAAGGTTGGAATCCCTTCTAGGTCACGTTTTAATCTAGATTCTACTACAGAAAAATTACGTTTTACCCATTGATTTGGCAGTTGCGTAAAGTCAAAAGCTGTTTTACAGCCTTTTGCTTTTAAACGTTTTGTTAAACCTCTTCCTATACCCCAAACGTCTTCAATCTTAATCCATTTTAAGGCTTTAATACGTTTTTCTTCTGTATCTATTACATAAACACCGTTAGTTTTATTTGGAAATTTACGTGCAATTTTGTTGGCAACCTTACTAAGTGCTTTTGTTGGTGCAATCCCAACACATGTTGGAATACCTGTCCATTTTTTTATGCGTTTTCGTATTTGGTTACCATAGTTATTTAGGTCATGATGCTCAAAGCCTTTAAATTCTAGAAATGATTCGTCAATACTATATACCTCAACATCTGGAGTAAACTGTTTTAGAATATTCATAACACGACTACTCATATCACCATACAAAGGGTAATTGGATGATAAAACATTAATACCGTTAGTTTTACAAAAGGATTCCCATTTAAAAATAGGTGCTCCCATTGGTAACTTTAAAAGTTTTGCTTCGTCACTTCGTGAGATAACACAACCATCGTTATTACTTAAAATAGCAATTGGTTTTCCTTCTAAATTAGGGTTAAATACACGCTCACAGGACGCATAAAAATTATTACAATCTACTAATGCAAACATATGTGTAAAAATACAACAAAAGTTAGTTAGTTTTTGTAAAATTTTTGATTTGATGTGTTAAAATTGTAACTAATAGCTACAGTCATTTTTTATATCTTTAAAAATTCAAATCATTAACATGAGCCAAACCTTTAAAACTATCGCTAAATTCCAATACTCATCAGAAGCACAAATTATAAAAGGACGCTTAGAGTCTGAAGGTATCCAAGTGTTTTTAAGTGACAACTTAACAATTGACACAGATCCTTTAGTAAGTAATGCGATAGGTGGTGTTAAGCTTAAAGTATTTGCAGAAGATGCTTTAAAAGCACAGCACATTTTAGAAACAATTAAAAAATACTCGGTAGATGATAATGGCAATGCTATACATTGCCCAAACTGTAATAGTCAAGAAGTTGCTATGTTTTCAACCATTAAAGATTTTAAATCTTTTTTTGCTTTTGTGTTTGGCTTTATCGCTGGGACGCTTCCTTTTTACTCCAAAGACAAATATAGATGTAGTAATTGTAAAACAGAGTTTGATATAAAATAAAAGATAAATTTCAAATAAAACATTGGTTAATTTTCGTAACCATTTTATATAAGTTTTTATACATTTGCACGCTTAAAAGCTAACTAAAATGTCAAAAATTAAACTAACAACTCTTATTACATTCCTTATTGTCTGTGTGTCTTTCTCACAAGATAATCCAACAGAACAACAATTAGATACTATCTTAATCTCTTCAGCTAGAATAGATCTTCCGTTTAAAGAAAACTCAAGAACCATTACTGTTATTTCGTCTTCAGACATAAAAAATAGTGCTGCCACCAACGTTGCAGATTTACTACAACAGGTTGCAGGAGTTGATATTAGACGTCGTGGAACTGCTGGTAGTCAAGCCGATTTACATATAAGAGGTGGTGGTTTTGACCAAACATTACTATTAATTGATGGAATAAAAATGGACGATGCGCAAACTGGACATCACACCATGAATGCTGCTTTACCAATAGAAGTTATTGAACGTATTGAGATTATAAAAGGTCCTGCTGCACGTGTATTTGGACAAAATGCATTTACTGGAGCTATTAATATAGTGACTAAAAAGTCTTTAAAAAATACGGTATCGGCAAATGTAGAAACAGGCTCTTTTAATCAATTAAATGGCTCCATTACTGTAGGAACAGATTTGGACAACTCATCACATATTATTCACGTTGGTAAATTGACTTCTGAAGGATATCGCAATAATTCAGATTATGATAATTCCAACTACTTTTTAAAAAGCACATTCAATAAAAATGCACAACCTATTGAGTTAATTGCAACGTTTTTTGACCGTAAGTTTGGTGCAGAAAACTTCTATACTACCAACCCTACTTTTAATGAATATGAAGAAACCCAAAATAGCCTAATTGGTTTTACAACCACTTTTAACACTGAAAAATTTAAAATAAAACCTCGTGTGTATTGGAAGCGTAATCAAGATCTATTTTTATTAAGACGTGATGATCCTTCATTTTTTAGAAACTTTCATATTACAGATAAAATGGGAGCAGAAGTCAATACCTCTTACACCTCTAATGCTGGTGTGACAGGTTTTGGTATCGATATGTCTAAAATCTATTTAAGAAGTAATAATCTAGGTAATCGTAATCGCTTTATGACAAACCTATTTTTAGAGCATCAATTTAAATTGTTAAATGAAAAATTAGACATTACTCCAGGTGTTGCTGTTACTTATTTTTCAGATTTTAAATTTCATGCATTTCCTGGTTTAGATTTAGGATATACCGTTACTGATGATTTAAAAATCTACGGAAACATTGGTTATACTTACAGAATCCCAACTTACACAGATTTGTTTTATAATGATTTTAGAACTGCTGGTAATGCCAATTTAGAACCTGAAGAAGCATTTGCACAAGAAATAGGAGTAAAATATAATACTAACGCATTTTCTGCATCCATCGCCTTATTTAATAGAGATGCTAAAAACTTGATAGATTACTTAAGACCAAATACAACCGAAACCATTTACACTGCGACTAACATTACTGAAGTAAACACTAAAGGTTTTGAGTTTGACACCTCATATAGCTTTAAAATTAACGACTTTAATCAAACCTTAGCTGTTGGTTATGCCTTTTTAGAAGATGATATATTAGATCAAAATAAAGAGCTGTCTCGTTATTCTTTAAATACTTTAAAACATCATTTTACAACACGTTTTAGTACACAATTGTTTAAAAATGTAAGACAAAACATTGTTTACAAACACGCAGAGCGTACTACAGGACAAAGCTATAATGTTTGGGATGCTTCATTAATTGCAACTTTAAAACAAGTAGAATTTACAGTTACAGCAAGTAATATTTTTGATGCAGATTATATTGAAACCGGCTTTACACCAATGCCTCCTAGCAATGCGCTATTTGGGATGCGTTACAACTTTAACTAAAGTGTAACTATTATAACATTTAATTTAGTAAGGTTTTATTAACTTTGACGTTTAAATTTTTGAACTATTGAAACTAAACCTTCAAGACATACCAAGAGTTAAAACTATAACTAAACAGGACTTTATTAAGCATTATTTTAAGCCACAAAAGCCTGTAGTTATTGAGCAATTCATTACGGATTGGCCAGCCTATTCTAAATGGAATTTAGAGTATATTAAAGATATTGCTGGACACAAGACAGTCCCATTGTACGACGACAGACCAGTTGATTATAAAGATGGGTTTAACGAGCCTCATGCAACAATGAAAATGAGTGAGTATGTAGATTTGCTTAAACGCAAGCCTACTAAGTATAGAATATTTTTGTGGAATATTTTAAAAGAAGTACCGCAGCTTCAAAAAGATTTTACCTTTCCAGATTTTGGCTTACGTTTAATGAAAGGTTTACCAATGCTATTTTTTGGCGGTCGCGATAGCTATACCTTTATGCATTATGATATTGATTTAGCTAATATTTTTCATTTTCATTTTGAAGGCGAAAAGCAAATTATTCTATTCGACCAAAAACAAAATAAACATTTATATAAGGTCCCTCATGCTTTAATTACACGTGAAGATATAGACTTTTCTAATCCAGATTTTAGCAAATGGCCAGCGTTGCAAAATGCAAGAGGTTGGCAATGTCAATTAAATCACGGAGAAGTGCTGTATATGCCAGAAGGTTATTGGCATTATATGAAATATGTGACTCCTGGTTTTTCAATGAGTTTACGAGCTATTGCACGAAACCCAAAAAATCTAGGTAAAGCTATTTACAATGTGTTTATAATGCGTAATTTTGACAACTTAATGCGTCGTATTAAAGGTCAACAATGGATAGATTGGAAAAATCAAAAAGCCATAACTAATACCAACAATAATTTAAAACATAAATAAAATAAGACAAATGAAAAACATAATATTAGCCATAACACTTTTAGTAAGTACGTTTACAACAGCTCAATCTTTTGAAGGAAAAGGCGATCAAAAATTTCAAATAGGTGCCAATATACAAGATAACGTTAATGGTATAACATTAAGTTACGATTATGGTTTAGGAGAAAATATATCTATAGGTGTAGTTACTGGTTATGCCCTTAACTTAAACAATGGGTTAACTGCAGATTTTTCAGACCGTTTTGAGCTTGAAGGTCGTTTTAATGCTAACTTAGGAAGCGTGTTAAATATTGACGACAACTTTGACCTGTATCCAGGAATAAGCCTAAGCACAAAAAACTTTGGTGGACACTTAGGGATGCGTTATTTTTTCTCAAGTGGATTTGGAATTTTCTCGGAATTTGGAACCACTTTTGCTAAATACAATTCTGATGCGTTAACTGCTGCTGAAAAGATTCACAATCAGTTTACGGTTAACTTTGGAGCTGTTTTTAATTTATAAAATCATAGTTTTTAACAAGATACAAACCTTTCAATGTTATATTGAAAGGTTTTTTTATCCATCTATTTAATCAGTTCATTTGCTTTTTCATAGACCAAATGACTCTCCCAACCTCTATATAGTAAATAATCAATAAGTTTCTTTTTTTTCTTGTATTTGTCGGTCTCTTTTAACGAATTCGTCTTTTTTTCGGCTAAATCATTAAAAACTTCGATATACTCATCATTATCTATTTCTGTAAGTGCTTGGTTTACATTAAATTTGGAGATGTCTTTTCGTTTTAGTTCAAGAGCGATTCGACGTTTGCCCCATTTTTTAATTCTGAACTTACCTCTAGTATATGTTTTGGCAAAACGTTCTTCGTTAAGAAAGTTGTGCTCCAAAAGATGAACTATTATAATATCTGTAGCCTCAGGTATCATATTCATGCTTTTTAGCCTTTGTCTCACCTCTTGGTGACAGCGTTCTTGATAAGCACAATAGTGTTCCAGCTTTTTAGTTGCTTCTTCTATTGTAAAGGACTCTTGTTTTTGATACATAACTCAAAAATAAGCTATTTAATAACATTTAAAAACGCCCTATTATGAAACATATAAAATTACTTTTTTTACTACTACTAGTTAGTGGATTTGGATTTGCGCAAACTACATTAAGCGAATGGGTACTAACTGCAGATGGTAGCCCAAGTAACGTTGACGCTAATATCACTGCTAGCCTATTTACATCCACAGGAGGAACAATTTCTTATGCAGCTAATGGTGCTTTTAGAAATGGTTGGAGTGTTGGAGCTATAGACCTTAACGAATATTTTGAGATAAGTATTACACCTAACTCTGGATTTAATATTCTTCTAGAAGAAGTCTTATTTTCAGAAAGACGTTCTGGAACAGGAATTCGAGATTATCAGGTTAGGTATTCTAAAGATGCTGCTTTTACAACTTTTACCACAATAGCAACTGTAAACGTACCAGATAACACCAGTGAAAGAAATGGTGATGTTACTGGTCTTTCAGAGACAATAAATGATGGAGAAACGTTATATGTTAGATTTTATGGATATAACGCTGAGGCAGGTGGTGGAACTTGGAGGATTAATGATAATTCTTTAGCATTAAGAGGTTCAGTTTCTGCCTCATGTCCAAACAACTTAGATTTTGCTAACATTCAATTTCCAACAACTACACAAACCATTACACAAGGAGCAACTACTAATGTGGTTTATGCTCAAGTGTACGAGCCAGGTTTAACAGACACACCATTTGCTCAAGGTGCTGGCGTTACAGCGGAAATAGGCTACAGTACAACTGATACAGATCCTTCAACATGGACTAACTGGTTACCAGCATCTTACAATAATATTGGAGGTAATAATGATGAGTATTTTGCTGAAGTAGGATCAACATTAACACCTGGGACTTATTATATAGCTAGTAGATTTCAATTAAATTCTTGTCCTTTTATTTATGGTGGCACTGCTGGAGTATGGAGTACTGGTAACTCTTTACAGTTAATCGTAAATGCAGACCAAGTTGATTTTTGCAATGTAGATTTTCCTAAAAACGGTAATATTAATATTGGAGATAATTTTAATGTTTACGCTCAAGCTTATGAGCCTGGTGTAACAGATGCTGCTGGACAAGGTGCAAATATCTTAGCTTGGATAGGTTATAATTCTGCAGATGTAAGTCCCATTTCTGGAACAGGCTGGACTTGGATTGCTGCTACCTACGATTCTGACTTTGGAAATAACGACCAATATACCGCAGAGATAGGATCTGGTCTAGCTGCTGGTACTTACTATTTTGCTAGTCGTTTTCAATTAAACGGAAGTAGTTTTAGCTATGGTGGAATCCAAGCAGATAATGTCGGTAATTTTTGGGATCCAACAACTAATAACAATGGTATTTTAAATATCACAAACCCATGCTCTTCTATTTTCTCTGATGATTTTAGTGCTGGACTAACCCAATGGAATAATACTGCAGATTGGACGACTACAGCTGGAGAATTAAAACATAACATAACTGGTACTGCAGGCGATAGTTATATTAATGCAGATATAGGGATTCAAAATCTGGCTTATGGAGATTACGAGTGGTCATTTTGTATGAGAAATGGTAATTGGGATCCTTCATCAAACAATAATTTTTCTTTTATACTTCTGTCAAGTCAAAGTAATTTATTTAGCAATGCAACTGGTTACAGAGTAGGTGTTAACCAAACTACATCTGATGATTTGTTAAAGATTTATAGAGTTAACAATGGTGCTGATACAGAAATTCTGGCAAGTGCTTTTAATTGGAATGCTAATGATGATGTTTGTATTAGAGTCACCAGAAGTTCTGCTGGAGATTGGGAGTTATTTTACGATGATGGTACAGGAGAAGTCAGTGCTGGAACCACAAATGATACTACATATACTACTGGAAGTTTTATTGGGTCTTATTTTGAATTTAGCTCGACTAGAGCTGGTGAGTTATGGATAGATGATGTTAATGTGTGTTCTAATCCTGTTTCTTGTACTTCTACAGTAACTTGGGATGGTACATCTTGGTCACCAACAACACCAAGCGCTTCAACACATGCTGTTTTAAGTGCAAATTATAATACTAGTACAGCAGGTCTTGGAAGTTTTACAGCGTGTACCTTAACTATAGGTTCTGGAATCAACTTAACGGTTGCGCCAAACGATTACGTAGAAGTTTTTACAGATGTCACTAACAATGGACGTATTTCAGTACAAAATCAAGGGTCATTTGTTCAGGTAGATAATGCTGCGACATATGATGATTCTGGTAGTACCTTTTTTGCTACAAATGATGCAGCAATAGTAGATAGAGAGACTTCTTTTTTAAGTGAATGGTATGAGTATACCTATTGGAGTTCACCTGTAGCTAACGAAACCTTTGGTAACGCATTGTTTCAGTCTAGTCAATTTAGACGTTTTGAATTTAATGCAGGTAATTTTGTGGACTCACAATATGAAACTTTAAATGATAATACCTTGGTAGCTGGAGCTGGAGTTGATGATATTGATGATAATGGCGATGATTGGTTTTTAAAAGCGTCTGGTGATAATATGGTTCCTGGTGTGGGTTATGCTGCAACACACTCGATAGGTGCATTTATATTTGGACCAAACAATTATGTATATACTTTTAGAGGAACTTTAAATAATGGAGACATTACGGTTCCTGTTGAAAGAAACGATACTGAAACAGGTGATATCAACTGGAATTTAATTGGTAACCCTTACCCTTCTGCAATAGATGCCGATTTGTTTTTTGCTCAGAATAATTTCTTGTCCAATCCAACAAGCGGAAAATTGGATGGTGCAATTTATTTATGGTCTCAATCTACACCTCCTTCAAGTACTACAAATGGTAACGAGCCATTAAATTTTACAACTAACGATTATGCTATTATAAACGGAACTGGAGAAACTGTTGGTGGAGATGGTATTACACCTAATAGATATATCCCTTCAGGTCAAGGATTTTTTGTAACCTATTCTGATACACCTGGAGCTACATCAGGTACTGTAACGTTTAATAATGCTATGCGTGTTACAGGTAATAATGATCAATTTTTTAGAGCAGGAAATAATACAGCAATAAATCAACACGATAAATTATGGTTAAACATTACTACAGATAATGGATTGTTTAATCAAACAGTTATTGGATATGTTCCAGGAGCCACAGCTGCTAATGATGGTGCATATTACGATGCGAAAAAGAATGGAGCTATTTTAGCAAGTCTTTCATTATACACCTTAGTGCCAGGCGATTCTAAAAAATTAGCAATTCAAGGTAAAGCGCCTAGCGATTTGAATTTAAATGAAACTATTACTTTAGGATTTTTAAACTCTGTTGATGTTCCAACTATTTACACCATATCTATAGACCACTTACAAGGTGACTTTTTATCTAATAATGCTATTTATTTAAAAGACAACTTATTAAACACCTACCAAGATTTAACCACTGGAGACTATTCTTTCACATCTGCAATAGGAGAATTTAATAATAGATTTGAAATTGTATTTACTCAACCAAGTTTATCTATAGATGATGTATCATTAACAGAAAATAACTTGTTGATTGTAGAAGGTGAAAATGATAATGTCAGTTTTAAATTAACTAATGAAAAATTGACTATTAAAAGCATCAAAATATACGATGCATTAGGACGACTGTTACATAATCTAAAGGGAAATAAAAGTACAGAAACTTACAACTTATCTAACTTATCTCAAGCAACTTACATAGCTAAAGTCGAGTTAAGTAATGGTCAAATACTAAGTAAAAAAGCCATTAAAAAATAAATTTCAAAAATTTTTAAGAGAAATTAAAAGGCTAAATTTATACAGTTTAGCCTTTTTTATGTTTTTAAATTGCTGATAATGAACCAAGTATATTATTTTTTGTATTTTATCGAATAAATATATCATTTTATCGATATTTTGATATATTTGCTTAGTTAAGATTTTTACAACTGATTGATATCTTAACTTCAAATAAGTTTTATTTATTTAAATATCTTTTTATGAAAAAAAATATACCCTTTGTATTTTTTTTATTTAGTCTTTTTTCTTTTTCGCAAACATCAGATCTGATAATATCAGAATATGGTGAAGGTTCTGGAAATAATAAATTTATTGAAATTTATAATGGAACTGGATCTTCTGTTAATCTTGCAGATTATCAAATATGGGGAATAGCAAATGGAGGGAGTTGGCCAGAAACAACAATAAACTTATCTGGTACTTTAACAGATGGTAGTACTTATGTATTGTCTAACAATCTTGCCATACCTACTATTTTATTATTAGCAGATTCTACAAGTGGAAGTGCTAGTTGGAATGGTGATGATGCTGTTGGTTTAGCAAAGGATAATGGTAGCGGAACATTTTTTTTAATAGATGCTGTAGGTACAGATGGCGCTGATCCAGGTAGTGGATGGAATGTTGCTGGAACAACAAATGCAACTGCCAATCATACATTAGTAAGAAAATCTTCTGTTTGTGACCCAAATACTAATTGGACTGTCTCAGCTGGAACAAACACAACAAATAGCGAGTGGATTGTACTTCCTCAAGACGATATATCAGATTTAGGTTCTCATACAGCAACATGCTCAGCTTGTACACCAACACATACTATTACCAGTTTTACACCAACAACAGGTCCTATTGGATCTAATGTCACAATAACTGGTACAGGATTTACTGCAGGTTCTACCGTTGATTTTAACGGTACTGCAGCTGTTGTTACTTTTATAAACTCAACAACTTTATCAGCAGTTGTACAAGCAGGAACAACTACTGGTTTAGTTACAGTAACAGAAGCTGGCTGTCCAGTTGATAGTACGACTAATTTTACTGTTGGAGCATGTACACCAGTGCAATCTATAACAAGTTTTGCTCCAAACTCTGGACCAGAACTATCACACATCACGATTACTGGCACAGGTTTTACTGCAGGTTCCACAGTAGATTTTAATGGCACATCTGCCACTATAATATCGCAAACTGTAACACAAATTGTAGCAGAAGTTCCTTTAGGTGCGACTACTGGTGTTATAACAGTAACAGAATTGGGTTGCCCTGTGGATAGTTCTACAGATTTTACAGTATTAAGCGGAAGCTGCTCTGGAGGTGGAGGCGGAATTCCTGCTGGGTTTACAGATTTAATGTTCTCAGGAATTTATGATGAAACATCAGGTTCTTGTCATTACATACAGTTATTAAATCCAACAAGTTCTGATATTGATTTATCAAATTATTCCATAGGGTCTTCTAATAATCAAACAGACCCAAACTCACTTCCCGGAACTTATAATGGTGGTACTTACCCTTTAAGTGGAACTATTTTAGCTGGTGATACATTTTTAATTTTAGCAACAAGCGACACTTCAAACTGCGCTAGCTGTACAAATGTAACATTAGATTTACAATTTTTAAGTTCAGCTTTAGGTTATAACGGATTTACATCTGCTAATTATGATAAATTAGTTTTAATAAACAGTGGTACAGCTATTGATTTATGGTCTAATGGAGATGGACATGATAATGGTTACATTTATACAAGAGCTAATACAGCAACTGCACCAGCTTTAACTTTTACTTCTTCAGAATGGGTTTCTGATACTACACCTGATTGTTTTGGGTTTGAGATTGAGATTACTCCTTCACCAACAATAGATGTCCAACCTGCAGACATTGACAATTGTGATGCTGCTAATGTAAACATTTCAGTAACAGCAGGTGGTGGTGGCACTTTAAGCTACCAATGGAAATATAATAATGGTACAGCTGGATGGTTAGACGTAACAGGTGCTGCATTTAATCCTGGAATTGTGACTGGCGAAACAACCACAGATTTGTCTATAACAGGATTTAATTTAGATGGATATCAATTTTATTGTGAGGTAACCGAGTCTGGTGTTTGCTCTATCGCTACAGATGCGATACAAATTAACATGTCTAGTACTACTTGGAACGGTTTGGCTTGGACCAATGGATTGCCTGATTTAACTAAAATGGTAGTTTTAGATGGGAGTTATGATACCAGTATAAATGGAAGTTTTCAAGCTTGTTCATTAATAATAAATACTAGTGGTACATCACCAGAATTCAGACTAACTATTACAGATAATACGTTTGTTGAAGTTGAAAACACAGTAACTGTTGATGGAGAGTTGTATGTTGAAACTCAAGGTGCTTTTGTTCAAAATAACAATGCCTCATTATTTAATCTAACCTCAAACGGAGTCTCTTTAGTCAATAAAGAAACAACACCTTTAAACAGTATTTACGAATATACCTATTGGAGCTCCCCTGTTGAAAACACAACAATTAATCAAGGTTTAGCCTTTTCCAATCCAAATAGAAGATACTGGTTTAATGCAGCTAATTATTTAGATGTACAAACCGAAATTAATAACACCAATACCTTTACTCCTGGATCTGATGGTATTGATGATGATGGTAACGATTGGACTTATATCTCTGACGGAAACACTGTAATGACGCCAGGTGTTGGCTATATTTCTATGCATAATCCAGTAGGGTTTACTACTGGACTACAATATACTTATACGTTTAATGGAGTATTTAATACAGGAATTATTACCAGTCCAATTATTTACAATGGAGCCAATGGTGACGAAGATTGGAATTTAATAGGAAACCCTTATCCTTCTGCTATTGATGCTAACGCTTTTTTAACAGCTAACTCTAGCACAATACAAGGAGTTGTATACTTATGGTCTCATAATACTCCAGCCGATGCTAATGCTAGTGGAAATGAAGGCCAAAACTTTTCTAATAGTGATTATGCTATAATTACTCAAGGTAGTGGTAATACCGCAGGTGGAGATATGATAATTCCTAATGATTATATACCATCTGGACAAAGCTTTTTTGTTCAAGGAATTACAAATGGAAATGTCACCTTTGATAATAGTTTTAGAATGGCTGACGCATCAAGTAACACTCAGTTTTTTAGAGCAAATGACACCACAATTAGCAACAAAATTTGGGTTAATTTAACTTCAGATACTGGTGTATTCCATCAAATATTAGTAGCCTATGTTAATGGTGCTACTAATGGAAAAGACAGTATGGCATATGACGCAAACAGAACATTGTATGATGAAAACAAAGCAGAAATCTACACGATGATTCCTAACGAGACAGACAAATTTGCCATACAAGGTAAAGCTCCAGAAAGCTTAACTATAGATGAAGTCATTCCACTGGGATTTGATGCTAAAACTACAGCACCAACAATTTACACCCTCTCTATTGCACAAGTACAAGGTGACTTTTTTGATAATAATACGGTCTATTTGATTGACTATTTAAACAATACTATTCACGATTTATCTGCATCAGATTATTCGTTTACATCTAGTGTTGGAACATTTAATAATCGTTTTGAAATTGTATTTAATCCTTCAGTTTTATCAACAATAGATTATACTAACAACACGACAAACCTTTCAATAGTAGAATTGTCTGATGACCTAGTCAAGTTTAGTGTCTCTAATAATTTAACTATAAAATCTATAAAAATTTTAGATGTGTTAGGGAAAGAAATCTACACTTTTAAATGTAATGATAATTCAGAAATAATTAACTTAGAAAAGCTGCAACAAAGTTTATACTTTGCTCAGATAAAGTTATCCAATGGTCTAGAAATCACAAAAAAGGCAGTTAAAAAATAGATTGTAATTACCTTTTAAAAAAAAGCTTCATTTAATTAAAAGAGGCTTTTTTTTATAAACTATATTTTAATGATACTATGAGGTTTCTACCTGGTGCTGCGATTCCAGAAGAATAGGTTTTATAACGCTGATCCGTGATATTTTCTAAAGCAGCAGTAATAGTTACATCATCAGCAACTTGATATTGTGTTCTAACATTTAAAGTATACCATGATGGAGCATATGGGTTACCATTGTTATCTAATGCATAAATGAAATCTTTTTCCGCTTCAGAAGGTGCTAACTGATTAAATGACAACGCATTGTTATAGTTAACAAATCCATCTATTTTAAATCTGTTTATTTGCCAAACCAAATGCGTGTTACCAAAATTAGGTACGACATGTCTTACAGGGACTTCAACACCGTCTGTTTCTTCTGTACCACCAATAATATTATATTGAGATGTAAGTTTTAGATGCTTAGAAAAATTAACTTTTGCACCTACTTCAAAACCATAAATCCAAGATTTAGAAGCGTTTTGGATAGATTGTACATTACTTAATTCGCCATCATACACTATTTGTGTTTCTCCGTTTAATGTACCATCACGTCTTACTAATGCATTGTCTAAATAGGTGTAATAGGTTGCCATGTCAAGAACAACTACTTTATCGAAATTTAATTTTAGCCCTAATTCTCCACTATAAGCATATTCTGGGTCTAAGTTATCATTTGGCACAACTACAGAACCAGGTTCAGAGTCAAAAACCTTTCCTATATCGTCAATATTTGGTGCTCTAAATGCTGAAGACAAATTAAATTTCCATTGAAGGGTTTGGTTTGGGGACCACGTTACTCCTGCTGTACCTGTTAGTGCATTAGCATCATTATTTGATTGAGAAAACGGAAGATTTAAAAATTGATTATTTTCAGTAAAGTCGGCATTTTCAGTTATTAAATTATAACGTAATCCTGATTGAAAAACAAAACGATTATTAGGTTTATACTTGTAACTTGCATACAAAGCTGTACTTTGCCAAGTAGCACCATTGGGATATCTAGATACTGTTTTATCTACAGTATTTGTTTCAATATTTTCGGTAAATCCAATTGATCTCACTTTGTTAAACACATATTCAAAACCATAAAATATGTTAGACTTTTCATTAATCTGTTTTTCAAAATCAATATTAAAGGAAACAGCATCAACAGATTCTTCTCTTACATTTCTTTCAACCTCTTGAAAGTCTCTATCCATTCTACTTTCCTGAAAATTTTGATACGCTAAAGTGGTTTTTATATTATCATAAAACGTCGCACTACTACTTCTTTTAGTCACACTTACGTTAGACATAAACCATTTTTGTGGGCCATAACTCCATTCGGCAGACCTTAAATTTTCACCTCTATAACGGATTAATCTATCATACCTTGGGTAATCAGATGTTGCTGTATAAAATAGCCCTAAATCAATATCTAAATCTTCTGCAGCTTTATAGCTAACTTTTTGCATCAAGTTAATTTGACTATAACCTGTAAATTTCTGGATGTTTGGGTTGTTATTTTCAATAATAACGTCTTCACCATTAGAAGTTGTCACAAATTCTGGTCTTAAATAATCTATAGGACCTTGACTTCCCATTCTTAAATCGTTAAAATCTGTGTAACTTGCATTGGTTAAAAACGCCCATTTTTTTAGACCAAAATTTAAATCTATATGTGCTGTTTTTTCTTGACTAGCTGTTGCATATCTTACTAATACATTGCTTTTAAGGTGTAAACTATCCGAAAAGGAAAACTCTGGTTTTTTAGTATAAAAACTCATCACACCACCAATAGCGTCACTACCGTAAATTATAGAGCCTGCACCTAACGTTACTTCTGTATTTTGAATAGATAAAGGATCAATTGAAATAACATTTTGAAGATTACCACCTCTAAAAATAGCATTGTTCATACGTACACCGTCTACTGTAATTAGCAACCTATTTGTTGAAAACCCTCTTATCATTGGGCTTCCACCACCTAATTGGCTTTTTTGAACATAGACCTGTCCAGTACTTTCCAGCAAATCTGCACTAGTCTGTGGATTATTAAAAGTGACATCTTTTGCAGTTATAGTTGCGATAGTTTTTGGAACATCTTTTTTCCTTTGACCAAAATTAGACACTGAAATAACAATCTCATCCAGACCTTGTTCGCTGGATATTAAATAGACCAAATTATCAACAATATTATTTTTTCTAACCTGCTTAGTTTGGTGTGAAATATGCTTAAAATAAACAATTTCTGTATTAGTAAATTGATCTAAATTTGCTTCTCCATTAATGTTTGTAATTTCGCTTTTACTCTGATCTTTATTATATATTGCTACTCCAACTATAGGCTCTTTGGTTGTATTATTCAACACTTTTATATTTTGCGCTGTTGCGGAAAGAATAAAAAGAAATAATAAACAAAAGCTAAAGAGAAACTTTATTTTTCTAGTTAAAAACGTCATTAAGGATTTGTAAAGATTTTGGTTTTTTAAAGTTGCCCAAATGTAACTCAAAATATACTAAAATTAGAGCCAAAAACGATTGTCTTTGTTTAGCGTTAATCTTAATACTATGTAAGTCATCAAATGTTATGCCTAAAAGTTGTTTTAGTAATGTTAAATTTTCTCCGGACACACAATATTTAGAAGAACTTTCTTGTTGGAATTCGCCATCATATAAATTAAAATAAGTTGCAGATTTAATGTGAGTTTGATCTGGGTAAAATCCTAAATATTTAGTCAACTCCAGTAAAAATAACAGATGAAAATTAGAAAAATTGTCATTTGTATCTAACCATTGTAATGTCGTCTGTAAATAGCTAAATAATGCGTCATTTTGTTCTTCTTCTTGTAAGGCTTGAGCCAGTATTTCAGCTAAAAACATCACAATTGCACTTTTTAGAATATGTGTATGCAATGACGTATATAAAAAATCTGTTTTTATATCTTTTATATACTGTAAAGAGCGGTTAGATTTATAATCAGTATTTAATTGAAGTTGAGATAAGGGTAAAAAGTAGATGTTCTTTTTATTACTTTTTTTTGATGCTAATATCCCTTTTAATAAATAACTAACAATACCTTGTTTTTGGGTGTAACATTTAACAATAAGGTCGTTGTCTTTATATCTAAGTTTTGTAAGTACAATAGCATTTGTAGTGGTTAACATTATCTAACTACCATTACTTTTAGAACTTTAGTTTCAAAGGTGTCTAAATCGTTAAGCATAATTAAATATACACCTGAAGCAACTATATTTCCACCTAAATTCTTTCCATTCCATAAGGCTGTCCCACCATCAATTTCTAAATTATATCCTTTAAATCTTGAGTTAGTTCTAGATTCTGCTTCTGCAACAAGATTACCTTCAATATCTGTTATTTTGATATTAACATTATCAGAAATGTCTCTAATCTTAACTTTATCTGTTAAAATATTAAAAGTTGGTCTGACAGGATTAGGATACACATATGCATTTTCTAAGTTATCTCTAGGTTTAGAAGAATCTGATTGAAAAGACACCATCCCTTTATCTGTTGCTATATAAATAATTCCATTTACATCATCAATATCCACATCTAAAATATCGTTGGTTGGCAATGGAGAATTATCTTTTGTGAAGTGAAAAATTGTTTCTTGTCCATCCGAAGAGAAATAGTATAATCCAGTACTTAAGGTTGCTATCCACTTGTTATTAGAGCCATCAACTTCAATATCTGATATGTACTGCTGAAATAATAATTCTTGCGGTACACCGTCATCTAAAACAACTATATTATCTACTTCTGGTGTTCCAGTAACAAACTCATTAGTATTATAAACTACCCTTAGTCCTTTATCTGTACCTAACCAAAGCTGTCCATTTCTGTCAATATTAACTGTTTTGACAGATGGTGAAGGCATACCTGCTTCATCTGCAGCTATAAATTTAAAAATGGTATTGCTACCGTTCAAATTCATACCAATTAAACCAAATCTATGAGTTCCTAAAAAGAAGTTACCTTGACTATCAAACACAGTGTCAAAAAATCCGTTTTCGTCAAAACGATCTGGAATTATATCCTGAAAACTGTAAGAACTCCATTGACCATTAGATAAAATATTTAATGGTTGATCTACACGACCATTCATAACCCATAAATCTCCATTTTCATTAAAATTTGCAGTAGAAGTTATATAAAAGCTACTAAAAAAAGGGGTTAACGTACTATTATCTTGATTGTAATGATTAGTAACTTCTTTATCTGTTATCTCAATTAATCCCGAATAGTATGAGGTTACGTATATTTGATTAGGATTTAATGGATTAATTGCTACTCCAGAGAGAAAAAAGGGATTAGTTACAGATTCATTAATTTTTTTGTAATTAATATTATCCCATTGTTCTGTATCAAAGTGACTTATACCTATTCGTCTATACAGATTGCTAGTAAAATTTAATATAGCATTGTGTCCACCGTGTGTTCCCCAAATTTGTCCATTATTAATATCTATTTTAAAAAATCTGTTTGTTAAGGGACAATTGGGATGAATTTCTTCAAAGTTAGTAAGATCACCTATTGTTGTTTTTAAAATTCCTAGTCCAGAGTTACCAGTACCAACATTAACTCTTGTTCCTATATAGATTTCATCATCATTGGCTATAATGGCTGTTCTTAAATCTGAATACTCGGAAGCATCAACAGTAACATTTGCTATCTCATTAAAAACGCTAGAAAAGACTTTAACAATACTAGATGTTGTAACCACTAGTTGATTATCCACTGATTTAAAACCAGTAACAGTTTCTTGAAACATTGTTTTCTCAACTAAAGTCGTATTTATAATCTCGTAAACTTTTCTATTAATTAATACAGTATATAATTTATCGTCTACGGTTTGTATCCCTAGACAAATATTAGAATTAATATTTTGCCATTCTGTTGCATCAATTAAGTTGGGGTTACTAATGTCTCCTCTAAAAATTCCAAAATCTGAAGCTGCATAAACGAAGCCTTCAAAAACAGTAGATTGGTTGACATTAATTTGAGAATTATTTGGACCTATGTAATAAGAATCTCCAAATTCAAATTGATTAATATCAAACACTGAAATCCCGTAGCCTGCTGAGATATAAACCACATCTTCATTTCTAGAAAAATGATTAATAGTTTTATTAGCTGCTGGGATGGTTTGTTTTTCTAATATATCTACAACGCTTAAAATTGACTTCTCAGACTCGTCATAGACTTGGATTAAACCATTATCATAACCTATTAGCAATATGGATCTATCTTCTAGATACAAAATCGTCGAGATATTATCCCCAGAAAGTCCGTTAATAGTAGATAACGTATTTATTTCGTTTGTTAAAAAGTCGTAAGTAAAAATCGCATTTGTAGCTGCAGCATATAGTTTGTCTTCGGTTTTACTAACATCTTGTATGTCTAAATAACTAAAATGCTCTTTCCAATTGTTAGTATAATCTTGTCCATAACTACTTGTCATGCAAAAGCATGTAATAAAGCAAATAATTATCCTAAAAGTCTGCATTATAATATTTTTGATACAATATTAATTAAAAACCAAAATTACTGATTATTATTGTATTTTAAGCCTGCTTTTTATTAAACAATATGCTATTTACGGATCCTATTTTTTTGTTTTTGTTTTTGCCTTGTGTTTTGTGTATTTACTATTTAGCACCAAAAAAAATAAAAAACTTCGTTCTTCTACTGTTTAGTTTAGGATTTTATGCTTGGGGAGAGCAAATTATGGTGTTATTATTACTTCTCTCTGCCATAGTCGATTTTAGTGCGGGTTTAGTAATACAAAGAGGGTATAAAAAAGTAGGTTTGTACCTCTCCATACTTTTCAACTTAGGAATTTTGTGTTACTTTAAATACTCTTATTTTATAGCTTCTAACTTTACTAATTTATCTGATGTCTTAGGGGTTAACATAGATTATTCCTCTAAATTCATTAACATTGCATTGCCTATTGGCATTAGTTTTTTCACTTTTCAGACCATGTCGTACACTATAGATGTGTATCGAGGTAAAGTACAAGCAAACAAAAATTTTATAGACTTTGCTTGCTATGTGACCCTATTCCCTCAATTAATTGCAGGACCTATAGTTAGGTATGCAGAAATAGAAACAGAATTACAACACAAAAACATCAGTTTAGACAGGTTTTATGATGGTTGCAGGCGTTTTATTATAGGCTTATCTAAAAAAATGCTTATCGCTAACAATTGTGCGTTTTTTGCAGATGCAGCTTTTAGTTTACCTAACAACGAATTGTCTATGTTAGTGGCTTGGGTAGGAATAATTTGCTATGCACTTCAAATATATTTTGACTTTTCTGGATATTCTGATATGGCTATTGGCTTGGGCTTGATGTTTGGTTTTACATTTCCTGAAAATTTTAATTACCCATACATTGCAAAATCAATAAGAGAATTTTGGAAACGCTGGCATATAACTCTATCTAATTGGTTTAAGGATTATCTATATATTCCTTTGGGAGGTAATAGACAAGGAGCTACTAAAACTTATATTAACTTAATAATAGTTTTTAGCTTAACAGGACTTTGGCATGGAGCCAGTTGGACCTTTTTAATTTGGGGATTATGGCATGGTCTATTTTTAATAATAGAGCGCTTAGGCTTTGATGCAATATTAAAAAAGTACAATGTACTCTCATATTTTTATACACTTTTAGTTGTACTAATTGGTTGGGTATTTTTTAGAAGTGATACGATATCTCAAGCCACAAATTTTATATTAAAATTATTTGATTTTAAGACACAAACTAATTACGAATTTTTCGATTTCTATTTTACTAAAGAAGTGATAATTGCATTAATTATTGGTGTGTGTTTAGCAACTCCTTTATATAAATATATCTTAGATTATTTTAATGTAAAATCTAAGCAATCCACTACCTATAAATCATATTTAGTAATCAACTCATTAAGTTTACTACTCTTGTTTTGGACCTGTTATTATTATATTGCTACCAATGCCTACAACCCTTTTATCTATTTTAAATTTTAAATGATGATGAAAGCTAAAGATTGGTCATATAAGTTGTTTATAATAGTGTTTTTAACACTACTAATTATACCAAATATTGTGTTGTTGTTTGGATTAGAACAAGGTTTTACTAATAATGAAAATATTGAGTTTGAAACTCCTCCAGAATTTGATCTTTCTCAACCTAATACGACTTTAAAAAACTACAAAAGTTATTATTTGGGCAACTATGGTTTGAAAAAAACATTGGTCAATCAATATGTGAGTTTTAAATCTGAAATCTTGAAAGAAAATCCTCTTCCTGATAAAGTCGTTGTAGGAAATCAAGGATGGTATTTTTTAGGGAATGCTCACAAAAAAGTTTTAAATAACACATTTAATACTACGCACGATAAAATTCAAATTGTACAGGTTGTTAAAAATTTAAAAAAACTTTCGGAGTATTTACGTGAGAAAAATATTCTTTTTTATGTAGCAGTTGCTCCAAATAAACACAGCATCTATAAAGAAAATTTACCCTATAAACTTAATCAAAACGCTACCTTTTATGAAGAACTTATAGAAGCATTAAAAGACAATAATATTAATTATATTAATCTTCATAAAGTGTTATTAGAGAAGAAAAAAGAAGAAAAAATATATTACAAGACTGATACCCACTGGAATAACTTAGGAGCTTTTTATGCGTATCAAGACGTTATAAATACCATAGGAAAAGAATTAAGCGTTAAACCCTTATCGCTAAATGATTATATTATTAACACCTCATTGAAGCCTGTAAACCATTTATCTAAAATGATAAATGTTTATACTAAAGAGCAGGTCGTAAATTTAACTTTAAAAAAATCTGTTTCTATAGATACATTATCAATTAGATTTGATGACTTAATATTTAGCAACCAACAACAGCAATTTAAACTATTAATGAGTCGAGACTCATTTTCAGATGCATGGATAGGTTTTTTTAATGAAAGTTTCAACCAAACAAGGTATATTAAAAACTATAATCCAATCACAACACAACTAATAGAACAATACAAACCAGACGTGGTAATTTATGAAATTGTGGAACGAAACCTTCCTAATTTAGTAAAACCCATATTACTAAAAAACCCTTAACTGATATACAGTTAAGGGTTTTTATAAAAGATATATACTTTAAAATTATACAACTCCCTGTGCTAACATGGCATCTGCAACTTTTACAAACCCTGCTACATTTGCACCTTTCACGTAATCTATAGTTCCGTCTTTTTGTTTACCATATTCTACGCAAGATGCATGGATATCATCCATAATTTGGTTAAGCTTTGCATCAACCTCTTCTCTTGTCCAGCTGTAACGTAATGAGTTTTGACTCATCTCTAATCCAGAAGTTGCAACACCTCCAGCATTGGATGCTTTTCCAGGAGAGAATAGTACTTTTGACTTTTGAAACACTTCAATTGCTTCAGGCGTAGTAGGCATATTAGCACCTTCTGCAACTGCAATAACATTATTTTCAACTAATGCTTCAGCCTCTTCTTTATTTAATTCATTTTGTGTAGCACATGGCATAGCTATATCACAATCAACGTTCCATGGTCTTTCGCCTTTATGGAAAGTTGCAGATGTGTACTCATCTGTATACTCACTAATTCTTCCTCGCTTTACATTTTTAAGCTCCATTATAAAAGCTAACTTGTCTTCATCAATTCCATCTTTATCATGAATAAATCCAGAAGAATCGGACATAGTAACCACTTTACCACCTAATTGTGTAGCTTTTTCACAAGCATATTGTGCCACATTTCCTGATCCAGAAATAACTACCGTTTTTCCTTCAAAAGAATCGTCTTTTGTTGCTAACATGTTCTTTGCAAAATAGACACAGCCATATCCTGTAGCTTCTGGTCTGATTAAAGATCCTCCATAAGACAACCCTTTTCCAGTTAGTACGCCTGTAAATTCGTTTTTTAATCGCTTATATTGTCCAAACATGTAGCCGATTTCTCGTCCTCCAACACCAATGTCTCCTGCTGGCACATCTGTATTAGCTCCAATGTGTCTAAATAATTCGGTCATAAAAGATTGACAAAAACGCATCACCTCGTTATCGCTTTTTCCTTTAGGGTCAAAATCACTTCCTCCTTTCCCTCCACCCATTGGTAAGGTGGTCAAAGAGTTTTTAAATAATTGCTCAAACCCTAAAAATTTTAATATACTTAAGTTTACAGATGGATGAAAACGCAAACCTCCTTTGTAAGGTCCAATCGCAGAGTTAAATTCTACTCTAAACGCTCTATTGACCTGAGTGTTTCCATTATCATCAATCCAAGGAACTCTAAAAATGATAGTACGCTCTGGTTCTACCATGCGTTCCAACAACATCTTACCTTGATATTTTGGGTTTTCTTCTATAAACGGAATTACGGTTTCTGCAACTTCGTGTACTGCTTGCAAAAACTCTGGCTCGTTACCATTTTTTTGCTTTACTAAATCTAAAAAAGCTTCAATTTTGTTTTTCATTTATGTAAATAATTACGATTCTGTTATACAATCCATAAAAATGTAAGGCAAAGATACATTATCTTTAATTCTACACCTACTTTTTTTTAAATTTCGCAAACGTTGTAGTAAAATCAAATAACTTGAAAAAAATCATTTAATTACTGCATTTTATCTGCAAAATTTGTATGTTCGTCGTAGTTTTATATATTTGTTGAATAAATTAGCCTCTAAAAACAAAGCTTTATTATGCTTAACCCTAAACAATTAACTCTAGCAATACTTATTTTTTTAAGTGCTAGTACTGCATATTCTCAATTGGGTTTTTCTCATGAAATTGGAATTATTACTGGACCTGTAGCTTTTAAATCTGATTATGGAGAGCGTTTTGATTATGAAACAAATGCAGGGAATTCTGGGATTGGTATTGGTTTAGTACACTATATCAATTTCGCGTATCAAGCAGATTGTAACTGTTATACTACCGATAACTATTTTAACGATCACTTTAAATTACGTTCTGAGATTTCTTGGAATAAAACTAAATTAGATCATTTAGGTCAGTTTGTAGATCCTTCTCAAACTAGTGCAGATGCCGATAGACTTAGAGCACACTCTGGTGAAGCAAACAATTTAGATATAGGAATGCAATTAGAGTATTTTCCACTAAGTATTAGATCTTTTCAAGCTTTTGGCTATAAGTTTGCACCTTTTATTAGTTTAGGAGCACACTATGTGTCTTTTAACCCAAAAGTAAGCACTTCTTATCTTGGAGAAGGTGATCCTGGAAATATAAATAACTTAAACAATTTCTATAATCCTTGGTATGTCAATGATCCAACTAACTTACCTGTACCTATTGATGTTAGTGGCGGAAGTACTTGGTCTATTGTATCTAGTATTGGAGTTAGATACAAATTAACGGTTGTATCGGATTTAATGTTAGATTTAAGAGGCCAATATTATTTTAGCGATTGGGTTGATGGCTTAAACCATAAATTAGAAGACTACAACAAGTATAACGATTGGTTAGTTTGGCTAAATGTGGGTTACATTTATTACTTAGATTAATCTTTAAATAAAAATATAACAAAAAGCTCAAGTATTAACTTGGGCTTTTTTTGTTTCTAATTCTTTTTTTCTTGGCTAGCCTATAGCTTGTTTTAAATCATTTATTAAATCTTCTACGTCCTCAATACCTACACTTAAACGAATCAAACTATCCACTACACCAATATTTTCTCGTTCTTGTTTGGGAATACTAGCGTGTGTCATACTAGCAGGATGACCACAAAGTGACTCCACACCTCCTAAAGATTCTGCTAAAGTAAACACTTTAAGATTTTCAACTATTTGAATGGCGTCTTCATAGTTGTTTCCTTTAGTTACAAAAGATATCATACCACCAAAACCCTTCATTTGTCCTTTTGCAATATCGTGGTTTGGATGTGTTTCAAATCCTGGCCAGTATACGTTTTCTGTTTTTGGATGTGCTGCTAAGTATTCGGCTACAGCCTTACCATTTTCGCAGTGACGTTGCATTCTAACATGCAAGGTTTTAATTCCTCGAAGTGCTAAAAATGCGTCTTGTGGTCCACAAATAGCACCACTAGCGTTCTGAATAAAATATAATTTATCTGCTAACATTTTATCTTTTACAATTAATGCTCCCATAACCAAGTCGCTATGTCCACCAAGATATTTAGTAGCAGAATGCATGACTATATCTGCTCCTAACTCTAAAGGCTGCTGTAAATATGGCGTTGCAAAAGTATTGTCTACTGCTAAAAGTACTTTGTGTTGTTTAGCGATTTTTGATGTTGTAATAATATCAATAATGTTCATCATTGGGTTTGTTGGTGTTTCAACCCAAATAAGTTTTGTATTAGCATTAATATAGTTTTCAATATTAGCTGCATTCTGCATACCTATAAAATGAAACTTTATTCCAAAATCTTCAAAAATTTTAGTAAATAATCGATATGATCCACCATACAAATCGTTTGTAGAAATCACCTCATCACCAGGTTTTAAAAGCTTTATTACAGCATCAATAGCAGCTAATCCAGACCCAAATGCTAAACCAAAAGTTCCGTTTTCTAAACTTGCCAAAGCGTTTTCTAAAGCCTGACGCGTTGGATTATGTGTTCTTGAATACTCAAACCCTTTATGACCACCAGGTGTAGATTGCGCGTAAGTAGACGTTTGATATATTGGAGGCATTACAGCTCCATAAGCTGGATCGTGTTTTTGACCACCATGTATGGTTTTGGTATTAAATTTCATACTGAAAACTTTTGTTAGCAACAAAAATAGTTTTTAATTCGTTGTATAAAAACTAGAACAATATCTTTAATCTATGTTTAACACCTTATCTCAACCTAAACCAATACTATTAATAGTAGTTACTTGTTTTTTTATGATGGTCTCTTGTCAAAAAAAAGCAACATTAACTTTTTCTGAAACACTAATGACTAAGGATAAAGAAACTTTAGTTGAAGTGATTATCCCTAAAGCAAACGGTACGTCTAGAATAGCCAAAAACATCAATAATACACTAGCAGGTTTTACTTGCGATATACTAAATATTGATAGTGCAAAAAGTAAAAAAGGAACTATAGAAGCTAGTATTGAAGCTTTTAATGAGGCTTATAATAATTTTAATAAAACTCTGGCAAACGAATTTGATACTGTTTTACCACGTTGGGAAGCGTTTATTGATGGAGAAGTTTCTTATCAAAATGAAACCCTAGTGAGTATAGCAATGAATGGTAATATTAATACAGGATCACCTAGTAGCACATTAAAAACAAAGTTTTTTAATTTTGATTTAGCAGACGGTAAGTCTTTATCTACAGAAGATATGGTTAACGATATGAATGCTTTTAAAGCTTTAGTTAAAAAGTATTACGACAAAGAATTACTAACAACCTATACCAGTCTAAATGACAATGCTAATACCTTTAAATTACCCGAAACTATTGGGTTTAATGAAGACGGTATTATCATTATTTATAATAAAGATGCGTTTGGACAATTAAATCAAAATATTATTGAGTTTACACTTCCATTTGCTGTAGTAGACCCTTATTTAAACTACTAAATATTTTTCTTTAAGGCTAAAATATAACCTAAGTGGATTCCTTCATGAAAATTATTAAACGCTATGGCTTCATCAACATTAGTTAATGTACTTTTAGTAGTCACAGTATATTCATGATAAGTTTGAAACAACCTGTTATTGTAATCTTCTTTAGTTTTTTCAATTGTAGAAAACAATAAGCCCTTTACCAAATCTACTTCAGCTTGTGTCACATCACGTTCTACTTTTGTGCCTTTTCTGTAAGTCTCAACCAAATCGTCACTAATTATCATTGGTAAACCTGACAATTTATACACTAATAATTGTTGTGTAACAACTGTGTGTGCCACATTCCAAAAAATATTATTGCTATAACCTTCAGGAACTTTATTTAATTGTTCCAAAGTAAACGTTTCTAAAAAATGTTTTAATAGCGTTCTGTTTTTAATAGTAGTATCAAATGCAAAATCCATAGTATTCAATTTTATTTCAAATAACTAATTTAAAAAATCTTAAACTAATAAGCTTTCAATTTTTAACTTTAGATTTTAAACAAAACAATGGAAACACACAACTACCAATCAACTATCACTTGGACAGGTAATCTTGGTGACGGAACCACAAATTACAAAAGCTATAATCGTAATCATACAATAACAATTTCTAATAAAGACAATCCAATTTTAGCAAGTTCTGACCCTGCTTTTTTAGGAAACAAAACTCGTTATAATCCAGAAGAACTTTTACTATCTTCCATTGCCTCTTGCCACATGCTTTGGTATTTACATCTCTGCGCGACACACCAAATAATTATCACCAAATATACAGATCAAGCCAAAGGAGTCATGCAAGAAAACCAAGATGGCAGTGGGCAATTTACAAGTGTAACCTTATATCCTAAAGTGATTGTAAAGGATGCTAGCATGATACACAAAGCCAATCAATTACATCATGAAGCAAACAAAATGTGTTTTATCGCTCGTTCGTGTAATTTTCCAATTAAACATAACGCTTTCGCGGAAACTTCGCCTGATGAAGACTAGTTTTAATTAAAAAGAGAATACTTTTTTGTTAAAAAAAACGACCTTTGCCTAAATTTTAGATACCATGAAAAAAGTATACTACCTAAAAACGTGTAATACCTGTAGTAGAATATTAAATGATCTTAATCTTCCTTCAGATTTCGAGCTACAGGACATTAAAACTAATCCATTAACTGCCAAACAAATTGAAGCGTTAAAAGCATTAGCAGGTAGCTACGAAGCCTTATTTAGTAGACGTGCAAAACTCTACAAAGACATGGGTCTAAAAGACCAAACCCTAACCGAAAAAGATTACAAACATTATCTATTAGATCATTACACCTTTTTAAGCAGACCAGTAATTGTAATAGACGATGCTATATTTATTGGAAGTGCTAAAAAAACCATTGAATCTGCAAAAACTGTGCTTCATGAAAACTAGATATTGGGCTTTACTTGCTGCTTTAATGGTGCAAGTACTTTATGGTCTAAATTATACTTTTGCAAAGGACGTTATGGTTGGTGGCTTTATAAAACCATTTGGTTTTATAGTAATCAGAGTTGGCGCAGCTGTAGCATTGTTTTGGATGTTTAGTTTTTTAGGTCCAAAAGAAAAGATTGAGAAAAAAGATTTTCTAACACTTTTTTATGCTGCTGTTTTTGGAGTTGCAACAAATATGTTACTGTTTTTTAAAGGCTTGGAATTGACTACACCTATTCATGCTTCTGTAATAATGATTATTAGTCCTATTATCGTATTAATACTATCATCTTTTTATCTAGGAGAAAAAATTACAAGACTTAAGGTGCTAGGTGTTATTTTTGGTTTTGCTGGTGCAACAATCTTAACTGTTTATGGTAGATCTGCAAGTCCAGCAGATAATGTGTTTTTAGGCAACATCATGATTTTACTTAATGCTATTTCTTATAGTATTTACATAATAATTGTCAAAAAACTCACCTACAAATATCATCCATTTACCTTCATTAGATGGTTGTTTTTATTTGGCTTTTTCTTAGTGTTACCGTTTGGTTATAATCAGATCATAGCAATTAACATCGCTTCCTTTACACCATACATTTGGTTTTCGGTAGTATTTGTTGTTGTTGGCGCAACCTTTGGTACCTACCTATTAAACCCTTTAGCTTTAAGACACTTAAAAGCGTCTACAGTAACTGTATTTATTTATTTACAGCCTTTAATTGCTGGTATTTATGCGGTCATTGTTGGTAGTGATGCAGTAACTTCTGTTAAGTTAATAGCATCGTCCTTAATCTTTTTTGGTGTGTATTTAGTAACTAAAAAGCCTAAAGTGTTACATGCTTAGGCATACGACCATGAATACGCATATCTTGCTTGGTTAAGGTTTTAAAGTCTTTAGTTCTTGGAAATTGATTTGCTAGTTCTAGCAAAGAATCATTCAATCCAGTAAGTTTTCTAGTATTTAGGTTTATCCAAGCTCCAGAAATTTCGCAAAACGCTAAATTATGACCTTTGCTATCGTAAAAATTATGGTCAAACCTAAAAAACATTCCGTCTTCACTTAAACCAGACACTTCTAAACTAACAGTTATGGGTTGACCTAAAAAAGCTTCTTTAAAATAATGTACATGTTCATGAAATACGACAGGACCAATACCTGCTTTTCCTAAAGTCATTAAAGAAAATCCATGATCTTGCAAAAAAGCTGTTCTAGTATGTGACATAAAATTGATGTAAGCCGAGTTAGCTAAATGTCTGTTAGCATCAATATCACTCCATCTAATTTCAAAATCTTTTTTGTACATTTTTTTAAGCTTTAATTTCTTCAAAATTACAATTATTTACTCTGCATGCATAATAAATATTCTATTTCTTAAGCGTTAACATTTTACTTACCTTTGTAGCAATCAATTAGTGTGTATATGATTTATTCAATGACAGGTTATGGCAAATCTGTATTACAATTGCCAACAAAAAAAATAACAATAGAGTTAAAGTCACTTAACAGCAAAAACCTAGATTTGAATGCACGAATGCCTTCAATTTACCGAGAAAAAGAGTTAGATCTACGTAAACTAATTGCTAACCGATTAGTTAGAGGGAAAGTAGATTTTTCCATCTTTGTAGAAACTACTGCAGATGATACCTCAACACAATTAAATGCACCTGTAGTTAAGCAATATATGCATCAATTACGAGACCTTCTTAACACCAGTGACGATCAAGAATTATTAAAAATGGCAGTCCGTTTTCCTGATGCGTTAAATACGGTTAGAGAAGAAATTGACAACCAAGAATGGGAACAGATTGAATCTGAAATAAAATCTGCATTAAATAGCTTGACAGACTATAGGTTAAATGAAGGTAAAGTCTTAGAACAAGATTTTAACGACCGTATTAAAAATATTGCAGCGCTGTTAGAACAAGTTATTGCTATGGATCCAGAGCGAATTGAAGGAGTAAGAGAACGCTTACGTAAAGGCGTAGAAGAGCTTAGAGAAAAGTATGACGAAAACCGTTTTGAGCAAGAACTAGTCTATTACATAGAAAAGTTTGATATAACCGAAGAAAAAGTCCGCTTAGACAATCATTTAAACTATTTTACTGAAAGTATTAATAGTAAAGATTCTAACGGGAAAAAATTAGGGTTTATCGCTCAAGAAATTGGTCGAGAAATCAATACTATTGGCTCTAAAAGTAATTATGCACCAATGCAACAATTGGTGGTACAGATGAAAGACGAGTTAGAAAAAATTAAGGAACAATTATTGAATGTACTGTAAAAAGTAAGCAGTATTCAGTAGCAGTTAGCAGTATCTGCTTAAGATATTTTAAAGAATGAACGAAAACACCAAACAAGGCAAACTCATTGTATTCTCTGCTCCATCAGGTTCTGGAAAAACAACCATTGTAAGGCATTTATTAAAGCAAGAACAACTAAACTTAGCTTTTTCCATCTCTGCAACATCTAGAGAAAAACGCGGAACCGAAGAAGATGCTAAAGACTATTATTTTTTAACAGCGAAACAATTTAAGCAAAACATAAAAGACGATGCCTTTTTAGAGTGGGAAGAAGTATATAGAGATAATTTTTATGGCACTTTAAAAACAGAAGTCGAACGACTTTGGGCACTTGGTAAAAACGTTATTTTTGATATTGATGTGTCTGGTGGCTTACGTATTAAACGAAAATTTCCTGAACAAACCTTGGCAGTTTTTGTAAAACCACCAAGTATTGACGAGCTTAAAATAAGACTTAAAAAACGTCAAACCGAGAGTAACGACAAAATAAACATGCGTATTGCTAAAGCTAGTGCAGAGTTAGCAACAGCACCATTATTTGATGTGATTATAGAAAACGATAATTTAGAAAAAGCTTTAATAGAAGCAGAAACGATTGTTGGAGATTTTATAAAAAAATAGTTGCATTGTCACACTGAGCGCAGTCGAAGTGCAACAAAAACTAAAACTAAAAAAAGTCTTCCCTTTGGGAAGATTTAGATGGTAATGAAAATAGGCTTATACTTTGGATCTTTTAACCCAATACACGTTGGGCATTTAATAATCGCCAACCAATTGGTTGAAAATAGCGATTTAGATCAAATCTGGTTTGTAGTAACACCTCATAATCCATTTAAAAAGAAAAGCTCGCTTTTAGATAATCACCAACGCTTAGAAATGGTGTATTTAGCAACCAAAGACTACGATACGCTTAAAGAAAGTGATATCGAGTTTAACTTACCGCAACCTAATTATACTGTTAATACTTTAGCCCATTTAACCGAAAAATATCCAAACAAAGAGTTTTCACTTATTATGGGAGAAGACAATCTAAAAAGCTTCCATAAATGGAAAAATTACCAGGTTATTTTAAGTAACCATCACATTTATGTATATCCAAGAATTAGTGAAGGTACTTTAGAAACCCAATTTGATAATCATCCCAATATACACCATGTTGATGCGCCAATAATGGAGATTTCCTCAACCTTAATCCGCAATAGTATTAAAGCAGGTAAAAACATAAAACCTTTGTTACCAGAACATGTATGGTCGTATTTGGATGAGATGAACTTTTACAGATAGGATAAACTTATGAAAAAAACACTTTACCTATTTATATTGTTTCCGTGTTTAATTTTTGGACAGTTACAAGATAACAGTTTTTGGAAAGGTTATGGTATTGAAAATGCTTCAGGAGAAACGTTACGTGATAAAATCCAACAATTTGCTTTGGTAAAAAAAGACAAGATGTACTTGTTACGTTTTTTTGAACAAATTAATATGGAGACTGGAAACATACAGTTATCAAGTAAGATAGACACTTTAACTATCAAGGCTTCCAATGAGGGAATACGCTTGATGTTAAAAGATAAGTCATTCCCTATAACTTATAATAGGTCTACTAAGTCCTTTAAAATTGCTGTTAACGACGCCTTTATGCCTTTTAAAGCAATAGAGCAATCTTTAGCTGTAAATAAAGACATATTTAAAAACAAGCTTATTAGCAATACCTTTTATGAAGTTGATGACACGACTACTACATTAAGTGACAAATTACTATATAATCCATCAACAAATGGTACTATCACTTACACTAAAGAATATAGTAGCAGCACATGGACCTCAGACTTTATTATCGTTAACTTATTTGGTAATATATTTTTAAAAGGTGTGACGTCTGCACCATTATTAGTGTCAAAAGTTGAAACCAATGCCATAACATTTATTCAATTAGACTATAGGTTTGATCCAAAATTAGTGACATGGAACGTTTACAATAAACAGGACAATAGTCCTGATACTTCAACCAATACCACTTTTGAATTAACACACACTACGTCCAATTCTAAATGTATTGAAGGTCTAACCAATACACAATTAAACACAGATATGCTCACCTTTACAGATGCGACATTTAGTACTCCAATTACAGAAGTGCAACATGCTTTTGATGGCAAGTGGACCTTGTTTAGTGATGCAAAATCCAGAGCGTTTAAAAGATACACCTTTAAAGATTTAATTAAAAAAGACCCTAGTCTTTGTAACATTATTAATTTACCTAACGGTTATTATGCTAATAGAGACAGTAATGTTGCTTCTTGGATTAGTTATTTGCATGAAGAGCGAATTAAAACAGATTCGTCTTTAATTACAAAAAAAGCCTTTAAACATGACAACTCTTATAGAGTGTTTAATGAGTTAAAAAATAGCAAGAAAACCTACTATCTACAATATTCTTTAGATCAAAAAATTATAAGAGAAAAAGGCATGTACATTAACGGAAAAGAAGCTGGTACTTGGACCTTTTATGATGAAAATGGAACATTAATTAAAACGGAAGAGAAAGGTAACTAGCTTGACATTTTCATTTTTTTCAACTAACTTCGTTTAACGATTGATAAAAAACATTGAAACGATTTTTTATCAGAGACATTGTACGCAAGCTGAAAAACCTGCAAATGAACTTACTTTCAACTTTTTTATTTGAATCTTTAAACCTACCTGAACGACTTATTTCAAAAGTTGAGAAGTACTTTATAAAAGAGCAGATTACAAAAAATGATTATTTGTGCAAATTTTCAAAACAATGTAACCGAATTTCAATAATTTCAAATGGTTATTTAAGATTTTATAGCTTGTCAGAAGATAAAGAAATAACACATTGGATTTTTGGAAAAAACCAACTCATAACTGATGTTGGTAGTTTCTATTTAAACCAACCTGCAAAATGGAATATTCAAGCCCTTTGTAGTACGAATGTATACTCTATTACTTCCGAAGGTTACTCGAAACTCAAAGCCGAAGTACCAGAATGGGCAACCTATGAGAATTTATTTCTTATTAAGTTAATGTCGGCTTTAGAAAATCGTATTTATGCCTTAATCTCGATGTCAACAGAACAACGATACAAATACTTGTTTGAATCAGACAGAGAAATTTTTAATCAAATCCCGCTTCAATATATTGCTTCAATGCTTGGAATGAGTGCTGAAACTTTAAGCAGAATTAGAAGCAAGTCAAATTCTTGATATTTGTCAAGAGCAAAATCAATTATTCATAATATTTTTCTAATCTAAACATTTAGAATAATTTATGAATCAAGAAAGACAAATAGCCACAATTAAAACAGTTTTCGAAAATCTTGAAAAACAGAAAAATAAAACTGATGCTGACGGTATTACACATAGCATAGAAACTTCACGTTATCATTCGAATAAACGATTTAAGAAGGAACAAAAACAAATCTTTCAAAATCATCCAATTATTACAGGTGCAGTTGGTGATTTAAAGAAGGAAGGCGATTATTTTTTACACGAGGATTCAGGTATTCCTATTATTGTAATCAAAGGGAAAGATGGAATTGTAAGAGCCTTTATAAATATGTGTAGGCATCGTGGCGTAAAACTGTTGGAAGAACAAAAAGGCCATATAAAACGCAACATTGTTTGTCCTTATCACGCTTGGTCTTACGATACAGCTGGTTGTCTTAAGGGCGTTTTTCATCCACAAGGATTTAATGACGTTTCAGAAACTACACATAGTCTAATCGAGTTGGATTGTTGGGTACGATTTGGAATGGTATTTGTCTTACCCAATTCAGAATTAAAAGGTAGTATTGATATAGATAAATGGTTGACAGAGATTAATGAATTGACAAAAGGTTTTGAATTTGGAGAACTCTATCCATATTTTCATAAATCTGAAATTCTTAATTGCAATTGGAAACTTATCGTTGATGGCGCGCTAGAAGGATATCATTTTAAGATTGCACACGCTAATACAATTGGGCCATACTTTTTGGATAATTTAAGTGTAAATACCGAAAACGAATTACACCATAGTATCATCTTTCCGAAAAGAATAATGAAAGAATTTCAAAGTAAGCCAACTTCGGAATGGAATTTAAGACAAGGCGCAAATATTCTGATTCATATTTTCCCCAATACAATAATCTTAATTGAACCAGACCATATTATGGCTGTTACATTTTGTCCATTAGACGAGAAAACGACGCAATTCAAATCATTTATGCTTTTACCAAAAGAACCAACAACAGAAAAAGAAACAAAGTATTGGGACTTGAATGGGAATATTTTTTGGAATGCTATTAATGAAGACAACGAAATGGCAATTCTGCAACAAAAAACTTTTGAATTCTATAATTCTGTTCCAATGACTACTGGAAGCTATGAAAAGTTATTAGTGAAATTCGAATCATTAGTTGACAGTATCCTCGAAAAATCGAAAGATTAAAAGCCAGCGTACAACAACGTGTATAAGCAATAGCGGTTTAAGTGTAAACTCGAACTGTTTTTCGCTTAAATAAAGTATATTGCTATCTGAAAAGTAGTCGAATAAAATCCGCTACAGCTCATACACGAGACCGTTAAACGAAATTTAAATAACAAAAAAACACCAACCTCACAGTTGGTGTTTTTTCAATTTAAAATATAATTAGTTTAGTCTAAAGTCGGAATACGTAATACCTGTCCTGGATAAATTTTATCTGGATCTGTTAGCATAGGTTTATTCGCTTCAAAAATTTCTGGATATTTCATAGCATTACCATAATAGTGCTTTGCTATTTTACCTAATGTATCACCACTAACTACAGTATGAAATTGCGCTTCTGGTATAACTTCTGCTGCTTCTGCAACCGTCATTTGGTCATCTACTGTTGCAATACCATCACTATTACCTACTAATAAAACTAGTTTTTCTCTAGTGGCTTGGTCTGCTGCTTGACCAGAAATGGTTGCTGCATCATCGTCTATAAATATACTTAATCCTTCGACATGTAAATCTAAATCTCTTGCTGTTTCTTCCAGTTTTCTAGCAGCTAAAGCTTCCATTTTTACTTCTGCTGCAGCTGCTTCTGCTGCTTCCTCTTTATCTGTTTTACCAATCCCAAATACTTTAGCACCTGCGTTTTTAATAAATGAAAATAATCCCATAATTGTAATTGTTATTTTTAAGTGTTATATAATTGTCCTAAAGTTAGAAAATTAGTTGTCCAACTGCAACTTATGTTAACAACTCTTGGGGAAATGCAAATCAATCATTAAAAATAGTTCTCGATACATTTCGCTATACTTCGCAAAATATTCGAACTGATGTGGATTGTTTTTATACTTAAAGGGAATTAAAAAACCGCTTAAAGCTTAAGCCTTAAACGGTTTTTACAAACTAACTAACTAATTCAATTTGTATTTATGATTTTGTATTTTTTCTAGTATTCTCTCTAGTGTTTTCTTTTTTTGTAGTGTGTTGTACACGCTTTTTAAGTCCAGAAGATTTTGATTTGTTTATTTCCGTTCCAACTTTTAAATACTCAATGTATCCTCTACCTGTAAACTCGTAAACTGTTCCAGAACTTGGGTGATACAACTCGACACGTTGGTCGTTTATAACACTTAATTCAAATAACTCATTATCAAAATAATCATAATCTAAGACTAGTGTTTTTAAATACATGTTACCGTTAACGTTTCCAACATTGTATAACCCTGTATAATCCCAATATAAATTGTTTGAATTAACACCGTTTGGATCTTGGCTGCTTCTAAACGTATTATCATTTCCGCCAGATAAAAACTGTAAGTAGTTTTCGTTATCAAACTCATTTAAAGCTCCAAAGTTACTGGTGTATGTTTTTTCCCAAGCTTCATACTCTTGTAAAAAGTATTGGATGTTATCATAGAATACAAAGTCGTAATCAAAGTTATTACGTTGGTATCCATGTAAAAAATACGAGGTATCATTAAAAGGATTGTACAATTCTATAGTATTATTATCTATTTGATAGACATCAAAACTATCGTATCCATCAATATCATGGTCGATATCCAAAATCATATCATAAGCATTATAATAACCAATTGGTATACCAAATCCGTTACCTTGACTACCAATACCAACTAAGTTGTTATTAGCGTAAAGGGTTCCGTTTCTAAACGATACGGTAAAAGCTATTTGTAAAAAAGGGGACTCGCCAAATCCAATAGTTTCTTCTACTGCTACGTACCATAATTCATGGCTATTTAACAATTGATTGATACTTACTGGTGTAGAATCAAATCCATTATTGTCTACTACTACTTCTGTATAACAAGAAGTAAATAATGTTGCTATTAAAGCAAATGTCGAAAGTAATTTTATCGTCTTCATAATCTGTCGTTTTAAGGATTGATACTACACCATTTTCAAAAGGCGTGCCAAAAATGCTAAACAGTTGATTATCAAGGCTATTTAAAGAATTAATTTTTATGTATTTTTGATATAGAATTTAATCCCTTATATGAGTCAACAATTAAAATACGCTGTTTTTGGATCTGGAAGTTGGGCTACTGCAATTGTAAAAATGCTGTGTGAAAACCTAAACGAAGTTGGATGGTATATGCGTAGTGTATATACTAAAGAACATTTACTTAAAGAGCAACATAACCCTAGTTATTTAAGCTCTGTCGAGTTTCATTTAGAACAATTAAAGCTAACTAACGACATAAACGAGATGGCAACTTATGCAGATGTGTTAATATTTGCTATTCCGTCTGCTTTTATAAATTCAGAATTAGAAAAGTTGTCAATAGATATTACCAGTAAAACTGTGGTTTCTGCAGTAAAAGGTATATTACCAGAATCTGGTTTACTGTTAGGTGAGCATTTTCATGATAATTACAACATTCCTTTTGAGAATATTGGCGTAATAGCTGGTCCTTGTCATGCAGAAGAGGTAGCATTAGAGCGCTTATCTTACCTTACTATATCATGTGCAGACCAAAACAAAGCACAAGCTATTGCAGATGTGTTATCTAGCGATTATATCAAAACTAAAATTAGTGACGATATTATTGGTACCGAATACGCTGTAATGCTAAAAAATATTTATGCTATTGCTGCAGGAATTGCACATGGATTGGGTTATGGAGATAACTTCCAAAGCGTGCTTATGAGTAATGCCATACGAGAAATGAAACGTTTTATTAAAAAAATGCATAAAATGAAACGTAACATTAACAACTCGGCTTACTTAGGAGATTTACTGGTAACTGGCTATTCAACGTTTTCTAGAAACCGCATGTTTGGAAATATGATAGGTAAAGGTTACACGGTAAAATCTGCCCAAATGGAAATGAGTATGGTTGCAGAAGGGTATTATGCTACAAAATCTGCACATCTATTAAACGAAAAAAACAAAAAGAAAACACGTACACCTATTATAGATGCAGTTTATGCAGTTTTATATGAAGGTAAAGATGCTAAAAAAGTATTTAAAAAACTGACGGAAAAGTTGGATTAGAATTAGCTGTTTACTATTTGCTTTTGGCTATTAGCAAACTGTTAAAGGCTAGAAGCTATTTTACCAACACACCACGAGCCTCCATTAAAGGTATGGGTTGTAACGCTTTTAAATTTATGGTGTTTTTTCTAAACGTATAGGTTTTATCAAACATCGTATTATCTTCAAAAAAAGTCACTTTAAACTGGTTGTTTATAGCAAATAAGTCTTCTTGCATCAACTCTATCTTAGCATAGCTTTTTTTTGGTAATTTATCTAGTTTTTTTCTGAATATGGAAGTCATTTTATCTTCAGAATAACCACTAGTAACAATTAATATGGTGTCTAAATCAACCTCTTTATCATTTATAATGTAGGCATTCCAATCTTGGGTCTTATAAATGTCATTATACTCGTTAACAACTGCTATATAGACGTTTTCGACTTTTGGGATGTGGATGTCTTTTTTCATATTAATTAAAAATTTTTTATTAGAAACAATGCAAAAATATTGATTAATACTATAGAAAAAAGCGATTTTACACCTTGTTTTTAGTAAGATGTAAAATCGATTTAAAGAATACTAAAATAATAGCGTTTTAATACTTGAATTTAATTTCGATTACACTCATTACTCCTTCTGTAATCGTATTCCAATTACCTGTAAACTCAGCACCATAAGACGCTGCAATTACAGGTCCTAATTGTTGTGCGGCTTCATTGTTCCAAATAGGACCTGCTAATACAAGCGTTTTAAATTCGTTTGGACCTGAGTTTTTGACGTTTAATTCAACTTCAATAACACTCATTTGAGACTCAATAACAGTATTCCATTGTCCTGTCCATTTTCCTTGGTGAGCAGCTGCTATCTTAGGTGCTTTCTCTTCTGCATCTGCATTGCTCCATAATGGACCTGCTGGGATATTTACTTTAAAAGTAGACATAATTATTTAGTTTTTTTGATGTCATCTTACTCTATTATAATAGGCTTTTCAGAAACCGCCTTTATAATCAAAAACAACTAGCTAGTCAATCGAATTACAGTTTGATTACGTTACAAATATCTGAATATCAATATGTTAAAACCAGAGTATAAATACCTGTAAACAAAAACAGGTAAAAAAAAGCTCAACTAAAATTTTAGTTGAGCTTTTAATATTCTTATTTAGAGTATAGTAAAACTATTTATAATGCACTTTTAAATTGCTTCAAAAACCTAACATCATTCTCGCTTAGTAATCTAATGTCGCTAATTTGATGTAACAACATGGCTATACGGTCAATACCAACTCCAAATGCAAAACCAGAATAGGCTTCTGCATCAATTCCACAATTAGTTAATACATTAGGATCTACCATACCACAACCACCAATTTCTAACCAACCAGTACCTTTGGTGATTTTATAATCAGTTTCGGTCTCTAAGCCCCAATATACATCTACCTCAGCACTTGGCTCTGTAAATGGGAAGTATGATGGACGTAATCTAATTTTTGCTTTTCCAAATAACTCGGTTGTAAAGTATTGTAGCGTTTGTTTTAAATCTGCAAAACTGACGTCTTTATCAATATATAATCCTTCTACTTGATGGAAAAAACAATGTGATCGAGCAGATATCGCTTCGTTTCTATACACACGACCTGGTGATATGGTACGAATTGGAGGTGGATTATTTTCCATATATCGCACTTGCACAGAACTGGTGTGTGTACGTAGTAAAATATCAGGATTAGTTTGTATAAAAAACGTATCCTGCATATCTCTTGCTGGATGGTATTCAGGTAAATTTAATGCTGTAAAGTTGTGCCAATCGTCTTCAATCTCTGGACCTTCACTAACATTAAATCCAATATTGGAAAAAATGTTTATAATTTGGTTTTTCACTATAGATATAGGATGACGAGAACCAATAGTAATAGGCTCTCCTGGACGCGATAAATCTAAATTAGATGTCGAGTTGTCTGTAGCACTATCCAATTCTGCTTTAAGCGCATTTACTTTATCTTGAGCAGTGTTTTTTAGTGTATTAATAGCTTGACCAAATTCTTTTTTTTGATCGTTTGCTACATTTTTAAACTCAGCAAAATACTCGTTTAGCAATCCTTTTTTACCTAAGTATTTTATACGAAATGCTTCTACCTCATCTTTAGTTTGTGCTTTAAAAGCTTCAGCTTCTGCAATAAGTTCTTTAATCTTGTCTATCATAAATCTTGTAATGATTGGCAAATTTAATAATTTCTACTCTATATACTCGGTTTCTATAAAATAGTTAACAATAGCTTCTTTCATTAATATACTTTGCTCTCCTGCTTTTAAATGTGGTAATGCTTCTTTTACTTTGTAATGTGGCCAACCATCTTCATCCACAAAATCAAACTCATAATATCCATAAGGCGATAATAGTTTACATATGGCAATATGCATTAAGTCTAATTTGTGGTCTTTTTTAAACTTACGCTCTAACTGACCTAGCTCTTGCACACCAATTAAATATATTATAGCATCTAAATCTAGGATATCTCCATCTGCAAACTGGTTAGATAGTTTTGTAACCACTAATTCCCAGCGTTGTTTTAATTGTTCGTCTCTTGACATGTATCAGGTTAAAAGTATAAAGTTTGAAAGTCGCAAAGTTAATTTATATTTGTCTAAAATCTAATATTATGGCTGTTATTGATATTGTTTTAGGTGCTTTGCTTTTATTTGGATTGGTACGCGGATTATTTAAAGGACTTTTTGTAGAATTAGCTTCTATTGTTGCATTGGTAGCTGGAGTTTATGGTGCCATCCATTTTAGTTATTTTGCTTCTAATTTTTTGATGGATAAAACGTCATGGGACGAAAAAACAATAAATATTACTGCATTTGCCATAACGTTTGTTATTATTATTCTAGCTATTAGTTTAGCTGGAAAAGCACTTACAAAGTTAGCGGATTTTGCTTCTTTAGGAATCTTAAATAAGCTTTTAGGAGCAGTTTTTGGTGCCTTAAAAGTAGGGTTGATTTTAAGTGTTTTATTGATTGTTTTTGATAAAATGAATAGTACCATCTCATTTGTAGATGAAGAACATGTCAAAGAGTCTATTTTATATAAACCTGTAAAATCTCTTGCTCCAATGGTATTTCCTGATATTATAAAGGCTGCCAGCGAGGAAAACAATCCTATTGATGCACCTGAAGATACTAATGAATCTGAAGCATAAAAAAACCTGCAAGATTTAGATCTTACAGGTTAGATTTTATTGTATCAAAAGTTTTATAACATTTCTACTTTACCAGTGTGTAAACTGTAAACACCACCTACGATTTTAATGTCGCCAGCGTCTTCCATTTCTTTTAGAATTGGACTTTTTTCACGAATACGATCCATTGTTAATTTGACATTATTCTCTACTGTTTTTGCAACAAATGCTTTATTTGAAGAATTTGCTTCTCCATCTACTTCTTCTGCACTTTGATGAACCGCTGGTAAAATGTTGCTTAGTAAATGTGTAATGTTTCCTAGTTCTACACCATCACAAGCAGCTTTTACTGCTCCACAAGCTTCGTGACCCATAACTAATACTAATTTACTTCCAGCTACTTTACAAGAGTATTCTAAGCTTCCTAAAATGTCTGCATTTTCAAAATTACCTGCAACTCTAGCAACAAAGATATCACCTATTGCTTGGTCTAAAACTGTTTCTACTGGTACACGAGAATCTATACAAGATAGTACAACAGCTTTAGGAAACTGACCTCCTGTAGTTTGCTGTACTAATGCTGCATTGTCTGCACCTTCTAATTTTCCATTTACAAAACGGTTATTTCCTTCTAATAAATCTGCTAAAACGCTATCTGGCGTTAATCCGTCTTGTACTTGTTTTGTTATTGCTAAATTTTTCATTTTTTATTTTTTATTAATAAATAGTTGTGTTTAATATTTGTCTTTAATGTTACTTTTTACCCAATCTAAACATTCAGAAAAGGTGTTAAAAATATGCTCCTTAGATACTAAATCTGGAATAATGTCAATACGTTCCATCATATATTTAGGTTGTTCTTGGACACCCACAAAAAGTACTTGAATACCATTAGCTTCTAAGTCAATGATAATATCTTCTAAAACAAATAATCCAGACTGGTCAATATATGGCATTCTATCCATCCTAACAATTACTGTAGAAGCAGTATCTGGTATTTGCTTAGCTAGTTGCTGGAAGTTACTAGTGGAACCAAAAAACAAAGGTCCATTAATGTGTTTTATAAATACTTCTTGAGTTAGGTTTTTAGGAAAACCTGCTTCATCTTCCCAAGCTTTTTCTTTAAGAGGTGAAACATCAGAGCTTTTAGTCGTTAAATCTCCAATCTTTTTCATAAATATTAGAGATGCTATTACTAAACCTATCCCTACAGCATACACCAAATCCCAAAATGTTGAAAGTACTAATACTACCAACATGATTATAACTTCTGAACTTAGTTTTAATGGTCCAATTTTTACATCTTTAGGTAAACTAGGAATAGCTTTTAGTCCCTTATAATCCATAACGCCTATACCAACTGTAATTAAAACACCAGCAAGTACTGCAGCAGGTATTTTTGAAGCTATACCACCTAAACCTAATAATATTATTAGAAGCATTACAGCTGCTATCATACCAGATAGTTTTGTTTTACCTCCAGATTTAATATTTACAACTGTACGTATCGTTGCTCCAGCACCTGGAATACCTCCAAAAACTGAGGCGATACTATTCCCTATTCCTTGACCTATTAATTCTTTATTAGGCTTATGTTTAGTTTTTGTCATGTTATCTGCAACCACAGAGGTTAACAAAGAATCTATTGCACCTAACAATGCCAAAGTAAAGGCTGTGAAAATAAATGGTTTTACATTGCTAAAACTAAACTGTGTAAACATCTCTAAGTTTGGCTTAGGAATACCTGTAGGTATCTCTTCAATAGGAATGTAGTTAAGGTTGAAAATTAATGCAACGCTTGTCATAATTACCAAAGCCACTAATGTACTTGGAATTGCAGTTGTAATTCTCTTAAAACCGTAAATAATTAAAATGGTGCCAAGTGCTAGTAAAAGTTCGAGGTAATTAATATTCTTAACTGCTTTTGATAGTACTTTAAATGTGCCTAAAACACCCGAAGATTCTTTACCAGCTAATGTTTTGGCTTCTTTTAAAATGTCTGCATCTGTAATTTGATTTGCACGACTAATCGTTTCTTTAAAATCTTGTAAAACCAAAATACCTTCTCCTGCTTCGTCTTTAAGAATGTTTTGTAGAATAATTTCTTCAGCTTGAGGTTTAAACGTTTCTACATAAGACGCATCTTCTTTAGCATAATAACCCATTGATGGTAAAAGTTGAGTCACCAAAATGATAACACCTATTGCTGTCATAAAACCAGATACCACTGGATATGGTATGTAACGTATATACTTACCAAATCCTAACAGACCTAATCCTATTTGCATCAGTCCTGCTAAAAGAAATATAACAAGAATGGTTGGTAAGGCTTGCTCTAAATTACCATCGTTTGCAGCAATAATAGTCGCAATAACCACCATACTTACAGCAGTCATGGGAGCAGTTGGTCCTGATATTTGCGTGTTTGTTCCGCCAAAAAGCGAGGCGAAAAAAGCAATAAATATAGCACCATATAAACCTGCACTTGGTCCTAATCCAGAAGATACACCAAACGCAAGCGCCAAAGGTAATGCAACGATTCCTGCTGTTACACCTCCTAATAAATCGCCTTTTAAGTTGCTAAACAAGTTTTTCATAGGTATTTAGTTGGTTTTTAATACTTGTTTCTAAAAATTTACAAATGTTATGATATTTAATTGATCTGTAGAGTGATTTCTATTGTAACCGCTTAGTTATTAGATATTTTTGGTCTTAGTTTAAAAAATTCGATAAAGCTATCTGGATTTTCTACAATTCCTCTTTCTGAAATTAATTTAATATCAATATTTCGTTCTCTTGCTTTGTAAGCAAAATCTTCTAAGATTTCTATAATATCACTATCTAAATATCTTGTTTTTCTTACATCTAACTCTAAATATGTGTTTTCTGGAAGTTTATCTAATTCCTTAAGAATTGCACCTTTGTTAAAGAACGTTACCTCTTCTGCTAAAGTCATTTTAATTTTACCATCATCAACGTCTTCACCTTCTTTATGTAAGAAATGAGAATTTTCAAAACTCTTAAAAAGTACGATAAATATACCTACTACTAATCCTAATCCAATTCCCCAAAGTAAATCGATAAATACAATACCTAATACAGTAACTATAAATGGTACGAATTGTTTCCATCCACCATCATACATTGCTTTAAATGTAGAAGGCTTTGCTAATTTATAACCTACTATAAATAAAATTGCTGCTAAAACAGAAAGTGGAATTAAATTTAATATAGTTGGTATTGTAACTACAGATATTAATAATAAAAATCCATGGATTACAGCAGACGCTTTGCTTTTTCCACCAGATTGGATATTTGCAGAACTACGTACAATTACTTGAGTAACAGGTAATCCTCCTATCATTCCAGAGACTATATTTCCAGACCCTTGAGCAAACAATTCTCTATTGGTAGGTGTTACGTTTTTATCAGGATCTAATTTATCTGTAGCCTCTACACATAATAATGTTTCCAGAGAAGCAACTAAACCAATTGTAAACGCAGTTATTAATACTTTTGGATTTGTAATAGCAGAAAAATTAGGAAAGGTTAGTAAATCTTTAATTCCTGCTAAACTTTCTGGAACTGGAACAGATACTAAATGTTCAGCGCTAAGTGATAAACTACTATCCTTTGTAATAAAATAGAAAATTATACCTACAATTACAGCTACTAAAGGACCTTGTATAAGGTTAAATATTTTTCCTTTTTTGCTTAATACATTCGACCACAAAAGAAGTATTCCCATAGCGATGAAAGCTATTATAGTTGCTCCTTTATCAAAATTACCGCTTATTAACGCATTAATTGCTTTTAATAATTCAGTAAATGTATTCTCGCCATCTACCTGTAAAAAAGCAAAATCACCCTCCGGATTTTTATCTAAACCAAAAAAGTATGGTATTTCTTTTAAGATGATAACTACACCTATTCCAGTAAGCATTCCTTTTATAACCGAAGACGGGAAATAATACCCAATAATACCAGCTTTTAGAAAACCTAGTATTATTTGAAAAACACCAGCTAATACAACAGCTACAAGAAAATTCTCGTATCCTAAATTTCCAATTGCTGTTGCAACAATTACTGCTAATCCAGCAGCAGGTCCACTAACTCCAATTTTAGAGCCAGATGCAGCACCTACTATTATACCTCCAACTATTCCTGCAATTAAACCTGTAATTGGTTCTGCTCCTGAAGCAACTGAAATCCCTAAACATAAAGGAAGTGCTACAAAAAATACAACTATACTAGCTGGTAAGTCATTTTTTAACGTTTTAAACATATTATAATAATTTTTGTTCTATTAACTTTATTGTTAATAGCTATTTAAATGAATGAAAATTGGCTACAAGATAGCCATTAAGAGAATATTACAGATAATGTTCTGGTGGAGGAGAGATGATATTAAGATGTGGTTTAGGATACGTTTTGTAGTAATACCCTAAATATAAATCGTAATTTGAAAATTCAGAAAAATCACACTCCAAATCTTCAAAAGAAGATATTAACTTTATATTTTTAATTTCTTCCTCTTCTTCGCTAAGACTGTAAAAAACAGATATATCTACAGAATCATCCATAGCAATAATTATTGATGGCGCAGTAATAATGCCCAAAAATAATATTGTAAAGAAAATAGATATTGGTTTTTTATACATTTTAGCAGGTTGGTTTTAACAAATATAAAATTAAAGTAATACGTAAGTGTTAAAGAATAACTAAAAAGTATTCAATAATTTGATGTCATCACTTAATATCCAACCTGTTTTACCATCTTCCAGTTTGATTTTTTTCCAATTATTAATGGTGTCAAGTACTTGGACTTTAGTGCCTTCATGTAATAAAAAAGCATCTGTGCTACCTAAATTAGGCTCAGTTTTCACCTCTGTTTCTTGAGCAAAAACTATTGCTGGATTATTTTTTTTATCTAAAGCTTGTTTTTGAAAAGCTAGACCAACACTAGATATTGCTAGAAATAAAAAAACAAAACTAAGCACAAACGTTAAACGTTTATAAACCGTACTGTAAGTAAAAAAGTAGACTAGAAATAACACGACAAAAACAACTATTAATCCTATAGCTAACTTTGCCCAATTATCATAACTTAAGGCATTAGTAAGTTGGTTAAAAAACTTAGATAGTCCCAATTGAGGTACGGTTTGAATAGCATCAACAGTCATTTTTTTTGCGTAAGCTATATTGTTTAATATGTCTGTATCGTTGGGCTTTAGCTGTAATGCTTTTTCGTAATAATAGATACTAGGAGCAATATTATTAAGCTTGTAGTGCGCGTTTCCTAAATTATAATACAGTTCTGCAGAGTGTTGATTGGTTTCTAATATAGATTCGTATTTACTTATAGCTTCAATATAATTACCATCATTATAAAGCATATTAGCTTCCTCAAAAACAGCTTTGTTCTGCGCTGTCAAGGTTCCTAAAAAAACAAAAAATATAAATAGAAACTGTTTCATTATACTACCTAATTTGTTTATCTATTAGGTTAATAGTTTTTGCTGCTTTGTCATAATCCTGCTGCATCGTTACTGTAGTTATTGGTGTGTATCTTGCCAAGTCAGAATTTTCCAGTATAGCTTCAAAATCATTAATTACTGTACTTTCAACTTGTCTTTCAAGTAATAGTGTTCTAATTTTATCCTTACTTAAATCTGTTGTTTCAATGTTTAATCGACCTTTTAAATAATTATGCAATGCCTTTTCTAAAGCAATATAAAAGGCTTCTTTTTGACCCAACGCTTTTTTAGCTTCGCTTAAATATTTTTTAGCTAATTTATCTGCTCTTCTAACTCTGTTCCCACTAATATCTGCTAATCGTTCTTCACGTTTTCTTCTGTAAACTAAAGCTAAAGGGATAGCTAACAATGGACCTACCAAACCTGTCCAAAATATTGGTGAGTTTAAAAAAGAATCTTTGGTTGTAGATTTAAAGTTGGTATTTGTTTTAATAAAAGCAAATTGATTTTCATTTAGTACTACTGGTTGTTTACCATTATTAGTTATTGGTAAATTATTATCTGCTTCTGCATAAACTGGTCCTTCAAGGACATTGATGATGATATCTTCTGAAGTGATTTCTTTGTAAGTTTCTGTTTTTAAATCAAAATATGAGAAATTGACTGTCGGAATTGGGAACTTTCCTTTATACTGCGGAATAATGGTATATGTATCCGAAATTTTTCCTTGCATTCCAGACATTGATGTTCTGACATTTTCTTGATGCTCAGGCTCGTAAACCTCTAAAGTACTAGGCGTTTTTAGTTTTGGCAATTCAAATAGTTTTAAATTTCCTTTTCCTGACACTTCTATTTTAGCTTGTAACGATTCTGTAGCATTCAAACTGTTTTTGGAGGTCTCCATAATAAACTGAAAGTCTCCAACCGCTCCTGTAAAACTTTCGGGTTTACCCTCTTCTGGTAATGGTTTTACATTAATAGTTCTTGCACTAGCAGTAACAGTTCTGTGGGCTTGAGTTTTTATTTGATTACCAAAAATATCGCGTCTATTAGTTGGCACTTCTAACGTTAAATCTAAACTAAGTGGCTCTATTACCAGTTTACCTGTTTTTTGAGGATATAATATGGTTTTTCTAAGGGTAACATATCTATAATCTTCACCTTTATAGGTTCCATTTTGGGCTTTAATCCTTTTATCATCCATACTTTGACTCCAAAACCCATTAAATACTGGGCTTTCTAACTCTCTATAGTTACTAATTCCAGCTAATGGTGAGACGTAAAGCTTATAAACTACACTAATTGGCTCATTTAAGTAAGGGTTAGTTTTGGATACTTCAGTAACTAAATGGATGTATTCCTGAACAATATAATCTGGGTCATTAGGATCTGCAGGTTTTTCTTTAGCTTTAGTAACTTTTATTGTGATTGGAGACGTTTTATAATCCTGACCATCTATCTCAATTTTAGCTTGGTTAATGGTGAAAGTTCCCATTTGCTTTGGCGCTAAAAAATAACTGTAAATTTTGGTAAAATTTCGTCTTTTACCATCCCACGAATGACTTACTGATTGGTTTGGTCCACCAACAACTATAAAGTCTGCAAAGCTTGGAGGCACAAAATTGTCTCCATCTTTATTCATTTGAAAATCTACACGTAAACGCTCATTAAGTCCTAAGGTTTTTTTACTGACTTTAGCTTGAAATTGTACAGCATCTTCGTCCTGAGCAACAACTAATGTAGTTGTGCTTATTAAAGCAAGGATGAATATGTGTTTTATAAACTTCATTTAATTTTAAAAGAAATAATTACATGCCTGTTTTACCAATCTTTTTCTGTTTGTAATTTAGCCCCTTTAACTTTTTGGGCATTTATTTTTTCTTGAACTTTCTGTTCTTGATTATTCATGGCTTCTAACAAGTTTTTAATTTGTTGAGGCGATAATTGTCCTGGTTGTGGTTGTTTTTGTTCGTTTTTTTGGTCTCCTTCTTTTTGTTCATTTTCTTTTTCATCTTTAGGCTCTCCTTGTTTATCTTTATCCTGATCACCTTCTTTTTTATCGTCTTCGCCTTTATCCTCTTGCTCTTTTTCGTTATTCTCTTTCTGGTTTTCGTCTTTGTTGTCTTCTTTATCTCGATTATTATCGCCTTCATTATCCTCCTCTTGTGGCTCGTCATCTTTTTGATTATCGGCACACTCCTTGGCTACTGCATAATTATATCTAGTTTCATCATCAGAAGGCTTATTTCTAAGTGCAGTTTTATAAGCTTCTACTGCTTGTTTACACTTTTTTTCTTCCATAAGAATGTTGCCAATATTGTGAAAAGCACGATATTTTTCTTCTTTAGAAGTGGCATTTTTAGCAGCTTGTTGATGTCTAAACAGTGCTTCTTCAAAATTTCCTTTTTTGAAATATTGATGCCCTAAATTATAGGCACCAGCTACTTGTGTTGGCTTTAAAGACAAGGCTTTACGGTATTCCATTTCTGCTTCAACAAACGCATCGTTAACAGCCAAGTCATTAGCTTCTGCAACGTAACTTTGTGCTTGCAACTTTTGCTTGTCTTCTTTTTTATCTTGAGCAAAAGTAGTTACAGTAACTAAAAATAATATGTAAGCTAGTAGGTGTTTCATTTGTATTTGAATAACTCGTAAATATACTAAAGGCTTGGAATGGTAGGTGTTAAGAGTATTATAAATTCTCGTTAAATAGATTTAATTTTTTTAGCCATGCAGTTTTTCTTTCTAATAAAAATATATCTAAAAACAACAATGTAATAGCAAGCGCTAAAAACCATTGAAATTGTGACTTAAAGTCGGCAACTTGCTTTGCTTCAAATTCTTTTTTGTCTAATTTGTTTAAAATATCAGTTATGTCGTTGACCACCTTGTCTGTTGTTGTTCCGTTAATATACACACCATTAGCCTGATTAGCTATTGCTTTTAAGGTGTCTTCATCTAATCTTGTTATAACTGTTTCTCCGTCCTTATCTTTTTTATAGTTAAGCAATACTCCGTTTCTTTTAATAGGTATTGGTCCTCCTGCGGTTTCTCCGACTCCGATGGTAAAAATTTTAATACCTTCTTTACTAGCTTCCTCTGCGACTTGAACAGCAGCTTCACTATGGTCTTCTCCATCTGAAATGATAACTAGTACACGATTGGTTTGCTCGTCATCATCATAATAGGTTTTTGCCAAATTAATAGCTTCGTTAATGGCAGTCCCTTGAGACGATAACATGTCTGTGTTTAAGTTTTGTAGAAACATTTTTGCTGCAGAATAGTCTGTAGTAATTGGTAACTGCGGAAACGCTTTTCCTGCGTAAGCAATAATACCAACACGGTCGCTGCCTAAATTATCAATGATTTTAGATACTAACTGTTGTGCTTTTTCTAACCTGTTAGGTTTTATGTCTTCTGCCAACATACTTTTAGAAACATCAACTGCAAAAACAATATCTACACCTTCGCGCTTTATAGTTTCTAATTTGGTTCCTACTTTAGGGTTGACCAATGCAAGTGCTAAACTAGCAAACGCTAGACATAATACAACAAGTTTTAAAACCGACTTGAATAATGATTGATTAGGACTTAAACGTTTTAATAGGTTTTTATTAGCAAACTTCTTTTGTGTGCGTTTTTTCCAAAATTGAAGCAACAAAAAGAAGACTATAATTACCGGAATAACTAGTAGTGTCCAAAACCATATTTTTTCTTCTAATTGAAACATTCTTCTTCTAAATACTTTTAAATGAAACTTCTAAATAGCGTGATTCTTATTAAAAACTCTAACAATAACAAGATTCCTGCAACCCAAATAAATGGTCTAAAATGTTCTTGATATGTGGTGTATTTTATTTCGTCTATTTCTGTTTTTTCTAGTTTATTAATTTCGGCATAAATCTGCTCTAGTTTTTGCGTATTTGTCGCTCTAAAGTATTTTCCTCCAGTCACTTTTGCGATGTTTTTTAGTAAATCTTCATCAATTTTAACTTGAGCTCGTTGGTATTGAAATTGTCCGTTTCTATCAATGGTATAAGGTGTTAGAGCCATTCCATTAGTACCTAACCCAATAGTATAAACTTTTATATCATACTCTACTGCTAATTCGCTTGCAATATTTGGATTTAATACCCCAGAATTATTGACACCATCCGTTAATAAAATAATAACCTTGCTTTTAGCTTTGCTGTCTTTAAGTCTATTTACAGAAGTTGCTAGACCCATGCCAATAGCTGTACCACCATCTATAATAGTATTGTACCTTATTTCGTTTAACGAACTTAAAACAATCGCTTTATCACTGGTTATTGGTGTTTTGGTATAGCTTTCTCCTGCATATTCTACTAATCCAATTCTGTCGTTTGGTCTTCCTTTAATAAACTTTGTAGCCACATTTTTTAAAGCTTCTAAACGGTTTGGTCTTAAATCTTTAGCCAACATACTTGCAGATACATCTATTGCCATGACAATATCTATACCTCTAGTAGTTTTAGTTTTTGTGTTAGTTTCTGACGTACGTGGTCTTGCTAGTGCTGTAATTAATATAGCTAAAGCCAATAATCGTAATGCAAATAAAAGGTGTTTTAGTTTAGGCAACCAAGAGTTAGTTATTTTAAAACCTTTTAGACTTGAAATTTTAAGCTCTGCAGTTTGTTGCTTGTGTTTAAACACGTACCAAATAATTGCTAATGGTAGTGCTAGTAACAACCAGAAAAATTCTTTATTTAAAAATGTAATTCCGTCTAACATTAGTCCTCTTTTTGATTAAGTTCTACAGATGCTAAAATACGTTCTACCACTTGATCTAAATAAATATCGTCCTTTAGACATGTGATTAAGATTTGTTGCATAACGTCTTTATTAGCAAAGCTTAGTATAACAAATTCACCAGTAACGTAATCCTGTTTATCTTCATCTATAGGAAACTCAAAAGTCCCAGAAGTTTTGACACCTTCTGCATTATTAGGTGTTACAAATTTATCTCTGTTAGAGATAATATTTCGTCCACCTTCTGCTTCCATTGCTTTTAAATTACCTTCTATTGCCTTTAACAAATTATCTTCTGTTGATGGTTGATTTTCACCAGTTGGCATTCCAGAAAAAACTGTTGAAGCTGTTGCTATTGTCAGTTTATTTTTTAACTCATACCCAAATGCAGACACTTTTACTTTGTCTTTTAACTCATCCGGAACTGGTGCTTCCTCTCTTTTTAAAACCTCAGGAGTAGAAATGGTTATTGGTGGATAACCATAGTCACTATTTACCCAATTGCCTTCTAATAATTGTTTGGTCTCTTTTTGTAAAATAGTATCTACTACGTAGTTAAAACCGTATCTGTAACTAAAAGCAGCAAAGATCAAGCCTAGCATAAAAACTAACGCTGCAACAGTTACCCATATTTTTTGTCTAAATTCCTTACGTTCTTGTTGTTTTTTATACTCTAAATCCAGTAACTTTTCTTCTTCTGTTGGTTCTGGAAGCGCTTCTTTAACTACGTCAATTTCTTGGTCTATTACCGTTCTATCAATTTTGGCTAATTCCTTATCTGGAGCAGATTTTGCAAACTTTACTAAATCGGCACGCTTTAAAACATCTTCTAATTTTTTAATATCGTCTCTTGATAAATCTATTTGGTTTCCATCGCTTAATACTTCTAACCTTGTAATTAATTGGTCTGTAGTACTTTCTAAAGCTCTATCATACACTTTTTCATCAAGATACTTTCTAATGGCTAAAGTCAATTCAGAATAATATTCTTTGTATTTATCAAACTCTAAGTAGTTGCTTTCATCAAGCTTTTGTAGTGCTAGTTTTGCTCTGTCATAAGGAGGTAATAAAGCAATTTCCTCTTCTTCTGTTAATGGCTTTTTGCGCCAAACAAACCAATAAATTAAAAACCCTGCCAAAGACACAATAGCTAATCCAATAAGCAGATATTTCCACCAGTTACTAGCAGGTTTTTCGACCTCTAACATGGGTTTGATATCAAAAAGCTTTTGCTTGGTGGTATCGACTTCAATTGTATTAACCTCAACTAACAACGAATCTGTCAGGAATTGTTTTCCAGCAATTAATACTTTTTGTTTTGGGATAACATAACGTCCCGAATCAAACTGAGTTAATCCATATTTTTTAATAAGCTTGTATTTAGCGTCTTGCTTAGTCGTATCTATTTTATAAGATTCAATCATCTCTAAAGGCACAAAACTTTGCCCTTCAGGGAATACCACACGATTTACGGTATCAGTTTCAACTTGAATTTTATAAGTGATTTGCTCACCTATTTTTATTGACGTAGAATCTATTGATGAAGTGACTTGACTTACTGAAATAAAAGGTACAAGCAATACGACAAAAGCTATAAGGTTAAACCTTAATACTTGTGATTGAGTTACTATTTTTGAAAACGTTTCACTTCTCACTTTATACTTTTTACTTTAATTATTACCCTCTAGTTTTAAAGTATCCTAATAATTTTTTAACATAGCTCTCATCTGTTCTGCAAGCTATACTTCCTGCTCCAGACTTTGCAAAACTGTCTTTAAAATAATCTACCTTGTTGTTATAAAACTTAGTGTAGTTAGTTCTGACTGCTTTAGAGCTAGTATTTACTAACATCAACTCGCCAGTTTCTTCATCTTCCATTTGTACCATTCCTAAATTAGGGATACTTTCTTCATGCTTGTCGTACACTCTAATTCCTGTAATATCATGTTTCCCAGCAGCAATTTTAAGCGTTTGTTTGTAATCATCAGCAATAAAATCGCTCATGATAAATACAATTGCTTTTTTCTTCATCACATTACGCAAAAACTTTAATGCTTCAGCTATATTGGTTTGTTTGCTTTTTGGTTCAAACTCGATTAACTCTCTAATAATTCTTAATACATGAGAACGTCCTTTTTTTGGTGGAATAAACAACTCTATGTCATCTGAAAACAGAATTAATCCAATCTTATCATTATTCTGAGTTGCCGAAAACGCTAGCGTAGCAGCAATCTCTGTAACTATTTCATTTTTAAATTGTTGCTCTGTACCAAAAAACTCTGATCCAGACACATCAACCATCAACATCATGGTTAACTCACGCTCTTCTTCAAAAACTTTTATGTGTGGTTGGTTAGTACGCGCAGTAACATTCCAGTCTATATTTCTAACATCATCACCAAACTGATACTGTCTTACCTCAGAAAAAGTCATACCACGTCCTTTGAAGGTCGAATGATATTCACCTCCAAAAATATGATCAGACAAACGACGTGTCTTAATCTCTATTTTACGTACTTTTTTTAGTAATTCTTTGGTATCCATTTATTGATTTACGATAGTAGATTTTTTGATTTACGATTTTTGTTAATCGTTATTCGACATTCTAAAATCTAAAATTCTATGGTACTTCAATCTCATTAACTATTTTGTTAATGATGTCTTCAGAAGTTACATTTTCGGCTTCAGCTTCATAGGTAATGCCTATTCTGTGACGTAACACATCGTGCACTACAGCACGCACATCTTCTGGAATAACATAACCACGACGCTTTATGAATGCATAACATTTTGCTGCTGTAGCTAGATTAATACTTCCACGTGGTGAAGCTCCAAAAGAAATTAATGGTTTTAAATCGGCTAGTTTATAATTTTCTGGATAACGTGTCGCAAAGATGATGTCTAAGATATATTTTTCAATTTTCTCATCCATATATACCTCTCTAACTGCGTCTTGTGCTTTTAATATTTGTGCAACAGAAACTACAGGATTAACCTTATCCCAATTTCCTTTTAAGTTAGCACGCATAATTAATTGCTCTTCTGCTTGCTTTGGATAATCTATAACTGTTTTTAACATAAAACGATCCACTTGTGCTTCTGGTAAAGGGTAGGTTCCTTCTTGCTCCACAGGATTTTGAGTAGCCATAACCAAAAATGGCTTGTCTAACACAAACGTTTCATCTCCAATAGTTACTTGCTTTTCTTGCATCGCTTCTAATAAAGCAGATTGCACTTTTGCAGGAGCACGATTAATCTCATCTGCTAATACAAAATTGGCGAATATTGGTCCTTTTTTGATTGAGAAATCATTCTCTTTCATATTGAAAATTAAAGTACCAACAACGTCTGCAGGTAATAAATCTGGAGTAAATTGTATACGACTAAAACTAGCGTCAATAGCTTGTGATAGTGTATTAATAGCTAATGTTTTGGCTAAACCAGGTACACCTTCTAGTAAAATATGTCCTTGCCCTAATAAACCAATCAGTAATCGCTCGACCATATGTTTTTGTCCAACAATTACTTTATTCATTTCAAGCATTAATAGGTCGACAAAAGCGCTTTCCTTTTCAATTTTTTCGTTAATTGATTTAATATCAATTGTACTAATTTCTTCCATCATCTATTGTTTTTTAAGGGAATGAATTTGTATTTCAATCAAGGTGTGCAAATTGAAAAAAAAATTGATGTTATGGTGTTAATAATTGGTTAAAAATTCAGCATTTAAAAGCCTTTAAAGCGTATTTTGTTTTTTACTTTTATAGAAGAAATAGAATTTATGATAAAAAACAACTTTTCTAAAGTCATTGCTGGAACAATGACTTGGGGACAATGGGGAAAACAACTAGATAAAAAAAACATGGTCAACCTCATGCATCACTGCGTTGAGGCTAATATAACAGCTTTTGACCATGCAGATATCTATGGTGATTACAGTACCGAAAAAGATTTTGGTAACGCTTTTGCGGAAAGCCATATTGACCGAAACCACATCCAATTGATATCCAAATGTGGAATCCAATATCTTGGTGAAGCGCGTCCAGAAAACAAAGTTAAGCACTATAATTATAGTAAAGACTACATTATTTGGTCTGCAGAACAGTCCCTAAAAAATTTAAAAACAGACTATTTAGACCTACTGTTATTACACAGACCAAGCCCATTGATGGACGTTGAGGAAATTGCTGAAGCTGTGTCTACTTTAAAACAACAGGGTAAAATTAAAGATTTTGGAGTATCAAATTTTACACCATCACAAATTGACTTACTTTCGAAGGTTGTTGACGTAAAAGTGAATCAAATACAGTTTTCGTTAACCCATCACACAGCAATGCACAATGGGAGTTTAGACCATATGCAACTGCACAACATACAACCTATGTCTTGGTCGCCATTAGGTAATGTATTTAAAGAGGATAACGAACAAACACGTCGTATACATAAACAATTAGGTGAGTTACTGGATAAATACAATGCAACTGAAGACCAATTATTATTAGCTTGGATTATGAAGCATCCAGCAAACATTTTGCCTGTTATTGGTACAACTAATACAAAACGGTTATCTGATGCTTACGCAGCAACAACCATAGAGTTAGAATTAGAAGATTGGTTTTTAATTTTAGTGGCTTGTCAAGGACATAAAGTACCCTAATAGTGAATAGTGAATAGTGAAAAATAAATTATGAGTAATAAAACAGCATTAATAACAGGAGCAACTAGTGGTATAGGACGCGCAACTGCACACGAGTTTGCAAAACACGGAATTAACCTCATCCTTTGTGGACGACGACAAGAACGCTTAGATACTATTGAAAAAGCGTTAGCAAAGCAAACTAAAGTCCACACTTTAAATTTTGATGTACGTGATAAAAAAGCGGTCTTCGAGGCTATTGAATCTTTACCTAAAGACTTTAAACAAATAGATATTCTTATAAATAACGCAGGAAATGCACACGGATTAGACCCAATACAAGAAGGTGATTTAGACGATTGGGATGCTATGATGGATATTAATGTTAAAGGGTTATTATATGTTAGTAAAGCGGTAATACCACAAATGACTGAGCGTCAATTTGGACATATCATTAATATAGGCTCCTCTGCTGGGAAAGAAGTCTATCCAAAAGGCAATGTGTATTGTGCTAGCAAACACGCAGTAGTTGCAGTTACTGAAGGTATGCGTATTGACCTTAACCCATTTGGAATAAAAGTTACAGCCATAAATCCTGGTTTGGTTGAAACCGAATTCTCTAAAGTACGTTTTAAAGGTGATGCTAAAGCAGATACTGTTTATAAAGGCTACAAAGCGTTGCAACCAGAAGATTTGGCTGATGTTATTTACTTTACAGTGTCACGTCCAGCACACGTCAATATTGCGGATGTACTTATGTTTTGCACTGCTCAGGCTAGTAGTACTATTGTAAATAAAAATTAAGCAATGATTAACAAACGCCTTTTAATTAAAAACCTGCTCGCACATAACGATGAGAACAGTTTTTATGACAAAAAGCGAAAGATTGATATTAGCCAAAAAGAAGGAAAAGCAAAGTTTTTAAAGCATGTTTGCGCGTTGTCCAATAGCAATCCTAAAAACAACTCGTACATCGTTATTGGTGTAGAAGATGAAGACAATAAGATTATAGGTGTGGATTTTTTTGACGATTCTAAAATCCAAAACCTCATTAATGCCTATTTAACCAATCCACCAATAGTGCAGTACGAGAATATTCCATTTCCACATTTACCAGATGATAAAGTCGTAGGGTTAGTTACCATTCGTGCTAATGAAAGATTGACATCGCTTAGAAAAAACATCTGGAAATATTATGGAGGTTCTGTTTTTTTTAGAGATGGTAGCATGAGCATGCCTAAAGTATTTAAAAGCGACATTAAAGATGTAAACTCTAAAATAGTAGAAGCTATTGAGAGTCATGCACAAAATAATATTGAATACACTTTAGATGGTGTTTTTGATTTTATGCAAAAACGACAAGACTACAATCCAAAATACATTGTGTTTAAAGAATATTTTGTGTTGTGTTGGTCAGGCGAAAAAAAGCAAGTTAAAGACGAAACGTTTTACTCTAGAGTCGATATTGAACTTATTAATGAGCAAGTCCGTTTATTTTTTTCAACCTTAGATGAAGTGGCTATTAGTTATGACACAGATTCGTTCACAATTGTTGAGTACGTTCAGCTTGGGCTTCAAAAGTCTTACAAATATTATCCTTTAGAGCGTACAGTTATTAGTTTTGGTAATAATGCAAATTATAATATTGATTCCACGTTAATATTTAACCCACCTCAGTTTGACAAAAAAATATTACATCACATTTACAATTCTAATAATGCCATTTTAGAAAAACTAAAAAAAGGACACGTTTTGAATAATAACGAGTTAAGTGATCTAAACAACCTACCTGATACGTATTTAATATGCTATTTAAATTTATTTCATGAAGCATTGGATAAGTTAAGCGATGCTAAGCCATACTTAAAACCCTTTCCTGAAATTTATACCAAATACAAAGAAGTGTTACGTATTTTAAGAAAAGTAAAATACAGTTAGAATACTGAAGTAAGCAAAATGACCAGTTATACAATTTTTCTTACCATCTATAAATTAGTTGTTTAATCTAGTGTTTAATATGTATATATTCGTAATGCTATTAATCAACTTCAAAAAAACCTTAATTCTCCCGATACAAGTTCGGCATTGAATTAAGGTTTTATATTACTAGAAAAGCCAATATCTAAAATATAGATATTGGCTTTTTTTGTTTCTAGATAATAGACTTTTAGCGTCCACCATCTAATTGATCTTGCCATTCTTTTAGCTTTTGCCATAACCCTTTAGCAGCAAGGTCTGCTTGTTCTGGCCAAGTTCCTGGCTTATGCATTTCAAAACGTTTACCTCCACTTTTTAAAACGTCTTTGCATTTTTCTACACTACAATTGGCTAATGCTGACCATGTTTTTACATCATGGTTATGAAACAATTCTTGAATTTTTGGTCCAATACCTTCAACAACAGTTAAATCGTTTTCTTTAATTTTTTTACCAAACGCTGCTTTAGCTGCTGCTGCATCAAAAGCAACTCCAGTTTTAGCAGAAGCAGTAGATGCTGCGAGCGAAGATACTGTGTTTCCTGCTCCTGAAGAACGTGAGGTAGCCTCCTTACTTGTTCGGCAAGCTGCTAAATCCGTTTCCAGCTTACTAATTCTGTTTTTGTAAACATCTATGTCTACATTATTATCACTACCTCCTCCTAGAAATTTACCAAGAAGATAGCCTAAAATTGCACTTATAACTCCTACTAATAATGGAATTAACCAGCAAGGAATACTTATTGCTAATACTACATTCATAATTTTTATTTTTTGTTAGTTAATGGTTACGACTACGCGTCTATTTTTTGCTCTTCCTTCCTCTGTTGCATTATCAGCAATTGGTTGATCAGGTCCTTTAGAAGAAGAATTAATTTTGTCTCCAGAAATCCCATTTTCTACTAAGTAGTTTTTAGCAAAATCTGCTCGGTTTAGACCCAACCTAGTATTAGTTGTTCTACTTCCAGTATTATCTGTGTGACCTATAACGCTTATTGATGCACCTTCTACATGGTCTATATACCTAATCATATTTGCTACTTTTTGACGTTGTTGATCAGTGAGATTAATAGACGCTTGAGCTGTATCAAAATACAGTACTAATGGATCCGCTTTAATGGTGTCTCCAAGAGCTTTCATCTCATCTTCACCACTTCTATCACCTTCTTCTAAAGTGTTAACTACGTAACTTAAAGGTCCATGTAGAACACCATCTAAATCTGGATTAAAATTATCATCTAGTTTACCGTAGGTATTTATAGATTTAGACAACATCCCTTTAGATACTAAGTAATTTTTAGCTGAATTTGCTCTAGCTAATCCTAGCGTAGGAAATACAGAGTTATTACTTTCGTCACTTCTGTAATGCCCATAAATATCTAGTAATTTACTAGGATTGTCTTTGTAATAATTTACTAATTGTGTAGCGCTACTATCAACCGCTAAAGAAACGGGAGTTATAATTGAAGCACTTGAAGTATTAAAGTTTAGATTTTCATAAATATCAAAATCTAAATCACCATCAGCATCCATAACTTTAAATGTATTTATGGTTACTGGTGTTGGGTCTGTTTTTACTGACGTATCTTCATTTTCTGTTGCTATTGTAGAAGGTTTATTTTTAGCTTCCAAACAGGGTTTACAACAGAAAAACCAGTACAGAATTGTACCCAGAATAATGGTCAGTAAAATCCCAAGAAGATATCCGGTTTTTTTACTCATTATGGTTGGTTTTTAAGTTAATGATTATCAAGTTATTAAAAAAATGACAGAATTTTAAGACTTCTATTATTTAAATAAATTTATAACTGATAAAAATCGATAAACTACATAAAAAGTTAGCTTAAAAAATTATGCAATAAAAAAGCCACATCTTTTGGATGTGGCTTAACTTCCGCTTTAGCGAAAAAATATTATAAATCAAACTTAATTCCTTGGGCTAAAGGCAATTCGTCTGAATAATTTACTGTATTGGTTTGACGTCTCATATAGATTTTCCAAGCATCAGATCCAGACTCACGTCCTCCACCTGTCTCTTTTTCACCTCCAAAAGCACCTCCAATTTCAGCACCAGATGTTCCAATATTGACATTTGCAATACCGCAATCCGATCCAGCAAAGGATAAGAATTTCTCTGCTTCTTTCATTTCGTTGGTCATAATCGCAGAAGATAACCCTTGTGCAACACCATTTTGAATTTCAATAGCCTCTTCAACATCTCCAGAATATTTTATTAAGTACAAAACAGGTGCAAAAGTTTCTGACTGTACAATTTCAAAATCGTTTTTAGCTTCAATTATTGCTGGTTTAACATAACATCCAGACTCATAACCTTCGCCTTCTAAAACGCCTCCTTCAACAAGTACGTTTCCGCCTTCTGCTTTTGCTTTTTCTATTGCAGCTAAATACGTGTTTACCGCATCTTTATCTATTAATGGCCCTATATGGTTTTTCTCATCTAATGGGTTACCAATAGTTAATTGTTTGTATGCTCCAACAATTGCATCTCTTACTGTATCATAAACCGATTCGTGAATAATCAAACGTCTAGTAGATGTACAACGTTGACCGCAAGTTCCAACAGCTCCAAAAACAGCACCAGGCACCACCACTTTTAAGTCTGCAGTTGGTGTAATAATAATGGCGTTGTTACCTCCTAATTCTAATAACGATTTTCCAAAACGCTCGGCTACGGTTGCACCAACAATGCGACCCATTCTAGTTGATCCTGTTGCAGATACTAATGGAATTCTATGATCTGTTGTCATAAATTCTCCCACTCTATAATCTCCATTTATAATACAAGAAATACCTTCTGGTAGATTATTATCTTTTAAAACTTCTGCAATAATATTTTGACAAGCTACTGCGCAAACTGGAGTTTTTTCAGAAGCTTTCCAAACACAGGTATCTCCACAAACCCAAGCTAAAGCAGTATTCCATGCCCAAACTGCTACTGGAAAATTAAATGCAGAAATAATACCGACAACTCCTAGTGAGTGCCACTGCTCGCGCATAACGTGACCTGGACGCTCAGATGGAATAGTTTGACCGTTTAACTGACGTGATAAGCCTACCGCAAAGTCACAGATATCAATCATTTCTTGAACTTCGCCATAGCCTTCCTGTAAGGATTTACCCATTTCATAAGATACTAACTTACCTAATGGTTCTTTTAATTCTCTTAATTTATTTCCAAATTGACGTACAATTTCACCTCGTTGAGGCGCTGGCATTGTTCTAAATGTTTTGAATGCAGAAGTTGCAGCATCCATAACTTTATTATAATCTTCAACAGTAGTTGTAGATACTTTGGCGATTAATTTACCATCAACTGGCGAATAGCTCTCAATTAATTCTCCACTTCCAAAGTTATTAGATCCTGTAGAAGTACCATGATTTATATCTTTTATTCCTAGTTGTTTTAAGGCGACTTTTATTCCGAAATCAGCTGAAATTGCTTGCATATTTCTGTGTTTTTTACGAATTATTTAATTTTTAGCGAAGATACTAATATTTCCTTGATTTTTAAGATGTAATACGCTTCAAAAATTGCTAACTTTAATGCATGACTAAAACCTTTATAAAATGAAAAAACTGCTCTTAATTTCTTGTTTATTTACGCTTCTATTAACTTGTAAAAATACTCCTGACACTGTTGAAAAATCAACTGCAACCGAAACAACAGTTAATGACTTTGCAATTGTCATCCATGGTGGTGCAGGAACCATTTTAAAAAAAAATATGTCCGATGAAAAAGAAGCACAATACAAAGCTAAATTAGAAGAAGCTATTAAAGTTGGATATGACATTTTAAAACAAGGTGGTTCTAGTTTAGACGCTGTAGAAAAAACAATAAATGTGTTAGAAGATTCGCCTTTATTTAATGCAGGGAAAGGGGCTGTTTTTACGAATGAAGAAACCATAGAATTAGACGCTTCTATAATGGATGGGAAAAGCTTAAATGCTGGTGCTTCTGCAGGAACAAAGACCGTAAAAAATCCAATTAATTTAGCACGAAAAATAATGGAAGTGTCTCCTCATGTTATGATGGCAGGACATGGAGCGGAAACATATGCGAAAGAACAAGGTTTAGAATTAGTTAATCAAGACTATTTTAAAACCGAAAATAGGTTAAATTCGCTTAAAAGAGTAAAGGAAAGAGAAGCAAATAAAGAGAAAACAATTGCATTTTATGATGATACTATCAAAGATTCAAAATTTGGAACAGTTGGTTGTGTTGCTTTAGATAAATCAGGAAACTTAGCAGCAGGAACCTCAACTGGTGGGATGACTAACAAGCGTTTTGGACGCGTTGGTGATGTACCGATTATTGGAGCAGGTACTTATGCCAATAATGCCACTTGCGCTGTGTCTGGAACTGGTTGGGGCGAGTTTTTTATACGTGCAACGGTAGCTCATGATATTTCTGCTTTGATGGAGTATAAAGGCTTATCACTACAGGAAGCAGCAAATGAAGTTATACAGAAAAAAGTACCAAATCTAGGAGGTAATGGCGGAATTATTGCTGTAGATAAAAATGGTGACATGGTCATGGACTTTAATACTGCTGGCATGTACAGAGCATCAATGAATGATAAAGGCGAGCTGTATATTGGGATTTACAAGGAGTAATTTCAACTTTATAATAACTTTAACAATCAGTCACAGACTAAAACCTTTAAAATCAACGTAATTTATTTAACAAGTATCTTCCTGTTAAATATTTTCATCTTATAACCTTCAATCCTATGCAGTTAAAATCGTTTTTCTCCATCCTTCTTATCTTCACTCTAGTAATTTCTTGCAAACAAAAAAAAACCGAAACGGATAACTTATTTAAATTTAGAGATTATATTAGTTACACTACCTCTGGTAGAATCTCTGTAACAGATAACATCAACATAAATTTAGCTAAAGTTGTTGAAGGTTGGGAAGCCGATCAAATATTAGAAGACGATGTTTTTAAAATTTCACCATATGTAGAAGGAAAAGTAATTGTTGTTAATGACCATTCTATAAAATTTGTTCCTGATGAAAACCTAAAATCAGATACAGAATATGCAGTTACTATAAATTTAGGTAAGTTATATAAAGACATCCCAAAAGAATTTGACAAATACACCTTTCAGTTTAAAACCATCACTCCAAATTTTAATATTGAAACTAACGATTTACAATCGTATTCTAAAGAATGGCAATACTTATTAGGAATTGTAAAAGCATCTGATGTCATTACTTTAGACCAAGCAAAACAATTGATTGAAGCCTCACAAAAAGGAAAGAATTTGAAGATTGAATGGAATGAGAAAAGTCAACCTTCAAAATATTTCGAATTTAAAATAGACAGTATTAACCGTCAAGTAGAAGATTCTGAAATACTAGTAAAATGGAACGGAAAATCTATTAAAGCTGATAATTCTGGAGAAAACACAGTTGCCATTCCTGGAAAAAATAATTTTAAAATAACCAATGTTACTGTCATACAAACTCCAGAACAATACTTATCTATCAACTTTTCAGACCCAATCAAAAAACAACAAAATTTTGATGGATTGGTAACCATTCAAAATAGTAAAACCCCAAAGTTTATTGTCAATGGTAACATTTTAAAAGTCTATCCAGAATCAAAAATTACTGGCAATGTACAAGTAGATGTGTTTCAAGGAATTCAAAATACAGATGGTTATAAATTAAAAACACCGTTTAGTGAAACTATAGCTTTTGAAGACGTTAAACCACAAGTAAAACTAATTAATAGTGGTGTGATTTTACCAAACTCGCAAGAATTAAAATTCAACTTCGAATCGGTAAATTTAAGTGCTGTAGATGTTAGAATTATAAAGATTTTTGAGAACAATGTCCTACAATTTTTACAAGACAATAATTTAGAAAGTAATAACTCTAACCAAATTAGACGTGTTGGAAGACGTATAGCAAAACATACTATTACACTAATAGAAAATCCATTAGAAAATGATGGCAAATGGAAAACATACAGCATTGACCTGTCTAAATATATAAAAGCAGATCCTGGAGCAATTTACAGAGTAGAACTAGATTACAAAAAAGACTATTCGTTATACGATTGTGACGCTAATGCCAATATATCGAGTGATAATGAAGAAGATGAGTACTATGAAGACGAATATTATTACGAAGACGATTACTATTATGATGGTGATTACAGCTATACAGACACCGAAGATGAAGACTTAAAAGAAGAAGAATATTGGGATAATATCACTTACAGCTATCGTAATAATAACTATAATTGGCAAGAGCGTAACAACCCATGTCATGAGGCGTATTATAGCTCTAATAAAGTAATTTCTCAAAATTTAATTGGTTCTAATTTAGGTGCAATTGTAAAAAAAGGAGCCAGTAATACATATCATTTTGCTGTCACTAATATTTTAAATACCAATCCAGAATCTGGAGCAAAAATCACTCTATATAATTTCCAACAACAAGAATTAGCAACAACAAATACAGATAGTGACGGTTTAGCAAAAATTAAATCAAATAATTTGGCTGCATTTGCAATAGTTTCAAAAAGCAATAATTACACTTACGTGAAATTACGCGACGGGAACTCACTTTCACTTAGTAAATTTGATGTGTCTGGTACTACCTTACAACGTGGATTAAAAGGCTACATTTATACCGAACGTGGTGTGTGGCGACCAGGAGATTCTATTCATTTAACGTTTATGCTAAATGATAATGCAAACAAATTACCTAAAAGTCACCCTGTTAAATTAGAAGTGACTGATGCTAATGGAAAATTAGCATTCAAAAACATTACTAATAATAGCGTCAATAATTTCTATCAGTTTACCATCCCAACGTCAACAGAAGATAAAACAGGAAACTGGAATGCTAAAGTTAGTGTTGGTGGTGCAAAATTCTACAAAGGACTTAAAGTTGAAACAGTTAAACCAAACCGACTAAAAATTAAAATAGATTTTGAAGATGATGTCCTTAAATCTAACTCGCCTTTAAACGGAAAGCTAGCAGTAAACTGGTTACATGGTGCGCCAGCAAAAAACATTAAAGCAGAAGTAAAAGCCAAATTTAGCACATCTTACTCTGGTTTTGAGAATTACAAAGATTATATCTTTAGAGATCCTTCTAAAACATTTAATACAGAAGAAGTTACCGTTTTTGAAGGTAATGTTGACGCAGAAGGTTTAGCTAACATCACTAAAAACCTTAGTATTGGTCAAGATGCTCCTGGTATGTTAAACGCACAGTTTTTAGTGCGTGCTTTTGAAAATGGAGGTGATTTTTCTATGGACGCCTTTACGATGCCTTACGCACCTTACAAGTCCTTTGTTGGCTTAAAATCGCCTCAAGGTAAAGCTTATGGTTCCTTTTTTACAGATGAAAGTCATACGTTTGATTTAGTAACTGTTGACGATCAAGGTAAACCTATAAAACGTAATAATTTAGAAGTAAAAGTCTATAAAATAGAATGGCGTTGGTGGTGGAATTCGTCTTACGACAATCTATCACAATACACATCCAGCAGTTACCATAAACCGTTTTTAAATAGTAAAATCAATACAAGTTCAAACGGAAAAGCGTCTTTTAATATTAAAGTGCCAGATAACGAAGGTGGTCGTTATTACATAACTATAAAAGATCCTGTATCTGGACATATGACAGGTCGTACAGCCTATTTCTACAAAAACTGGTGGCAACGTCAACCTTCTGGAGATAAAGAAGCTGCTAAAATGTTAGTATTTGCAGCAGATAAAGAAAATTATAATGTAGGCGAAACTGCAAAAATCACGTTTCCGTCTGGAACAGAAGGTCGTGCCTTAGTTAGTATTGAAAACGGTTCTAATGTTTTACAACACAAATGGGTGAAAACAAAAAAAGGGGAAACTACTGTAGATATTCCTATTACAAAAGAGATGGCTCCAAATGTATTTGTCAATATCTCCTTATTACAACCTCATGCTTCTACAGCTAACGATTTACCATTACGTTTATTTGGTGTTATTCCAATTTTAGTAGAAGACCCAAATACCAAATTAGAGCCAGAAATTAAGATGCCTAGTGTGTTAAAACCAGAACAAGAATTTGAGGTTTTTGTATCTGAAAAAAACAATAAAGCCATGACGTATACTATCGCTATGGTAGAAGAAGGCTTATTAGATTTAACACGTTTTAAAACACCAAATGCATGGCAATCCTTTTATGCTAGAGAAGCTTTAGGTGTTAAAACTTGGGATGTTTTTGATGATGTTGTTGGTGCTTATAGCGGAAGCATCGAACAGGTTTTTGCAATTGGAGGAGACGGAAATGCAGCAGCAGGTAAAAACAAAAAAGCCAACAGATTTAAACCTGTAGTGAAGTTTTTAGGACCCTTTAAGTTGGAAGCTGGTGGAAGACAAACGCACAAAATTAAACTACCCAATTACGTTGGTGCAGTTAGAACTATGGTTGTAGCTGGTAATAATAACACCGAAGCTTATGGTAGTACAGACAAATCCGTACAAGTCAAAAAACCATTAATGGTTTTAGCAACTTTACCTAGAAAATTAAGTCCAGGCGAAAAAGTAACACTTCCAGTGACTGTTTTTGCAATGGAACCTAAAGTGAAAAATGTATCAATAAAGCTTAAGTTAAGTGACGGAATTACTGTTGTTGGCGACAAAACCAAATCCTTAACATTTGCGCGTCCAGACGAGCAAATGGCATATTTTGAATTAGACGTTAGTAAAGCTAATGGGATAAATACAGTTGAAGTTATTGCTAATGGAAATGGAGAATCCTCAACTTATAAAGTAGAATTAGATGTAGAAAATGTCAACCCAATGACCTCTAAAGGATTAAACGAAACTTTAGAAGCAAATAGTACTAAAACAATAGATTTTTCAACTTTTGGTGTTGCAGGAACCAATAGTGCAACTGTAGAGTTTTCTACATTACCTCCAATGGATTTTACACGTCGTTTAGAGTATCTCATTCGTTACCCTCATGGTTGTGTGGAACAAACCACGTCTAGTGTGTTTCCGCAATTATTTTTACAAGATATTTTTGATATCCCTTATAAACAAAAGCAAAGTATCCAATCTAATATAGAAAACGGAATCAAACGTTTGGGTCATTTTCAAAGACCAAATGGTGGTATGAGTTATTGGATGGGAGAAAATAATACTAATGATTGGGGAACAAGTTATGCTGGACATTTTATGTTAGAAGCAGAAAAGAAAGGCTTTGTATTACCACTGACGTTTAAAAGTAATTGGTTGCGCTATCAAAAAGAAGCTGCGCAAAATTGGCGACCAAGCTACAGAACTTATAATTCTGACTTAGCACAAGCCTATAGATTATACACTTTAGCATTGGCTGGAAGTCCTGATTTAGCTGCAATGAACCGCTTACGAGAATTTTCAGAAATTTCTAACGAAGCTAAATGGCGTTTAGCAGCAGCTTACGCATTAGCTCGACAGACTGAAGCGAGTAATAAAGTATCAAGTACAGCAAATATCGAATTTAAAGCACCAAGATATAATTATTACACCTATGGCTCTGTGGATAGAAACCGAGCTATGGCTTTAGAAACCATGATTTTAACTAAGGATAAACGCGTTAAAGATTTATCCGAAACCATCGCAAGATCATTATCAAGTGATAGTTGGATGAGCACACAAAGTACAGCTTACAGCTTGTTAGCTATGGCTAAAATGGTTAATGCTAGTGGTGGAAAAGCAATGAAGTTAAATTATACCATAAATGGTAAAACAGAAAGTATGGATACCAAAAGTGCAATAGCAGTAAGACCATTAGTGGTTAATGATGGCAACAACAGTATTACCATTAAAAACGATAAAGAAAATAGGGTTTACGTTACGGTTTTAAATTCTGGAAAATTACCTTTAGGTCAAGAATTAGAAGAACAAAGAGGCTTAACCGCTAGTGTCGTTTATAAAGACTTAAAGGGCAATAAAATTGACATTTCTAAACTTCAACAAGGTCAAGATTTTGTAGCTACAGTACAAGTTACAAACTCTAAAAACTACAGTGTAAACGATGTCGCATTAACACAAATCTTCCCTTCTGGATGGGAAATTGTAAACACACGTTTTACCGCTTTTGGAGCATCAACGTCAAGTCAAGCACGATTTACAGATATTAGAGATGATCGTGTTAACTTTTATTTCGATTTAGGTAAAAATCAAACCAAAACCTTCAATGTCATGCTTAATGCATCGTATTTAGGTACTTACTATTTACCAGGAATACAAGCAGAAGCGATGTACGATAATGATTTTTTAGTTAGAAACAAAGGGCAATGGGTTGAAGTGGAGAAGTAATACATTCCCACGAAAGTGGGAATCTTTCAAATTTAAAAAATGAAGGAAATAACATTTGAAATAAACAGTAACCAAGAAATTTGGGAGCTAATTGATAAAGGAATAGATAATATTTTTATTCATAAATTTAATCCAAATGAGATTATTAAATGGTGGAAAACTGATTTAAAAAATGAAAACGGAATAACATTGAAAAATTTATCTGTTCGTCAAATGGTAATGGATGTACAAACTGATTTAGATGGCTTAAAAAATATACTAAATCTAAACACAAATCAATTATGTATTTATCAATTTGAAAAGCCAGTTTCGGATACACTTGAAATCGAAAGATTACCAGAAAATAATCGTGAAGAAATCCTGAAAAACAATAAAATGAAACATTTCTTTTTCATTGATTTTGAGTTCATCTCAATTGGAAGTTTTGATTCAAAGTTTATAGAACAAATTGAATCAAATCCTAAATTTGAAAAAAGAATTTCTGAGAGAAAAAAATTACTATAAAATAGGAAACCTTAAATTTCAATTTAATAGACCCCTGATTTTGAAAGAATTTCTAGCGCTTTAAAGTAAAGTGTCCTACACGACGTTGACCATCTATAATAATAACATACCAATAATCAGACGTTGGTAAAGGACTACCATTAAACGTACCATCCCAAGAGACTGGTGCGTTTTTAACGCTTTTTAAAAGCTTTCCATAACGGTCAAAAATATAGACTTCTGAAGACTGATAATATTCCAGACCTTTTATATTAAAAGTTTCATTTTTAGTATCTCCATTTGGTGTAAAAAATTGTGGAATATAAAAATGAATGAAAGTACTAGTTACAACCGTATCGCAGCCAAAACTTCTTACATAAATAGTATATTGTCCACCTTCAACAGGTTCAAAAACATTAGAAGACTGAAACGAAATACCATCTAAAGAATATTCAAAATTTCCAAAGTTACTAGTTGTTACAACTATTGAATTTCCAACTGATTCAATAGTGTTTATAATTGGAGTTTCAATCTCTTCGACATTAAAAGTACTATTAGTTGTAGAACATCCATCTGTGATTTCTACTGTATAAACTCCTGGTTGATCTACCGTTATAAATTCGGTCATTTCGCCTGTACTCCAAGTATACATTGGATTAGTAATGGTAGAAACTGCTTGTAAATCTAAATCTTCATTTTCGCAAAAAGCAACATCTACTTCTGTTACATCTATGGGTTGATCTCCAGAGACTTCCCATAAACATGTTGTATCATTAAACGTTGCAACTTCCCAACATTCTAAACCTGTAGGTTGTACTGGTTGAGTTCCTGAAACTTCCCAAGCACAAGAGGTGTTATTAAATGTTGCGTTTTCCCAACACTCTAATCCTGTAGGTTGTGCTGGTTGATTTCCTACAACATCCCAAACACAAGTCGTATTATTAAAGGTTGCGGTTTCCCAACACTCTAAAGTGGGTTGGGTTGGTTGTGTGCCAGTAATATCCCAAATGCAAGTTGTATTATTAAAAGTTGCTACTTCCCAACACTCCAATCCTGTAGGTTGTGCTGGTTGGGTTCCTGAAACATCCCAAACGCAAGTCGTATTATTAAGGGTTGCAATTTCCCAACACTCTAAAGTGGGTTGTATTGGCTGTGTACCTGTAATATCCCAAACGCAGGTTGTATTATTAAAAGTTGCTACTTCCCAACATTCTAATCCTGAAGGTTGTGCTGGTTGGGTTCCTGAAACGTCCCAAACACAGGTTGTAGTATTAAAGGTTACTGTTTCCCAACATTCTATTGCTGGTTGGGTTGGTTGTGTACCAGTAATATCCCAAATGCAAGTCGTATTATTAAAAGTCGCTACTTCCCAACATTCTATGGTTGGTTGAACTGGTTGCGAACCTGTAACATCCCAAACGCAAGTTGTAGTGTTAAAGGTTGCGGTTTCCCAACACTCTAAAGTTGGTTGGATTGGTTGTGAACCTGTGACGTCCCACGAACAAGTTGCAGTATTTACTGTAGCGGTTTCCCAACACTCTATAGTTGGAGCTGCTGGTAATTGGTTGACAATAACTTCAAAAATTTCTGAAGTGACATAACAAGAGGTATTACTTAAATTTACTGCAGATTCTGCAACTTTAGCTCTGTAAAAACCTGAATTTGTTATACCTGTTAACGCTGCACTTTGAGCAGTCTCTCCAGAAATATCTGTCCATGTTATACCATCAGTACTGGTTTCCCATTGATAAAAATAAGAGCTAAACACAGAGTTGTCTGGTGTTACAGTTAGCATTGTACTGTAAGGTGTTTGACTACTACAAAGTGTAACTGTATCAAAACTTGACGTATCACTTATAGAAATAAAGTCACCACAAGTTTTAAATTCTATATCATCAATTGCTAAGTCATTTCCACATCCTCCATTTCCATTATTTATCATTTTTAAAATAACAGCGGTTTCTCCTGGTAGGGTTTGAAAAACCAAGCCAAATTCTTGCCAATTTGGTGAAGCTGTTTCTGTTATATTACCTGTATCTCCTGATGCTAACAGGTTGGTATCTGTGCTGTCCCAAATTTCAAACCTGACGTTTACTGGAATAGAACCTGAAGGTTGTGTTGAACAAAAAGTACCTGCAATAACAAGATTAAGTAGCCACGCAGAGAACTCGTAAGTAGTGGATTCGCAAAGCCCAGAAACGTTAGTTCTATAAAATTCACCTGCAGAAAATCCTGCATTAACAATCAAACATTTTCCGTTTGTGTCTCCAGGAGTATGGTCTTCTGTTTGATGCCAATCGTATACATTTCCAAAAGTACCATTATCTACTGTGTAAAAGCCATCATTTGGAAAACCATTTGCATAAGCATAGGTTGTAGTTCCTGCTGGCAAAGTACTATTTAAAGTTCCAGTCCCAAAGGTTTCTGTAAAAATGGGATCTCCAGAATTTCCGTTACAAAATCCTAATTGAGCATATCCGTATTTAGTGCATAATAATGCACAAAATATTATGATTAAATTAAGAATGTAAAAGTGTTTTTTCACGTTAAATAGTTAGGATACTTATCAAGTATAAATGTATTTATTTAAATTCACAATTATTTAAGCCCTTAAAAGACTATTGTATAGTTTATGTATAGGATATTCGACCTAATTAATAGAAATAAAAAGAAATCAATAGTTATATGTATACTATTGGTAGCCTATTTATTCTGTTTACCTAAACAACTGTTTAAAGATCCCAATGCAACTGTAATAACAAGTAGCAAGAATCTATTATTAGGAGCACAAATTGCAGATGATGGACAGTGGCGATTTCCTGAAAACGATAGTATCCCTGAAAAATTTAAAACCTGTATTATCGCTTTTGAAGATGAGTACTTTTACAAACATCCAGGTTTTAATCCTATCTCTATTATTAAAGCTTTTAAAGAAAATTTAAGTTCTGGTGAAATCAAACGTGGTGGAAGTACCATTACGCAACAAGTTATAAGGTTATCTAGAAAAGGGCAATCTAGAACTTATCTTGAAAAAATCAAGGAAATTATTCTTGCTACGCGATTAGAATTAAGATATAGTAAGGAAAAAATCCTGTCGCTTTATGCTAGTCATGCGCCTTTTGGTGGAAACGTTGTTGGTTTAGATGCAGCTTCCTGGCGTTATTTTAATAGAGATGCGCACAACCTATCTTGGGCAGAAAGTGCAACATTAGCAGTTTTACCCAATGCACCTAGTTTGATTTATCCTGGTAAAAATCAAGAACTATTACTTAAAAAACGAAATAGATTACTCAAAAAACTATTGGAAAATAAAACTATAGATTCACTGACCTACGATCTATCGATTGAAGAAGGTTTACCTCAAAAACCTTATGGTTTACCTCAAATTGCACCTCATTTACTACAAAATATTTCTAAAACCAATAAAGGCGAACGCATAAAAACAACTATTAATAAACATTTGCAAGAACAAGCAAATACTATTGTTTACAATCACTATAATACTTTAAAACAGAATGAAATTTATAACATATCTGTATTAGTTTTAGATGTAAAAACCAGAAAAGTACTGACTTATATAGGCAATACTCCTACTGATAAAGCACATCAAAATAGTGTTGATATTATTAATAAACCCAGAAGTACAGGTAGCATTTTAAAACCTTTTTTATATGCAGCAATGTTAGATGCTGGAGATATTTTACCTAACACTTTAGTGGCAGATGTCCCTTCACAATTTGGCAACTATTCACCAGAAAATTTCAATAAAGAATTTGATGGAGCTGTACCTGCAAAACGTGCGTTGTCACGATCTTTAAATGTACCAGCTGTAAGAATGTTACAGGAGTTTGGGTTGGATCGATTTCATCACTACTTAAAAGCTTTAGAATTAAAAGATATTAGGTATAATGCCAATCATTATGGCTTGTCTCTAATTCTTGGTGGTGCAGAAAGTAATTTGTGGGATTTATGCAAAAGTTATGCAGCATTCTCATCAACAATTAATCATTTTAACGATACATCTTCTGAGTATTTTTCAAATGAATTTTGTGAGCCAACATTTTTTGATTCGAAAAACATTGACTTCGGAAAAAAATCGTCAGAAAAAACAGTTTTTGATGCAGCTTCTATCTATCTAACTTACGAGAGTTTAAAAGAAGTCAATCGTCCGGAAGGTGATGATAATTGGGAGTTTTTTGATGATTCTAAACAAATTGCTTGGAAAACCGGAACTAGTTATGGATTTAGAGATGCTTGGGCTATTGGTACGACCAAAGATTATGTTGTTGGTGTTTGGGTTGGTAATGCAGATGGAGAAGGTCGTCCTGGGTTGGTTGGTGTTCAAACTGCAGCACCAATTTTATTTGATGTCTTTGATATTTTACCTAATAGTGAATGGTTTAAAAAACCATTTGATGAAATGCAAGAAATTGAAATTTGCACAAAAAGTGGTTACAGAGCTTCTACTAATTGTAACGATAAACAATTACAATTTATACAGCAAAGTGGTTTAAAAACAAGACCTTGTCCATATCATAAACTTATTCACTTGGATACTAATTTGACCTATCAAGTCAATTCTTCATGTGAAGATTTAAGTCGTATTAATCATCAATCATGGTTTGTTTTACCTCCTTTAATAGAATATTACTACAAGAAAAAAAATCCTTTTTATAAATCTCTTCCACCATTTAGGGCAGATTGTTTGAGTGAAAACAAAGTAGATATGCAATTTATTTATCCAAAAGAATCAAGCACTATTTTTCTTCCTAAAGACTTTGATGAAAAAGTAAACGAACTTATTTTAAAAGTTGCACATTCTAAAAAAAATAGCACGCTTTTTTGGTACATTGATAAAACATATTTAGGTCAAACTACAGATATTCATAATATCGCAATTATTCCAGAAATTGGTGAACATTTATTAACTGTTATTGATGAAAATGGTAATGAATTGAAAAGAAAGGTTATAATTTCTAAATAATTATCCCATGTAAGTCTCAAAGTAATATTTTTTTAACAAAAATTTATCATTTCATCGAAAAAAAAGGCATTACATCTATCTGTGATAAAATAGTCTATTTAATAGTATACCTTTAAATGACTAAACTAATGTTTTACACAATATTTTTCATAAAAAATTTAAACTAACACATCAATTTCATAAAAATGAAAAAAACTACCTTCATTTTAGTTTTGCTTTTATCTTTAATAGGTTTGCAGGCTAATTCACAAGTACTTAATGAGCCAGCCAATTGGCCAAATACCAATTGGACAGTTACTGGAACTTATAACACAGCTCCTACAGCATTTGAAGCAGATCCAACCACTACCGCAAACTTTGCATTTGACGATGATGATGCAGGTAGTACGAGTTCGGATAATATTCAAGCCGAGTCACCAATTATAGATTTGACTGCAGCATTTACTGCAGGAGAGACGTGGTTGTTTGTAGACTTTGATTATGTTTTTAATTGGATAAGTGCAGACGCCATAGGAGTTGAATATTGGGATGCAGATGCTGGGACTTGGAACCCTTGGGGAACTCCAATACAAGCAGATACACCAACACCACCAACAGATAATTTTTGTTCAGGTACTACGGTAGCCTTTACCTCAGAGCAATTAAACATAGCAGGCTTTACTGCGACACAGTTATCAGGATTTAAATACCGTCTATATTATGATGATGGTGGTATCTGGGGATGGGGATTTTGTATAAACTCTCCAACCGCAACCTCACAAATGCCTCCAACTTGTCCAGATATTACAGGTTTAACAGCAACAACTACAGGCGATAGTACTGCAGACATTTCATGGAACGTAGGAGGTACAGAAACCGAGTGGCAAATTTGGGTACAACCAGCAGGAACAGGTGTACCAACAACAGATGGTACAGCAACCATGTCTAACATGCCTTATCCAGCGATGGGGTTAACCCCTAGTACAGCGTATGAAGTATATGTTAGAGCTAATTGTGGTACAGATGGGTTTAGTAATTGGATAGGTCCAGTCAACTTTACAACCTTTAACACACCACCTCCACCACCAGTAGGAGTAACCTGTGCAAGTGGCGCATCGACATTTGTCTTTACAGAAGACTTTGGAACCGATACCAACACCAATCCATCAGGATGGACAGGAACAGGGTTTGATGGTTCTAACGGAAATTGGGACATTACCGCAGTGAGTGGAAACTCAGGTGGTACAGGACCAAACATCACTTGGGATGGAGTTGCAGGAGGCATGCACTTAGAATATGAAGCTTCAGGAAACGCAACAGATATTGCATCAGCCATTACACCTGCAATCGACTTATCGACTGCGGTTGATGGTGCAGAACTATCGTTTTACATGCATGCTTTTGGTACAGATATGGGAACGCTAAACGTAGGTGTTAGCACGTCTCAAACAGGACCATTTACGACAGAATATGCTTGGGTAGGTGACTATCAAGCTACAGCAGATGAAGCTTGGGTACCAATAGGAGTTAACTTAGATGCTTACTTAGGACAAGTCATTTATATAGAATTTAGCTATGGAGGTGCAGGAACAGGATTTGAAGGTGATATGTCTATCGATCAAGTTCGTGTGGAAACCTGTGGAAACTTCTGTGTAGCGCCAACAGGTTTAATGGTAGACGCTATAACAGATACTACAGCAGATATCTCTTGGACAGCTAATAACGGAGAAACCGCTTGGGAGATAGTAGTACAACCAGCAGGAACTGGTGTACCAACAGGACCAGGAACAGCTATTACCACCAATCCTTACACAGCAATGGGATTATCCTCAAGTACAGTGTATGAAGTATACATTCTAGCAGATTGTGGAAACGGAATGAGTGTATGGGCAGGACCAGTTAACTTTACCACACTTAACACACCACCACCACCACCAGTAGGAGTAACTTGTGCAAGTGGATCTTCTACATTTATCTTTACAGAAGACTTTGGAACTGATACCAACACCGATCCATCAGGGTGGACAGGAACAGGGTTTGATGGTTCTAACGGAAATTGGGATATTACTGCAGTGAGTGGAAACTCAGGTGGTACAGGACCAAACATCACTTGGGATGGAGTTGCAGGAGGCATGCACTTAGAATATGAAGCTTCAGGAAACGCAACAGATATTGCATCAGCCATTACACCTGCAATCGACTTATCGACTGCGGTTGATGGTGCAGAGCTATCGTTTTGGATGCATGCTTTTGGGGATGATATCGGTACGTTAAACGTAGGTGTTAGCACCTCTGCAACAGGACCATTTACGACAGAATACACTTGGATAGGTGACTATCAAGCTACAGCAGATGAAGCATGGGTACCAATAGGAGTTAACTTAGATGCTTACTTAGGGCAAGTCATTTATATAGAATTTAGCTATGGAGGTGCAGGAACAGGATTTGAAGGTGATATGTCTATCGATCAAGTTCGTGTAGAAACTTGTGGTAACTTCTGTGTAGCGCCAACAGGTTTAATGGTAGACGCTATAACAGATACTACAGCAGATATCTCTTGGACAGCAAATAACGGAGAAACCGCTTGGGAGATAGTAGTACAACCAGCAGGAACAGGCGTACCAACAGGACCAGGAACAGCTATTACCACCAATCCTTACACAGCAATGGGATTAACTGCAACAACAGATTACGAAGTATATATTCTAGCAGATTGTGGAAACGGAATGAGTGTATGGGCAGGACCAGTTAACTTTACCACGCTTAACACACCACCACCACCACCAGTGGGTGTGACTTGTGCAAGTGGAGGATCTACTTTTATATTTACAGAAAGTTTTGGAAACGATCCCAATACTGATCCAATCGGTTGGACAGGAACCGGTTTTGGAGGCGGAAATGGTGATTGGGATATTACTGCCGAGAGTGCAAACTCTGCAGGAACAGGACCAAATATCACTTGGGACGGTAGCCCAGGAATGCATTTAGAATATGAAGCTTCAGGAAACGCAACAGATATTGCATCAGCCATTACGCCAGCAATCGACTTAACACCTGCAATAGATGGTGCAGAGTTATCGTTTTGGATGCATGCTTTTGGAGATGATATCGGCACATTAAATGTAGGTGTTAGTACGTCTGCAACAGGACCATTTACGACAGAATTTACATGGGCTGGTGATTATCAATCTACAGCAGATGAAGCATGGGTGCCAATAGGAATTAACTTAGACGCTTATTTAGGACAAGTTATTTATGTAGAATTCAGCTATGGAGGTGCAGGTTCAGGATTTGAAGGTGATATGTCTATCGATCAAGTCCGTGTAGAAACCTGTGGTAGCTTCTGTATTGCACCAACTAATATAACAGCAACAAGTATTACAGAAACCTCTGCAGATATTTCTTGGACACCTAGTGGACCAGAAACTCAGTGGAATTATGTGGTGCAACCAGCAGGTACTGGTGTGCCAACATCAGGAACAACCGTTAGTACAACAACAGTGTCTGAAACCGCATTAAACCCAGCAACAGATTATGAAGTCTATGTACAGGCAATCTGTGGTGCAGATACTAGTGTTTGGGCTGGACCTTTTAACTTTTCAACGTTAATTCAATTTAACTTTAATTTAGATTGTGCTGTTGATGGACCTCAAACTGTAACATATTGTTACGAAAACAACGACACTAACGTGTTTACATTTACATCTACAGATGGAACTACGCCTTTAAACTTAGTAATAAGTGCTGGTGAAGTAGAAAATAACTTTGATGAAGTGATTGTTTTAGATTCAGACGGAACGACCAATTTGAATGCAGCAACTCCTTATGGTAATGCTGGTCAAGTTTCTGGACTATCATTTCAATCTACAGGAACCACTATTTCCTTTCAAGTAGATTCAGATTTTACAATTGGATGCGCAACAGGAGGATTTACTCCAATAACTTTTACTGTAACTTGCGCAACTTGCATTAATCAAGTAGTTGATTTTGTGACTGTAAGCGATTGCGATAATGGTAATAATCAATTTTTTATTGATGTGGATATTACTAGTATTGGTGATGCAACAACTTTAAACATCACAGATAATCAAGGTAGTCCGTTACAAACTGCAATGGCAGTAGGAATTGTACAAATGGGACCATATGCTTTAGATACAGATGTTGTAGTTACTGTTGCTAATGCAGATGACAGTAATTGTGTTGTTACTAGTAACACTTTAAATGTTCCAGTTTGCCCACCAGCAAACGATGAATGTACAGATGCAATAATAGTAACACCAAATGCTGACGAGAACTGTACTACAATAACAAGTGCAACTCTTTATGGAGCAACACCTTCTCCTCAAGCTAATCCTTGTCCTGGAGATACTAATGATGACGTATGGTTTCAGTTTGATGCTATAGCAACAGACCATGGAATAGATATTAGTAATATCATTGGCGACACTACTAATTTAGACCATGCATTATATGAAGGAACAGATTGTAACAACTTAACTAATCTTTACTGTGAAGCTGGTAATAATAGTATAGCTAACGGTTTAACCGTTGGAAACACATACTATATTAGAGTTTTTACAGCTGGAGATACACCTTTCCAAGATGTTAGTTTTGATTTATGTGTGTTCACAATTCCACCTCCAATTACAACAAATGATACTTTATATACAGTTACTGAATTGGTCAATAATGTACTTGTAAATTCACCTTGTGCTATTGTTAATAATGTAACTTCATCAACAGGTACTGATTTTGGTGGTCCAAATGGTATTGGATATTTTGAAGCTAATGGTTCAAGTTTTCCATTCCAAAGCGGTATCGTGTTAACTACAGGTAATGTATTAAATGCACCTGGTCCGGAAACCGGAGTTTTAAGTGATGGTGGTGGTGTAGGATGGCCTGGAGATGCAGACTTAGAAGCGGTAATAAATGAAGGGCCAACAAATAACGCATCGATTATAGAATTTGAATTTACACCATTAATTGATCAATTATCATTCAATTTTATTTTCGCTGCAGAAGAATATGGTACATTCCAGTGTGGTTTTTCTGATGCTTTCGCTTTCTTATTGACTGATATAAGTACAGGTATTACTACTAATATAGCAGTTGTTCCTGGAACCACAGATCCAGTATCGGTATTTACTATTAGAGATAATACTCATAATGGAGGTTGTCCATCTTCTAACCCAGCATTATTTGATTCTTATTATGGTCCTGGAACTGGTCTACCACCTATTACTAACCCAACTAACTTTATTGGAAGAACTGTTCCACTAACAGCTATGGCTCCTGTTATACCTAATAATGTGTACAGCATAAAGCTTGTAGTTGCAGATGATGGTGATACTGCTTTTGATTCGGCTGTATTCCTTGAAGCTAGTAGTTTCGATATTGGTGAAATTGATTTAGGAGATGATATTCTACTTGATAGTGGTTTAGCTAATTGTGAAGGTGAAGCTGTAACATTAGATATTGGAGTGCCTCAACCAGCAGGTACTACTATAACTTGGTATACTGTTGCAAATGGTATTACTGAGCCAATTTTAGGTGAAACAGGTCCTACATTAGATGTTACTGAAACTGGTTTATATCAAGTTGATATTGTATTTACTGGTACATCTGCTGCTTGTTTCTATTCTGATGATGTATTAGTTGAATTTTTTGAAAACCCTACTGCAGACCCACAAACAACAATTCTTGCATGTGATACTGACAATAGTGGAATAGCAATTTTTGACCTTACAGAGAATGAAGCAAACATTATAGGAACACAAACCGATGTTATAGTTATTTATTATGAAACAGCACAAGATGCATTGGATGGAACAAATCCTATAACAAATCCAACAAGTTATACTTCATCAGGTGCTACAACTATATACTTTAGAGTTGAAAGTGTTGTAACTGGATGCTTCAAAACAAATAGTTTTGATTTAGAATTAGCACCAAAACCAATATTAGTTCAAGCTGATGATGTCATAGGTTGTGATAACGATAATGACGGAATTGCAGATTATGACTTAACAGTAAATGAAACAGTTATTGCAGATGGACAAACAGATTTAGTATTCACTTATCATAATTCAATTGATGATGCTAACGCTAGTACTAATGCTATCACAGGTATAACTGCATATGATTCTCCAGGTGCAGAAACTATTTACGTAAGAGCAGAAAACGCAACAACTGGATGTTTTGAAACTACAACCTTTGATTTAGTATTTGGTATCTCCCCAGAGACCATGTTTGATTCTTCTATTGTTTATGAGGTATGTCCAAATGCTACAGTACCAATTACCATTAGTGCAGAAGCGGTTAACTATACGACTTCAGAGGTAAGCATTAAGTGGTATAATGAAGGTGTAGAAGTGGTTGGTCAAACCGGATTAGATTTACCAACAGTATTAACCCAAGGGACTTATAGTATAGAGGTGACCTTTAACGATACAGGATGTTCAAGCACTACAGATGTGTTTGTATCAGAATTAGAAACCTGTGTTATTCCACAAGGTATCTCACCAAATGGTGATGGGTTTAATGATAACTTTGATTTAAGTAGTTACGATGTACAACTATTAGAGATTTACAACCGTAATGGACGATTAGTCTATTCCAAAGAGAACTACTCTATGGAGTGGGAAGGTCAGTCTGATGACGGAGAGATGTTACCAGTAGGGACTTATTACTACGTCATGAAATATCAAGGAACAAAAACAAAAGCCGCTTGGGTATACATAAACAGATAAACTAACTAGCAAACCAACAAAATAACAGATGAAAAAAATAGTATATATCGTATTCCTAGTGTTTATAGGTGTACAAGCCCAACAAGATCCACAGTACACACAGTACATGTACAACATGAATGTGGTCAATCCAGCCTATGCAGGTTCATTTGATGGTGTCGCTATAGGCGCGCTATACAGAAGCCAATGGGTAGGGTTGGAAGGAGCACCAACCACAGGGACTCTAGCCATCCACTCGCCAGTAGGTAAAAACGTCGGTTTAGGCTTCTCTTTAATAAGTGATGAAGTCGGACCAGTAAACGAGACCAATGCCTATGTAGATTTCTCCTACACCATACCAGTAGGAACAGGTACCAAATTAGCGTTTGGATTAAAAGCAGGAGCCACGTTTCATGACATTGGGTTAACCGGATTAGATTTAATAGATCCTAACGATCCGTTTTTCTCGCAAAACATAAACGAGATTACACCCAATATTGGAGCAGGACTATATTTTTACAAACCAAGCAAATTTTATATCTCAGCCTCGATGCCAAATATTTTAAACTCGGTACATTTAGATGCCAATGGATTTAAAATAGGATCAGAGACACAGCACTTTTTTGGAGCAGCAGGTTACGTGTTTGATTTATCAGAAGACTTTAAGCTAAAACCACACGCTTTAGCCAAAATAGCATTTGATGCACCACTTAGTTTTGATGTTAATTTAAATCTGTTTATGTATGATTTTGTAGAGGTTGGAGCAGGATACCGTTTGGATGATTCCTTTAGTGGGATGATTAACTTTTTAGTAGCACCAAATTTAAGAATTGGTTATGCCTATGACAGTATCCAATCTCAATTAGATGTAGTGACCAATGCCTCACATGAGATTTTTGTTAATTTTGATATTAACCTTCCAAGAAAAGTATCACGTTCACCACGTTATTTCTAAACCTTAAGCTAACCAAGACAATGAAAAAAATACAACTATTTATAATCGCTATACTACTAAGCAGTACCAGTGTAATTGCCCAAAGTAATGCGACGAAAAGAGCCGATAAATTATTTGCTAAGTTTCAATTTGTAGACGCTATTGAGGCCTACAATAAACTTGTAGAAAAAGGAGAAGGTAGTGCCTACGTGTATTCTAGATTAGCAGAAGCTAACTACAATATATTTAGTACTATCGAAGCCGAGAAATGGTATGCTAAAGCAATTGAAGCCGGTAATGCAGAGCCAGAAACCCTGTGGAAGTATTCAGAGATGTTAAAAGCTAACGGTAAGTATGCAGCCTCTAATACGCAAATGGATAAGTTTGCATCCATGCGACCAGCAGATGAGCGTGCAGTACTCTACAAAGCCAATCCAAATTATTTATCAAAAATATTAGACAAAGGAAAAAAGTTTAACGTACAAAGCTTAGAGCTTAACAGTAGTAATTCTGACTTTGGAGGAACCCTTCAAGACGGTAAACTATATATTACTACCTCTAGAAATGATAATAGAAAAAAATATGGATGGAATGAAGAGCCATTCTTAGATATCTATCAGTACACCTTAGCAGATGATGGAACCTATCAAGGAGAGACGCTTCTTGGAAACGAAATCAATACCAAGTATCACGAAGGGATAACAAGCTTTACACCAGATGGTAAAACCATGTTTTTCTCTAGAGAAAGTTTCTTTGAAAACATTTACGAAAAAGACAGTCTGTCTAACACCAAGTATAGTGTCTTACACTTATTCAAAGCTAAAAAAGGAAGTGATGGCTTTTCACAAATAGAAGCACTGCCAATCAATAGTCCAAACTACTCCATTAAAAACCCAACTATTAGTGTAGATGGACGTACTATTTACTTTGCAAGTGATATGCCAGGAGGTTTTGGAAAGTTTGACATCTATAAAGCCACGTTAGACAACAATGGTAATGTAGGGACACCAGTAAACCTAGGTCAAAAAGTAAATACAGAAGGCCAAGAGATGTTTCCATACATTAGTAGTAACAACACCTTATACTTCTCGTCAACAGGCCACTTAGGATTAGGTGGTATGGATGTCTTTTACACCAAAGAAATAGACGGTAAAGTAGCACCAATTCGTAATGTAGGTATCCCAATTAATAGTAATGGAGATGACTTTGCATTTAGAATGAACGAAGATACAGGCGAAGGGTTTGTCTCTTCCAATCGTGAAGGTGGACAAGGTAGTGATGACATTTACGCTATTAAAAAACTACAACCATTATGTGATGTGCTAATTGTAGGAACTGTTTTAGATGATAAAACAGGAGAATCATTAGCAGGTGCACTAACCAGTTTAGTAGATGCAAACGGAAACGTGTTAGCCTCTAAACCAGCCAATGCAGAAGGACAAGTAGAATACATAATAGAATGTGAAACAGATACCGAGTTACAAGTCACTATGGATGGTTATGAAAGTAACAAGGTTGCTATCGCAGGAAGTAATGAAGAAGAAGTTGCAGCAACGGTAAGATTACAACCAATAGAGAAGATTGTCATCCCACAAGAGCGTGTGGTACTTAATCCAATATACTTTGACTTTGACAAATCTAATATCACAGCACGCGCAGCGTTTGAGTTAGACAACTTAGTACAAGTCATGAACAAGTATCCTGATTTAGTGATACAGGCGACCTCACATACCGATTTTAGAGGATCAAGACAATACAATCAAGGCTTGTCAGAACGTCGTGCACAAACTACAGTACAATACGTCATCTCTAAAGGAATTGATGCAAATAGAATTAGCGCCTCAGGACGTGGTGAGACAGAACCAGCAGTAGACTGTAACCCTTGCTCTGACGAAGAACACCAACTAAACAGAAGAAGCCAATTCTTTATTGTTAGTGGTGGCCCACAAAGACAATAAAAACACACTTATAGTTTACAACCAAAACACACTATAAACCATAAAAAAAGCCTTACTAATTTAGTAAGGCTTTTTTGTTATCGTAAACTATATCCTTTAGCTGCCCACCATGGATGCACTTCAATTTTCAAACGACCAGCTTTAACCATTGGGTCTGAATTGGCTAAACTATCTGCCATTTTTAATGTTGGAACATTATAAATAGTTATTCCTCTAATGTCTCCATCATCACCAAAAGGACCAGAAATATCTGCATAACCTAAATCATACATTTTACCTAAATGTGCACGATGCTGCTTTTGTAAAATTGTAGCTTCTTCTTCATTTTGATTTCTAATTGGACCTGTTTTTAAAAAAGCAATAAAATACTGTTGCATAATAATAGTGTCTTTTGTTTTTTCATCAACATAATCAAAAGTTTCAAAGCCTTCAGATTTTAAAGAATCTAGTAGTTGTTTAGATGTTTGTTTTACTTCCGTTTTTACGTCCTCTAAAGTAGGTGTTACTTCTTTTGTTTCATTTTTACAAGCCATTAACATGACTAATACAATCCATACTAATCGTTTCATAATAATAATTTTTACCATTTTGTAAATGGATGTTTACTTAATTGCGAATTATAATATTTTATGTCACCAGTGACTTCTTTACCCAACCAATTGGGTATTGAAAAAGATTCTTTTTCTGAGGTTAGCTCAATTTCTGCAAGAATTAAACCTTCATTCTTACCAAAAAACTCATCGACTTCAAAAATATGACTACCAACTTTAACTTCATGCCTAATTTTATCAATAACTCCTTTTTTACAGAGTTTTAAAAGTTGTTTTGCTTCAGTTTTTGGTATTTCTTTTTCCCACTCATATCTTGATAATCCGTTTACAGACGACTCTCCTTTTATTGTTAAAAACCCTTGCTCGCCTTTTAAACGCACTCTGACTGTTCGTTTTTTATTTGTACTTAAAAAACCCTGAATAATTCTAGTTTTTTTATAGGCTTCAGTTTTAAAAGCATTGGATGTGACTAAAAATTTACGTTCTATTTCTATCATAGTTTTATTTTTATTTCATTTTAAAAGGAAATAAATAAAAGACATTTAATGTCTAAATTTACAAGATGCAAAACGATTTACCAATAAGAAAAATTATTCATGTCGATATGGATGCCTTTTACGCATCTGTAGCACAAATGGATAATCCAGAACTTAAAGGAAAACCAATTGCAGTTGGAGGTGGTGGAACACGTGGTGTTATTAGCGCAGCAAGTTATGAAGCAAGAAAGTTTGGAGTAAAAAGTGCGATGTCTGGCAGGTTAGCAATTAAATTATGCCCAGAATTAATCTTTGTTAGAACAGATTTTGAGCGTTATACCGAAATTTCAAAAAAAATTAGAGCAATCTTTTATGAATATACCGATTTGGTTGAGCCTTTATCTTTAGACGAAGCCTATTTAGACGTTACCGAAAACAAAAAAGGAAATCCAAGCGCATCGCTTATTGCGGAAGAAATTAGAGCTAGAATCTTTAACGAAGTTGGACTAACTGCTTCTGCTGGAATTAGCATTAATAAATTTGTAGCCAAAGTTGCGAGCGATTACAATAAACCTAATGGACAAAAAACAGTAAATCCAGAAGAGGTTTTAGACTTTTTAGAGGCTTTAGACATTAGAAAATTTTACGGAATAGGAAAAGTAACTGCCGAAAAAATGTATCAAAAGGGCATTTTTACTGGTCAAGATTTAAAATCTAAATCTAAAGAGTATTTAGAAGCAAATTTCGGAAAATCTGGCAAATCATACTATTACATTGTTAGAGGTATCCACAATAGTGAAGTCAAACCAAACAGAACTAGAAAATCTTTAGCTGCAGAACGTACTTTTAGCGAAAACTTATCTTCTGAAGTGTTTATGTTAGAAAAGCTTGACCATATTGCTGAAGAAGTGGCTAGACGCCTAAGCAAAAGCAAAGTAGCTGGTAAAACTGTAACGCTTAAAATAAAGTATAGCGATTTTACCTTACAAACACGAAGTAAAACGTTGCCTTATTTTATTGCAGATAAAGCTGTTATTTTAGAAACCGCTAAAGAGTTGTTGTACCAAGAAAAAATGAGTAACTCTGTGCGTTTATTAGGTATTTCTTTATCTAATCTAAATACTGAAAAGAAAGCTAAGCCTATTACAAAAGACAAAGAGGTGAGTGTCCAATTACGTTTTGAGTTTTAAATTAAAAACCAGCTATATCTCTATAACTGGTTTTAATTATTAATACTATCATTAGTTAAGCGTTAGCGATAAAAACGACATCCTTTTTTGTGCGCGCTTATGCGCAAAAAAGATATAGTGAATAGCGCGACCCTTGTTGTAACGCTCAAAAAGAGATTATTCACTTCGTTTTGAATGACAAACTAGAAACTACAACTAGTAATCTCTGTTACTCTTAACGTATTAACCATTCCTTTTTCTTGTATAGGCATTGCTGCCAAACTAATTAGCATGTCTCCTACTTCTAAAAATCCTTTTTTACAAGCTATTGCGTTAACGTCTTCAATGGTTTCGTCTGTGCTAACAAACTTATCGTAATAAAAGGCTGTAACTCCCCAAAGTAAACTTAACTGTGTTAAAATACGCTTATTTGAAGTAAATACTAAAATATGCGTATTTGGTCGCCAAGCAGAAATCTGAAACGCAGTATAACCACTATTGGTTAATGTTGAAATGGCTTTAGCATCAATATCATTAGCCATATGTGCTGCGTGATAACAAATTGATTTTGTGATGTAACGCTTAGTACGAATATGAGGTGGTGATTGTGGTACTTTAATTAAGTCCGAATCTTCTACACTTTTTATAATGTTAGACATTTGACGAATGACTTGCACAGGATAACTTCCTACACTAGTCTCTCCAGATAACATCACTGCATCTGCACCATCCATTACGCTATTAGCAACGTCATTAACTTCTGCTCGTGTTGGTGTTAAACTAGTAATCATAGTCTCCATCATTTGGGTTGCTATAATTACTGGTATTCTGGCGCGTTTTGCACGTAGCACTAACTTTTTTTGCACTAATGGCACTTCTTCTGCTGGGATTTCTACTCCTAAATCTCCACGCGCTACCATTAATCCGTCGCAATAGGCTACAATTTTATCTATATTTTCTACTGCTTCTGGTTTTTCAATTTTTGCTATAATTGGGATTTTATGCTCGCTATGTTTTTTAATTAGCTCTTCCAATTGCATTAAATCTTCTGCATGACGTACAAAAGATAAAGCAATCCAATCTACACCTAGTTTACAAGCAAAAATAGCGTCTTCGATATCTTTTTCTGTTAAAGCTGGTTGTGAAATATTGGTGTTTGGAAGGTTAACTCCTTTTTTAGATTTAAGAGGTCCGCCTTGTATGACTTTGGCTTTAACTTCAGTTTTTTTATCTGTGGAAACGACTTCAAAAATTAATTTTCCATCGTCTAAAAGGATACGCTCTCCTGGATTAGCATCTTGTGGAAAGTTATCGTAAGTCATATAAACACGCTTTTTGGTGCCTTCAAACTTTTTTCCTGTTGCAAAAATAATTTCGTCTCCAGGATTTACAATGACTTCTCCTTTCATAACGCCAACACGCAGTTTTGGTCCTTGTAAGTCTCCTAAAATAGAAGCGTTATAACCAAACTCTTCGTTTAACTCTCTAATCATTTGTACACGTTCTTCAACGTCTTTATAATCTGCATGAGAAAAGTTGATTCTAAATACATTAGCACCTTCGTCTAACATACCTTTTAAGACTTCTTTACTGCTGGTTGCTGGACCCAAAGTGGCTACTATCTTGGTTTTTTTTCTTTTTGGCATTAGTTGAATATTAAATTGTCTTTAGATTTTAACGTGTCTACAGCGATACTGTATGCTGTGACAACCTGCGGAATCTTTAGAATTTTATTTAAAATATTTTTTTCTTTGTTCTGAAACTCTGTTTCTATTTTAAGAAGGTAATTCACCTTTTTGTATTCTGGCAACAAATAATAATGATTTGCGCCTGCTGTATCTTCTCCAAATAACGAGTTTGATAGTTGTTCCAAATTGTTATGTTGAACTTTACAAGTGTTGGCTACTAAATGGTAAGTTGTTAGTTGTTTTTGATCAACCCATTCATAAATGGAGTACGCAGTCTTAAGGCTAGGATTGGTTACATCATCTAGTTTTCTTTTAAGATTGATGTCCAATATTTTATTAATTAAAAAAGCCAAACGATAATCTTCTATTACACAATGAATACCTATTAATGCGTAATGCTCTTCTTCTAAAAAATCATCTAAAGAGAGTTTTCTAACAGCCATTTTAGTTAGCAAATTAAATGTAAATATAGCATTAAAACACTTACTTACACTCTATTTTACTTAAACTTAACAACAAATTGTTACGAAAACGATATAGTAAAAACTTGACTTTTAAGTTTAAATAGAAATGGCTAACTATTAAATAAAGCCAGCTTTAGAAATTTGAGTTTGTAATGCAAAAAAAGCGCGTTTTGAAGCTTTTTCTTCAGCTTTCTTTTTTGATGTTGCTCTAGCTTTGGCTACAATTTTATCGTTTATGGATAATTTTACTGAAAAATGTTTAACATCATCATTACCTGTATCTTCATACACATGGTAATCAAAAATCTTTTTTTCTTTTTGGCACCATTCTATTAATAAGCTTTTGTAACTAATGACTTTACCTTCTAGTTTTTCAATATCTACATATGGGTTAATAACACGTTTTTGTATAAATTTTTCACAGTATTTGTAGCCTCTATCTAAGTAGATGGCTCCTATTAAAGCTTCAAATAAATTGCCATGTATGTTATCTCCAAATTGCCCTTTTGGTATTTTACTTTGTACTAATTTAATTAGCCTAAGGTCTTTTCCTAATTCATTTAAATGCTCACGACTTACCACTTTAGATCGCATTTTAGTTAAATACCCTTCATCACCTCCTGGTACTTCCATATATAAATGATGAGCAATAACAGCACTAAGCATGGCATCACCCAAAAACTCTAGACGTTCGTAATTTATAATGTGTCCTTTACCATCTTTTATGTTCATGGAACGATGTGTAAAAGCTGTTTGGTAGTGCTTAATTGTTTTAGGTTTAAACTTTAAGATTTTAGAAATAGACATAAAAAAATCCCCATGGTCTTTAGACTGGGAATTAAATATGTTTCGAATGCGCTTCATTCGGATAACTAATCTAATTTTTTAAACAATACACAAGCGTTGTGACCTCCAAATCCAAAAGTATTGCTCATAGCAACTTTTATATCTCTTTTTTGAGGGTTATTTAAAGTTAAGTTTAGTTCAGCGTCTATATTTTCATCAACGGTTGTATGGTTAATAGTTGGTGGCACAATACCGTGTTCCATTGCTAAAATAGCAGCAATAGATTCTACAGCTCCTGCAGCACCTAACAAATGACCAGTCATTGACTTGGTAGAATTGATATTTATATTTTTGGCATGTGTGCCAAAAACTTCCTTAATTGCTTTTAATTCTGCGACGTCTCCTAAAGGTGTAGACGTACCATGTGTATTAATATGGTCTACATCTTCTGGTTTTAATCCAGCATTTTCAAGACAATTTTTCATTACAGCAATAACACCAATTCCATCTGGATGTGGTGCTGTCATGTGATAGGCATCAGAAGATAGTCCACCTCCTAAAACCTCAGCATATATTTTTGCGCCTCTAGCTTTAGCATGTTCATACTCTTCTAATATAATAGCTCCTGCACCTTCACCCAAAACAAAACCATCTCTAGTAGCATCAAAAGGTCTTGATGCTGTTTCTGGACTATCATTTCTGGTAGATAAAGCATGCATAGCGTTAAATCCTCCCATACCTGCAATAGTCACAGCAGCTTCACTACCTCCTGTAACGATAACATCACAATGTCCTAAACGAATATAGTTTAGGGCATCAATCATAGCATTTGCAGAAGATGCGCAAGCAGATACAGTAGTATAGTTAGGACCCATAAAACCATTTTTTATAGAAATGTTTCCTGGAGCAATATCTGCAATCATTTTTGGGATAAAAAAGGGATTAAATCTTGGTGTTCCGTCTCCTTCAGCAAAGTTTAACACTTCATTCTGAAAAGTCTCTAATCCACCAATTCCAGCTCCCCAAATAACGCCAACTCTAAGTTTATTGACAGTTTCTAAGTCTAGGTTTGAGTCCGCAATAGCCTCGTCTGACGCGACCATTGCGTACTGTGTAAACCTATCCATTTTTCGTGCTTCTTTTCTGTCTAGAAAATCTGTAGCCACGAAATTTTTTAACTCACAAGCAAAGTTGGTTTTGAACTTTTCAGTATCAAAATAAGTTATTGGTGCCGCACCACTTTTACCACTAATTAAACCAGACCAATACTCGTCTTTAGTATTTCCAATTGGTGTTAATGCGCCTAAACCTGTAACTACTACTCGCTTAAGTTCCATAAATTATTGTGCTTATTTAGCAGCTTCAATATAAGATACAGCTTGACCCACTGTTGCAATGTTCTCTGCTTGGTCGTCTGGAATCTGGATATCAAATTCTTTTTCAAATTCCATGATTAATTCTACAGTGTCTAATGAATCTGCTCCTAGGTCGTTAGTGAAGCTAGCTTCTGTTACAACTTCGTTTTCATCAACACCTAATTTGTCTACGATAATCGCTTTTACTCTTGATGCAATGTCTGACATAATTTTAATTTTTTTAGTTTTAATTAAGTGGCAAAAATAAAAAACTTTAATTTAAAACACACGTTTAGTTAAAAAATGTGCTACTAATTTAATTATTTAAATTGAAGAATTTCAATTTAAGCCTGTAATTGTTAATAATTATTGCTTTTTTTGTTTGAAGATTTTAACATTGAAACTAGAAAATGAAACGTGTAGTAATTTTTGCGTCCGGTAGCGGAAGTAATGCTGAAAATTTAATAAGGTTTTTTCAAAATAGCGACAATGCGTCTGTTATTCAAGTTCTAACTAACAATCCTCATGCCAAAGTACTAGATCGCTGTAAAAAACTAAAAGTAAGCGCGTTATCATTTAACAAAACAGCATTTATCGAAACAGAAGATGTATTAAATGTTTTAAAATCTTCTAATCCAGACTTAATTGTATTAGCTGGTTTTTTATGGAAATTCCCAGAAAACATCTTAAAGCACTTCCCAAATAAGGTTATTAATGTACATCCTGCTTTGCTTCCAAAATTTGGTGGAAAAGGAATGTATGGCATGCATGTCCATGAAGCAGTTGTCAATCAAAAAGAAACTGAAACAGGTATCACCATTCATTATGTAAATGAACATTATGATAAAGGTGCTATTATTTTTCAAGCAAAATGTGAAGTAAAATCATCAGATTCTGCTCAAGATGTTGCTGAAAAAATTCATGAATTAGAAATGGAACATTTTCCAAAAGTCGTTGAAAAACTATTAAATAAGTAAATGATTCCCGCTTTTGTAGTAACGAAGGATGAGTAAAAAGAAGAAGAAATATTATACCGTTTGGAAAGGACATCACACTGGTGTTTTTGAAACTTGGGACGATTGCAAAGCCCAAATTAAAGACTATCAAGGTGCTATTTATAAATCTTTCGCCACTTTTGAAGCAGCAAAAAAAGCATTAAAAGGCAACTATAAAGATTATATAGGTAAAGACAAGACCTTTAAAAGTGAGTTGAGCGAGCTTCAGCTTAAAAAAATAGGACAACCTAACTATAATTCTATTGCTGTAGATGCAGCTTCTTCTGGTAATCCTGGTATTATGGAATATCGTGGAGTTGACACCAAAACCAAAAAACAATTATTTATTCAAGGTCCTTTTGAGGAAGGCACAAATAATATTGGTGAGTTTCTCGCTATAGTCCATGGTTTGGCTTATTTAAAACAACGTAATAGTGATAAACTTATTTACACAGACTCTAAAACTGCAATAAGTTGGGTGAAGAAAAAGCATTGCAACTCTAAACTAGAACGTAATAAAAAAAATAAACCAGTTTTTGATTTAGTAGATCGCGCAGTTACTTGGCTAAAAACCAATACTTACACGACAACACTAGTTAAATGGGAAACCAAAGCTTGGGGAGAAATTCCTGCAGATTTTGGTAGAAAGTAACTAATACAATCTTTCCTTAAATTACTCCATAAAAATCGTATATTTGCGCCTTAATTTAAAACGCTTTTATGAGCAAATTAGTCATTGTTGGTACTGTAGCTTTTGATGCTATAGAAACACCTTTTGGTAAAACAGATAAAATTCTTGGTGGAGCTGCAACCTATATAGGGTTGTCTGCGTCTAATTTTAATGTTGATGCAGCAGCAGTTTCTGTTGTTGGTGGAGATTTCCCTCAAGAGTATTTAGACCTTTTAACAACTAGAGGTATAAATATAGATGGTATAGAAATTGTTAAAGAAGGAAAAACTTTTTTCTGGAGTGGTAAGTATCATAACGATATGAACTCTCGTGACACCTTAGCTACAGAATTAAATGTTTTAGAACATTTTAATCCTGTTGTGCCAGATAGTTATAAAGATGCTGAAATCGTGATGCTTGGTAACCTTCATCCTTCTGTACAACAAAGTGTTTTAGACCAAATGACAACAAAGCCTAAGTTGGCAATTTTAGATACCATGAACTTTTGGATGGACATTGCCTTAGACGATTTAAAATCTGTCGTAAAAAACGTTGATGTAATTACTATTAATGATGAAGAGGCTAGACAATTATCAGGAGAATATAGCTTAGTAGTGGCTGCAAGAAAGATACATGAAATGGGTCCAAAATATGTCGTTATTAAAAAAGGAGAACATGGTGCGTTATTATTTCATAATGACGAGGTGTTTTATGCACCTGCGTTACCATTAGAAGAAGTTTTTGATCCAACTGGAGCAGGTGATACGTTTGCAGGTGGTTTTGCTGGATATTTAGCAAGCACAGGAGATACCAGTTTTGAAAACATGAAAAACGCTGTAATTTATGGTTCGACCTTAGCCTCGTTTTGTGTGGAAAAATTCGGGACAGAGCGCATGCTTAATTTAACAGACAAAGAAGTATATAAACGCTTACAAGCTTTTAAAAACTTGACACAATTTGATATCAAATTAACATAACAAAAAGCGCTCTAAATTATAGAGCGCTTTTTTTTGTTCTGGACTTGTATCAAAATGATTTTATAATATTTTTGTATAACAACATTGACCAACTCACAACACAACAACAATGAGTGATGCTTTAAAACACGAGTGCGGAATTGCACAAATTAGACTCCTTAAGCCTTTAGAATTTTACAAGAAAAAATATGGAAGTGCATTTTACGGAGTTAATAAAATGTATTTAATGATGGAAAAGCAGCACAATCGTGGTCAAGATGGTGCTGGTTTTGCAAGCATCAAATTAGACACTAAACCTGGCGAACGTTATATTAGTCGCGTACGCTCTATCGCACAACAACCCATACAAGATATTTTTGCTCAAATTAATGAACGTGTTAATAAAGAGTTAACAGAGCATCCAGAATATCAAGATAATGTTGCGTTACAGAAAAAACACATACCATATATAGGAGAAGTCCTTTTAGGACATGTTAGATATGGTACGTTTGGTAAAAACAGCGTAGAAAGTGTACATCCCTTTTTAAGACAAAATAATTGGCAACATCGTAATTTAATTCTAGCTGGAAACTTTAATATGACTAATGTTAAAGAGCTATTTAAAAATCTGGTAGAACTTGGTCAACATCCAAAAGAATATACAGATACAATTACAATCATGGAAAAAATTGGTCATTTTTTAGATGATGCTGTAAGCAAAATTTATAGAGACTTAAAAAAAGAAGGCTATGATAAGCACGAATGTTCTCCTTTAATTGCAGAGCGTATAAAAATTCATAAAATCTTAAAGCGTGCAGCAAAAAATTGGGATGGTGGATACGCTATGGCTGGTTTATTAGGTCATGGAGATTCTTTTGTATTGCGTGATCCAGCAGGAATACGTCCAGCTTACTATTATAAAGATGACGAAATTGTTGTGGTTGCTTCAGAGCGTCCAGTGATTCAAACAGTATTTAATGTAGAATTTGATGATGTTAAAGAATTAAGTCCTGGACACGCCATTATTACTAAAAAATCTGGCGAGACTTCAATTAAAAAAATATTAGAACCTTTAGAGCGTAAATCTTGTAGTTTTGAACGTATTTATTTTTCTAGAGGAAGTGATGCCGAAATCTATCAAGAACGAAAAATGCTTGGTCGTTTATTAATGCCTCAAGTATTGAAGGCTATAAAAGGTGACACCGAAAACACAGTGTTTTCATACATACCAAATACAGCTGAAACTTCTTTTTATGGGATGATTGAAACGGTTGAAGAACACTTAAACCAAAAGAAAACTCAAGCCATATTAGATGGTAATGGTAAGCTCTCTGCAGAAAATGTCACTTCTATTTTAAAAGAAAGACCAAGAATAGAAAAAATAGCCATCAAAGATGTTAAGCTAAGAACTTTTATAACTGAAGATTCTAGTCGAGACGATTTGGTTGCGCACGTTTATGATGTAACTTACGGAGTAATAAAGCCCACAGACAATTTGGTTATAATTGACGATAGTATTGTGCGTGGTACCACTTTAAAAAAGAGTATTATAAAAATGATGGACAGATTACATCCTAAAAAGATAGTAGTTGTCTCCTCTGCGCCACAAATACGTTATCCAGATTGCTATGGAATTGATATGGCTAATCTAGAAACTTTAGTTGCTTTTAATGCAGCTTTAGAGTTACTAAAGGAAAACAACAAATACAATTTAGTAGAAGAGGTTTACAAAAAGTGTAAAGCGCAAGAAGATTTAGAGGATAAAGACGTTACCAATTTTGTAAAAGAAATCTACGACCAGTTTACACCAGAACAAATTTCGGCAAAAATATCAAGCTTGTTAACTGACGATTCTGTCAATGCTAAGGTAGAAATCATTTTTCAACCTGTAGACCATTTACATAAAGCGTGTCCAGATCATTTAGGAGATTGGTATTTTACTGGTAACTATCCAACAGTTGGAGGTAATAGAGTGGTAAATAGAGCATTTATTAATTTTTATGAAGGCAATAAAGAACGTGCTTACTAATTCTAGTTGGTAAGTTTTTTCTCGTCACACATCATTTAACCGAATATTTTTACTTTTTAACTATAATATGTAATAATTCAATTTAAATGTCGTTATATTTGAGCTTACCATAACATAAGTAGGTTAAGTTCATGGTAGATTTGGGGCAAAAAAGGAGAACTCTCGTTCTCCTTTTTTATTTGCCTAAACTTTCCCAAAAAAAACAGTTTAAGTATAAAAAAAAAGCAGACTTTAAAAAGCCTGCTTATTCAGTTTTATAAACGTTTAAGCTTATTTAGCTTCTGCATAACGTCTTTCTACTTCGTTCCAATTAATCACATTGAAGAAAGCATCGATGTAATCTGGACGTCTATTTTGATAATTTAAATAATAAGCGTGTTCCCAAACATCTAATCCTAAAATTGGAGTCCCTCCACAAGTCACACCTGGCATTAATGGGTTGTCTTGATTTGGTGTAGAGCATACTTCTACCTTTCCGCCTTTATGGACACATAACCAAGCCCAACCTGATCCAAATTGTGTCGCTGCTGCTTTGCTAAATGCATCTTTAAAAGCGTCAACAGACCCATAGGCTGCTTCAATAGCATCCTTTAAATCTCCAGACAAACGTCCTTTACCTTCAGGATTCATAACGTCCCAAAATAACGAGTGGTTGTAAAATCCTCCTCCATTATTTCTAACAGCCATATTTTTCATATCTAAATTAGTCAAAATATCTTCTATAGATTTTCCTTCTAAATCAGTACCTTCAATAGCGTTGTTTAATTTAGTTGTGTAACCGTTATGATGTTTGCTGTGGTGTATTTCCATTGTACGTGCATCAATATGTGGTTCTAATGCATCATACGCATATTTTAGTTTTGGTAATTCAAAAGCCATAATTGTATGTTTTTAAGTGTTAATATTGTGTTACATCAAAATTAAACATTAAAGCCTTCAATTGAAAATATTTAGACCATTGTTTAATTGTATTTAATAATACTTTAACATCGTAGTTTAAATATTGAAGATAGTTTTAAAATAAATTTAGCAACCATAATTTTGTTATTATCTTGTCTAAAATTTAAGTATTAATGTCCAAAAACCCTCCTTTTAAAGTTTATGATGCTTCTGCTGGAAGTGGAAAAACCTTTGCTTTAGTTAAGGAGTATTTAAAGCTATTATTTACCTCTACATATAACGACAGCTTCAAACATATTTTAGCGCTAACTTTTACCAATAAAGCTGTAGCCGAAATGAAAACAAGGATTTTAGATTCTTTAAAAGAGTTTCCGCACAGAGATAGCAGTATGTTTTTAGCACTTGTTGAAGAACTTAATCTGGAACCAGATTACGTGCGTAAAAAATCAAAAGTCATACTAAACACTATCATGCACAATTATGCTGCTTTTGATGTATCTACTATAGATGGTTTTAACCATAAATTAATTAGGACGTTTGCACACGATTTGAAAATACCCATAAATTTTGAAGTTGAACTTGACACACCTTCCCTACTTAATCAAGCAGTAGATAGCTTAATTGCAAAAGCTGGCACCAACGATAAATTAACTAAAATACTAATAGACTTTGCATTAGAAAAAGCAGACGATGATAAAAGTTGGGATGTCTCTAGAGACTTTAATAGCATTGCTAAATTGCTAATTAATGACAATGACTTGCCACATCTAGACAGTATAAAACATAAAACACTTGAGGATTTTAACGATTTTAAAAAGCTAATAATAAACAAGATTGAAATCAAAGAAAAGTCAGTGTCGCAATTAACCGATGTAATACTTTCAAATTTTAAAGCCAATGGATTAGAGGACAAAGATTTTTCTAGAGGCACGCTGTATAATCATTTTATAAAAGCATCAAATTTTGATTTTGATAGATTGTATGACAATAAACTAGCAGATAATATAGCAGAAGGCAAGCTGTATACAAAAACTTTAAACTCCTCGAAAGCACAACTAATAGATCAACTTTTACCAATTATAGACCAAGCATATCACCAAATTAAAGCAACAGTTTATGATTTAAAATTTTTAAAAGCTATCTATAAAAATATCACTCCACTTTCTGTTTTAAATGCTATTAACAAAGAGTTAACCATTATTAAGGAAGACGAAAACAAGCTATTAATTTCAGAATTTAATACCTTAATTAGTCAAGAAATTAAAAACCAACCTACACCTTTTATTTACGAGCGTTTAGGAGAAAAATTTAGACATTATTTTATTGACGAGTTTCAGGATACTTCAGAAATGCAATGGGACAATTTAATACCACTAATAGACAATGCTTTAAGTGGTCATAATTTAAAAGGTGAAAAAGGAACAGCAATGATAGTTGGTGATGCCAAACAAGCTATTTATAGATGGCGTGGTGGTAAGGCTGAGCAATTTATGGAGTTGACAAAAAAGGAAAATAAAGACCCTTCTCAAAACCCCTTTCAAGTAGAAAAAGAAGTTATTAAGTTAGATTATAATTATCGAAGTTTTAAAAACATCATTCATTTTAACAATCAGTTTTTCAGCTATCTGTCAGAACATTGCTTTAGTAATCCTAACTATTCTGAATTATATAAAAAAGCAAATCAGGAGACATTTTTGGAGCAAGAAGGTTTTGTGAGTATCAAATTTTTAGATATTCAAAAAGAAGATGACCAAAACGATAGTTATAGCCAAACTGTTTTTGAAACCATAGAACACTGTTTAGCAAATGGTTACCATTTAAAAGATATCTGCATATTGGTTAGGAAGAAAAAAGAAGGTGCAGCTATTGCAGAATATTTGAGCGAAAAAGGTATAAAAATAACATCCTCAGAAACCATGTTAATAGACAACTCTGAAGATGTAAAATTAGTTATCAATATTTTTAAATTACTTGTTAACCAAAAAAACTTAGAAGCAAAAATCAAGATTTTAGACCATGTGGCTTCCCAAAATAACATCAAGGATAAGCACAATTATTTTAAAACCAATTTAGAGTTACCAATTGGTGCTTTTTTTGAAAATTTTTCACAGTTTTCAATTCACACAAACCCATCACAATTGCTACAACTATCATTATATGATATGGCAGAATCCATTGTAAGAGACTTTAAATTAACTAAAGCTTCTAATGCATTTATACAATATTTTTTAGATATTGTTTTAGAGTTTTCCCAAAAACAAATATCCGATATTTCAGCTTTTTTAGACTATTACAATTCCAAAAAAGACCTTTTAAACATCGTCTCACCAAATAATCAAGATGCCATTCAGATAATGACCATTCACAAGTCTAAAGGATTAGAGTTTCCTGTGGTTATCTTTCCGTATGCACATTTAGATATCTATAAAGAAATTGAACCTCAAGAATGGTTTCCATTGGATAAAAACCAGTTTAACGGGTTTTCAAAAGCACTATTAAACTTCAATAAAGATTTCGAAAATTATGGAGACATTGGTGAGGCTATTTATTTAAAACATCGATCAGAACAAGAATTAGACAATATTAACCTATTGTATGTTGCATTAACTAGACCTGTAGAACAACTATATATCATTTCTAAGTTAGAAAATTCAAAGAAGGATGTAGTGTCACTAAACACTTATTCGGGATTGCTTATTAATTACTTAATACAGAAAGGATTGTGGAACGAATCACAATTAGATTACACGTTTGGTAGCGAAAAAAAAGAAATACAAGTAGAAGATTTAGTAGAAACCACATTAGAAACCAAGCAATTTATTAGTGTTGCAAAACAAGATCATGATATAAAAATTATTACTAAATCTGGCTATTTATGGGATACTAATCAACAATATGCTATTGAAAAGGGTAATTTAATTCATGATATCATGGCTGAAGTCAAGACTATAGAAGATGTTAAGTTTGTAATTAATGATTACATTAATACTGGAATTATAAATCAAGAACAAGCCAGTTTATTGTCAGACACAATAACTAATATTATAAACCATCCAGAAATAAAACAATATTATACAAATGCTTACATTATTTATAATGAACGAGATATTATTTCAAAATCAGGAGAAATTGTACGTCCTGATCGTTTAGCTATTAATAATAATGATGCAGTAATTATAGATTATAAAACAGGATTATCAAATCCTAAATACCAACAACAATTAGAAAATTATTCAGATATATTAAAAGAAATGAATTTTACGGTAAGTAAAAAAATATTAATTTATATAAACCAAGACATTAAAATAGTCACGTATTAAAATTAAAAGATTAGCTGTAAAATAATTGGTATAGCTAAAAACGTTTTAAATTTGTGAAAACTAAAATTCAGTGTATGTACAATAAGATAAAAGAACACTTGCAAAAAGAGTTACAAGACATAAAAGATAACGGACTTTATAAAGAAGAACGTATAATAACATCTGCACAAGGGGCAGAAATAACACTAAACACAGGAGAAACCGTTTTAAACTTTTGTGCTAATAATTATTTAGGATTATCCTCTCATCCAGAGGTTATAAAAGCAGCACAAGACATTATGGATACTCATGGTTTTGGTATGTCGTCTGTTAGATTTATTTGTGGTACACAAGACATACATAAAACCTTAGAACAAAAAATAGCAGAATTTTATGGTACTGAAGATACCATATTATATGCTGCAGCTTTTGATGCCAATGGTGGTGTTTTTGAACCTTTATTAGGTAAAGAAGATGCCATTATATCAGACTCGTTAAATCATGCATCAATAATTGATGGTGTTAGATTGTGCAAAGCTGCACGCTATCGCTATAAAAATAACGATATGGCAGATTTAGAACAACAATTAATAGATGCTAATAATAATGGTGCACGTTTCAAAATTATTGTTACAGATGGTGTGTTCTCTATGGACGGACTTGTTGCTCCTTTAGATAAAATCTGTGATTTAGCAGATAAATATGATGCGTTAGTAATGATTGATGAGTGTCACGCTACAGGTTTTATAGGCGAGACTGGTCGAGGCACTTTAGAAGAAAAAGGTGTTATGGATAGAATTGATATTATAACAGGGACTTTAGGTAAAGCACTGGGAGGAGCAATGGGTGGTTATACAACAGGTAAGAAAGAGATTATAGATATGTTACGTCAACGCTCAAGACCCTATTTGTTTTCTAATTCTCTAGCACCTGCAATAGTTGGTGCATCTATTAAAGTTTTTGATATGTTGGCAAACGATAGCTCTTTAAGAGACAAGCTTGAGGATAACACCAATTACTTTAAACAAGAGATGAAAAAAGCTGGCTTTGATATTATAGATGGAGACTCTGCAATTGTACCAGTAATGTTATATGATGCTAAGCTATCTCAAACTATGGCAAATATGTTATTAAAAGAGGGGATTTATGTTATTGGATTCTTTTTCCCAGTAGTTCCAAAAGAAAAGGCTAGAATCCGTGTACAGCTTTCTGCTGCACACACAAAACAGCATTTACAAAAAGCTGTAGACGCCTTTGTTAAAGTTGGTAAAACACTTGAAATTATTTAGAAACAATCTATAATAGTTAAACAAAAGCAAGAAATAATCAATATTTTTATATATTTGTCTTTGTTAATAATATTTAACAACTTATTTTTGCTTCTAATTAACACTTAAAAATTAAATTTTTGAATATGAAAAATCTTAGCAGATTATTGTTCACAATGTTACTACTTACTAGTTTAGGTAACGTTATGGCGCAAGACCAAAACAACCCATGGGCAATCAACTTCGGTATTAACGCAGTAGATGTTTTTCCTGTAGGTGAAAACACTCCACAAGGAGGTTACTTTGACGAATTTTTTAACGTAGGTGATCACTATAGTATCTTACCATCGTTATCTACTTTATCAGTATCAAAGTACGTAGGAGATAATTTTACAATCCAAGTAGGAGGTTCTATTAATAGAATTGACAAATGGGGACAAGATAATACTAACCCTAGCCTTCCTGTTAATGATTTAGCTTACTATGCTGTAGATGGTAATGTAAGATATCACTTAGGAAATTTAATTGGTTCAACTAAATTAGATCCAGCAATTGGTGTTGGTGGTGGTTATACTTGGATTGAGGAAGGTACTTATAATACATTTTCTACTACATCTGGTAACACTGTAGGAGCAGGAACTGTTAATGCTTCATTAGGATTAACTTACTGGTTCTCTGATAACATTGGTTTATTTGTTGAGTCAAAATATAAGCATTCTTTCGAAGACTATTTAACTAAACATTTCCAACATTCTGCAGGTTTATCTGTAAGATTTGGAGGAACTGACACTGATGGTGACGGTATCTACGATAAAGATGATGCTTGTCCAGACGTACCTGGTTTAGAAGCTTTCAATGGTTGTCCAGACACTGATGGTGATGGTATCGAAGACTCTAAAGATACTTGTCCAAACGAAGCAGGTTTAGCTGAGTTTAACGGATGTCCTGATTCTGATGGTGATGGTGTTGCTGATAATAACGACGACTGTCCTCAAGTTAAAGGATTAAAATCTTTAAGAGGTTGTCCAGATGCTGATGGCGACGGTGTAGCAGATGCTAAAGATAAATGTCCTAGCGAAGCTGGTCCAGCTGCAAACAATGGATGTCCTTGGCCAGATACTGATGGTGATGGTGTATTAGACAAAGATGATAACTGTCCTAAAGAAGTTGGAACTGTAGCTAACAATGGTTGTCCAGAAGTAGTTGCTCAACCAACTCAAGAAGTTATGGATAGATTAAACAGCTATGCTAAAACTATCTTATTTGACACTGGAAAATCTAGCTTCAAGCAAGAAACTTATTCTGTATTACAGTCTATTACTGCAATATTAAAAGAGTACCCAAATTCTAAATTCACAATTGAAGGTCATACAGATAGCGTTGGAAGTAAAACTTCTAACCAAACATTATCTGACTCTAGAGCTAATGCTGTAATGGCATACCTTATCGAAAACGGTATAGATAGCACTAGATTAAATGCTTACGGTTTTGGAGAAGATTATCCAATCGATTCTAACGCTACAAGAGCAGGTAGAGCAAACAACAGACGTGTAGAAGTTAAACTTAGAAAATAAGATTAACAAACCACATATAAGTTTTACAAAAAAACGCTTCGGATATCCGAAGCGTTTTTTATTTTTATATAATGATAAGTTTTATTCAAGAGGTACTAAATGACTTAAAAAAAAAGAACGTAGACTTTAGCCAACTTATCTTTGTTTGTCCTAGTAGACGCTCAGGAATATTTCTAAAACGCGAGCTAAGTTTACTACTAAATAAAACTGTTTTTGCGCCAAAAATAATTAGTGTTGAATCCTTTGTTGAGGAGTTGTCTCAACTAAAATCAGTTTCAAATACAGAGCTACTTTTTCATTTTTACAATTCTTATTTAGAGTTAACATCAAAAAATCAAAGAGAAAATTTTGATAGTTTTTCTAAATGGGCTCAAATAATACTTCAAGATTTTAACGAGATTGATCGTTACCTGGTTCCGCAAAAAAAAATATTTGACTATTTAAAAGCTATTAAAGATTTAGAACATTGGTCAGTACAACCTAATCCAACAGAAGTTGTAACTAACTATCTTAAATTCTGGAATAAGCTTAATGAATATTACACCAACTTTACTCAATCTTTAATTGCTGATAAAAAAGGATATCAGGGATTATTGTATCGTGAGGCATTTGAAAACATTGAAGCTTATATTAATAGCACTAAATGTCAACATGTGTTTTTAGGATTTAACGCTTTAAATAAAGCTGAAGAAACCATTATTCAAGAATTGTTGCAAAATGATTTGGCATCAATCTATTGGGATATTGATAGTGCATTTATTGATAATATTATACACGATGCTGGTTTATTTATTAGGCAACATAGAGCTAATTGGAAGTACTTCAAAAAGTCTCCTTTTAATTGGATAAACAATCATTACAAACAACCAAAAAATATATCAATATTCGGAGTGCCCAAAAATATTGGACAAGCCAAAGCAATTGGATCTATTTTAGATGAATTATCAATACAAGACGCGTCTTTAAAAAATACTGCTCTTGTTTTAGGTGATGAAAACTTGTTGATTCCGGTTTTGAATTCTATTCCAAAATCTGTAGAGACCTTAAATATCACTATGGGTTTTCCTTTAAAAACAATACCGTTAGCTTCATTATTTGAGTACTTATTTATACTTCAAAAAAAGAACAGTGTTACTTTTTATTATAAAGATGTCATAAGCATTTTATCACATCAGTTTGTTCAACCATTATTTAAAAATGGAAGCGCTATAACTTTAATTGAACTTATTAATAAAAATAATCTAGTCTACCTAACAAAAGAGCGTCTGGTAGCTATTTCACCTGAAGATGAAGATTTATTGCGCGTATTGTTCGGAAATTGGGATAACAACCCTAAGACAGCTTTAAAAAATTGTTTTGAACTTATAAAAACTATAAAAGAACATCTATCTGAAGACAAGAAAAAAAATCAGTTAGGCTTAGAATATCTATATCGATTTAACACACTATTTAATGAAATACAACGCTTAAATCAAACTTATCAGCATATTAAAGATATTAAGGCGCTATATAGTATATATAAAGAGTTATTAAGCTCTGAAACTTTAGATTTTCAAGGAGAACCTTTACAAGGTTTACAAATTATGGGAATGTTAGAATCTCGTGTTTTAGATTTTGAAACTGTTATTATTACTAATGTTAATGAAGGTGTTTTACCTTCTGGAAAAACTAATAATTCTTTTATCCCATTTGATATTAAACTAGAAAATAAACTGCCGACTTATAAAGAAAAAGATGCTGTTTATACTTACCATTTTTACCATTTATTACAACGAGCAAAAAACATCTACATTTTATATAATACAGAAATAGACACTTTAGTTGGAGGTGAAAAGAGTAGATTTATAAAACAGTTAGAACTAGAGGATATTGAAAATCATACTATTAATCATAAAATACTAACACCTCAAGTACCCAATTATAAAAAAGAACTTGCAACCATAGTTAAAACAGATGCTGTTATTTCTCAATTAAAGTTAATAGCTCAAAAAGGGTTCTCACCTTCATCATTAACTAGCTATATAAGAAATCCTATTGACTTTTATTACCAAAAATTGTTAGGCATTTCTGATCTAGAGGAAGTGGAAGAAACCATTGCAGCAAATACACTAGGAACTGTAGTACATAACACCTTAGAAACGTTGTATTTACCTTTTGTTGGACAATTTTTAACCGTAGAAAAAATAAAAGAACTAAAACCAAAAATAGATACTTACATCACAAAATTCTTTAAAGAAGAATATATAGAAGGTGATATGTCCAAAGGTAAAAATTTAATTGTTTTTGAAATTGCTAAACGCTATGTACTTAATTTTTTAAACTTAGAAATAAAATCACTTAAACAAGGAAACGCTATAAAAATAATAGCTTTAGAAGCAACAGTGGACCATATTCCAATACAGATAGATAGTTTAGATTTTACAATACAATTAAAAGGCACTGTAGATAGAATTGATGAATATAACGGAACCACTAGAGTAATAGACTATAAAACTGGTAAAGTAGATCAAAGTAAGGTGTCTATTGTTAATTGGGAAGACCTATTGACAGATTATACAAAATATAGCAAATCGTTTCAAGTGTTAATGTATACCTACATGCTTAATAAAGCTAAACGTATATCGCTACCTGTAGAAGCTGGAATAATCTCATTTAAAAATTTAGGCTTTGGATTTATTCCTTTTGCAAAAAAAACAAGTTCACACAGCAGAAATAATGAGACTTTAATTACTAAAGAGATGTTGGGTCAATTTGAAACTCAACTAAAAACCCTAATATTAGACATTTGTAATCCTGAAGTAGATTTTATTGAAAAAGAGATATAATGATTAAAAAGAACCAAATTTTAACCAGAAAAGAGCAAAAACCGATTGTTTTTGACCTGTTTTTTAACAAAACTAAAGAACTTAAACCTTTAGTTATATTCTGTCATGGTTATAAAGGTTTTAAAGATTGGGGAGCTTGGGACTTGGTGGCTAACACCTTTAAAAACTGTGATTTATTTTTTGTGAAATTTAATTTTTCTCATAATGGTGGTACTGTAGAGCAACCCATAGATTTTCCAGACTTAGAGGCTTTTGCTGAAAATAATTATAGTAAAGAGTTACAGGATTTAGACGATCTACTGTCTTATTTATGTTCAGAGAATAATAGTTTTTTAAATGAAATTGATACCAAAAACATTACTTTAATTGGTCATTCTAGAGGAGGTGGAATTGCTACAATAAGAGCAAATGAAGATAACAGAATAACCAAACTAATAACTTGGGCAAGTGTTAGTGCATTTGGAAAACGCACCTCAACTACAGGAGATTTAGAACAATGGAAAAAAGATGGTGTTAAATATGTTTTAAATGGAAGAACAAAACAGCAAATGCCTCATAACTATCAATTTTATTTGGATTACAAAGCAAATAAAGAGCGATTAAATATTGAAAAAGCTTGTAAAAATATTCAAATTCCACATTTAATAATTCATGCTAAAGATGATCCGTCTGTTACATTTGAAGAAGCAAAATCTTTACATTCTTGGAATCCTAAAAGTGAATTATTTGCTATAAAAAATAGTGACCACGTCTTTGACGCTAAACACCCTTGGAACCATAACCTGATGCCAAAAGCATTACAAATGGTAACTAATAAAAGTTTAGATTTTATTTTAAACCACTAAGCACTAAAACAGGCAAAGTAGAAGAATGAAAATCTTTCTTTAAGACCGCATTTTTTTCCCAGAGTTTTGTAAAAAATCCTCTTTTACGTCTAACCACACATAATAATTCTGGATCATTATCCTTATAATGTTCTAATACACCTTGAAACGTAGTTGCATTTTCAGAATAAGTAGTTTTAGTAATTAGACTAGATAACTCTGTGTTAACATCAAAATCTCCCTCGTTATAATATGGTGTTTTAACCAACAAAAGATTAACAATAGATTTATATTGATTTTTTATAGATTTTAAAGGCACTAACACTCCTTCTTTTTTTATTATAGCAGATTTTAATGCTATTAGTATGTATACAATTGGTCTATATTTGTAGCCTTCAGGTACAATCAGAGCTGGTATATTAGTTTGTTTTACAATTTTGCCTGAAGTTTTACCCAAGTAAACTTCGTCTTTTATCGAGTTGGTTCTTGGCTCTAAAATAATTAAATCAATATCTAAAGTTTTACAAACCAATTCTAAAGTGTCAACTAGTTTTCCTTTAAATGTTTTGACTACAACTTCAACATTTTTAGTATCTACCTTTGCGATATGACTATTTAAAAACTCTAAACTTTCGCGTTCCAAAATATGATCTATTTTAATCATGGTTCCAGATTTTGTATATACGTTATAGACTTGTATCACGTATAATTTTGCGCCAAAAGCTTGAGCAAAATCTACTGCATATTGTAAATGACTTTGTGCATTTTTGGAAGAACCAACAGGAACTAAAATAGATTTCATAACTATAAAATTTAGACTACAAAAATACATTTTTTTTATTCAGTAATTAATCGAGAAACTTTTACGACCTTCGCAATACAATTGTATTTATTTTGAATAATACCATCAGTTTAAAAAACATAAACAGATTAGCCATTCCTGCTTTAATTTCAGGTATTTCAGAGCCTATCCTGTCATTAACTGATGCTGCTGTTGTTGGAAATGTACAGTTAAACCCAACTGAATCTTTAGCTGCAATTGGAATTGTAACTACGTTTTTATCTATGCTAATTTGGGTTTTAGGCCAAACTAGAAGTGCTATTTCTTCAATAATATCACAACACTTAGGTGCTGATAAATTAGATAAGGTTAGAGAACTGCCTGCTCAAGCCATTTTTTTAATTACGTCATTAAGCTTAATTATTATTGCAACCACTTATCCATTTGCTTCACAAATTTTTAAATTGTATAACGCATCAGATTTAATACTAGATTATAGTGTTGACTATTATAAAATTAGAGTGTTTGGTTTTCCGTTTACCTTATTTGTCATCGCTGTTTTTGGAACATTTAGAGGGTTACAAAACACCTATTACCCTATGATAATAGCTATTTTGGGCGCTTTATTAAATGTTGTTTTAGATTTTATATTAGTTTACGGTATTACAGATTTTATACAACCAATGCACATACAAGGTGCAGCATATGCTAGTGTTATTTCTCAAATATTTATGGCTATATTATCTGGTTATTTACTGCTGACTAAGACTTCTATTCCGTTACGAATTAGATTTCCTTTTAATGTACAAATCAGGAATTTTGTGTTTATGATTTTAAATCTTTTTATTAGGACTTTAGCCTTAAACATTACGTTATATTTTGCCACAAAATACGCAACTGGTTATGGTAAAAATTATATTGCAGCATATACTATTGCTATAAACTTATGGTTTTTAGGTGCTTTTATTATAGATGGTTATGCAAGTGCTGGCAATATATTATCTGGTAAATTATTTGGAGAAAAAAACTACAAAACGTTGCTACAACTAAGCACAAGATTAATTAAAATAGGAATTCTATTAGGTTGCATTGTTGCGGTTATTGGAGCGGTGTTATATTATCCAATTGGAAAAATCTTCACTCAAGAACCTGAAGTACTACAAGCCTTTTATGACGTATTTTGGATAGTATTAGCCATGCAACCGTTGTGTGCATTAGCCTTTATTTTTGATGGAATGTTTAAAGGACTTGGTAAAATGAAAGATTTACGCAACCTACTTTTACTGTCTACCTTTTTAGTGTTTTTACCTGCTTTATTTTTGGCAGATTATTACCATTTAAAACTCACAGGAATTTTTATTGCTTTTACCTTGTGGATTGTGGCTAGAGGTTTTCCGTTAATTATTAAATTTAGAAAACTATTTTTACCACTAGCTCAAAACCATTAACTTTACTTTAAATTAAACAATAATGCTTATAAGTAACTTACAAGTAAATATTGAAGAAAAAATCAAGAATGCTCCAGAGGATAGTGGTTATGAGATAGGCATCTTAATAGGGTCGTATCTACCTTTAATTGTTCTTGTAGTATTAGCCTATTTACTTTATAGATATAACAAAAACAGAAATTCAGATATATAATCTAAATACAAAATCATGGGAAACAGAATTTTTCTATTACTAGCAGTAGTTTTAATTGTTATCTACTTTTACAACCGAAGCAAAAGACGCTAATTAACAGGTTTTTAACTAACCTGTAATACTTAATCGTTTTGTTAGCACAGGTTTAACTTCGTGTTCTAATATATGCTTTCAATAACTATAACACATCTGTAAATGGATAGATAATCTGCTCTATCTCTTAACTATTAATATTTAAAAACTAATTCTATATTCTAAAGAGCGTGCAAATGTTATCTAATAGTATTTCGCTTTAACAAAATCAATATCTTTGTGCAATAAATACTTGGTTAATGAGCAACATACGCATTACAAAACAATTTACTTTTGAGACTGGTCATGCACTATATGGCTATGACGGAAAATGTAAAAATGTCCATGGACACAGCTACAAATTAGACGTAACTGTTATTGGCAAGCCTATTTCGGACACTACAAATGTTAAGTTTGGGATGGTTATAGATTTTTCTGATCTTAAAAAAATTGTCAAAGAAGAGATTGTAAATGTCTTTGACCACGCAACTGTTTTTAACAAAAACACACCACACGTGGAGTTAGCCAAAGAACTTGAAGAAAGAGGTCACAATGTATTACTAGTGGATTATCAACCAACTAGTGAAATGATGGTTATTGATTTTGCTGCAAAAATAAAAAAGAGATTACCCAATAGTATTAAACTACACTCGTTAAAACTGTCTGAAACCGCAACCAGTTACGCACAATGGTATGCTAGTGATAACGAGTAAATAATTTGGGCGTTACCACAAGGGTCGCGCTTTACACTATATCTTTTTTGCGCATAAGCGCGCAAAAAAGGATGTCGTTTTAATCGCTAACGCACGCACCAGCCAACCAATAGCATTCACAGGAATTAATTATATTTACATCATGCAAATTCCAGAAGGGAAAAAAATATACTTCGCCTCAGACAATCATTTGGGTGCACCAACAAAAGCAGACTCACTTCCTCGAGAAAAAAAGTTTGTAGCTTGGTTGGACATGATTAAAGATGATGCTGCTGCTATTTTTTTATTAGGTGATTTATTTGATTTTTGGATGGAGTACCGAAGAGTCATCCCAAAAGGATTTACCAGAACGTTAGGAAAATTAGCAGAAATTAGTGACTCTGGAATCCCAATTTACTACTTTGTAGGTAATCATGATTTATGGATGAATGGTTATTTTGAAGAAGAGCTTAACATCCCAGTGTATCACAAACCAAAAGAGTTTACTTTTAATAATAAAACCTTTTTTATTGGTCATGGAGACGGTTTAGGACCACACGATAAAGGGTACAAACGCATGAAAAAGCTATTTACTAATCCAGTTGCAAAATGGTTATTTCAACGTTTAATACATCCAGATTTTGGGATGCGATTAGGTAATTATCTATCTGTAAAAAATAAGATGATTTCTGGTGATGAAGACGCTAAATTTTTAGGTGAAGACAAAGAGTGGTTGGTACAGTACTGTAAACGTAAACTAGAAACCAAACATCGTGATTATTTTGTGTTTGGACACAGGCATTTACCACTTAATATAGATTTAGGAAATAATTCTAAATACATCAATCTTGGCGATTGGATTCAGTATTTTACTTATGGTGTTTTTAATGGAAACACTATGGAGTTGAAAGAGTTTTAATCCATTAGAGTCTCTAAAGTCAGCTGATCTATATTACCATCCGCAAATAAATTGTTTTTGGTTTCAAAATCTAAAATGGCATTTTGGGTAATGCTTTTGTAAACACCATCAACAGGTATTTCGTATCCTTTTTTGACAAGAAGCTTCTGTATTTCGTAAATAAAAGCACTTTTTTCTCCAGACCTTAAATTACCTTTTGGCAAAGCTAATAGTAGTCTATTTTTAAATGTTTTGTCTTCTATATGTTTCTGATAAGCTTCTTGTGACATACCAGTTTCTTCAAACAATTGTATTGATTCATTAGAGAACCCTTTGTCTTTTAATTGTTTAGACTGTTCTAATTTGGCTTCGTAAAACTTCACTTTCGCTAACTTTTTAGCATATGTATTAACTGCCAAAGTGGTTTCGGCATCATCACTTTCTGGGCTTCTAACATCTATACCATTTGCACTCCATTGCATAGTTACATAGCTGTTTAGTTGCTCAACCGCTTCGTTATAGTTGTAAACCACTTCTTGATTATGGTGGTTTAAATCTAGAGGTTTACTAGTATTATAATTAGCATGTTTTGGATGAAAACGTTGGTATTCTTTATATTGATTGTATGCAAATATCAATACAATTACGACTAAAATAGCGATGAGAATTTTTTTCATTTTAATTCAAGTTTAAGACCTTACAAATATAATAGATTAATTAGTTTCACTTTCGTGCTCCTCAATATCTTTGGTTAAATCCAGATTTCTTAAGGTTTTGTTTTTAGTGCCAATTGCCACAACAGTTAGCAAAGTCATAACACCTCCAAAAATAACTGCTCTAGCAGCTCCACCTAAGTATTTAGCTGCTACACCACTTTCAAAAGCACCAAGCTCATTAGAAGAGCCTACAAACATACTATTTACAGAAGCTACGCGACCACGCATATGGTCTGGTGTTTTAAGTTGTAAAATTGTTTGACGGATAACCATTGATACACCATCTGTAACACCAGAAAAAAACAAAGCTAGCACACTTAGCCAAAATAATTTTGACATCCCAAATATGATGATGCATATACCAAATCCAAAAATCGATACCAATAATTTTTTTCCAGCATTTTTACTAACTGGTAAATAAGTGGTTATAAACATGGTTAAGATACTACCAATAGATATGGACGCATTTAAAATACCAAATCCTTTAGATCCAACATGTAAAATATCTTGTGCAAAAACAGATAATAATGCTACTGCTCCACCAAATAAAACCGCAATCATATCTAAAGATAAAGCCCCTAAAATTGCTTTATCACTAAACACAAACTTGAGTCCAACTTTTAAACTCTCTTTTACAGACTCGCCAATATTTGGATTTAAAATTGGTTTTTTCTGAATTTGAAAGGTGATAATAAAAGATAATGCTACTAAAACAAATACAGTACACAAGGTCATAGCTACACCAATCCAATCAATTAAAAAGCCTCCAAATAAAGCGCCTAAAACAGTTGCTGCTTTCCAAGTACTACTACTCCAAGTTGCGGCATTTGGGTATATTTTTTTAGGAACTATTAGTGCGATTAACGAAAATATTGTAGGTCCAAAAAACGATCGTAAAAAGCCACCAAAAAATACCAACGCATAAATTCCGTACAAAATAGATTGTGTAGACCAATCTCCTACTACTTTGTCCCAAGTCAGTAAAAACAAGCCTAAACTAATCAACGAAAAAGCAGCAATACATAAGGCAAGGAGGTTTCGTTTTTCTTTCTGGTCAACAACGTGTCCTGCAAACAATGCCATAGTAAAAGCAGGAATAATTTCCATTAGACCAATAATACCTAGATATATGGGTTCTTTTGTTAAGCTATACACTTGCCATTCTATAACAATAAATTGCATAGACCAACCAAACACTAGTGCAAAACGCAATAATAAAAAAATGTTGAATTCTTTAATCCTAAGCGCTGCGTATGGGTCGTTTTTTTGCATATTACGCTTTTAAATCTCTAATTTTAAGTTGAAGGGACATATTACCATTCCAATGATTTTCATCTATAGAATACACAGCTCTAAACGGTTTTTTATCTTTTATTAAATTTAGTTTATCACCTAAATTAAAACCAATACAGACAAATTTTTGTCCTCCATTTGTAGCGGTAAATCTTAGATGTTTATCATCTTCTCCTACGCATTTTCCGTAACCTGTATCTTTAAGATTTTTAGTCATAAAAATGGGTGTCATATTACCAGGTCCAAAAGGAGCAAATTGTTTGATGATACGCCAAAACTTATCATCAATTGTACTTAACTCTATTTGGGTGTCTATTTTAATTTCTGGAATTAGTAGGTTTCTATCTATTGTTTTGGAGACTTCATCTTCAAACGCTTGTTTAAAGGCTTCATAGTTTTCTTCTCTAAGTGTTAAGCCTGCTGCGTATTTATGTCCTCCGAATTGCTCGATATGCTCAGAACAAGCCTCTAAAGCGTTATACACGTCAAAACCAGAAACCGATCGTGCAGAAGCTGCTAATTTATCTCCGCTTTTTGTAAAGACTAAAGTAGGTCTGTAATAGGTCTCTATTAACCTAGACGCGACAATACCTATAACTCCTTTATGCCAATTGTCTTGATACACCACAGATGTTAGTCTGTCTTCTTCGTTATTATTTTGGATTTGTTCTAAAGCTTCAATAGTGATGTTTTTATCGGCTTCGCGTCTGTCTGTGTTAAATGCTTCAATTTCTTGAGCATATTTTATTGCAGTTTGTAAATCGGTTTCTGTTAATAAATCCACAGCGTATTGACCATGCTTCATACGTCCAGCTGCATTAATACGAGGTGCAATAATAAAGACTACATCTGTGATGGTTAAGGTCTCTTTTTTAATTTGATTGATAATCGCTTTAAAACCTGCTCTTGGACTTTGATTAACGACTTGTAAACCAAAATAAGCTAATACTCGGTTTTCACCTGTTATTGGAACAATATCTGCTCCAATTGCTGTTGCTACTAAATCTAAATATGGGATTAAATTATCTATGGTTTCATTTGATGTTTCAGCAAGAGCTTGGATGAGTTTAAAACCAACTCCACAACCACATAATTCTTTATAAGGATAGTTACAATCATCTTGTTTTGGGTCTAAAACTGCAACTGCATTAGGAACTTCACTACCTGGTCTGTGGTGATCGCAGATAATAAAATCAATTCTTTTTTCTTTCGCGTAAGCGACTTTATCTATTGCTTTAATACCACAATCTAATGCTATTATTAAGGTGAAATTATTGTCCTGCGCAAAGTCTATTCCTTTATATGAAATACCATAACCTTCGTCATATCTATCTGGTATATACGTGGCTACTTGTGATGTTTTTGTCTTTAAGTACGAAGACAATAATGCAACCGAAGTCGTGCCATCCACATCATAATCGCCATAAACTAAAATATTTTCTCCGCTACTAATAGCTTCCTCTATTCTAGTAACTGCTTTGTCCATATCTTTCATTAAATACGGATTGTGTAAATGGTCTAAACTAGGTCTAAAAAAGGTTTTAGCTTCTTCATACGTTTCAATACCACGTTGTACTAAAAGCGAAGCAATAGACGTATCTACTTGTAAACTATCTGCTAATGTTTTTACAGTTTCAGGATTGGGTTTTGGTTTTAATGTCCAGCGCATGTTGGTTAGTGAATAGTTGAAAATGAAAAGTAAAAATTTTGCTTACTCAAATCTAATTGTTATAAAAGTAAATATTGGTTTTTACCTCAGCAAATTGTCTAAACATGTCCATAACACCACAATACTTTTCAATAGATAATTGCACTGCTCGATTAATTTTTTCTTCGTTTAAATCCTGTCCTGAAAAATGATAGTCTACTGTAACTGTGTGATAGGTTTTGGGATGCTCATCTGTTAGTTCGCCTTCAACTTCAATTTTAAAATCACCAAGTGATACTTTCATTTTTTCTAGTATTGAAACTACGTCTAATCCAGAACAAGCTGCTAGCGAAGATAACATGGTAGCTTTAGGACCTAAAGGTTTGTAAGGGTCATTTTCTTTATCCGACTGACCTAAATTAAATGTATATCCATTAGGATTATCGCTTTCAAAGATTAGGTCTTCTTTCCAAACTGTTGTAATTTTATGCGACATAAATGAAGATTTTTTCGTTTATTTAAAGTAACCAAAAATACCATAAAATAACAACTATTTATGCCATTAGTCACACCATTATCAGCAGAACACGATTTAGAAACTAAAGAATTAGCTACTTTTTTTAATGAAACGCTTGGGTTTTGTCCAAACTCGGTATTAACCATGCAGCGTCGTCCTGCCATTAGTAAAGCGTTTATTAATTTAAATAAAGCAGTTATGGCTAATGAAGGTAAAGTCACTTCTGCTTTAAAACGTATGATTGCTTGGGTGAGTAGTAATGCTACGGGTTGTCGATACTGTCAGGCTCACGCTATTAGAGCTGCAGAACGTTATGGTGCAGAACAAGAACAGTTAGATAATATTTGGGAGTATCGAACACATCCTGCGTTTAACGACGCAGAGCGTGCTGCATTAGATTTTAGTTTAGCTGCTAGTCAAGTTCCAAACGCAGTTAATGCAGACATAAAAAAACGTTTACATGACCATTGGACAGAAGGCGAAATTGTAGAAATGCTAGGTGTTATCTCCTTATTTGGATACCTAAACAGATGGAATGACTCTATGGGAACAACTATGGAAGATGATGCTATTGAAAGCGGTAACCAATATCTTGGAAAACATGGTTTTGAGGTTGGAAAGCATGATGGGTCTCAGTATTAAAGCGTATTTAATATCTCTTTTACTTTTTTCTGTAACTCTGGCACAACCAATTCTTCAAACCAAGGATTTTTGCTTCTCCAAAATCGATTTGTTGGACTTGGATGTGGTATCGGGAAATATTTAGGCAAGTACGTTTTATACTCACTAACTGTTTCGGTTAAAGTCCTTTTAGAAGTTTCTTTTAAGTAATAGTTTTGCGCGTAAGCACCAATTAAAATTATCAATTTAATGTTTGACAATTTTTGTAGTATTACATCATGCCATTCTGGAGCGCATTCTTTTCTTGGTGGCAAATCACCTGTTTTTCCTTTTCCAGGATAACAAAAACCCATTGGTATAATGGCGAAATTGTTGGGATTGTAAAATTGTGTCTCAGTTACATCTAGCCATGCTTTTAGTCGTTTACCTCCTGCATCATCCCATGCTGTTCCAGAGCGATGTGCTACCTGTCCAGGAGCTTGACTAATTAGAATGATTTTTGAATTTATGCTTGCCTCAACTATTGGTTTTGGTCCTAATGGCAAATGCTGCTTGCATAAAATACAATGGGATATTTCTTGTAATAAAGTTTTCATTATTTCTTCCCTCCAACACAAATCACAATCTCACCTTTAGGCGGTTTATTGGTGTAGTGTTTCAATACTTCTTTTGCAGTACCACGTATAGTTTCTTCATATAATTTTGTTAATTCTCTGGATACAGACACTGAACGTTCTTCTCCAAAATATTCGCAGAAATTAGTGAGCGTTTTTATTAGTTTATGCGGACTTTCATAAAAAATAATTGTTCTGGTTTCTTCAGCTAATAGCTTTAATCTAGTTTGACGTCCTTTTTTTACTGGCAAAAAACCTTCAAACACAAACTTATCGTTTGGGAAACCACTATTAACTAATGCAGGTACAAAAGCGGTTGCACCAGGAAGACAATCGACTTCTATTTGATTTTCTATACACGCTCTAGTTAGTAAAAATCCAGGGTCAGAAATGGCAGGTGTACCAGCATCACTAATTAAAGCTATTGTTGTTCCTGCTTGTAGTTTTTGGATCAAGCTGTCAACTGTTTTATGCTCGTTGTGCATATGGTGGCTTTGCATTGGTGTGCCAATCTCATAATGTTTTAATAATTTTCCTGAAGTCCTTGTGTCTTCTGCTAAAATTAAGTCAGTGTCTTTTAAAACTTCTATTGCCCTAAAGGTCATGTCCTTAAGGTTTCCTATAGGTGTTGGAACGATATAAAGTTTGCTCATTATATTTTTGCTTCTAATTCAAATTTACAATCTTTTTAAGATAGTTAAAGCAACCTTTTACTAATTTAGACATCTACTAAGAAACTAACCAACTATGAAAAAAGCATTTTGCTTGCTCCTTTTTTGTGTTTCCTTTTTAATTTCTAAAGCACAAACTACAGATTTATCTATTGTTGTTGCTGCACAAGATTTAACTGGAAGTCCTATTTCTCAAGTAAATATTTATGGAGAGTTTCAGTATATCGTGACGATATTTAATTCTGGGAATGCTGTAAATAATGCTACTTTTTCTCAGGCTATAAACCCATCAATAACTGTACAAAGTTTTATTAGTCAGAATCAAACAGGAGGAGCTAGTGCTGTTTCACCTATTAATTTAACCGGAAACACCTTAGAGGGTACTATTGCCAATCTACCATCCAATAGTAGTGTGCAAGTTAAAATTATTGTTAGAGCATCTTTATCTCCTGGAGGAGTTGCTACCACTGTAACTGTTTTTCCGCCAGACGGAACTACAGATAACGACACTTCTAATAATACGTCTGTTATCTCTATTGATGTAGTTGAAATTCCAATTGATTTTACTGTAGTCTACAACCAAATAAATCCTATTTCTGGCACATCAATAACTGCTTGGAATCAAACCATAACCTATCAATTTACTATTACTAATAATAGTGCTTTTACTTTTCCATTACAAGGTTTTAGAAGTCGGTTTTCAAATTTGTTAAGCACTGTGTTTGGTGTGCCTTTAATACAGTTAAATAGTTTAACTTGTGTTAGTACAACTAACGGAATAATTTGTCCTGATACCTCAGGAATTGGAGGTGTACCAGTTGGGATTAGCTCTTCTCAAAATTTATTTAATTTTTCTAGTCCTATCGAGTTTTCTGCTGGTGGCTCTATTACTTTTGAAATGGAAGTCTTGTTTCTAGAACCTGCGTGTAGCACACAGTTACAACCATTAGAATTGTCTAGTTTAATACAACTGTCTCTATCCCCTTCCAATATTAATCAATCTTCAGACGACTCTAATAGCATAAGTAATATTTTACTTGAAGGCAATTTATGCGCTCAAGCTGATCTTTGTATTTCGACAGTGCAAACTAATCCCAATCCTTTACAGGAAGTTAATTGGAATGAACAAGTGACATTTGTCACAGACATTTGCAATATGGGTCCAGAGGATGCGTATATGCGTTTCTTTCTCCAAAACTTGACTGTAGGTGTAAATTGGCAGATTGTTTCTATCTCTTGTGATGCAACAACAGGACCAATTACTTGTAGTGATTTCACCTTGACAGATCAAGGACAATTTTGGGAAAGTAATGAATTTGTATTACCAGCTAACACCACAATAACTGTTACTACCGTTGTAATTTATTTAGAGTCTGATGACTGTACTACTGTTATACAAGATAATACATTAGCACATGCAAGAAGTGGTGTTAATCTTTTAGAATCTACATTAATAGATCCTGACCTAACCAATGATAATGATAGTGATTTTGTATTATTACCTCCATTACCAGAATGCCAACCTGAGGATATTGTACAACTTTCTGTCACCAAAACACAAATAAATCCTGCTCTTCCTGCTGGATCTAATACGTCAAATACAATTTCTTGGGGAGAAGTTACTTATGAAATTACTGCAACCAATTATAGCGACATCGATTCTGTTACAGAATTGGTCGATTTTGTATCTATTACCACACCAGGAGCATTAGTCTCAGTGACTTGTATTGCCACAACCGGAACAGCAACATGCTATGATATTGTAAATGCTAACATTGGTATGCTACAAGATGGAGTACCTGATGCAGGAGAATTTGATGTATTCTGGCAAATTACACCTGAAGAAAATTGGACGTTACCTGCACAAAGCTCAATAACCTATCAAGTAGTCATTGATTGGCAACCTAATTGCGATATTAATGCAATTAGAGCTAGAAACAGTGTAGAGATTAACAGTATTAGTGATCCAAATGAAGTAAATCTAGGAGATAATACAGACTCTGTAGATACTTTTTTTGCACCATGTGTCGATATTTTAGTGCAAACGTATCCTGAGTTTACATCAGTTGGAGTTAATGATACATTTAATTGGATAGTAGATATTACCAATAGTAATACAAGTTCTAATGCTATTAATATAGATTTTGAAAATGTTTTAGGTCCGCAATTTGCTATAGCAGGAACACCAATTTGTAATGTGGTTTCTGGTACAGCAAGCTGTATGTCTAGTTTTAATATAGATAATGCTACTAATACCATATCAGAAACTATTTTAAACATGGATGCTGCTTCAACCATTCAAATAGTAATTCCAGTAACAGCTCCAAGTTTTGGTGGCGCTTTTACTAATACAGCACAAGCAGTTCCTAATAGTAATGATAATGAAGAATTAACTCCAGATACAAACATCTCTATTAGTAATGTACAAGTTATAGCTCCAACAGTCGAAAAATCATTTTCACCTAATCAAATTATTGTTGGACAACAAAGCATATTAGAATTTACTATTTATAACCTAGCTGGTAATCCAGAACAAACTAATATTAATTTTACAGATAATTTACCAACAGGAGTGACTGTTGCAGGTCCAATAAGTTGGGTAAATGCTAATGGATGTACAGCTATTTTTACAAGTACAATTGGTGGAACAACTATTGGTGTAACTGATCTAACCATTCCAAATGGAGTAGAAAGTTGTACGTTTTCTGTTAACGTTACTTCTTCAGTAGTTGGTGATTATTTAAACAACACTACAAATTTTACAGACCAAAATAATATTGACAGCTCTCAAGCAAGTGCTACCTTAGAAGTATTAGAAGACACCTCTAATGTTGACATAGAAGTTTTAAAATCGGTTACACCAACCGAAGTTTCAATTGGTGATGTAGTCACTTTTACAATAACAGCCACAAATATTGGGACAACAGAAGCTACAAATATTTCTATTTTAGAAAGTTTACCAACTGGATACCAATATATTTCTCAAGCAACCAGTTATGGGACTTATGACACATTAACTTCGTTATGGAGTTTACCAAACTTATTACCAAATCAATCCGAAACATTAGATGTAATTGCTCAAGTCATTTCATCAAATAATTTATTAAATGTTGCAAGTTTAAACAGTGTCTCAGAAGTGGATCGTGATGATACTAATAACGAAGATTATGCAGAAGTTACTGTTGATGGATGTTTACAAATCCCTAGTGGTTTTTCACCAGATAATGATGCTGTAAACGACACTTTTGTTATCCCATGTATAGAAGATTATCCTGAAAATATTCTAAAGATTTATAATAGGTACGGAACTTTAGTTTACCTAAGCAATAATTATATTAATGACTGGAATGGCATACCAAATCAAGGACCAGTAAATCAAAACAAAGTGTTACCAGTTGGTACGTATTATTATGTGTTGACTATAAATAGTATCAAACAACCATTTGTTGGTTATGTGTATTTAAATTATTAATCAAATTTGGCTTCAATAAGTTCCATAAATCTAGCTTCATAATCTTCTTTTCCATCCCAATTATTATAATCTGGTTTAACCACATTTCTAATTAGGTTAGTGGCCTCAGCTAAAGATGCAGTGGTGTTTAGTTGAGATAATACACGGTCATAATCTTCATTTTTACCATCAAACAAGTGCTTGATGAATGCTAATTTATCGTTAAGACCAATAGTTAAGCCTAATTTTAATTTATCGTTTAGCGACTTTTTTTCATTGTTTTCAGACTTAATGACTGGTTCAAAAATTGGCGTTTCTTCAAATCCAGCGGTAATTTCTTCTAAATCGTTTTTATGGTATTCTTTCTTTGGTATAACTTCTTCAATTAAAGCATCTACTTGATGGGTTTCGTTAGGCATTTGCGCCACCATGTCTTTAATTTTTTCCATTACAGGCTCCATAATATCATCCTCTTCAACATCATCCAAATTAATATAGGTTTTATTATCAACTTCAATATTGTCACTAACTTTATTGTTAAATGCCGAGTCCAACATCTCAAAAAATGAGGAGTCGTTCCCTATAGTTGGTAGCTCGCTTTCAAAATTTTCATTCGCAAATTTTAAAACCGTCAATTTTTCATATAATGCAGCAACCTCAGCATGCATTTTATTAACATCATCTTTACCTCCTAATTTTAGAATCCTGTGCGCAATACTCATTAATTCTGATTCTAATTTCTTCTTCATGGATTTATTTTTTTATAATTATTTTGAATTTATTGCAAGTTACCCTTTTGATTTTTAATAAATTTGAGCCACCTTTATACAAAACGTAAACACATTACGTTTTAGTGCTAAATTTACGAAATGTTTCTTGAAAATACTGTAAATCAAAAAGAACAATTTGGATGGATTGAAGTCATCTGCGGATCAATGTTTTCTGGTAAAACAGAAGAATTAATCCGACGATTAAAACGTGCGCAATTTGCAAAACAAAAAGTAGAAATCTTTAAACCAGCAATTGACGTGCGTTATGATGATGAAAAAGTCGTGTCTCATGATGCTAACGAGATAAGATCCACACCTGTTCCTGCTGCTGCGAATATCCCAATTTTAGCAGATGGCTGTGATGTAGTTGGTATTGACGAAGCACAGTTTTTTGACGACGAGATTGTGCGTGTCTGTAACGATTTAGCCAATAAAGGTATTCGCGTTATTGTTGCTGGATTAGATATGGATTTTAAAGGTAACCCTTTTGGGCCAATGCCAAATTTAATGGCTACTGCAGAATATGTTACTAAAGTACACGCTGTTTGTACTAGAACAGGAAACTTAGCGCAATACAGTTTTAGAAAATCTAAAAATGACAGTTTAGTACTATTAGGCGAAACAGAAGAGTACGAACCATTAAGTCGTGCTGCTTATTACAAAGCCACTATGCGTGAAAAAATAAGACAAATGAAAGTGAATGATGCCGAAGAATTAGACGCCAAAACCAAAACATCTAATGGCTAAGGCACAAGAAACTATTTTAGAAATAGATTTAAAAGCACTACAACATAACTTTGAGTTTTTAAAATCTAAACTGTCTACAAACACTAAATTTTTAGCGGTTGTTAAAGCGTTTGCTTATGGTAGTGATGCTATTGAAGTGGCTAAATATCTTCAAGATTTAAACGTCGATTATTTTGCTGTAGCCTATACCTATGAAGGTGTTGCTTTACGTGATGCAGGAATTACAACACCTATTTTAGTGTTACATCCGCAACCCAATAGTTTTGATACTATAATTGAGCGCTGCTTAGAGCCAAGTTTGTATTCGCAACGTGTTTTGGACTTATTTATCGCTTGCGCTGAACAACATAAGCAGAGCAACTATCCAATACATTTAAAGTTTAATACAGGATTAAATAGATTGGGGTTTGCTGAAGAAGACATACAGCAAATAATAAACACATTAGATAAAACGGAAAACATAAAAGTGCGTTCTATATTTTCGCATTTAGCTGAAAGTGAAGAATTAATAGACACAGATTTCACTCTAAAACAAATTAAGCACTTTACAAATAGTTATAAAAAAATATACGAAGCATTAAACTACCAACCATTTCTTCATTTATGTAATACGTCTGGGATTATTAATTACCCTGAAGCCCATTTTGATATGGTTAGAAGCGGAATTGGTCTATACGGTTTTGGTAACGACCCAAAGGTTAATAAACATTTAAAACCAATTGCTACTTTAAAAACTACTATTTCTCAGATACATACTATTCACAAAGGTGAAAGTTTAGGCTATAACAGAGCATTTATAGCAAAACAAGACACGAAAACTGCAACTTTACCCATTGGTCACGCAGATGGTATTAAACGCCAATATGGAAACGGAAATGGATTTGTAACTATTAACAATCAAAAAGCCAGTATTTTAGGAAATGTCTGTATGGATATGATTATGGTGGATACAACCAAAATTAATTGTAAAGAAGGAGACGAGGTTATTGTTTTTGACCAAAATCATACTGCCGAAACTTTAGCAGAAAATGTCAATTCTATCTCCTACGAATTGCTTACAGCAATATCTCAACGTGTAAAACGTGTATTTCGTCGATAATTTGATATTCAATTAGCATAACAATTCTTTTTTGTGTTAAAATTTTAACTAAATTCAACATTATTAATATTAACTAACATTAAAATTTAAAATTATGCTTAAAGAATTTAAGGATTTTATTATGACAGGAAATGTGATTGAATTCGCAGTTGCTGTAATTATGGCTGGAGCATTAGGCCAAGTAATTAATGGATTTGTAAACAACATTGCAATGCCATTTGTAGGATATTTTGCTGGAGGAATGAATTTTGGAGACCTTCACGTTGCAATGGATGGTAAGGAATACGCAACATTAGCTGCTGCTCAAGAAGCTGGAGGTGCTGTTATAGCTTATGGTGCTTGGATAAATACCATCATTAACTTATTAATTGTTGGATTTGTTATGTTCTTAATTGTTAAGGCATACAATAAAACTAAAAAACCTGCTCCAGATGCACCACCAGCTGGACCAACAGATAACGAATTATTAATGGAAATTAGAGACGCTTTAAAAAAGTAATTCTACATTTTTAAATTATCATAAAAACCGGTTTTTTATTTAAAATCGGTTTTTTTTATGCTTATTTTTTAGGAAAAAATTAATGGCTTTTCTAATTATTAGTCAATCAAATGCGCTAATTTTATCCTTTCAAACTTTAAAATACTAAAAATGAAAGTAGCAGTAGTTGGCGCAACTGGAATGGTTGGCGAAGTCATGTTAAAAGTTTTACAAGAAAGGCAATTCCCAATCACAGAATTTATACCTGTAGCTTCAGAGCGTTCTGTAGGTAAATCGATTACTTTTAATAATAGAAATTACACTATTGTAGGCTTGCAAGATGCTGTAAACCAGAAACCTGATATTGCTTTATTTTCCGCAGGAGGAAACACCTCTTTAGAATGGGCTCCTAAATTTGCAGCAGTAGGTACAACGGTTATTGACAATTCTTCAGCATGGAGAATGGATCAAGATAAAAAATTAGTGGTACCAGAAATTAATGCCAATCAATTAACTAAAAACGATAAAATTATTGCTAACCCTAACTGTTCAACTATACAGATGGTAATGGTTTTGGCACCACTTCATAAAAAATATAAGATTAAAAGAATTGTAGTATCTACTTACCAATCTATTTCTGGAACTGGTGTAAAAGCAGTACAGCAACTAGAAAATGAATTAGCTGGAATAAAAGGCGAAATGGCATACCACTATCCTATCTTTAAAAACGCTATTCCACACTGTGATGTGTTTGAAGATAATGGTTACACAAAAGAAGAACTAAAATTAGTGAGAGAAACTCAAAAAATTTTAGATGACAGATCTATTGCTGTAACAGCAACAGCAGTAAGGATTCCAACAGCAGGTGGACACAGTGAAGCTGTAAATATTGAATTTGAAAACGATTTTGATTTAAACGATATTAGAGACATACTAAGTAAAACAGATGGTGTAGTGCTTCAAGACAATGTAGACGTTAATACTTATCCAATGCCTTTATATGCTAACGGTAAAGACGATGTATTTGTTGGAAGAATAAGACGTGACTTGTCACAAGCCAACTCTATAAATATGTGGATTGTTAGTGATAATTTACGTAAAGGAGCTGCCACTAATACGGTACAAATTGCAGAATACTTAATTAAAAACAGCTTAGTTTAGAACTCATAATATTAATTTTATCAAATAAAATAGCTTAAAAAGCACTTGCTGACACTAAACAAGTGCTTTTTTGTTTAAATTTATTGTTTAAATAAAAAATCCCTTTTAATATGAAAAAATTAGTTATTAGTTTTTTAACGGTTATAATTATTATGTCTTGTAAAGAAGAAGCCAAACAAATAGAGCGAAATATTGTAGTTGACTATCCTAACACTGCCAAAGTAGATACAGTAACCAACTATTTTGGAACAGAAGTCAAAGACCCTTTTCGTTGGTTAGAAGACGATAGAAGTCCAGAAACTGAAGCTTGGGTAAAAGCGCAAAACAAAGCAACATATGGTTACTTAGATAGTATTCCGTATCGTGACCAACTAAAAAAACGTCTTGAAAAATTATGGAATTACGAAAAAATAGGCTCGCCTTTTAAAGAAGGTGATTATACTTATTTTTATAAAAATGATGGCTTACAAAATCAATATGTCATTTACAGATATAAAACTGGTGAAGACCCAAAAACTGCAACCGTATTTTTAGACCCAAATACCTTTAAAGAAGATGGAACAATATCACTTGGAGGTGTTAGCTTTTCTAAAGATGGGAAAACTTTAGCCTATTCCATTTCAGAAGGAGGTAGCGATTGGCGTAAAATTTTAGTTATGAATACTGAAACTAAAGAAATTATTGAAGACACTTTAGTAGATATTAAATTTAGTGGAATGTCGTGGTATAAAAACGAAGGGTTTTACTATTCTAGTTATGAAAAACCAAAAGGTAGTGAGTTATCTGCAAAAACCGATCAGCATCGTGTGTTTTATCATAAATTAGGAACACCTCAAGAAGAAGATCAATTGATTTTTGGAGGCACACCAGATGAAAAGCATAGATATATTTATGGAACAGTAACCGAAGATAATAGGTATTTATTAATCTCACCTCGTGTGTCTACTTCTGGAAACAAATTGTATATCAAAGATTTAACACAACCTAATTCTAAATTAGTTGAAATTATTGGTCATACAGATAGTGATACTTATGTTATAGAAAATGAAGGCTCAAAGCTATTTATAGTTACTAATCTAAACGCTCCAAATCAAAAAATTGTAACGGTTGATGCGTCTAATCCTACTCCAGATAATTGGGTAGACTTTATTCCAGAAACTAAAAACGTATTAAGCCCATCTACAGGTGGAGGATACTTTTTTGCAGAATATATGGTTGATGCTGTTTCAAAAGTGTTTCAATACGATTATAACGGAAAACAAGTAAGAGAAGTCACATTGCCAGGAGTTGGTAGTGCAGGCGGATTTGGTGCTAAAAAAGAAGATAAAGAATTATACTATTCATTTACAAACTACGTCACACCAAGAAGTATTTACAAATACAATATCGAAAAAGGAACATCAGAATTATACCGTAAACCAGATATCGATTTTAATCCAGAAGATTACGAAAGTAATCAAGTGTTTTACACCTCAAAAGATGGTACAAAAGTCCCTATGATAATTACACACAAAAAAGGCTTAGAACTTAATGGAAAAAACCCAACTATTTTATACGGTTACGGAGGTTTCAATATTAGTTTAACACCTAGTTTTAGTATTGCTAATGCGGTTTGGATGGAACAAGGTGGTATCTATGCTGTACCTAATTTACGTGGTGGTGGAGAATATGGTAAAGCTTGGCACGATGCAGGTACACAGCTAAAAAAACAAAATGTATTTGATGACTTTATTGCTGCTGCAGAATACCTCATCGAAAACAAATACACCTCATCAGATTATTTAGCCATTAGAGGTGGCTCAAATGGAGGTTTATTAGTTGGTGCAACCATGACGCAACGTCCAGATTTAATGAAAGTGGCATTACCAGCAGTAGGTGTTTTAGACATGTTACGTTACCATACTTTTACTGCAGGAGCAGGTTGGGCTTATGACTACGGAACTGCAGATGACAGTAAAGAAATGTTTGAGTATTTAAAAGGCTACTCGCCAGTACATAATGTTAAAGAAGGTGTACAATATCCAGCAACCATGGTAACTACAGGAGATCATGACGATAGAGTTGTACCTGCACACAGTTTTAAATTTGCTGCAGAATTACAAGCAAAACAAACAGGAAACAATCCAACCATTATTAGAATTGAAACTGATGCTGGTCATGGAGCAGGTACACCTGTTAGCAAAACAATCGAGCAGTATGCAGACATCTATGGATTTACATTATTCAATATGGGATTTGATGTATTACCAACCAAAATTGAAGATTTTAAAGATTAATAATCCTAGTGTATCATATTAAAACCGCTCTTCTTAAAAGTTGAGCGGTTTTTTTGTGCTATTTTTGCTTAGCTATGCTAACAGTTAAAAACCTATCCTTTTCATACAATAAAACTCCTGTTTTAAAAGAGTTGTCTTTTAAGGTCAAACAAGGTGAACATCTTGCAATTATAGGAGAAAGCGGTTCAGGAAAAAGCACATTACTAAATCTTATTTATGGCGAATACGATCTAAATAAAGGTGAAATTTTTTGGAAAGATGATGCAATTTTAGGTCCAAAATACAACTTGGTTATTGGCTACGATTTTATGAAGTACGTCTCTCAGGAGTTTGATTTGATGCCATTTATAACTGTTGAAGAAAATATAGGCAAATACTTATCTAATTTCTACAAAAAAGAAAAAAAAGAACGTACTGCAGAATTATTGGAAGTAGTTGAACTTACTGAGTTTGCAAAAACTAAAGTGAAATTACTATCAGGTGGACAAAAACAGCGTGTTGCTTTAGCACGCGCATTAGCTAAACAACCAGAAATTATTCTATTAGACGAGCCATTTAGTCATATCGATAATTTTAAAAAACAATCACTTCGTCGCTCTGTTTTTAAATATTTAAAAGACAATAATATTACATGTATTGTAGCCACACATGACAAAGAAGACGTTTTAGGCTATGCAGACAATATGATTGTATTACATGACAACAAAATAGCGGTTAACGACAGTCCAGAAAACCTATTTAAAAACCCTAAAACACCTTTAATTGCCTCTTTTTTTGGTGAATTTAATGTCATGAATAACCAGATTATTTACGCGCATCAATTACAAGTCGTTGAAAAATCCGATTTAAAAGTAACCGTTATTAGAAGTTATTTTAAAGGATATTATTATTTGATTGAAGTAGATTTGGATGGTGAGACTGTGTTTTTTGAACATAAAGTTAGCTTAGAAAAAAATCAAAACGTTTACATTCAAAAAAAACTATAAATTCTCATGCTCTGCATATTCCAAACCATTAGGTAATTCTATTGAAGAAAACTCTAAATGTAATACACGTCGTCTTCGTTGCACTGTCGTTTCAGAAGAAGCATGTAATAATAAAGGTTTTAATAACTGCACACCTCCAGAACCAACCTCACTCACAAAGGGAATTGAATTTGAAGTAATCAGCTTAATTTCTTGATCATTTAACCGTTTATTATGTGATCCTGGAATTACTTTTAAAGCACCATTTTTAACAGTAGTATCATCCAAATGAATACGCATTGCAAAGGTGTTTTTAGAAATAGTTTCAGGTGGACAAACACTAATTACACCTTTTTTATTAGTCCAAGAACTAAAACCTTTAGTATCAATTTTTTTTAAAACATTTATAGGCACGTCTTGATGCCAAGTCACATACCAATTATCTGTTGGCGATTTATCAAAATAAATGGCTTTAGTTAAAAACACATTTTTATCAATAGTTTTTATTAGCTTTTTAAAATTTTTATTGAATAAGATATCTTTTAATTCAGGCATCTTCTTTAACACCTCTCTCATTCCAAATGCCTGCTCGTTACTATTATTTTTAATATAATTTTCAACTCTTGCTTTAAGCTTTCTAATATCGCGTTTAGTGTAAATCTGATTTAAAATACCAAAACCTTTATACTCTAAACGTTTTGCAATGGTTTTTAGATTCTTATCACTAATTTCTGTCTCATAAGTATCTATAGCATCATATAAACGTTCTTTGATATTGCGTTTTAAACGTTCTGGTGCTATAATTTTAATTGACTCTCCAAGTCCTAAAATCTCTTTTTCTAATTCAAAATTAAGCTGTACTTGCATAGAAAACATCACACCATAATTATCGCGCTCTATGACTTTTTGTGACTTATGAAAAGGTTTTGTAACCACATAAGGTGCATGTTTATGGTTAACGTAAAACACCACGTTCTCTGTATCCATATTAGGACTTACCGATACACCAATAACATTTTCATAATAATTATTAGAATCGAAAGATTGATCAATAACATAAGGTTTTGAGCTTTTTTTTACAGCAATAATTCGATCTAAAGCAAGATTCATTATACCTTCATTTTTATTTCTTTTACCAATAATAAACCAACGGTTTCTAAATTCTTTTAGTAAATAAGGATGAAAAGCAAAAGTACTTTCTTGTCTTGCCTTAAAAGACTGATAGGTAATATCAATAGTTTGTTTTTTAAGAATAAATTGATACAATTTATCTAAAAATTCTAAGCCTTTTAGGTTATTATTTTTTTCAAAATCAATTAATGATTTTTCTTGTGTTTTCTGGGTATAAACATGGTCTTCTAGCTTTTGAACCATACTTCCTAGTTCAGTAAAATGAGAAAAACCTTGAAACTGTTTTAAAAACGAAACTGCTTCGGATAATTTGGTTAAATCTTGATTAGAAATTGGACTGTTAGTAATACTATAATCTTCATCTTCGTACTTATAATACTTTCTATCGTAAACCACTATTGGAGCATTATAACCCAACTTATCACTACGCATCATTTGCAGGTCTAGTTGCACTGTGCGTTTACTAACATCTACATCTTTACCTTCGTATTCATACAACGCATCAGAAACCGCTTCAATTAAATCATTTAGCGTCCATTGTCTAAACTTATTTTGAAGACATTTATCGATGGTTTTATATCTAATTAATGCGTTTTTATTGACTGCCATTTTAAGTGATTTTCTTTTAAGATTTAAATGTATAAAATTACTACGCAACCAATATGCGTATTTTAATATTTCCGAAGAAAAACAACTTGTTTTAAAATAAATTTGCTTTTTTCAAAAAAATATAATACTTCGTATTATGTGGTCAATTTTTTGGGATTTAAAAAAATAAATTTTGAAAAGTCGAAAATAAATGTAAATCTTTGCAACGCATTTCAACCAAAACACTATTAACAGAAGTTGAATTAAAAATTAGAAACTATGAGTTTATTTATAACATATCAAAACGATCCAAAAGGAATACCACCTTTTGTGATGCTTCGTGATTATCGTTAGATAAACTTTTCAAAATTATAAATGAAAAATCCGAAGCAACCTAAAAACTGTTTCGGATTTTTTGTTTTCAGTCGTTAGCAATTCTGCTAAAACAATTTCCAAAACAGTATTACTAAAAGAACCTCAATGTCATGCTGAGCCTGTCGAAGCATCTTCATTGAAGTTCAAAAAAAACAATTCTGAAAATAGTTTCAGAATAAAAACATAAACCAATGGACACGAATTTGTTAAACAATTACGTGCTTAAAGCTATAGATGCTTATCCATACACACTAGAAGAAACAGTAGAAAATCTAAACTACGCCTTGTCTTACGAAAGCGATAATGCATACGCTTTGTATTTAATGGGACGTTTGCAAGCCGAGCAATTTGGCGATTACGAAACAGCAAAGCAGTATTACGCTGAGGCTTTAGCTAATAAAATGGATTTTCATAAGGTGTATCCACACTACATTCTAGTTTTAATGTGGAATGAAGATTACGAAGAAGCTCAAAAATTAATTGATTTTGCATTAACCGTAAAAGGTGTTTATAAAAGCGAAATCCACCTATTACAAGGGTTTGTTTTTGAATGTCTTAAAGACTATAAAAAAGCATTAAAGGCTTTAAAGCTTGCAAAAAAACTAGGATATAATAATAGCTATATAAGTTTTATAGAATCTGAAATGAAAAGAATTAAAGATAAAATAAAACCTAAAAAGACTAAAAAATCCAAGAGCAAAAAGAAAAAGAAGAAGAGAAAAAAGAAGAAATAACCAACCTATAAGATTTTTGAAACCTCGTAGGTTTAAAACAAGAAATAATTATGAAACGTCATGAATTAATGAGACTATTCCTCATGGAAACAGACAAAACAGGACGATTTATTGTACAATCTAAAGTTACAGGCATCACTTATTTTGTCGAGCCAATAGATAACGGAAAACCAGATAAGCTTTGGAGAGACGTAGATCCAGCAACCAATAAATTAACAGGAGATTATGGGAATAAAACTATTGGTGCTGTAAAACAAAAGGACTCTTTAATTACTAAAGACAACGGATTTGTAAACATTTTAACCTTTAAAGGAAGTCCCTTAGGCGAAATAGATAGAAGAGATAAAATGTATGAATCTAAACAAATTTTAAAATAATTTATACTACGCAAAAACATTGCGCAATAGTGTAAAATATTTGCAGTGTAATCATAAAGAAGTCTTATTAATTAGACTTTGGTAGTAGTGCTCCACCAATCGAGGGAATTGGTGGAGCTTAATAAAAAGTTCTTTAAAAAATAACTGGGAAGATAACGATTGGATGTTTACTCGCTTTGGATGCGAGAGGTTGCAGGTTCGAGTCCTGCTTCTCAGACAAAAACGTTCATTGAAATCTAATAAAATTCAGACAAACTGAATTTATTAGTCAAAATAATCATCATTTGTATAAATGATGGGGCAGCTTATTGTCCATAGATAAACTTGGTAACAAGGATAAATCTATTTGCAGACACTGCAAATGGAGACTGTCTTATTTTAAAACAGTACAGGTAAGCAAGCAACTAACATAAACAACTTTATTCAAGGGGTAACCACTGATGAGTAAAAGTGTTTATAGCCAACATTTTTTTAGGCTTGAAGTGGAGACATTAATAGGAAAAGTTGTAGTAATAGGTTACGTATAGATCATCCAATCTTACGGAGCGTATTGCAGTATTAAAGTTACCCGATTGGAAACTTTTCGGTAGCTTAAAATACGGTGTGTTGGGAAACACACAAGGAGAAGGTTGGTATTTTGTAGACTAAAATCTACGAAGCCATTTTCGAAGCCCTTCTTCTAGGTCAAGTTTAAAAGTCTAGGTTCGATTCCTAGTATCTAAACCAAAAATTGGATATAGCTCAATTGGTAGAGCGCTGTATTTACTTACAGGAAAAGCAAAAGACTTCGAACATCACAGCAGCTAGTAGTTGCCTAAACCCATTGAAAAATATGGGACGATAAAGGTGGCAAGCCTTTATTGTGCAGTGAACATTCTAATAAGCCGCCTTAAAAAGGACGTTTATAAATAGTAAGGGAGCCAACCCTTGTAATTGCAAAGCGTGGTACAAAACCACTATGCAAGCTAAGTCTAAGTTGCTGAACAGTTGTGATGAAATTAGGCATCAGATAAGTACGTAATTCTCTAAGCAATGAGAAGCGCGTGGAAAACTAGAGAAGACGAAAGTTATAATTCTAGGAAAGTTTATCTACAAACGAAGGTATTCTCATATCGTTTTTTTAAAATATTATTAATCTAATGAGATTAACTGGAAGCATTGAGTAATTGGTTGGCTCGCCTGACTGTAAATCAGGTCTTTTAAAGCGTGTAGGTTCAAATCCTACTGCTTCCACATCAAGCAAGTCTTGTTAAGTGTTTCAGTATAGCACTATTGTATAAATCTTTGCTGTTTGCATCAAGACTTTATATCCAACTTGACTTGAAGGTTTTGATTATTAACCAAAAAATAATCTCATCTATGTACACAGGTTCGAATCCTGTCTTCTCTAACGGGAAGTAGCTAAGTCAGGTATAGCAATAGAACAAGTGTAGGTTCGAATCCTACTCGCGCTTAAAGCGTGATGGCGAAATTGGTAGACGCGCTGTATTTAGGTTACAGTTTGAAATGGAATGAAAATCCATCTTTCACCAAGAAGGTCCCTTGTAAAAATCGACCACCAAGTGTGTCTCACTTTAAAAGACAAAAACAAAGTAAAGGTTAACTGGCTAAAACAACTTGTTGTAATAGCAATCCAGAAAACACCTTGAAATACAAATGTATTTTTAGATGCTTAAAGTATCCTTTTAAAGATTCATTTTTCAATACTAGTTTTGAAAATTATTCAAATCAAAATTGATTAATCATCTGCAAAACGTTGCTTAAATCACTTTAAAACAATTGTCTTTCCGTAGTTAGAAAGATGGTTTTCTTTTGCTTTGTTTTACTAAAAAATAGTTCTTTCAGTTTTACTGAAATTCTATTATAAATGTTTAATCGTTCTGAATAAAAAAAGAAAATCAGGACAAAAATTAGAAATCATGAAAAGAGTAAGAATTCATGCAGGAAAAGTAGGTTTAGTATTTAAAAACGGTGATTACAAACGAGTAATTACTCAAGGTACGCATTGGTTAGGATTTAATGAACGTGAAATAACGTATAGCTTAAGCTTAGTGTTTAATGCTCCTGTAGCTTTAGATATCTTACTTAAAGATCAAGATTTAGCAAACAGATTACATGTTGTTAATGTTGAAGACAATCAAATAGTATTGGTATATAACAATAATAACTTTAAAAATGTATTAACAGCTGGTCGTTATGCTTACTGGAAAGACTTAATTGACTACGAATTTATAACAGTAGATTTTAGTAATATTAACATTCCAAATACAATAAATAAAGCGTTATATAACCACAACGCATTACGTCCATACATTCGCACGTTTGAAGTAGCTGCATATGAAAAAGCAATTTTAATTATAAACGATAAGTATGCTAAAACTTTAGAACATGGTACCTACCATTTCTGGAGAAATAACGATACTATTAAAATTGCTAAAGTAGATTTACGTCAATTACAATTAGAAATTGCTGGTCAAGAGTTGTTAACTAAAGACAAAGCAACCGTACGTATAAACTTTTACGCACAATACAAAGTTACAGACATTGAAACAGCGTTAATGCGAAACAAAGAATACGAAAAGCAATTGTACATAACGTTGCAATTAGCATTAAGAGCGTTTGTTGGCGCTTACACCTTAGACGAATTGTTAGAGCAAAAGGAAACTATTGCTAAAGCGGTTTTACAAGATGTAAAAACACAAGCTGGCAAATTAGGTGTCAATGTATTACATGCTGGTGTTAGAGATGTTATTTTACCAGGTGATATGAAAGACATCATGAACCAAGTATTAATCGCACATAAAAAAGCACAAGCTAATGTAGTGACAAGACGAGAAGAAACAGCCTCTACAAGAAGCTTGTTAAATACCGCAAAATTAATGGAAGACAACAACATGTTGTTTAAATTAAAAGAAATGGAGTATGTAGAGAAAATTGCAGATAAAATTGGCGAAATTACAGTTGCTGGAAATGGTAACGTAATTGAGCAGTTAAAAGACATTTTCTCTGTGAATAAGTAGTGTTATGGCCTAACCCAAACCAAAAAATGTTTGGGTTGCGTCTTCTACTATATTTTTTTATACGAAAAATAAAAGGATATTAATTACCCAACTAAAAACAGATTATTATGAAACACATAGTACCTAAAGTGAATAAATTTTATACGACTTCATTCGATGCAAGTGATATTTCTAAAATTGACTTGCCAGAAAAAAGTAAAAAAATTATCGAAGAGTACAATAATTCAAAATCAATTAATGACGATTATGACTTAGCTGCACTTACATCAAATAATCAACTCGTTTTTGGTTTTGACTACATGCACAAAGGGAATAAAAACTTTATACCAGAATTAGATCCTTCTGTTATATACTTTTCAAGCGCACAAATGTTTTCAAAAATGATATATAACTATAAGAGAGATTTGCTCAACCAAAGTTCTTTGTTCAAAATTAATAAAAAAGGAGGAAAAGAAAGTCAATCTTTGGATGTAACAATAAAGCAATTTGAAATATTCTTTCAATTTGCTTCAAGCTATATCATCATGTTAAGCACATCTTTAGAAGCTTTTGTAAATAAAATGATTCCTATAGATTATACTTTTACAACTAAAAAGGGGTCTGTGAAGAATATAGAATGGATATTGAGACAAAATATTGAGCTTAAAATTTCAAAAATAATTCCAGAATGTACTCAAAAAGATTACAGAAAAGATTTCAACAAGAAGTACGAATCAATATTAAAAATAAAAAATTTCAGAAACGAACTTATCCATTTGAGTCCTAAAAACGAAATAACTAATACTAAATATAAAGAATTCTATAGAAAAGTAATTGATTTTGGATATAGTGATTCAATATATGCAATACGTGATTATATCAACTATCATGAAGAAGGGTTGATTGAAGAATGCGATTGTGGTAATGAAATATACTTTGATATTCACAAAAAATAAACTACGCAAAAACATTGCGTAACATACTATAATATTTGTAGTGTAATTAAAATGTTATTCAGAGCAAAGCGAAGAATCTCATTAAAAAAAATAAAAATGAACACAAAAATAACAGGAAACCATTTATTAGAATTAGGTTTTAGACAAGGAAAATGGATGAAAGAAGCCATCGCACATATTAACGAAAATCAATTAGAAGATGAGGATTTGAACTCATATTTAAAGCAATTTAAATCGCCAGATCCTATAGCATTACATGCAAAACCAGTTGATTTTTCTATCAATATTAAAGCAGAAAATGAAGAAGAAGAAGATAACGTTGCTAAAGTGATTAACTCGATGCAAACCTTAATGAAAACACCAACATTAGTTGATGGAGCCATTATGCCAGATGCTTGTCCTGCAGGTCCTGACGGAACTATTCCTGTTGGTGGTGTTGCAGTTGCAAAAAACGCGATTCACCCAGGAATGCACAGTGCAGATATTTGTTGTTCAGTTATGTTAACCGATTTTGGTAAAGCAGACCCAAAAGCCATTTTAGATGCCGCACATGCTAGTACTCATTTTGGTCCTGGTGGACGCGATAGAAATATACAGTTTAGATTTCCGAAGGAATTATTAAACGCTTTTGAGTCTAACTTTTTCTTAAAAGACAAGCAAATGATTCAGATTGCAAGAACCCATTTAGGAACGCAAGGTGATGGTAACCATTTCTTATTTGTTGGTACTTCTAAAAAGACAGGACATACAATGATGGTAACGCATCATGGCTCTAGAGGTCCAGGAGCCAGATTGTATGACAAAGGGATGAAAGTGGCTGAGCGTTTTAGAAAAGATTTATCGCCAGAAACTAAAAAGCAAAACGCTTGGATTCCTTATGATACTGAAGAAGGGCAATCGTATTGGGATGCCTTGCAAATTATAAGGGATTGGACTAAGAAAAACCATGAAGTATTACACGATGCAGTAGCTCAAAGTTTAGAGATTGATATAGAGAACAGGTACTGGAACGAGCATAACTTCGTCTTTAAAGATGGTGATTTATTTTACCATGCAAAAGGTGCAACACCATTAGACGCTAAGTTTATGCCAGATATTACAGGTCCAAGATTGATTCCTTTAAACATGAGCGAACCGGTTTTAATTGTAGAAGGTAATACCACAAGCACCAATTTAGGTTTTGCGCCACATGGAGCTGGAAGAAACGTAAGTAGAACCCAACACAGAAAAAGCAAAACAGGAACGATCATGCAAATCTTTAAGGAAGAAACTAAGGGTATTGACGCGCGTTTTTTCTCAAAGGAAATTGACATTACCGAGTTGCCAAGTGCTTATAAAAATGCACAAACTGTTAGAAACCAAATGGAAGAATATGGTTTAGGTAAAGTCATTGACGAGGTTATGCCTTATGGTTGTATTATGGCTGGTGATTGGCAAAAGAATGCGCCTTGGAGAATTAAAAGAGATAAGAAAAGACAACGAAATAAAAGATGAATACTCAAGAATTAAAAAACATAGTAGATAGATTAAAATCTTATGTCAATGAAAATGAAGCTTATTTTGGCTTTTTTCAATATGGTGGAGGACAAGATGAATCCTTTATAAAAGCAAATAAAGAAGGATTGATCCGCTTTGCAACAGAGCTTTTAGAAGCAAATTTAGCAGCTTCTACTGAAGAATATGTTAGTGGTGAAAAACAATTCTATTCATTATCAAGTGATTGGTTTTCTGAGCATTCAGAATTTAATTTCTCATATGTTGAATTGCTTCAAAAACTAAAAGCAGATATAGAGCCAGATAAAGAGTATAGGAAAACTTGGAAGGATAAATTATCCGGATATGTATTTGGTGGAATTATTATTTTTATATTGATTTCAATACTTGTAGGAGCTATTACAATTATTAGTTGGCTCTTTTAAAACAAATACCAAAATAGGTGAAAAGTGGACTGACTTAGGTTAGTCTGCTTTTAAAAATTAAAAACAATGAATTACAACAATAACATAATCATAATTGATTTAGAAGCAACCTGTTGGAATGGTAAAATTCCACATGGTCAAGTTAACGAAATCATAGAAATTGGTATTTGTGTATTAGACACAACAACTGGAAACATTACAAAAAATGATGGTATATTAATAAAACCTATACGTTCTGAAGTAAGTATGTTTTGTACAGAATTGACAACAATAACTCAAGAGTTGTTAGATATTGAAGGTGTCTCTTTTGAGGATGCATGTACTAAATTACGAGAAGATTATAATGCACATCATTACACTTGGGCAAGTTATGGCGCTTACGATTTAAATATGATGAAAAACCAATGTAGAATTAGAGATTTGGATTATCCTTTATCTCAAAACCATATTAACGTAAAAACGCTATTTACAGAAGTGAAAGGTTTGCATAAAAAAGTAGGAATGAAAGGTGCTTTAGGTATCTTGGAAATCCCGTTGGAAGGAACTCACCACAGAGGAGTTGATGATGCTAATAATATAGCTAAAATCCTTGATTGGTGTTTAAAAAACAAAAGACGATGAAAACAAAAATACTAGAAAAACTTTCTGAAATAGAGAAAGAAAACAATATAGAAATACTATTTGCGGTAGAATCTGGGAGTAGAGCTTGGGGTTTTGAGTCACCAGATTCAGATTACGATATTAGATTTGTTTACAAACATAAAAAAGATTGGTATTTAAATCTTTGGGAACAAAAAGACACTATCGAGTTTATGACTGAAGACGATTTAGATGGTTCTGGTTGGGAATTCAAAAAAGCACTAAAACTGTTAGCTAAATCTAATGCTTCATTTTTAGGTTGGTTATTTTCTCCTATAGTTTATAGAGCTGATGATAGTTTTTTAAAAGACATAAAAACTATTGCAAATAACAACTTTAATCCAGTTGCTGGTTTTTATCATTATCATAGTATGAGTAAAGGTTTTGAAGAAACTTTAAATACGGATGAAATGACTCTTAAAAGTTTTTTCTATGCTATTAGAACAGCTTTATGTGCTAATTGGATTTATAAAAACGGAACAATTCCTCCAGTATTATTTACAAGGTTATATCCAATAATTAATGAGAAATACCACGCAATTTTAAATGATTTAATCCATTTAAAAAGCAAACATATCGAAAAAAGTACTGAGCCAGTAAACGACTCTTTAATCAAGTTGGTAAGAGATATTGTTGCAGAAAATAACAGTATAAGAAACGATCTAATAAACAAAAAACCTAATCCTGAAGAATTCAATGCATTCTTCTTAAAAATAGTAGAATGACAATTGAAGATCTAAAAAAATCAGGTTCAATAATTTTTGAAAGTATTAGTGGCAGTAAAGCTTATGGCTTAGACACTGCCACTTCAGATACTGATATTAGAGGTGTATTTATATTGCCTAAAGAGCAGTTTTACTCTTTAAATTATATTGGTCAAATTAATAACGAAACTAATGATATCGCTTATTACGAATTAAATAAGTTTGTAGAATTACTCTCTAAAAACAATCCAAATATAATGGAGTTATTAAATGTGCCTGAGGAATGTATTCTTTATAAGCATCCAGCATTTGACCATATTAAAAAGGAAGATTTCCTATCAAAATTATGTAAAAATACATTTGCAAATTATGCGTTTACACAAATTAAAAAAGCAAGAGGTTTAAACAAAAAAATTGTAAATCCAGTTGAAAAAGAAAGAAAGTCTGTTGAGGATTTTTGTTATGTCAGAGATCATAAGCAATCTATTTTACTTAAAGATTTTATTAATAAAAACAATTTTAATTTAAAATCTTGTGGTTTAGTGAAGCTATCTCACATGAAAGATTGTTACAACCTATTTTACAACGAAAACATGAATTACAATGGAATTGCCAGAGAAAACGCAAACGAAGTTTGCTTAAGTTCTGTACCAAAATCAGAAACACCAATAGCGGTTTTATATTTTAACGTAGATGGCTATTCAACCTATTGTAAAAAATATAAAGAATATTGGGATTGGGTTGAGAAAAGAAATGAAGAACGTTACAAAAGTAACATCTCACATAGTAAAAATTATGACGCCAAAAACATGATGCATACATTTAGGTTGCTCCATATGGCAAAAGAAATTGGTCTAAATAATGAAATAAATGTTCGTAGAACAGACAGAGATTATCTGTTATCAATTAAGAATGCTGAGTTTGAATATGATGATTTAGTGTCTAAAGCAGAAATAATGAAAGAAGAACTAAATACTATTTATGATAAATCTCTATTAATCGATAGACCTGATTTAGATATGATAAACAATCTGGTTTATAACATAAGAAATAATTTTTATAATATTAAATAAATGCCCAACCAAAGAAACAGAGGAAAAAACAGTAACGACGACACGCTTTTTGGTTCAGAGACTATTCAGCAGAAACTAATAGAAGCCATAGTTGATATGCACTATTTGCTCACTCGTGGTTATGCCGAAAAATCGTCTTTACAACTCGTTGGGAATAAGCATCGTCTCACCGTAAGACAGCAACAAGCAGTTAGAGGCATGAGTGCGTCACAACAACAAATTGAACGACGACAATATCATGAAATTTCTTTTGATAATTTAGATACTCAAACCATAATCATTGATGGATTTAACCTTCTTATTATTTTAGAAAGTGCTTTGTCTGGAGCTTATGTTTTTAAAGGTTTGGATAATTGTTATAGAGATTTATCTGGAGTTCATGGCACATATAAACGTGTGCAACAAACAGAAAATGCTTTATTATTGGTTGGTAATCTTCTTAAAAATCATGATGTGATTTGGATATTTGACAAACCGGTTTCTAATAGTGGTAAACTTAAAACCATGCTCAGAGAAATTGCAGAAGAACATCATTTTAACTGGGAGGTTATCTTAGAAAATAATCCTGATAAGGTTTTAGCAGAAAGCGAACACATAGTCGTTAGCTCTGATGCTTGGGTTTTAGATCGAGCTGACCGATGGTTAAATCTTGGAGCGTATATTATTGAGCAGCACATTTCCGAAGCTACAATAATTCATAGTAAATAATTAATAAGCAAACCCAGAAAATCGTCCGTAATGTGTTAAAGACAAGGCGATTAGTAGTTGCTTAGAATTATTAAAAATCTGCGGAACTCCAACTTCAGTCTTTTTAATCTGTAAAGTTTGAATTGCTAATCCTTTAGTTTCAGAAATCGATTTTAATAAAGATTGTTTTAGCGTATCACTTGTAATTTTATACGAGGTGTTTTCGGTTCTAAAAATCGAACTATTTACTTCTATATTCTCATCCAATTTTGCAACCGTATAAACATATTCCTCAGTAATCTTAGAAGTTGTAAAATAGATTTCATTATCAATCGAAACGATTCCTTTTTTTAAAGAAATAAGTTCACACTCCATTCGTTTTGGATTAAAAAAGCGTTTCCCTAATTGTTGCACATTGACTTTATAAGCAGCTTCTTTCATACTCCAAAGTAACCAAACCATTTGGTGTTGGTTACTTGAGGTACTAATGTATTCTTGTTCTTTTTCCGTGAATACTTTATCAAAAAAACGTGGTCTTTGCCAATTAGAGTCTTTGGCAGCTTGTTTTAAATCGACAATATCATTGCCTATCATTTTGCAGCTAATTTTTCATTTACAATATTCATTGCTGCTTTTACAGACGTCATTTTTTCCATATCATCGTTTTCTATTCTAATATCAAATTCGTCTTCCACATCTAAAATCACATCGACTAGATTCGCAGAATTTATTTTTAAATCGTTTATAAAATCGGTCTCTTCAGATAGATTATTAAAGGCATCCTCATCTTGAATATAAGGCTGTACGATGGTTTTGAGTTTAGCAATTAATTGATCTTTTGTCATATTTTTTTAATGTTGTCTGTTCGAGCTCAGTCGAGAATTAAAACCTCTCGACTGTGCTCGAGGAGACCTAATTTATCTAAATTATTAATACTTCTTAAAGGTAACACAACCGTTAACATCACCAAAACCAAAGCTTGCTTTTGCAGCAATATTTATTTCAGTTTTTAAAGCTTGTTTTACTATTCTTTCTTCGGAAATTAATGCTGAAATCTCTGGATGTACATCATCACAATTTATATTAGGAAACACAAACTGCTCTTTTAACTGCAATACAGTTGCGACACTCTCTATACTTCCAGCAGCTGCTAAGCAATGACCAACCATAGATTTTAAAGAATTGATATACGGAAAATTATTTCCGTATCTATCTAATGCTTTTGTCCAATTTTCAATCTCGAGACTATCCTTAGAGGTTGCTGTTAAATGTCCGTTTATAGTATCGATCTCTTCAGCAGAAATCCCAGAATTTTTAATCGCATCTTTAATACAGCGTTGGACAGCTTCTGCGTTTGGAGCAGTCATTGTACCTCCATTGCGTTGTCCGCCAGAATTAATATTTCCGCCTAAAACCTCAGCATAAATGTTTGCGTTTCTTTCTAAAGCGCTTTCTAAAGACTCTAAAACTAAAGCACCTGCTCCAGCTCCAGGTACAAATCCAGATGCTGTTGCACTCATTGGTCTTGAACCGTCTTTTGGTGATTGGTTGTGCTTGTAAGTCATCACTCGCATCGCATCAAATCCACCCCAAATATAAGGTCCATCGTCACTGCAACTACCAACCAACATACGTTTTACTTGTCCTTTTTTTATACGTTCGTAACCCATTAAAATCGCTTCGGTTCCAGTTGTGCATGCTGACGAATTTGTAGTGACTTGATTACCTAAACCTAGTATTCCACCTAAAAACGCACTAATACCACTAGCCATAGTTTGTACCACAACTGTGCTTCCTAACCGTTTGACTTGTTTGTCATCTAACTTATAAATAGCTTCTCTAAATTTTTCTACTCCAGAGGTTCCTGTTCCAAAAACAGTTCCGCTGTCAAAGTCTAAATCGCTGTTGTTGTCTATTGTGAATCCTGCATCTTTCCAGGCATCCATACCAGCAATGCAACCGTATAAAATGCCTGAACTATTAAAGCCTCTCAATTGCAAAGGTGTGAGATACTCTAGTTTTTTTTCTTCAGAAATTTGAGGAATACCACCTATACAACACGAGAAATTTAAGTCTTCTAATTGCTGGTGAAACGTAATTCCGGATTCGCCTTTTTTTATGGCTTTGGTGAACGCTTCGATTCCAACACCATTTGGTGATACAACTCCTAAACCTGTTACGACAACCCTGTTTTTCATGCTTTTATCATTCCAGAAATTTGTCCTCTACACACCAATTCATTTTTCTTATTAAACAACTTCACTTTACATTTTAATTTATTAAATCTAAACACTTCTTTTTCTGAAACTACAGTCACTTTTTCGCCTGGAAACACTGGTAAAAAGAAATCGACTTGACTTGAAGTTAATGCTATTTGTGGTTTATTTTCTTTTGATATTTCATCTTTCAACATATAAATTCCCAAGCATACAACTCCAATTTGTGCCATACATTCGGTTAAAATAACACCTGGTGTGATTGGGTTATCTTTAAAATGTCCTTCATAAAAATAGGCGTCTTTTTTGAAGGTGTAATGTCCTGTTATAGTTTCTTTTGAGATACTAGTTAACTCGTCCACGAATAGAAATGGATGTTGATATGGTAATAATGATATGATTTGATCTGAAGTCATTTATGAGAAGTTATAGTTTGAAATTTATTATTCTTAAATATTAGATAATGCTCCATATTTAAGATATCTCTATTCCCTTTTATTTCTTTTATCAAATACCATTCTTCATCCTCTTCAAGTTTAGGTTTATCCCAATCTATTTTTACAAAATATGGTTGGTTCTTAATTACACTCACTTTACTTTCATCTTTTTCAAGACTATTCATCCAATCTATAGTGTCATTGTAATGGTCTTTTTCACAAGAAGTAAGTACAAATAATATTAAAATGGCTTTCAAAAAATGTTTCATTTTAAGTTTTTAAATCAATTATGTTCTCGTTTCAGACCTGTCAGGTTTTAAAAACCAGACAGGTCTTATTATATTTTAGGATATATGCTCTCCTCCATCTACAGGAATTACACAACCATTAACCCAGCTTGCTTCGTCTTTAGATAATAAATAAACTGCATTTGCAACATCGTCTGGTAATGTTAAACGCTTAAAAGGATTTCGTTTTAAACTATGTGCTTTTATTTGATTACTTCCCGGAATCATGCGTAAAGATGCTGTATCTGTAACGCCAGCTTGTATGCAATTAGCTCTAATACCGAAAGGCGCAAACTCTAAAGCAATATTTCTTGTTATGGCTTCTAAAGTGACTTTTGCTGCAGATACTGCTGCGTAATTTTGCCACGCTTTGGTGTTTCCTTCACTTGTAAAACTTATAATTCTTGCGTCTTCCGCGAATAATTTCGATTCAAAAATAGCTTTTGTCCAATCGTATAGACTAATCGCCATAGCGTTAATTGTTAAATTGAAATCGTCGTTTTTTAAGGTTGGTTTTTCTTCGGAAATCATGGGTTTTAAATTCCCTTTGGCTACACTATGCACGAGTGTTCTTATTATTCCTTCAGCACCTAATACATCTTTTAATTCTGAAATAATTTGCTCTCTCTTTTCAGCTTTAAAGGCATCCATATTATAAGATTTAAACTGAACACCTTTTGCTCTAATTATATTAAATTCTGAAGTTATTTCTTCCTCCTGAGCTCTAGAATTTCTATGAATGATACAAATATTCATACCATGTTTGGCTAGTTTTTTTGCTGTAGCCAAACCCAATCCGCTGGAGCCTCCCAAAATGAGTGCCCAATAATTTTTATGTTGAAAGTCTTTATTCATTTCTATTTAGTTTATGAGATGCTGAAACAAGTTCAGCATGACAAAATAATTTTGTCACCATTCTAAAAGTATACGTTGCGCTGAAAATCCTGGACCAAAACTTAGCATCAAACCTCTGTCTCCTTTTGGTAATTGCTTATCCATAAAGCGTTCTAAAACATACAATACAGTTGCGCTACTCATGTTTCCATACAGTCTTAATGTTTCTTTTGTATCATTAATATTCTTACCCAATGAACCAAATAAGTCTTCAACAGTTTGTACTATTTTTTTTCCTCCTGGATGAAAAATAAGATGGTCGACGTCTTCAATAGAAATATTATTTCGTTCTAAAAAAGGGTGTACAATCATAGGAAAATGTTCTGAAATAGTTTCTGGAACTGCCTTGTCTAAAATCATTTGCAAACCTGTATTCACCAATTTAAAACCCATCATCGTTTCAGCATCATAAAAATGATACATAGCTTCATCAATTATTTTTGGTCCTTCTTCATCTTCATAAGACGATAAAATCACACTTGCTGCTCCATCACCAAAAATAGCAGCACTTACAATATTTACCATTGAATAATCATCTAATTGAAAGGTTGCGGTTGGAGACTCAACCGCAATAACTGCTGCTCGTTTGTTTGGGTTTGCTTTTAAAAAATTCTTCGCATAAATAATGCCTGAAACTCCTGCTGCGCAACCCATTTCGGTAACAGGAAGTCTTACGATATCCTGTTTCATTTTTAGATTGTTTATCAAATAAGCATCCATTGACGGAATCATAATGCCTGTGCAACTTACCGTTATAATGTAATCTATATCTGTTGGTTTTAAGCTGGCTTTATCTAATGCTTTTATCAAAGATTGTTCTGCTAATTTGACGACTTCGCGCGAATAAATATCGTTTTTTTCTTCAAAAGAAGTCTTATTAAATACTTCTTCAGCATCCATAATAGAATAACGTCTATCGACTCCTGCATTTTCAAAAAGCTTAATCACTTTTCGCTGGAAACGTTCCTCTTGACCAGTCATCCAAAGCTCTAAGAACGGAATAATATCTTTAGTTTCTCTGGTATATTTTGGTAGTTGTTTGGCTACTGCTGTTATTTTTACACTCATAGTTTAAACACAAATTGCACTAATTTTCACTAATTACTTTTTATTTTTTTTAATATCCACTGAAAACGAAAAGCCCACTTCCATTGGATTTGATAATTTGCATTTATTTTTTCTGAAATATCTTTTAATTCTTCCCTTTTAAAACCTCTTAAAACTGAAGTTAATCCATCTTCTACTATTGTTTTATTCTTGATTGTAGTACACAATAATTTAAACAGATAATACGCTAATTTATGTCTGTGTAAATCATTGACAACGATTCCTAATTTAGCTTTTTCTAAAACAGGTTTTAAAAAGGTGACCAATTCATTTTCCTTGAAATGATGAAGAAATAAAGTGGTTAAGATTAAATCATATTCTAACGCATCAAATGCTTCTGAAAAAATATCAATAGCTTTAAATTCTATATTATCGTAATTTTGCGATAATTGTATTGCATAATTAACCGTATGCGGATTTGCATCAATCCCAATCAAATTAAATTTATAGTTGTTTTTCTTTCCAAAAGTTGATACTTCTCTTAAAATATCACCTCCTCCACAACCTAAATCTATAATGGTAATTGGTTCTGATTTAGTATGATTTTTAAGTGCTTTTTTTAAGCCATTTATAGTCACACTATTTCCGCCTAACCATTGATTTATCTTTGCTAATTTATCTAAAGCATCATGAAGTATTAGACCATTATAATCCAAATCATCCATGATTTCTTCTTCTTCGCTTCTATATTTTGTACTAACTAAAAGACTCATTTAACTTGCATTGTTTTTCCGTACGTACGTTTTATAATGTGTGGCATCAAACTTGGAAACGACTTAATAATTCTAATTAAAACTTCTGCTAATTCATTTCTACTAAATAAATCAGCAACAATGTGTCCTGTTCTTAAACGGGATTTAAACTCCTTATTCCATTCCCTAAGATACTGCTTTTCTAGTGCTTGTCTCTCTTTTATTTCGCCATTAAAAAACTTAATAATAAGTAACGATGCCATTTGTGCGCTTCTAATTGCCATACTCATTCCGTTACCACATAAAGGATGAATCATTCCTGCTGTATCACCACACATTAACATGTGATTTTCGATTGGGTTTTTAGTTTCAAAAGAAATTTGACTAATAGTTAAAGGCGCATCAAATACTGGTTTTGAGTGTTCAAAAATTGTTTTTAAAGATTTATTTTTAAAGACGACTTTCTGCTGAAACTCATTGATATCTTTATACTTTTTAAAGGCTTCAAAGTCTGTAATATAACAGACGTTTATACTATCATTTTCAACTTTTGAGAGTCCGCAATAACCACCTTCAAAATTATGAAGTGCGACTAAATCGTCTGGAAAATCACCTTTTAAATGTGTTTTTACAGCTAGAAAAGGCGACTTATTTTTAATAAAATCTCTATTGAGTTTTACATCTAAATTTGCACGTTTACCATACGCACCAATCACTATTTTAGAGTTGTAAGTTGCTTGTTTTGTTGTAACTGAAAAACTGTCGTTTGAAAACTGAATATCTTCAACAGTATCTTGACTAATTGTGGCTTGATTTTGTATCGCTTTTTTAGATAATTCGTAGTCTAGACGAAAACGACTAATCCCAAATCCACCTAGAGGTAAATTGGCTTTTATTAACTTATTTTTTGGTGTCGAAAGTTCAAATTTATTAATTTTTTTTGCACCTAATTTAAAAACATCAATTCCTAAAAATTCAAGATAAGGTAATACTTCGTTAGAGATATATTCGCCACAAACTTTATGTTTTGGATACTCATTCTTTTCGATAACCAAAACGCGCAACTTACTTTTTGATAAGTGAATTGCACTGGATAAACCAGCCAATCCACCACCAATAATTATAACGTCAAAACTTGATGGATTTGTATTCAATTTTTCTTTAGCAATTCAATTTTACTAAAGATACTTCTAAAATCTTTTAGATTGAAATTAGATAACGTCTGTTATCTTAAATTTTTGATCTCTAAACGTAATCTCATCTCCAACAATTTTACCTAAAAGTAATTGTGCAATTGGTGTGTTTACAGAAATGGCGTAGAATTTTTGATTGTTAACAGTTAATTCGCTAGCACTAATTGCAATAAAATAGTTTGATTTAGAGGTTAAAATAATACTTCCTAAACTTATAGTTTTTGAGGTTTTAGATACATCTATTTGATCCAATAGTTGATTTACTTTCTGAACTTGCGCTAATTGCTGACCTGCTTTTTCGCGCTCTAATTGTACCATTGCGCGACCAGTTTCGTGCTTATCTCCTGCGCTACTTTTGGTTTCGGAAGTTAAAGCGTTTTGTAACTCGGTTATCGTTTTATTTATGGTATCTAGACGCATTTTTGTAAACGCAACGCATTGGTTATATAAGTTTTCTTTAATATTCATTTACAACAAATCTGCTAATTCTTGACCAATTAAACTACCTATTGCAACTCCCATTCCGCCTAATCTTACACCACAAAATACGTTATTGCTTAGTTGTTTTACTATTGGTTTTTTCTGGTTACCAACACCCATTATTCCACTCCATCTGTGGTCAACTTTAAAAGGTGTATTTGGTAAAATTGTAGTCTTTAAAATCTCCTCTAATTTATTTTGAATTAAAGCAGTTTGCGACAAGTCTGTAGTTTCTTCAGCTTTAAAATCAAGGTTGCGACCTCCTCCAAACAGAATTCTGTTGTCTATATTTCTAAAATAATAATAGCCTTCCTCCAAATGAAATGTACCTTTTATATGTAAATTTCTTATTGGTTTTGTAATCAAGACTTGTGCTCTAGCTGGCTTAACCTTTTTAATATTTAAAGTCGAAGCAAAGCCATTTGTAGCAATTAGTACTTTTGAAGTCGAAAACTCGAACTGATTGGTTTTAACTTTAACCGAATTTGTGTTTTCAGAAATTGTGTCGACCGAAACGTTATTTAGTATTTTAATACCTTTTGAAAGCGCTTTTTGCAATAAAGCCTCCATCATCTTTCCTGTATCTATTTGTCCTTCAAACTGATTAAAACTGTACTGGTTTTTTATGTTCTGAAAACCAAACATATTCTCTTTTAGGCTAAAAACCTCAGCGTTGAAAATAGGCTTTAATAATGCGTTGATTTCGCTTCGTTTTTCAATACAGTTTTCAAATAAATTATCATTTTCAGCAAACAACTCATAACCACCTAATTGTTGGTAATCTATAGTTTTGTCGCCTAGAGTGTCCCTTAATAATTGAAGTCCATTTATGCGTTGTTGCACTAGATTTAAAACCTCTTGTTCCGTATGAGATTTAAGATCACTAAGTATTTCGCTTAAACTACCAAAACAGGCAAACCCAGCATTTTTTGTGCTTGCACCTTGAGGTAAAATGCCTTTTTCAAGGATTAAAATATTTGCATTTGGGAAACGTTTTTTTAATTGTAAAGCGCAATTAAGCCCAACAATTCCACTACCTACAATAGTATAATCTATGCTGGTCAACCATGATTTTATTTCCCAATAACTTAAATGCATTTTATTTTAAGTTTTCAATAATTAATTGTGCTAATGCATTAATATCTTTATTTTTTAGTTGAACTTTTCCTTGTATTTCTATGGTTTCGTCTTTGTTAAAAGTACCTATAGTTTGGAAGGATAACAATTTTTTAAAATAACTATTCAACATAGGAAAGTGGTTTTGTTGTTCTAGTTTTTTAAAATCAATTTTCAAATCTAAAACAGAATTATTGTTTACTGTTTCAAAATGTAACGTTTTATTTAAATTAGTACTTGCTATAAGATTAGCTGATGTTGTATCTACTTTAAATTGATATAATGGAAACAGTTTTTTACTTAATAATCCATCCTGTATTATTGACATACCTTCTAGATAGTTATATAATTTTGATCCATTAGAAGTTAATTGGAGATTAATTTCTGGCACCTCTTTTTTGACTAGTGTTTTAGTTTCTATCTTTTCAAAATCATCATTATATTCATAAGAAATAACAGAATCTGTTTGTGTTGTTGTGTTTACTATTTCTAATGCTACATGTCCTTTGTAATATTCGTTTAAACTATCTACTTCTATTTCTGCACCTTCATAATCAAATGAAACATGTTTTATAGTTGAAAACAAGTTAAGATTTAATGTTGCACTCGCCTCTTTAGAAAAACGTGCTCCTGTATATGTTCTTGGTACGTTTAAAAATACTGGTAACTCTAAATTCCCACTAATAGTTATATCTCCAGAATTGAAATCTAAGTATAAGTTATTGTTTTTTGTCACATAATTAATGTGTGAATTGGCATCTTTAAGCTTAGTCCATTTTTCATCAGATTTGCTTAATGTTTTATTATTTATTAGTAAATCTGTAAACACATCATTTATGTTTTCTTTACTTGGATTGTAAGCCATTACACATTGTTTATTATTAAAAGCAATAAGGACTTTTTGGTTGTTATTTGTAGCGATTGTATAACCTTTGGAAGTTTTGAAGTTGTCAACTTTAAAATCTGAAATTAAATGATTTTTAAAGTTAGAGGAGTCTGATAATTTAAATGACGTAAAAAAGGTCGTTGGAAGTTTATTTTTAATGGTATATACAAATAGATTAGCTGGAATTGAGAATCCTTTACCAGCTTTTTTTTCTGTATCAAGGGTATCCGTTTTAGGTGATTTTCTGAAGTAAAATGAAGGGTTTGCTATTGCATTAAAAGCAACGGTTTGTATTGTTTTATCAATTTTTACTTTTATGATATTGTTTGCGTTTTCATGTATTACATCTTGATAGGATGCATAATTACGATACATCAAAAAACCCTTAAAAAGCAAAAGCAGCACACTAATGATAATGGCTGCTCTTATTACTATTTTTTTAATTTTCATTAAAAATTATTTTGCAAATGTTTCAATAACATTAAACATATATTTTAATGCATTTTCTTCTGTTGATGGTACGTTTACAACAAGTTCTGTTTCTAACGTATTTCCTTTTATTTTAGACGCTTTCATATATGCATCCTCAGACGTATTTAAAAACCATTCTAATTTACCTGATCTATCAATACCCATTTCTTTAATAGGTAATTGTGAGGCTAATTGCTTAGCACTTATAAAAAATGAATAGCTATTATTTAACATCATTTTTTTATGTGTAGAAGATACTTTTGAATTAAAATTACCCGAAACAATTTTTCTCATTTCCATGTCAGAGGTACCTAAAAACACAATACCATCTTTAATCATAAAATGAACTGCTAAAGGACTTTGCGGTGTTTTAAAAGTGTAATAGCCATTTTGAAATGTCACCATCTCCTTGTTTCTGGTATAGTTAATTAGCTTTGTTAACATACTTGGATCTTCTGTAGATGCCATTAATAAAAAGTCTGGTAAGGTTTCTGTTTTAGTTTTTTCAACTTCAACATACTCATAATCATCATTATACTCGTAACTAGTATAAGTTACTTCTTGTTGAGATATTCCAGATAATAAAAATAACATATCACCCTTTAGGACTTTAGCTACTGCTTCTTCATCCAGTAATAATGAGAATAGGTCAATTCCTAAGCTAGCTTCTTCTCCATAATATGGCATACTTCCATATATAGATTTCATTAATTTTGGATACTCTTCCAGCGTCGCTTTTGTATCCATTGAATAACTCATGTAAGCTATCATTCTATCTTCGTTTACGTATTTTAAAAACTTTTTATTAAGCTTTCTAGAGGTCATTTTTTTATAGCTTTCTGCCATATCATCAGACATTGTATACGTCGTGTTTAGCATCATTTTATCATCTTCTAAAAACAACTTAGCGGTCAATCCGTTATTAGCATACATTCCTGCTAAATCCATACCTAGCATATTGTTATAGTAAGAATTACCTAAAAAATTAGAGTATAGCTCACCAAAATCTTTCACCCAAAGTGTTGCTTCTGCATTATTATCTAAACTTTTTAAATATGATTTGTTTTTTAAAATGGAATTACCTTCTGGCAGCATCAAAATCTGTTTTGCTTTTAATAGTGACCATTGCTCTGCAAGTTCTCTTTTGATGGTGTAGTTAGAATTATAATTGTCATAGTAGTTATAGCTATCATCGTCGTAGCTTTCTGTAGATTCTATAACAGTCTCTTCTATTTCTTCGTCTTCATAATCGTAATCTTCAGCAGATTCAATAACGGTTTCTTCTACTTCCTTTTCTTCATAATCATAATCTTCAGTAGATTCTATAACTGTTTCTTCTACCTCGTCTTCATATGCTGGAGGTGGTGGTGGAGGTCTGTTATCTGTTTCTTCAATAGCAGCGTCTGCTATATCAACTGTTACGTCTTCAAAACCATAATAATTTTCTGATTGCAATCCATAACGTTCTGAAACATCTTTGCTTTCAAAATAAGCATAATTGGTTTCTCCAATAACCATAACTAATGTTGAGTTATTCCAAACAATTGCTGGGTTACTTTTATCTGTAATTGTCTTAATTCCGTTTTGATTAACTATTTCTACCTTACTTGATACAGTTAGAAGTTTTTCAAATTGGTTGACATTTTTTAACGGAATAACAAAAGCGTTATAATTAATACTATCATTGACTTGCATAAAATAATGTGCAGATGCATTTAAATTAAACCCAAAATCTTCTAAAGACGAATATTTATCACCACCACGAGATAGCTCATTTAAAATTTCTGATCCTAAAAAAGAGGTGTTTAGCTCTTCCATAGATATTAATTGCAATACATTTTCACCTTTAATAGTTGCTACAATTGAAGCATCACTAGGGATTTTTGAAGCTGTATTTTGGGCAATTGTATATGACGATATACATAATAATAAGCATAATAATTGTTTCATTGGTTTATTAGTTTGAGGTTATTTTTGTAAAGTTATTTGTGTGCTAAAGTTTCCAGTACCATTAATAATGTCTAATGCGCTAACACGTTGCATAACCGCTTTTTTAGATTTAGACACTTTTGCTTGTTTATTGTTTTGAGATACTACTTCTTTATCAAATCTATATATTACTGTATAAGATGCATCATCAAACACTTTTTTGTTTTCTGATTTTAGCTTATTATATTGCTTTTTAACGTCGCTAGAATAGGTATATTTTCTTTTGAAATTTCCATTATTCTTATCAAAAAAATAGGCATTTAATCCTGTGCTGTGCTTTTGTTCTCCTGTTACTTTATTAGTTAATTTATTAATGTTTTCTATGGATTTAAAATCGCATGTAATAGAAAACACAAAATTATCATAATCTGCAGTTTTCTTGATGTTAGATAATCCTTCTGCTTTTTTTAACTCAGACACCATTTGGTTTAGACTTTTCTGAATATCTTCTCTAGAAGGCACTTTATATCCATTGATTGAATCTAAAAGCATAATAGACGCTAGTTTACTTTTACTTTTACTCATGTTTAAAGTAAACGTCATGGTACCTGTACCATCACTTTTTAAATCTATTTCTTCAATAATTTCAAAACAAGATGTCAATCCAAAAAAGAGTAACAACATGCAGGTTTTTAAGCAATTAGATAATTTCATTTAATCTTTATTTATATTCAAATATACTGAAGCTTTTTGGCAAGCAAAAAAAACTCCGAAATGAATTTCGGAGTTTTTGCTTTTATTCTTCAACTTGTTTTTCGATTACAAAATCTTCCATAAACTTAGTGGTATAATTTCCTGCTAAATAATCTGGATGATCCATTAATTGTCTGTGAAACGGAATAGTTGTTTTAATACCTTCAATAACAAACTCGTCTAAAGCGCGTTTCATTTTATTGATTGCTTCTTCACGTGTTTGCGCTGTTGTTATTAATTTAGCAATCATCGAATCGTAATTTGGCGGAATGCTGTAACCAGCATAAACATGCGTGTCTAAACGGACTCCATGTCCTCCAGGAGCATGTAGTGTTGTAATTTTCCCAGGAGATGGTCTAAAATCGTTAAACGGATCTTCTGCATTAATACGACACTCTATAGAATGCAAATTAGGCGTATAGTTTTTTCCAGAAATTGGCACACCTGCTGCTACTAAAATTTGCTCACGGATTAAGTCAAAATCTATAACTTGTTCTGTAATTGGGTGCTCTACTTGAATACGTGTATTCATTTCCATGAAGTAGAAGTTTCTGTGCTTATCTACTAAAAACTCTACGGTTCCTGCACCTTCATATTTGATATATTCTGCTGCTTTTACTGCTGCTTCACCCATTTTTTTACGTAGAGCAGTTGTCATAAAAGGAGAAGGTACTTCTTCGGTTAATTTTTGATGGCGACGTTGTACAGAGCAATCTCTTTCTGACAAATGACACGCTTTACCTGAAGAGTCACCAACAATTTGTATTTCTATATGTCTTGGCTCTTCAATAAGCTTTTCCATATACATATCATCATTTCCAAAAGCTGCTTTAGATTCTGTTCTAGCAGATTCCCAAGCGTTTTGCAAATCTTCTTCTTTCCAAACTGCACGCATCCCTTTACCACCACCTCCAGCAGACGCTTTTAGCATGACAGGGTAACCAGTTTCTTTAGCTACTTTAAGGCACTCTTTAAAATCTTTAATGACACCTTCACTTCCTGGAACCACTGGTACGCCTGCTGCAATCATCGTCGCTTTGGCGTTAGCTTTGTCTCCCATTCTATCAATCATGTCTTCAGAAGCACCTATAAATTTTATTTGATGTTCTTCACAGATTTTAGAAAATTTAGCGTTTTCAGACAAAAATCCATATCCAGGATGGATAGCATCAGCGTTAGTGATTTCTGCTGCTGCAATAATATTAGACATTTTTAAGTAAGACTCGCTACTTGCTGGTGGACCAATACAAACGGCTTCGTCTGCAAACTTTACGTGCAAGCTTTCTGCATCTGCAGTAGAGTATACTGCAACAGTTTTAATGCCCATTTCTTTACAGGTTCTAATAACACGAAGTGCTATTTCTCCTCTATTGGCAATCAATATTTTTTTAAACATCTTTATTGAATTAGATAATTAGACAATTGGATTATTTTACTGTCGATTTAATATTTACCGAAAGCACTAATAACCTAAAATTAAGATGGGTCTACTAAGAATAATGGTTGGTCAAATTCTACAGGAGAAGAATCGTCAACTAAAATTTTAACAATTTTACCTGATACTTCAGATTCTATTTCGTTGAATAACTTCATTGCTTCAATAATACAAAGCACATCACCTTCAGAAATAGTCTGACCAACTTCTACAAATAATGGTTTATCTGGAGAAGGTTTTCTATAAAACGTACCTATTATTGGAGATTTTATAGTAATGTATTTTGAGTCGTCAGTTGTAGCTGCAGGAGCATCATTTGTTGTCGCTGGTGCTGCAACTGGCGCTTGAGGCACTGCTTGTTGCATTGGCATTTGCGCTTGCATAGGTACTTGCTGTACGTAAGTTGTTTCTGTTTCAGAACCTGTTCTTATAGTTATTTTAACATCTTCTGTTTCTAATTTAACTTCACTTGCGCCAGATTTGGCAACAAATTTAATTAAGTTTTGAATGTCTTTTAAATCCATAATAATTAAGTTATTAATTTAGTTTTAGTTAGTTTGTTAAGAATTGTAAGCCCACTTAAGGTAAATAGAACCCCAAGTAAAACCACCTCCAAAAGCTGCAAATATAATATTGTCTCCTTTTTTCAATTGTGATTCGTAATCATTTAATAATAATGGTAATGTAGCTGATGTAGTATTACCATATTTTTCTATATTCATCATGACCTTCTCGGGTTCTAATTCTATACGGTTAGCGGTTGCGTCTATAATTCTTTTATTAGCTTGATGTGCTGCAAGCCACGCAATATCATCTTTTTGAAGATTATTACGCTCTAAAATTTTTACTGCAACATCTGCCATATTAAACACTGCGTTTTTAAAAACTGTTTTGCCATCTTGAAAAACAAAATTTTCTTTTCTATCTATTGATTCTTTGGTTACAGGGTAAGAGGAACCACTTGATTTGACTTGTAGAAATTCTCGTCCTTCTCCATTACTTCTCAAGTATTCATCTTGAAGTCCTAAACCTTCAGTATTAGGTTCAAACAACACTGCTCCTGCACCATCTCCAAATATGATACAAGTTGCTCTGTCTTCATAATTAATCATTGAAGAGTTTTTATCAGCACCAATCAATAATACATTTTTATAACGTCCAGATTCAATATATTTTGCAGCAGTAGACATCCCGAACAGGAAACTTGAACACGCAGCTTCTAAATCAAAAGAAAATGCATTTGTTGCTCCTATTTGTGTTGCAGTATAGGCAGCAGTAGATGCTGCTTGCATATCTGGTGTTGCTGTTGCAACAATTACTAATTCTATATCTTTAGGATTTAAACCTTTTTTGTTTATAAGGTCTTTGGCTGCTTCAATAGCCATAAAAGAAGTCCCCTTTCCTTCTCCTTTTAAAATACGACGTTCTTTGATTCCTGTTCTAGTAGTAATCCAATCGTCGTTTGTATCAACCATCGTTTCAAGAATTTGATTGGTTAATACGTATTCTGGCACATAGGCACCAACAGCGGTAATTGCAGCAGAGATTTTGCTCATATTTTAGCTATTTTAGTCAAAAAAAGGTCAAAAATGACCGAATTTGACTTTAATTTAATAAAATTAGTCAAATTTAGACTAATTCTATGCAAAGTAAATGCTTTTTAACGTAAAGAAAAATTAATCATAAAAAAAACGCCCACAAGTGAGCGTTTTATTATATGCATGCATAGTAATTATGCTTCGTTTTCTTCTACTGAATTGTCAATTAACACTTGACCTCTGTAATAAAGTTTTCCTTCACTCCAATGAGCTCTATGATATAAGTGTGCTTCACCTGTAGTTGGGCAAGTTGCAATTTGTGGCGCAGTTGCTTTATAATGTGTTCTTCTTTTATCTCTTCTTGTTTTCGAGATTTTTCTTTTAGGATGTGCCATTTTATATTGTTATTTATCCGTTAATAGTTTTTTTAATGTGTTCCAACGAGGATCTGTTTCCTCTTTATCTTCTTTTGTGTCTTTTAGCTTTGGACTAAGTTCTTCTAGTTTGTCAAGTATTTCAGAATCTAATGTTCCGTCTTCAATTCCAGGATGTATGCGTTTACTTGGTAATGCTAATACTACTAATTCATAGATATATTGTTGAACATTAATTTCATATTCGCCATGTGGAATGATTAATATGTCAATATGGTCATCATTATATTCTTCGCCAAACTTTACTACCAATTCAAACTCATTAGATATGGCTTGGTCGTAAGGTTCATTGGTGACATCACAGTTTACATTTACTGTTCCTGAAATTTGAAAATTTAATTCTAATAACGTTGATTTTTTTTCTAAAATTAAATCAACCTGGATATTACAGGAATTAAAATCTTCATACTCAAAATGATTAAAGAACGTTTGATCTATACTATAATCAAAATGATGTTTTCCTACCTTTAAACCTACAAATGGTATTGTAAATTCTTTTAATTGCTTCATTACCACATCTATTTTGAGCCTGCAAATATATAAAATTTTCTTTATATTGAAGACTTATAAACATTTTTTTGTTTATATCTTTCGTTTAGAAAATCCTAGTGGGTTTTGACTGATTTCTTGATATTCGATTCTGTTTTTAAAAATCTGAATTCCAGTAAAAATAGCTTCTTTAAACGAACTAGCATCTGCTGTTCCTTTTCCAGCAATTTCATAGGCTGTCCCATGGTCTGGAGAAGTTCTAACACGATTTAATCCAGCGGTATAATTAACTCCTTGACCAAAAGATAAAGTTTTAAATGGTATTAATCCTTGGTCATGATAGGATGCGATTATAGCATCAAAGTTTTTATAATTGTTGGATCCAAAAAAACTATCTGCTGCATATGGACCAAAAACTAATTTACCTGACTCTTTTATTTTCTGAAGAGTAGGACGTAACACCTCATCATCTTCATTTCCAATAACTCCATTATCACCTGTATGAGGATTGATGCCTAAAACAGCTATTTTAGGCTTATTTATTTTAAAATCCTGCTTAAGTGAGTTATAAACTGTACTTATTTTTTCTTCTATAAGTTGTGGTGTAATATGGGTGGCTATATCTTTTACTGGAACATGATCCGTAAACAATCCAACCCTTAAACCTTCTGTTACCATAAACATAAGACTATTACCTTCTAATTCTTGGTTTAAATAATCTGTATGACCTGGAAATTTAAAAGTTTCGGACTGTATGTTATGCTTATTTATTGGAGCAGTCACCAATACATCTATCTCGTTGTTTTTTAAGGCTTTTGTTGCTTGTTCTAGAGATTTTATAGCATACTCGCCAATTTTAATATCCTCTTGCCCAAAATTAACATCTACGTTTTCTTTCCAACAATTCAACACATTAACACGACCAGTTATAGCCTGTCCTACACTATGGATACCATTTAATTTTATGTCTAAATTGAAATGGTTTTTTACAAAACTCATAGTTTTTATAGATGCAAAAATTACTGGAGTACAAAACTCTAACATCCTATTGTCTTCAAAGATTTTTAAAACAATTTCAGCTCCAATTCCGTTAAGGTCACCTATAGAAATTCCTACTTTAATATTTTCTTCTTTCTTCATTAATACTACTAACTATTGTTTGTAAATTTACCAAAGCAAATTTAACCAAATAATACGATTAAGTTTATGTTTACAGGAATAATTGAAACACTTGGTACAGTAAAACAGATGTCTACCTCAAAAGGTAATCTAGATATTACCATAGCTTGCGATATTACTAGTCAATTAAAAATTGATCAAAGTGTCGCGCATAATGGTGTGTGTTTGACCGTTGTTAGAATAAATAATAATGAATATACGGTAACTGCCATAAAAGAGACATTAGATAAAACCAATATTGGTGATTTAAAAATTAACGCCCAAGTAAATATTGAACGCGCTATGAAACTTGGCGATAGATTAGATGGTCATATTGTACAAGGTCATGTAGATCAAACTGCTATTTGTATTGAGGCTAAAGAGACTAACGGAAGTTGGTTGTATACTTTTGAGTATGACCCAAAATTAAATAATATTACTATTGAAAAAGGGTCTATAACTGTAAACGGAGTAAGTCTTACGGTTGTAAACTCTGCTAAAAACAGCTTTAGTGTTGCTATTATTCCATATACTTTTGAGCACACAAATTTTAAAACTTTTAAAATTGGCACTAAAGTGAATTTAGAGTTTGATGTAATTGGGAAATACGTAAAGCGCTTAACCGAGTTAAACGTTTGATTTTTTTCTAGAAGACATTACTTTGTAAACACCATAAATTAGACCCAAAACAACTAACAAGACTATACCATTATCTATAGGAAGACCTACAGGTGGTGGCTGTTGTGGAGGTGGAGGTGTCACAATTTGAGACACACCAACTATACTTATTAATAAAAATAAGACTAAAGCTATTAATGTTTTATTTTTCTTCATCGCTGATTTGAGGGTGTAAATGTATAAAAAAAACTATGCTATCAAAACTTTTAAAACTCTTTTTTATAAAAAAACCTCTTTAAAGCGCTGTTTTTTTCGACGAAATGCTAATTTTAGGCTTTTTTAGTATGATATTTGATGATTTGATAACATTATAAATCATCAAAATACAGTCTTGACTTATTTAATTAACTTAATTGATGAATAATTATTTTATTCCTTTTGAAATTTCATATAAATTTCAAATGCTTTTATTAAGCATATAACTGTAAGTATTTATCCTTTACTATTTGACCCACTGGTTTGTTTTCTATTTTACTTTCTAACCATGAAATAATATCTAGATATAAGAATGCACGACGCTCAAACGGATGGTCTTCATATTGTTTTAAAACTTGCAATAGTTTTTTAAACTCATTTTTAATGTCTTGAGGGTAAATATCTTGCAAACCTCTTATAAATTTAATCATTTCTTTTTGTACTTCGTGCAAGTCATTCATTTTTATTAAAAACTTATATGTACTACGCAATAAGGTTTCTAAATGATAATCTAAACCTGCTTCATAATGTGCTACTAAGTTTAAAACTCTTGAAAAACAAAGTAAGTCTTCACGCATTGACAATGATCTATTAGAGATAATTTTATCTAAATATTTTATGCATGCTTTATTATTGCCTACCCCAAAATGCAAACTGGCAAATTTGTAATAAAAAATCATTTTATGATGCTCGTCAATGTTATTATCAAACTGAGCTAATTCTGCTTCTATCTTTGGTATCAATATCAAACCTTCTTCAAAACTTCCATCTATAAAATACTGATTGATATTATGAAAATTACCATATAAAAACACTAATGTGGATACATTTTCGTCTTTTGGAAAATTGGATTGACTTACTACAGTATTAAACTCGTTGAGTTTTTTAATAAATTTTGGCTTGTTTTTTATAAAGTATAAGGCTTCTAATAAATAGTTATTCCCTTTTAAGAAAAAAACAGGGTTTAAACTTATCATATTAGGGTTTTCATAAAATAAATCAACCCATTTTAATGCATATTTATAACAATTTAAAAAATCTTGCATTAAAAAACTATACCAGAGGTGTGCTTTATAAAACCATAATTTCTCTCTAAAACCTAATGCAGAGAATGTTAATTTTGGCAATCTGTCATTAAAATATTTTGTTATGGCTTTGCTTTCTGTTTCGTTTTTAACGTAACCAGTCTTTAAAATAATACTATATAGTTGTAAAGATAAATTAGAGAGCTTGCTTGTTATTACATTTAACTCGCTTAACTCCTTAGCTTGAATCGTTAGCTGATCTGCTCGATTACTTATACTTCTGGTGATGTACTGAGCTTCAATAATTTTTTCAAGTTCAACAATTTCGAAAGCAAGATTTTTTTCTTCATTAAAAATAGCAACGTCCTTAGCTTTATCTAAAATTTTAAGACTTTGTTTATACAACCCTTTGTGGTATAAAATAGATGCAAAATCCAATTGTTCTCTAATTTGTGAGCGAATATTTTGATGTGATGGGTTTAATTTTAAGCTTATTAGAATCTGCTTGTATAAATGGGCTTTGACGTTGGCTAATTGCTGTTTTTTAACAATTCCACTTTTTAAAATACTCGTTTCGTCATAAACCTGTGCTTTATCTAACAAGTTGAAAAGATTTAAAAATTTAGAATCAGAATTCACTCCAAGTCGCCCAACATACAATTTAAATTGTCGTTTTTCAGATTTAGTTAAGGATTTAACCAATAAAAATAAATTATCTTTTTGCTCTTTAGTCATCAATCAAAATTGATATTAATTGCTTGAATGTCAGTTACTTAAAAAGTAAAATTTTGACTGAACATCGTAAGAATTAAAAAACAAGTACTGCCAAACTTTTAACCAAAGTATAAATTAGTACTACAATAGAAAAATAATTCTTACAAAATGTCGAAAGAACACATTCAAATATTTGACACTACACTTCGGGATGGCGAACAAGTACCTGGTTGTAAATTAAACACCGAACAAAAAGTCGTCATCGCTAAACAGCTTGACATCTTAGGCGTCGATGTGATAGAAGCAGGCTTTCCCGTCTCAAGTCCAGGCGATTTTAAATCGGTTGAAGCTATTTCTAAAATTGTAAAAAATGCTACAGTATGCGGATTAACACGTGCTGTAAAAAACGATATTAAAGTTGCTTCAGAAGCTTTAAAATTTGCAAAAAAACCAAGAATCCACACAGGAATTGGTACTTCCGACTCTCATATAAAATTCAAATTCAATTCTAATAAACAAGATATTATCAAACGTGCATTTGATGCAGTTGCCTATGCAAAAACGTTTGTTGAAGATGTGGAGTTTTATGCTGAAGATGCAGGTCGCACAGACAATGATTATTTAGCAAGAGTTTGTGAAGCAGCTATTAAAGCTGGTGCAACCGTTTTAAATATTCCGGATACAACTGGTTATTGTTTACCAAGCGAGTATGGCGCAAAAATGAAATACCTAATGGAAAACGTAAAAGGTATTGAAAACGCCATTTTATCTTGTCATTGTCACAACGATTTAGGTTTAGCAACAGCTAACTCAATTGAAGGTGTTATTAATGGTGCACGACAAATTGAAAGTACCATAAACGGTATTGGAGAGCGTGCTGGAAATACCGCTTTAGAAGAAGTCGTTATGGTTTTAAAGCAGCATCCTTATTTAAATTTAGACACCAATATTGATACCACAAGATTATATGGTATAAGTCAGTTAGTAAGTGATAGTATGGGTATTTACACGCAACCAAATAAAGCTATTGTGGGTGCTAATGCATTTGCGCATAGCTCTGGAATTCATCAAGATGGTGTGATTAAAAACCGTGAAACGTATGAAATTATAGATCCTAAAGATGTTGGTGTCACAGAATCTGCAATTGTATTAACCGCTAGAAGCGGAAGAGCTGCTTTGGCGTACAGAGCTAAAAATGTTGGTTATGAGTTAACCAAATTGCAATTAGATGATGTCTATGCAAACTTTTTAACTTTTGCAGATAGAAAAAAGGAAGTTAACGATAATGATATTCATCAGATTATTGAAACAAGCAATGTGTACCAACAAATAATTAGTGCATAAATGAAGAAGACACTATTTGATAAAGTTTGGGATACTCATGTAGTCGATACTATTAAAGATGGACCACAAGTGCTGTATATTGACAAACATTTAATACATGAAGTCACAAGTCCACAAGCGTTTAATGAATTGGAACGACGACAGATTCCCATTTTTCGTCCCAACCATACCGTAGCGACTGCAGACCACAACACACCTACCCAAAATCAACACTTACCAATTAAAGACGAGTTATCTAGAAAACAACTTCAACAACTCTCTGAAAATTGCAAAAAAAATAACATTACACTTTACGAGCTTGGACATCAATACAATGGTATTGTTCATGTTATGGCACCAGAATTAGGTATCACACAACCTGGAATGACCATTGTTTGTGGTGACTCACATACCTCAACACATGGTGCATTTGGCACTATTGCGTTTGGTATAGGAACCAGTCAAGTGGCTCAAGTTTTTGCAAGTCAATGTTTATTGTTGACCAAACCAAAAAGTTTAAGAGTATCGGTTAATGGCAAATTAAAAAATGGCGTCTTACCTAAAGATGTCATTTTGTATATCATAGCTAAATTAGGCACCAATGCAGGTACAGGTTATTTCTGCGAGTATGCTGGAGATGTGTTTGAAAACATGTCTATGGAAGGTCGAATGACCGTTTGTAATATGAGTATCGAAATGGGTGCACGTGGAGGCATGATTGCACCAGATCAAACCACTTTTGATTATGTAAAAGGAAGAAAATTTGCGCCAAGCGGAAAAGCTTTTGAAGATAAAGTAGCCTATTGGAAAACCTTACCAACAGATGAAGGTGCCTCTTTTGACAAAGAATACTTTTTTGATGCTGAAGATATAGAACCAATGGTAACCTATGGTACCAATCCTGGAATGGGAATAAAAGTCACCCAAAACATCCCAACGATAAATGATGCTTCTTTTGAAAAATCTTTAGAGTACATGGATTTTAAAAAAGGTGAATCGTTGATTGATAAACCTATCAACTTTGTGTTTATTGGGAGTTGTACTAATTCTAGAATTGAAGATTTTAGAGTCGCTGCAAATTATATAAAAGGAAAGCAAAAAGCCAATAATGTAACTGCATGGTTAGTACCTGGAAGTAAACAAGTAGAAGCACAAATTATAAAAGAAGGTCTTAAGGATATTTTTGATGAAGCAGGTTTTGAATTACGTCAACCTGGTTGTAGCGCGTGTTTAGCGATGAATGAGGATAAGATTCCGCAAGGTGAATATTGCGTATCAACCAGTAACAGAAATTTTGAAGGTCGTCAAGGTCAAGGTTCTCGAACTATTTTGGCGAGTCCCTTAGTGGCTGCAGCAACTGCGGTTGAAGGGAGAATTGTGGACGTAACAAAACAATTGAATTAATATGGAAAAGTTTACAACATTACAGTCGCGAGCTATTCCGTTAGCGATAGAAAATATAGATACAGATCAAATCATTCCTGCGCGCTTTTTAAAAGCAACAAGCAGAGATGGTTTTGGAAATAACGTATTTAGAGATTGGCGTTTTAATAAGGACGAATCTATAAACCAAGATTTTACATTAAACAACCCAAAATACTCTGGTAGCATTTTAGTTGCTGGCGATAATTTTGGTTGTGGCTCTAGTCGTGAGCATGCTGCTTGGGCTTTAACGGATTATGGTTTTAAGGTGATTGTCTCTAGTTTTTTTGCTGATATCTTCAAAGGAAACGCCTTGAATAATGGGTTACTACCAGTACAAGTCACTCCAGAATTTTTAAATGTACTATTGACTGAAATCTCTGAAAACCCTGAAATTAAATTAGAAGTAAATTTAGAAAACCAGACGATTTCAGTTGAAGGCACTTCTTTTAGTGAGCCCTTTGAGATTGATGCCTACAAAAAAACCTGTATGATTAATGGTTATGATGATATTGATTATTTATTAAGTAAAAAAGAAATGATTACAGCTTTTGAAGCTAAACAACAAACTAATTAGTATAACATGAAATTAAATATAGCCGTTTTATCAGGTGATGGTATTGGTCCAGAAGTCACTGACCAAGGTATAAAAGTATTAAAAGCTATTGCATTAGAGTTTGACCATACTTTTTTGTTTAAAGAAGCTCCTGTAGGTGCTATTGCAATAGATAAACAAAAGAACCCTTTACCAGACGCAACTTTAGACTTATGCAAATCTAGTGATGCGATTTTATTTGGTGCAATAGGTCATCCTAAATACGATAATAACCCTAACGCAAAAGTACGACCGGAACAAGGATTACTTAAGCTTAGAAAAGAATTAGGATTATACGCAAATATTAGACCTGTTAAAGCTTATGATACTTTATTAAATAAATCTCCTTTAAAACGAGACATTATAAATGGCACAGACATTAGTATATATAGAGAATTAACTGGAGGGATTTATTTCGGAAAAAAATATTTAAGCGAAGACGGTAATTCAGCATCCGATTTATGTGAGTATTCTCGCGAAGAAATAGAACGCATTGCACATTTAGCTTTTAAAGCTGCTCAAAGCAGAAAGAAAAAAGTGACTTTAGTTGATAAAGCCAATGTTTTAGAAACCTCTCGTTTATGGAGAAAAGTGGTTACTGAATTAGCAATAGATTATCCAGACGTGGAGCTGGACTTTTTATTTGTAGACAATGCAGCTATGCAAATGATTTTAAATCCAAAACAGTTTGATGTGATATTAACAGAAAATTTGTTCGGAGATGTTATTAGTGATGAAGCTAGTGTTATAGGTGGATCTATTGGGTTATTAGCTTCAGCATCTGTTGGAGACAAATACGCCATGTTTGAACCTATTCATGGGTCTTATCCGCAAGCAACAGGTAAAGGTATTGCAAATCCAATTGCTTCTATATTAAGTGCAGCAATGTTATTAGAACATTTTGGATTATATGAGGAAGCCGAACTTATTAAAAAAGGCGTTGATAAATCTTTAAAATTAGAAATAACAACTCCAGATTTAAATACTAAAAATGATAATGTTACGACTTCTAAAGTGGGCGATTTTATAGCTGATTTTATTAGTAACCCAAATGATACGAATATTAATTTTGCTAATATTCATTTAGGACAATCTACAATTATATAATATTTTATTATTAGTCGTTAAATACTCAGTAATTACATTACTGGGTATTTTTTTTATGCTAAATACAAAAAACCCTCAAAGCATAATACCTTGAGGGTTTCTCAAACAAACTAACTAAATTCTAATGCTCATTTAGTCTAAAGTCTGGATATGCATCCATCCCATGTTCATGAGCATCAAGTCCTTCTAATTCTTCTTTTTCAGAAACTCTAATACCAACGGTTTTCTTCATTATAAAAATGATTAAAAATGAAGACACTATACAAATAGCTGCATAAGAAGCTACACCAATTAGTTGACTTACAAACTGTGCGCCACTTGCTAAATTTCCAAAAATACCTACTGCTAATGTTCCCCAGATACCACATACTAAGTGTACTGCAATAGCACCAACAGGATCATCTAATTTTAACTTATCAATTAAAGAAACTGCAAATACAATAATAGCACCAGCTACTGCTCCAATTATTACAGCATCTGTTGGGCTCATTTGGTCTGCTCCAGCTGTAATACCCACTAATCCTCCTAAGATTCCGTTTAAGAACATTGTTAAATCTAAATTTTTATGTAATATAGTAGAGGTTAGGGCTGCAACAACACCTCCAGCTGCTGCTGCAAGACAAGTTGTTACTAATGTTAATGAAGTTAAAGATGGGTCTGCAGATAATACAGAACCTCCATTAAATCCAAACCATCCTAGCCAAAGGATTAATACTCCAGCTGTTGCTAACGGAATGTTATGTCCTGGTATGGCTTGTAATTGACCATCTTTAAATTTACCAATTCTTGAGCCTAATAAACAAACTGCTACTACAGCAGCCCATCCACCAACAGAGTGTACTAACGTAGAACCTGCAAAGTCATAAAAAGGAGTTTCTAAGCTGTCTAAAAATCCGCCTCCCCATTTCCAAGATCCTGCAATTGGGTATATAAATCCAACGTAAAGTATAGTAAAAACCATAAATGGTCCTATTTTCATACGCTCTGCTACAGCTCCAGATACAATCGTTGCTGCAGTTGCTGCAAACATCCCTTGAAACAAAAAGTCTGTCCAATAGGTGTACCCTTCGTTGTAAGCTAAATCTAAAGCACCTTCTGCTGTTATAGGAGCGTCTAAACCAAACCCTGCAAATCCTAAGACACCATTAAATTCTCCTGGATACATTAAATTAAATCCTACTAAGCAATACAATAGCAGTCCAACTGTAATTATAAAAATGTTTTTAAAAAGTATATTAATTGTGTTTTTTTGACGTGTCAGTCCAATTTCTAAAAATGCAAATCCTAAGTGCATAAAGAAAACCAGTGCTGTACAGATCATCATCCATACATTATTTGTTGTAAGTAATTCCATGTTTTTTATTTTAATGTGTTTCCGCCTTTTTCTCCTGTTCTTATTCTGTAAACTTCATCGATTTTTGAAACGAATATTTTACCATCACCTACTTCACCAGTACTACCAGCTTCAAGAATGGCTTTGATAGTTACTTCTTCAAAATCGTCATTAACAACAATGGATAAATAACGTCTTTGTATATCACTTGTACTGTAAGACACGCCTCTGTAAACATGACCTTCTTTTTCGTTACCAAGTCCTGTAACATCCCAATACGAGAAGAAATTAACACCTACTTCATGAAGTGCTTTTTTAACTGCAGAAAACTTTGACTTTCTGATAATTGCTTCAACTTTTTTCATTTTTTTGAGTTTTTAATTTTCGCTACAGCGAAAACCTTATTAATATTTAGTTAGTTAAAATCTATATATAGCTGCTAACACAAAAGCACCTAGACTTTTTGTAGCCATTAAATCTGTATCTATAAATATATCTTCAGAACCAGAGTCTAATCTAAATTCTGGTTTGATAATTAAATCTTCATCAACCACATAACTTCCTGTAAGTGTAATAGCAATGACACTAGGGTCATCGTCTACAAACTCGTTTTGAGTTTGAAAATATTCACCTCTTAAACCAATTGTAAAAGAATCGCTAGTACTATACTGTGGGTATAAATCTACTCCGTAAAATCCTTCACCTTCATTATCTGCATAAGCAGCATTTATCCCGATAAAAAAGTCATCAGAAGCATCAAAACCTCCTGTATAATCAACCTCAAATCCTAAACCTGCTTTATCGTATAATAAGTTTAAATATTGACCATTATATCCTAATTGTGCTCCAACAGCATAACTACCATCAGGATTAAATTCGGTCACATCTGTTTGATTAAAAACACCTAGCATTAAACTGAAATCTTCAGATAATGAGAAATCTACTTTTACACCTGTATGAGAAAATGGTCCGTTAGAAAACAAGTAAGAGGTACTGTAGTTAAAGTTACCTACTGGAGAAATCACCTCGTAACCTAAATATGTATTAAACTTTCCAAATGTTAATTTGGTGTTTTCACTAATATTATAAAACGCAAATAATTGATTTAAAACAGTTGCACTTGCTGCTTCACCTCTTGGTCCAAATACTAAATCTGCAACAGCTCCAACTTTTCCTTTTTCGTAAGAGGCTATAATATTTCCCATTCCAAGAGAGAAACCACCAGTATCTGCAAAGGAGGTTGCAGGAGCAATCTGGTTATCGTCATTAGGAGCAGTTAAATTAGTCCTGTAATAGGCATCTACGCTTCCTCCAAAAGTGAATTTTTTTTCTGGACTAGTTGTGTCGTTTTGAGAAAATAATAGTGTTGTTGTAAATAGAAGTGTTAAGATCAATAATTGTTTCATAATATTTCTGTGTCAGGAATTAAATTTGTTACCAAATCTATATCAAAAAATATTTAACCCCTAAAAAAATAGGGTTGATGGGTTTGTTTTTATTATTAATTTATTTTTAACCCTATTTTTTAAAGGGTATATTAAATTAGTTGTTGATTTTTTATTAAATCCACATTCTCGTTATTGCTTAAATTTCAATAAAAATTGTTTTTTGTTAAATTTTATTCAACATTTCAACTATTACGAAAACGTTTTCGCATCAAAATTGCATTTTTGTTGTGATTTTTATATTGTCTATTTCATAAAATATGTGCTGTAAAATTGCTCAAATAGCATTTTAAAACTATCTCATTCAGAATTTCGGAAAAGTGATCGGAACCTTTTCATAATCAAACAATAGCACATATATTAGAAGTTAAATAAGGCGGTAAAATGCCTTAAATTCTTACTGATTATGCTAAAAAAACAAGGACTTTATTTACCAGAATATGAACACGATAATTGTGGTGCTGGTTTTATCTGTAGTTTAACAGGAAAACGTTCTAACGATATTATTCATAAAGCGTTAGAAATTTTAGTAAAATTAGAGCATCGTGGTGCTGTAAGTGCGGACGGTGTTACAGGTGATGGTGCAGGTATTTTAATAGATATTCCACATAAATTTTTTAAGATTTTTTGCGAATTTGATTTACCACAAGCTGGTAATTATGCTGTAAGTAATGTGTTTTTACCAAAAAAAGAGAATCAGCGTCAATACTGTATTGATGTATTTGAAAAAGAAATTGAAAACCAAGGGTTAAAATTCATTGGTTGGAGAGATGTTCCTGTTAATAGTGACGTTTTAGGAGACATTGCTAAAGTCACAGAGCCTTTTGTAAAGCAAATTTTTATAGGTAAGGCAAACGACGAGCAAACCGAAAGAGAGTTTAACTTAAAACTATTTGCTACACGTAAAATTACAGAACATATTATATATGGTTCTAAATTATCAGAATCTAAATTCTTCTACCTTCCAAGTCTGTCCACAAAAATTATCATATTTAAAGGCTTATTAATGCCAGAGCATATTAACGAGTATTATTTAGACTTGTTTAATTCAGCATTAGATACACGTTTAGCGTTAGTGCATCAACGCTTTTCTACCAACACCTTCCCAACTTGGGATTTAGCACAACCGTTTAGATACATCTGCCATAATGGTGAAATTAACACAGTTAGAGGTAATGTGTCTCGAATGTTTTCTCGTGAAGAAATCATGGAAAGCCCATTGTTTGGTGACGATATAAAAAAGATTATTCCAACTGTTTTAAGAGGTAAATCAGATTCGGCAACCTTAGACATGGTTGTAGAATTATTGTTAATGACTGGCAGATCGCTTCCAGAAGCAATGATGATGCTAGTGCCTGAAGCATGGGAGAAAAACCCAAACATGTCTGATGCTAAAAAAGCATTTTATGAGTATAACTCTTGTCTTATGGAACCTTGGGATGGACCAGCTTCGATCCCTTTTACTGATGGTAATTTTATAGGTGCTGTATTAGACCGAAACGGATTGCGACCTTCAAGGTATACTGTTACAAAATCTGGAAACGTAATAATGTCATCAGAAACTGGAGTGGTTGATATTAAACCTGGAAACGTAGAGTATCATGGTCGTTTAGAACCTGGAAAAATGTTTTTAGTAAATATGAATGAGGGGCGAATTGTTAATGACGAAGAAATAAAAGAAGAAATTGCAGCCAAATATCCTTACAGACAATGGTTAAATGAAAACCTAGTACATCTTAGAGATATTGAAGCAAAAAAAGGACCAATAAAGCATGATGAAATTGAATTATCAAAACGTGAAGTCGTTTTTGGCTATACTGAAGAAGATTTAAACACCATTATTCGTCCTATGGCGCAATTAGGAAAAGAGCCTATTGGATCTATGGGTAGCGATGCGCCAATTGCAATTTTATCTGAAAGACCTCAACTGGTCTATAATTATTTTAAACAGTTATTTGCGCAGGTTACCAATCCGCCTTTAGACGGAATTAGAGAAGAATTAATTACAGATATTAGCTTAACTTTAGGTAGTGATGTTAACCTGTTTGATATTAATGCTGAGCATTGTAAAAAGCTGAAAATTCAGAACCCAGTCATCTCTAAACACGATTTAGATAAGATTAAAAACTACGATACTAATCCAGATTTTAAAGTTGAATCTATTTCAATGTTATACGAAGTTAATCGTGGGTTAAATGAATTGGAAGTCGCTCTAGAAAACTTAGTCACTAAAGCTTCTAAAGCGATTGATGAAGGTGCAAATATTATCATTTTATCAGACAGATTTGTAGATGAAAATCACGCACCAATTCCTGCACTTTTAGCTTGTTCTTATGTAAATCATGCGCTTCATAAATTAAAAAAACGCTCAAAAATTAGTTTAATTATTGAGTCGGCAGAACCGCGTGAAGTCCATCACTTTGCTTTACTTTTTGGTTATGGTGCAAGTGCTGTAAACCCATATATCGTTAATGAAATTGTTCAGAAGCAAATCAATAATAAAGATGTTACCGATTTAGAGTATTTAACTGCTATTAAAAATTACAACAAAGCAATTGGAAAAGGGATTCTGAAAGTAATGAACAAAATAGGAATCTCAACTTTAAATTCTTACAGAGGGTCCCAATTATTCGAATGTATCGGAATCAACTCTGCTACGGTTGAAAAATATTTCCCAAATACAACCACCAGAATTCAAGGTGTTGGATTAAGAGAAATTGAACAAGAAATAGTAAAACGTCATAAAAAAGCCTTTCATAAAAATATAAAACCAACTATTGAAGTTGGTGGCGATTATAGATGGCGACGTGGACAAGAAAAACATATGTTTAACCCATTAACAGTTGCAAAACTTCAAGAATCGGTAAGAACTAACAAAGCCTCAACTTTTAAGGAGTATTCTGAGTTGGTAAATAACCAATCTAAAAACTTAATGACCATTAGAGGTTTGTTTGAGTTTGATCAATTTGACCCTATTCCAATTGATGAAGTAGAACCTTGGACTGAAATTGTAAAGCGTTTTAAAACTGGAGCTATGTCTTACGGTTCTATTAGTAAAGAAGCGCATGAAAACTTAGCAGTTGCCATGAACAGAATAGGTGGAAAATCTAATTCTGGTGAAGGTGGCGAAGATCAAGAACGTTTTTATAAATCTTCACAAGGCGACTGGAAAAATTCAGCAATTAAACAAGTAGCATCAGGTCGTTTTGGTGTGACTTCAAATTACTTAACAAGTGCAAACGAAATTCAAATAAAAATAGCACAAGGTGCAAAGCCTGGTGAAGGTGGACAATTACCTGGACCAAAAGTCAATCGGGAGATTGCAAAAACAAGAAACTCTACACCTTATGTCGGATTGATTTCGCCTCCACCACATCACGATATTTATTCTATTGAAGATTTATCACAATTAATATATGATGTAAAATGTGCTAACAGAGAAGCCAGAATTAATGTAAAATTAGTATCGGAAGTTGGTGTTGGTACTGTAGCAGCAGGAGTTGCCAAAGCTAAAGCAGACGTGATTTTAGTTTCTGGTTTTGATGGTGGTACAGGAGCATCGCCTTTAACATCTTTGCGACACGCAGGATTACCTTGGGAACTTGGTATTGCAGAAGCGCAACAAACTCTAGTGATGAACGATCTTAGAAATCGAGTGGTTTTAGAGTGCGACGGACAGTTAAAAACAGGACGTGATGTCGCGATTGCCTGTTTATTAGGAGCTGAAGAATTTGGTTTTGCAACCGCACCTTTAGTAGCTTCGGGTTGTATTATGATGCGTGTTTGCCATCTTAATACGTGTCCAGTTGGGATTGCTACCCAAAACCCAGAACTACGTAAAAAGTTTAAAGGCAAACCAGAACATGTCGTTAACTACATGTATTTTGTCGCTCAAGAATTGCGTGAGATTATGGCTAAATTAGGATTTAGAACTATTAATGAAATGGTTGGTCAGTCTCAAAAATTAAATAGAAATAAAGCAATTGACCATTACAAATCTTCAGGTATTGATTTAACACCAATTCTTCATAAAGTTGAAGTTTCGGAAGATGTAAAACTATTTAACACTTACTGTCAAGACCATAACTTAAATGTGCACTTAGATTTTAAGATTATTAAGCAAGCGCATCAAGCATTATTCCGAAGACAAAAAACACATTTAGAACTACCAATTACTAATATCGATCGCGCTGTTGGTGCGATTGTGAGTAACGAGATTTCTAAAATTTATGGTGCAGATGGTTTACCGGAAGATACTATAGATATTGAGTTTAGTGGTTCTGCTGGTCAGAGTTTTGGTGCATTTGCTACCAAAGGTTTAAAGTTTACCGTACACGGAAACACCAACGATTACTTAGGAAAAGGTCTTTCTGGAGCAAAATTAATTATTAAAGTACCGGAAAAATGTACCATTACTCCAGAAGATAACATCATTACAGGAAACGTAACATTATATGGAGCAACTTCCGGAGAAGTCTACATCAATGGAAAAGCAGGCGAACGTTTTTGTGTGAGAAACTCTGGTGCCAAAGCAGTTGTGGAAGGTATTGGAGATCATGGTTGCGAATATATGACTGGTGGTGTGGCTGTTATTCTTGGTGCTGTTGGACGAAATTTTGGAGCAGGAATGAGTGGCGGAATTGCTTATGTTTTAGATGAAAATGACACGTTTATACAACACTGTAATTCTGAAGATTTAAATATCGATCCTATCGAAAACGTAGAGGATCAGTTACAGTTAGAACAGTTAATTGAAAATCATCATCATGCAACTGGAAGTCCTTTAGCGAAAAGAATTTTAGATAATTGGAAAAGTTTCCTTCCGAAGTTTAAAAAAGTGCTCCCAGAAGAATACAGACAAGCCTTATTAAGATTAGAACAAGAAGAATTAGAATTAGTTTAAGATTAAAGTTGCTTTAATCTTTTAATTAAAAACATAAATTTAGAAAGTTAGGATGAGATTCCTGCTTTCGCAGGAACGAGATGGGAAAGATAACAGGATTTTTAGAATATGAGCGCCAAGACGAGAGTTACATTGAGCCAAAAAAACGAATTGAACATTATAAGGAATTTACGGTTCCGTTAAAAGAAGAAAAACTTAAAGATCAAGGTGCACGCTGCATGGATTGCGGTATTCCGTTTTGCCACAGTGGATGTCCTTTGGGTAATTTAATTCCAGACTTTAACGATAAAGTGTATAAAGGCAAATGGAAAGAAGCTGCCGAAATATTACACAAAACTAACAACTTCCCAGAATTTACCGGAAGATTATGTCCTGCACCATGCGAAGAAGCTTGTGTGTTAGGTATTAATGAAGACCCAGTAACTATTGAAAATATTGAGAAAAACATTGTAGAAACTGCCTTTAAAGAAGGTTGGATTACTGCACAACCTCCAAAAGTTAGAACCGAAAAAACAGTTGCTGTTATTGGTTCTGGACCTGCTGGATTAGCTGCAGCTCAACAATTGAATCGTGCAGGACATACAGTAACCGTTTTAGAACGTGATGAAAAAGTGGGTGGATTATTACGTTACGGAATTCCTGATTTTAAAATGGAAAAAAACGTTATTGACAGACGTATTAAAGTTTTAGAAGAAGAAGGCATTGTTTTTAAAACCAACGCACATGTTGGTGTTAACATAGATGCCAACCAATTAAAAGATGATTTTGATGCAATTGTGTTATGTGGAGGTGCAACCGTTAGACGAAGTATTCCTATTCCAGGAGCAGATTTAAAAGGTGTAACACAAGCGATGGATTTTTTAAAACTAAACAATCAATATGTAGATGGTTTAGTAGATTTTAAAAACGTTATTTCTGCTAAAGGAAAAGACGTAATTGTTATTGGTGGAGGCGATACAGGAAGTGATTGTATAGGGACTTCTAATCGTCATGGCGCAACATCGGTTACCAATTTTGAAATTTTAAGCAAACCAACCGAAGGTCGTCCAGCACACCAACCTTGGCCCTATTGGCCAATGAAGTTAAAAACCACCTCATCACACCAAGAAGGTGTGGAACGTTTTTTTAGTATATCTACAAAAGAGTTTATTGGAGACCAAAAAGGAAACTTAAAAGGATTAAAAACAGTAGAAGTTGAATGGATTTTTAAACCTGGTGAACGTCCGCAACTAAAAGAAATTGAAGGCACAGAAAAAGAATGGAAATGCGACTTAGCCTTATTGGCTTTAGGATTTACTGGAGCCGAAAAAACATTAGCAGATCAGTTTGGTTTAAACATGGATTTTAGAACCAACATTGAAGCGTCAACCAAAGATTATGCAACTAATATTCCTGGTGTTTTTGCTGCTGGAGATATGCGTCGCGGACAGTCATTAATTGTTTGGGCAATTTCTGAAGGAAGACAAGCAGCCCATCATGTGGATGCATACTTAATGGGAGAATCAAACTTGCCTTTAAAGGATGACAGCGATTTGCCTAGGGTTTAGTTTAAGACCTGCTTTATCCCTTCAATCTTCTCAAAAGACGCTATCATTCCTCTAATTAATGAAGAACTTAATCCTTGGTGTTCCATTTCGTTTAAACCTTCAATAGTACAACCCATTGGTGTGGTTACCTTATCTATTTCTTGTTCTGGATGATTACCTGTTGCAATTAATAAACTTGAAGCACCTTCACATGTGTGCATAGCTAATTGCTGTGCTTCTTTGGCATCAAAACCTAATTGTATCGCAGCTTGTGTTGTTGCTCTTATCAATCGCATCCAAAAGGCAATTCCGCTTGCGCAAACTACAGTTGCAGCTTGCATTTGTTTTTCTGGAATAACTAGTGTTGTACCTAAGGTATCAAATATTTTTCTGGTTATGTTTAGCTTTAATATAGCTTTTTCATTACTACAGATACATGTCATAGATTTACCAACAGCTATTGCTGTATTTGGCATCGCCCGAATTACTGAATTTTGATTTCCGATAACGTCCTCAATTTTCTGAATCGAAAACCCTGTAATTGTAGAAATTAGTGTGTGTTTTGGAGTTATAAATTGTTTGTTTTTTCTAAGTACTGCTGCTAAGTGATTGGGCTGAACTGCAAAAATTATAATATCAGAATTCTGGATTGCCATTCCGTTATCACTAGTAATCACTACTTTTTTATTTGCTTTAAAACCTTCTAATTCGTTAATATGGCGTTTAGTTAAATATAATGATGAAATCATATTATTAACCAATAACCCTTTTGCAATGGATAATCCTAAATTTCCAACACCAATTATAGCAATTCTCATAGATACAAATTTTGTTAGTTCAAATTTACACCAGAAATTGAAATAAATCTGGCTTATCATTTAAATAATCACCATAAAAATTATGAAGTTTCATTTTGGTTATTAATGGCTCTAAATCGTCTGGAGATTTTAACTCTAAACCAACTACAGCAACATCATTGTCCCGATTTGCTTTTTTGGTGTATTCAAAATGTGTGATATCATCGGTTGGACCTAAAATATCTACTACAAAATCTCTTAAAGCTCCAGCACGTTGCGGAAATTTTACGATAAAATAATGTTTTAGATTAGAATATAGTAGTGCTCGTTCTTTAATTTCGGCAGTGCGTGTAATATCGTTATTGCTTCCACTAATCACACATACGACGTTTTTGCCTTTTATTTCTTCAGTAAACAAATCTAATCCACAAAGACTTAAAGCACCTGCAGGCTCTACAATAATGGCATCTTTATTATATAAATCTAAAATGGCTTGGCAAATTTTGCCTTCATCTACAGTAACCACACGGTGTAAGGTCTCTTTACAAATGGCAAAGTTTAAATCTCCAACACGTTTAACAGCTGCTCCATCTACAAAGTTATCTATAGATTTTAATGTAATATTTTTATTGTTTCTAATAGAATTTAACATCGCAGGAGCGCCTTTTGGCTCTACACTAATTATTTTTGTTTGAGGTGATAACAGTTTAAACACAGAGGATAATCCTGCAGCAAGTCCACCTCCACCGACAGGCACAAACACATAATGTATTGGATGTTCTTGTAATTGGTCAATAATTTCTAAACCAACTGTAGCTTGTCCTTCAATAACTTTTTCATCGTTAAAAGGATGAATGAATGTTTTATTTAAGTCCTCACATTGTTGTATAGCTGCTTCATAAGCATCATCATAAGTATCACCTACCAAAACGACATCTATATATTCTTCACCAAACATTTTTACCTGATCAATCTTTTGATTTGGCGTTGGTGAAGGCATGAAAATGGTGCCTTTTATTTTTAATAATTTACAAGACAATGCAAATCCTTGTGCATGATTTCCTGCACTTGCACATACAATTTCGTTTTCAATTTGAGTTGGAGTCAATGACGAAATTTTATTATAAGCACCACGAATTTTATAAGAGCGTACATCTTGTAAATCTTCTCTTTTAAAATAAATATTGGCTTGAAACTGCTTAGAATACCTTACATTTTTTGTTAAAGGTGTTACAGATGCTATTCCTTTTAACTTTTCTGCTGCAGCTTCTATAGCTCTAAGCTCTGGTCTGTATGTGGTTTTGGTTTCTTCCATCTTCAGTTCCCAATAAAATGGGAATCTTTTTTAATTCTATCTGTCTGGTCGAGTGCAGTCGAGACCTAAATAACCTCTCGACTGCGCTCGAGGTGACATTAATTAAAATTAAGCTAACACTGAATCTTCTGTTTTTACATCAGATTTTATAATTTTCATTGCAGTCATTGCTGCTCTTAATCGTTTTCCAACTGCTTCGATTGGGTGATTTCTAATCGCATCGTTTACAGCAATTAGCTCTACATTATCTACTCCGTTTGTTGTTGAAAATGGTTTACCAATAATATCTGTTTTAACCGTTTTCATAAAGTCTATTAATAATGGTTTGCAAGCATGATCAAATAGATAACAACCATATTCTGCAGTATCAGAGATAACTCTGTTCATTTCAAATAATTTTTTTCTTGCAATGGTATTTGCAATTAATGGTAATTCGTGAAGCGATTCATAATAAGCAGAGTCTTCAATAATTCCTGCACTTACCATAGTTTCGTAAGCTAATTCTACTCCAGATTTCACAAAAGCTACTAACAATGTTCCATGATCAAAATAGTCCTGTTCAGAAATATGATCTGTGGTTAATGCTGTTTTTTCAAAAGCAGTTTCGCCAGTTGCAGCTCTCCATTTTAACAAGTTTACATCATCATTTGCCCAATCTTCCATCATAGTTTTTGAAAAGTGACCCGAAATGATATCATCCATATGCTTTTCGAATAAAGGACGCATAATATCTTTTAATTCTTCAGATAATTGGTATGCTTTTATTTTTGCTGGATTCGATAAACGATCCATCATGTTTGTAATTCCACCATGCTTTAAAGCTTCTGTAATGGTTTCCCAACCAAATTGGATTAACTTTCCAGCATATCTAGGTTCAATACCTTCTTCTACCATTTTATCAAACGATAAGATGGCTCCTGTTTGTAACAAACCACATAAAATGGTTTGCTCTCCCATTAAATCAGATTTTACCTCAGCAATAAAAGACGATTCTAAAACACCTGCTCTGTGACCACCTGTTGCTGCAGCATACGCTTTAGCTTGTGCCCAACCTTTATGTTCTGGATCGTTTTCTGGGTGTACTGCAATTAATGTTGGCACACCAAAACCACGCTTGTATTCTTCACGCACTTCTGTACCAGGACATTTTGGTGCCACCATAATAACGGTTAAATCTTTACGGATTTGTGTACCTTCTTCCACGATGTTAAATCCGTGAGAATAGCTTAGAGTTGCGCCTTTTTTCATTAAAGGCATCACTGCTTTTACTACATTGGTGTGTTGTTTATCTGGTGTTAAGTTTAATACCAAATCTGCTGCAGGAATTAACTCTTGGTAAGTCCCAACTGTAAACCCGTTGCTTGTTGCATTTTTATAAGACTCGCGTTGCTCATCAATTGCAACTTGACGTAATGCATAAGAAATATCTAAACCAGAATCTCTCATGTTTAAACCTTGGTTTAAACCTTGTGCACCACAACCTACAATTACTATTTTTTTTCCTTTTAATGCATTTACACCATCTTCAAATTCTGAAGCATCCATAAATCTGCATTTTCCTAATTGTTCTAATTGGTTTCTTAATGATAATGTGTTAAAGTAATTTGACATTGCCTTGTTTTTTAATTGTTGAATGCTAAAAGCATTTTTGATATTTCCATTGCGTCTTTAGTCACTGCAATACGACCAGATCTGGTAAATTGCAGGATTCCAAATACACTTAATTCTCTATATAACAGCTCAATTTCTTCTTTACGCCCTGATTTTTCAATGACGAAAAAGTCACGATTTACAGTTACAATCCTTGCATTGCTTTCTTTTATTATATTTTGAATTTGACGTTCTTCAAATAATAAGTCAGATTTCATTTTAAAAATGCATGATTCTTGGTAAATAGTGTCTTCATCCTTATGAAAATACGCCTTTATAACCTCGACTTGCTTTTCTATTTGACCAATAATTTTTTTCATTTGGTCTTCAGTAATTTCAACTACAATTGTAAATTTTGAAACTCCTTCAATTTCTGATGCTGAAGTATTTAAACTTTCAATGTTGATATGTCTTCGCTGGAAAATTGCCGAAATACGGTTTAATAATCCAATATTATTTTCGGTGTAAACTGAAACGGTATATATGTTTTTTTCTGCTTCCATATTATTCTAATCTTATGTCTGAAACACTTGCACCTGTTGGTATCATAGGAAATACGTTATCTTCTTTTTCTACTCTCACTTCTAAAAAATAAGGACCTTCACTATCAATCATTTCCTTAACTGCTGCTTTTAAATCTTCTCTTTTCGATACTGTATTTGCATCGATATGATATCCTTTTGCAATTGCTACAAAATCTGGATTTATCATTTCGGTTGAGGCGTAGCGTTTATCAAAAAATAGCTGTTGCCACTGCCTAACCATACCTAAAAACTCGTTGTTTAAAACAACGATTTTTACTCCTGCTTTTTGCTGAAAAATAGTACCTAATTCTTGAATAGTCATTTGGTAACCACCATCTCCTATAATAGCCACAACTTCACGCTCTGGAGCTGCCATTTTTGCACCAATTGCTGCTGGTAACGCAAATCCCATGGTTCCTAATCCACCTGAGGTAATATTACTTTTGCTTATATTGAAATCGGCATAGCGACAAGCTATCATTTGGTGTTGACCAACATCACTTACAATTGCTGCTTCACCTTTGGTTTGTGTGTTAATTTCTTTTAAAACCTCACCCATGGTTAAGCCTTCTTTGGTTGGGTGTAAATCATTTTTGATGACTTTATCGTATTCAATTTTATATAAATCCTTGAATTTTTGATGCCAATCGCTATGTGAGTTTTTATTCAATAATGATAGAATGGCTTTTAAGGTTTCTTTAGAGTTTCCTAGGATTGCAATGTCTGCTTTTACGTTTTTATTTACTTCTGCTGGATCGATTTCAAAATGGATGACTTTAGCTTGTTTAGCGTATGTGGCTAAATTACCTGTTACACGATCATCAAAACGCATTCCTATTGCTATTAACACATCACATTGGTTAGTCAACACATTTGGCGCATAATTACCATGCATACCAACCATTCCAACATTTAAAGGATGAGTTGATGGTATTGCTGAAGCACCTAAAATAGTCCAAGCAGACGGTAAACCTGCTTTTTCAATGACTGCTTTAAATTCGGCTTCGGCTTCGCCTAAAATGACACCTTGTCCCCAAACAACTAATGGTTTTTTTGCATTATTAATTAAATCTGCAGCAGCTTTTAATGTGCTTTCATCTGTGTCTGGAACAGGCTTATAGCTTCTAATTCCTGTACATTTTTCGTACTTAAAATCAAACTCTTCAAACTGAGCATCTTTAGTAATGTCTATTAACACAGGTCCTGGTCGACCACTTTTAGCAATGTAAAATGCTTTAGCGAACACTTCTGGGATTTCTGAAGCTTTTGTAATTTGACAATTCCATTTAGTAACTGGCGTAGAAATACCAACAATATCTGTTTCCTGAAAGGCATCACTACCTAATAAATGCGAAGCTACTTGACCAGTAATACACACCATTGGTGTACTATCTATTTGTGCATCTGCAATTCCTGTTATTAAGTTTGTTGCTCCTGGACCTGAGGTTGCAATAGCAACACCAACTTTACCGGAAATACGAGCATAGCCTTGTGCAGAATGTGTTGCTCCTTGCTCATGACGAGTTAACACGTGATGGATTTTATCTTGGTACTTATATAATTCGTCATAAACTGGCATAATAGCTCCTCCTGGATATCCATAAAGGATATCAACACCTTCTGCTAATAAGCATTTTATGATGGCTTCACTTCCAGAAATACGTTCTGTTTGTTGTGAAGATTTTTGTGTTTGTTTTATGGTTTTTGTTTCCATATTCTCTGTTTTTCACATTATAAATCAGTAACACATCCTTTTGATGCTGATGCTACAGATTTTGCGTATTTGTATAAAATTCCTTTGTTGTGTTTTAATGGTGGTGCTTGCCATTTTGCTTGTCGTTCTGCAAGTTCTTCTTCAGAAAGTAAAACATTAATGGAGTTGTCCTCTGCACTGATTCTGATTTTATCTCCTGTTTTTATTAAAGCTATAGTTCCGCCTGATTGTGCTTCTGGTGTGATGTGACCCACTACAAATCCGTGAGTTCCTCCAGAAAACCGACCGTCTGTAATTAATGCAACTGATTTACCTAAACCTGCTCCCATAATTAATGAGGTTGGTTTTAGCATTTCTGGCATACCTGGACCTCCTTTTGGTCCAACATATCTAATGACAACGACATCTCCTTTTTCTACTTCGCCATTAGAAATACCTGTATTGGCTGCTTGCTCACCATCATAAACCACTGCTTTGCCTTCAAATAGTAATCCTTCATTTCCTGATATTTTTGCTACTGCGCCTTCTGTTGCTAAGTTTCCGTAGATAATTTGAATGTTTCCAGAGGTTTTTAATGCTTTATCTTTAGGGTAAATAACATCTTGGTCTTCAAATTCCATAGGTTTTACATCTGCTAAATTTTCTGCTAAAGTCTTTCCTGTAACGGTTAAACAATCACCATGCAAATAGCCATTATCTAATAAATATTTCATAATTGCTGGTGTACCACCAACACTATGAACATCTTCCATTAAATATTTACCAGAAGGTTTTAAATCTGCTATTAAAGGCGTTCTGTCACTTACACGTTGAAAATCTTCTAAAGTAAAGTCTATATCTGCTGCATGTGCAATTGCTAAAAAGTGTAAAACCGCATTGGTTGAACCACCTAATGCATTAACAATTGCGATTGCATTTTCTAAAGACTTTTTAGAAATAATATCTAGCGGTTTTAAATCTAGCTCTAATAAGTTTTTAATTGCTAATGCTGTGCGTTCTGCTTCTGATAATTTATTAGGATTTTCAGCTGGAATAGATGAATTATAAGGTAATGCAAAACCCATACATTCTATTGCAGAAGCCATAGTATTTGCAGTGTACATACCACCACATGCTCCAGCTCCTGGAATGGCACGTTTAATGATTTCTCTGTATTCTGCTTCATCAATTTCTCCAGCAACTTTTTGTCCTAAAGCTTCAAAAGCGGATACGATATTTAATTTTTTTCCTTTATAGTTTCCTGATGCGATTGTCCCTCCATACATCATAATTGATGGACGATTTAAACGCAACATTGCGATGACTGCTCCTGGCATATTTTTGTCACAACCCACTACAGAAATTAAAGCGTCATAACTTTGTGCATTCATTACAGTTTCAATAGAATCTGCAATAATATCTCTGGATGCTAGAGAATAATTCATACCAGAAGTTCCCATCGAAATTCCATCGGAAACACCAATAGTATTAAACCCTAAACCTACTAAACCTGCTATTTTACATTCTATTTTAACTTCGCCAGCCAACCCATTTAAGTGCATGTTACAAGGGTTACCATCGTAACCTGTGCTTGCAATACCTACTTGAGCTTTCTGCATGTCTTCATCTGTTAAGCCTACTGCATAAAGCATGGCTTGTGATGCTGGTTGGGATTGGTCTTGTGTTAGTCTGCGACTGTGTTTGTTTAATGGACTCATTTACGGTCTTCTTCTTTTTAAAAAAACTAAATTAAAGGTTTGACCTTTTCTTGTTGTGTAGTAGAAGAAATTGAGATTAAAGTCATAGGATTGAAATACACATCAAACTACTGATTAACAGTGTTTTAAGTATATTTTCTTATGATACCCAAAGCAAATTTTTAATTGAAAATATATTTATTAGAAAGCTTGATAGAACAAAAAAACCGATTCAAATGAATGAATCGGTTTTAAAGGTGGTCCCACCTGGGCTCGAACCAGGGACTTTCTGATTATGAGTCAGATACTCTAACCAACTGAGTTATAGGACCCGAAATTGGAGTGCAATATTACTACTATTTTTAAAATACTGCAAACCTTTTTTTAATTACTTAATCTCTTGACATAGCTCAATTAACACTCCGTTAGACGATTTTGGATGTAAAAAAGCTACTAACTTATTGTCAGCTCCTTTTTTAGGGGTTTCGTTTAACACAATGAAGCCTTCTTTTTTTAAACGCTTAATTTCTTTTTCAATATTGGCAACATCAAATGCAATATGGTGGATGCCTTCTCCTTTTTTTTCAATAAACTTAGCGATAGGACTATCTGGTTTTGTGGCCTCTAATAATTCTATTTTATTAGGTCCTACTTTAAAAAAAGAAGTGTTTACGCCTTCACTTTTTACTGTTTCGGTTTTATAATGTGCTTTTCCAAAAAGCTTCGCGAAAAGCGTATTTGAAGCTTCTAAATCTTTAACTGCAATTCCTATATGCTCAATTTTTTTCATTTTTACGTATTTTAAGGTACAATAATTGCTTAAATATGCCTTAAAAGTAATATATTCTTGTAATAACAACTATTTTTGCACTATGGAAGAAAGTCAAAGACAAAAAAAAATAGCTTCGGTTTTACAACGTGATTTAGTAGATATCCTTCAAGGTGCTGCTACTCAGGGTGGAATGCGAGGTATAATAATATCGGTTTCTAAAGTTAGAGTGACCGCAGATTTAACAGATGCTAAAGTATACTTAAGTATTTTTCCAAACGAAAAAGCTAAAGAACTTTTAGAAGGCATCAAAGCTAACAAGCCAATGATTAGACATGAGTTGGCACAACGCACCAGAAATCAATTACGCAGGATGCCTGTTTTAGAATTTTATGTGGATGATAGCTTAGAACACATTGATAATATCGAAAAATCGCTTAAAGGTGAGGACAACCCAATTAAGAATCCTGATTTACTAGATAACCGAAAAAAGGGATAATTGAACTTTCCGTTATACATAGCAAAACGTTACATACGCAGTAAAAGCAGTAATAATGCTATTAACTTTATTACTATCATTGCTATTGTAGGCATTATTTTAGGAGCAGCTTCTTTGTTTATTGTGCTCTCTGGTTTTGCAGGTTTACGGGATTTTACCTTAGAATTTTCTAGTATTATTGATCCTGATTTAAAAGCCGAAACTACCATTGGAAAATCATTTATTTTAGATAAAAATCAAGAAAAACAATTACTAAATATTGAAGGTGTTGCTAATTTTTCAAAAATAATTGAAGAACGTGTTATAGCCTCTTCAGATGGTAATAATCATCCAGCATACATTAAAGGTGTTGACCAAAATTATAATAAGATAACAGCAATAGATTCTGTGATACCCTATGGAAACTGGTTATATCCAGACACACCACAGATTGTGGTAGGCTGGGGAATCTCTAACCGATTGTCTGTATTTATTAATGATTATGGTAAAACAGTGACACTATCTGTGCCTAAACCTGGAAAAGGTCAGATTAGTTCTCAAAGCCAAGCATTAAATCAAGTAAATACCGTTAATGTTGGTATTTATGACATAAACGAGGAACTGAATAATAAATACATTTTTACATCCATTGAAACTGCTAGAGCATTACTAAATTACGAACTTAACCAAGTGACAAATTTAGAATTTAAACTAGCTGTAAATGCAGACGAAGACCAAGTAAAAGAGGATATTAAATCTATTTTAGGAGATACTATAATTGTAAAAAATAAAGATCAGCTAAACGATGCCATTTATAAGATGTTAAACACTGAAAACCTTGCAGTGTATCTCATCTTTACATTAGTGTTAATCATTGCGCTATTTAATGTTATAGGCTCCATAGTCATGATGATTTTAGATAAAAAGAAAACCTTAAACACCCTTTTTAATATAGGAGCAACGGTTAAAGACATTAGAAATATCTTTTTTTACCAAGGTGTTTTAATGACGTTTATTGGAGGTTTTGTCGGATTAATTGTTGGTTATATTATCATCCAATTACAGTCTAGTTTTGGCTTAATAATGATTACACCAAGCTTGCCTTACCCAGTTGCTATTCATTTTAAAAATTTTGTGATTGTAATGGTTACAATTAGTATTTTGGGTGTTATTGCTTCCAAAATTGCAGCGTCAAGAATTAGTCGTGATTTAGTGAAAACGAGTTAATTACTCTGTAAACTGAAAATCGCCAAACTTTTCTAGTACCTCATCAAAAGCAGCAAAAACATCTACTGACGCATCACTAGTGACCATTTTCATTCGGTGTTCTTTAAAATGAGGAATACCCTTAAAGTAGTTGGTATAGTGTCTTCTGGTTTCAAACACACCAAGAATTTCGCCTTTCCAGTCTATGGACATTTGTAAGTGCCTTCTAGCAGCTTCTACTCGCTCTTGCATGGTAATTGGTCTGTAATGCTCACCTGTTTCAAAAAAGTGTTTGACTTGCTTAAAAAACCAAGGATTACCAATGGTTGCACGACCAATCATAGCGCCATCTAAACCATATTCGTCACGCATTAACATAGCTTTTTCTGGGGTATCTACATCTCCATTTCCAAATACAGGAATATGCATTCTTGGGTTGTTTTTTACAGCAGCAATTGGCTTCCAATCGGCTTCACCTTTATACATTTGTGCTCTAGTACGACCATGTATGGCAATAGATTTAATACCTACGTCTTGTAAACGTTCAGCCACCTCAACAATTCTAATTGAATCATGATCCCAACCTAATCTGGTTTTTACAGTCACAGGTATGTCTGTACGTTTAACCATTTCGGCAGTCAATTTTTCCATTAAACACACATCCTTTAAGATGCCTGCACCTGCGCCTTTGCTTACTACTTTTTTTACTGGACACCCAAAATTGATATCGATAATATCTGGCTTAGACTCTGCTACAATATCTATGGTTTGTAACATACTATCCATATTAGCTCCAAAAATTTGGATTCCTACAGGTCGTTCTTTTTCGTAAATATCAAGCTTCATCACGCTTTTAGCAGCGTTACGGATTAGGCCTTCACTAGACACAAACTCGGTATAAACCACATCAGCACCTTGCTCTTTACACAATGCGCGAAAAGGAGGGTCACTAACATCTTCCATTGGTGCTAACAACAATGGGAAATCTGGAAGTTCTATGTTACCAATTTTTACCACGAAAACAATTTTGATGCAAAATTAAGGTTTTTTAGGTAATTGTTAACGAAAGATATATTTTAGTGTTTATGAAGAAAATTTTTACCGTTATAACTTTATTAATAGTTTTTGGGTGTAACACACAAAAAAGCGGGTTTAAGTTAAAAACTATAAGTAATAATCATTTTAATATTCAATATCCTAATTCGTGGGTGGAGTTTGGAAGTTTCGGACATTTTTATTTAACGCCAAAAGCTATAAGAAAGTTAAATAACAGAGATGAATTAAATCATATTTCTGTTACTTTAAATGAAATTTATGCTGAAAAATTTACTGGTATAGATAGTACCTTAAAAGCACATGGTAGTACTCTAAGAAATGTAGAGCTGCATAAAGAATATAAGCTTTTATTGATGCCAGATGATTCAAAATACATATATAAAATAGAATCGGAAATAACCTACAAATCTGTTAAAGGAAAATATAAAAGAATTGAGTTTTTTATACAAAAAACACAAGACTTGATTACATATTATTTCAAATGAGAGAAGACCTATTTGATAAATATATTAATGAAGCGATGCTAATAATTAATTCTTTTGAACCTAAATAATTTATTCCTTTTTATTAATTACCCAAAGCCCATAAAAACCTAAAAATAATTCAGCAAAAGTTCCAAATTTATAACCAAAAGTAGGTACTCCATCTAACACTAAGCTTAATAGTCTTCCAAAACCTAAGCCTAGCATAAAAATCATATTGGTGATTAATGCTATTTTAAGATAATTAGCTTTAAAAATTCCTAACACCCATAACACAGAAACCCCTAAATATAAACCCATAATGGCTTTAAAAAAATTATGCTCGTCTATAGTGTTTAAATGAATATCGAACTGAGAGCTTGGGTTAAAACCATAAACCAAAGACACTGGCACTACTATACATACAGAGATTACTAAATGTATTTTGTTGATGATGTCATTGTTTGTTATTTTCATTTTAGGTTTTAATGATGCTTCGACAAGCTCAGCAAGACAAGTGAATTTTTAATTGACTTTATATAGTTTTTGATTTTAAAACGTAATATCAGCCTCAACCAAATCATCACCTCGTTTTACAACGACTTTTGTGGATTGTCCTTTTTCAAAAGTAGATAAAGCCATCATATAGGACATCATATCTGTGACTTCAACATCACCTAATTTTACTACAATATCGCCTTTTTGTAATCCTGCTTTTTGTGCTGATTTATCTTCACTAATTCCATCAATTCGCATGCCTTTTCCATCAAACATATAATCTGGTATTACACCTAAAACAACCTTAAACCTTGGTGCATCTTCGCTTTCGTTTTTTGTTTTTCTAAACGGTAATTTTCCGTTATTATCAAGGTCTGTTATTATATTAAAAATGTAATTAGAAATCACTTGCATTCCATTAAAATGTAAACGCTCTGTATCGTCTGTTGGCTTATGATAATCTTCATGCTGTCCTGTAAAAAAGTGTAATACTGGAATATCTACATTATAAAAACTAGTGTGATCACTTGGTCCAACACCAGATTCCTTTTGTACTAATTTAAAACGGTTATTGTGCGCTTTTAAGGTCTGTTTAAATATTGGAGAAGTTCCAACACCATAAACTGCCAAAGTGCTATCGGCTTTTAAACGACCAACCATATCCATATTAATCATATAATTGGCTTTATCGTTACTTATTGTTGGGTTTTTAGTGTAGTAATTAGAGCCTAGTAAACCCATTTCTTCACCTGAAAAAGTGATGAATAAATAGTTGTTATTAATATTTTTATCCTGTAGCTTTTTAGCTAAGTTTAAAAGCACAGCTACACCACTTGCATTATCATCTGCTCCATTGTGGATTTGTGTACTGTCGCCTCTATACAAACTCCCTTCTGCGCCATAGCCTAGATGGTCGTAATGTGCTCCAATAATAACCGTGTGTTCTGCTTTATTGTCTATAAACCCAATAACATTTGTTGCAGTAATCGTGCTATCACCATCTTTAACTGTGTAGTTTACTTCTTGATGTGGATCTGTTTTTGGTTTAAAAGAAAACCTCTGAAAATAACCCTCTGTCCCTTTGGGTTGTAAACCTAAGCTTTTAAAGCGGTCTGCAATATAGTTTGCAGCTTTTTGCTCGCCTTCTGTACCTGTTTGACGACCTTCTAACGCATCATCTGCTAAAAATTCTACGTCCTCTTGAATGGTAATGTCTTTTAAAACTTCTTTTTTACAAGACGTAAAAACGATTAAAAAAGCTAGGAGTTTTAGGTATTTCATATTAAGAAGTATTAATTTTGTATAAAATTAGGCAAATAAAGCCATTTATTAAAGTTATTATGAAGACTAAATTTTTCGGATTACTACTAATTACTGTTTTGTTTTTTTCTTGTAAAGAAGACAAACAAACCAACTCTAAAGACGACTCTAAAACAGAGATAAAAACAACAGATAATCCATTAATTTATCCTGAAGAAAAACACTTTAAAAGTTTACGTCAAGTGACATTTGGTGGTGATAACGCAGAAGCGTATTGGAGTTTTGATGACAAGCAAATTGTGTTTCAATCTAATTATGACAAATGGAATGTAAGCTGTGACCAAATGTTTTTAATGAATGCAGACGAGACGTTTAAAGACAACATGCCTCCAATGATTAGTACAGGAAAAGGTCGTACAACCTGCTCTTACTTTTTACCAGATAACAAACATATTATTTATGCTTCGACGCATTTAGGTGACGTAAACTGTCCAGACACACCTTTACGTAAAAACGGAAAATACATTTGGCCAGTTTATGATACCTTTGACATTTTTGTAGCCGATTTAGAGGGAAATATAGTTAAACAATTAACCAATGAACCTGGTTATGATGCAGAACCAACAGTCTCGCCAAAAGGTGATAAGATTGTGTTTACCTCAACCAGAAGTGGTGATTTAGAATTATACACAATGAATCTAGATGGTACAGATGTCAAGCAAATTACAGATGAATTAGGTTATGATGGAGGTGCTTTTTTCTCGCCTGACGGAACAAAAATAATCTTCCGTTCGTCTCGTCCAAAAACAGAACAAGAGATTAAAGAATACAAAGATTTATTAGCTGAAGGTTTAGTAGAACCTACAGATATGGAGCTTTACATTTGTAATGCAAATGGTAGTGATTTACGTCAGTTAACCGATTTAGGTAATGCTAATTGGAGTCCGTTTTTTCATCCTTCTGGAGAAAAAATATTATTCTCGTCTAACTTTGAGGCAGAACGTGGTTTTCCGTTTAATTTATACTTAATCGATATTGATGGTAAAAATTTAGAACGCGTCACACATAGTGAAACATTTGATGCCTTTCCGGTGTTTTCTAACGATGGTAAAAAGCTAGCGTTTTCTTCAAACCGTAATAATGGTGGTGGACGTGATACTAATTTGTTTATTGCTGAGTGGGTGGATTAGTTCAATCTAAAATGAAGTTTATACTAATAACAATATTAATAGGAATACTCTATGTTTTCATTATAGGTTACGTTGACTTCCAAATTATTTCTCCTTTTTTATTACCTAAAGATTATTGTTATTATCACACTCATGAAATTCCATTATGGGTTGATTTACTTTATATGAATAAAGTTTCAAATGGTCATCCTGATGGATCACTTATTCATTTAATATTAATTGTTGTTTTGGGATTTGTGTTAAGTTATTTCACAACTAAATACTTAAAAAAGAAACTGTTGTTTTAATTTAAATAAAAAAAATCTAAATACCTGCCTACAAATTAATTAGTCTTCCAAACGTTCACGCTCTTTTAGTTCTTTAGTACGCTCGTTAGTTTCTAAAGTAGTGTTTCCAAACTTATAGCTAAAGCCTAATTTGACATAACGGTTGTCCAAGTTGGTAAAGTTTCGGCTGTTTTGATTTGCGTATTTTGAGCGTACTGCAAAGTCTTGCTGATTAAATAAATCAGCAAATGCTAAGGATATGGTTCCTTTCTTTTTAAATACTTTTTTACTAAATGATAAATCAGAAATCAAACGTGTATCGACAATTTGAAAGCCTTGTTGGTTTTTACTAACATAAGTTAGCGTGAAGTTGGCTGTCAAGCTATTATCTTTTAAAAACGAAAAATCATTACTTAATACAGAATAGTTGCTCCACTGATCTAGTTTAATTAATTGATTATTAAAAAAGGCTTCATCTTCTATATTGTAAAACGAGGTTACAAAATAAACAGACCAGTTCTCTAACATGTCAAAATAAGTGATAAAGTCAAACCCAAATTCTATAGTGCTTCCAATGTTAGTAGGAGAATATATTAGCACATTATTTATGTTGTCTTGTAAAGGCAGCTCGTTTATTTGGTTGGAGATATCTTTATAATAAGCTTCAATGGTGTAGCGCTGATTTATTTCTGTACCTATAACAAAATGATTGGTAAATGACGGTTGTAAATTGGGATTTCCTGTCACTATTGTGTTGTCGTTTAAAAAGAAATTAAACGGATTCAAATCTTGATAATTTGGACGTTCAATAATTCGTTTATAGTTAGTATATAAACTAGTATTATCAAACGCTTGCCAACTTAAGTTAATAGTTGGAAACCATTCTAGATAATCTTGCTTTGTATTAAGGTTTGTAGTTGGTGACTGTCCTTCAATATCTGTGTATTCTGCTCTTAATCCACCCGAAAAACGCCACTTATCCCAACTTTTATTGTAGCTAAGGTAACTTGCAAAAATGGATTCGTTATAATTAAAAGCGTTAGTATTTGCTGTGTTTAGAGTTTGATTTCCTGTGGTTTGATTGATGTCAAACTGCGTAATATCACTATCTGTGTTAACATTAGAAGTTTTAACACCAAACAACACATTGGCGGTTTCACTAGTTGCTACTTCGTAATCTAATTGTGAAGTTAAAATATCTGTGGTTTGATTATTTTTTGTATTAAATGCGGTACTAAAATTTGAGGAGCTAATTGGGAAAAAATAATCAGAATTAACATGTTGCTTTCTGTTATAATCGTACTTGGTAAAATGGGTATTTATTAACAGTTTAGCTCCATTTTTAAAAATGAGCTTGTAATCTAAATCCGTTCCTAAATTATATTTATCGTCTTGCGAATAGTTAGTGGCATTAAAACGGTAATCATCTGGACCTTGCAGGTCGTCTACATTGGTTGCTCCTTTTGTGAGATAGTCAAAATAAGGTAAGTACAATATAGTTGATGATAGGCTTAAGGTGTTATTATCATTAATAAAATAGTCAAAATTAAGGTTAGCATTGTGGGTTTTAGAGGTTGTATTTCTGTTTATATCTGTGGTCCATCGCTCTGATATAAGACTATTATTTAGATAATTAATTTCTTCGTCATTATCTCTATTAATTTTACTATGATTATAGCTATAATTAAGATTAACGTTTATTTTTTTTGTTTTATAAAACTGGCTTATTCCAGCATTATATCTAGGAAAAACACCTTGTGTATAATTGCTAAAAACCGTACCTCTGTAACCTGTTATCAGGTTTTTACTCATCACAATATTTAATACGACACCGCTATCTGCATCATATTTAGCAGGTGGATTGGTAATCACTTCAATTTTTTGAATACTATTTGCTGAAGAATTTGATAGCAATTGATTTAACTCGGTAGCAGATAATTGTACTTTTCTGTCATTAATAAATACGGTTGGCGAGCTGTTTTTAACCGAAATAACATCTCCCAGAATTAAAACACCAGGTGTGCTGCGTAATACATCAAGCATGCTTCCTTCGCTTAGAGAAGTGTTAGCAACATTAAAAATTAGTCGGTCTACTTCTTTTTTTAATGTTGGTTTTTTGGCAGTAATTAATACCTCATCTAAGTTTTCACTGTTTTCAATAAGTACTAACGTGAGATTGGTATTTTTATCCAAATTAAACTCTTGGTCTACTGTTTTGTATCCTATGTAGCTTGCTGTAATTCGGTATTTACCAGTGTATAATTCATCAAAAATAAATGATCCATCTTCATTAGAGGACACTCCTTTTGTAATAGAAATACCTTCTGGAGTTAACTTGTATAATACAATATTGGTAAAGGCAACAGGTTGATTATTTCCATCTACAATTTTTCCAGAAACTGTTAAGTCTTGACCAAAACTTAAAGTATAAGTACATAGAAAAAATAAGTAGAAAAATTGCTTCATTAATGATAACTTGGGTGTGCAATATAGCAATAGTTTTACACTTTTTGTTGTGGATAAAACCATAAATTTAGTGATGTTTCAATTCCTAATAAAAAAGAAAAAAAGCCCAATAAATACTTTATATTTGCAGCATCTTTATTTATGAAGAGATTTGACTATGAAGAACATAAGAAACTTTTGCATTATTGCACATATTGATCACGGAAAAAGCACGCTTGCAGACCGCTTATTGGATACTACAGGATCTGTAACAGCTCGTGAAAAGCAAAATCAACTTTTAGATAACATGGATTTAGAGCGCGAACGTGGTATTACTATCAAGTCGCATGCTATCCAAATGGATTATATTTATGAAGGTGAAGATTATATCTTAAATTTAATTGATACACCTGGACACGTAGATTTTTCATACGAAGTATCTAGATCAATTGCTGCTTGCGAAGGTGCTTTACTAATTGTAGATGCTGCACAGAGCATTCAAGCGCAAACCATATCTAACTTATACTTAGCGCTTGAAAATGATTTAGAAATCATTCCTGTATTAAATAAAGTAGATTTACCAAGTGCAAATCCAGAAGAAGTAACCGATGATATCGTTGATTTATTAGGCTGTGATCCAAGTGAAGTGATTCATGCTAGTGGAAAAACAGGATTTGGCGCAGAAGATATTTTAAAAGCTATTATTGAGCGTATTCCTGCACCAAAAGGAGATCCAAACGCACCATTACAGGCATTGATTTTTGATTCGGTTTATAATACCTTTAGAGGAATTGAAACCTATTTTAGAGTCTTTAATGGTGAAATCAAAAAAGGGCAACACATTAAATTTGTTGCAACCAATAAAGATTATCATGCAGATGAAGTTGGAACATTAAAGTTAACGCAAGTCGCTAAGCAAAGTGTAAAAACTGGCGATGTAGGCTATTTAATTACAGGAATTAAAACTGCAAAAGAAGTAAAAGTAGGAGATACCATAACAGATTTTGAAAATCCAACAACCAATATTGTCGAAGGATTTGAAGACGTTAAACCAATGGTTTTTGCAGGAATATATCCTGTAGATACAGAGGATTATGAAGAGTTAAGAAACAGTATGGAAAAGCTACAACTTAACGATGCCTCTTTGGTCTTTCAGCCAGAAAGCTCGGCAGCTTTAGGTTTTGGTTTTAGATGTGGATTTTTAGGGATGTTACACATGGAAATTATTCAAGAGCGTCTTGAAAGAGAGTTTGATATGACCGTAATTACAACTGTACCTAACGTATCCTATCATGCTTTTACCAATAAAAATCCTGACGATGCTTTTATTGTTAATAACCCAAGTGACTTACCAGATCCTTCTACAGTCAATCGCGTGGAAGAACCTTTTATAAAGGCTACAATTATTACTAAATCAGACTTTGTGGGTAATGTGATGAGCTTGTGTATTGAAAAACGTGGTATGATTACCAATCAAACCTACTTAACACCAGAACGTGTTGAGTTAACGTTTGAAATGCCTTTAGCAGAAATTGTTTTTGATTTTTATGACAGATTAAAAACCGTGTCTAAAGGATATGCGTCGTTTGACTACCATCCAATAGGCATGAAAGTCTCAAAATTAGTGCGTTTAGATGTTTTATTAAACGCACAACCTGTGGATGCATTGTCTGCGTTAATACATGCCGATAATGCCCATAACATTGGTAAAAAGATGTGTGAGAAGTTAAAAGAGTTAATTCCGCGTCAGCAATTTGATATTCCAATTCAAGCGGCAATTGGTGCAAAAATTATAGCAAGAGAAACCGTAAAAGCCTTACGTAAAGATGTAACTGCTAAATGTTATGGTGGAGATATATCGCGTAAACGTAAGCTATTAGAAAAGCAGAAAAAAGGTAAAAAACGTATGAGACAAGTTGGTAATGTAGAAATACCACAACAAGCGTTTATGGCTGTTTTAAAGCTAAATGATTAATAAAAAAAGCGTTGAAAATTTCAACGCTTTTTTTATACCGTTTCTACATGTTCAACATCCAAAGGTTTACCTAAATACACTAACGCATAACCTTCTTCTACATCTTGAATTTCCGTGTTGTTAGACGGAATAATATGTAACTCTCCTTCATCATCTTTAATAAATAAAGGCACTATATCTTTGTCTTCATTTGTAATTTTAATCAAGTCGTCTAAATGAGCTTTGTCTATAATTTCTATTTCTTGAATACTTGGAAAACTTCTAGTTACATCAGATAAAGTATTATAGTCATCTGTGTGAGAAAATAGTCCTTCAAGAGGGGATTTGGTTTCATCACGCATTTCTTCAGAAGACACTAATCTAAATGAGCCATTCTCTCCAAATTGTTTTGAAAATTTACTAATGGCATATTTGTTAATGTCTGTGTTACCTGTAAGCGCCATTAAGTAACCAACATCGTTAAGCTCGATATCGTCTAATAGATTATCAGAATAAATGTTTGTGTTTAAAGCTTCTAAACCTAACTCTTTAGCCTTATTAATATTGTTTTGGTTACTGTCAATAAGCACGACATGTCTTCCGTTAGACACTAAATAATGTCCAATTAATCGCGATACTTTTGAGGCACCAATAATTAAAATTCCGTTAGATTGTTTTAAAAAGACACCTACTAATTTTGCAAATAGTCTTGCGGTTGTCGCATTTAACAGGACTGTTCCTAATACAATTACAAATACTAATGGTGTGATATACTCTGCTCCTGGCACACCTTTGCTTGCTAATTTTAATCCAAAAAGAGATGCAATACCTGCAGCTACAATACCTCTTGGTCCAACCCAACTAATAAACAATTTTTCTTTTAACTTTAATTTAGATCCAATTGTACTTAGAAATACACCTAATGGTCTGATTAAGAATACAACTGAGGCAAATAAGGCTGCGGTTTTCCAATTATAAATTAATAATAGCTCACTAAAGTTAATATTGGCAGCTAAAAGAATAAATAATATTGAAATTAATAACACACTAAGGGACTCTTTAAAGTACAATAGTTCTTTTAAATAAGCCGATTTAGAGTTTCCTAAAACCATTCCCATAACAACTACAGCTAGTAAACCAGATTCGTGCGCAAATGCATCTGACAATACAAATACACCAAGCACAGCAGCTAACGCAAACACATTTAAAAGGTAATGAGGCACCCATTTTTTATTGATAATAAAATTCATAGCGTGTGCAAAAGTAAATCCGAAAGTAGCTCCGAATAAGACAATTTTTCCAAATTCTATTAGGGCTGTTTTTGTGAATTCTCCACCAGCATCAACACTAATAAATTCAAACACTAGTACTGCGACTAAAGCACCTATAGGGTCTATTAAAATACCTTCCCATTTAAGGACTGCAGACACATCTTTTTTTAGTGGAATATTTCTTAAAATTGGTGTAATTACTGTCGGTCCAGTTACAATGATTAGACCAGAAAATAAAAATGAAATCTCCCAACTTAAATTAAAAATATAATGTGCAGCAATACCAGCTCCAAAAAAAGTGACTAGTGAACCAAGAGATATTAACTTAGTAATAACAGGTCCTACATTTTTAATTTCACTCATTTTTAGGGTTAAACCACCTTCAAATAAAATGATACTTATGGCTAATGACACAAAATAAAATAAGCTTTCGCCAGGAAATAAACCCTCCTCTCCATTCCAAATTGGCTCTATCCATTTGGTACGATCTTCACTTAAAAACTCTGCTGCAATAGGACCTACCAATAATCCAATTAGTATTAAAGGCAAAATGGCTGGAATTTTAAATTTCCAAGCTACCCATTGTGCTAATATTCCTAAAATAATAATTCCTGCTAATTCTAACATACACTTTTAGTTTTTGTGAAATTACTAATTCTTTCAAATTTTTCGAGCAATTTGAAAATTTTTTAATTAATCTATAATGTAATTGTCTGATAAAAAAGCACCTTTTTAATTAGAAACGTTACTAAGTTTAGTATTAATAAAATGCTAAAGTAACTTGCCTTATGACATTATTTAGTAATTTGCAAGGTCTTTAAACACGCAACTATATTCAATGACACTTTACCCTATTCAAGCAGGACATTTTAAATTAGATGGAGGCGCCATGTTTGGTGTAGTCCCAAAATCATTATGGAGCAGAACCAATCCTGCAGATAGTAATAATATGATAGATATTGCTGCACGTTGTTTGTTAATTGAAGACGGAAATCGTCTAACATTAATCGATACAGGAATGGGTAACAAACAAAGCGATAAGTTTTATGGTTACTACCATTTGTATGGAGATGACTCGATTGAAAAATCACTTAAAACCGCAGGATTTTCTAAAGATGATGTTACAGATGTATTTATGACGCATCTTCATTTTGACCATTGTGGTGGTAGTATTCAATATAACAAAGACAGAACGCTTTTAGAACCTGCTTTTAAAAACGCACAGTTTTGGAGCAATCAAGACCATTGGAAATGGGCAACACAACCTAACCGACGTGAAGTAGCTTCGTTTTTAAAGGAAAACATTTTACCAATGGAGGAGTCTGGTCAACTACAATTTACCAAACTTCCACATGGCGATATTTTAAAGACCTCTCAATTAGGCTTTGATATTTTTTTCGCTAATGGACATACGGACAAGCAAATGATTCCTATGATACATTACAACGATAAAATCATTTGTTTTATGGCAGATTTGTTGCCAACCGTTGGACACCTTCCAATTCCGTTTGTTATGGGTTATGATACAAGACCTTTATTAACCTTAGACGAAAAAGAAAAATTCCTCAATTTAGCAGCAGATAACAATTATTACTTATTTTTGGAACATGATGCTCATCATGAGATTATCACTGTGCAACATACAGAGAAAGGTGTACGATTAAAAGACACTTTTACTTGTCACGATATTTTTAATTCATAAACTCAAACACAATACAAACAATGAAGATTAATTATAGACCAATTGTATTATCTGCTTTTGCAGCTTTAGTACTATCAAGTTGTGGTGGTGGTGCACCAATATTATCAACTCCTATTGAAAACATTGACAACACACCTATTAAAGAATCTCCTCTAACAGAAACAGAAGCACAAAATTGGGGACATTTAGACTTAGTAAAAGACACCATTCCTGGAATGAGTGTTGATAAGGCTTACGCCGAAATTATTAAAGGTAACAAAGGACAGCAAATTATTGTTGCAGTTATCGATTCTGGAATAGATATTACCCATGAAGATTTAGATGGTGTAATTTGGACTAACCCAAAAGAAATTGCTGGAAACGGAAAAGATGATGATGGTAATGGCTATGTAGATGATATCCATGGATGGAACTTTCTAGGTGATGCCTATGACGAGCAGTTAGAGATGACACGAATTGCTGCAAGTGGAGACGCTAGTATGCCAAGATATGCTGAAGCTGTTGCACAATTAGAGCAGGATTACCAAAAAGCAATGGGTGGAAAGCAACAATACGATCAGATTTTTACACAAGTTAATAGTGCACATAATACATTAAAAGCACATTTTAATAAAGCAGATTATACACCTGCTGAAGTTAATGCGTTAACACCAACTGAAGGATCCGAATTGGCTACAGCTGTAGGAACTGCTAAGTTTATTTATGCTAACGGAATCACCTCTATGGAAGAGGCAATCGAGCAAATTAAAGGTGGTGTAGAGTATTATACAGATCAAGTAAATTATAACTTAAACAAAGACTTTAAAGGACGTACAACTGGAGATAATCCAGACGATTTTAACGATAAACCAGGTTACGGAAACAATAACGTGATGCCAGTTAAAAAATCTGAAAGTCATGGTACACACGTAGCTGGTATTATTGCAGCAGAACGCAATAATGGTTTAGGTGCTAATGGTGTGGCTAATAATGTAAAAATTATGGCTATTCGTGCAGTTCCAAATGGTGACGAGTATGACAAAGACGTTGCAAAGGCTATTAGATACGCTGTAGATAATGGGGCAAAAATCATAAATGGTAGTTTTGGTAAAAGCTTTTCTACACATCCAGAATGGGTAAGAGATGCTATTAAATACGCTAGCGATAAGGGTGTTATTTTTGTACATGCTGCTGGAAACGATAGTAAGGATGTAGACACAAAACCTAACTTCCCAGACGACAATGTTAATTTTGTAGAGGTTAGTGATACTTACATTCGTGTTGGTGCTTTAGCGCCAAGCTACGGAACAAAAATTGTTGCTGGATTTTCTAACTACGGTAAGAAAAATGTGGACGTATTTGCACCTGGAGCAAAAGTATATTCTACCACTCCAGAAAATGAATATGACACAAAGGGAGGAACTAGTATGGCTGCTCCTGCAGTAGCTGGTGTTGCTGCTTTAGTTTGGTCGCAGTACCCAAAGCTAAAAGCTTCACAAGTAAAGCAAATTATTATGGACTCTGGTTTAGCTATTCCAACTCAGGTTGTAGTTGGTGGTGATGCTGGAAACGTTCAGCCATTTGCTAATTTAAGTCAATCAGCAAAAATTGTAAATGCATATAACGCATTAGTTATGGCATCTCAAATGTCAAAATAAATGATTTTATAATTAAACAAGCCTCAACCCTATTTTAGTTGAGGCTTTTTTATTTCAACCTTAAAATAAATTTAAAAATGAAAAAACTTCTTCTTTTAGCTTCTGTTTTTAGTGTTCTAGTTGCGTGTAAGTCGACTAAACAAGTTGCTTCTGCTCCAGAAAGTAAAACGGAATCTAAATCTACCTATTGGCAACAGCAAGTAGATTATAAAATGGATATTGATATGGATGTAAACACCTATCAATATAAAGGAAAACAAACGTTGGTCTATACCAATAACTCGCCAGATGTGTTAGACAGAGTCTATTATCATTTATACTTTAACGCGTTTCAACCAGGTAGCGAGATGGATGTACGTTCTCGATCTATTGAAGATCCAGACAGACGTGTTGGCGACCGTATTAGTAAACTGGAACCAAACGAGATTGGTTATATTAAAGTCAATAGCTTAAAGCAAAATGGAAAAGCTTTAAATCATGATACTGTTGGAACTGTTTTAGAGGTGGATTTAGCTAAGCCCATCCAACCAGGAGAAAGTGTGACCTTTACTATGGATTTTGATGCGCAGGTCCCTAAACAAATCCGTCGTTCTGGACGTGATAATGCAGAAGGTGTTGCTTTATCCATGACACAATGGTATCCTAAATTAGCAGAATATGATTTTGAAGGTTGGCATGCTGACCCATACATTGGACGCGAGTTTCATGGTGTTTGGGGAGATTTTGAAGTGGCTTTAACCATTGATAAAAATTATGTAGTTGGTGGTACTGGCTACCAACAAGGTGATGCAGTAGTAAACGGAAATAAAAAAACATTACGCTTTAAAGCTCCAAAAGTACACGATTTTACTTGGGCTGCAGATCCAAATTATATTCACGACACCATGCAAGTTCCAAACGGTCCATTGCTTCATTTTTATTATAAGAATGATTTGCCTGCTGAAAACTTAGAGCATTGGAAAAATTTACAACCAAAAACGGTTGAGTTGATGCAATATTTTTCTGAAAACATTGGCAAATATCCATACGATCAATATTCAGTTATTCAAGGTGGTGATGGTGGAATGGAGTATGCGATGTGTACACTAATTACCGGAAAACGAAGCTTTGGAAGTTTATTGGGTGTTACAGCGCATGAGTTGGCACACACGTGGTTTCAGTTTTTATTAGCAACTAACGAAGCTAAACACGAGTGGATGGACGAAGGGTTTACAAGCTACATTAGTGATTATGCTATGGACTATGTGATGAAAACGAATAAAGAAAATCCTGCTGCTGGAGGTTATGGTGGTTACTACTATTTAGTAAAATCTGGTAAAGAAAAACCACAAACGACACATGCAGACCGTTTTGAAACTAATTTAGCCTATGGTATTGCTGCTTATAACAAGGGTTCTGTATTTTTATCGCAATTAGGCTATGTAATTGGTGAAGACAACTTAAAGCAAACCTTAAAACAATATTATAACGATTGGGCTTTTAAACACCCAACACCTAACGACTTTATGCGTGTAGCAGAAAAAGTATCTGGTTTAGAGTTAGATTGGTATTTAACCGATTGGACGATGACAACAAATACTATTGATTATGCTGTAACCTCAACAGAAGAAAATAATAGCATCACAACGGTTAATTTAGAGCGTAAAGGATTAATGCCAATGCCTTTAGATATAGAAGTTGAATTTACAGACGGAACCACAGAGCAATATTATATTCCGTTACAAATGATGCGTGGCGAAAAGCCAGTAGCAGCTGCAACTAAAATTTTAAACGATTGGGCTTGGGCATATCCAACCTATAGTTTTAGTATTAGTAAGCCAAAAAGCATGATAAAGTCTATTACAATAGACCCTAAACAACGTATGGCAGATATCGATAAAACGAATAATACGTTATAGTTATTTTATTTTAAAATGAAATTAAAAACCTCATCTTTTCGATGAGGTTTTTTTATACCATGTTTCGTTTTTATAACTCTCCGTTTTTGAAACACGTTCTCGATTATAAAGCAACAGATAATTGTCACTTATTTTTTTACTTCTATAACCAAGTAAATGAAAAATGGAGGTAGCTAAAAACTTAGCAATTTTTAAATTCACTTTTAAAACCTCTTTGCTTTTATCTTGCCAAGTCACGCCAGGAAGTAACACCAATACACCATCTATTTTTAAGTGACGTAGTACTGCTGATAATTTTAGAAAAAACGGTTGTATGGTTTTAATAATAAAAAAACCTTCTTCGCCTTGCGCTTGATATAAAGGCATAAATAGTCTGGCATTATGTTTTGAAATAACACTTTGATTATTAGAGGTGGCTAATACTGTGCCTTTTTTGATAGGCTGAAAACTTGTAAAGTTAGGTTTCATTGTAAAAGCCTCATCTTTTTTAATATGATGTAAACACACGACTTCAAAAACATCTGAAATGCCTTTAGATTGACTGACTAACTGACCGAATTGTTTATCAAAATCTGGTATATTTTCTTGCTTTAAAATACCAGAAAACACTAAGCTTAATTTAATAAAAGCTATTGCATTTAAAACCGCATCTTTATCGTTATGTTGACCAGATTCAAAACCTAAAGAGACATAGCCTAATTGATTGATATAACTTAGTAATGGTCCATTAAGATATTCTTCAATACCTAATACAATAGGTACTGGAAATTGCTTGGAAAATTTTCGGTTGATTAATGCATCGTTTATGGTTATAAAGGGTAAAGTTTTGCTAGATGTGGTGTGTAAGTCTATAAAGTAAAATGGTCCAGAATGTTGACAAATAATGTTTTCTAATAGTTGAAGGAGTTGCTGCTGTTCTTCCTCCTCTGCATTGTAATTAATCTTAAGCTGAAGCGCTTCCAGTTGTGGTTTAGTCCAAACTCTATTTAAATCTTCATCTAAAAAACGCTGGTTTATATTCAACGCTTTTAAATTCCCAGAAATGGCATAAATAGTTCCTTTTAAACCTTGAAGATTAGTATCATTAAGCGTGTCTTTCAATGCAAAAACACCTGCTGTTTCGTTACCATGTATGCCTGCAAAAAACACCAATGTTGGTCCTTGTTTTATGGGTTGGCTTTGATAGATGATTCGGTCAACCATCCTCTTTTTATGTAGGGCTTTACTGTATACTTCTATCATACAGACTATAGGTCTTTAGACGTGATTATACCAACCAAATGATTGCCTTTAACAACAGGAAGACAATTAATATCATGTGTTTTTAATAAGGCTTTCGCCTCATCTAATGATTTATCATCTGTTATGGTAATCAAGTCGGTTTTCATATAGTTTTGCACACATTTAGTACTTTCTTCTATATCTTTTATGTGGTTTTTTACATCGTTCCAACTTAATAATCCTACCAATTCTTTATTGTTATTTATTACTGGCATATGGTGGATGTTTTTCCATTGCATGATATTAATAACCAATTCTAAACTATCTTTTTTATCTACAGTAAATATATCTGTACTCATCACGTGACGTACCTTTTTAGGAATCTGAAACGTCGTGGTTGCATTGCTATCTAAAACTTCCCAAGAGGATACAGGATAGTCGTGCTCTTGCTTTAAATACATATTTGCGGTTAAGACTTGCAAAGCTTCGTTTGGTTTTTTGTTGGTTAACAGATTGCGGTAGCTTTTAATCACCCAATCGGATCCGTTATGATTATTCACTCGGTTTTCTATTACGGTTAGATATTTTTCGACATCTTTTGGAGCAATGCCAACACTGTATAATCCTCTGTAAGCCATAGGTAGTAATACATCTAAAATTAAATCTTTGCTAGACACGGTTTTGTTGTCCCATTTAAATTGGGTTTGCATTCCATAACGTGCTGCTGCAAAAAAATTGGTTTTAGCGTCTTTAAAATCCATAGTTTGATGGATGGTATCGTACGCTTTTGGTCTGCCAACCATAATCCCAACCCAAAACATCATATTAGCAATCTCGTCTGTTGTGGTTGGTCCTGAGGGAATGTATCTGTTTTCTATACGAAGATGTGGTTTTCCGCCTCCAACACCATAACATACACGATTCCATCTGTAAACAGTTCCATTATGAAGGTTTAAGGCTTTTAGTTTTGGAATGGCTCCATTTTCGAGCATCTCGACACTATCTTTTTCAAATTCTGAAGTCACTAAACTTCTAAATCTAGAAATATTATCTCTATAAATATCAGTCACTGTTCCAGTTTCCCATTGGTTACCAAAGCTTACTCTGGATTGTTTTTCGTTTAGTAAAAACGAATTTGCTCTAGTATCCACACTTTGGGTAAAAAGTGCAATTCGGGTTTCGCTCCATAGTTCTTTACCGAATAGTAAAGGTGAATTTGCACACACGCTTAACACTGGTCCTGCAATTGCTTGAGACCAATTATAGCTTGCTATAAAATCGTCTGGATGAATTTGTAAATGCGCTTGAAAACTGGTGTTGCAACCTTCTAGCATTACCGAATCGTGAAGTAAATTAAGCTCGTCAACCCCTTTTATATGAATATTAAAATCTTGTTTTCTAGATGCTTTTACTGCTTCGTTTAACACATGATAACGCTGAATTGGTGTCATGTTTTCTATACCAATATGCTTAAGCGATAGGGTTGGTAAAATGCCTGTTAAGGCTATTTTGGTATCCCATTTTTCAGCTGATGCTTTAGCTTTTTCTAGTAAGGTTGTTAATTGATTATGGAGCTTGGAAAAGCAATTGTCTTTAAGCTGAAACGGATCTAGATTAATCTCTAGGTTATAATTACCAATCTCTGTGGTAAAATGGTCGTCATTAATATCTTTTAAAACGTCTAACGCATTGTTTTGAGGTAAAAAGGTGTTGTCAACCAAACAAAATTCTTGTTCTGCGCCAATGCGCAAAGGTGCTTTTTCAATCATGTTGTTTTTAATCATAATCTCTAATGCTTCTAGATCTTTAGAGAGTTGATGGATATAATTGGCTTTATCTTTTTTCTTAGTAAGTATTGTAACGTTTAAGTTTCCCATAATCAAGTGTTTAATAGTATTAAAGTTATGGGAAACTTTGGTTTTAAAATATGACTTTAGTCATAGTTGGGAGTAAGCTTATTTAAACACCCTTACACCAACACCTACATTATGTGTTGGGTTTTGTATTTGGCTTAAATTAACTCTGTAGCTTGCAAACCATTTTCCTTTACGGTTGTATTGTAAGCCTAAACTAAGGTTGTCAAGGGTTTGTGGGTTTCCACCAACTTCGCTAAACATATATAGACCACTTCTATAGGTTTTAGGATGCTCTATGGTTTTGGTAACCGTAATTTCTCTTGGTACTTTTAGTTTGTAAGACAGTTGACTGTCTAATAAGTTACCTTGCAAAAGGTTATAGCTGTAGATATCAATATCGTCATTGCTTAGCGTATCTTGATACGCTCTAGCCTCTTCAAAAAGCGACGCGCTTTCGTTTTCTGGAATAGTATCTAAAACTTGTGAGGTGTCTTTTGTATTAACGTAAACGGATTTATATTTTACCGTTTGTACTTTAAACGTATCAACTTTGGTTTGCCAAATGGTGTCTTTTGTTATGGTTACTGTTGGCTGCTCTTGCGTTTTAAAACTGCTGCATTGTTTTAAAAATAAATTACTGATGACTAATGCTAGTATCACTAGCAAGAGTAAGCGCTCTGTTTTTATTGAAAAGTTTATCATTGTTTTGTGTGTTTTATGATCAATTTTTGTGGCTTCTCGATACAATTTCTAGTACCTCGAAATCACTCGAAGTGACGTTATGTATTGTTTTTTTGAAAATAAAAGCCTGCTTCCTGTTGTTAGCAGGAAGGAATTAGGCTTTTAAAAATGGTTTAGATTCCTGCTGTCGCAGAAATGACAAGAAGATTACTTTTTAGCGTCTTTAGACGCGTTTTTGTCTTCTGTAAGTGACTCTAAGGTTTCTTTTAAAGGTGTTAACTTAATCAAGTTGATTAAGGCTTTAAAAGGGTTTACACCATAGATGTTATTAAAGTTTTCCAGAATGGATTTTATTTCGGTTATGGCTATAAAACCTGCAATAATCTTTAAAAAAGGCACTTCGTTAACGATGTGTTTTTCTAAAAAGAATGCTGCTAATATGACCAGGTTGTATATAAAAAACTTTGAAATGGTATGACCAATTCTAGAACTTCTTATAGGCACATGATTTTTTAATGAGGCGTAAGATCCTGTAATAAAATCGACCACAATTAAAAATACCATAGTGACCATGACACCATTTACAGGAGACAATAACGTTAATAACCAAAAAATGTATTTAACGATTTTGTCCATGTTATTTGTTGTTTTTATGAGGTAACTTTTATCATAATAGATTTATTAAATTGTGTTTATAACATTTTAAGATTACGCTTCGATACTTCGACTGCGCTCAGCACAGGCTATCTCAGCGTGACAAAGTCTAAACGATAATGATTACCTCTAGTTACTATTTATTTTTTTGAGTTTTTTATAGTCTAACACACGACTTTTAGGATAGGCTTTTATGCACACCATGTTGCGTTGATTGCCTCCTAGGATATATACATAAGACTTGGTTTGTTTAACAAAAAAACCAACGTGACCTTTCCAGCTTTTTGGGTTTTCTCTCCACAACACCACAATATCTCCAACACTTGGTTGATTTGTAGATTCTCCAACTGTTAGCCAGCTTCTAGCGGTTAATTTGCCAGAATACTCATAACCTGCTGTTTTGGCTACCCAATTTGCAAACGCACTGCACCAAGCAGTCTCGTCTTTAAGCTTTGAGCCATTAAAACCTATTTGATCAAAGTATTTTATAATACGTTGGTTGTCTTTTGCACCTATCACTTCTTTTACGCCATACTCAGACAGCGCTTTGCTTATTATGCTCATAGCTTTAAGTTTTAAAAAAGTTAATATGAAATTGTTATATCAAACGGAAGCTTTTTAAAATTAACGCGAAGCTAGTATTTGATAAGTTTTACACATATGTGTAATTTTTTATTTTAAGCAGACTAAATCTCGACCAAAGATTACTTTAGTCCCGACGTTTCGGGATGATTCTTAACCAGAATAGGATTAACCTAGGTTTTTGGATTTCTACTTAACACGAATTGAATGTAACAAACGGTAAACGTTGTTAGAAAAGCGAATACAAATATAAACATATTACAAACAAATAGCAAACATTTTACACAATAAATATGTTAAATTTTGTAATTTGTTTTAAATACGTAGAATGCCTAAAATACAAAAGCTACAGTTATTACACTGTAGCTTTTGGTTGTTTTGCTTACTGTTATCGTCACTCGTCACAGACGAGCGCTGATTGGAGAAAAGCTTTCTCTTTTTAAATATTTATTGCTCATTATCTGACCTCCAAATACCATCTGAAGCAGGAACCCATGTTCCAGCTTCGTATTCTTTGATATAATACTCTGTATCTCGTGCTGTACCAAATTTATAAACCAAGCCTTCTTTGTTTTCTACTAAAAATGGACCATTTCCTGCAATAGCATACTTAAAGTCTTTTGTTTCGTAATACTTCTTACTTGTATAAAAGAATATATAACCGTATGACTTTTTTAAAGTAAACTCATCCAATATCATAAATTCAATTTCAGATTTCTCATTTTTATAAGAGATATATTTATTTGCTATTTCTAATAATTCTTGTTCTGTTAACATAATAGTATAATTTAATTTGTTTTTAAATATTTAAAAGATGTGAAACCATCTTGAAGATTTGCTTTTAATCCATTTTGTCCATCTACATAAAATAATTCTCCATCTTTTTTTATAACATTAAAAACATGGCCTGTCTTTGGAAAACCTCTATCTCCATAAATAATTCCTCGGTCTCCTTCTTTCATAACTTTTTTAAGCGAAGGTAATTTATATGTTAAAAATATATCTCCAAATATATTTTCTAGTTTAGAAATGGCTTGAGCTTCAGAAGGTAGTGCCTTTATAATTTTTCCTGTCCTTAAAAAATGTTCTACTTGTTCAACGACATTAACACAATTATCCATAGAAACCCTTACTACTTTACCGTCTTTTACAAAGTGGTTAAAATGCTGCAGTGCTTCACCCAAATTGCCTAATGCCTCTTCTGGCTTTAATTTAGATAATCTTTTTGCGCTTTCAAGAAATTCATCTGCATTCTTTGCCTTACTTATTCTTAAAGTCATTCCTGCAGTTTCCTCTAAATGCTCAACAACCTCATCAATTTCTGTATCAGATAATTTTCTAGTTACATTACCATCATCAATTTTTATACCATCTAGCTCTGTTTTTAGTTTTGCTCTGTTTTTTGACGAGCCAATAATGTCATTTGCACTTTTCTTTAAGGCTACATGTAGCGCTACAGATAATTCTCCGCTTAAAGATAGCATTTCTAAATAAAATAAATACTTAGTTATTGCCCTGCCAAAAGGCGTGTCGTTTTTTCCTGCCAATTTTAATAAAGCATTACCAACACCACTTGTTACCTCTACTATTCCTGCAACTGTTTTTGTTATTTTTATGGCTTTTGTGGCTGTTTTAGTTTTGCCTATAAGTTTGTGACCTGCTTTTAATATTTTAGCTAATCTACCAACTTTTAAAATATTACCTACTCCAGAAAATGTTGTTGCAATATCTACCGCATATTCTGTTGCTGTTATAACGTTTTTCCAAAAAGCGGTTTCGTCTTCTGCGCAAAGTACAAAGACTGGCATTTTTGTAAAACCAAGATCTTTTTGAGTATTATCCTCAAAAATAAATTCCGAATTATCTGCATTTACTATAACAATAGGAGAAAATGGGTGATACTTGTAATTAAAAGTGTCTTTTATTTCTCTCTTATATGAATTTTTTAAGTGTATGGTTTCAAACAAGCCAGTACCTAGGGTTAAATCTATATCAACCTCATTAATAGACTTTTTCCAATTAATTTGAGCATTGTCTGTATGAAACCCTATAACATTCTTGGAATTATAACTTAATAGAGGAGGGCTTTTTTCTGTAATTTTAACTTTCTTGTTTTCTAAAGGATCTATTTCTGCATAGCTTGAGTCTTTCCAAGCATTATGCATAATAGTTACAAACTCTTTAAAATTCTGCCCATCTAGTCTAAATGTTATTAGACTTAATAGAGAATGTTCATCGTTAAAATATTTGAGAAAAAGTTCTAAAAACTCATCATTTGTTTTTGTTATTTTTAATAACGCTTTTATTATCTCCAAAACGACAAATTCTTCGTTAGTTCCGTTTTCATCTACAGGAATAGATAGGAGAAGAAACAAATCGTTTGTTAATTGTTCTATTCCTCTACTTTCAATAACAAATTTTGGAGCTAATCTATATATTCCATCTATTATATTAGGATGTCCATTAGCTCCTTTAAAATAAGAATTGAACGATTTTTTTATTTCTTCTTTTTTCTTATCACTATATTTTAACTTTAGGTCTTTTAATAAAACATCTAACTCGTCATAATTATCAGTTTCTATACTAATTGCATATCTATCTGGTAAAGTATCTTCAGTTTTTCTTCCATTAAAAGGAAAAAGCACACGATATCTTTGAAAACTATTATTTTCTAAAGCTATATTATAGCTATATCCAGCATTTTTCTTATTAATTATTTTATTAGATTGAGAAGAAATTAATGTTTTAAAAAAATATTCTTTTTCTCCAGATTTATAGGCTTTATCTACACTGTCATTAATAAAAATATTTTTAAGTCTGTTTTTTGAGCTAAATAATAGATAGTCTTCTAAGCTTTTATTGCTTATTGAAACGTTAGACTCTTGTCCTCCAAAAAAAGGTCTCAAAGTAAAAGGGTCTCCATTAAGGGCTTTTATTAAAACATCCCACTTAATTACTCCTGTTCTATAAATACTTTTAATCGTACTATCTGAAAACTCAAAAGGCGGTTCAAATCCCAACCGTTCTGCAAATTGAAATGTATTACTCATTGTTTTTGTTTTTAATTGTTAAACATTAGTTTAGTTTACAATTAAACACACCTTACCTGGTTTCTCTTAGGATTATTAACCTAAGAGAAATAATTGAGGTTAGCTTTTACTGATAATATCTATTATGAGATTACCGCGTCGTTGCTCTCCTCGTAATGACAGGTAAGGCGGATTAATTGCTAGTCCTTAAAAAAGGACAACACTAAACATTATCTAGTTTCAGTAGTGGTTTCTGGTTCTGTTACACCTAATAGTGCATTGGTTTGCTCTATTGGGTTAGTAAAAGACTGGTTATTCTCATCCAAGATTTCTTCACCATCAGAATCAAACAACCTAAAGTCGTTACAATCTGTATTACATGGTAAGCCCTCTACATTAAGACCTATAGATCCTGCTTGAAGTACTGTTAGGTTTGTTGGTAGACGTGTCTCCCAAGTACCTTCTACCTCACCTTCTATAGTTTGCATTTCTTCTGCAATAGACACGTATAAATCGTCATCTTGATCAACCACTAGTCCTTGTCCGTTCCAGATCTCGCCAGTTGTCATGTACCAATTTACTGCGTCTTCAAATCCTGGTCTAACAGGCACAACGGTTCTTGCCATACCAGATTGTAAAAAGGCTTGAAACAATGGATCTGCTGCATCTTGCTGCTGGAACAGGTCTTTCCAATCGCTTTCATCTGCGTAAAAGTATGGATAGAATGTGTATGCCATAATCTCCCAATCAAATGCTTGCTCAAAGAATTTAACAGTTGCTGCATGGTTTTCAAACATTTCGTTTTTAGAAACTTTAGCAACCTCATCGCTATTGTAATTATTTTTAGAGACTTTAGATTGCTCTATCAATAATTCTGTAGCAATTCGCTTAATTTCTTTTTTCTCTAAGCTACGGTTGTGTAATGGGTTAAACGTTAACTTATACTTATCGTCTGTTGGTTGTACTTCGTTGGCTACCATAGCATCGTTGTACTCTCTTAAACGGTCGTTATATGCATTTATAATTGCATTATAGGTTTCGTTTTTCCATTGTTGAAGTAGTTCGTCAGAACGTTCTAGGTTAACAGTAACGGTTACTGTTCCTCCCCAATATCTATCTGTATAAATTGATATTGGAAGTTTTTCAGTAAATGAATCTATATCTCTTTCAATTTGTTTTTCAAAGTGTGCAACACCTACATGATGATCATTTCCTACTGATATTCCCCAATTTGCGCTACTGTATTGCTTCCCAGTTTGGGCAAAACCCCATTTAGTTGTATAGTAACCTTTAGGTATATCTAATGATGTAGAGTTACTTCTTGCCATACTACTTTTGTCTTGAACAGAAAAGGCATGCTCCCAACCAATGGTTTGAGTTGTAAGTGGAGGAGCATCAACCTCAGCATTATATTCTGATGCATAAAATTGATAATTATCTTCGGTTAAATCTGAAGAGCTTGAAATCCCTACACCTAAATCACTTGGATGGATTGGCTGCTCTGGTAAAACTATAACTGAATCGACCTCTTGGTCATTCTCTATATTTTTCCAAATGGCGTCTTTTAAAAACCGTGCTGGCTCTGGTATTGCAAACTCATACATTAAACGCTTACCGTAATTGATTAATTTATTTTTATAAATCTTATCAACCCAACGATATACTCCAGTAACATGTTCTGCTCCTTTTGTATTATCAAAACCATGTTTGTTGTTTTCTTCAAACTCTTTTAAAATTCGCGACGTACGTTTGGTTTGTGTTTTAGACACAATACGCTCCATTGCACGCTCTGTAATTTCTTGTGCGTGTGTTAACGCTTGACTATTAGAATTTGAAGTTGAGTTTGATGATGAGAAATCTGCATAACCTCCAGCATTGAATCCCCAATCTCCAGTTCCTCCATGTACAGAAGCACTTGCGCCATAAGCTTGTGCTTGGTCTTCGTTAAGGACAGAAGCGACTTCGCTTTGCATTTCGTTACGATCTGTAGTCGTGGTATCTGTTAAGTTTTCTCTCTCTTTTTCGTCTGTACGTTCTGTTGTAATTTCAGAACTTGTTAGGCTTCTTGTTGCACGCTCTTTATATTCTCGAGCCATCACATTTTCTATATGCGACACTTCTCCAGGTACATAACAACACACTTCTTGCTCGACACGTCTAAAATCTGCAATACCTAAATTAGTGACTCCGTAAATACGATTATCATCTGAGGTTTGAGTGCCTGAACCCACCAATTGGAAGTTGCCCATGTTAAATCTAGACTTTAAGTTTACAACTTGTGTAAAGCTGTATTTTTCGCCAGATTGTAATGTAATCTCTCCAGTAATGGTATAATTTTCTACTCCAGAAGGATACGTTGTTCCGTTAGGGAAAAGCCTTACCATATTATTTGATGTTGGCACAATACTAAATCCTGTGTCTGTATCTGTTGTTCCGTCTGGGAAGTTTATAGTGTAGTTAATACTAGCAATTTGTGCTGGTTCTACCACATTATAAAACACCATAAACGTACTTACCGAACCACTAGGATGTAATTCCATTAAAGGCGGAATATTATAGTCTAATAGAGGAACTTTACTATTAATTTGTGTTACTACACCTCCTATTTTTACTTGTTTTGACTGCTTAGAGGATTTACTAAAAATAATTTGATTATTTGCTTTTATCTTAGCTTTTAAGGCTTGGTTTACTTCTTCAAAAGAGTCATAAACATCTAACTGCTCTGTATTAAAAAGTAACAAAGACGTATCCGATAATTTACCTTCTAAATAACTTGTTGTTATAGCTTCTACTTTACTAAACTCGAATTTTGGAAGTTTCAAATCAGGATAAGTGGTTACCCTAACTGTTTCTCCTGTTTTAGGATCTGTTTCCTCTGTAATAACTGGCTCTGCTTCTGCTATTAATTGCTCTACAACCTTATTATGCTCATTTAAAGCAGTTTTGTAAGCTTTTTGTTGTTCTTTGTTGTATTTAACTTCTATTGGTTTTAACGCTTCAATTAACACTTTATAATTACCGTTTTGATATTTAGCAATAGCGACATCATTAGTGTTTTCTAAGCTTTTTAAAGCTGCTGAAGAAACTGTTTTTGGTGCTTCTGTAACTGTAGCACTTGTAAATAATGCTTTAGATAATACAACACTAGCATTAGCGCGTCTTACAAAGTCTTGGTCTTGATCTTCTGTAAAGACAATATCGCCTTCTAACCCTTCAGAAAATTTGATGAACGCGTTTAAAAACTGATTAGCTATTAACACCTGTATTAATGCCTCTCTAACATATACAGATTGCTTGGTAATGGTTTGGTTTATTAAATTATCCCAAATTAAAAGATCTTCTTTTTTTTCTTTGTTTAATGGTAAAACACCATTAGCATTTTCTTTAATAGACTGAAACGTTAAGTGGTTTTTGTTACGCATTAACCAAGAAGAGAAAACATATAATTTTTGGTTAATCTCTTTAACCTCTTTTCTGGTTTTAAAACCGTTAAATTCTCTACTAACACTTTCTAAAACTTGATTTTTTTCATCTTCTTTTACACCATCAATAGCTTGAAAAAAAAGACTTGAATTTTCGTCTGGATGAAACACAAATCCCTTATGGTTTTGTTTTTCATCAATTAATTGTGGGTTACGTAAAGTGACGAATCTAAATAGATTCTGTTTAATTTTTGTACTCATTTTTTTAATGTTTATTTAATTAATATTGGTTCAATTAAGAACGCTGTTATCGTTTCGCTTTTCTAACAGGTTTACCTTAATCAAGCCTTAATTACTTAAGACATAAAAATTTGAGTCATTCTAACATTTTGTTGAATGGTTGAGCTAATATTTAATTTTTAAAGAAAATAACTTTTAAAAATCTATAATTTGTTAATTAATATTTATACAAATGTTTGATTTTTAGATAATTTTGTATATTAGCAGTTCATTAACGAGACAAAAATACAACATTTTACAAATTAAAACAAACATTTTACAATAAATTTTGTAAAAAGTGTTAACCTCTTTATTTTTTAGGCTATGAAACAAATAGATGAAAAAATTACAGCAATAATTAACCATTTTAAGCTTAATAATTATGCGTTTTCTAAACGTATAGGTGTTACAGGAACCACTATAGATAGTATTGTTAATGGTCGCCCACAAGAGGATGGTACGCGTAAAAAAACAAAACCTGGTTATGATGTATTAAGTGCTATTATTGAAGAATTTAATATTAATCCAGACTATTTATTTGGTAAAAGTGAGGTGATGCTAAAGCAGGATGTAGCACAGATTCAAACATATTCTGGAGTCCCTCAAGTGATTTCTGTTAATCAAGAGAATGAAGAAAACGTTGTTTACGTTCCTGTAAAAGCTAGAGCTGGTTATTTAGATGGTTATGGAGATAGTGAGTTTATCGAAACCTTACCCTCTTTTAATATGCCACAATTAAACAATGGGACCTTTAGATGTTTTGAAGTGCAAGGCAACTCTATGGTGCGTACTTTTTTTGATGGTGATTTAGTTTTTGGAAAGTATGTCGAAGATTTAAACGATGTTAAAGATGGTCGTGTTTATGTTATTGTTAGTAAAAACGATGGTATTGTTTTAAAACGTGTGATTAACCGTATTGAAGAGCGTGGTAAACTCATTTTAAAAAGCGATAACAAAGATGGTAACTATCCAACATACACCATAGACGCAGAAGATATCATGGAAATTTGGTATGTGACTATGTTTGCCTCTAAGCAAATGCCAGAACCAATAGATGTTTACGACAGATTGCATGACCTTGAAAGTAAATTAGTAGAGCTTCAAGAACGATTAAAAAATAAGGTTTTAAATAATTAAATCTTCATGCGCTTCACGTTTAACAAACACGACAAGCTTAAAAGCCAAAAAGCAATTGAGCAATTGTTTGCAGAGGGTCAATCCATTTCGGCATATCCTTTGCGGATGGTCTATTTAAAAAATGATGATGCTCTAAAAGTTGGTGTGTCTGTTAGTAAACGTTATTTTAAAAAAGCGGTGGATAGAAATCGCATAAAAAGATTGCTTAGAGAGGGTTACCGACTAAATAAAACTATGTTAATAGACAATAATATTGACCATTGTACGCTTATGATTTTATATATTAGTAAAGACATGCCAGATTTTAAGCTAGTTGATGCTAAAATAAAGACACTACTATCTAAATTTAAAGACCAAATTGTAAAGTCTTAAATTACTTTTTTAAGACTTTCAAGAAACACATATTACAAATGAAACACTTACTAAAACGACGCATTTTAATTCCAATATTTGCTGTCACTATCCTATTTACAGGAACCGCTTTTAAGAACGATTTTTTTGAAATTGCTAAACAAATAGAGATATTTACTACGCTTTTTAAAGAGCTGAATATGAACTATGTGGACGAAACTAATCCTGCAGATTTAATGGATAATGCCATTAAAAACATGTTAAACGATTTAGATCCATATACTAAATTTTACAACGAGCAAGATGTTGAAGCAGAACGTATACGTCGTACAGGAGATTATACTGGTGTTGGAGCACGTATTAGAACCTTAAAAGACAAGCTTGTAGTTGTTGAACCTTATAAAGGGTATCCTGCTGATAAAGCTGGATTAAAAGCTGGAGATGAGATTATTGCTGTAGATGGAGTAACTGTTTCTGGATATGATGGTGATGCGTCTAACTTGTTAAAAGGTGCGCCAAATTCTGCTTTAAAAGTGACTTACAAACGTCAAGGAAAAACCAATACAGCAACAGTTACAAGATCTGAAATAGAGATTGACGCTGTGCCACATTTTTCTATGATTGACGATAAAACGGGATACATCGTCCTTCAAAAGTTTAATACCAAAGCGTCACTGCAGACAGGTTATGCATTAAAAGATTTAAAAGCCCAAGGTGCTAAACAAATTATTTTGGATTTAAGAAGTAATCCCGGAGGATTATTAAACGAAGCTGTAAATGTGGTTAATCTTTTTGTGCCTAAGGGTCAATTGGTAGTAACCACAAAATCCAAAGTAAAAAAATACAATAAAACCTATTACACAAAAAAAGAACCTGTCGATACAGAGATTCCTGTAGTAGTTTTAATTAATGGTCGTAGCGCTTCCGCTTCAGAAATTGTTGCAGGTACACTTCAAGACATAGATCGTGCTGTTGTTGTGGGTTCTAGAAGTTTTGGTAAAGGATTGGTACAACGTCCTAAAAAACTAACCTATGGTACACAGCTTAAAGTAACTATTTCTAGATATTACACGCCTTCTGGACGATGCATCCAAGCGTTAGATTATTGGAATAGAGATGAAAATGGAAATGCAGTACGAGTAAAGCAAGAAAATTATAACGCGTTTAAAACCAAAAATGGAAGAAAAGTATTTGATGGTGGTGGAGTCTTTCCAGACGAAGCGGTTGAGGTTACTAAAAACACAGCTATTACAGATGCTATTCTAAACAGTCAAAGTATATTTGACTATGCGACTAAATATTATTACTCTAATAAAGTTGATGATATTTCTACTTTTAAACTATCAGATTCAGATTTTAATGCGTTTAAAAACTACTTAAACACAACAGGTTTCGAATTTGAAACCGAAACTGAAAAAGCCTTCAAAAAAGCGTTAGAAGTCTCTAAAACCGAAAACCTTGATGATGATATCAATAGAGATTACAAAACATTAATTACTAATTTAGATAACTCTAAAGCTAAAGCAGTCGAGGATAACAAAAAGCAATTAATAAATTTATTAACTGAAGAAATTGTTAAGCGTTATGTCTACAGAGAAGGTTTATATGAGTATTACAAAACCAATAATGAGGCTATTAAAACAGCTACTGAAATACTCTCAAATCCTTCAAAATACAACAGATATTTAAACTAAAATATCAGAAAAAAATTAACAAATTTTATTTTTGGTATATTTAATGTTAGTTTAAAGTTATGAAACATCTATTACTTTTCATATTACTTAGTACATCTATGGTTTTTTCGCAAAACGAATTAACTCATGATGTATATTTTAACACAGACGAATATGACGTCCCTTTAACAGAGGAAAACAGAATTCTATTGTTTATTTCTAGCTTAGATACCATTCCTATTCAAAAAATATCTATTTATGGATTTTGTGACGATCGTGGTTCTAACGACTATAATTTAGAGTTATCTCAGAATAGAGCTAACACTATTAAAGAGTTATTTTCTGGTTACGGAATTGATGAAAGTTTAATTACCAACGTCAATGGTAAAGGTGAAATATTATTAAAGGTATTAAACGAAGAAGAAGTCCATAAAATAAGAGGATTAAACCGTAAAGTAGAAATTATAGTTACCCCTAAAACAGAAGAAAAAAAACCAGAGAAAAAACCGGTTGAGGTTACTGAAATAAAAAAAGACGAACCTAAAGAGAAGAAAAAAGTTACCACTGAAGACATTGCTAAAGGCACTATAAAAAAAGGGGATAAAATTATTTTAGATAAAATATATTTTAAAACCAGTTATAGTTATGTTACTCCAGAGTCTAAAAAAACATTAGAAAATTTAGCAAAGTTATTAGTAGACAAAAAGAATATTTATTTTACCATTCAAGGTCATGTGTGTTGTACACAAATGAGTCGCGATGCAATTGATAAAAAGACAAAAAAACGAAACTTATCTGTTGCACGAGCTAAATATATTTATGATTATTTAGCTAAAAAAGGTGTGGATAAAAAACGTATGAAATATGTTGGTATGCGTCGTAAATTCCCACTTGGTGGAGACCCAAAATTTGATAGACGTGTCGAGATTTTAGTGACTTATGTTGGTAAAGAAGATTAATTTTTAATCATCGCCACATGAGGGATTCCGTCTTCAAGATACTGCTCTCCTACTTCAAAAAAACCTAAATTATTATAGAAGCTTTTCAGGTAACATTGTGCTGAAATTTTAATTTTAGTTTCGTTATAATATGTTTTTATAGCGTCAATAGACGCTTTCATAATATCATAACCATATTTGTGGTGTCTTTCATTTTTTGCAACCACTACTCGACCAATACTTGCTAATTCAAAATAATCACCTGGTTTAAAAAGTCGTGTGTAAGCCACAACTTTGTTGTCTTTAAAACCAATTACGTGTAATGCGTTTTGATCTTTATTATCAATATCTTGATAGACACAATTTTGCTCGACTACAAATACTTCACTACGTAGTTGAAGTAGGTCGTACAACTCTTGTGTTGTAAATTCTTGAAAGGTTTTTACTATAATATTTAGCATATATATATTATTTCGTCAGTTCGAGTGATTCGACGTAGGAGAATTGTATCGAGAACCTTTTAAATCTTCTCGATACAAAATTCTTAAAAAAGAATTTCACTCGAAGTGACGTATCTCTTTAATTCAAGAGATTCCTGCTTTTTCAAAGTAATTATTAGTCTTGAACAATCACATCCTTAGCATCATCCTTATCATACTCTGGTTGGATATTAACGTGATTAATTTCAAATTTATCATATAATAAGTCTTCAACCTTATGTAAAATACTATCAAACTCTGATAAAGTTATATCGTTTTCAAAATCGATATGTGCTTCAAAATGTATTTCATCTTCATTTAATTGCCACACATGTATGTGATGAACGTTTTTAATTTCCGCGAAAGCGTTAATCTCTTTTACAATCTCATCTACAGGTATCTCGTCTGGAGTAAACAACATCAATACTTTAGTGGAGGCTTTTAACAAATCAAAGCCCATATAAATTAAGTATAATGCTATTGCTAAAGTTAAGGCACTATCTACCCAATAAATTTGGTAGTACTTCATTAGTAATCCACCTATAAATACTGCAACGCTTGCCATCATATCTGTTAATAAGTGTAGGTAAGCGCTGCGCATATTCATGTTAGATTTGCTGTCTTTTTTAAGAAGTAACACACTAAAGCCATTACCTAAAATAGCGATTAAAGATAACCAGATTACTAAATTACTCTCAATATCTTGTGGGTTTTGAAAACGCTCTATAGCTTCAATAATTAATAATACTGCAACAATTATTAAAGTTGCTGCATTGATAAAAGCTGCAAGTATTTCGGCACGTTTATAGCCAAAGGTTTTATTTAAAGAAGCTTTTCGTTTAGATAATCTGTCTGCAACATAACTTACTATTAAAGATAAGACATCACTAAAATTATGTAAAGCATCACTTAATAAGGCTAAACTACCAGAAAGTATTCCACCTATTACTTGAGCAACAGTAATAAGTATATTTAAAAAGATAGAAATTAAAAGATTACGACCTTTTAAATCTCCATGATCATGAGAGTGGTTATGTGAGTGCGAATGACCCATTGTCTAACAGCTTAAAGGTATTTTATCCACACGATTTTGATGACGTCCTCCTTCGAAAGTAGTCTCTAAAAACACATCAACCATTGCTATTGCTTGTTGTACAGCTGTATAACGTGCTGGTATACAAATAATATTAGCGTTATTATGTTGTCTGGTTAATTCGGTAATCTCTTTAGTCCAACATACACCAGCTCTTACTTTTTGATGTTTATTTGCTGTCATAGCAACACCATTAGCGCTACCACATATTAAGATTCCGTAATCTACAGCTTTGTTTTCTACATCTGTAGCTACTGGATGTACAAAATCTGGGTAATCTACACTACTGTTTTCGTTTGTTCCGTAGTTAGTAACAGTAATTCCTTTGGCTTCTAAATGTTTAACGATTGCAAATTTATAGTCTGTACCTGCGTGATCGTTTCCTATTGCTATTTTCATTGTAGTAGTGTGTTGTTTAGACTTCAAAGTTAATAATTGCTTACAAGTATTAATAACTAATACAAGGTAACTTATTCATAAAAATTAATTTTGTTTTTAGTTTTAAAATTAAAGTGCTTCTGTAGATTGTTAACTTCTCTTGGTTTAAATATTCATTACTTGTTAATATCTTCTTATTCTTTTTTAAAACTTTTATTAGGATTATAGTTTCTTTTTTACAAACTAAAATTAATTATTAACTACCAAAAAAGTTAGTCTTTACTTTTTAGTCATTTATAAGCATAAAAAAGAGTTTAATACACAGTAATTTTTAAATTACTTATTAAAATTATACCGTTAATAGCTATTATTAACAATTGTTAACAGCATACTTAATATGCTTTAAAATAAGAGATTTAACTAACTAATAAGATGTTAATAGAACAGTCTAACTATTAATTCAAAGTAAAATAATAAAAAGTTATACCGCTATTAACAAGCAATAATCATCATCATTATTTTTCAAATTTTTTAAAAGAAATAAATGATATATAATATAAATGTGAATAAGTCTAAAATTTAAAGTTAATGATACTTTAATTTTGATTTAATATTAAAAGCGTAGCTTTGCATAAACTTAATACCTTCTCTCCTCCTATATTAAGTTAGAAAATAACAGAATTTCAGTTAACTTTAGAAATTCAATAGATTACAATTTAAATGACAAAAAAGAAAAAAAGGAAACCATCTCATAATAAGATTTCCAACCTAACAAATACTATTCTAAGTATTTTAAAAAAAGATAGAAACCAATCCTTTAATTATAAACAAATAGCTGCTAAACTTGGTGTTAATGATGCTAGTAGCAGAAACCAAATTATAAAAACACTTGCTAAACTTGCTTCAAAAGAAGAAATTGAACAAGTTGATCGTGGTAAGTTTAAAGCTATTCTAAATACCGAGTATCACACAGGTATTTTTGATGCTGCACAACGTGGTAACGGTTATGTTATTTGTGATGCGTTTGAAGATGATATTTATATAGCATCTAACAATGTTAATAAAGCATTAAATGGTGACGAAGTTGAAGTATATGTGTATAAACGTAGAAAACGTGGTAAGTTAGAAGGAGAAATAACTAATATTATCAAACGTGCAAAAACCGAATATGTTGGTATTATCCAAATACATAAAAACAAAAATTTTGCTTTTGTAGTGGTTGATGGTAATAAAATGCAAACAGATATTTTTGTACCAATTAATAAAACATTAAAAGCTGAAGATGGCGACAAAGTAGTAGTTACTATGGAAGATTGGCCAGAAAAAGCCGATTCACCAAATGGAAAAGTGATTAAAGTTTTAGGTAAAGCTGGAGAACATAATACCGAAATACACGCTATACTAGCAGAATACGGTTTACCATACGAATTTCCAAAAGAAGTAGAAGACTATGCAAATACTATAGATTTAGATATTAAAGCAGAAGAAATTGCAAAACGTCGCGACATGCGTAAAGATTTAACCTTTACCATAGATCCAAAAGATGCTAAAGATTTTGATGATGCCTTATCATTTGAAGTTTTAGATAATGGCTTATATGAAATAGGTATCCATATTGCAGACGTATCACACTATTTAAAAGAAGGAACTGTTTTAGATGATGAAGCGTATGAGCGCGCAACCTCAGTATATTTAGTAGATCGTGTGGTACCTATGTTACCAGAAATACTCTCTAATGGAGCATGCTCGTTACGACCACATGAAGAAAAATATACCTTCTCTGCAGTATTTAAAATAAATGATAAAGCCGAAATTAAAGACCAATGGTTTGGTCGTACAGTTACATATAGTGATGCTAGATTTGCTTATGAAGAAGCTCAAGCTATTATAGAGTCTGGTACTAATGAGATTCCTCAAGAGGTATCGTTAACAGGTAAACCTTATAAAACTGATCAAAACATAGCAGATGCTGTTTTAAAATTAGATGAATTAGCTAAGAAAATGCGTAGTAAACGCATGCGTAATGGAGCGATAAGTTTTGATAAAGTAGAAGTAAAATTCTCTTTAGATGAAGAGGCTAATCCAGTAGGTGTTCATTTTAAAACCAGTAAAGATGCTAATAAGTTAATTGAAGAATTTATGCTTCTTGCCAACAAAAAAGTATCCGAGTTTGTCTCTAAAATGAAGCCACCAAAAACGTTTGTCTATCGTGTACATGACGAACCAGACGAAAGTAAACTTGCAGCCTTACAAGGTGTTGTAGCCAGATTTGGACATAAATTAAATTTTAAAAGTCGAGATAATATTGCTGCTTCTTTAAATAAATTATTATCAGATGTACAAGGTCAAAAAGAGCAAAATCTGGTTGATACATTAGCAATTCGTACGATGTCTAAAGCAGAATACACAACAGATAATATTGGACATTACGGTTTAGCGTTTGATTATTATAGTCACTTCACATCACCAATTAGACGTTATCCAGATGTGATGGCGCATCGTTTATTACAACGCTATTTAGATAAAGAAAAATCTGCCAATGCAGAGGTGTATGAAGAAAAATGTAAACACTCTTCTAACATGGAATATCTAGCTACTAAAGCAGAACGTGACTCGATTAAATACATGCAAATCAAATTTATGCAAGACCATCAAGACGAAGAATTTGTTGGTGTTATTTCTGGTGTTACTGATTGGGGAATTTATGTTGAGATTATTTCTAATAAATGCGAAGGAATGGTTAGAATTAGAGATATAAAAGATGATCATTATGACTTTGATCAAGATCAATTTGCTTTAATAGGACGCGAAACAAAAAATATGTACCAGCTTGGTGATGAGGTTGTTGTTAAAGTAAAACAAGCAGATTTAGTCAAGCGTCATCTGGATTTTGAATTAATAGGGAAACACGAAGAATAGTTATTACAGTCCAGTTAGTTCTAGTAATTTAACTAAGGAGAATTGTATCGATTACTATTACAATTGTAACAATTTATAAAAATTTTCAACTAATAAAATAAAACAAAATAACATGATACTTACAACTACAAACTCAATAGAAGGCTTTAGAATAATTGAATATAAAGGTATTATAACAGGAACTTCTTTTGAGATGAAAACAAAATTTTCTTTTAAAACAGAGAAAAATAAAGACATTACCAAAGCAGTAATAGATGATGCTAAAGAACATGCGTTTCAAGAGCTACAAACTAATGCAAGTAATTTAAATGCAAATGCAGTTGTTGGTATTTCTGTAGATATTGAAACTGTACAAGGCTCTTATTTTTACGTTTCAGTAACAGGAACAGCTGTTAGTGTTGCAACAGATAAATAAACCAATGTTAGTTCGAGTGATTTTCTGCTTAAAAACCAGAAAATAGTATCGAGAAATAATAAAACTGTAACAAATCAAAAAAAGAATCCTCTTTACTACAACACAAACCTCTTTTACAATGAAACATTTATTAGTTGCAGTATTATTTTTAACCACCACTATTTTAGTCGCTCAAAATCCAAAAAATAAAAACGTAGGTGATTTTAATAAAGTTAAAGTCTTTGATTTAATTAAAGTAAGTCTTGTTAAGTCAGATGAAAATAAAGTGATGATTACAGGTGAAGATGTTGATGATGTTGAAATTATTATAAAAAACAACACTTTAAAAGTACGTATGAAACTAGATCGTAGTTTTGATGGTACCAAAACATTTGTAGCTGTACATTATACAGACTTAAAGACTATTGATGCTAATGAGGGTTCAATAATTGTGGGTAACGAGTTAATTGAGCAAGATACTATAGAGTTGCGTGCACAAGAAGGTGCTTCAATTATAGTAGGTTTAGATGTCGATACAGTTAATATAAGAGCTGTTTCTGGCGGAATAATAGAAACTAGAGGAAAAGCTAACACCCAAAATATTACACTTAATACAGGAGGTATTTATGAAGGTCGTGCGTTTGAAACCAAAAATACGACTGTTAAAATTAGAGCAGCAGGTGAAGCTGAGGTTAAAGCAAGTAATACAGTGGATGCACGTATTACAGCTGGAGGAGATATTTATATTTATGGAAATCCAGAAACAGTAAATAAAAAACAAACCTTTGGTGGACGTATAGAAATAAAAGAAAATCAATAAATACTATATCAAAAAAACGATTTAAAGCTTCAAATTTATTTTGAAGCTTTTTTATTTTATATACTATCTACTTACGTGTTAAATAAATATTTTCTTTACTTTGTAATTCACGTATGTAAATAATTCATGTTAGACGATATTCTTAAAGCAATTCCATTAGGTATACTATTATCTTTTACCGTAGGACCTGTTTTTTTCGTTTTATTAGAAACTAGTGCTACTAAAGGTGCAAGAAGCGCACTAATTTTTGATGCAGGTGTTATTTTGGCAGATATTTTATTTATTACTATCGCTTATTTTAGTACAGAAAAACTAGTTGGTAAAATAGAAAAAGATCCCAATTTTGTAATTTTCGGAGGTGTTTTATTAGTTATATATGGTATTATTACTTTTATAAAAACATCGCGTTCCTTTAGATCTATAGTTAGAGAATATCATAAAATAGAAATTAGAAAAGGTTACGGAAAACTCTTCCTTAAAGGATTTCTACTTAATTTTATTAACATAGGTGTGTTATTAGGTTGGTTAGGTTTTATAGTATTAGCTAACACTATAACGACCTCAGAAAATGGTGTTATTGTGTTTATAAGTACCATGTTAATTGCTTATACTTTAACAGATTTAGTAAAGATAGCTATTGCAAAACGTCTTAAAAATAAATTAACACCTAGACTTATTTTTAAAACTAAAAAGATTATTGCATTAGTAATTTTAGGGTTTGGTCTTCTATTATTAGTTCAAGGATTTTTCCCTGAAGAAAAAGAAAAACTTAAAGAAAAATTAGAGCAAATTAATCCTTTATAACTCTTATATATTTGGATAATTCTCAGTCTAAAAAATTCAGTTTAATACTTCGTATTTGTCTTTCGATTTTATTGATTGGCGCGCTATTTAAAATCATGCATTGGCCTTACTCTAATGTATTAATTAGTAGTGCAATAGTCGGAATTTTGATATTTTATCCTATCCGTTTTTTTCTAAAAGCGCAGAAGAATAGTATGGACTATGTTAAGCTAGCAATTGTAATTTTATGGTGTTTAATTTATGGTACAAAAATTTTTCACTTATATCTACCACCTTTAGTTTTTAATATCCTATTAGCATTATTATTTGGTTGGTGGTTTGTTAATGAAGGTACTGTGTATATCACTGATAGAAAATTTAAGATTAGTTTTGGTTTTCAATATATGTATTATGTTGTAGCAGCATTTAGTATTGGATGTGTAGGTTTAGGTATACTATTTAAAATTCAGCATTGGCCATACGGATCATTATTGTTTACTATTGGGTTAATTAGTATAGCTATACTGGTTATTATTGATTATTTTGTTAGAGAATAACACAGTAATATGCCAAAAACGCAATACCATATTTACGTTGTAGAACTCAAGAAAAAAGTATATACAGAGCATGCTAGATTTAGAGCTGCAAACCCACAATTTAATGGTGTGTTAGAGTGTTTATATGTTGGTATGACCAGTAAAACACCAAAAGAGCGTTTTTTACAACACAAAACAGGCTACAGGAATAAAAAAGGACATAAACTATCGTCAAACATTGTCCAGAAGTATGGTAGTTATCTAAGACCAAGTTTATACAATCATATTGGTCCAATAGCAACTAGAGCAGACGCTTTAAAAATGGAAGAAGCTTTAGCGTTAGAGTTAAGACGACAACGTTATGCGGTTTGGTTTAATTAATAAATTCCTACGTAGTAAGAAATCTAAATATTTACAAATAAAAAAACCTCCAACTTTCGTTGAAGGTTTCTTAGAGGCGTCGAATAAAACTGTCGAATCGCTGTACTTATCTTACTTTAAATTTTCTTAAAATTTATAAATAAAAAAACCTTCAGCTTTCGTTGAAGGTTTCTTAGAGGCGTCGAGCGGATTCGAACCGCTGTACAAGGTTTTGCAGACCTCTGCCTAGCCACTCGGCCACGACGCCATTATTGAGGAGCAAATATAAAAATATTTAGCTTTTTACACTACTTCGTACCTACTTTTCTTTTTTCAGTTAATTCTATGGTAACCATTTGTACATCACCACCAATAGGAGGATTGATCTTGCTTACCGCAACTGTTGCCACAGTAATTAATTGGTCTTCTTTAAATATTCGGTTTAAAATACGTTTGGCAACATGTTCTAAAAGTGCACTTGGTTTTGCCATTTCTTCAACCACTACTCTATTTAAAAACACATAGTCTACAGTATCTGCTAGTTGATCTGAAGAGGCACTTTTTTGTAAATCGGCAGTGACTTTTAAATCAACCTTGTAATCGCTACCAATTTTAGTTTCTTCTTTTAAACAACCATGATACGCGTAAACTCGTATATTTTCAACTTTTATAATTCCCATCACAACATAATTTCAGCAAAAATACCTAAAAATCATCTGTATTTAATTTTTAAATCTAAGTCGAATTCATTTCAACTAAAAATAACTAATTTTACATCCAATTAAAAGTATTGATTAATAGCAAAAATCAATAAAATATAGATGTATGTCTGAAGATAAAAAATCACTCAATTTTTTAGAGCAAATTATAGAAGAAGATTTAGCTAATGGTTTAGACCAAAGTAAGCTGCGTTTTCGTTTCCCACCAGAACCAAATGGGTACTTACACATTGGTCATACTAAAGCTATTGGGATTAGTTTTGGTTTAGGAGAAAAGTATAATGCGCCTGTAAACCTACGTTTTGATGATACCAATCCAGCTAAAGAAGAGCAGGAATATGTAGATGCTATCAAAGAAGATATTGCTTGGTTAGGTTACAAATGGGCTAACGAGTTATACTCGTCAGACTACTTTCAAATTTTGTTTGATTGGGCTGTAAATATGATAAAGGATGGAAAAGCTTATGTAGATTCGCAATCTTCAGAAGCTATGGCAGAGCAAAAAGGGACACCAACACAACCAGGAGTTGATGGACCGTATCGTAATAGAAGCGTAGAGGAAAACTTAGATTTATTCATGAGAATGAAAAATGGTGAGTTTGAAGAAGGCGAACATATTTTACGTGCAAAAATCGACATGCAACATCCAAATATGTTAATGCGTGATCCGATTATGTATCGTGTACTAAAAAAGCACCACCACAGAACTGGTAACGATTGGTGTGTGTATCCAATGTACGATTGGACACATGGTGAAAGCGATTATATAGAGCAAATATCGCATAGTTTATGCTCATTAGAATTTAAGCCTCACAGAGAACTTTACGATTGGTTTAAAGAGCAAGTATATACTTATGCTAAGAACAAGTATCCAATGCTTCCTAAACAACGCGAATTTGCACGTTTAAACCTCAGTTATACTATTATGAGTAAGCGTAAGCTACTTAAGCTAGTAGAAGATGGTATTGTCAATGGTTGGGACGATCCACGTATGCCAACCATTTCTGGTTTACGACGTCGTGGGTATACACCTGCTGCAATTAGAAAATTTGTAGAAACAGCTGGTGTTGCAAAACGAGACAACATTATTGATGTTGCGCTTTTAGAGTTTTGTATAAGAGAGGATTTAAACAAAAAAGCACCTCGTGTTATGGCAGTTTTAGATCCTTTAAAGATAGTTATTACTAATTATCCTGAAGATAAAGAAGAGTGGTTAGAAGCCGAAAATAATCCAGAAGATGCATCTGCTGGATTTAGAAAAGTACCTTTTTCTAGAGAATTATATATTGAAAAAGCAGACTTTAAAGAAGAAGCTAGCAGTAAGTTTTTTAGGTTGAAACTAGGTGGAGAAGTAAGGCTTAAAAACGCCTATATTATTAAAGCTGAAAGCGTAGTAAAAGATAGTAATGGAAACATTACCGAAGTCCATTGTACCTATTCTGAAGACACAGAACGTCGTATTAAAGGAACATTACATTGGGTAAGTATCAAACACGCTATAAAAGCTGAGGTTAGAGAGTATGATAGGTTGTTTTTAGATGAAGCACCAGATAGTCACGAGGACAAAGACTTTATGGAGTTTATTAATCCAAACTCATTAAAACTCATTAAAGCGTTTGTCGAGCCAAGTTTAGCAGATGCTAAAGTAGGAGAGCAGTTTCAGTTTCAACGCTTAGGGTATTTTAATGTAGATAATGACTCTAAAAAAGACGCTTTAGTCTTTAATAAAACCGTTGGATTACGTGATAGTTGGGCTAAACAAAAACCGAAAGCACAAACCAACAATCAAAATCAGCAAAAACCACAAAATAATCGACCAGCAATAGAGCAAATCAAATCCTATGGTAAAAAGTATGATAGGATGAAAGAGGACCAACAAGCTAAAGCTAAAGCCGAAATACAAGTATTAGCTAAAGATGTCGATTATAAAGACTTGGAACCCTTGTTTAACACCTCTGTTAAAAAAACAGGTACGCGTATTATCACGATGATAACTCTAGGTGTATTATTAGAAAACGGATTAGATAAAAACGAAGCTATAAATGACTTTATAAATAAAGCTTTAGAAGATAAAAACCAATTATTAGTTGCAGAAGCTAAAGCAATTGCATAAGCATATTACACTTATTATCAAACCGCTAAATACAACCTTAGCGGTTTTTTTGTACATTTAAAAATTACTAACTAAAATTTTTAATTATGGAAGGATTTAATATTTATGCCATTTTGGTGGCAGCAATTGTACCTATTATCTTAGGGTTTTTATGGTATAATCCAAAACTTTTTGGAATTGCATGGATGCGTGAAGCAGAAATGACAGAAGACAAAATGAAAGGCGGTAATATGGCTGTTATCTTTGGTGTGTCTATTTTATTATCAGTGTTATTATCATTTTTTACTATGTTTTTAGTGATACATGAAACAGGTGTTTATGGTATGACTGAAGGACAAATGGACGGAGAAACTACTAAAGCGTTTATGGCAGAATGGAGTGGAAAATATAGATCATTTAAACATGGAGCTTTACATGGTGGGATGGCAGGAGTATTTTTTGTGTTACCTATTATTGCTATAAATGCATTATTTGAGCGTAAAAGCTGGAAATACATTTTTATCAATGCAGGTTACTGGATTGTAACCTTAGCTATTATGGGAAGCATCATAGCAGGTTGGGTTTAATTTTTGTAACGTTCTAAACAACATAAAGACTGATAGGGTAACTTTCAGTCTTTTTCTTTGCACTTTTGATAGATTTTAAAATTTATAAATCAGTAAACAACCTTCCTAAATCTTGGGATAGTTTACCGACTAATGATGTGTTTTTAAAAACGCCATTTTTAAAAGCGCTTGAACAATCGTGTCCAAAAAACATACATACCAATTATGTCGCTATTTTTAGAGATGAAGTATTGGCTGGAATTGCTATTATCCAACGTGTCGAGATGTATATTGAAGATGTCTTTAGAAAAACATCAGATAACGCTTTAAAACGCTTCGGAAAAGCAATCATTGCTAAAATAGTAAGAGGTAATGCGTTAATTGTTGGTAATTTAATGCATACAGGACAACATGGCTTGTTTTTTAATCCAGAAACTATATCACAATCCACGTTTTTAGACACTGTATTTAAAGCTATAGATTTACTTACTATTCAGATTAAAAAAGACCACAAAAAGAATATCAGAATTGTTGGATTTAAAGATTATTTTGAAACAGATAATATCCATCAGCACGAAACACTTTTCTCCAAAAACCACTTGTATAAAGTCCAAGTGCAACCTAATATGATGTTGGATATTCCCGAAACATGGAACACTATTGATAATTATATTTTAGCGTTAGAAAAGAAATATAAACGACGTTATAAAACAGCCTTAAAAAAAGCAATACAGATTTCAAAAAAAGAATTGGATTTAGATGCTATTGATGTAGCTTCAAAACAATTATACAGATTATATAAGTGCGTGTCTGATAACGCAAAAGTTAACTCGTTTGTGTTGCACGACAGACATTTTTTTAACTTAAAAAAAGAGTTAAAAAACCAATTTAAACTATATGGATATTACCTAAATAAGGAGTTGGTAGGATTTTACACGCTTATTGTGAATAATCAAACACTAGAAACTTACTTTTTAGGGCATCAACCGGAACTACAACACCAACATCAGTTGTATTTAAACATGTTATATGATATGTTAAGATTTGGTGTTGAAAATAATTTTAAAAAAATTGTGTATGCCAGAACAGCGATGGAAATAAAAAGCTCTGTTGGAGCTAAACCACACACCATGCACATTTACATGAAACACACTAATAATTTTATAGCAAATACCGCTTTAAAATTTATTGTTAAAACTTTAAATCCTATAAAACAATGGGAGGAAAGACATCCTTTTAAATCATAAAAAACCCTTAAGTATATCTTAAGGGTTTTTATTTTAAATTCTGTTAAAGATGGTTATTCACCTTTATTCTTTTTAGCATTTTTCATGGCTTCACCAATTTGGTTACTAGCTGTAAAACTAGCCACCATATCATTTAACATATTACTTCCTGCTTGTGGCGAATTTGGTAATAAAATTAAGTTAGTATTGGTTTCGCTACCAATTGCTTGTAACGTATCGTAGTGTTGTGTTACTACAATTAAAGCAGACGCTTCTTGACTATTTATTCCTACACGATTTAATACATCTACAGACTCTTCAAGACCTCTAGCAATTTCTCGTCTTTGATCAGCAATACCTTGACCTTGTAAACGTTTACTTTCAGCTTCAGCTTTTGCTTTTTCTACAATTAAAATACGTGCAGCATCACCTTCATATTGCGCAGCGGTTTTCTCTCTGTCTGCAGCATTAATTCTGTTCATTGCAGCTTTTACTTGTGCATCAGGATCAATATCTGTTACTAAAGTTTTAATAATATCAAAGCCGTAATCTAACATCGCGTCATTAAGCTCAGATTTTACTGCAATTGCAATGTCATCTTTTCTAACAAAGACATCATCTAATTTCATTTTTGGTACTTCTGCACGTACTACATCAAAGACGTAACTTGTAATTTGCTCATGTGGATAGTCTAATTTATAAAACGCATCATACACTTTTTGGCTAATTACACGATATTGTACAGATACTTTAAGACGCACAAATACATCATCCAAAGTTTTGGTTTCGATGATAACATCTAATTGCTGAATTTTAAGACTTAATCGACCAGCAATTTTATCGATTAAAGGAATTTTTAGATGTAATCCAGACTGTCTTATACTATGGTACTTTCCAAAACGTTCTATAATAGCAGCTGTTTGTTGTTTGACTACAAAAAAGGCTGAAATTAAAATAATCAAGCCTAAGACTATAAATGGGATTAATGCAACATTGTTCATGAAATACGGTTTTTAATGGTTATACTATTATGATTACTAAATTAAGTTATATTTGCTCAAAACTCCCTTAATTTAAAATGAAAAAATTTCAATTCATATTATTAGTAGTATTAACACTAGGTTTTGTTACAAAAAACTTTTCTCAGAAAGGAAATTACAATATCCAAAACGGATTTGCAATAGGTGGAGGAATTACTCAGTTTGATATCTTAACAGATAATTTTGAAACCCAAAAAGGGGATGGTTGGATAGGCCATATGTCTGCAACTGTTGATATACCACAAAAGTGGTATAACATAAGCTACGGAATGCAATTATCTGAAAACACAATGAGTTTAAACGGATTAGCTTCCACTATATCCTCAAACTTTGAGCCAGTTGAGTATAAAGTTTTTGCAGTACAAGTCGCTTTTTTATGGCATGCTAAACCTTTTAGAACCCCTCATTTTACTATTGATTTTGGTCCAATGGTCCAGTATAATAGTGATCTAGAATTAAGTAACGACAATCAAGAAGATTTTATAATCACTGACTTAGACACCGTTTTAGCAAAGGACGTTAAAGAATTAAACAACTTTAATGTTAATGGAGCAGTAGGAGCTACTTTAGGTTTAGGACATTTTAAGGTAAAAGCACAATATATCTATGGATTTACAAATATTTTGGGTGCTTTTAACGATTCTGATTTTAACCAAACGTTAAATAGACAGTTTAAAGGAAACCAAAGTATGTTAGCGTTTTCAGCAATGATTACTTTCTAAAAGACGATACTATAAAAAAAGCGAGCTATTTAGCTCGCTTTTTTGGTTTTATATCGTTTCAATAAGTTTTTCAATACGCTTTATGCTTTCGTTTTTACCAATCATAAACATGATGTCAAAAACATCTGGTCCTTGTAGCGCACCAACTAAAGCTAAACGTAAAGGCATCATTACTTTACCAAAACCAATCTCATTTTTAGTAATCCAACCCTTAATCTCTGTTTGTAACGTCTCTACCTCAAAATTGTTGATGTTTGACACAATGGAGAGTAATTCTGTCATTAAGGACTTAGTATCGTCTTTAAATGCTTTTTTAGAGGCTTTTTCGTTATAAGTTTCCGGAGCCACAAAAAAGTAATGGCTTAAATCCCAAAAATCATTGACAAACGTCGCACGTTCTTTAATTAATCCAACCACCAAAGCAATATAATTAATGTCAATATCTTTTAACTTAGAATAGTTTTTTTGAAACGCTTCTGCCAAAGCTTCATTGCTTTGCTCTTGCATATAATGATGATTAAACCACTTAATTTTATCTGGATCAAAACGTGCTCCAGCTTTATTAACGCGATTTAAATCAAAAGCAGCAACCAATTTATCTAGACTAAATATTTCTTGTTCTGTTCCTGGATTCCACCCTAAAAAGGCTAAAAAGTTAACGACTGCTTCTGCAAAATAACCTTCTTCTCTGTATCCTTTGGCAATGTCACCAAATTCTGGATCCCACTCTAAAGGAAACACAGGAAACCCTAATTTATCACCATCTCGTTTACTTAATTTTCCTTTTCCTGTTGGTTTTAAGATAAGTGGTAAGTGTGCAAATTCTGGTTTATCCCAACCAAAAGCATCATAAAGTTGGTAGTGTAGTGCTAAACTTGGCAACCACTCTTCACCACGAATAACATGCGAGATTTCCATTAAATGGTCATCGACAATATTAGCTAAATGGTAAGTTGGCATTCCATCTGATTTAAACAATACTTTATCATCTAAAACATTGGTGTCAATGCTAATGTCTCCTCTAATAATATCTTTAAGATGTAATGTTTGATCTTGAGGACTTTTAAAACGTATTACATAGTCCTCTCCAGCATCTAATTTAGATTGCACCTCTTCTTCTGTAAGCGATAACGAGTTGCTTAGTTTTAAACGGTTATGCCAATTATAGATAAAGGTTTTGCCTTTAGATTCGTGATCTGTTCTGTGAAAATCAAGCTCTTCTGAGGTGTCAAATGCATAATAAGCATTTCCGCTAGCGACTAGTTGGTCAGCATATTGTTTATATAAATGTTTACGCTCACTTTGTCTGTAAGGACCAAAGGTTTCATTCTTGTTTGGTCCTTCATCAAAAGGAATAGCACACCAATTTAAAGCATCAATAATATACTGTTCTGCACCTTCAACGTAGCGGTTTTGATCTGTATCTTCAATACGCAATACAAACGTTCCGTTATGTTTTTTAGCAAATAAATAGTTAAAAAGTGCTGTACGCACACCTCCTATATGTAATGGTCCTGTTGGACTTGGTGCAAAACGCACTCTGATTGGTTTTGACATGTTTTATGTTTTGTGGTAGCAAAGATAGAATAGAGTATAGTAAAGAGCAAAGAAAAGAGAACAAAGAGATGAGAATAATAAAAATCTTCTATTTTTTAATTTAGTCTTCAAATAACCATCTCCTTAGGCACACGTTTATTCATAATTTTAAACCATAAAGGTGGACACAACGACAAGACCATAGAGGTTGGGTAGCCAAAAGGCATTTGTGGACTCTCATCATGACAATCTAAAATTTGATACTTTTTTGAGGATTTATAATGATGATCGCTATGTCTAGTTAATTCATACAAAACAATACGTCCAACGACGTGGTTGGAGTTCCAAGAGTGCATCTCTCGGACACGCTCATATCGCCCAGATTTGGTTTTATGTCTAATTAATCCGTAATGTTCAATGTAATTGACGGTTTCTAACATAATAAAGCCAGTAATTCCAGCTAAAACAGCAAATAACAATACCGTTTTACTAAAAACAAAAAATACAATAACTAAATATAACAGCTGTAATAAAGTATACCACAACATGTCATTTTTTATAGAAAAGAAATGTTGATTATTATTTTTCAGTAATTTTTTTTGAATTTTCCAAGCGCTAATATATTGTCTAATGGTTGAGGTTAACCAAAACGAATACACGCTTTGATTGTATCTTGCGGTAGCAGGATCTTCTGGTGTTGCTGCGTGTAAATGATGCCCAAAATTATGTTCGATATAAAAATGCATGTAAAAACTTGGTAGGAGCAATGCTTTACCAATAAAGCGTTCGTTTGTGGTTTGTCTGTGACCAAGCTCGTGTGCGACGTTAATTCCGTTAGTACCTAATACAATACCAACAGAGACCACTAAACCTATAAATTCATAAGTTTCTAGAGTTTGATTATTCACTATAAAAAAGCTCCAAACTAACAGTCCAAAGACTAAAGGTAAGTTTAAATAAAGTAGCCAATCAAAAATAGTTTTACGGAGTTTATTTTTTACTTCCTCTTCCTCTAAATTGGACGTTTCTACAGGTAATAATAGTTCTAATATTGGGATGATAACAAAAGCATAGATTGGTGTTAAAAACGAAAACACCCCTTTAAAGTATAAACCTATACAAGCTATTAGTGGAATTGAATAAGCTGCTAAATATTTTAAATCTTTCATACAGACCAAGGGTTTGTTGTCATTAAATAGGTTTACAATTTATAATATTTATTCAATAAAAAAACCCTTCAATAATTAAATTGAAGGGTTTAATAAAAATTATATTATTTATTTTTTTATGAATTTTAAGGTTTGTTTTTTTCCGTCTTCCGTTTCAACATTTATAAAATACATATTACTTTGAAGCTTAGAAACGTCTATTTGCTTTACATCTGTAACCTTAGATAAAATTCTTTTACCCAATGTATCATAAATCTCATAAGATTTTATGTTGTTTTCATAATGTATTGTAATGATGTCATTACTTGGGTTTGGGTAAATATACATTGAACCCTCATTATTATTCAATGGGACATCTTGACCAAATTCTCTAAACAAAGACTTTAAGTGCTCTCTTACTTCTTGAGTAAACACACTTCCCGTATATGCGTTACTTGCATCATACCTTCCACCATTTAAGGTTAGTTGATAGGTCCAAGCTTCATCATAACAACTGTCACAACATGATGGAACATACATACCAATAATATATAGTTTATTATTTTCAAAATAGTAATTTGGAAAACTAGTCGTAAGACTCCAAACCGGATTTGTTGATGTTGCTGGTGGTAATTGTGTACTAAATCCACCTAAATTACTTGACCATGACCAAGAGTTTGGCGCCATATTAATAAAGTCTATTGGTGCATTAAATGGATAAGTAGTTAATTCATACACAAACCAATAATATTGGTAACCGTTGTTTATTTCTGAACATTCGTCTCCAATTACAATGGTATCATCTGTATTGGCTATGGTATTAATAGATCCAGTTATTAGTTGAGGGTTTCCTTGATGTTGAACTGTAATACTTAGGTTTTGATCTAGTTTTTCTTGAACAGAAATATCATCTATAGCCAAATCGTTACCATCTCCATTACCGTCTTCTTTTAAATGAATTTTAATATTAGCCTGATCACTATCACCTACAAAACATTCTGTTAACTCAATCCAATCGCATGAGTCAGATGGGTCTGCGTTAATAATTTCCCAACCATAAAGTATACCATTGATTTCTATCTGAATTTCTGGTAAGATATCAAAAGTACATTGTGGCATATTTTTAAAATTAGCACACAATTTATAATTTTTATCAGGTTGAATGTTGATGTTTTGTTCCCATATAACACTTGTTGCACCACTAGGTTGTTGGGTTTTTCCATTAACAACCAAGAACATATCATTATACTGGTAATCTGTAGCGCTTTGGCAATAGGAATGATCTGTTATGTTAGCATTAAAATTAGATGCTGAGTTAACGACATCATACTCTCCAGGATAAGTAGCAGCAGATTGTGTATAACTACTAGAAAATAACGTGTCACCAAATTCAAAATTACCATTTTGTACCAAGTTTGTATTTTGGGTTCCATCATTTACTTCACAACAATAAGCACCATCATTTGTTGGTTCTGGATCTGGAATCAAGGTGCTATCGCAAACTTCACTTATACAGATATTGTCTATTCCAAATTTTTCATCTCCACCAGCAACATCTACTAAATAAGCTATTCCATTAACTCCAGAAATTAATGTATCCCAATCAGATGCTAAGCCTGTATTAATGGTCCATTGTCCATCAGGATTACTAGGTAAATTACCTGCTGAATCACTAAAGTCTATTGGCGCACAAATCCTTACCCAACCTAAGCTAGAGTTTATAGGTACATTAAGCACAAAAGTTGCAATTAAAGTAGAATTAGCGGGATCTGTACCATTGTAGATTCGTAAAGAATTACCGCTTAAGGTACCTGTTGCAATATGAAATGTTTTAAAGTCATAACAAAAACATCCATCTCCTTGTACCATTTGTGTCCAATCTCCAGAATAGTCTGTAGAATTGTAGATCCAACTGGCACCATTACCGCAGGAACCGTCATCCATAAATAAAAACACGTCTCCTGGTCCGTTTTGGCTACCAACATCTTCATATTTTATGGAGGTGTTGATTGTTCCCCAATTATTTAAAACATTGTTTACTGGTACTCCTGGACATCCTAAACCCATTAGGCTGGTTGTTGCATGTTGATCAAACTGCTCACAAAAAGCAGTTTGTGCTTGCATTGTCATTATTGACATTATAAATGCCAAATAATAAATTAGTTGATTTTTTTTCATGATTAATAGTATTAATTAGCCTACTCTGTTTTGGCTTTTCGGCTTCCGCCATTTACTATTAAATATACTGATTATCAGCTACTTATAAAAATATAAATTTGTGACTGAACAGTTTTAACTTATAAACAAGCAACTTGGATTGATGATTGGTAATTTTGTAATTCATTGATTTTTTACTCTTTTGTAGGTTTTTGCAGAGCTTTAACAGAGATAGAAAAAATAAAACAGTATTTTAGTAAGTTAAATAGCAAATACTTGAATAACTTCAACACCATACAGTCCAAATTAGAGCAGTTTATTAGAAAATATTATACTAATGAGTTGATAAAAGGCGCTATCTTGTTTTTTAGTATTGGGTTATTATATTTTATATTCACACTGTTGGTCGAGCATTTTTTATGGTTAAATTCAACAGCAAGAACTATTTTGTTTTGGCTATTTATTACTGTAGAATTAGCCCTATTTATTAAGTTTATTGCCTTACCAATTGCAAAATTATTTAGGTTACAAAAAGGGATTAATTATAAACAAGCATCCGCTATAATTGGAAACCACTTTCCTGAAGTCAACGATAAATTATTGAATGTTCTCCAGTTAAAAGAGGAGAATAACACGTCTGAGTTACTTTTAGCAAGCATCGATCAAAAATCAGAAGAACTAAGTCCGATTCCGTTTAAAAGTGCGGTCAACTTTAAGCAAAATACCAAGTATTTAAAATATGCAGCCATTCCTATTGCTATACTTTTAATTTCTATTATTTCAGGAACATTTAATTGGTTTAGTGATAGTTATGAGCGTGTTGTTAATTATCAAACTGCTTATGAGCCACCTGCACCTTTTCAGTTTTTTGTGCTAAATGACAATTTAAAAACGGTTGAAAACAAAGAATTTAGACTATTAGTCTCTACACAAGGCAAGGTGATTCCTGAAGATGCACAAATCACCTTTAATAACGAAACCTACTATCTACAACAGCGCGAAACAGGACATTTTGAATATGTTTTTGAGCAACCAAAACAAGACTTAACATTTAACTTATCTGCTAATGGTATCACCTCTAAACCCTACACATTAAAAGTGGTTGAGGTACCTACTTTGTTAAGCTTCAATATGATATTAAACTATCCAAATTACACTAATAAGCGAAATGAAGTGTTAAAAGGTGTTGGGAATGCTGTAGTACCGCAAGGTACAAGAGTAACATGGCAATTAAACACAAAATCTACAGATGCTGTAGATTTAATTAGCAAAGACACATTAACCTTTTCTACAGATAAACTAAGTGTTTTTGAAGCTTCTAAAAATATTTACAACAATTTTGATTACAACATAAGCACAAGCAATAAAAACTTAAAGCACTATGAGAATTTAGCGTATAGCATTTCAGTAATTAAGGATCAATATCCAGAACTTAAAATGGAAGCTAAAACAGATAGTTTGGATCAACAATCCTTGTATTTTAAAGGACAAGTTAGTGATGATTATGGATTAAGCAAATTACAGTTGGTCTATTACCCTAGCGGTAATGAAACTGAAAAGAAAGTACAAAATATACCCATTTCCAAATCTAATTTTGATGAGTTTATTAGCGCGTTTCCAAATAATTTAACTATTGAAGAAGGCGTGTCGTACGACTTGTATTTTCAGGTATTTGATAACGATGCTGTTAATAAAAACAAAAGCACAAAAAGTGTAGTGTATAACTACAGAAAGCGCACACAAGACGAAGACGAGCAAAAACAATTACAAGAGCAAAACCAAACTATTCAGGATTTAAATAAATCTTTAGAAAAGTTTGACAAGCAACAAAAAGAGCTTCAAGAATTGTCTAAAACACAAAAAGAAAAGTCAGAACTTAATTTTAATGATAAAAAGAAATTTGAAAACTTCTTAAAGCGTCAGAAGCAACAAGAGCAGATGATTAAGCAATTTAATAAGAAGTTAAAGGATAATTTAAACGAATTTCAAAAAGACAAAAAAGAAGAGGATCGATTTAAAGAAGATTTAAAAGAGCGTTTAAAAGACAACGAAGAACAGCTTAAAAAAGACGAAAAACTTCTAGAAGAATTAGAAAAGCTAAAAGACAAATTTAGTAAAGAAGAATTTTCTGAAAAGCTAGATAATTTAGCTAAAAAGGCTAAAAGTCAGAAACGAAGTTTAGAACAGTTATTAGAACTAACAAAACGCTATTATGTGACCAAAAAAATGGAAAAAATTGGTGACGAGCTTGAAAAATTAGCAGAGGATCAAAATAAATTAGCTAATTCTAAAGATGAAGAAAACACTAAAGACAAACAGGATGAGATTAACAAAAAGTTTGAAGACATTCAAAAACAGTTAGAGGATCTTGAAAAAGATAATCAAGAACTAAAAAAACCAATGGAAGTCCCTCGAGATAAAAACAACGAGGAAAACATTAAAGAAGACCAACAAGAAGCAAGCGAAAAGCTTCAAGAAAAGCAAGAAAGCCAAGACCAACAAGAAAAGAAAGAGAAACAACAATCTGCAAAACAAAAGCAGAAAAGTGCAGCCCAAAAAATGAAAAACATGAGCATGAAAATGCAAATGCAAATGGGTGCTTCAGCGCAGCAGCAGTTATCCGAAGATATAGAGATGTTACGTCAAATTTTGGATAATTTAGTGGTGTTTTCTTTTGATGAAGAATCGTTAATAAATCAATTTAAAAGCATCGAAATTAATCATAACGAATACGCATCCTATCTAAAAAAACAAAAAGAACTTCGCACTCATTTTGAACATGTAGACGATAGCTTATTTGCTATTTCATTACGTCAACCAATGTTTTCAGAGAACATCAATAGAGAAATTAACGAAGTATATTTTAACATTGACAAATCTTTAGAACAATTATCAGAAAACATGCTGTATCAAGGGGTATCCTCTCAACAGTACGCATTAACGTCTGCAAATAATTTAGCCGACTTTTTGAGCGGAGCATTAGATAACATGCAAATGCAAATGGGTATGCCATCTCCAGGACAAGGAGAAGGAGGCATGCCTCTTCCAGATATTATAATAACCCAAGAAGAATTAGCTAAGAAGATGGAAGATGCTATGAAGAAAGGTAAAGAAGGTAAGGAAGGAAAAGAAGGTAAAGAGGGTGAAATGGAAGGCAGTGATAAAGGCAACAAGCCTGGCGACAAAGAAGGAGACAAAGAAGGAGAGCAGGGTAAAAAAGGAAATAAAGGTAACAAAGGTGGAGAGAACGGAGAAGGTCAAGGAGGTGAACAAGAAGGAGAAGATGGTTATAACGAAGATATTAATGGTGAATTATTTAAAATTTATCAAGAACAACAGCTTTTAAGACAAGCTTTAGAAGAACGTTTAGATAAAGAAGGTTTAGGTGAAAACGGAGATGCTAAACAACTTCTAAAAGACATGGAAGAGGTAGAGTTAGATTTAATCAATAAAGGATTTACTAATGAAACGCTAACTAAAATGATGAACATACAACATCAACTACTCAAACTCGAAAATGCAGTTTTGCAACAAGGACAAGAACAAAAACGACAATCTGATACTAATAAACAAGAGTTTAAAAACACAACAATCAATCAAGTTGATAAAGCCAAACAATATTTTAACACTACTGAAATATTGAATAAGCAAACCTTACCTTTGCAACAAACTTACAAGGAAAAAGCACAAAAGTATTTTAAACAAAAAGATGATTAGTTTTAATTACGAAACCGACTTTAAACTTTCAAATGAAGATAAGATAGTTACTTGGATATCTGCCATTATAAAAAATGAAAACTGCCAAGAAGATGAAATAAATTATGTGTTTTGTAATGATACATACTTACATAAATTAAACCTAGAATTTTTACAACATGATACGCTAACAGATATTATTAGTTTTGATTACTCAGTAGGAAAAAGATTACAAGGCGATATATTTATATCTGTAGAACGCGTAGAGGATAATGCAAAAGATTTTAAAGTTGATTTTGAAACTGAATTACATCGTGTGATTATTCATGGTATTTTGCATTATTGTGGTTATAAAGATAAAACAGATACAGACAAAAAAATTATGCGTAATAAAGAAAACGAAGCATTACTTGTCTTAAGTAAAATGTTATAGTTTGTTGTATATTTGCGCGCTAAATAAAAAATAAATTAAAAAGGTTCCACGTGGAACAATAATAATTATGTTTAACGAAGTTTATGATGTCATAGTAGTTGGTGCTGGTCATGCTGGAAGCGAAGCAGCAGCAGCAGCAGCAAATATGGGAAGCAAAACATTGCTAATTACCATGAATTTGCAAAACATAGCGCAAATGTCATGTAATCCAGCAATGGGTGGAATTGCAAAAGGCCAAATTGTACGAGAGATTGACGCGCTAGGTGGTTATTCTGGAATTGTAAGTGACACATCTGCTATTCAGTTTAAAATGTTAAACAAGTCTAAAGGACCTGCAATGTGGAGTCCAAGAGTGCAAAGTGACAGAATGCGTTTTGCAGAAGACTGGCGCTTGCTTTTAGAACAAACTGAAAACTTAGACTTTTACCAAGAAATGGTATCTGGTTTAATTGTAGAACAAGGAAAAGTTACAGGAGTAAAAACATCGTTAGGTGTAACTGTAAAAGCTAAAACAGTTGTATTAACAAACGGAACATTTTTAAACGGGTTAATACACATTGGAGATAAAAATTTTGGTGGAGGAAGAGCAGGTGAAAAAGCGGCAACCGGAATAACAGAACAATTAGTTGATTTAGGTTTTGAATCAGGAAGAATGAAAACAGGAACTCCTCCACGAGTAGATGGAAGATCGTTAGATTTTTCAAAAATGATTGAGCAACCAGGTGATAAAAACCCTGAAAAATTCTCTTATTTAGACATTACAAAACCTTTGATAAATCAAAGATCCTGTCACATGTCTTATACAAGTGAAAAGGTTCATGATTTACTTCGTGAAGGTTTTGATCGTTCGCCAATGTTTAATGGTCGTATTAAAAGTTTAGGCCCAAGATATTGCCCATCTATTGAAGATAAAATTAACCGATTTGCAGACAAAGATAGACATCAACTATTTGTAGAACCTGAAGGGTGGAATACAGTTGAATATTACATTAATGGGTTTTCTACATCATTACCTGAAGACGTCCAATTTAATGCATTACGATCTGTAGTAGGTTTTGAAAATGTCAAGTTTTTTAGACCTGGTTATGCAATAGAGTATGATTATTTTCCACCTACTCAATTAAAACATACACTAGAAACTAAGTTAGTAGATGGATTGTTTTTTGCTGGTCAAATAAACGGAACTACTGGATATGAAGAAGCAGCTTCACAAGGTTTAATGGCTGGTATAAATGCTGCCTTAAAAGTGCAAGAACGCGATCCCTTTATCCTTCAGCGAGATGAAGCTTATATAGGTGTTTTAGTGGACGACCTAATTACAAAAGGTACAGAAGAGCCTTATCGTATGTTTACGTCTAGAGCAGAATACAGAACATTATTACGTCAAGATAATGCAGATATCAGATTGACTCCTAAAGGATATGATTTAGGCTTAGCTTCAGAAAAACGCTTAAAAAGGATGGAAGAAAAACATGAAGCAGCAGAGCAATTTGTTCAGTTTTTTAAACAGACTAGTGTTACGCCAGATGAAATAAACCCAGTTTTAGAAGCTAAAAATTCTGCAGCAATAAGACAACAGGATAAGATGTTTAAAATGTTTTCTAGACCTAATATTGATATAGAAGATATGAAGCAAGTAAAGTCTGTTTCAAAATATATAGAGGAGCATAATTTAGATAACGAGATAATTGAGCAGACTGAGATCCAAGTTAAATATTCGGGTTATATCGAAAAAGAAAAGAATAACGCAGACAAGTTAACACGACTTGAAAACATAAAAATTCCAGCTAATTTTGATTATTCAAAATTGCAATCTATGAGTTTAGAAGCAAGAGAAAAACTTAAAAAAATACAACCCGTAACTATATCTCAAGCATCAAGAATTAGTGGTGTGTCTCCAGCAGATATTTCTGTATTATTGGTTTATATGGGAAGATAATTTTAAACAAAAAATTAAAGCGTTCCACGTGGAACGTTTGTTTTTAATGAGCAAAAAAGCAGAACAAATCACACCTTTTAAAATAAAAGATTATTCAGTCTCTGGAGAGGCTTTTCAATTAATTGAAAATAAAACGTATGGTTTTTTAGAAACCACTCCAAAACCAGCAATTGATAAATTACCTGACTACTATAAAACAGAAGATTACATTTCGCATACAGATGCTAAGCGCAATTTGTTTGAAAAAGTATATCATAAAATCAGGCAGATTTCTTTAAAAAAGAAATTAAAATTAATCAACTCGTTAAAACAAGAAGAACAAAACGTATTAGATTTTGGATGCGGAACAGGAGATTTTTTAAAAATCGCTCAACGTAATAATTGGACGGTTTCAGGAATTGAACCTAATGAAGAGGCTAGAAAAATTGCAAATATAAAAACGAATAACTCCGTTTTTAATTCAGATTACTTAAACTCTTTTACAAAACATAGTTTTGATGTTATAACGCTTTGGCATGTATTAGAGCACATTCCAAATTTAGAAGAACAAATTACACAGTTAAAATCTTTACTAAAAACTAAAGGAGCACTAGTAATAGCTGTACCTAATTATAAAAGCTATGATGCTAATTATTACAAACAGTTTTGGGCAGCTTATGATGTGCCAAGACATTTATGGCATTTTAATCAAGAATCAATTTCAAAATTATTTTCAAGTTTTAATATGAAGATTGTTAATACCAAACCAATGGTTTTTGATTCTTATTATGTAAGCTTACTTTCAGAAAAATATAAAACTGGGACTATGAATATCTTTAGGGCTTTTTGGATTGGTTTGAAGTCAAACTTAAAAGCTAAGACCACTGGTGAATATTCATCCTTGATATATGTTATTAAAAACACCTAAAATCTATTTAAACAACTTTAAAAAGGATTTTAGCGGGTTAATCTATAATTTCCCTTTAAAATTTTTAAAACAAGCTTAAAACCTTTTATTTGAAGCTGTTTTTAATCAGTATTTCTTATTGAACACTATATTTTCTATAAATATTTCTTATTGTAATTAAAATTCTTAAAAAAGTAATTTTCAATTTGTATAATTATTTACATTTGCCCAAATTCAGAAAACAGATAAAATATGAAAAAGTTAATAGGATTAATATTAGTAGCTTTAGTTTTAACATCTTGTCAAAAACAAAAAATTGCTTACGTAGACAACGGTGTATTAATTAATGAGATTAAAGAAAAATTAGATATTGAAGCAAAATATACTATCAAAGATTCAGTATTTAAAAGAAAAGTAGATAGCTTTCGTCAGGTATTTCAATCCGAATATCAAAAAGTAGCATCGCTTTCTAAAAACAAACAAGAGTCAGAGTTACAACTGTTAAACCAAAAAGCACAAGGTTTACAACAAGCTTGGCAAATGGAGCAGCAAGGTTTTCAAAAAGAATATCAAGTAGAGATTGATACGTTAATATCTAAAGTTAAAAAGTTTGTACATAATTATGGAAAAACTAATGGCTACGACTATATTTTAGGTACCGTTGATGCGTCTCCAAGCGTGATGTATAGTAAAGAAGAAAATGATATTTCTCAACAAATTAAAGACGCAATAGATGCTGCTTACAGCAAATAAAAAATAAAAATTCATTTTCAAAAAAGGCGATTAATAGCAGTTAATCGCCTTTTTTTTGTATATAATAGTTTATATATCAGTGATTTTCTTATAAATAGTTATATTTAAAGCGCTATTAATTATATACAAAACAAACTATGAAAAGCTTGTTGTGGCTTTGTGCTATCTTCTTTTCTTTTATTTTTACAAACACTGCACAAGAAGCTGTACCTTTTAAAACACAAAAAGCGTTTTATATTTATGGTGATGCAGTTACTATAGGAAATAACATCTTAAGTAAGGATGCTATCAAACCTTATAACAATATTAAGTTAACTAATGATGATATTGACATGGTTTACGTAGATGTAGATCAAGACGATTCTACTTTTTCCTCAAGTTCTGCAACCCTTCAACTACCTGATAATCAAAAAAAAATAGCCTACGCTGTATTATATTGGTCGGCAACATACAGTTATATTAAAGGGTCACGACGAGAGGAAAACTCTCAATTTTATTTTCAAGGTAAAAGACAAAGAAACAGAACGTTAATTAATAAAATTAAATTAAAATTACCTGGAGAAAACTATCAAAACATTAAAGGAAATGTCCTTTTTGATGGTGCAACACAACCCTCTTTTGCCTTAAATGCTCCATACGTGTGCTTTGCAGATGTAACCAAACAATTACAAGAAGCAAAAACAACAAATGGTGAATATACAGTTGCAAATATCAATGCTACAGAAGGTTTTGTATCAGGAGGAAGTGCAGCAGGTTGGATGTTGTACATTGTTTATGAAGCACCAACTGAGAAGCCTAAGTACATTACTACATTTAATGGTTTTGTTCATGTTGGGAATGAACCTGTAGAAATTAACCTAGATAATTTTAAAACACCAGAAACAGGAGCTACAACCACAGATTTAACCATAGCTGCTTTAGAAGGGGATTCTGACATAACAGAAGACGAGTGTGTAATTGCTAATCCAAAGCTAAAAAAAGCATGGCGTTTAAGAACAAAAGATAGAGACGAAAAAAACTTTTTTAGTAGTCAAATCTCATCATCAAAAAAAGCAAATCTAAAACGAAATCCAAGTAGCAATAATACCTTAGGGTTTGATATAGCATCATTAACCTTACCTAATAACGATGAAGCTGTAATTGTTAATAATACAGACGAAGTAGAGTTGTTTTTTAACACTAAACAAGACCGATTTTACTTGTTTTTTACTGCTTTTCAAACAGAAATAAGCGAAACTTTTTTTGAAGAAATAGAAAATAATCTACCTACTAATGCTGTAGTTATGGCGTCTCAAAAACCAAAAGTAGAGCCTATTGTTTTAAAAGAAATCAGGCCAGAACCGTTACCTAAACCAAAAACGACTAGTGTTGTAACTATAGAAACGAAACCCATTGAAAAAACTTCTAAACAAGAGATAAACACTACGACAATTACATTAAAACAACCAGAGGTGATTGAAGTACTGCCAGTAAAAGAAGACGTTAATCCCATTTCTTCAGAAGTAATAGCATCACCTGCTCAAAAACAAGCCTTAGCAGAAGGAGAGGTGTATATTAGTTCTTCTACATACGTAAAAGCACTAAAACTAGAGGATAAACCATTGGAAACACAAGCGTTTAAGCTACTATTAGAAAAAAATGCAGCACAGATTGATGGTGTTAAAAAAGGGTATTATGTCATTAATAAGTTTTTTTCTGAAGCAAAAAACGCTATAGCTTGGCAAAATCAGCTAAAAAATCTAGGATTTAATAGTGATATTTTAATTGATGATAATAAAGAGTTGTATTATGTTTATGTATTTCATACAGAAAACTTTTATGACGCTTATATGCAACACAAAACATTGATAGTTAAAGAGCCTTTTAAAGAAAACTGGGTATTTAAAGTCAATATGACAGAATATTAAGTCACTATTTTAACAATAAAAACGGATGGTATTTGGTAAAATAGTCACCTCGATATTGTCTGTTGCTAATTGTTCTCCATCAGCTTGAATGAATGGTTTAGGATCTTCAAAATTTAAAATTAGACGCTTTGTTTTAAACGTTTTTACTTTTTTATGGTTTACAATTTGACCATTAAATAGTTTAAGCAGATTTCTAATAACATCCCATTTAGTTAAATTTACAGCAACAGTGATGTCAAACAAACCGTCTTTAGGGTCTGGTTGCTTAGTAAGCCGCATACTAGAACCTGTATATTTACATAAGCCTATTTGAATCATAAAACAATTAGTGTATTGTAAAACGTCTTTATTTTTAGTTATAGTAACATCAAAAAGTTTAACATTAGACAACCCTTTTATGGCTCCTAAAACATATGTGAACTTTCCGTAAGACCTATTATCTTTAACAAGATTTACAACTAATCCGTCGTAGCCAACACCTGCTAAATTTATAAAATAGGAGTTAGGTAAAAGGTTATTTGAATAACTTATACATCCAACATCTTGAGTGTTGGTATGTCCATTTATAATGATTTGAAGTGCTTTATTAATATTTTTTGGGATGTTATAAGTTTTTACCCAATCATTTCCTGTGCCAACAGGAATGACTCCAAATGTAATAGCACTGCTAGCAATATCTTTTTGACCGAAAACACCATTGATAAAGTTGTTTAAAGTACCGTCTCCACCAATAATTATAAAATGCTTAAAGCCGTTTTTTATGGCAGCTTTGGTTATTTCAATTTCATGTTTTGAATACTCGCTGTAGGCAAACTGAATCGTGTAACGTTGATTAAGTTTAGGTTTAATATATTGCCAAATTGTTTTTCCTTTTCCATTTCCGGAAACAGGATTGATAATTACAAAAAAAGATGTCTTAGCAGTCAAGTTAATCTTGTTTAGCGTGTAATAATCGTGTTAATTTAATGGATAAGTCGGTAAGAATAATTTTAGAGTTTCCGTTTCGTTCTATGTGGTAAATAGCGTCATTTAATTCGTTTGAAATATCTAAAATATTGTTGTTGTGCACAAAAGGAGCAAACTTAGCCAAATCAAAATTCTTACTTTTAGTTTCAAAGTACACCAAGTCTTCAGCACCATAATTTAAAAGCATGGCTTGTCTAAAAAAGTCTAAACAAAAATTTAAAAATTGCTTTTGTGTTTCACGACCTGTTTTAGCAATATCTTCACTCCAACCAATTAAATCGTGTATTGCAGCTTTATTTCCTTTTGCTTTAAAAGCAGCTCTAATCCAGAAGATAAACCATTGTTCAAATTGGTCGTCTTCACTGTCATGATAGACTAAATCGCAAGCCTTATTATAATTTCCATCAGATTGATGTGCAATTTTTGTGGCTGTAGCTTCATTTAGATTAAACTGTTTAATAATTCCGTTTTTAATATCGTCTTCAGCTAAAGGTGGAAAATGTAGTATCTGACAACGCGATCTAATCGTGCTTAATATTTGTTCTTCCTCTTCTGCAATAAGTATAAAAACAGTTTTGTTAGGCGGTTCTTCAATTAGCTTAAGTAGTTTATTGGCTGCTTGCGTATTCATTTTTTCAGCCATCCAAATCAACATTACTTTGTAACCGCCTTCATAAGACTTCAAACTTAAAGCCTTTACAATATCTAATGCTTCATCAACACCAATTTGACCTTGTTTGTTGTCTACGCCTAATAAGCGGTACCAATCAAACAAGTTACCATATGGTTGTTCTTTTAAAAGCTGCCTCCATTCTTCTAAAAAATGAGATGATACAGGATGTTTTTTTACCTTACCTGTTGAGGTTACGGGAAATGCGAAATGTAAATCAGGATGCGTGAAATTATTAAACTTTACATTACAAGATTCGTTTTCGCCTATATTTTCACCGCTAGTGTTTTTACATAAGATGTATTGTGCATAAGCAATAGCTACAGGTAACGTTCCGGATCCTTCAGGACCAACAAATAGTTGCGCATGAGGTATACGACCATTGTCTGCACTTGTTGTCAAGTGTTTTTTTATATGATTTAGACCTAAAATATCACTAAAAAGCATAGCACAAATATAGTTTTCCTGACAATTATAAACTATTTTATTTAAAGATTGATTTTAGTGTTACAAATTTAAAGTATCGCAGTATTTGTATATATTTGGAGATTATAAACAGTTTTAATTTTTTAAAATGAAAAGATTATTAGGTTTACTTTTTTTCTTAATTTGTATTAGCCACGTTAATGCCCAAGACACAGAGCTAAAAGCAAATGCTTTTGGAGATGGAGTTGCTTTTGAGTCCCAAAATGAGTTTTATATTTTTGGTGATGTTGCAGTAATAGGCAATAATATTTTAAGTGAAGACGATAAAGACGCCTTTAATAATACGTTAGTTAATAATGACGATACTAAAATGCGCTATGTAGACATTGATAGCGACAAAGAAACATTTTGCTCTAGTCAAGCGACACTAACCTTACCATCAGATTTTAAAAAAATTGCCTACGCAGGATTATATTGGACTGCTACATACGCTTACGAAAAAGGTACACGTAAAGAACAAAAAGGAAATTATGATTATAGAGGTAACGGAGAACGCTCTCCTGTTATAAACCAAATTAAATTTCAATTACCCAACCAAGACTATCAAGACATTACTGGTCAAGTCATATATGATGGCTCTACAAACGTTACACATGCTATCAACTCTCCTTATGTATGTTATGCAGATGTTACACAATTATTAAAGGACGCAGAAACAAAATCAGGAAACTATGTGGTTGCAAATGTAAAAGCAACACAAGGTTATTTATCTGGCGGAAGTGCTGCAGGATGGATGTTATATGTGGTGTATCAATCACCAACAGATAACCCAAAGTACATATCAACCTACCATGGTTTTGCTTTAGTAAATAAAGAAGAGCCATTAGATTTAAACTTTAAAAACTTTAAATCAGTAGAAAAAGGCGATGTAAAAACATCAGTTGTTTTATCTGCAATAGAAGGTGATGCTGCTTTAGAAGGAGACGAATTTGCAATTATTAAACAACGTGATGGTAGCTTCCAATCACTTAGTAATGGAGCGCGTTTTCAGCAAAACTTTTTTAATAGCTCGATTACCAATAACAGTATTAAAAACAGAGACCGACTACCAAATAGCGAAAACACATTAGGGTTTGACATTGCCAAACTAGACATACCAAACTATAACAACGCAATTATTAGTAATAGCACAAGCGAAACTACTTTGCGCCTAAAAACACAATCAGACCGTTTTTATCTTTATTTTACTGCGTTTCAAACAGAAATTGCGCAAACTTATTTTGATGACATCGTTCAAGAAAACAACCCACAAGCCAGTCAAAGCGCTAATGTGGCTCCAGAAATAGTAAGAGCTCAACCAGAAACTGTACCAAGCTACGACACCAAAGAAAAGCGCAAACCTTATCGCTACTTCAAAAGAGGATTAAATTCTAGTGCGTTTAACTACTTGAAAAACAAAAAGTCTACTGCAATTGCAGGAATTGAAGGTGGTTATTATGTTGTCACTGGTGTTTTTGCAGAGCCAGCAAGAGCAGGGAAATGGACGTCTAGTCTTATAAAAAAAGGGTATGAAGCTAATGCGTTTATAAACCCAAAAAACAACTGGAATTATGTGTATTTATTACGAAGCGACACACCAGAAGACGCTTTTAAATTAATGGAAGATTTAAAAACAAATTACAGATATAGAGATACTTGGGTTTTAAAAGCCAACCTTGACTAAACACATAATTTTATTAATGAAGACACTTAACGATTTTAATTTTAAAGACAAAAAAGCTTTAATACGCGTAGATTTTAACGTTCCATTAGATGCAGATTTTAATGTTACAGACGTAACTAGGATACAAGCTGCAAAACCAACCATTATAAAAGTTTTAGAAGATGGAGGAAGCTGTATTTTAATGTCGCACTTAGGAAGACCAAAAGGTATGCAAGAGGAGTTTTCGCTTAAACACATCGTTAATAAAGTTGAAGATATTATTGGTGTAGAAACTCAATTTGTTTCGGATTGTATTGGATCTGAAGCTGAAGAAGCAGCTTCCAATTTAGAACCTGGTAAAATCTTGATTTTAGAAAACCTTCGTTTTTACGACGAAGAAACAAAAGGAGATACCGCTTTCGCTGAAAAACTAGCTAAACTTGGAGACATTTACGTTAACGATGCATTTGGTACTGCACATAGGGCACATGCCTCAACAACAATAATTGCTCAGTTTTTTCCAGAAAAAAAATGCTTTGGACATTTATTGGAGCAAGAAATAAAAAGTATTGATAAAGTAATGAAGACTGGTGAAAAACCAGTGTTGGCTGTGCTTGGAGGTGCAAAAGTATCTTCAAAAATTACAATTATTGAAAATATATTAGACAAAGTAGACCATCTAATTATAGGTGGTGGAATGACATTTACCTTCATAAAAGCGCAAGGAGGAAGTGTTGGAGACTCTATTTGTGAAGACGATAAAATGGACTTGGCTTTAGATATTTTGAAACAAGCCAAAGCTAAAAATGTCCAGATACACTTACCAGTAGATGTATTAGCAGCTAATGCTTTTAGCAACGATGCAGATACACAAGTCATGGATGTAACAAAAATTCCAGACGGTTGGCAAGGATTAGATGCTGGACCAAAATCTAAAGCAATATTCCATGATGTAGTGATGCAATGTAAAACCATTCTCTGGAATGGTCCATTAGGCGTATTTGAAATGGAAAGCTTCGCAAACGGAACCATAGAGCTAGGTAATTCTATTGCAGAAGCAACCAAAAAAGGTGCGTTTTCATTAGTTGGTGGTGGAGACTCTGTTGCAGCAGTAAAACAGTTTGGTTTTGAAAACAAAGTAAGCTACGTCAGTACTGGTGGTGGTGCCATGCTAGAAAGCCTAGAAGGTAAAACATTACCTGGTATTGCAGCCATTTTAGAATAATTTTAAGCTCTTTAACGTTATACAATAAATAACAGATAAATGCAGCAAGTAAAAACACAAATCGTTTTAATTATATTGTTATCAGTAAGTTTTTTTGGCTATACTCAAGAGAATTCTAATACGCGATTAACTCAAGACCAACTAATAGCAGGAGAAGATTATGTTATTGATACAATTATTGATGGTCAAGCCTATTTTAAAAAATCAATAGAAGCACTACAATCGGTAGAATTACCTAAAGTACTACAAGACGATGCATTTGCATCAAACATCGATAAAAAATGGCTGGATGAGTTGTATAGCACAACCCTTTTTGACACTATTTATAGAGATGTTGCAGATTTAAAGTACAATGCAGTGTATTACCCAGAGCTAACTACAGATACATTAAAAGCAAGGTTAGCGCGTTTGAACGCAAAAACACCATTTAACGTAGAATATAATCCTGCATTAGAAAGTGTTATCAAATCTTTTTTAAAGAATCGCCATCAATCTTTTGAGCGCCTCATGGGACTAAGTAATTATTACTTCCCAATGTTTGAACGAGAGTTAGATAATCAAGACATTCCTTTAGAAATGAAATATCTTGCAATTGTAGAATCCGCATTAAAGCCACGTGCTCGTTCAAGAGTTGGTGCAACTGGTTTGTGGCAATTTATGTTTGCCACAGGTAAACAATACGGATTGGATGTTAGCAGTTATGTTGATGAGCGTAGTGACCCAATTAAATCTACTAAAGCAGCTGCAACCTATTTATCAAGATTGTACAAACTTTTTGGTGATTGGGACTTAGCTTTAGCAGCATATAACTCTGGACCAGGAAACGTTAGCAAAGCTATTAGACGTTCTGGAGGTTACCAAAACTATTGGAATATTCGCCAAAACCTACCTCGTGAAACTGCAGGCTATGTGCCAGCTTTTTTAGCAACGATGTATATTTTTGAATATGCAAAAGAACATGGTTTTGTGCAACACAGACCAGAGTTTCATTTAATAGAAACTGACACGATCCATGTGAAACAAATGATTACCTTAGATCAAGTGTCAGAGTTTACAGGTGTTGAGATTGAAACACTTCAGTTTTTAAATCCTGCGTACAAATTAGATATCATTCCTTTTATTGAAGGAAAAAACTACACGTTACGTTTACCAAGAGCTATTATTGGTGCGTTTGTAAATAACGAAGACCAATTGTATGCTCATGCTAAAGCAGAATTTGAAAAGCGTGAAAAGCCACTACCACAATTTTTTAACGCAGACACCAAAACGCGATACACCGTTAAACAAGGTGATTATTTAGGAAAAATTGCCAGAAAATATGGCGTTAGAGTAAGTCAAATCAAGCAATGGAACGGATTACGCAGTAATAATTTAAAAATTGGGCAACGTCTAACTATTTATCCAAGAAACGGAGTGGCTGTAAAGAAGCCAATAGCTTCAACAAAAAAAAGTACTAAACCTACAAAAGGTGAAACCTATATAGTACAACAAGGTGATAGCTTATGGAGCATCTCTCAAAAATTTACTGGAGTTTCTGTTCAAAATATTAAAGATTGGAACGATATTAGTGGTACTAAGTTAAAACCTGGAATGAAGTTAATTATCTCTAAAGGGTAAATAGTCACTTAAACTTTTTATAAAAATGAAAAAACTAGCTGTAATAATTGTATTAGTAAGCACAATCTTATCCTGTGAAGAAAGTAAAAAAACAGATCAACGTATAGTTCCAAAATCATCGGGTAATCTTTACAATGTTAGCGTTGTTGTAAACAATGACCTTTGGAATGGAGAGGTTGGGAATGCTATAAGAGACGTGTTAACAACAACAGTACCTGGATTACCTCAGGACGAACCTATGTTTGACATTAATCAAATCCCACCTAAAGTCTTCTCTGGTTTTGCAGCAAAAAACAGAACGGTTTTAAAAATAGAAATTGGCGATGATGTAGGACTAAAAATTGGAACAGATGTGTTTGCAAGACCACAAAAAGTTATTGTAGTAAGAGGAAAGGACAACAATCAAATCGTTGAAACCTTAAAAACAAATAAAGAAAAAATAATAGAGACCTTTAAAAACCAAGAACTTGAAGCGCGTCAAGCGCTTACAAACAAATCTCTTCATGTTAATAATAACATCGAAAAAAAATTAGGAATAACTCTTAAATTTCCTTCAGTTTACAGAATTGCTGAAGAAGATAAAAACTTTTTTTGGGTTAGAAAAAACTTAACTACTGGAACTAATAATTTTATGGTATATCAAATTCCATTAGATGCTATAGATAAAGAAGGCGATATTATACAACAAGTTATTAAGATTAGAGATAGTATAGGTAAAAAGTATATACCTGGACCAATTGAAGGCTCTTACATGAAAACAGAAGAAGCCTATACACCTTTTTTATTCAATACTATTATAGACAACAAACCAGCCTATGAAGTTAGAAGCACTTGGGACATAAAAGACACCTTTAATGCTGGACCCTTTTTAAACTATATGGTAGAAGACAAAATTAACAATCGTTACATTGTTATAGAAGGGTTTACTTTTGCGCCTTCTGTAAGCAAACGCGATTATGTCTTTGAGCTAGAATCTATTATTAAATCACTAAAGATTAAATAAAATAATCCACAAAAAAACCCAATGCATCACATTGGGTTTTTAATTATTTATTAAACAACTAATTACTTAGTGTCCTCTTTTTTATCGTCTTCTTTACTAGCGTCTTTAAACTCTTTTATTCCGCTACCTAATCCTCGCATTAATTCTGGGATTTTTTTCCCTCCAAAAAGTAGTAATACTAAAACCACTACTACAGCAATTTGCCAAGGTCCAATTGCTAAAAATATACTTGCTGAAATCATAACTTAAAATTTAGACCACAAAGTTAATAATTAAACTTTAATAATAACGTTTAAATGCTAACTTTAGCATATCCTTTAAATGTAAAACTTAATTTATTTACTTTTGTTTTTAATATGGCAAAACCTGAAAAAAAATCTAAAAAAATCAAGAAGAAACTACTGCATAGGTATCGTTTAGTCATTTTAAATCAAGATACTTTTGAAGAGCGGTTGTCACTTAATTTATCAAGATTAAATGTCTTTGTTTTAGGATCGCTATCTGCAATACTTTTAATTGTATTCACTACAATTTTAATTGCCTTTACTCCTTTAAAAGAATACATTCCTGGCTATTCGTCCACATCGTTAAAGAAAAAAGCAGTTCAGCTAAGTTTTAAAACCGATTCATTACAGCGTGTTATTGATTTAAATGAAAAGTATTTTGCCTCAATAAAACAAGTCCTACAAGGAGAGGTCAGCACAGTTAACTTTAATAAAGACTCCATTATTCAAGCTGCAAAACTAGAAGCTAGTCAAGTAGATTTAGATCCAATAAAAGAAGACTCGTTGCTTAGAGAAAAAGTAGATAAAGAAGACAAGTATAGCTTATTTGAAACCGCCACCTCTAGAGCAAATTTTGTATTATTTCCACCAGCTAATGGAACCATTAGTGAAAATTACGATAGCAAAACAAAACATTACGCAGTGGATATTGTGTTGGCAAAAGACACACCAATAAAAGCCACAGCAGACGGAACAGTTATTTTTGCAGAATGGACAGCTCAAACAGGACACGTAATAATATTAGAACACAGTTATGGGCTAATCTCAGTTTATAAACATAATGCCTCACTAAATAAAACGCAAGGAGATTTAGTTAAAGCAGGAGAAGTCATAGCAACCTCAGGTAATACTGGAGAATTAAGTACAGGACCACATTTACATTTTGAGCTTTGGAGTGACGGTTACCCTGTAAACCCAACTAATTTTATAGATTTTAAATAATGCTTTCAATAAAATCAGTTTTAGCAAAACCCTTTGCCAAACGTGTCTATAATAAGATTCAGAAATGGGCAAACAACCCTATTGAAACTCAAGATAAAGTCTTTAAAAGTTTAATTAGTGATGCTGCAAGTACCGCGTTTGGAAAAGACCACGATTTTATTAGCATCAACACCTATGAAGACTATGTAAAACGCGTTCCTATTAGAGATTACGAAGAGCTTAAGCCCTATGTGGATCGTGTTGTAGCAGGAGAATCTGATGTGCTTTGGAAAGGGAAACCACTCTATTTTGCTAAAACGTCTGGGACTACTTCTGGCGCCAAATACATCCCGTTAACCAAACAGAGTATGCCAACACATGTTAATGCAGCAAAAAACGCTATTCTGCTTTATATCCATGAAACTGGAAACTCAAAATTTGTTAATGGAAAAATGATTTTTTTACAAGGAAGCCCAGTTTTAAAAGAACAAAATGGGATACAATTAGGACGATTATCTGGTATTGTAGCTCATTTTGTACCAAAATACCTTCAAAAAAACAGAATGCCTTCTTGGGAAACCAATTGTATTGAAGATTGGGAAACTAAAGTTGACGCTATAGTGGAAGAAACCTTGCCAGAAAACATGACTGTTATTTCTGGAATTCCATCTTGGGTGCAAATGTATTTTGAAAAATTACAGCAAAAAACAGGAAAAAAGGTTGGTGACATTTTTAAAAATTTCAACTTATTCATATTTGGAGGTGTTAACTACGAACCTTACCGAGCAAAATTTGAGAACCTAATAGGTAGAAAAGTAGATAGTATCGAGTTGTATCCAGCTAGCGAAGGGTTTTTTGCATTTCAAGATAAGCAAAACAAAAAAGGGATGTTGCTGCAGTTAGATTCTGGAATGTTTTATGAGTTTGTAAAAGCGGATACGTTTTTTGATAATAATCCAAAACGTCTCACCATAAAAGATGTTGAGGTTGGTGTCAATTATGTAATGATTATTTCAACAAACGCAGGCTTATGGGCTTACAATATTGGTGACACAGTAATGTTTACCAGTACTAAACCTTATAGAATTATTGTTTCAGGACGTATTAAACATTTTATATCTGCATTTGGCGAGCATGTTATTGGTAAAGAAGTCGAGCAAGCTATGAAAGAAGCAACAATTAATTCTAATGTAAGAATCAACGAGTTTACAGTAGCACCACAAATAAATCCAGAGTCAGGATTACCTTATCACGAATGGTTTATAGAGTTTGAAAACGAACCAGAAAATAGTTCCGCTTTAGCGCAAAAGCTTGATGATTCATTACAAAAACAGAATAGTTACTATTTAGATTTAATTGAAGGTAAAGTATTACAACCTTTAAAAATCAGTAAAGTTGAAAAAAACGGCTTTCAGCAGTATATGAAATCCATAGGAAAATTAGGCGGTCAAAATAAAATACCAAGATTATCCAACGACAGAAAAATTGCTGACGCCTTAAAACCCTTTATTTTACTTAAATAATATTATATTTGCCAGTCAACATAGACTAATACAGTAGTATGATAAAACAACATGAAAGAACGAGAGCTCAAGAAAGCTCAAATGCAATTGAACGTATGTACATTACTATGCGTCACCTATTCAACAGAGGCTTTTATAAACCTATGGGAGTATCTGGAGAAACACTTCGTGAAGCATTATTAGTGTTAAGACCGGAAATTTATGGGTCTATTGCTGAAGAAAAAGCAGAACTAGAAGGATTATTATATGTTATCGATAGACTTCCTCACGGAATTGAAGAGTGTCGTTTTATAAATCTTACTAGTGACGAAGGATATAAAGACTCTCACTTTGAAGCAATAATTCCACCCAAAAGGCGTCGTAATTGTTATCGTATTGATGACGAGCAAATGAATATTGAAATCACGCGTGGACGTTCAGAAATTTATGATATACTGACCCATTTAACGTTTTTATTTGTAGAATCTCATAAAATTAGTAAACGCGTAATTATTGACGAGAATGGGGCAACAACTAGAGATTGGCAAAAGCTCGAAAAAGCGGTATTATCAAAAAAGAAACTGACACAAAAAGAACGTGAAATAGCCATTACCCATACAGCGAATATCTTAGGACGTACATTTAAAGAATTATCTAATGTTTATGGTGCATTTGCTTTACAAAATAAACCAGAACGTTTACTACATATCGTATATTGGTTAGGTAAATTAGCTATTGATGAGGTAGTAAATAACAATAAAAGAACAGTAACCTTTAGCCCAGTTTTAAGAGAGCGTTTAGGACATCATATACATGGAGAAATATGGGCAAATACCATAAAAGACACCTTAAAAAAGCATAAGCTTTTAGATCGACCAATACATATTATTAGTGCAAATCTGCATAGTGTTATGAATACTCTTTTTGCACCTGTTGCGCTTAAAGCAGAGTGTGCAAAAACAGAAATTTTTAAAATATATGAAGCCCTAAGTAATAGCAATAATAAAGCGCTACGCAATAAAGTGACTCAAAAAGCGTTACAGCAGGGAATGATCTTTATTGAAGACACTTCAGGAACCAATATAGATGTACAAATTTTTGATACCTCTAAAATAGATTTGACTAAAACCGACCTTAACTTACCAAAACCAAACAAAGACACAGAAGCACCTGTGCTTTTTGTTATGGACTATGCTTTTGGTGAGCAAGCTTACGAAACAATAGACGAATTACTAAAACCATTTAGAGAAGATAAGACTAAAACGCATCTTAATGTTGAGTCTATTTCTATAATGGGTAAAGCAGGCATTTTAGAAGGAGGAAAAGGAGATATCATGATACCTTCAGCACATATTTTTGAAGGGACAGCTGACAACTACCCATTTAAGAACGAATTAAGTAAAGCAGATTTAGAGGGAGAAGGTGTTGCTATTTATGAAGGATCAATGATAACCGTTTTAGGCACATCATTACAAAACAAAGATATTTTAAAATTCTTCTTCAATTCTACATGGAATGTGATTGGATTAGAAATGGAAGGTGCACATTATCAAAAAGCAATTCAAGCAGCTTCTAAAGTAAGAAGTAGCATTAATCCAAATGTCAAAGTAAGATATGCTTATTACGCTAGTGATAATCCGCTAGAGACAGGTAGTACATTAGCATCAGGAGGTTTAGGTACTTCAGGTGTGAGACCAACGTATTTAATAACTAGAAAAATTTTACAACAAATATTTAATTAACCATTATACAATTATGAGTAAAGAATTACCCTCTAAGCCAAACAATAATGAAGAAGTAGATTTAATTGTATTCTTTAACTTGATTGGAGCAGCAATTACAAAAGTGCTTAATTTCTTTTACAATATTTTAAAAAGATTTTTCTCTGCTTTAATGTACGCTTTAAAAGTGCTTTTCAAAAAATGGAAAATTGTATTGGGTGTTTTGGTGTTAGCAGCAATTCTCGGATACGGATTAGAAAAAATCAAACCAAAAACTTATAGTACAAGTATGTTGGTAGAACCTTATTTTAATTCTAAATACCAATTGGTCAATAATATAGATTACTTCAATGCCTTAATCAAAAATGAAGACAAACAGTCACTAAAATCTATTTTTAAAGTAGAAGATGCTATTATTGATGAAATACTAGCTTTTGAGATTGAGCCAGGTCCTGAGACAGAAAATGATAGATTATTGCAATATGAAGATTTTATATCTAAACTAGATTCTGTAAGGGCTCAACAATACTCATTTGAAGACTTTATAGAAAATAGAAGTGTTTATTCTGGTCGATATTTTTTAATCAAAGCATACGCTTCAAAGCCAAATATTTTTAAAGATTTAGAAGAGGGTATTTTAAGTTCATTTGTCAATAATTATTCTAACAAAGCAATGAAAAGGCGTGATGAATTGTTAGTTGTTCAAAAAGAAAATTTAGAAGAACAATTAAAGCAAGTCAAAGAGCTTCAGAAAGTATATATCGATGTCATTGAAAAAGAATCAGACAGCAAGCAAAGTAGTCTAAAAGTTGGTGATATATCTATTTCGGGAAGTGATAAACAAAACACGAAAGAATATGAATTACTGCGTGAAGAACAGCGTATAAGAAACGATTTAAAACAGTTAGAGGAGAAAAAGATTCAAGAAGACGTTATTTTTGAGGTAATTTCTAGCTTTCAAGAAGTTGGTAATGTTTCAAGAACGTGGAAGGACAGGTATATGTTTATTTTCCCAATTATATCGTTTGTGTTATTGATATTATATTTTATTTCAAAAAAAGTAATCACATTTACTTTAAATTATGAAGACTAAAACCATTTTGGTCACTGGAGGAGCTGGGTTTATAGGCTCTAACTTTGTACCATATTTTTTAAAGGAATATCCAAACACACATTTAGTTAATTTGGATAAATTAACTTATGCAGGCGATTTAACTAACCTAAAAAATATTGAAACCTATCAAAACTACACCTTTGTAAAAGGAGATATTTGTGATAGAAAACTTTTAGAAAATCTATTTGAAAAGTATAATTTTGATGGTGTTATTCATTTTGCAGCAGAATCTCATGTTGATAATTCTATAACTAATCCTGGCGCTTTTATAGATACTAACATTACTGGAACATTTAATTTAATAGATGTTGCCAAAAAACATTGGATGGACGCTCCTTTCAAAGTAAAAGAAGGTTGTGAACACAATAGATTTCATCATATATCAACAGATGAGGTCTATGGTACCTTAGGCGAAACAGGATTGTTTACCGAAAGCACACATTATGCTCCTAATAGCCCTTATAGTGCTTCTAAAGCTGCATCAGACTTTGTTGTTAGAAGTTATTTTCATACTTACGGTATGAACGTAGTAACAACTAACTGTTCCAACAATTATGGGCCAAAACAACACAATGAAAAATTAATACCAACAATTATTAGAAAAGCAATTTCTGGTGAAAACATTCCAATTTATGGAGACGGGAAGAATATTAGAGACTGGTTGTATGTATTAGACCACTGTAAAGGTATAGATTTAGTTTATAGAACAGGAAAAGAAGGAGAAACCTACAATATTGGTGGGAGAAACGAACGTAATAATTTATACATAGTAGATACTATTTGCTCTATTTTAGACGAAATTAAACCATCTTCTAAATCTTATAAGGAGCAAATTACTTTTGTTAAAGATAGACCAGGACATGACTTTAGATATGCAATTGATGCTACTAAAATAGAGAATGAGTTAGGATGGAAAGCTGATGAAAATTTTGAATCGGGAATACGTAAAACAATAGACTGGTATTTAGAAAAATATAATAGCTAATGAAAGGAATTATACTTGCAGGAGGATCCGGAACGCGACTTCACCCATTAACTAAAGTGTTAAGTAAACAGTTAATGCCTATCTATGATAAGCCAATGATTTATTACCCTTTATCAACATTGATGCATGCTGGTATAAGAGAAATATTAATTATCTCAACACCAGAGCACTTACCGCTTTTTAAACAATTGTTAGGTGATGGTGCACATCTGGGATGTAATTTTCAGTACGCAGTACAAGAGGCTCCTAATGGATTAGCAGAGGCTTTTATTATAGGAGCAGATTTTGTTGGAAAGGATAAAGTTGCTTTAATTTTAGGAGATAATATTTTTTATGGAACAGGATTGTCAGATCTTTTAAAGTCAAATAATGATCCAGATGGAGGCATTGTGTATGCTTATCATGTTACGGATCCAGAGCGATATGGTGTAGTCAATTTTGATAGTAACGGAAAAGCACTTGCTATTGAAGAAAAACCTGAAAAGCCAAAATCTAATTATGCGGTTCCAGGAATATATTTTTATGATAATAATGTCATTGAAATAGCAAAAAACATCAAACCAAGCCACAGAGGCGAACTAGAAATAACAGATGTTAATAAAGAATACCTCAAACAAGGCAAGCTCAAAGTCTCTATATTAGATAAAGGAACAGCATGGTTGGATACTGGTACATTTAATTCGCTAATGCAAGCTTCTCAATTTGTTCAAGTTATAGAAGAGCGACAAGGATTAAAAATTGGAGCAATTGAAGAAGCGGCATACAGTAGCGGTTTTATTACAAAACAACAGTTAGTAGATTTAGCGACACCACTATTAAAAAGTGGATATGGAGAACATTTAATAAGTTTAGTAAACCAAGAATAAAATGGAAGCTAAAAAGACCATTTTAAAAGATTGTTACATCCTAGAACCAAACGTTTTTGGAGACCAAAGGGGATATTTTCTGGAAAGTTATAACAAAAAACAATTTGATGCATTAATAGGAGGAGATGTCAATTTTATTCAAGACAATGAATCTTTTTCTAGTAAAGGTGTTTTAAGAGGTTTACATTTTCAAAGTGGTGAGTATGCACAAGCAAAACTAGTAAGAGTCACTCAGGGAAAAGTATTAGACGTTGCAGTAGACATACGACCGCATTCACAAACATTTTTAAAGCATATTAGTGTAGAATTGTCTTCAGAAAATAAAAAACAATTGTATGTACCACGTGGTTTTGCACATGGTTTTATTGTGTTAAGTGATACTGCTGTGTTTAATTACAAAGTAGATAATTGGTATAACAAAGCATCAGAAGGTGGTATTATCTATGATGATGAAACGTTGAATATAGATTGGGTTTTAAAAAAAGACCAACTAGTAATCTCAGAAAAAGATAAAGTTTTACCAACTGTAAAAGAATTGTTTAAATGAAAAAAATTCTAGTAACTGGAGCTAATGGACAACTAGGACTATGCCTTAAAGAACAATCTAACGATATTAAAACGTTAGATTTTGTCTTTTTAGATAGTCAAGAATTAGATATTACCAATCCCAAACAGATAGAATTAGTATTTAATAAACATAACGCAGATTACTGTATTAATTGTGCTGCTTACACCGCAGTTGATGCTGCTGAAGACAACAAAGATTTAGCATATAATATTAACACACTAGGAGCGAAAAACTTAGCAGAAGCATGCAAAAAGTATAAGGTTACTTTAATGCATATTTCTACAGATTTTGTCTTTGATGGTAAAGGTAGTGTGCCCTACAGCGAAAAAGACAAGACCAATCCGTTAAGTGTCTATGGAGCCTCTAAATTAGAAGGAGAAAATGAAATAATGGCTATTTTGAAGCAATATTATATAATTAGAACCTCATGGTTGTATTCAAAACATAAGTCTAATTTTGTAAAAACAATGCTAAAATTATCGGATGATAGAGATGAGCTAAATGTCGTTAATGATCAAAAGGGAACACCAACAAGCGCTTTAGATTTAGCTGATGCTTTGATAAGAATAGTAAAGTCTAAAAACTCATGTTATGGTATTTATCATTACAGTAATACAGGAGAGGCTACTTGGTATGATTTTGCTAAAGCAATTTTTGAACTATCAAATACAAACATTAAAGTAAATCCTGTCCCATCTGAAGCATTTTTAACAAAAGCAAAAAGACCAAAATATAGTGTTTTAGATAAAACTAAAATTAGTACTGATTTTAATTTAGAAATACCAGAATGGAAATTAAGCTTAAAAACAACATTAAATACTCTTAATAGTTAATGTATACTCATAAATATCATACCAAAGATTTATCTAATTTTTCGTTTTTAGTTACGGGAGGAGCTGGATTTATTGGTTCTAATTTAGTAGAATATTTATTGAAGTACAACGCAAAAAAAATTATAGTATTAGATAATTTTTCTACAGGTAAAAAACAAAATTTAGAACCTTTTTTAAACTCTCCAAATATTAAACTTATTAAAGGAAATATTGAAGATTTAAAAACGTGTATAAACGCAATGGAAGATGTAGATTACGTTCTACACCAAGCCGCATTAGGATCTGTTCCTAGATCAATAAACAACCCCATAGCTACAAATACCACAAATATTTCAGGCTTTTTAAATATTCTAGTAGCAGCTAAAGAAAACAGTACTGTAAAACGAGTCATTTATGCAGCTTCTTCTAGTACTTATGGAGATAGTAAAGCACTACCAAAACAGGAGGACAAAATAGGAAAACCACTATCTCCATACGCAGTTACTAAATATGTAAATGAGTTATACGCAGATGTGTTTTATAAAACCTATGGATTAGAAACTATTGGGTTAAGATATTTTAATGTGTTTGGACCTAAACAAGATCCAAATGGAGCCTATGCTGCTGTTATCCCGAAGTTTATTGGTCAAATGTTGAATAATGAAACCTTAACTATTAATGGTGATGGACAACACTCCAGAGACTTCACTTTTGTCGAAAATATTGTTCAAGCAAATATTAAAGCTGCTTTAACTGATAACCATAACGCTATAAATCAAGTTTTTAATGTTGCTTGTGCAGAAAACATCAACCTTAATCAACTAACGGATTATATTAAAAAAAACCTTTTAGATTTAAATATTGAAACTCAAAGTCAGGTTTTATACGGTCCAGCCAGAAAAGGAGATGTCAAACATTCTTTAGCAGATATTAGTAAAGCGACTAATCTGTTAGAATATTTACCTAAATTTAAATTTAACTCAGCAATTCAATTAACAACAAAATGGTTTGTTAATAATGCTAATTAACAACAAAGCGCTACTTAATTTATGAAAAATAATATTGCAATTTTAGGTTTGGGTTATGTTGGTTTACCTTTGGCAGTAGAGTTTGCTAAAAAGTATAATGTTATTGGTTATGATATCAATAAAAATAGAGTAGAAGAATTAAAACTAGCAATCGATAATACATTAGAAGTAAGTCAGGACAATCTTAAATCTGTGCTTAATAAGCAAAACGATAAAGGTTTGTCGTTGTCCTATCTGTCATCTGACATTAAAGATTGTAATATATTTATTGTTACAGTTCCAACACCTGTAGATAAAAATAATAGACCCATTTTAACTCCACTAATTGAGTCATCTAATACTATCGGCCAAATTTTAAAAAAAGATGATATAGTTATCTATGAATCAACTGTATATCCTGGAGTAACAGAAGAAGTGTGTGTGCCAGTTTTAGAAAAATCAAGTGGGTTAATATTTAATAAAGACTTTTACTGTGGCTATTCACCTGAAAGAATAAATCCAGGAGATAAATCACGTACTATTACTAAAATTAAAAAAGTAACTTCTGGATCTACACCGGAAATTGGTGTGAAAATTAATGACCTATATGCTTCAATTATTACTGCAGGAACCCATTTAGCTTCATCAATAAAAGTTGCTGAAGCAGCAAAGGTTATTGAAAATGCACAACGAGATATCAATATTGCTTTTGTAAACGAATTAGCTAAAATTTTCAATAAATTAGATATAGACACTCAAGAAGTACTAATGGCAGCGTCAACTAAGTGGAACTTTTTACCGTTTAAGCCAGGATTAGTAGGAGGTCATTGTATAGGTGTAGACCCTTACTACTTAGCTCAAAAAGCACAAGAAGTTGGCTATCATCCAGAAATTGTATTAGCAGGAAGGCGCTTAAATGATAGCATGGGTGACTATGTTGCTACCCAAGTTTTAAAACTTATGGTACAAAACAATATTCCTATAAAAAAATCTAAAGTATTGATGTTAGGGATTACATTTAAGGAAAATTGCCCAGATATTAGAAACACCAAAGCTATAGACGTTTATAAAACATTAAAGTCTTTTAATTTGGATGTTGAAGTATACGATCCTTGGGCAAATAAAGACGAAGTAAAAAAACAGTTTAATATTACATTAATAGATACATTGAAGAACAATTATGATGCTATTGTACATACAGTATGTCATGATCAGTTTAAAGAAATAAATCTTAATGATATTAAGTCTAAAAACGGATTAATCTATGATGTTAAAGGAACATTAAATAAAGACGATATATCTGGGAGATTATAATGAATTTTGTTACTAAATAATTATAAAATACATTCCAGAAGCATAACATTTAAAATAACACTAACACCTAATTAATTATATTATGAAATTATTTAAGCCCTTTTGTACAGTTTTAATCATACTAGTTGTGGTTTCATGTAATAAAAAAGAAACTAAGATAGCAGTGTTTCAACCTAATGATCAAAATGGAAAAGATACAGCAATTTCAGAAAGCAATCCTAGTGCTAATTATTCTACATTAGACAGGATTCATATGGTATCATTGTCATCAAACGACTCTGTTAAAAATGATGTAAGATCATTACTTAGATTTGGTTTTGCTACCTTAAAAGAAGAAATTAGTATAGATTCAGCATTTGTTCACCTTTATGCTATTGATCCAGGTCATTTTGGATCTAACAATTCTTTTGTATTGATTCCAGTTAAGAAAGTTTGGATAAATGATGAAGTAACTTGGAACAACCAACCAGAAGTTGACACCAATAAAACAATAACTGTTGAAGCCCCAACAAACGCTAATCAAGACTATAAGATAAACATAACGGATTATGTAAGAGCTGTGCATCAAAATAAACAGCCAAATTATGGTTTTATGATTCAGTTGGAAGACGAGAAAAATGCATATAAAGGACTTAGGTTTCATTCTAGCAACAGTAAAGACGTAAGTAAGCATCCTAAATTAGAAGTGTTTTACACCGAATAACAGTTTATAAATTGATAAAAACTATATACAAACAACTCAAAACAGAAAAAGTGCTATTAAAAAAGCATTTAAATTGTTTAGCGCTTTTACTTTCATGCTTTTTAATGTCATGTAATATTAAAACAAGTAATGTATATATACCAAACAGCCAGCTAGGAATAGACACATATATCGATAGCGAATTTGATACTAAAAACTTTTCATCTGACAAGGAATTAAAAATCACTAATTTTTCTTTTAAAGACTCTACGGTCAAAGAAAATAGGTCATTATTAAAAATAAGATGTTCTAGTATACCAAAAAAAGCAATAGTTGATTCTGCATTTTTATATTTATATATTTCAAAATCAGAACAACTTGAATCTCCATATGTCATTGATATAGAAAATATTGTAGAAGATTGGGATGTTACAAGTGTAAATTGGTTTAATCAGCCTAAAACTGACTCTAAAGTAGTTGCTCAAATTATTGTTAAAGAAGAACAACGTAACTATTACAAAGTGGATTTAACACAGTTTATTAGAGCATTAGTTGACGAAAAGTTTAGTAATTACGGACTTATGTTTAAAACAAACCTGGAAAAAAGCAAAAGCGGAATTATAAGTTTTTTGTCTAGTGATACTAAAGACCTTGATAGCAGACCTAAATTAAAAGTTTATTTTAATCAAAACATTTTTTAGTTAATGAGTTTTATTAGAAAGTTTATTGAAAACACCAACTTAAAACAGTTCTTTCTAGAAAACTTGTTAATCCTATTCTTTGGATACGATTTTATAATAAAGATCATAGTCCATTACACACAGATTAGTTTGTTTTACAACTATGTTATAGTGTTTAAAGTGTTAATTGTTTTGGCTGTAATAACAAGTATTGGTTTTAATAGTATTAATAAAACCTATGTACTCCCTCTTTTAGGCTTAATACTGGCCTATATTATTACACAGCTTTTTCATTATAACAATTTATCGATTGACGATATTCAATTTAATGGATATTATTTTTTAAGTAGTGTAACACCTATTTTGTTTCTTCTTTTTTTCAACAATTATAGTTCAGATATAACCAAAAGCCAAGTCAACAAAGTTATTTGGTTTTTAGTAATTAGTTCTGTGTTTTTACTAATAGGTTATTTGTTTCAAATTGAAGTATTCAGATCTTATTTTAGAGGAGGAAGATTTGGTTATTCAGGCTTTTTGCTATACCATCATGAAGCAGGATTTATATACTTTATAATAATTAATCTGCTGTATTTTAAACTTAAAAAAAATAAAACCAATAAAAATATCTTTTTGTTTTTAATTGTTTTATTTCTATCACTACTTGTTGGCACAAAAAAAACATTGCTTTTTAATTTTATATTTTTTTGCTACTTATTTGCTGATAATATTAAAAACAGAAAAGCGGTGTTGTTAACTTTAGTGTCTGCAGCTTTAGGGTTATTGTTATTTAGCAAAAGTCTTCTAAAATTTTATTACTTATTTAAAGAGATTTATGAAAAAGATGGGTTTTGGAGCTCATTTTTATCCTTTAGAAATATTTTATTTAATGATAGGTTTTACCCTTACGTTACAGAAAATAACTCCATTATTAATATAATTTTTGGCTGGCCATTTTTTAATAACCATAGAACAGAAATGGAGGTTTTTGATGCTTTTTTGTTTTTTGGGTTTATAGGTATAATTTGTTATACAATGTTGTTTATTAAGATATTAAAAGGAAAAAATAAATTGTCTTACTTTTTAGTATTAACACTTGTTATAGGTGCTGTTTTTTCAGGTAATTTATTAGCTAGCGTAAATGTCATGATATTATTATTTATAACATTAAAATATATTAATTTACAAGAAACCACAACGTATTGAAATCAATAAAAAATAGTATTTACGCAACTCTAGACGTTGTGTTTGCGCCTTTCTTTTTAGTAATAGCAACACCTATATTTATTTCTCAAATTGGAATAGAAAAGTATGGGCTTTGGATTCTTGTAAATAGTGTACTTGCATCACTTTCCATATTTAACTTTGGTATTAATGAAACGATTATAAAGTACATTTCTGAAAGCAAATCTAAAAACGATAATTTATTCCAAAGCAAAGTCTTTAGTTCGGTAATTTTATTTCTTGTTTTGCTATCCGTAATTATATTAGGGGCTATTTATTTAGTTTTTTTTAGCAATTATTTTTTAAATTTTTTTAAGGTCACCGAAATTATTAAAATCTTACTTTTCGCCTTTCCGTTATTTTTTATAAAGCAAATAGAGCAAGCTTTGTTTGCTTTACATAAATCGCATGAAGATTTTAAGCATCTAGCCAAACAGTCCTTTATATCTAAAGCGCTTCTTTATTTATCTCAAATAATTGCAGTTTTTGTTTTTAAAGATGTTAAAAGTGTTTTTATGATTTCTGTTATTGTAGCAGGATTGTATCTGTTATACCAGTTTTATGAATTAACCCATAAATATGAGTCCGTATTTGTCAGAAAAAATGCAAGTGTTTCCGTTTTTAAAGGAATTTTGGGTTACGGTAAATGGGCTTGGTTTTCTAGTACCATATTAATCTTTAGCGCACACATTGATAAATGGATTGTAAGCTCTTTATTAGGTCTTAAAATTTTTGCTTACTACTCTATTGGAGTTTCAGTTTTAAATCAGCTAAAAACCATACATACAGCTTCAATATCATGGGTCTTTCCTAAAATATCAGGAAATCAATTATCTGTAAGCGAAAGAGCTAATTTACATTTTAAACTTACAGTTTTTGTTAGTGTTTTGGGTTTGATGGTCAGCTTTTTTTTAGTAAAAACGGACTTTCTATTTAAGCTTTGGTTAGGAGATTTTACATTTCAAAACAGTAAATTATACTTACATACATTTTTATATCTATTACCTATTTGGTTAATGTCTGCAGCATCATTTTACTATTTACAAGGATTAGCCATAGTTAAGAAAAAGTTTTTTGCAGATTCATTGGTATTAATACTTAAAATAGTAGTGACATTTGTAGCTTTGCTGAAATTGGATATCGAAAGATGGCCTATATTGTTTTTTATTCCAATGTTGGTAGAAGTAATTCTTTTTTCAAGTATTGTTAACAAACACAGTAAGTTGAAAATGACGCATTTAAATTTATTTATAGTGTTTAATTTTTTAATATTGTTTTTAAGATATAAGGGCATTCTATAAAGTAATTAAATGTTAAAAGAAATAAGCCATTTTAAGATTGTAACAGGAGTCATAGTCGCACTCTTTTTTTTCCCGTCTATCACTTTTGGTTTATTACAAGCAGAGGTTTTTCCTTGGGGTATAATTTTATCTTCTTACATAATATTTAGACAGAAAAAGATTAACAAATTTTATATAATAGTCTTAGCAAGCTTGTTTTTAAATGTAATTATTTTCTCGCTTTATTATTTTCCAGATATTAAAATTCCAGAAGTTGTCAGATCACTTTTAGCCTACGTTAATAGCTCAATCTGTTTTGTCGCTTTTTACCAAGCATCAAAAATCTCAACATTAAAGACTATTAAATTGGTTAAAGTATTATTTGTCTTTTTAATACTGCTGGGTGTTTTTCAGTATTTGGGTTTACTAAAAATATTTGACCCTGTTTTTAAATTTTTAATTCCTAGAGCCAGCTCAGAGGCTCTGGCACGTGTTAGAAGAGGGGTCACTTTACTAGCTACAGAACCAGCAAGAGCTGGTGTAAGTCTAGTATTTATTTACGTTGTCGTTAGAACAGCTTTTATAAAAAGTAAAAGAATTTTAAGCGATATATTGTTTCTGTTTTTTTTAACAATTATTATAAAGTCAATAATGGCTTTAGGCGTATTTTTTGTATTTATATTATTAACCTATAGAGCCAAATTGTTACGTTTTTTGGCAGTAGGTTTAATAGTGTTATTTTTAATTGATATATCAGGAGGTGGCGGAAGGTCTGAACAAATGATAAAAAAAATTAAAAGACAGCAAAGCTTTGGCGATGCTACAATGGTAGTGGTAGATTTGGCAGGTCCAAGATTAATCTCAGTCTATTCCTCTTGGCTACATACATTTAGCCATCCTTTTGGAGGCGGTATAGGTCATTGGGAAAAAACATCTGTCGACGCCTTATTAATGACAGGTGTTGATTTTAGCGAAATAAATTATTTTAAATTTAAAGGTAACTCAAAAGCAATTCCAACAAGGTCTAGTGGCTATATTTCAAATCTTGTTTTAGACACTGGATTTTTTGGCGTTTTTGTATTTTTTGTATTTTTGTACGCTGTACTTAATAAGTTTTGGAAGATTGATAAAGAAGCTAAAAATATCATCATTTTATTTTTATTCAAAATTATGTTTATCGGGTCTGTTGGACCTCCAGATGCATGGATTGCAACAATTATCTCGTTAAAATATTTACATTATAAAGCCCTAAACAAAGCATGAGCTTAGAGTTACCTAAATTTTCTGTTTCAATGTCTGTATATAAAAATGATAATCCTGATCATTTTTATCAAGCCATTCAAAGTCTAGTTAATCAAACTATAGTTCCTAATGAGATAATCATTGTTGTTGATGGGCCAATACCAGAAACAACTAACCAAATTTTGGAAAAGTTTAAAGCAGAAAATGACAATGTAGTTGTGCATAGACTAGACAAAAACATGGGTCATGGATATGCAAGAAATATAGGTTTACAAAATAGTACTTATGATTATATTGCATTAATGGACAGTGACGATGTATGTTTAGAAAACAGGTTTGAATTACAACTTAAATTTTTCAAATCTAATGCTGATGTTAGTATTTTGGGAGGAACAATAGAAGAGTTTTCTGATGATGCCTTAACAACAATATCAAAAAGAAAACTACCACTTTTAGACTCAGATTTAAAACAATACATGAAGTATAGATGTCCATTTAACCAAATGAGTGTAATGTTTAAAAAAACTCATGTGCTTGATGCTGGAGGCTACAAAGATTGGTTTTGTAACGAGGATTATTACTTATGGATACGTATGGCTTTAAAAAACTATAAGTTTCATAATCTAGAAGAAACACTTTTAAAGGTTAGAACTAACGAAGATTTTTATAAGCGACGTGGTGGACTTAAATACTTTAAAAGTGAAGCTAAAATTCAGAAACTTATGTTAACTAAAGATATTATATCTTTGCCAACATATTTATACAACGTAAGTATAAGATTTGTTGTACAAGTTTTAATGACAGACGGTTTAAGAAAATACTTTTTTAAAACCTTCACAAGAACAAAATAAAATTACATTGAAAAAAGAAATTGTAGGATACACATCAGGAGTTTTTGACATGTTCCATGTTGGACATTTAAACATCTTAAAACAAGCTAAAAAACATTGTGACTATTTAATAGTTGCTGTTAGCCCTGACGAGCTAGTTTTTTCATACAAAGGAAAAAAGCCAATTATGTCCTTAGAAGATAGAATGGCCATCATAGAAGCTATCAAGTATGTAGATAAAGTTGTTATCCAACACGATAGAGATAAAATAAAAGCCTACCATAATTATAAGTTTGATATTATGTTTGTTGGCGACGATTGGAAAGGAAACCCGCTTTTTGAGGAGGTTGAAAAAGAGCTTATAAAACATGGTAGTAAGATTCAATTTTTCTCTTACACTAATAAAGTATCTTCTACCAAACTTAGATCAATTTTAAAGGACGAAATTAAATAGTATTATGCGTTTTACATATAAGCAGTTTAATAGTATTTGTAAAAAAGCTGTTGAAATAAAAAAAACCATTACAGCTAATCAAATCCTGTCCAACAATACAAAAGAAGACAACTGGATTATTTTTAAACACGATGTAGAAACTAACGTCGAGCGTGCTTTAAAAATGGCTAAGATAGAGGCAGAACATGGTATTAAAGCCACGTATTACGTACAAGGATATCTTTTAGAAAATAATGTTAAGCTTTTAAAGGAAATAGCTAATTTAGGACATGAAGTCACTTACCACTATGATGTCTTAGATGCTAACAATGGAGATTTTGAAAAGGCTAAAACCGAATTTGTAAATTATGTTACTGCTTTTGAAAAGCACGGATTTAAGATAGAAACCCTTTGTCCACATGGTAACCCATTAATGATTAGAAATGGGTGGAACTCTAATAAAGATTTTTTTAGAAACGAAACAATTGCAACAGAGTTTAATAACATGTTAGATATTGTGGTGCAATTACCAACAACCTTAGCTTCAGATTATATTTATATTTCTGATGCAGGATTTCAATTTAAAATAATTGTTAATGTTGAAGATAATGATATTAATAATGGAGGAGATATTAATATCCATTCCCTTAAAGAATTCGAAAATATTTGTGTAGAAAACAAAAAAATAATCTTCAGTACACATCCTCATCGTTGGAAAGCGTATGCACTTTCTGCCATAGCAAATAAATCAAAATTTAAACTTATTAGAAGCGTTGCTTTATTAGCAGCAAAAAATAAAACTATTAAAAAGTTTTTAAGTAAATTCTACTTTTTAGCTAAAAAAATATAGAATATGACTGATGAAGAGCTTAAAGCAATACACTCTAAACTACTGGTTTTAGCTAATTACTTTGACAAATTTTGTAAAGAAAACAATATTGAGTATTATCTTATGGGTGGTACTGCTCTTGGCGCTATGAGACATAAAGGGTTTATCCCTTGGGATGATGATTATGACACCTTTATGGATTACAAAAACTACACAAAATTTAAAGCTTTAGTAAAGGAAAAATTAGATACAAATCTTTATTATTTTCAAGAAGAAGACACAAAAGAGTTTCCGTTGTTTTTTAGTAAAATTAGAATGAATGGCACTACTTATATCGAAAAAGATTCTGTAGGCAGAGACATGCACCATGGATTATTTATAGATATCATGTGTTTAAATAATACTTTTGAAAATAAGAACTTAAGATATCTGCAATATTTAGCCGCAAGAATAGTTAATGCTAAAGCATTAGGAGAGAAAGGCTATTTAACAGATAGTAGAACAAAAAAAATAGCTATATCTTTAGCTAAAGTATGTATACGAGGTCCTATTAAAAAAGGTTTACTTAATTTTATAAGAAGCTTAAATAAAAAAGAGACTAAGTACTTGGGACATTTTTTTGGAAGAGCACCATTTAAACGTACGTCTTTTAAACGAAGCTTAATAGGTCAAGGTAAGCACGTAAAGTTTGAAACATTATCATTACCTGTTTTTTCAAACGTGGAAAACTATTTATCAATTAGATATGGTAAAAAGTACATGGAATTACCATCTCAAGAGGTCAAAGACCAGTATCCTTCTCATGCATTTATTGTAGATTTAGAAAACTCTTATAAACAACACATGCCAAAGTAATTAGTATTATGAAAATTGGAATTTACTCAGATATACATGATCATATTTCTAATTTAGAAAAGACGCTTCAATATTTTAAAAACCATAATATTGAACACACCTTTTTTTGCGGAGACTTTTGCTCTCCAATTCCTGCAAAAGTTATAGGAAACAGTGGAATATTAACGTATTGCGTATTTGGTAATGGAGATGCAGACCGATTTACAATTCAACACCTAGCATTTAATAAATATAATAATCTTAAATTAAATAGTGAATATGCTGTTATAGAATTAAATAGTAAAAAGATAGCAATGACACACTATCCATTTTATGCAAACGCATTGGCTAAATCTGGAGATTATGACTTGGTTCTATGCGGACACACACACGAATCTAATATTGAACTAATAAACCAAACATGGTTGATTAACCCTGGAGAAGTAATGGGATGGAAAGGCGATGCTTCATTTGCTGTTTACGACTTTAAAACCAATGCAGTAAATTTGGTTAAAATTAATGATCTACCTTAATTCATGAGGACTTATAATCTTGATTTCATTAAAAAAATAGAACAGCTGCCTTACTTGCTATTATTTCTATTGTCCTTTTTTCCTATTTTAAACATCAAGATTTTATCAATTTTATCATTACTTTTTTTTTCATCATCAATATTTTTAAATCTTAAAAACATCAAAGTAAACTATATTAAGATAGGTTGTAAACCGTTATTAGTCAATTGTTTATTTTATTTGTTATTAGTGGTTTCTATTTTATATTCTCCGCTAAAGTCAACAGGAGCTGATTTTTTAATAAGACAAATAGGTCTGCTGTTAATGCCAATAATTTTAATCTACGCTATTAAAATTCCAAATAGGTTAATTAAGTACATGACAATTGTTTTTATTGGCTCTAATATATTAGTTGTTATATATTTTATTGTTAAACTTAATTTAATACAAGATTTTATAAATCAACCATCAGCTTTTTTTAACACCTCTTATTTTATTGAAATATCCAATAGTTTAGATTATAAAGATTGGCATGCAACTTACATTGCTATAAATAATTTATTGGCATGTGTGTTTTTGGCAAATTATATAACTAAGCCAAAAGCAATACAATACAAAGTACTAGCTGTTTTTTTAATAGGCTTTTTTTTAGTTTTCTCTTTAATTCTTAATTCAAGAATAATTTTTTTATTAAATCTATTAATAATTCCGTTCTTTTTATTTTTTAAAATTAAAACAGTGAGATTTAAAGTAATTACATTAATATCAATGCTATTATTGTTTTTTCTTCTTTTTAAAGTATCAAACAACAACAAATTAGGACGCATTTTTGAACATCCAGTGCAATATTATGTAAGTAATTTTAGTGCCAAAACAGTTTTAGGTGTAAGGTATCAAGTACAAAAATGTAGTGTTGAGCTAATCTCGAGAAGCCCCTTATTAGGCTATGGTATTGGATATGAAAAAAGCCTGCTTACAGATTATTGTTTTGAGGTTAAAAATTTTCAAAACAAATACTTAAAATCTTATACATCTCATAACGTTTACTTATCTACAATGTTTTCTGCTGGTATATTTGCACTTTTGGCCTTATTGTATATGCTTTTTAATAACTTAGTTTTAGGCATTAAGCAAAGAGATTTAACGTATGTGTCATTTCTCATCATTTTTATATTAGGTTTTCTAACAGAGAATTATCTTATTAGATTAAATGGGATCTTATTATTTGCTTTTTTAAATAGTTACTTTTACCAAAAAAATTATATCAAAAATTGAAAAAATCTGATAAATTTATTAAGCGATTATTTGACATTATAGTATCTACTATTGGTTTAATATTGGTTGGTTGGATTATAATAATTGCAGCTATCATTGCTAGATTTGACACTAAGTTAAGTGGTTTTTTTAAACAAAAAAGAGTGGGTCAACATGGTAAAATATTCAAGGTCTTCAAATTAAGAAGTATGAAAAACGTTGAAGGTGTAAATACCACAGTGTCCACTATAAAAGACCCTAGAATAACAAAAATTGGTAATTTTTGGAGAAGATCAAAAATAGACGAGCTTCCTCAATTAATCAATGTGTTTTTGGGCGATATGAGTTTAGTTGGTCCTAGACCAGACGTACAAGGGTTTGCAGATCAACTACAAGGCGATGATAGAATTATATTAACCATAAAACCAGGTATTACTGGACCAGCATCAATTTTTTTTAAGGATGAAGAAAACCTTTTGGCAAACCAAGAGAACCCAGAAATCTATAACAGAGAAGTAATATGGCCTAAAAAGGTTGAAATTAATAAAGCATATATACATAACTATAGCTTTTTCAAGGACATTAAATATATTATTAAAACATTTATTTAAAGATGAAAGATAAAATATGGCTATCCTCACCACATATGGGAGGAAATGAACAATCATATATTAAAGAAGCTTTTGACACCAATTGGATAGCACCATTAGGTCCAAATGTATCAGGATTTGAAAAAGACTTAGAAACTTATCTAAATCAAAATAAACATGTGGCGTGCCTTTCTTCTGGTACAGCTGCAATACATTTAGCATTGGTTCAGTTAGGAGTGGGTTTAAACGATGAGGTTATTTGTCAAACATTTACCTTTTGTGGCTCTGCAAACCCAATAACCTATCAAGGCGCAAACCCAGTTTTTGTAGATAGCGAATCTGACACATGGAACATGTGTCCTAAGCATCTTGAAAAGGCTATTAAAGATAGAATGAATAATGGTAAAAAACCTAAAGCTATTATTATAGTACATCTATATGGCATGCCTTCTAAAATAGACGAGCTATTAGAAGTCGCCAACAAGTATCAAATTCCAATTATTGAAGATGCAGCTGAAGCTTTAGGGTCAACTTATAAAGGTCAAAAATGTGGGACATTTGGCGATTTTTCCATATTATCTTTTAATGGAAATAAAATTATTACCACCTCTGGAGGTGGAGCAATGGTTTGCAACTCAGAAAAAGATAAAAATCAAACTATATTCTACGCAACACAAGCAAGAGACAATGCACCACATTATGAGCATTCTAAAATAGGATATAATTACAGAATGAGTAATATAAGTGCTGGAATTGGAAGAGGTCAAATGGAAGTTTTAGACAAACATGTTAACCTTAGACGAAAAATGAATCAGTTTTATGTAGACCTATTCAAAAGCATAGATGGTGTAGAGGTTCAAAAAGAACCTTCATCAGATTTTTATTCAAACTTTTGGTTAAGCTGCATTTTAATTAATAAAAATGCGCCATTCAGCATTACTCAATTTCAAGAGGCTATGACTGGAGAAAATATAGAGACGAGACCGCTCTGGAAACCAATGCATTTACAGCCAATTTTTAGTAATCAACCTTACTATGGAGATGGATTAAGCGAAGAGCTGTTTAAAACTGGACTTTGCTTACCAAGTGGCTCAAACTTATCTAATAATGATTTAGAAAGAATAGCTACAGTAGTAAAAAATCTAACCTAAAATAGATTACAATTCCCTAAAATAAAGGCTTTAAGTATAATTTTGATTATATTGTCATTATAATTTAAGATATTTGCTATCTGTTTTTATAAAGACCCAAATGCTTAAACAACTAAAACAAGCCTTATTTCAAGTTTTAGAATCTAGTAGAAAAAAAATAGATTTTAAAAACATTAACTATCTTCCAAGATGGGCAATTTTATGTTTTGACATAGCCATACTCCTTATTGCTTCGTTTTTTACTAAAATAATCGTAAGTAAAATTCAAAAGGCAGCATTTTTTAGTCTTGGCTTTTCAACAGAGGAGATTGTAATTGTTACTATAAACATTTTGTTTTTTGTATTATTTAGGACTTATGCAGGACTGATAAGGCATTCAACCTTTATAGATGCTGCTAAATTCTTTTTAGCCTCTATAGCGACTTTAATCACTGCACTAGCTGTGTATTATGGTTATTTGTTTATTATTGGCAAGGAGTTGTTTTCTATTCCACAATTATTTATTTATTCGATTGTATCATTTTGCGGACTATTTTTATTTAGAATACTAGTAAAACAAGTATTTCAAGTCTATCAACGTTATAATGATGAAGAAGCAAGACTAAATGTTTTGATTTACGGAACAGGAGAAAATGCCATAGCTATAGCTAGTGCATTAAAATCAGAGAACCCATCACGCTATAAAATACTTGGCTTTATTGACAAAGATGGTAAAAATAAGAGTAAAGAAATACTAGGGTTACCAATTATTCATCTTAATCGTAAAACCGCAGTATTATTAAGAATTTATAATGCGCAAGCGTTGATTATTGCGGACAGCTCACTTACCAAAGAAGAAAACATTAAAATAGTAGACAACTGTTTAGAATATAATTTTAAAGTTTTTAGAGCACCACTAATTTCTGATATAGAAAAGAATACCAATCTGTCCAATCAGATTCAAAAAATTCAAATTGAAGACATCTTAGAAAGAGAACCCATTAAACTAGATAATAAATTAGTTGCAAAAGAAATTTTTAACAAATGTATTTTAGTTACAGGTGGAGCAGGATCTATAGGAAGCGAAATTGTTAGACAAGTTGCTAATTATAAACCAAGTAAATTATTAATACTTGACCAAGCGGAGTCACCTCTATACAACATTCAGTTAGAGATTAAACATGATTTTCCAGACATAAGTTTTGAAGCTATAATTGCAGATGTTAGAAAAGCGGATGTGTTAGAAGAGGTTTTTAAAACACATAAACCTCAAGTTGTTTATCATGCTGCAGCCTACAAACATGTACCGCTAATGGAAAAACACCCTTCTGAAGCTGTTTTTGCTAACGTTTTAGGAACAAAAAACGTAGCAGATCTATCACATCGCTTTAAAGCTGAAAAATTTGTGATGGTATCTACAGACAAAGCGGTAAATCCAAGTAATGTCATGGGTGCTTCTAAACGTATTGCAGAAATTTACGTTCAAGCATTACAACACAAAGTACTAGCAGACAGTAAAAGCAACACACAATTTGTTACGACAAGATTTGGTAATGTATTAGGTAGTAATGGGTCTGTTGTACCATTGTTTAAAAGACAGATAGAAGAAGGCGGACCGTTAACAATAACTCATCCAGATATCATAAGATATTTTATGACTATTCCGGAAGCTTGTCAACTTGTTCTAGAAGCTGGAGCAATGGGTAATGGAGGAGAGATATTTATTTTTGATATGGGAGAGGCTGTTAAAATTATAGACTTAGCAAAAAAAATCATCCGTTTGGCAGGATTTGTTCCATATAAGGATATAGATATAAAGGTAGTAGGTTTAAGACCTGGAGAAAAATTATATGAAGAATTGCTTAGCGATAAGTCAACTACCTTACCTACATATAACAATAAAATTATGATTGCAAAGGTAGAAAATTGTACACATACAGAAATTAATAAAGATATACACGAGTTAATTGCACTTGCAAAAGAAGACGAAAAAAATGCATTAGTTAAAAAAATGAAAGACATAGTTCCTGAGTTTTTAAGCATGAATTCTGATTTTGAAATTTTTGATAAAAAGATAGTTTAAGATAAATGAAAATAGCAGTAATTGGTACAGGTTACGTAGGCTTAGTAACTGGTACATGTCTAGCAGAAACAGGAAACGAAGTATTATGTATAGATATAGACGAAAATAAAGTAAAACAAATGCAAGACGGTGTGGTGCCTATTTACGAACCACATTTAGATGTTTTATTTGAAAGAAATATTAAAGCCAACAGACTTAAATTTTCCACTAGCCTAGAAGAGGGTTTAGAGCATGGCGATATTATATTTTTAGCATTACCAACTCCAGAAGATGAGGACGGATCTGCAGATTTAAAATATATACTTGGTGTTGCAGATAATATTGGTAAGCTAATTAAAGACTATAAAGTTATTGTCGATAAAAGTACAGTTCCTGTAGGTACGTCAGATAAAGTCAAAGAAGCTATTTCTAAAAATGCTAAAGTAGATTTTGATGTAGTTTCTAACCCAGAGTTTCTGCGCGAAGGATTTGCTGTAGATGACTTTTTAAAACCAGAACGTATTGTTGTAGGATCTAGTAGTGAGCGCGCAACCAAGTTAATGGAAAAACTGTATAAGCCTTACGTACGCTCAGGAAACCCTATAATTGTTATGGACGAGAAGTCTGCAGAGCTAACCAAATACGCCTCTAATGCTTTCTTAGCAGCTAAAATCACCTTTATGAACGAGATAGCTAATTTTTGTGAAAAAGTTGGTGCTGACGTCGATAAAGTTAGAATAGGAATGGGTACTGACTCTCGTATAGGCAAACGATTTCTATTTCCTGGCATTGGATATGGTGGCTCATGTTTCCCAAAAGATGTCAAAGCTTTACATAAGTCTGGATTAGATAATAATTACAACTTCAAGATTCTAGATGCTGTAATCAATGTTAATGCTAGACAAAAACTGGTTTTGATTCCTAAAATAGAAAACCATTTCAATAATAATCTACAAGGTAAAAAAATTGCTATTTGGGGATTAGCTTTTAAACCAGAAACAGATGATATACGTGAAGCACCTTCCCTTTATATGATAGATGCATTATTAGAAGCTGGTTGTAAAATTTCTGCATTTGACCCAGAAGCAATGCCAAATGTAAAACGTAAATTAGGAGATAAAATACAATTTGCAGATAGCATGTATGACGCTTTAAAAGATGCTGATGCACTAGTCATATCTACAGAGTGGAGTATTTTTAGAACACCAAATTTCTCTAAAATGAAATCATTAATGGCAAGTACTACCATTTTTGATGGTCGTAATTTATACGATGTTAACGATGTTAAAAATGAAGGGTTTAAATACGTATCAATAGGAAGATAATGAGCCAGAAAAAAGTTTTAATTACAGGTGCGGCAGGATTTTTAGGATCACATTTATGTGACCGATTTATTAACGAAGGTTACTTTGTTATAGGAATGGATAATTTTATAACAGGAGACTCTAAAAATATTGCACATTTATCCTCAAATTCAAACTTTTTATTTATTCAGCATGATGTTACTAACTATATCAATATAGAAGGTGACTTAGATTATATATTACATTTTGCATCACCAGCAAGCCCTATTGATTACTTAAAAATCCCTATTCAAACTTTAAAAGTGGGAAGTTTAGGGACACACAATTTATTAGGTTTAGCCAAAGCAAAAAACGCAAGATTACTAATAGCTTCAACCTCCGAAGTGTATGGTGACCCTTTAGTACATCCACAAACGGAAGACTATTATGGTAACGTAAATACTATTGGACCTAGAGGTGTGTATGATGAGGCTAAACGTTTTCAAGAATCTATTACTATGGCATATCATAGGTTTCATGGATTAGAAACACGTATTGTTAGAATTTTTAATACCTATGGTCCAAGAATGCGTCTTAATGATGGTCGTGTTATTCCTGCGTTTATGGGTCAAGCGCTTCGTGGTGAAGACTTAACTGTGTTTGGTGACGGTAGTCAAACCAGATCGTTTTGTTATGTAACAGACCAAGTAGACGGTATTTATAGATTGTTATTAAGCGATTACCCTAACCCAGTAAACATTGGAAATCCACACGAGATCTCTATAAAAGATTTTGCTGAAGAAATCATTAAACTTACAGGAACGACACAAAAAGTTATTTATAAAGATTTACCTGTCGACGATCCAATGCAACGTCAACCAGATATTACTTTAGCAAAAAAACTACTACAATGGGAGCCCAAAGTAGGTCGTGAAGAGGGTATGAAAAAAACCTTCGACTACTTTAAAAACTTAACAGAAGAAGAACTTCATAAAAGTGAGCATAAAGATTTTTCAAGTTATAATAAGTGATAATATATGGAGTATAAACGCGGAAGATACTCTTGGCTACTAAGACCTTTTCTTATCATTATTGATATTACTGTCATTAATGTTTTAGCGTTTTATTTTTTCAATTTCAACGAAGCTAATCTTTACTTTTTTTCCTCAGCCTTTTTAAACAATAAACACTTATTATATATTGTTTATTCTATAGTTTTATGGTTGATTTCTACATCTTTTTTAAAGTTCTACCAAGTTTATCGTTATACATCAGCTATAAATATCATTTCACTTATTATAAAGCAATTTTTAGTGTTTGGCATTATTGTTTATGCATTTATTGGTGTATTTAGAAGTATAGATATACAAGCATTTACAACATTAAAATATCTGTTATATTCATTCTTACTTATAGGGTTCATAAAATTAATAAGCTACTATGGTTTAAAGACGTATCGCTCTTTTTTAAAAGGAAATGTTAGACGTGTCATTATTATTGGCAAAGGAGAAGGTGCACAAGATTTAAAACAACTATTTACAAAACGAAAAGAACTAGGATATGCATTAAAAGGTATATTTGCCAATTCTGAAAATCAAAAATTTACCGGAAATATTGCAGATAGTTTTACCTTTTTAGATCAAGATAAAAGTATTGACGAAATTTATTGTGCAATTGACGAGTTGACCGAAAAGGAAGTCAATGATTACGTAAAGTATGCAGAAATCAACCATTGTAACATCAAGTTTATACCAAAAACCAATAAGCTATTAACTAAACGACTTAAAACAGATTATTATAATTACCTGCCAGTACTATCCATGCCAGAAGTGGCTTTAAATAACGAGTTTAACACCTTTGTAAAACGGATTTTTGATGTTGTTTTTGCTTTATTAATGATTGTTTTAGTATTATCATGGTTAACACCATTACTGTTTATTTTAATAAAATTAGAATCTAAAGGACCATTATTTTACAAACACAAGCGAAATGGGATTAATTACAAAGAGTTTGACTGCTATAAGTTTAGATCTCTAAAAATCAATAAAATTGAAAAAGGAACTTACATCACACAAAATGATACGCGAGTAACCAAAATCGGAAAGTTTTTGCGTAAAACAAGTTTGGATGAATTTCCTCAATTTTACAACGTATTAAAAGGCGATATGAGTGTAGTTGGACCACGTCCGCACATGTTATCTTATACAGATGATTATTCTAAAAAAATAGATAAATACAATTTTATTTTTAGACATAACGTCAAACCAGGTGTTACCGGATTAGCTCAAATTAAAGGGTATAGAGGAGAAATTAAAAATGATGAAGACATTATAAATCGTGTTAAATACGATAACTTTTATATCGAAAATTGGTCACTAGTATTAGACTTAAAAATAATAGTTCAGACCATGATTAATGTCTTTAAGGGACAAAAAGAAGCTTACTAAAAAGTGAAACCATTAGTCTCCATAATAACACCAATGTTTAACTCGGAAGCCTTTATTGAGGACACTATAAATAGCGTGTTAAATCAAACCTATACGGATTGGGAACTTATTTTAATAGACGACTGCTCAACAGATAATACTGTTACAATAGCTGAAGAGTTTATCTCTAAACATCCAAACATAAAACTTCAAAAAAATCAAACTAATGCAGGAGCAGCAGTATCAAGAAACAAAGGAATATATGAAGCAAATGGAGATTTTATAGCTTTTTTAGATGCGGATGATTTGTGGAAACCCAATAAGCTAGAAGTACAAGTTAGTTTTATGCAAGCCAATAATTGTGACGTGTCTTTCAGCAGCTACGAGCAGATAGATGAGGTAGGACAACCTTTAAATAAACTAGTCAAAGCACTACCTAGTTTAAGCTTTAACAAATACTTAAAAACCAATTACATTGGTAACCTAACAGGCATGTATAATGCTAAAAATTTAGGCAAAATAACGTCTCCTAACCTACGAAAACGTCAAGATTGGCTATTATGGCTTGCTGCCATAAAAACTTCTGGTAAACCTGCTTTAGGTATTCAAGAGTCATTAGCGTTTTATCGTGTGAGAACTAATTCGATATCTTCTAATAAACTAGAAATGCTCAAATACAATTATTTGGTTTACAAAAAAGGGTTAGGATTTTCTACGCTAAAATCCTTTTACAGAATGATTCTTTTTATTTGGGAGCATTTTATTAGAAAGTCTAAATTGATTGTTTCTACAAATAAGAAGTAAACTGTTTCAACTTCCCGCTTTTTTGACGATTTAAAACTGTTTCTTGTTCAAAATATAGTTTTAAATTAGGCTCTAAATAAGTATTTACTGCTTGTTGTACAGCTTCTTTTTGGGCTTCCGTTAAAGTTTCAGTAGCGACATAACTAACTCTAAAAGTATCAATTTCCAGTTGCTCAATAATAAATTCTTTAACATTGGCTTCTTTGCTCATTACAGTTTTTGTTATATAATAAAAAGTTAATCCAGTAGCTTTTTTTCCTGAAGGTAATAGTACTAAATCGTTAGTACGTCCAGTTAACTTCTCTAAAACAGGATGTTGTAATGTGCTTTTTGTGGATAGACTTCCTAAATCACCAAGTTCATAACGTATAAAAGGGTGTGCTCTGTTGTATAAATCGGTTATTACTATTTTACCAGTTTGTCCATAAGGTACAGGTTTGTTGTTATCGTCCAAAATTTCGACATACAAATGGTTACTGTTAACCAACCAATTATTGTGTTTATCCTGAAAAGCAATTAAGCCTAATTCTGCTGCGCCATATTCGTTAACAATAGGAATTCCAAATTGTTGTTCTAGTAGTTTTTTGTCATCATCAAACAACATTTCTGAAGTGACAATACATACATTTAATGTAGGACATATGGTTTTTAAAGTGATGTTTTTTCGCTCTAAAAACTTAGCAAATTGTACAATTGCACTGGTATAACCATTAATATAATTAAATTGAGTGCGTTTAAATTTACGCAAGACTTTTTCTAATGCATCATCACTTAAATCAAAAACCGAAAAGCGATATCTGTTACCCAACCAATCTTTAAAACGTTCTTTATAATACTCTTTTGTATCTAACGGAATACCATAAAATCGTGCCTGCTTAGACGTGTTTAAATCAATATTAAACCAGCCATAACGTTGCATAAACGTAACCCATGTCATAGCATGAGCAAAATTATCTTTAGCAAAAACAAAAGGTGTCCCAGACGATCCCGAAGTTTTATTGGTATAAATGGTTTTTGGGGTATACTTATCTGATAATCTATTGTCTAAAGGTTGTTGTAAACTAGATTTATTTAATACAGGAAGATCATTCCAGTTAGATGTATCAATACCTTTACATAAGGACTTGTAAAACGGAGTGTGCTTTAAATGAAAGTCTACAATTGCCAACAACTGCTTACTTAAATAGTTGTTGTATTGTTCTGTAGTAAGTTTTTCAATTACATTCAGCGTTTTTTTAGCCTCATTTATAGGAAAGCCTTTTAAGCGCAATGACCATTCAAATAGTTTCAATTTTTAAAATTTTATGGAAAGTAATACAAAAATAATGAAAAATGCTTCCTTTTTTTGGTAAGCTGTATTTTGGTTTTAAAAACTTAATAGATGACAGGTTTTTTACTAGAATCACATTCATTTTTTCATTCAAAAGACTATTTTTGTGCAAACAACTACAACGCATGAATATCTTAATATTAGGTTCTGGAGGAAGAGAACACACTATAGCTTGGAAACTAAAACAAAGCCCAAAATGTAGCTCACTTTTTGTTGCTCCTGGTAATTCAGGAACCGCTCAAATTGCTAACAATGTACCAATAAGTGTAACCGATTTTAAAGCCATTAAAGAGGTGGTTTTAAACAATAACATCACTATGGTTGTAGTTGGTCCAGAAGACCCTTTAGTACATGGTGTGCATGATTTTTTCTTAGCAGACGAAGCGCTAAAAAACGTGGCTGTTATTGGCCCACAACAAGCTGCAGCAACCTTAGAAGGTAGTAAAGAATTTGCAAAACAGTTTTTGTTTAGACACAATATTCCAACAGCAGCTTACCAAAGTTTTGATGCCCAAACAGTAGATAAAGGTTATGAGTTTTTAGAAACATTAAATCCACCTTATGTTTTAAAAGCAGACGGATTAGCAGCAGGAAAAGGAGTTGTGATTTTAGACGATTTAAATGAAGCTAAAGCCGAATTAAAAAGCATGTTAGTGGATGCTAAGTTTGGTCAAGCCAGCACTAAAGTAGTGATTGAAGAATTTTTAGACGGAATAGAACTGAGTTGTTTTGTTTTAACCGATGGTAAAAACTATAAGATTTTGCCGACTGCTAAAGATTATAAGCGAATAGGTGAAGGCGATACAGGTCTAAATACAGGTGGAATGGGAGCCATCTCTCCAGTACCTTTTGCTGATGAAGCCTTTTTAAATAAAGTAGAAGAGCGAATTGTAAAACCAACTGTTGCTGGTTTACAAAAAGATAATTTACCCTACAAAGGATTTGTGTTTATTGGTTTAATTAAAGTAAGTGATGACCCAAAAGTTATAGAGTATAACGTCCGTTTAGGTGATCCTGAAACCGAAGTTGTCTTACCAAGATTAAAAAACGATTTGGTTGAGGTGTTTGCAGCAGTAGCCAATCAAACCTTAGACAAAATTGATATTGAAATTGATCAACGTGCAGCAACAACAGTTATGCTAGTATCTGGTGGTTATCCTGAAGCATATGAAAAAGGTAAAGTAATTACTGGCATTGAAACTATAGAAGATTCAATAGTGTTTCATGCAGGAGCACAAGAAAAAGATGGTAATATAGTTACTTCTGGGGGTCGTGTTATGGCAATTACAAGCTATGGAGAAACGTACAAAGAAGCCATAAAAAAATCTTACCAAAATATAGAAAAACTACATTTTGATAAGATGAATTATCGTAAGGATATAGGTTTTGACCTTTAACCTCTACAGATAAGAATGAGAAGAAATACTCTTATCTTCTTCATTATTATCAGCAAAAGATTTTAATTGTAACATCCAATAAGTAAAGGCTACTAAACCTATAATAGCAAAAACCCATGTCATAAAATTTGCAGCCCACCAGTTTTCCAGTTCTAATGCTCTTAAAGCATCATATGGTGCAAATAATATATTTACAAATAAGTCTTGTATAGCGTAAAAGAAATCTTTCATAGTAGTATATTTATAGCACAAAAATACAAAAAGAGTTAATGATTACAACTATTTTTAGTAAATCCAAGCCAATTAATTTTTTAATTGTTTTTAGTATTACATTAATTGCCTACGTCATGTTGTATATTAAATATCCTGACATCATGGATAATAGTGTAAGTGTATTACAAAATATTGGTGTTTTTTTAATTGTTTTTTTATCGATTTTAATTTTAAATTTTATTGTCACTAAAAACTTTCTGTCACAACAAAACAATTATGAAATATTGGTGTTTGCATTATTTATTCTAGCTATTCCTCAAGTATTTTTAGATTATAAAATTGTGGTTTCTAACTGTTTTGTATTGTTAGCATTAAGACGAATTATTAGCATTAGGTCAAAAAAAGAAATTATTAAAAAATTATTTGACAGTGGGTTTTTAATAGGGATAGCTTCACTATTTTATTTCTGGGCAATCTTATTTTTACCTTTAGTTTTTATTGCTTTATTGTTGTTTTCTGAAACAAATCCAAAATACTATTTAGTTCCATGTATTGGTTTAGCAACCACTTCAATTTTAGCTATAAGTTATTCAGTAATTGTGTATGATGATTATTTTGTGGCATTACATATTGACCCAACTATTAACTTAGATATTAGTAATTATAATTCTTTACAGTTTATAATCGTAATAACAATGTTATTGTCGTTTGGGCTTTGGTCTTCTTTATTTTATTTAAAAGATATTAAAAAGAAAATGAGAAGCTACAGACCATCCTACAAAATTCTTTTTATAGCCTGTACTTTAGCATCTATTATTGTACTATTTGCACCTAAAAAAAATGGCAGCGAATTTTTATTTCTATTTGCTCCATTAGCAGTCATCATTATTAATTATATTGAAACCATTGAAGAAAAATGGTTTAAAGAAGTGTTTTTAGGCTTGCTAGCTTTTATTCCAATAGTATTATTAGTGTTGTAGTTTTTCTCCAAACGCTAAATCACCTGCGTCACCTAAACCAGGAACGATATACCCTTTGCTATCTAATGTTTTGTCTATTGCTGCTATCCATAATGACGCTTCATTAGGTAGATTATTTTTCAAATAATCCACACCAGCTTCCGCACCAATAACAGCCATAATATGTATGTTCTTTGGTATTCCAAAAGGTTGTAATGCTTTATAAGTTGCTACTAAAGATTGTCCAGTTGCTAACATTGGATCAGCCAATATTAAGGTTTTACCTGTTAAATCTGGACAAGCTAAATATTCAACTACAATTTCAAAAGTTTCAGGGTTTTCTAAATGGTGTCTGTAGGCAGAGATAAAAGCATTTTCAGCTTGATCAAAATAATTAAGTAGCCCATTATGTAAAGGCACTCCAGCTCTTAACACAGAGCATAGTACAACATCATTTTTAGGCAAAAGGCTTTCTATTGTATCTAATGGTGTGGTAATAGATTTAGTTTTGTAGGTCAATGATTTGCTCATTTCGTAACCTAAAATTTCTCCTATACGTTCAATATTTCGTCTAAAACGCATTCGGTCTTTTTGTATAGAAACGTCTCTTAATTCTGCAATAAATTGATTTAAAATCGAATTATTTTCTGATAAATTATGAATTTGCATGATTTTAAAAAGTTCTTTATTTAGTAAAGTTACTCTAATATTTAAAAGGTTAAAATATAGCTAACAAAAATTCATTATAAATTATGTAATTTTACACTCTTAAAAATCACACTATGTTTACTACAAAAGCGAATAAAATTTTTCAAGACGTCATAAAAAAATATCACATTATAAATACAGTAGATCAACCTTTTACTAATATCTACGATAAAAAAACAGAGTTAATTGAGCACCTATTGTACAGAAAATGTTGGATAGATACTGTACAATGGCATTACGAGGATATTATCCGTGACCCACAAATAGATCCTGTTGCAGCGCTAACATTAAAGCGTCAAATTGATGCTTCAAATCAGGACAGAACTGATATGGTAGAGTATATTGATAGTTATTTTTTAGATAAATATAAAGATGTAACTCCAAAACCAGATGCAACTATTAATACCGAAAGTCCAGCTTGGGGAATTGACAGACTATCTATTTTGGCTTTAAAAGTGTATCATATGGAAGAAGAAGCAACACGTAAAGACGCATCAGATGGACACAAAGCAGCTTGCCAAAAAAAACTTGATATTTTATTAGAGCAGCGTGTGGATTTAAGTACAGCAATAGATACCTTATTATCTGATATTGAAAAAGGAGATAAATACATGAAAGTGTATAAGCAAATGAAAATGTATAACGACGACGAGCTTAATCCTGTGCTTAGAGGGCAAAAATAAATTGATTGATTTTGAATTTCCTTTCCCTATTTATGAAAGGTGGATTTTCAATTTATTAATAAATTGAAAGACAATAAAAATTGACAAACACACCAAAACATATCTTAGTCATACGTCTCTCTGCAATGGGAGACGTTGCTATGACGGTTCCTGTGTTACGTGCAGTAACAGAACAATATCCAGAGGTTAAGTTAACGGTTTTAACGCGTCCTTTTTTCGCGCCTTTTTTTAGAAATTTAGAAAACGTTACTGTATTTCCTATAGATTTAAAGGATAAGCACAAAGGTGTTTTAGGTTTATATAAATTATCTAAAACACTAAAACAACTTGATATTGATGCAGTCGCAGATTTGCATAATGTGTTAAGAACTAAAATTTTAAAAGTTTTTTTATTAGAGAAACCCTTTAAACAAATTGATAAGGGTCGTACAGAAAAAAGAGCATTAATTAAAGGTGAAGTTTTTAAATCTTTAAAAAGCACACACCAAAGATATGCTGATGTTTTCGAGACTTTAGGGCTAAAAATAGAATTACAAAATCCAACGTTTCCAGAAAAAAAAAGTATACCAGAGCCCATTTTATCTAAAGTGGATATTCTTAATAAAAGACAGTGGATTGGAATTGCTCCTTTTGCACAATACCCATCTAAAATGTACCCTTTACACTTATTAAAAGAGGTCATTAATAATTTAAAAGAAGATTACACTATTTTTTTATTTGGTGGTCAAACCGAAAAAGAACAATTAGATGCTTTAACATTATCAAACAAAAATGTTATTAATATAGCAGGACAGTTTGATTTAAAGCAAGAGTTGGATATAATATCTAATCTAGATATAATGGTGTCAATGGATTCTGGTAACGCTCACATTGCTGCTATGCTTGGTTTAAGAGTGTTAACCATTTGGGGAGTGACACATCCTTATGCTGGTTTCGGAGCATTTAACCAACCAGAATCATACCACTTAGTACCAAACAGAAAAGTGTATGATAAAACACCTACATCTGTCTATGGTAATGCATATCCAGAACATTATAAAGATATTGCTGGTAGCATAAAGCCTAACGTAATAGTTGATAAAATAAAAGCTATGTTAACAAACTAAAAAAGCCTCACATCTGTGAGGCTTTTTGATTTTAACAACTAATATAATATATTAATATTATCCCTTAAACTAACAAATTTTTAGCGTTATAATCTATTACGAATTTAATTTTTAAATCACTTATACTTTAAAATAAAGTAATTTTTATCAACTCTTTCGACAAAATGCAAATAATTTCGTTGAAATGAAATAAGATTAATTAAACATCGTCATAATCAACGACTATTGTTGGTGTAATTGGTTGAGCTTGACAGGTTAACACTAAGCCTTCTGCGACTTCTGAGTCTGTAAGTATGTTGTTTTGCCTCATAAGGGCTTTCCCGTCGGTAATTCTTGCAATACAACTACTACAAACACCACCTTGACAAGAATATGGTGCGTCTAAATCTTGTTTTAATGCAGCTTCTAAAACAGTTTGTTTTTGAGACATGGTAAAGGTTTCTGTCTCGTCGTCAACTGTTATTGTAATTTCTGTTTCACCATCAGCGACGTTTACAGTTGCTGCGTGTGTAGAAGTTGTAAATAATTCAAAATAAATATTATTTTCATCTATGTTATTTTCAAGTAACACCTCTTTTACTGTATTAATCATTGCTTCTGGACCACAAAGATAAAAGGCATCAATGGTTACATCTTTATATCTGTTTTTAACTATAAGATTAACAGTACTTTTTTCAATGCGACCAAATAAGGCATTGTCCTCTTGAGATTGACTATATAAAAATTGAATATGAAGTCGGTCTTTAAATTGATGTTGAAGCTCTAATAATTGGTTTAAAAAAATGGTGTCCCTAAGGGTTTTGTTACCGTAAACTAACACAAAATTGCTGTTAGGTTCTTCATCCAAAACAGTTTTAATGATGCTTAAAATAGGAGTAATACCACTACCTGCAGCAAATGCAGCAATGGTTCTGGAGACATCATTTTTAGGCTCAAAAACAAAACGACCTTGTGGTTTTGCAACGTCTAAAGTATCTCCTTCTTTTAGATTATGGTTAGCGTGTTTTGAAAAAGTTCCATTTTCAACTTCTTTAACTGCAACGATTAATTTACCGCTTGATGGTGAAGAACATAACGAATAATCACGTCTAACCTCTTGACTATTTATATTAGTTTTTAGTGTAATATATTGCCCAGCTTTAAAGTTGTAATCGTTTTTTAAATGCTCTGGGACTTTAAAAGTCAATGTGACACATTTATCAGTTTCGCGATGAATGTTAGATATAGTTAGAGTGTGAAATTGAGACATAAATCTATTTTTTTGTAAAAATAATGAAGCTATTACACTTTGCCTTCAGTTTATAAAAAAATTAATACCTAAGACTTTTATGCATAAGAAAATTATGTATATTTGTCTTATGGCGAATTCAAAATTATATAAAGGTAGCTTAACGACTATTATTTTAAAGCTTTTAAATGAAAGTGATAAAATGTATGGTTACGAAATGACACAAAAGGTAAAAACTATTACCAAGGGAGAACTTAACATTACCGAAGGTGCTTTATATCCAGCGTTACACAAATTAGAAGCAGATGGGTTATTGGATGTTGAGGTTAAAAAAGTAGATAACCGATTACGCAAATATTATAAATTGACTGACAAAGGAAATAAAGAAACGGTAAGTAAGTTAGAAGAGCTTAAGGGCTATATCAAAACTATGGAAACTTTTATGAACCCTAAATTTAATCTAGAATAAGATGAAATTAACCAACCAACAAATAAAGCAAATCGATAATTACCTTATTAATCTAAAGGTAAAATTTGTAGATGTAAGATTAGAGTTAATAGATCATCTAGCTTCAGATTTTGAACAATCTAGCAATTACGCATTGCTTGAAGATTATCTAGATGTAAAAGTAACGTTTATAAAAAACTTTGAAAAACAACGTCAAAAAACAATTCACTGGAGTTATCAAGCTCAATTAAGGAAACGATTAGCCATGTTTTTTTATAAGCCTAAATACGTTTTGTTTACTATCTCTCTTGGTCTAATAATGGTATTCTTAATTAATCTAGAAGTTTATTTAGAGGCTAGTATATTTTTGTTTTTATTGATGACTTGTTTTCACATAAGCGCATATATAACGCATTTAAAGCACAGAAAAACATTAAAAAAACTTCAAGCTGCACAACCATTGTATTCAATAATGGCATTGCCTTCACTATTTTTATATTGTTTCAGCTTAGTTAAAGACTACATTTTTGAAAATCCATACATGTTTTTTCTGTACTTCTTTTTAGGTACTTTATCAAATGTTGCAGGTTACTTTGAGGTATACGATAATAAGTCTAAAATCATTAAGCATTCAAAGTTGATTCTTTAAAAGGAAAATCCAACTAACCAAAGCTGAGATACTTGCTAAATATAACTTTCCAAAAAAATTATTTTGTAACAAATCCATAATTTTATAGACTTACATTACAACCAACCAAAACCGTTTTCTATGATAGGTAAATTTTTAAGTTTAGAATGGAAGTCTTTTGTTCGTTCGGCTAGTTTTGGCAAAAGCCTAGCAGTTAAAATAATTATGGGCTTTTTTGCACTATATATTATACTTTCTTTTTTAGCTATAGGTATTGGTGGATATTATCTTATTAAAAAAGAATTTCCAGATTCTGATCCTTTGCAAATAGTAAATTCGTTTTTACTTTTTGCCATTTTAGGAGATTTAATTTTTAGATATTTAATGCAGAAGTTACCAGTAATGAATATTAAACCATTACTAACACTACCTATAAAAAAAAGCACTTTAGTGCATTACGTTTTAGGTAAGTCTGCTTTTTCTGGGTTTAATATTTTAGGCTTGTTTTTTTACATACCGTTTTCGATAGTATTAATAAAAGAAGGCTATAATGTAATAGGAGTTTTAGGATGGTTGTTTGCCATGATTTTAATTATTCAATCAGCTAACTTTTTAAATTTCTTGATTAATAAAAACAATGTAGCTTTAGTAGGTATTGTTGTTGTATTAGTAAGTTTAATTGGTTTGCAAAAATTCGAAATTTTCGATGTTGTTGGTTTAGGCGGTCAAGTGTTTGATGCTATTTATGCTCATCCAATATATTCGTTATCGATAATTATCATTTTGGCTATTCTATATTACTTAAACTACAAGCAATTACGTCATCTAGTCTATTTGGATGAAGCTGTTGCAACCAAAGTAAAAGAGGCTAATTCTGTTGATTTATCTTGGGCTGATAAGTTTGGAGACGTTGCACCATTTATAAAAAATGACATCAGATTAATTTGGAGAAATAAACGAACTAAAACGGTGTTTTTAATGTCTTTTTTGTTTCTTTTTTACGGATTAATCTTCTTTACAAATGATATATATAGTACAAAGATGCCAGCAATGCTAATGTTTGCAGCATTATTTGTCACTGGTGGTTTTACCTTAAACTATGGACAATTTATACCAGCTTGGGATAGTGCACATTATAAAATGTTAATGACCCAGAGTTTTAGATACAGAAAATTTTTAGAATCTAAATGGGTATTGATGGTATCTATGACAGCTATCTTATACTTTTTAAGCATTCCGTATTTATATTTTGGTTTAGATGTATTTTTAATGATTACTGCTGGAGCCATTTTTAACATAGGGTTTAACTCACTGTTTTTACTGTTTGCAGGTTCTTTTAACCGAAAACGAATAGACTTAAATAAAAGCGGGTTTGGCAATACACAAGGGACCAGTGCAACCCAATTTATAATTATTATTCCACTAATGCTATTTCCAATGCTTGTGTTTTGGGTATTTAACAAGTTTGTTGGGCAAAACTCTGGATTTATTGCAGTAGCAACTATTGGTGTTTTAGGATTAATTTTTAAAAATTATGTTATGAATGTCATTGAAAACAAATACCTCAAAGACAAACATGAAATGGTCGCTGCTTTTGGAAAAGAAGAGTAATTCAATATTTAAAGACAAACAATTATGATTACAATAAATAATATATCAAAAAAATATAGAGGAGTAGAAGTTTTAAATGTTTCAAACATTGATATCCCAACAGGACAAAGCTTTGGATTAGTGGGTAATAATGGTGCAGGAAAAACAACATTATTTAATATTTTATTAGATTTAATTAGACCAACAACAGGTAAAATCACCAACAATAATATTGTTGTAAATACAAGCGAAGAATGGAAAACATTTACAGGCTCTTTTATAGACGAATCGTTTTTAATTACCTATTTAACACCAGAAGAATATTTTGATTTTATTGGCGACTTAAGAGGAATGAATAAAGCAGACGTCAAATCTTTTTTATCTCAATTTGAAGAGTTTTTTAATGGCGAAGTCATTGGTAAGAAAAAATACCTTCGCGATTTAAGTAAAGGAAATCAGAAAAAAGCAGGGATTGTTGCTGCTTTAATTGGTAATCCTGAAGTTATTGTATTGGATGAGCCTTTTGCAAACTTAGATCCAACAACACAAATAAGATTAAAAAAAATTATTAAAAACCTAGCCGAAAAACAAGGGACTACTGTTTTAGTGTCTAGTCACGATTTAATGCATGTTACAGAGGTTTGCGAGCGTATTGTAGTCCTAGAAAAAGGTCATGTCATTAAAGATATCCAAACTAGTCAAGCAACTTTAAAAGAGTTAGAAGCACATTTTGGTGGAGCAATAAATCAAGAATAAAATCCGCTTAGTTCTATTAGGACCTTTGAACTTTCAGTCCTTTTTTTGGCAAAAAGACAAAAAGATGCTTATTTTTACCCACTTGTGAGCCATTTTAATATAATAAAAATGCTTACAAGGAGTTTATGTAATACGTAAAAATAAACCAGCATTGAAAATAGCACATAAAATCTCTCTAATTTCTGTTCTTGCTTTAGCAACTGTAACCAGTTGTTCCAGAAAAAAAAACAGCTTCATTAATCGTAATTTCCATGCGGTTACAGCAGAGTACAATGCACTTTTCAATGGATATAACGCGTTGGAGCAAGGTCGTCAAAGTTTAAATAATGGCTACAAAGACAACTATTGGGACATCCTTCCAGTGGAGCGTATGCAAATTGAAGAAGACATCGTCTTACCTGGACAGTCTAAAAACCAAGATTTTACCACAGCAGAAGAAAAAGCAGTAAAAGCTATCCAAAAACATGGGATGAATATTCAAGGTAAAGAATATAACCCACAAATTGACGAAGCCTATTTATTATTAGGTGAAGCCAGATATTTTGATCAACGCTTTGTGCCAGCTTTAGAAGCGTTTAACTATATACTTTACAAATATCCAGCGTCAGATAAAATTAATACCGCTAAAGTTTGGAGAGAAAAAACCAATATTCGTCTGGAAAACGATGAGCTAGCCATAAAAAACCTTAAGAGACTTTTAGAGCAGGAAGAATTAGAGGATCAAGAACTAGCAGATGCAACATCTATTTTGGCTCAAGCTTACATTAACATAAAATCTTTAGACAGTGCTTTAACTCAAATTAAAATTGCTGCTAAAGCCACTAAAAAAAATGACGAAAAAGGACGCTTTCATTTTATAAAAGGGCAATTGTATAATGCATTAACCTACAAAGACAGCGCAAACCTAGCGTTTAATGAGGTTATTGAGTTAAACAGAAAAATTCCACGTCGTTATCTAATGGCAGCAGAAGTTGAAAAAGCTAAGAATTTTGATTACGAAAAAGGAGATAAAGTAGCCTTTTTAAAGCATTTAACTAAGCTTGAAAAAGACAGAGAAAACCGTCCGTATTTAGATAAAATTTATCATCAAATTGCTCAGTTTCATCTAACAAATAAGTTCGATTCATTAGCGGTTGCGTATTATAATAAATCGTTGAGACAAAACTCCCTAGATAAAATATTAATTGCCAAAAACTACGAGACTTTAGGCGATTTTTATTTTGACAGAAACAAGTATAAAATAGCAGGTGCCTATTTTGATAGTACAATGATAAGTATGGTAGAAAATAGTAAGCCTTACAGAACCATCAAGCGTAAACGCGAAAACTTAGATGATGTTATATATTATGAAGGCTTAGCAGAAACTAACGATAGTATTTTAAAGCTAGTAAAAATGAGTGAAGCTGAACGTTTAACCTTTTTTACAGAATATACAGCTGAACTTAGACAAAAAGCTGAACAAGAAAAAGAACGTTTAGAAATTGAAGCACGTAAAAAAGGCTTAGCAACAACCAATATTCCTACAAATAATGTAACCAAGCCTAGAGGAGGGTTGCCTGGAGCGGCATCAAATTTTTATTTTTACAATCCAAGTACAGTAGCTTACGGTAAAAATGAGTTTACACGTGTTTGGGGAGACCGAAAAAACGAAGATAATTGGAGATGGTCTTCTACAAGAACAGGAGGTTTTAATGATCAAACTGGACCAGATGTTATAACGGATAATGGATTAGACGAAACCTTTTTAGACCCACAGTATTACATGACTCAAATTCCTTCTGCAAAAGTAGAATTGGATAGCATCAGAAAAGAGCGCAATTACGCATACTACCAATTAGGGTTGATTTATAAAGAAAAATTTAAAGAATATAGATTGTCAAAAAGTAAATTTTTAAACTTATTAGCTAGTAATCCTGATAATAAGCTAATACTACCTGCTAAATATAATTTGTATAAAATCTATGAAATTTTAGGCGAAGAGCAAGAAGCACTAACAACAAAAACAGATATCATTTCAAATTATGCAAGTTCTAGATATGCAGAAATATTAAAAAATCCTGAATTAGCAGCAACCAAAGATGAAAGTAGTCCCGAAAGCCTTTATGATGCTACATACAAACTCCTAGAAAATCAAGATTATGCTCAAGTTATTGCCAAATCAAACCAATACATGCAGTTTTTTGATGGAGATGCAATCGTACCAAAGTTTGCATTACTTAAAGCTACAGCAAATGGAAGATTAAATGGTTATCAAGCTTATATGGACGGTCTAAATGACGTGGCATTGGCATTTGCAAACACAGAAGAAGGACTACAAGCGCAAGCAATTGTTAACAGCTTAAAATCGGTTAGCGATAAAACCTTTAAACCAGATGCAGAATCGTCTTCGTTTAAAGTCGTTTTCCAGTTTGATAAAAATAAAACTGAAGCAATTAGTGATTTTAAAAAAACATTAGACGACATCACACCCAAAATTGAATATTACGATTTAACAACATCTATAGATGTTTTTAATCCAGAGACTACTTTTATTGTGGTTCATGGTTTAAAAAGTGTGGAAGGCGCAAAAGGATTTGCAGATATTGTAAACACTGAAGACAAGTACAAAATAACCAGACCGTACTTTGGCATTTCTTCGGACAATTACAAAACGCTTCAAATTCATAAAAATTTAAATGAATATCTAGCAAATAAATAATCTCCCTAAACCATGAAAAATAAGCAGCAAGAGCAATTTTCTATTCAAAATATTATTGCAAAAGGCACAAAAATAGTTGGAGACTTTTATAGTGAAGGCGACTTACGTATTGACGGAATTATAGAAGGTAATATTGAAACAACAGGAAAAGTAGTCATTGGTAAAGATGGCGAAATTATTGGAAAACTCAAATGTAGCAACGCGCATTTTGAAGGAAAATTAAACGGAACATTAGAGTTAACAGAAACATTAACGTTAAAATCTACTGCACATATAGAAGGTGATGTTGTAACTCAAAAACTAGCAGTAGAACCTGGAGCAACCTTTAATGTAACGTGTGTTATGAAAACCACAGTAAAAGACTTAAATGGCGGATCCAAAACCCAAAAAACAGCCTAAGCCTTACGTTAGATTTATTGCTGTAGGTTTCCAAATGGGAGCCACTATATGGTTGGGAAATCTTTTTGGAGAATGGTTAGACACTAAATACCAAACCACCTATTGGGAAAATGTTGTAACGCTTCTAGCGGTTTTTATATCTATGTACTTAGTTATCAGTCAAGTTTTAAAACTATCTAAGGACAATGATTAAAAAAATTATTTTTTTTCTATTGGCTTTTCTAGTGCTGTTTGTAGCAACTTATGTATTGCATGATTACATACTAAATAGTAATTCTATTTATCTAAGGTTTTTGTTGTTACCAGTTTATACGTTTCATTTTGTATTTTCTTTTATAATAAGTGCTCTTTTTTTACTGCTTTCAAATTCTTCTAAATGGCAAACACAACTAGGGTTCTTGTATATTTTTGCACTTATTACCAAAGTGTTGTTTTTTGCAATCGTTTTCAAAGATTCCATATTTAAACTTGATGATTTAACCAGAATGGAAAGCTTTAATTTGTTAATTCCACTATTTCTATTTCTGTTTCTTGAAGTGTATTTTATAGCTAATATTTTAAACAAAAAATAGTCTAAAAAGTTATTCAAGAAAAATTAAATTTATTTTCAAATAATTACCTACCTTTGCACGGAATTTAAAAACGCGGTTTTTTTGATTTTTTTAACAATGAAGGTAGCTAAACAAACTTTTAAATTTTTCGTCTTACTCTCAATGCTTTTTGCAAGTACTATTGCATTAGCGGAAACACCAGTTAAAGATGGTGCAAATGATGGAGGTCAAGTGGATACAAAAACTGAGGTAGAAGAGTATATTTTACACCATATTCAAGATTCTCACGATTTTCATTTATTCTCTTACACAAACGATGCAGGAGAGCGTAAACACATAGGTTTCCCTTTACCAGTTATTATTTGGACTAGCAATGGATTGACTACGTTTATGTCTAGCGAGTTTCATCATGATGATAGTGGACAGGTTATAGTTGAGAAAAACGGATTAAAATTCACAAAAATTCACTCTAAAATATACGAGCTTGATGCAGGAGCTTCAACAGTCGCTTTTGATGAAGAGCACCATGCAACAAACGCACACAAAGTATTAGATTTTTCTATCACTAAAAGTGTGGTTGGAGTTTTATTTGTTGGATTATTAATGTTGTTTTGGTTTTCTCGTTTAGCTAAACAATACAAAAATAACGCTATCCCAAAAGGGTTTAGTCGTGTTTTAGAGCCATTAGTACTTTATGTAAGAGATGAAATTGCAAAACCAAATATTGGAGAAAAGCACTATAGAAGATTTACTGGATATTTAATGACGGTATTTTTCTTTATTTGGATATTAAACTTATTAGGATTAACACCATTAGGTTTTAACGTTACAGGACAATTAGCTGTAACAGCATGTTTGGCAATATTTACATTAATTATATATACAGCAAGTGGTAATAAGGACTATTGGATGCACATCTTATGGATGCCAGGTGTTCCAATTTTAATTAGACCAGTTTTAGCAATTATAGAATTAGCAGGTGCATTAATTATTAAGCCATTTTCATTATTAGTACGTTTATTTGCAAACATATCTGCAGGACACATTGTAGTAATGAGCTTAATTGCAATTATGTTCACTCTTAAAAAATCTTTAGGAGTAGTTGGTGCGACAAGTTTATCATTAGTATTATCATTTTTTATAACATTAATTGAAGTGTTAGTAGCTTTCTTACAAGCCTATATCTTTACAATGCTTTCAGCATTATTTATTGGTATGGCAGTAGCAGAGCACGATCACGATCATGATCATGATGAGCATGGTCACGAAATCCCTGATGCAGAAGATGTCAGAGCAGATTTCATTTAAATAAGAGTTTTTTTAATTTAACTATAAATCTATTTATTATGTACAATTTAATTGGAGCAGGTTTAATCGTAATCGGAGCAGGAATTGGTCTTGGTCAAATTGGTGGAAAAGCAATGGAAGGTATTGCACGTCAGCCAGAAGCAACAGGAAAAATCCAAACAGCGATGATTATTATTGCAGCACTTTTAGAAGGGTTAGCATTTGGTGCTTTATTCTTAGGGAAATAAGCAGCAAACAAACTATAAAACACACATCTGCAACGGTTGGTTGCAGGTTGTGTTTTTAAATTAAAAAAAGAAAAAATTTCAAATACACTTAAGTATGGACAAGTTATTAAATGATTTTTCACCAGGACTATTTGTAGTTCAAACTATATTATTATTACTATTAATCTTTTTAATGGTAAAATTTGCGTGGAAACCTATTTTAAATTCTTTAAATGAAAGAGAAGAAGGTATTCAAGATGCATTAGACGCTGCAGAAAAAGCAAAGTTAGAAATGCAAAATCTTCAAGCAGATAACGATAAGTTATTAAAAGAAGCACGTGCAGAACGTGAAGCTATGCTTAAAGAAGCTAGAGAACTTAAAAATAAAATGATTGACGACGCTAAAACAGAAGCTCAAACGCAAGCAAACAACATGATTGCTCAAGCACAAGCTGCTATTGAAAGCGAAAAAAAATCTGCTATGGCTGAATTAAAAAGTCATGTATCTAGTCTTTCTATCGAGATTGCAGAAAAAGTAGTACGTCAAGAATTATCTAACAAAGACAAACAATTAGAGTTAGTAGAGTCTATGTTAGGTGATGCAAAATTAAACTAGTCAAAAGATGGCAGGAGAAAGAGCAGCAATACGTTACGCAAAAGCAGTACTTGGCTTAGCAACAGAAAAGAAATCCGCTGAGGTTGTCAATTCTGATATGGAGCTAATTACAAATACTGTAGCGCAAAGTAAAGACTTAAAAGATATGCTTTACAGTCCTGTAATACGTTCGTCAGTTAAAAAGTCTGCATTATTAGAAATTTTTAAAAATTCTAACGAAGCAACAACCAATTTAATAGACGTACTTATTGCTAATAAGCGTACTTCATTATTACCAGAAGTGGCATCAACTTATACAAGGTTGTTTGAAGAACAAAAAGGAAGTCAAATTGCAATTGTGACTACAGCAGTACCATTAACGGATGCTTTAGAAACTAAAGTTTTAGCAAAAGTTAAAGAGTTAACAGGAAAAGACACTGCAATTAAAAATATAGTAGATGAAAGCATTTTAGGTGGTTTCATATTAAGAGTTGGAGATACAGAGTATAACGCAAGTATCGCTAACCAATTAAATAAATTAAAAAGAGAATTTACTTTAAATTAAAATAAAATGGCAGAAGTAAAACCAGCTGAAGTATCAGCAATCTTAAAACAACAGTTATCAGGTTTTGAAGCTAGCGCTTCATTAGACGAAGTTGGAACAGTATTAACAGTAGGTGATGGTATCGTTCGTGCTTACGGATTATCTAATGCACAATATGGTGAGTTAGTAGAATTTGATGGCGGATTAGAAGGTATCGTACTTAATCTTGAAGAAGATAACGTAGGTATTGTATTGTTAGGAACTTCAGTAGGAGTTAGAGAAGGATCTACAGTAAAACGTACTAACCGTATTGCCTCTATTAATGTAGGTGAAGGTATTGTTGGACGTGTTGTAGATACTTTAGGTAACCCAATTGATGGTAAAGGACCAATCACTGGTGACACTTATGAAATGCCTTTAGAGCGTAAAGCACCTGGAGTTATTTACAGAGAGCCAGTAACAGAACCATTACAAACAGGTATTAAAGCAATTGATGCAATGATTCCTGTAGGTAGAGGTCAACGTGAGTTAGTCATTGGTGACCGTCAAACAGGTAAAACTACCGTTTGTATTGATGCGATTTTAAATCAAAAAGAATTTTACGATGCTGGTAACCCAGTATATTGTATATATGTTGCAGTTGGGCAAAAAGCATCAACAGTAGCAAACATTGCTAAAACTTTAGAAGAAAAAGGCGCTTTAGCATACACAACAATAGTAGCTGCAAATGCATCAGATCCTGCTGCAATGCAAGTGTATGCACCAATGACAGGAGCATCTATTGGAGAATATTTTAGAGATACTGGTCGTCCAGCATTAATTGTATTTGATGATTTATCAAAACAAGCAGTTGCGTATCGTGAGGTATCTTTATTATTACGTCGTCCACCAGGACGTGAGGCGTATCCAGGAGACGTTTTCTACTTACACTCAAGATTATTAGAGCGTTCTGCAAAAATTATTGATAATGATGCAATTGCTAAAGAAATGAATGACCTACCAGAGTCATTAAAACCAATCGTAAAAGGTGGTGGTTCTTTAACAGCATTACCAATTATCGAAACACAAGCAGGTGACGTATCAGCATATATTCCAACAAATGTAATTTCTATTACAGATGGACAAATCTTCTTAGATGGAGATTTATTTAACTCTGGTGTACGTCCAGCAATTAACGTAGGTATTTCGGTATCACGTGTTGGTGGTAACGCACAGATTAAATCTATGAAAAAAGTATCTGGAACATTAAAATTAGACCAAGCACAATTCCGCGAATTAGAAGCGTTTGCTAAATTTGGTTCAGATCTAGATGCTGTAACATTAAACGTAATTAATAAAGGAAAACGTAACGTAGAGATCTTAAAGCAAGCTCAAAACGATCCGTTTACAGTAGAAGACCAAGTAGCAATAATCTACGCAGGTTCTAAAAACTTATTAAAAGACGTACCAGTTGAAAAAGTAAAAGAATTTGAACGTGATTACCTAGAGTTCTTAAACGCTAAACACAGAGGTGTTTTAGATACTTTAAAAGCAGGAAAATTAACAGATGAGGTTACAGATACTTTAATGACTGTAGCAAAAGACTTATCTGCTAAGTATAGAAACTAGTAATAAGTAAATAGTATTTAGTGTTAAGAGACTTATTCTAAATCAACTTTACACTAATACTTAATACTATAAAAGATGGCAAATTTAAAAGAAATACGTAACAGAATATCTTCAGTATCTTCGACGATGCAGATTACCAGTGCCATGAAAATGGTATCTGCTGCTAAGTTAAAGAAGGCTCAAGATGCGATTACTGCAATGCGTCCTTATGCAGATAAGTTAACAGAGCTTTTACAAAGCTTAAGTGCAACTTTAGATGCAGATTCTGGAAGTAAATTTGCAGAACAACGTGACGTAAACAATGTATTAATTGTTTCTATTACTTCTAATAGAGGATTATGTGGTGCTTTTAATTCTAACATTATTAAGCAAACACAGCATTTAATTTCTAATGTATATGCTGGTAAAAAAGTAGCTGTATTAGCAATTGGAAAAAAAGCAAACGATGCATTTTCAAAACAAGGTATTGTAATCGACAATAAAAGTTCTGTTTTTGATGATTTAACTTTTAATAATGTTGCAGACATAGCAGAAATGCTAATGGATAAATTTACTGAAGGCGAATTTGATAAAATCGAAATCGTTTACAATAAATTCAAAAACGCTGCGACTCAAATTGTAATGACAGAGCAGTTTTTACCAATTGTACCAATTGAAGGTGAATCAGAAAACAATTCAGATTATATTTTTGAACCTTCAAAAATTGAAATCGTTGAGCAATTAATACCTAAGTCGTTAAAAACACAATTATACAAAGGGATTAGAGATAGTTTTGCAAGCGAGCATGGTGCACGTATGACAGCCATGCACAAAGCAACAGATAATGCAACCGAGTTGAGAGATCAATTAAAGTTAACCTATAACAAAGCACGTCAAGCAGCTATTACTAATGAAATCCTTGAAATTGTTGGAGGTGCAGAAGCATTGAACAATTAGACGAAGCGATAGCGAGTCAAATTTTCAATAAAGAGAAGCTTTATATAACTAATTTTTCATTTCTACATAGGCAGAAATCTATAATAATACACTAAAACCTTATTCAAATTGAATAAGGTTTTTTTATGGAATACATTTTGATTAATTACCTTTATAAAAAACATAATTATGCAATTCTTTAAATACCTAAGCGTTACTATTTTATCAAGTATTCTTTTTATGCAATGTTCAAGTACAAAACAACTTCAAAAAGAAGCGTCTTTTAAAACAGATCAAGCCTATTATCAAACATGGGTTGCTGGTGTTAGAGGTGGTGGTTCAGGTATTAATATATTTATTCCTGTAACCTCAGAATTAAAAAATTTGAAATTGGATAGTTTGTATTTTAGACAACATAAAATGGCGTTAGAAACAAAGCCAAATAATCCAAACTTATATATAGGACGTATCTTAACTAAAGCTAATCAAAAAGAAGGCTTTAAAGAGACGACGACTAAAATACCTTTTGACTTGAAACAAAATGAAGCTGTTTTAAGTTATATTGAAAATGGTGATATCAAGTATTTTAAAATTGAAAACATCATAGAGAAACCAGCAGAACAATATCCAAGTGCGCCTCCAAAAAACTAATAAATAACCATTAACCAAACAAAATGAAACCTACTATTACAATTAATGTATTGCTATTATTGATTATCACTTCAATCTTTAGTTGTAAACCCTCACAATATGCTTTTCAAAAAGAGGCACCATTACAAATAACTCGTGCATATTTTAATAATTGGACTACTGGAGTTAAAATAGGTAGTGTGGGTGTTAATATCTACTTTGCTAATCTTATTCCAGAACAAAATATTACAATTGATAGTGTTTATTTTAGACGAATGAAAGGTAAGTTACATGAAGGTAAAGGGTTGTATAAATCCAGATTAACTAAAAGATTGACTAACGCAGAGGATAATGCCTTAACAACAACTGGTTTTTTCCCTTTCAAATTAGGCAATAGAGAGTGTGCTATTAGTTACATTGAAAATGGCGTGACTAAATACTATAAAGTTGAGTATGTCGCAGAGAAAGAAGGCGTTTACTATCCTGATGGTCCACCAAACGACTAAGGTTTTTTAAACTGCTACAAATTCAATACATTTAAGCCTAATTAACAAATTACTTTGAGCGTACTAAAAAAGTTTTTTAAAGACACTATTATTTATGGTTTAGCAACCGTTTTACCACGTCTAATGAACTTTATTTTAGTACCACTTCACACAGATAAACTAAAAACAACAAGCTACTCGGATAACACCACATTTTACGTTTATGCTGCATTTTTTAATGTGTTGCTAACCTACGGAATGGAAACTGCGTTTTTCAGGTTTTTTTCTAAATCTGAAGAAAAAGATAAGGTCTTCTCCACTACATTTATTAGTTTAATTGTGACCACAGTAGTGTTTTTAATTGGTGTATTGCTGTTTAATCAGCAACTCTCTGTATGGTTAGATATAGACCCTAAATACTTTAAACTTTTAATTGGATTACTAGTATTAGATACATTGGTTGTTGCACCATTTGCCTATTTGCGAGCAACAGGACGACCAATAAAATTTGCTTCAATTAAGATTGCAAATGTTATGATTTATGTTGCACTTAATTTTTTCTTCCTTTGGGCAATACCAAAGTTTGGAATGGATTTTTCGTGGTATGATAAAACCGATTTAGTGCAATATATTTTTATAGCCAATTTAGCAGCAAGTATTTTTACATTTATACTATTAACACCTTACTTTTTTAAAACTAAACTACAGTTTAGTATCACCATCTTTAAACAACTTTTAAATTATGGTTGGCCTATTATGGTTGCTGGATTGGCGTATGTGATTAATGAAAACTTTGACAAATGGATTTTACCACATCTAATGGATAAAAACATTAATGGTGCCTACAGTGGTTGTTATAAAATTGCTGTATTTATGACCATTTTTATACAAGCCTTTCGTTTGGGTGCAGAGCCTTTTTTCTTTTCGCACGCCAAAGAAAAAAATGCCAAAGAAACCTATGCTTTAATCATGAAGTATTTTGTAATTGCAGGAAGTTTGATGTTGGTATTTATCATTGCGTATTTAGATATTTTTAAAATGCTATTAGTCAAAGACGAAAGCTATTGGATAGCCATTCAAATTGTGCCAATAGTACTTTTAGCTAATTTGTGCTTAGGAATTTATTTCAATTTAGCCATTTGGTATAAGCTAACCGACAAAACTAGATACGGTATGTATTTATCAATAGTTGGAGCCATAATCACCATTGTATTTAATATTTTATTAATTCCAGAAATAGGGTTTATAGCAGCAGCTTGGGCTACTTTAGCAGCTTACGGAATAATGATGATTATATCCTATTTTTTAGGTCAAAAACATTATCCAGTACCTTATAATCTAAAACAAATTTTAGTCTATTTAGGTATTGCAATTGTACTATCTGTATTAGCCTTACAAACCAATTCTAACTATTATCTAAATACCGTTTTAGTTTTAGTATTTTTGGGATTAATTGTTCTTTTTGAAAAAAAGGAACTCAAACAATTATTAAAAAAATAGACACGTATCACTCTGAGCGCAGTCAAAGAGTTTAGGAATAATAAATAATATGCAAATTAAAATAATCAACAAATCCAATCATGCTTTACCACATTACGAGACTGTAGCGTCTGCAGGTATGGATTTAAGAGCAAATATGCAAGAATCAATAACGCTTAAACCATTAGAACGAACTATTGTTAAAACAGGCTTGTTTATAGAATTACCTATTGGTTTAGAAGCACAAGTTAGACCAAGAAGTGGTTTAGCTGCTAAAAAAGGGATTACTGTATTAAACGCTCCAGGAACAATAGACGCCGATTATAGAGGTGAAATAGGTGTTATTTTAGTCAATTTATCAAATGAAAATTTCATTATTGAAAATGGCGAACGTATAGCACAATTAGTTATTGCAAAACACGAACGTGCAGAGTGGAAGCAAGTTGAAACGCTTTCTGAAACCTCAAGAGGAGAAGGAGGTTTTGGGAGCACAGGAGTAAAATAAAAGAGAATGTCAGGTCGAGCGCAGTCGAGACCTAATTATAATTAAAGTTTAATTAAAAAGATACCTGCTTTCGTAGGCAATTATATGAAAATAATAGTCCCAATGGCTGGACGAGGCTCTCGTCTAAGACCACATAGTTTAACAGTACCAAAACCACTAATTCCAGTTGCTGGACAACCTATTGTCCACCGATTAGTAAAAGATATTGCCAAGGTATTAAACCAACCAATAAATGAAGTAGCTTTTGTTTTAGGCGATCCAGCATGGTTTGGAGATGAGGTAGTATCAAGTTTAAAAGAATTAGCAACCAGTTTAGGTGCAAAAGCATCCATTTATAGACAAGATCAACCGTTAGGTACTGGACATGCCATTATGTGTGCTAAAGACAGTTTATCTGGACCTGCAGTTATTGCTTATGCAGATACCTTAATTCGTGCAGATTTCAATTTAGATCCAGAAGCAGATGCAGTGATTTGGGTAAAACAAGTGGATCAACCAGAAGCTTATGGTGTGGTTAAGTTAAATGAGCAAAAAGAAATTGTAGAACTAGTAGAAAAACCGGAACAGTTTGTTAGCGATTTAGCAGTTATAGGTATTTATTATTTTAAAGAAGTTAGTCAATTAAAAGACCAGCTTCAAAAGGTATTAGATAATAACATTATTAATGGAGGAGAATACCAAATCAACGATGGTATTAAAGGGATGATGGCAGATAATAAAATATTTAAAACAGGTGAGGTTAGCGAGTGGATGGACTGCGGAAACAAAGCCATAACATTAGAAACTAACCAACGTATGCTAGGCTTTTTAAAGGTTGATGGAGATGAGCAATTAGTATCTAAATCTGTTAAAAATGAAAATTCAACGATTATAGAACCTTGTTATATAGGCGACAACGTCATACTTAAAAACGCCACAATTGGACCTTATGTATCAGTTGGGAATAATTGTACTATTGAAAACTCAACCGTTAAAAATAGCCTAATTCAGAACCATACTACTATAAAAAATGCTAATTTAGACGAGGCTATGATTGGTAATCATGTTAAGTTTGATGGATCATTTACTAAAATTAGTATTGGCGATTATTCTGTTTTGGAATAATAATTGAATCTTAAAGATAAACGGTAAGATAATTACCTAACTAGCTAGTCTAAGCACAGAAAATTAATGAAAAAATCTATTTACATATTTATGCTAGTTTTCGGAATCTTTATGTTTCCTCTACACAACCATGCGCAAATAGATGAAGATACTCCTCCCAATGATGATTTAGGTGATGTGTCCGATGCGTATCAAGAACATTTTTTTGAAGCCTTAAAGCAAAAAGGGATAGAAAATTACCAACGCGCAATTGAAAACTTACTAAAATGTATAGAATTAGACGATTCTGATGCTATTTTATACTTCGAGTTAGGAAAAAACTATAATAAACTTAAAAACTTTGGTGCTGCAGAAGAAGCATTAAAAGAAGCAGTGAGCAAAATTCCTGATAATGAGTGGTTTTTAGATGAATTATACAGCACATATATTCAGCAAAAAGAATACAAAAAAGCCATTAAAACAGTCAAGCAATTGGTTAAATACCATCCAGATTACAAAGAAGATTTAGCTAATATCTATATGCAAACAGGCGATTTTAAGGAGGCTTTAAAAATCTTAGACGAGTTGGATGATGAATTAGGAATCTCTAAAGAACGCGATATACTAAGAAACCGAATTTACAATGCGACTGGTCGTAAAAAAGACCAAATAGAAAATTTAGAAGAGCGCGTTGATAAAAACCCAGAGTCTGAAGACACTTATCTAAGGTTAATCTATCGTTATAGCGAGAATGGTGATGTTAAAAAATCATTTGAAACTGCCAAAAAACTATTGGAAGTTAACCCTAAATCAGAGTTGGTACATCTTGCATTATATAAATTTTATTTAGATGAAGGCAGTAATGATAAAGCTATACAGTCTATGAAAATTGCTTTGCAAAGCTCAGAAATTAATCCAGAATCTAAAATAAAAGTATTAGCAGATTTTGTAAAGTTTGTTAGTAAAAATCAACAGTATGAAACTGATTTGGTTGAGGTGACAGCAATGTTAACTAAAATAGAGTCTAGCGGTAAAACCTTAGTAGAATTAGCACAATATTATTTGCTAAAAGGCGAAAAACAGAAGGCACTTAATTTTTATGAAGAAGCACTTCAAAAAGAAGAAGAAAATTTTGGGATTTTAAGAAACATCATCTTATTGCATATAGATTTACAACAGTTTGAAGAAGCTGAAAGAAAAAGTGATCAAGGGTTAGAGGTTTTTCCATCTCAACCAGTATTATATTTAGCCAATGGAGTGGCTTTAAATTATTTAAACAGACCTAAAGAAGCAATTGACAGCCTAGAAATGGGTCTGGATTATATTATTGAAGATACTAAAATGGAAATAGATTTTTATAAGCAATTGGCTAAAGCCTACACAGCGACTAACAATTTTTCTAAAGCAAAAACGTTTAGTGATAAGGCTAAAAAATTAGAAGGTTTAAATTAATGACATTTAAAAAAAATATAACGTTTGCAATACTTCTTTTAGTGGTTATAGTTTCTGGCTGTAAAGGTTCAAAAACCATAATGTCTGATGGTAAAATTAACACCAAACTAACAGCAAAACAGCTTATTAAAAACAGCAATAAGGCTACAACAGATTTTACAACTTTAGTTGGAAAACTAAAGTTAGAATACATTCAAAAAGGGAAATCTGACGGAACAACAGTTAGTTTTAGAATGGAAAAAGATAAAACTATTTGGATGAGCAAATTAGGCATTGCTAAAGTCTTAATTACACCAAATAGAGTGGCATTTTACAACAAATGGGACAACACCTATTTTGATGGCGATTTTGCCTATTTAAGTGATTTGTTAGGTACAGATCTAGACTTTTATAAAGTTCAGAATATGTTGTTAGGTCAATCATTGTTTAATTTAGAAGATGATACATATGAGATTTCAGCAAATGATACATCATATATTTTACAACCTAAAAGACAACGTGACTTGTTTGAGTTGTTCTTGTTTGTAAATCCTTCGCATTTTAAGATGGATTCCCAAGAAATTGCACAACCTAAAGACAAACGCATCTTACATATTGACTATTTGACGTATCAAGAAGTCGATAAAAAAACACTACCAGAGCGCACTAAAATACTTGCAATTGAAGATGATGAGCAACTAGTTATAAACCTAGAATTAAAATCGGTAAAGCTAAACGAAGAGGTTCGTTTTCCGTTTACTATTCCTTCAGGTTATAAAAAAATCGAGCTGTAATTTATGAAGTATAACACCTTACTTGTTTTAGTGATTGGTTTTGTACTACTTGGCAGTACTTCCGCTTTAGCGCAAAAAAACAAAATAGACCAATTAGAAGCTAAACGGTTAGAGATAAAAAATCAAATTAAACAGATTAATAATTTACTGTTTAAAAACCAGTCTAAACAAAAAAGTCAAACCTCTATTATTGAAGATTTAAACTACAAGCTTGGTGTTAGACGCAATTTGATAAAAGTCACTAATCAACAGGCTAATTTGATTAATAGAGAGATTAATACTAATCAAAAAAAGATAACAGCATTACGCGATGAGTTGGAAGTATTAAAAGCCAATTATGCTAAAACCATCCAAACTGCTTATAAAAATAAAAGAAGCCAGAATCGGGTTATGTTTTTGCTGTCTTCTAGTAATTTTAGGCAGGCTTACAAGCGTTTACAGTACATGAATCAGTACTCTAAATACCAAAAACAACAAGGCGAAGACATTAAACAAAAAACCCTAAAGCTTCAACAGTTAAATTTAGAATTAGCTCAACAAAAAGCAGATAAGGATAAATTAATTGCTGAAAATAAAGACGTCCAAAAAGCTTTGGAAGCAGATATGAAGCAGCATGAAACAGTGATGGCTGCCATAAAAAAAGATTTAAATAAATATACTGCACAGATTAAAAAGAAACAGCAAGAAGCTAGAGAAATAGATCGAGAAATAGATCGTATTATCAAAGAAGCTATAGTCAACTCTAACAAAAAAGCAGGAAAAAGTACAACTACTGCTAAATCCTCGACCACCTTTGCATTGACTGCAGAAGCTAAATTAATTGCAGCAGACTTTTTAAATAACAAAGGAAAACTACCTTGGCCAGTAGAAAAAGGGTTAGTAAAAGTAAAATATGGTGTACAACGCCATCCAACTGACGCTTCATTAACTATTAACAGTAGTGGTGTGCGTATTGCAACAGAAGAAAACGCAATTGTTAGAGCAGTTTTTAAAGGCGAAGTACTAAAAATTATTGTTCAAAAAAGAGGAAATCCAACAGTATTAATCAAACACGGAGATTATATTACAGCTTACCATAATCTTAAAAAAATATCCGTAAAACCTGGAGATACTATTGAAACTAAACAAGAAATAGGCGAAGTGTTTACTAATAGTGAAGGCGAAACCTTATTGTGGTTTAGTTTATATAAAAACAACAAATCTGTTAATCCTGCAGAATGGATTTATAAGATGTAATTACTCAAAAAGCGCCTTTAACTCAGTTGCATCATTAGGTTTCATTTTACCTGCTAATACTAGACTTAATTGTTTTCTGCGTAAAGCACCTTGGAAACGTTCAATTTCTAACTCGGTTTCTGGGACTAATTCTGGGACACGTACAGGTCTTCCTGTTTCATCTACAGCAACAAATGTATAAATGGCTTCGTTAGCTTTTGCTTTTACGCCAGATTCTCTGTCTTCTATCCAAACATCAATATATATCTCCATAGAGCTTTTAAAGGCTCTAGACACCTTGGCATCAACTGTCACCACGCTACCTAAAGGGATGGCTCTATTAAAAGCCACATGGTTTACAGAAGCGGTTACTACAATACGTCTAGAGTGTCTTCTGGCACTAATGCCAGCAGCTCTGTCCATTCGTGCTAATAATTCGCCACCAAACAAATTATTGATTGGGTTGGTTTCACCTGGTAAAACCATATCTGTCATTATTGTTCTAGAATCTTTAGGTGTTTTTGCTTCCATTAATTGTTTAAGAATGTGTTTCCGAAACCTCGGAACTATAATTAAGCTACAAAGGTAAACCGATTTAAAATTTCAGCCATAATATTTAGAATTAATTAAGAGTTAAGCATTTTAAAATAAAAAAGACCTTTCAATATTAATTAAAAGGTCTTTTAAAATAGGTTTAAAGTGTTACACTTAGTCTAACTTTTTAATAAGCAGCCAAGCATCTTTGTTGTGTTCTTTTCTTATAGTGTTTAAAGCTTGTAAGGCGTCTTGTCTGTCTGTATAACTCGCATAAGCGACTTGATGTAAGCCATATTTGTTTTCGCCTATTTTACGTGCTTTAAATCCTTTGTCTTGTAATTGTGCAACTTTTTTATCGGAGTTTGCTTCTACCCTAAACGCACCAGCAACCACATGATAATTTCCAGTTTGTTTATTAACGTTTAACGTAATAGCAGGTAACGGATTACTAATTACAAAAGTAGCTTCTTGAATGTTGCTTTCTAATTGTTTATTAGCCTCTTCTTGAGCTATTTGATTGTGTTGGTCGACGTTATTAACGTAGTTATTAAAACCAAAACCAGCCATTCCTAAAGCAACAACTGCAATTGCAGCATATTTTAAATAGGATTTACTTTTACGTTTTTCTGGTGTTACAGCAATTGGGACTACTTTTTCAATAGTTTCTACTTCTTCTTTGTATACCTCACGCGTTACAGCAGGAGACACAAATTGAGACAATCCAAAAGCATCAGTTAAATAATTTAAGTGGTATGATGGACTAAACTCTATTTTACCATGACTGTTTAATACTAAATCACCAATATTTTCAAAGCTTAGCGTTTCGCCTTCAATTAAATAAGATTTTAAAGACTTAACACGTTTAGATAAGTTTTGTAAAGCAGTTTCAAACGGTATTTTTTCTACATCTGCAATATAGTGTGCTAACAAACCATCATTGGTTTGTATTTGCTCGTTAAACGACAGTCGTTTTTTTGGTGGATAAAATGCATTGGTACTTTGGTGTACTTCGGCAGATTGACGTTGTGTTAAAAACGATCCAAACTCTGGAACCGTAACACAGTCATATCTGTATAATAAATCACTGATATATTGTTCTAATTGCATAATAACAAAGTTAGAAATTTTTAAAAACCAATAAAATTTAGCAGGTATTAGTTATTAACAGGCTTAAATTTCTTTTCTTGTAGTTTCAAAATCAGCGATATAAAACATGAAAGACGAGCAATTATTGCACATTTTGGCACTTCAACACGTCTCTAAAATAGGCGATACAACCGCAAAAAAGCTAATTAACCATTGCGGAAGTGCAGAAGCAGTATTTAAAGAAAAGAGGCAAAATCTATTAAAAATTGATGGTATTGGAGATATTATTTTAAAAGAAATTTATAAATCTAACCATTTAGAAGCTGCAGAAAGTGAGCTTAAATTTATTAAAGACGAAAACATTAAATACCATTATTTTACAGACGAGTCTTATCCTGAAAACCTAAAGCATTGTATTGATAGCCCAATTTTATTGTTTGAAAGCGGAAACATAAACCTTAATAATAAGCATATTATTAGTATTGTTGGTGCTAGAAAAATAACAACTTCTGGTATTGCGTTTTGCGAAAAACTAGTTGAAGATTTAGCTATTTACAACCCAATTATAGTTTCTGGATTTGCTTATGGTACAGATATTACAGCACAAAAGGCAGCAATAAAACACAAACTACAAACTATAGGGTGTTTAGCTCACGGACTAAACCAGATTTACCCTAAAGTGCATAAAAAGTATGTAGCTGAGGTCGAAAATAATGGTGGATTTTTTACCGATTTTTGGAGTAGCGATGCGTTTGACCGTAATAATTTTTTAAAGCGCAACCGAGTTATAGCTGGTTTAAGCCAAGCTACTATAGTTATTGAGTCAGCCGAAAAAGGAGGAAGCCTAGTAACCGCAGACATAGCCAATTCTTACAATAGAGATGTTTTTGCTGTTCCTGGTCGTACAACAGATAGCCAAAGCGTGGGTTGTAATAATCTAATCAAACAACAAAAAGCACATTTGCTATCAACTCCGTTAGATGTGCCTTACATCTTAAATTGGCAATTAGAAGATTTAAAAAAACCTGCAGTACAAAAACAATTATTTGTCGAGTTAGATACTGATGAAAAACAAGTTTACAATTATCTAAAAGAGAATGATAAGCAGCTGTTAGACGTTATAGCTCTAAATTGTAATATGCCAACGTATAAATTAGCAGGAATCCTTTTAAACATGGAATTAAAAGGAGTAATTAGACAGCTTCCCGGAAAATTATTTGAGATTATTTAATTGATTTTTAGATTGTGAACATTATTATCAATGACGAATATCTTGTCATAATGTACGATTATGTACTAGAAAACAGCATTAGTGGGTTTCCTATTAATTATCTCATGTTTACTGCTTACTTTTATATTTAATCTAAAAATATAATGCGTTACGTATTCAATCAAAATAAGTAAATTGATTACTATTTTTTTAGTTATTAATTTTACTAAAAGCGGACAGTCTATATTATCAATACCGTAAGTCATGGTAAAACAATTGAGTGTAATTTTATTAAACTTAGCCATATATATTATGTGCCTAGGTGTTTACGCTCAAAATGAAGAACCAATGCTATTTACCTGCGGAGAAATAGAGGACACTAACGCTATTGACCAATGTCAAAATAACAGTCATTTTACATTAGACAATCATCAAAACTTAAAGCATAAACTTGAAGATGTTTTAGTGGATAGATTTGGAAATCAGCATCATAAACAAATTAATGTTACTCAAACAGGTCAATTTAGAGCAATACCATTAACACCAGATTATATTTCACCAGAAGGATTATTTTCAGTGTATTTAACTGATAATGTTTTAGATGGAAGTATTTCAGATTTTAATAATAATGTAAATTTTAGAAATGTTATTGCTCAAATATTTGCCGATTTAGAGCAAATTATCATTGAGAATCCTTCAACAGGAGTCGTAGAACCTGTCAAATTTGAAATAGAATCTAATTATACAGTTAGCCAGACTTTAGCATCTGCATCATCCTATTATAATTATGCTTCAGTACCACCTGGAACTATTGTAGAAGGTGAAGTTTGGAAAGCCATAAATACAGGTTCTAACGATGCTAATTCTTGGGATGGCTACATTAAAGTAAATTTTTTCCATTCGTGGTACAGTGATTATACTAATCCAGCAGGAATTTTCGGCACTAATTCTTTTGACATGTATGCAGTTTTATTACATGAAATTATGCACGCATTAGGGTTTGCTTCTGGAATAGACGAAAACGGAAACCCTAAAAACGGAAACACTTACTTAAAATATGATAATTTATTGCATAATGATTTAGGTGACGATTTAATTGTCAATACTGGAACCAATTGGGTGTTTAATAGTGCGTTAAACATTAATACTATTACTAATGGCTGTCCAAGCACATCAGAAGTTAGATTAGGAGATAACGATTTACCTGTACATACTCCTGCAACCTATTCTGCTGGATCTAGTTTAAGCCATATAGATTTAAACAACGACTGTAACTTTCCTGTAAGTGACTACATAATGGCTTATGCAGTGACTGTAGAAAGTCCAAGACGACCTAGTCCAGATGAGTTTGACGTGTTTTGTAATTTGGACTATAATCTGTCTACTCAGTTTGGAAATAACAATATTATAGAGTTTGGTAATCCTGCAATTGTAACTAGTTTAAGTAATCACCCTAGTAATATTGTGTCGTACAGTAGTTGTGCACCTTTGGTTTTTGCTGTAAATGATTTTCAGGATCCATTAACACAACCTACCATAGATAGTTGTCAAGGTTCTGTTTTAAGCATTTTAGAACAAGATTTATTGAGTAATGACGTGTCAGACTTAGGATTACAGCTAGAAGTAACAGATTTAAGCTTAAATGGAAACTTAATAACAACCTTTACTGGAACAGCACCTAACCGAACATTTTTAGTAACGCCAAATACCGTAGGAAACCTTCAGTTAACCTACAAACCAATGGATACTGCTGGTAATTTTGGTAATACAGCTTATGTAAATATCATTGTTACCATTTGTAATACTTTAAATTGTATTAATGCTAGTACTTGTAATTTAATATGTAATTCTGAATTTTTAGATCCAACATTAGCAAATTTACCATCGTTTAATCCATTCAACATGGCGTATCATATGAATACTAACGGAAATGGACCAAGCGAATTAGACGGTTGGTTTGCAATGAATGGTAGCCCCTCATTTTACGATTTTTCTATACCTTGTACAGAATCACAATGTGGTAATATTAATTATTTTAATCTTCCAGGTAGTACAGGTGAAGGCGCTGTTGCGTTATATGGTTGTACTTCGGGTCAACCCAATAATGGGGAAGCAATATTGACCAATGTTAATGTATTTAATAATGTAAATTATTTACTTTCGGTTAACAGAAATAAATGGATTATTAATACAGCAGCAAGCTACCAAGTTTATTTAAGTGATAACAATGCTATTAACTCTGGTAGTTTTACTGGAGGTTCCTGTGGTGGAACTGTAGATATTTTAAACGGTTTACCTGTTCAACAAATTGCTTCAGAAAACAATATTACAAGCAATCAATGGGAACAATCATTATTCTGTTTTACCGCTAATGATGATTATCAAAGTTTAATTTTAAATGCTTATTCAACCACTAATACTAATAGTAGCGTTTTATTTGATAATATAGAATTAATAGAAGATAAGTTTGTTACTAATAGTGCAAATATTCAAACATCTTACGATTTAATTTGTGGTCAAGATGCAGAATTGGGTCAAGAACTGTGTTTGGTATCCAATCTAGAATACCAATATTGGGATGTTACTGATCCATCTAACCATTTTCAGCTAACTAACGCGTTAGTAACTACAAATTATTATGTAAGCGATTTAAATAGTGCCGAAGTTATATTAAATGATATTCAGGCAAATGTCAATCTAGAATTAAGACGTGTGTTTAATAGTGTTTTTAGCGTGCCTATAAACACTAATGCTTGCGATGTTGTACTTCCTATTACTATTAACGTACAACCAGAAGCACCTCAAAATGCAGATTTCACTTATACAGTGGATGTTTCAAATTGTTTGTCTTACACTTTTTTAGCTAACGAAACTTACGAAACCCATGAATGGGATTTTGATAACGATGGAATTATTGATCTTACAGGAGCTGGTAATGATACTCAATATACCAATCCTGTGTTTGTATTTCCAGCAGAAGGTATTTATACTGTGACACATACAGTTTATAACGAGTGTGGTAGTTTAACAACACAAGAAAACATTTTAATAAGCTGTACAAATCCTTGTGTTAATTCTACCACTTGGGATGGAAGTACTTGGGATAACGGTTTACCAGATTTAACTAAAGAAGCCATTATAAATGGTAATTATAATACATCTTCCTTTAATAGTTTTAGTGCTTGTGCACTAACTATTAATGCACCTTTTGTGTTAGAAATTAGTTCATTAGATTATGTTGAGGTAGAAAATAACACGATTGTTTCAGGACAAATACTAGTCAATCACACAGGTGCTTTTGTGCAGAATAGCGATACAGGCGTGTTCTTTTTACAAGGAAATGGATCTGGATCAGTTCAAAAAATAACAGCAGTAACTAATTCCAATACAGAGGTAACTTATATAAGTAGTCCTTTAAACGGAAGTACAGTAGGTGATATAATGTCCAATAACACGCTGATAAATAATTATAGGTATTGGTTTAATTCTGCTAATTTTCAGGATTCATGCTATGAGACTTTTAATGATAATACCTGTGTACCAGGATTAGGAGTAATATATGATGGGATAGACGATAATGGTGACGATTGGGTGTTAGCCAATTCTAATTTAATTTTGGAACCTGGAATAGGTCTAGCTGTCAGAGCGTCTAGTAATACACCAATACCATTAAGTTTTACTGGTTGTTTTAATACAGGTAATATTAATGTTCCAGTTACAAGAAATGATTTTGAAATTGGAGACGATAATCCTATTTTTATTGGTAATCCGTATCCATCAGCTATTGATGTAGATGCGTTTTTAGAACGTAACATGCATAATCATCCTCTTGGAACAAATACGGATGGTGTCATTGATGGCTTAATACTTATATGGTCACATAACACCAGTGCAAGTGCAACTGCAAACGGTAACCAAGCACTTAATTTTGATTCTAGTGATTATGCAATGATTAATCTAACAGGTGAAATTGCGGGAGGAGATATAGGCAATGTACCTAATAGGTTTATACCTTCTGCTCAAGGTGTTTTTGTCAACTATTCAGATAATGTACCTTCATCTAACGGAACTGTGTTTTTTAATAACACAATGCGAGTAACTGATAACAACAATCAATTTTTTAGAGCTTCAAATAGTTTGGAAAATAAAATATGGTTTAACCTAAGTTCTGACACTGGAGTACATAGTCAAATTTTATTAGGTTACGTCAACAATGCTTCAGATGCAGATGATGGAAAAGCCTATGATGCTTTTGAACATGCGCCTTTAGGACAAAACGCTTTAGTGTATTTTAACATTCCTCAATCCAATAAAAAGTTTGTCATTCAGGGTAAAGCTTCTAGTAGTTTAACTGTAAACGAAGTCGTTTCGTTAGGGTTCTTCTCCTCTATACAATCACCAACAATATTTACTTTATCTATTGATCATTTTCAAGGTGATTTTTTTAATAATCAAACTGTTTATTTAAAAGATAATGCGCTAAATGTTTGTCACAATTTAACAGCTCAATCCTATTCTTTTTCTTCAGAAATTGGAAACTTCGCAAATAGATTTGATGTTGTTTTTGATTCTTGTGAATCACTTGGTATTTCAGAAAACACCATTGATGACATTGCAGTATTTCCTAATCCAACCAAGTCTATATTAACAGTAAAATCGAAGACAGAAATAGCTTCATTAAAAGTATATAATAGTTTAGGGCAATTAATTTTAACTGAAATAAATGCTAATCAATTAAATATATCTAATCTTAGTGAAGGCGTTTATTTTTTGAAAATAAAGGATATTAACAAAAGATTTAAAATGGTTAGAATTATTAAAAATTAATACCCAACCTTTTTTCTAACTCTTTTTAGTACGTCATCTGCAACAAGCTTAGCTTTTTGTGCGCCTTTAGCTAAAGCGTCATCAATTTCATTTAAGTTAGCCATAAAGTGGTTGTAACGTTCGCGTTCTGTTTTAAAGGTGTCTAAGATTAACTCATATAAAGCTTGCTTAGCATGACCATAACCGTAATTACCGTTTTGGTAATTATTTTTCATAGTCGTTATATCTTTTTCTGAAGCTAATAAACTATACAAAGCAAAACAGTTACAAGTTGACCAATCTTTAGGGTCTTCAAGTGGTGTGCTATCAGTTTCTATAGACATGATTTGTTTACGCAATTTCTTTTCTGGTAAAAAGATATCAATAATATTGCCTTTACTTTTACTCATTTTTTCGCCATCTGTACCAGGAATCAGCATGGTGTCTTTTTGGATTTTGGCTTCTGGTAGCACAAAAGTGTCTCCCATTTTTGCATGAAAACGTGAAGCAACATCACGCGTCATTTCAATATGTTGTTCTTGATCTTTTCCAACAGGAATTATCTGTGCATCATATAATAAAATATCTGCAGCCATTAGCATAGGATAGGTAAATAGTCCACCATTAACATCATCTAATCTATCAGCTTTATCTTTAAAACTGTGTGCCAGCTCCAAACGCTTAAAAGGAAAAAAACAGTTTAAATACCAAGCCAATTCAGTAACCTGTGGCACATCGCTTTGTCTATAAAATACAGTTTTATCAATATCTAATCCAAATGCTAACCAAGTAGCAGCAGTAGAATAAGTGTTGTGTCTTAAAGTTTCACCATCTTTAATTTGAGTTAAAGAATGTAAGTCTGCAATAAACAAAAACGATTCGTTTTTTGCATCATTTGCTAATGCAATAGCTGGTTTTAATGCTCCTAATATATTCCCTAAATGTGGTGTTCCTGTACTTTGTATTCCTGTAAGTATTCTTGCCATGCTCACATTCCGCTAAAGCGGAATCTTTTTTAATTAAACTTGAAAGCAAAGGTAATTTTTTTAGTAGAATAGCTCAATAAATTTAATTAGTTTTGACAGCTAATGATAGTATTTAAGTATATTTTTTGGACATTATATCGTATTTGGTTCTACATTTTAGTAGCATTACCCATTATTATTTTATTTCCTGTTTTATTACTATCTATTTCAAAAGAGTCTTGGTACCCTTATTTTTTTAAGCTAGCACGTTTTTGGGCAAGATTTATTTTAGTAGGTATGGGTTTTATAACCAAAATTGAATATTTGCAAAAACCTGTTCCAAAAAAAAGTTACATGTTTATTGCTAACCATACCTCAATGGTTGATATCATGCTCATGCTTGTAACTGTTAAAAATCCGTTTGTATTTGTTGGTAAAGCTGAATTGGCAAAAATACCATTGTTTGGTTTTTTCTATAAACGTACTTGTATTTTGGTAGATAGAAGTAGTGCTAAAAGCAGACAGGCTGTGTTTTTAAGAGCTCAAAAAAGATTGAAACAAGGGTTAAGTATTTGTATTTTTCCGGAAGGCTTAGTTCCAGAAGAACATATTTTGTTAGACGAGTTTAAAGATGGTGCATTCCGTTTGGCTATTAACCACAAAACTCCAATTGTGCCTATTACGTTTCTGGATAATAAACAAAGATTTTCTTACACTTTTTTTAGTGGTGGACCTGGAATTATGAGAGCTAAAATGCATCAATTTATCCCAACTGAAAAATTGACTATTGAGGACACAAAAACGCTGAACCAAAAATCAAGAGAAATTATTTTAGAAGAATTACATAGTGTAATAAATTAAAAAAGTTACTCTGACACAGAGTAACTTTTTTCATCATTGCTTTCCCTATTAAAAGGGACACTTTAAACTAAAAACTAAACTTAAAATCTATAACTAAATCCAGTATATAACCCTAAAATGTATGGATTAAAATTACCAGATGTATCATTAAATGCATTTAATTGGTACTTAAAAGTAGGTTCAAGGTTAAAAATCAAAGTATTATTAAACTTGTAATTTAAACCAATACCCAAGTTGGTACTAAAACTAAGCGGATTGATATTATTAGCTTCTCCTATTTTTGTTTTGGTTCCATTTAAATCAGATATAACTTCGTTGTCATTTAATACAAAAGAACTGATTCCTCCAATTAAATTAATACCAAAGCGTTTATCTAATAGTTTGTATTCTATTTCTAGAGGGATTTCATAATAACTCATACTTTGATTAATAGCTGCGTTAAAGCTTTTACTAACCTCCATTACACTTACATTTTTGGCACTAATCATATTTAATTGATGACCATTACTTGTGCTTGTAAAATCTACATTTTTAAGCGTAGCAGTGTTGTCTGTATTGGTTGTAATTTTTTCGTAAACCACAACATCTTCTGTGTTGTAACTTAAATTTAGACGATTAATACCAGATCTAACAGTTAGTTTGTCATTTAAAGCATATCCTACTTTTACTCCATAACTGGTGTTAACTTGTCCGGATTTGTCATTTTGATTAAATTGTTCATGTATGTGAGAGCCTTGTCCAAAACTGTTGTAATAAACAGGCGCAATGTTAGCATTAACACTCCACCTGTTATTTACTTCCTCTTTTTCAATAAGGTCTTCAGTATTATTTTTAGCAATAGCATCCTCAATAGATGATTTTTCTTGCTCTTTATTTTGTTCTTCTATTTTGTTTTCGACAATAGCGTCATTGATGCTATTGTCAAGTTTATTATTGTCTAAAACACTTTTATCTTTATTAAGATTTGTGTTAACAACGTCTGAGTTATTATTAATTCTATTACTCTTGTCTGTAGTCGACACATTGGTGTTTTTAGCAACTGTGTTAGTGTTATTTTGATTAGAAATAGCGTCTTGTTGGTTTACATGTAATGGGTTGATTTTATTGGATACATTTGCCGAACTAATTGTTGTTTTGTTAGCTTTATTGTAGTTAGTGTTTTTATCACTAGAATTAGAGTTTGGATTATCTAATGCTTTAGGATTATTAGTGTTGACTATCTGAGAATTATCAATTGTATTAGAATGATTTATGTTGTCTTGGGTGTTAGAATCATTCCCTTTTGTAGGTTTAATAAAAACATCCTTTGTAGTATTATTTATAGGTTTTTTATTGTCAATTGTATTATTCGAATCAACTGATGATGGTAGTTCTGAAGTGTCAGTAGCGTTTAATATAGACTTTCCTAAAAATAATAATAGGGCTAAAGAAGCAGCAATACCAGATAGCTTAAGCCATAATGGAATAATTGCTACAGACTTATCTTGGTCTTGTTGTAATTGAGATTGTATATTTTGCCAAACCTTTGGGTCTGGTTTGACATCAAACTCTTTAAATTTCTCTTGAAATAGACGATCTATGTTCTTTTTTGTACTCATTTATAACGATTGGGAGTTTAATCCCGTTTTATATTCTACTATTTTTTCTTTTAATATCTGTCTAGCTCTTGCTAAATTAGACTTTGTTGTTCCAGATGTTATTGCTAACATATCTGCTATTTCTTTATGAGAGTAACCATCTAATACATACAGATTGAAAACTAACCTATATCTGTCTGGTAACTCTTGGATGCATTTTAATAAAAAATCTATACTAACATCATCCTCTTCAATCTCAACATTTTCGTCAACTATTGCTTCTTCATTTACTATGTCAAATACCTTTTGTGTTCTGTAACGTTGTAACACAGTATTTATAGTGACTCGCTTTAACCAACCTTCAAAACTACCTTTGTTTTTGTACTGTTTTATTTTATCAAAAATAGTAATAAACGCATCTTGTAAATTGTCTTCTGCTTCTGCATGAGAACTTGAATACTTTAAGCTAACAGAGAATAACTTGCTTGAATAAAGCTGGTATAATTCGCTTTGTGCTTTAGTATCATTGGATTTGCATTTATGTATGAGTTGGTCTAAACTCAATTTTAAACAATGTATTGGTTAATACTTTTTTTACTCTATAGGTACTTCCATTATTAAATAAAAATCTTCACCTTGGTCATCCTCACCTTGCCAAAATTTAAATGTATAACTACCAGAATCAGAAGCTAAAAATTCAAAAGAACTTTCTTTTGCCATATTACTAGGTTGACAATTACCATTATCTGATACCGAATTGATAACAGCAAGAGTAATAACATTATCTTCTCTTACAGAATAAATATCATGAAAATAGTGACAATCTGTAGGTCTTAAGTAAGATATATCAATTTGATAAGTCTCACCTTGAGTAAAATATTCTGGCATAGATGCACTTGAAATCGGAACTGGTTCTAAATAGCTTTCTGGAGGATTTTTATCCAAACTACAAGAGGACAGCATACAAAGGACTACAATAGCAGTAAAAAGCTTTTTCATTTTAAATTAACTCAAGTTTGTTTATTGGTAGATGCACAAACTTCAAAAAGGTTGCGTCACTAATTAAAAAAATCCCGAATTAATCGGGATTTGTATTTTAAAGACTCTCTTTAATAGCTACTTTTATTTTTTCTTCTAGCTCCTCAAACAGTTCAGGATTATCTTTAATAATAAGCTTTACAGCATCTCTACCTTGTCCAAGCTTGGTGTCATCGTAACTAAACCAAGACCCACTCTTTTTAATTATTTCTTTTTCTACAGCTACATCTAATATTTCTCCAACTTTACTTACACCTGCTCCGTACATTATATCAAACTCAGCCATTCTAAAAGGTGGTGCGACTTTATTTTTTACTACTTTAACTCTGGTTTTGTTACCAAGTACTTCACCATTACTGTCTTTAATTTGTGTAGAACGTCTTATATCTAAACGTACAGAAGCATAAAACTTAAGTGCATTTCCACCAGTAGTGGTTTCTGGATTACCAAACATAACACCAATTTTTTCACGTAATTGGTTAATAAATATTACAGTACAATTAGTTTTGCTAATTGAGGCAGTTAATTTTCTTAAGGCTTGAGACATTAAACGTGCATGTAATCCCATTTTAGAATCACCCATTTCACCCTCAATTTCACTTTTAGGTGTTAAGGCTGCAACCGAGTCAATAACAACAATATCAATTGCTCCAGAACGAATTAAATTATCAGCAATTTCTAGTGCTTGCTCACCATTATCTGGTTGAGATATAATTAAATTATCAATATCTACCCCTAGTTTTTCTGCATAAAATCTATCAAAAGCATGCTCTGCATCTATAAAAGCAGCAATTCCACCTGCTTTTTGTGCTTCTGCAATAGCATGAAGGGTTAACGTTGTTTTACCAGAAGATTCTGGACCATAAATCTCTATAACCCTACCTCTTGGGTAACCACCAACTCCCAATGCAATATCTAAACCTAAAGAACCAGATGGGATAGCATCTACATCAACCACTGCTGCGTCACTCATTTTCATCACAGTCCCTTTTCCGTAAGCTTTATCTAGTTTATCTAATGTTAATTGTAATGCTTTTAGTTTAGCGTCTTTTTCTTTACTCATACCTCGTTTTTATTAAAATTTCTATGCTAAAATACTACTTTTTTAAAGAAATTTAATTTTCTCACGCAACCTTTTTAAAGTTTTTGCATCTACTTATTGAAGTGGAAAAATTATGCTATGAAAAAGAATTATTTATACCACTTTTAAAATGTTAATCCTTGAAAATTTTTAAGGTATGAAATATTTAAAAAGATTAGTTTTTACAAAAACATTAGGCGTTTCAGTTGCTATTCTACTTAATAGTAGTTGTAAAGCCGATGGAGGTTAACTCGTAACATTTTTTAATCCAAAACATTAAAAAATTATTAACGAGTTAGTCTATTAAAAGTCCTTTGCAAAGCGTAAAGGACTTTTTTTTACCCTTAAATTGTCTAGATCACTAAAAATAATACCTTTGCAAAAACTTTTTATTAACACTTAAACTAAGTATAGCATGCAACTGTACAACAAATTAAGCGCTAATGAAAGAGCAGAACTTATAAAACAAGCAGGTAAAGAACGTTTAACACTATCGTTTTACCAGTATGCTCACATTAGTAATCCACAAGAATTTAGAGACCAATTATTTATTAAATGGGACAGTTTAGACGTCCTTGGTCGTATTTATGTCGCTACCGAAGGGATTAATGCACAACTATCTCTTCCAGCAGATCATTTTAAAGATTTTAAACAGCATTTAGACAACATCGATTTTTTAAAAGATTTTAGACTTAACATTGCAATAGAACAGGACAACATGTCTTTTTTAAAGCTTAAAGTTAAAGTTCGCGAAAAAATTGTAGCAGATGGTTTAAACGATAACACTTTTGATGTCACTAACAAAGGTGTACATCTATCTGCAAAGGAATTTAATGACATGTTAAACAATCCAAATACAGTTTGTGTAGATATGCGTAATCATTACGAAAGCGAAATTGGACATTTTGATGGAGCAATAACACCAGATGTAGATACTTTTAGAGAATCTTTGGATATCATTGAAGAAGACTTAAGAGAGCACAAGGAAGATAAAAATTTACTTATGTATTGTACTGGTGGTATACGTTGTGAAAAAGCAAGTGCCTACTATAAACACAAAGGGTTTAAAAACGTCTATCAGTTGGAAGGCGGAATTATTGAGTACACAAGACAAGTCAATGCAGAAGGTATAGAAAACAAGTTTATTGGTAAAAATTTTGTGTTTGATGAGCGTCGTGCAGAGAAAATTAGTGATGACGTTATCGCGCAATGCCATCAATGTGGTAAACCGTGTGATACACATGTTAACTGTGCTAATGATGCATGCCACTTATTATTTATACAATGTGAAGACTGTAAAACAGAGATGGATAACTGCTGTTCTTCGACCTGTAAGAACATTCACGCACTACCATACGAAGAGCAAAAAGCTCTTAGAAAAGGACAAGGAAATAGTAACGATATCTTTAAAAAAGGACGCGCAGATCACTTACCGTATAAGAAGGATTTACGTAATATATTTGAAACACTTAAAAAGTAACTGCATACTAAATACAACATAAAGCACGATAATTGTTATCGTGCTTTTTTTATATTTTAAAGTCATCTAAATAATCTTATCTTTACAAATTAGAAGAGTTGTTACTGCATTTTAGTATGTACAACTAAATTATTAATCGTCATCTTTTGGCTAAACCCTTAAGATTCAATATATACACATAAATAGTATGGCTTGTCAAAGTTGCGCTACAGGTAAAGACGGACAACCAAAAGGTTGTAAGAATAACGGAACATGTGGCACAGATAGTTGCAATAAATTAACCGTTTTTGATTGGTTAGCTAACATGTCTGTTCCAAATGGAGAAAAACCTTTTGATTGGGTTGAAGTCCGTTTTAAAAACGGTAGAAAACATTACTATCATAATTCAGAAAATTTAACACTAAGTATAGGAGACATTGTTGCAACTCAAGCACAATCTGGTCATGATATTGGAATGGTTACCCTTACGGGAGAATTAGTTCGCGTTCAAATTAAACGTAAAAAAATAGACACCAAAAACGACGTTTGGAAAATTTATAGAAAAGCCTCTCAAAAAGATATTGATATTTGGAGCACTGCACGTGATAAAGAAGAACCAATGAAGGTTAAAGCACGTCAATTTGCAATTGATTTGAAATTACAAATGAAGATTTCAGATATCGAATTTCAAGGAGACGGAAGTAAAGCCACGTTTTATTATACCGCAGAAGAACGAGTAGATTTTAGAGAACTTATAAAAATTTACGCAAGAGAATTTCGTATTCGTATAGAAATGAAACAAGTTGGTTTCCGTCAAGAAGCGTCAAGACTTGGAGGTATAGGCTCTTGTGGTCGCGAGTTGTGTTGTTCTACTTGGTTAACAGATTTTAGATCTGTAAGCACAAGTGCAGCACGTTACCAGCAATTATCATTAAATCCACAAAAACTTGCAGGACAATGTGGTAAACTAAAATGTTGTTTAAATTACGAATTAGATTCGTATTTAGATGCTTTAAAAGCATTTCCAAAAACTGACGCTAAATTATATACAGAAAAAGGAACTGCAGTATGCCAAAAAACAGATATTTTTAAGGGTCATATGTGGTATGCTTATGAAGGTGAGTGGATGAATTGGCATTTAATTACAGCTGCACAAGCCAAAGAAATTATAGAATTAAACAAGAAAAAAGAAAAAGTAGCAAGCCTAGAAGAATATGCTGCAGATCTTATTATAGATACTAAAACAGAGTTTGAAAACGTTGTTGGTCAAGATAGTTTAACACGTTTTGATAGTCTAAAACACAATAAAAAACGTAAAAACAATAGAAACCGTAATAAAAAATCAACACGTAATACCGTTGAAGCTAAAACCAATAATAATAATACATCAAATAATAGGAAGCCAAAACGAAAGCCTAATAGAAAAAAAGCACAAAACAATAATAATAAAACCAATGAAAGCAAGTAATATCCTATTTGTTTTATTGTTAGTACTTGTTATGTCTTGTGACTCTAAAGCAGTTTTTGACGAGTATAAAAGTGTGTCTACAGCTTGGAATAAAGAAGACATTGTAAGCTTCAAAATTGATGTGCCTGACTCGATTAAACCTTACAATGTATTTGTAAATGTTAGAAACACAAATGCTTATAAATTCAGTAATTTATACTTAATTGTAGAAATGAATTTTCCTCATGGAAAAACCTTGACAGATACCTTAGAGTATGAAATGACCCAAAAAAATGGAGAATGGTTAGGCGAAGGGTTAACAGCTGTTAAAAACAATAAATTATGGTACAAAGAAGGTGTAATATTTAATGAAAATGGGACTTATACGGTTAGTATCAAACATGCAATGCGGAATAATGGAGAGGTCAATGGTGTTGTAAACCTAGAGGGTATTACAGATGTAGGTTTCAGAATAGAAAAAACAGAATAAAAGTCAAAATATGGCAAAGACAAATAAAGCAGAAGAGACAGGCTTCGAAAAGTATGTGCGTTGGTTTTGGATGTTATTTTTAGGCGGATTACTTTCAGTAGTACTACTGTTTCTATTAGCGTCTTGGGGAGTTTTAGGTGAAATGCCTGATCACACACAATTAGAAAACCCTAAAACTAATTTAGCAACTGAGGTTATTTCCTCTGATGGAGAAACACTGGGTAAGTTTTATTTTAGAGATAACCGTACTCCTGTAAGTTATGATGAACTACCACAACATTTAGTTGATGCATTAATTGCAACAGAAGATGTGAGATACTTAGAACATTCTGGTATTGATGGTCGTGGTACATTACGAGCTATTTTAAAACCAGGAAGTGGTGGAGCTAGTACAATTACTCAGCAATTAGCAAAACAACTATTTACCAAAAGAGCATCTAGTAATAAGGTTAAAAGAGTGTTACAGAAATTTAAAGAATGGATTATTGCTATTCGTTTAGAGCGTCAATACACTAAAGAAGAAATTATAGCTCAATACCTTAATATTGTTGATTTTGATAACAATGCGGATGGTATCCGCTCAGCATCCAGAATTTATTTTGGAGGTAAAGAACCTAAAGAATTGAGTTTAAAAGAATCTGCTATGATAGTTGGGATGCTTAAAAACCCTTCACTATACAATCCATTAAAAGATAAAGGAGAACGAGCTATTAAAACAAAAGCAAGACGAAATGTAGTTTTTGCACAAATGGCCAAATACGGTTATATCACTGAAAAAGAAAAAGACTCGCTGCAAAAAACAGACTTAGGGTTACGATACACTCCAGATTCACACAGTGCAGGAACTGCTACATATTTTAGAGAATATCTAAGGGACTTTATGAAAGATTGGATTAACGATCCTAAAAACCGTAAACCAGATGGTAGTAAATATAACATCAATAATGATGGGTTAAAAATTTACACGACTATTGATTCACGAATGCAAAAATATGCAGAAGAAGCAGTTGCCAGACACATGCCAAGATTGCAAGCTGAGTTTTTTCATCAAAACACGCCAGATCGAAATCCAACAGCTCCTTTTTTAGGATTGACTAAAGAAGAAGAAGAGCAATTGATGTATAATGCAATGAGTCGTGGAGAACGTTGGAGAATACTAAAAAAAGCAGGTAAAAGCGAAAAAGATATTAGAGCGTCATTTTATAAACCAGCAAAAATGACGGTTTTTAAATGGGATAAAAATGGACAACCTAGCGAAGTGGATACCATCATGAAACCAATAGATTCCATGCGTTATTACAAGCACTTTTTACATCCAGGAATGATGAGCATGGATCCGCAAACAGGTCACGTAAAAGCTTGGGTTGGTGGTATGAACTACAGAAGTTTTCAATATGATCACGTCAAGCAAGGAAAGCGTCAAGTAGGGTCGACATTTAAACCTTTTGTCTATGCAACAGCAATTAACCAGTTGCATATGTCACCATGCGATAAACTACCTCGTGCTCCAATAACTATTGAAGCCAATAAATTTGGTAATCCAGAACCATGGTCACCAAAAAATAATAGTGGAGATTACAGTGGAGAGCTAACTTTAAAACAAGCGTTAGCTAACTCTGTAAACACTATTACTGCTAGATTAATGGATAAAGTTGGCCCACAACCTGTAGCAGAATTAGCTCAGAATCTTGGGATTACTTCAGAGATTCCATTAGTACCTTCTATTGCTTTAGGTACTCCTGATGTAAGTGTTTACGAAATGGTTGGCGCCTATGCTGCATTTGCAAATCAAGGTGTGTATACTAAGCCTGTTATGGTCACTACAATTGTAGATAAAAATGATACGGTTTTATACCAATTTGTACCAGAAACTAGAGATGTGTTAAGCGAAGAAACTGCCTATGTAACTGTAAAGCTAATGCAAGGTGTAGTTGAATCTGGTTCAGGTAGTAGATTAAGAACCGTTGGAAGAGATAAATGGGATGCTTCCTACAGAGAAGTGGTTACAGGATATCCTTATGAACTAACTAATCCTATAGCTGGTAAAACAGGCACTACTCAAAACCAGTCCGATGGTTGGTTTATGGGTATGGTACCAAACTTAGTCACTGGTGTCTGGGTTGGTGCAGAAGACAGAGCGACGCATTTTAGCAGAACAAAATATGGTCAAGGTGCAGCTATGGCTTTACCAATTTGGGGAATGTACATGAAAAGCTGTTATGAAGATGAGACTTTGAACGTGTCAAAATCAGATTTTCCGCGTCCTTCTAATTTATCTATTGAAGTAAACTGCGAAAACTATGTTCCAAATGATGGTAACTCACCAGGATTGGATCTCCCAGAAGATGATGTACCAGACGAATTAGAAATGCAACCTTAAACCTATTTATCATAAAAATAAAAGCCATTCACTTTAGAATGGCTTTTTTATTTCTTAAATTTAAACCACTTTAAAATTAGAAAATAATGATTCTTAAAACAGTAAATTCTGTAGAAGAAGCACTAGAAGGTGTCAATGATAATATGACCTTTATGCTTGGAGGTTTTGGACTTAGTGGTATACCAGAAAATGCGATAGCAGAGTTGGTAAAACGTAACGTGAAGGGTGTAACGTGTATTTCAAATAATGCAGGAGTGGACGATTTTGGGCTTGGTTTATTACTTCAAAAAAAGCAAATAAAAAAAATGATATCATCATACGTTGGAGAAAATGATGAGTTTGAAAGACAAATGTTATCAGGTGAGTTGGATGTCGAGCTGATTCCGCAAGGTACTTTAGCAGAACGTTGTCGTGCTGCGCAAGCTGGATTTCCTGCTATTTATACACCAGCAGGATATGGCACAGAAGTCGCAGAAGGCAAAGAAACAAGAGAGTTTAATGGTAAAATGTATGTGTTAGAACATGCCTTTAAAGCCGATTTTGCTTTTGTAAAAGCTTGGAAAGGTGATGCAGCAGGAAATTTGATTTTTAAAGGTACTGCCAGAAATTTCAACCCATGTATGGCTGGAGCAGCTAAAGTAACAGTTGCTGAGGTAGAGGAGTTGGTTCCTGTTGGCGATTTAGACCCTAATCAAATACACATTCCAGGTATATTTGTACAACGTATTTTTCAAGGTAAAACCTATGAAAAACGTATTGAACAAAGAACGGTTAGACAAAAAAGTTAAAAGTTGTAAGTGCGCTAAAGTTTATTAGCGTTTGTGTGGACAGACTTTCAATTTTAAATACTTATAATTTTAAACTAAAAACATGTTAGATAAAACAGGAATAGCAAAACGTATAGCAAAAGAAGTCAAAGATGATTACTATGTTAACCTTGGTATTGGTATCCCAACATTAGTTGCTAATTATGTACGTAATGATATACAAGTAGAATTTCAGTCAGAAAATGGAGTATTAGGTATGGGACCTTTTCCCTTTGAAGGCGAAGAAGATGCAGATATTATTAATGCAGGCAAGCAAACCATAACGACGCTTCCTGGAGCTAGTTTTTTTGATAGCGCAACTAGTTTTGCTATGATACGTGGTCAACATGTTGATTTAACTATTTTAGGAGCAATGGAAGTTGCAGAAAATGGAGATATTGCCAATTGGAAAATACCAGGAAAAATGGTAAAAGGGATGGGTGGTGCAATGGATTTAGTAGCTAGTGCTGAAAATATTATTGTTGCCATGATGCATACTAATAGAGCAGGAGCATCTAAGTTGCTCAAGCAATGCAGTTTACCATTAACAGGTGTTGGATGTGTCAAAAAAATAGTAACCAATTTAGCAGTTATTGAAGTCACAGATAAAGGCTTTAAGCTATTAGAACGTGCTCCTGGTGTATCGGTTGAAGATATTAAAAAAGCTACAGAAGGGACTTTAATTGTAGAAGGTGATATCCCTGAAATGGTTATATAATGCGGATAAAAACTCTTGAAAACACTTTTAAAAAATACCGTTATCTAGAGAATAGAAATTACTCTATAATAGATGATAGATTTTTAAGAAACACAACTATAGCTTTAGATTTTCTAGTAAAATCAAGTGCATTAACAATTACTTTTAAAGAAGACGACCAAACACACCAAATAGATGTTATAGATGTGTTAGTAGCAGATACAGATAATAACATCACCATTATTCCTGCTCAAAAAAATGCGTATAGTCCAAAATACAATACCATTTTATTTTATGACACTCATGGTGTTTATTTTAGAAAAAACCATAAGAAAAAATGGTTTAGACGCAATAAAGGCTACAACTCTCCAGTCTCGTTATTGTCCCATGAATTAATACACTGTTATAACGAGTTGTACGATACACAAGATTACCATTATAGAAAACAAGACCACTCTTCCAAAGGTCAAAAAATAGATGCAGATGGACGAGATTTATCTTTTCCTAATGCAGAAGAAGTGTTTGTAATTAAAATGACCAATCAAGTTGCAGCTAGATTGGGTGAAGATAGACGCTCTAATTATGGAAGAACCTATTATCCAACACGAGGTGTTTTAACAACCAAACAATTGAAAAAAGCATTTTAATGTAAGAAAAATCCATTAAATGTTAAAATAATATGTATTTCATCGAAAAATAATGCTTTTTGTCTGATTATTTTAAAATGAGGTTGTATGTTTGAAATCCCAAACCTAACCATTTAACATAAAGCCAAGTCTACCATGACTTAACCTAAAATGTTAAACTTTTTTGTTTCAAATTTACCAAATACTTAACCTACTATGTTTTTAAAAAATTTAAAAAAAAGAATTCAAAACACGATTAGTTTTATTAACAGTGTTTTGTATTTAACAAAAAAAGTATTTATGCTATAACCCTTTAGGGATTGCTGAGATTAATTTTTTTGTATAGTCTTTTTTAGGCGAGTTGTAAATAACATCTGCATCGTCTAACTCTTCAATTTTACCTTGATTCATAACCAATAATTGGTCACTCATGTATTTGACTACAGCTAAGTCATGAGATATAAATATATAGGTGAAACCAAAATTTTCCTTCAATTCATTTAACAAATTTAAAACTTGTGCTTGCACAGAAATGTCTAAAGCAGACACGGACTCGTCACATACAATCAGCTTTGGTTGCAAAGCAATAGTACGTGCAATACCTACGCGTTGTCTTTGACCACCAGAGAATTGGTGTGGATATTTATTAAAAGCAGATTCTTCCAGACCAACACGCTTCAAAATATCAATAGCTTTTGCTTTACGTTCAGTATCAGAAGTATACAACTTATGGACTTTCATGGGTTCCATAATAGCATTACCTATGGTAAGTCTTGGGTTTAAAGAAGCATATGGATCTTGAAATATAATTTGAATATCTTTTCTAATTGCTTTAGTTTCGGCTTTAGTTAAGTTTGTAATATCTTTTCCATTATATAAAATATGTCCCTTTGTAGCTTTATCTAAAAGTAAAATAGCATTTCCTAATGTAGATTTTCCACAACCTGATTCGCCTACCAATCCCAAGGTTTCACCTTCATATAATTTAAAACTAACGTTATTGACTGCCTTAAAAGTTTCCGCTTTGGCGAAAAAACCAGATTTTGATACATATTCTTTTTCAAGGTTAACGACTTCTAATAATGGAGCTTTGGAATATATTTTTTTATGCTGGATTTGTCTCATGTCTCTAGTCACAATAGTGTTAGAAACAGTATCATTTAAAACATCTGCAATAGTCGGTAATGTCTTTAAACGGACTTTTAAAGAAGGTCTAGATTGTATTAAAGCTTTAGTGTAAGGGTGTTTAGGATCATTAAAAATGTTTTCAACACTGTTCTGCTCCACTATTTCACCTTGGTACATAACTAGTACACGATTAGCTATTTCTGAGATTAAACTTAAATCATGCGTAATAAAAATGATACTCATTTTTGTTTCGGCTTGTAACTCTTTTAAAAGAGTTATAATATCTTTTTGAACGGTTACATCTAAAGCAGTGGTTGGCTCGTCAGCAATTAATAGTTGAGGTTTACAGGCAATAGCCATAGCAATCATAACACGTTGTTTTTGCCCTCCAGAAATCTCATGTGGATAAGCTTTATAAACGCGTTCTGGATTTGGTAGTTTTACTTTTTCAAAAAGCAAAAGGGTTTCGTCTTTTATCTGCTTTTTTGACAATTTGGTGTGCTGAGACAAAATTTCTTCAACTTGTTTCCCGCAGGTCATAGATGGGTTTAAAGAACTCATCGGTTCTTGAAAAATCATCGCTATTTTTTGACCTCTTATGGTTTGAAACTGTTTATTACTAAGTTGTGTTAAATCTGACTCGTTAAATGTAATTTGACCAGATGTGATTTTAGATATACGTTTTGGTAATAAGCCAAGTATAGCCAAAGAAGACACTGATTTTCCAGAACCAGACTCACCTACAATACCAACGATTTCATTTTCATATATAGAATAAGAAATGTTTTTAATAATGGATTGACTTATACCATCATTTTTAAAACTAATTGATAGGTTATTTATATTAAGTAAAACACTGTTCATTTATGTAAAAGTAATTTATTTCTTTCAATTGATTGAGGGTTAAACCACACATGTTATCGAATGGTATTTTTTAACATGTTTTTTATCGAAAAAATTAAAAAAATAAATGATTTATAAGTAAATAATTGATAATTTCAGTGTCAAATTAACAATATAAAACATAATCCATTAAATTATTCACATGAAAAAAACAATTACTTTATCAATTTTAAGTTTTTTATTGGCTTTTTCTGTTTTTGCACAGCAAGAAAGAAATTGTTCGACAATGGAAAATTTAGAGTACAGAAAACAATTAGATCCTACATTACAGCAGCGAATGGATCAAATTGAAGCCTACACGCAACAGCGTATTGCACAATCTCAAAACGCCAGAATAGATGGTAGTATTATTACAATTCCAGTAGTTGTACACGTATTATATAGAAATTCAACAGAAAACATAAGTGTTGCACAAATTCAATCTCAATTAGATGTTTTAAATGAGGATTTTAGACGTACAAATCCTGATGCAGACAATACTTGGTCACAAGCTGCAGATTCTGAAATTCAATTTTGTTTATCATCTGTTGATCCTAATGGAAATGCAACTACAGGTATTACAAGAAAACAGGTTACACGTCAAGATTGGGGAACTACAGACGACATGAAAAGAACATCTACAGGAGGTGTTAATCCATGGAATACTAGCGAATATCTTAATATGTGGATTGTACCACAAATGACAAGTGGCGGAAACACCATTTTAGGGTATGCTCAATTTCCAGGAGGTAGCGCAGCTACAGATGGAGTTGTTATGGCTTACAATTATTTTGGTCGTGTTGGTAATGTTTCTGCTCCTTTTGATGGAGGACGTACTACAACGCACGAAGTAGGACACTTCTTAAATTTAAGACACATTTGGGGAGACTCTAATTGTGGTAACGATTTTGTTAGTGATACACCAACGCATCAAACCTCTAATGGTGGATGTCCAGTAGGAAAGGTGTCTTGTGGATCTACAGATATGGTTCAAAATTATATGGATTACACAAATGATTCATGTATGAATTTATTCACGCAAGGACAAAAAGCACGTATGAGAGCGACATTATTAAATGGAGGTCCTCGTGCTGCATTAGCACTATCAGATAAGTGTGGAGGAGGTGGTACAACACCAACTTGTACAGATGGTGTTCAAAATGGAGATGAAACTGGAGTTGATTGTGGAGGTTCTTCATGTTCTCCGTGTCAAACTGCATGTAACGATAACGAAGTAGATATTACTATTACTTTTGATAATTATCCTGAAGAAACAGCTTGGACAATTAAAAATTCTAGCGGAACAACAGTAGCTTCTGGTGGGACTTATGGTTCTCAAGCAGATGGTTCTACAATTTCTGAAACATTATGTTTACCAGATGGATGTTATGACTTTACAATTACTGATGCTTATGGAGACGGTATTTGCTGTTCTTATGGAAATGGATCTTATAGTGTTACTAATGGTTCAACTACTTTAGCATCTGGAGGTTCGTTTACAACTTCTGAAGTGACAAACTTTTGTGTAGGAAGTGCTCCTGCAGATACAGTTAAACCTGTAATAACTTTAAACGGAAATGCAACTATTAATTTAACAGTTGGTGATACATATACCGAATTAGGAGCTACAGCTACAGATGATGTAGATGGTAATTTAACCTCTAGTATAGTTATTACTGGAACAGTTAATACAAACTCTGCTGGAACTTACACTAGAAATTATAACGTAAGTGATGCTGCAGGTAATGCAGCGGATCAAGTATCTAGAACTATTGTCGTTAGTCCTGCACCTTCAGGATGTACAGGAGCAATTTCGTCTTTCCCTTATAGTGAAGGATTTGAATCTAGCTTCGGAGCATGGACACAAGGAAGTGGAGACGATTTTAACTGGACAAGAAGAAGCGGATCAACACCTTCAAGCAACACAGGACCATCAAGCGCAGCTGCAGGATCACAATATGCTTATATGGAGTCTTCTGCACCAAACTATTCAAGCAAACGTGCTATTTTAGTATCACCTTGTTTTGATTTAGCAGGTCAAAATCAAGCAACATTTAGCTTTAAATATCACATGTACGGATCGTCTGCTATGGGAAGTTTAAGCCTAGCTATTAGTACTAATAATGGATCGTCATGGACAACTCTTTGGACAAGATCAGGAAACCAAGGTAATGCTTGGCAAGATGCTAATGTAGACCTATCGTCATACTCAGGTGATGCTGTTAGACTACGTTTTGATGGTACTACAGGTACCACTTGGCAAGGTGACATGGCTGTAGATGCAATAAGCTTAACTAATGGAGCTGCAGATAAGTGTGCTGGAGTTTCACCTTGGAGCAGTGGTACAAGTTATTCTCCAGGAGATCAAGTAACGTATAATGGTACTTTATATGAAAGAACTAACTCTGGATGGATAAACCTTGGACCATGTGGTACAGCAAGAATTGCTAACGAAGGGTTTGTACAACATCTAGGCGTTGATATCTCAGTATATCCAAACCCTGTAAAAGGTAACACGTTATTCGTGAAGACCAACGTAGAAAACTTACCGTTTACAGTAGTTAATATGTTAGGACAACAAGTAGCTAAAGGTATTACAACATCAAAAGGAATTAATGTAAGTCAACTAGAAGCTGGTTTATACTTAGTACAATTTGAAGTTAACGATACTATAGAAACTAGAAAATTCTTAAAGCAATAACAATTTGAATCCCTAAACTAACAAAAGTTATTGCTAAAAAGTCCCAACGAAAGTTGGGACTTTTTTATTTTTCTTATTAATGGATTTAAATATTTTAAAAAACGTTTTTATTCATTTTCTTTTTTTGGAACAGCCATAGTGTGGTTGGCAATAAGATAACAGTTGCCATCAACTTCTACATAAGTCCTCATAAAATGATAGGTAACTGGACTCGGACCTCTATCTATAATTGTATAACCACTTACAATAGCAGTTTTATTAGTGATAATAACCTTAACGTCTTTAGAGGTTCTAGATTTGGTTTCGGTATTATTGTTAGCTGTGTAGCGTTTAATACGTTCTAAAACAGCTGCTTTATCATCTATGGTATTAGCATGATTATGTACCCAAATATAATCTTCTGCTAATAAGGACTCAATAAAATCATAATCTAATTCTAATTGTGCTTTTTCCCATGAGGCATCTAATTTTTTAATGTTTTCCTGAGTTATACAACCCTGTTGCTTACATGCTGAAAGGAGTGATAATAAAAGAATAAGAATTATATATTTTGTGGGTTTCATTTTTGGTTAACGTGTTTGTATAAGATTAGTTATGTTGTTTAAGCGACTAATTTAGCAAATACAAACCGAATAGAAAATCCGCGAGGATTTTCGTAAGTAGGCTAGAATTAGCAATAAATCATATACGGTGTTGTACGCAGTTTTTTATTCATTAGTGAAAGTGAAATACTATTCCGTGATTTAATTCTACCGCTTTTTGAAATGCTTTTTTATATGTCTCTAAATGAGGTAAAATGTAATTCCAGAAGTTTTGTTCAGTCCAATTTTCTAATCTTTTCGCAAGATAAACTTGCTTTTTAGCCATAAGTTTTCGGTCGCAAACTTCTTTTATTCCATCGCTATTTATTCCACAAAGTAATTCATTCACACGTTTTGCTTTTCCAGATTCAATGTATTTTGAGTCAAGTATTTTTAAAAATCCATCTTCAGAATTGTCGTTTTGTTTTATTAAGAATCTGGTAATATCCCAACCTTTGTCCATTGAAAAAAACAGTATTATTTTCTTTATGATATTTGCCAAAAATATTCGCAAAATTTTCATCGAGAAATTCCTCCGCAACTTCTGATTCCATTTTTTTAAGCTCCTCAATTTTTGAGTCAGACATTCTGTATAATTCACAAACAATTCCCAAATTCAGTAGGTTTTTATAGGTTCCTCAAATTGCGTACAACTAGCTATATAATGACTAAAATAATGAATATCCCTTGAGTTTTTCGGGATATGATTACTTTTACTATTAATTACTATACATGAATAATCTCCTCATCACTCAAAATACTATCACCACGAAGTCGTAAAAAGATTTGCGCTACAGCAATGGTGTCTTTTTCGCAATACGTGATAATGCGGTCAATATCGTTTTCTTCATAATAAACTCGATAGACTTCGCTGCCATCAATATCATCTTTTGGTGATGGTATACCTAACACGTTTGTCATTAGTTTTAATGAGGTGTAAGTTTTGTAGTCACCAAATTTCCACAATTCTAAAGTATCTAAATGTGGTACTTCCCATGGTTTTTTACCAAATAAGTTTAATTTATATGGTAATTCTATATTATGGATTATCATTCGTCTTGCTATGTACGGAAAATCAAATTCTTTTCCATTGTGCGCACATAGCAAATGTTTTGCTTGACTAAAATGAGAGATTAATAAGTTTTTAAATTCTTTTAAAAGTTCTCGTTCTTCGCTATAAAACGACGTGGTTCTAAACAAACGCGTATCGCCTTGAATAGTAAAATACCCAACCGAAATACAAATAATTTTTCCAAATTCTGCCCAAATACCTGCACGATTATAAAATTCTTCAGCAGTAAATTCATCTTTTCTTTGGTAGCTCGATTTAGCGTCCCAAAGCTCTTGTTTGGTTGCGTCTAATTCCTTAAAGAATTGTGTTTCTGGAACGGTTTCGATATCTAAAAATAGGATGTTTTCTAGGTTGAGTTTAGAAATCATATTACATTTAATTATTTAGCATTCATCATCTTATAAGCCTCATCAATATATAGCGATATATCTTTGGTGTAAGCACCAATTCCAGCATCTGGAGATTTTTGGTGTCCTAATCTAACAATAATGACATTGTCATCTGGCTGTACAATAACATATTGTCCTAGGTGTCCACGCATCATATAAAAGTCTTTTCCATTTTGGCTTTTAAGCCACCAACCGTAACCATATTCTGGACTAGATGAGAAACGTGGTTTTAGTGATTTTGCCACAAAAGCCGAATCTAATAGTTGTTGCTCATTCCATTTACCATGGTCTTTATATAATTTACCAAAACGTGCAAAATCCTTTGCATTGCTCGCAATACAACAATAAGCCTTTACTAAGTCATCTTCTGCACTATCTAATTGCCATAGGGTTGGATTTTCGCTTCCTAATGGCTTCCAAAAGCTATCGGTTAAGTAATTGTATAGTTTTTTACCAGTTGCTTTTTCAATAACCATCGCTAGCATTTGTGTGTCTCCACTTGCATATTTAAAGGCTTGTCCAGGTGTTGTAACCACTTTTAATCCATTCATTACTTTTCTTAAATCATCATCAAAATAGGCACGTGTGGTTATTGATAAAGGTGAGTAATAAGCCTCGTCCCAATTGGTTCCTGATGCCATGCTAGATAAATCTCCAACCGTCATTTTTGCTGCTTCACCATCGCAAAATGCTGGCAGGAAGTCGCAAACAGGTTGATCTAAACTTTTTATATAACCTTCCATTATGGCTTTACCCATTAATCCTGACACATAGCTTTTAGCCATAGAAAAGGAGTTGGATTTGGAGTTTTCGTTATAACCATCATAATAGTTTTCAAACCAAATACTGTCGTTTTTAATAATAACATAAGCTACTGTTCCCCAATCTTTATTAGCTTTTTGTAAGGTTTCAGTTTCTGTAGCTGTATTGTAATCTTTGTGGTTTGGCCAAGGTAGAGGTGTTCCGTTTTCAATCACTTGGTTATCAAAGCGCTTATAATCGTCTAAAAACGCAGTAGTATAACCACGCATATAAATGGTACGAACAGCTTTAAGAAGATAGTCTGTGTCTGTGATGTAAAGGATTGCGATTAGTAATCCAAAAAGAACAACCAATATTTTTAAGAGCTTTTTTAAAAATTTCATTAACAATAGTTTAGAATATTAAATATAGAAAATTAAAAGGAATTGAATTTAAAACAGGGTTTGTTGTTTGTATGGGCTTTCATGCTCTAGCAACCACTGCTTTCTGTGTAATCCGCCAGCGTAACCGATTAAACTGCCGTCACTTCCTATAACACGATGACACGGAACAATAACCCATAACGGGTTTTTACCGTTAGCATTGGCAACAGCACGAATAGCTTTAACGTCTCCAAGTTTTTTTGATAACGAAAGGTAAGAAGTTGTTTTTCCGTAAGGGATGTTTTGCAGTTCTTCCCAAACGTGTTTTTGAAAAATAGTCCCTTGCGGATTTAGTTTTAAGCTAAATTGTTGTCGTGTGCCTTCAAAATACTCGTTAAGCTGAAGCACACAATCTTCTAAAACATCTGGAATAATATCGGTTACTTTTTCTTCTGAATTGATTACTGTTACAGAACTTATACCATCTTTATCACCTACTATTTTGGTGTAACCTAAAGGCGATTTGATGATGCATTCTTCCATTATTCTGGCTTGGACACTTCTCCGTTTTGGTCAATAATGCCCAGTTTTTTAGCACGTGCTTCCCAGCTTTTTCTAGCTAAACTTTGTAAATCGCTAACGTTATCACTTTCATCCATAATCTCCATGCCTAATAAGGTTTCAATCACGTCTTCCATGGTTACAATTCCGCTTACGGAACCATACTCATCTACTACTAAAGCCATATGGTTTCTGGTTTCGACAAGCTTTTCAAAAAGGGTTGGAATAGCCAAATCACGATTGACTATTATTATATCTCTTTTAAGGTCTGATAGTTTTTTATTACCATTACCCAAAGCCATTTCTTTAAAAATTTCATCTTTTAAAACTAGACCTTTAATATTGTCTTCTGTATCTGCATATAGAGGGATTCTGGAAAAACGAAGATTCATGTTTTTACTAAAAAAATCTTCTACTGTAGTCGTTTCGTTTTCAGATTTCATTACTGTACGTGGTGTCATTATATCCTTTGCAAAAACTTCCTTAAAAGTTAATAGATTTTTAATAATCTTACTTTCGTTACTTTCAAAAACACCTTCTTCATGAGCCATATCTGCCATCACTAAAAACCCTTCTCGACTTAAAACACTTCCATGACCTTTACCGCCTATCAATTTTGTTGTTAATTGCATCAACCATAATAAACCAGTCCATTTTAAAGGAAAAATTAAAATGTTAAGTGCTTTAGTAGTAAAATTTGCTAAGCTTTTCCAATAGGTCGCTCCAATAGTTTTTGGAATAATCTCAGAAGCAACTAGTATTAATATAGTCATTACCGCAGACACTATGAATACGCCATAACCATCTCCATTACCATATAACCCTTCGGCTTCTTTACCAACTAAAATAGCTCCAACAGTGTGGGCAATGGTATTGAGAGTTAAAATAGCTATTAAAGGTCTATCCACATCTCTTTTTAGAGCTTCAAGTTTTGTTGCGTAGTGTTTACCTTCTTGTTTTTTTACATTTATAAAAGTTGGTGTAACACTTAATAATACTGCTTCAAGTATGGAGCACAAAAACGAAAAGAAGATGGAGATTACTCCATAAAAGATTAGTAAAGCCATTAATTAGATTATAGTTTTTGTAAAAATAGCTATATTTTTTTAACTTGTAGTCAATAAAGTATTCCCTATACACTAATTAGTAGCCAAATTTTAATATTTAAATTATGGATACTAAAACTTACAAAATCACTGAGGTGCCCTGTTCTAAAGGTGATTGCACCCTTAAATTTAATGTTGTCATTTCTTCCATAGATACTGTAGTTGCTAGACCAGTAGAAGAATTAGACTTTAAACCTACAAGAGAAAATACACTAACTAATACAGGCACTATTACAGACTATATCGTAGTAGAATGTCCTTCAGGACATAAACAACGCGTGTTTATAACATCTAATGAGTCATGAGCGAGCTAAAAGATTTTGACACTTTTTGGTTAGAAAAAGGTCAAGCATTAGTAAATGACACGTTTACTAATTTAAAAAAACACTTAAAAAATCAAAGTAATTATTTAAAAGCTTTATTAGGGTTTTATACTTTTCTTGGGTTAACCTCTTCGTTAATTACAGCGACAACAGATTACAAAGTTTATTTAGCCTTTATTTTACCATATATTATTTTATTATTGGCTCAATTTAAAATATCAGTTGGTCAAAAAGCACAATTAGAAACCCTAGATTTAAGAAGTCCTTTAAAAATAAATGACGCTTACAATAGAATAGTCAAAGGTCTACAAGAAGAAGTGATAAGTGCCAAACGTTGGGTTGCCAGAGCTACAATTGCAATAATTTTAGGAGGGACTATATCTTTTTACTTTTTAAATAAAGATAAAGCTGCACAAGCAAAACTTGATAAAATTGAAGCTAGAGCAGATACAATCTCTGGGTATGAAGATGAAGGATTAAAAGACTTTATAAAAACTCAACAATTAAAAGTATCTAAACTAAAAGGTGAAAATAAAGTAACAATTGAAGCTAAATTTACAGAGGATAAAATAATTGAACTAACGTTATTAACCACTAAGGATAGTACTATTACTAAAGCTATAAAAATCCCAAAATTAGTTAACTATAAGATGGACATTAGCGAGGTAAAAGAGGTGTTAAACAGTAAAATAAAATAGATTATGGAAGCATTTGAAACTTTTAATAACAATCAAAAGATAACAATAAACATTACAGATGTAGAAACTATTGGAAAACAAGTTGGACCTACGGTATTTGCACTTAAAAAAAAGAATGATGATTCAGATTTTGAAGTATTAAGCAATGACTCTAATACAGCAACTTTTACTAAAGAGCAAGCAGAACAACGAGCTATCTTAGCTGCAAAATTTATTTTTATAGTAGATATAAATCAAGAGCCAAACTTGGAAAAAGTTAAGGAAAGAACGCTTATTAGATATAGTGTTTATGACCAAGACAACCGTAAAACGTATTATTCTACCCTTGTTGATTTTGAAAATGAATATAACAATGTGTCTGCTGAACAGTTTACAGTAGAAAAGAATATTGAAATTGTTTTAAATAAAGACCATAAAAGTATTCATAGAGAATTTATCAAATCATTAAACCAATAAATATGAAAAAAGTTCTTATTTTTTTTCTATCGCTAAATGTTATTATAGTTAACGCTCAAGAAGACAACCAAGCTTCGGTCAACGATTTCAATTTTGAAAGTACCGCTAATCCAGCATTTACAATTATTGAAGAATCGCCAACAGCTATAAACACACCTGATAACCTTAAAAGCTTAGCTCTTTATGTAACTAATGGCTTTTCTGAAGGTAATATTGCTTTAGAAACTAATCCGTATTGGCTTATTCCAAATACAAAAGATAAATCTTATAAAGATTATCGTGGATTAAGAACTAATAACAAAGGAAAATATGTTATTGATCCTATTTTAAAACCTATTCAAACTAATTCTTCGTTTTCTCTAGCTTACACTAATAAAGCGTTTGAAGGTTTTGAAGAAGAAAAAAAATTAATTGCTATTGGGTTAAGAACAACGCTATTACAATTGTATAGTAGAAAACAAACCGATAAACTAGTTAATATATTAAGTGATGTAGGACAACCTTATGCTAACGCTGCACTCAACAAATATAATAGTGTTCTTGTTTTTTCAAATTTAATAGTTACTAGAGAAATGGCTGATGAATATGTAAAGAACAAAACAATACCAAAAAATTATATTGATACCGCAAATACGGTCTTAAGTCAGAACCCTGAATTTAAATCAGTATATACTGACGGGAAAAGCCTTGCAACTGCTTACTTTAATGATATCAGCCAAAGGATTGTTAAATTCTATTATAACCCAAAAAACATCAAGCCTATTTTAAGACTAGATGGAGCTGTAGCTTACAGTTTATTGTTTAAAGAGAATACATTTAGTAGTAATTCCGCAAAACGTTTGGGAGGATGGTTTACCCTTGATTTAGCGCTTCCGTTTAACGATAAAAATTATTTTCATCTATATGCAATTAGTAGATATATTGATAACGGATTTAATATAGATGCAGAGCAAAATTATTTTGATACTAATTTTTGGGATATAGGTGGAAAGTTAGAGTTAGAGTTAGGCAAATTCAATCTTTCATATGAATATTTACAACGTGATGGTGATGACGAACAATATCGTTCTGTTGGAAATATTACGTATCAAATCAATAAGAAAATGAGTTTAACAGGAGGATTTGGTAAAGATTTTCCAATAAGTGATAACAATTTAGTTACTATCATTGGTATAAATTGGGCGTTAACTTCTGGAGAGTCTGTGACTTCTAAATAATTTTTTTAGATAAGCATAGTTAAGAAATTAACTTCACTACATCCTTTGCAAAGTAACTTGCAATGACATCTGCACCAGCACGTTTGATTGCTGTAATTTGTTCTAGCATCACAGCATCATGATCTAACCACCCTTTTTCTGCTGCAGCTTTAAGCATAGCATACTCGCCAGACACTTGATATACTGCAACTGGAACATCTACTACGTTTTTAATTTCTCTAACAATATCTAAATAGCATAAACCTGGTTTAACCATGACAATATCTGCACCTTCATCAATATCCATTTCGGTTTCTTTAATGGCTTCAAAACGGTTAGCATAATCCATTTGATAGGTTTTCTTGTCTTTTGGCACGTCTTTAATATCTGCAGGAGCAGAATCTAAAGCGTCTCTAAAAGGACCATAAAAAGCAGATGCGTATTTAGCCGAATAACTCATGATTCCTGTATCTATAAACCCTTCGTCCTCTAACGCTTCTCTAATGGTTAAAATACGACCATCCATCATATCACTTGGTGCCACAAAGTCCGCTCCTGCTTGTGCATGAGAGAGACTCATGTCTGCTAAAACTTCTGCAGTATCATCATTAATTATTTTTCCATCTGAGACAATTCCATCGTGTCCAAAAGACGAGTATGGATCTAACGCCACGTCTGTCATCACTAGCATGTCTGGACATACGTTTTTAACTGTTTTAATGGCACGTTGCATTAATCCATCAGGATTAAGTGCTTCAGTCCCTTTATTGTCTTTTAATTGGTCTGGTACTTTAACAAATAGTAAAACAGATTTTAAACCCAGTTTCCAAAGGTCCTTGACTTCTTGTTCTAACAAGTCTAAACTGTATCGATAGTAGTTTGGCATCGACGCAATTTCTTCTTTTACACCCTTTCCTTCTACTATAAAAAGTGGCACTAAAAAGTCGTAAGGCGAGATAATAGTTTCTCTAACTAAACTTCTAATAGCTTCGTTGGTTCTTAGTCTTCGGTTTCTTCTTAGTGGGAACATAATTTTAATTCTTTTGACCTTTTATGCCTGTTGCACAACCATAAAAATAATTTATATATTCAACATTAAATCCCTTTTTTTCAAAGATTTCTTTTACTCTTTCTGCATTATTAAATTTTGAAGTATAAACACCTAACATCTTATAAGTTTCAGGATTGCCTAGAAAAAGAAAACCTAGAATAGGTATAAAAAACCTCACATAATTGAGATAAAAAAATTTTAACAACTTGTTTTTGGGAACTGAAACCTCAATAAAAGAAAATGATCCATTAGTTTTCAAAACTCTATTTACCTCATCTGAAAAGTCATGCAACTGTTTGTCTGAAAATGTTTTTAAACCAAAACCAGATATAACAGAATCTATTGAGTTATTTTGAATTGTGTTTTTAAAAACATTTTCTTTTAAAAGTTTTATTTGGTAGTTAGGATATTTTGATCTCCTTTTATGTGCCATATTTAACATTCCTTCAGAAAAATCTAAACCTATTAATTTACCATTTACACCAATTGTATTTAAAATAGGTTTCCAACATTCTCCCATGCCAGTCATTAGGTCTAAAACTGTATCATTTTTCTTTATTTCAATGGATTTTACACATTGTCTTCTCCAACGTTCACTGAAACCAAATGACGTTATATAATTTACACGTTCATAGGAACCACTCATTTTATTAAAGAGCTCTTCTATGAATTTTTGATTGTATATATCTTTCATTAAGTATTTAGTCAAAAAATAATATTAAATCCAATCTATTGGATTTTGTAATACCTCAATTAGTTTTTCTTCGTCGCTTCCAGCTTCTGGTTTGTGGTCGTACACCCATTGCACATGTGGAGGCAAACTCATTAAAATACTTTCTATTCTTCCGTTTGTTTTTAAACCAAAAAGGGTCCCTTTGTCGTGTACTAAATTAAACTCGACATAACGACCACGACGTATTTCTTGCCAATCACGTTGTGCTTTGGTGTGCTCTAAATCTTTTCTTTTATCTACAATAGGCAGGTAAGCCTCCAAAAAACTATCTCCAACTTCGGTCACAAAATCATACCAATTTTGCATACTCATGTCATTAGACGCTTTACAGTAATCAAAAAATAAACCACCAATACCTCGACCTTCGTTACGATGTGTATTGTAAAAATACTCATCACATCTAGCTTTGTATTTTGGATAAAACTCAGGATTGTGTTTATCGCACGCTGTTTTACACGTTTGATGGAAGTGTTTAGCATCTTCTTCAAACAAGTAATAAGGCGTTAGGTCTTGTCCACCTCCAAACCATTGGTCTACTATATTACCATCTCTGTCATACATTTCAAAATAACGCCAATTAGCATGAACGGTTGGTACCATTGGATTTTTTGGATGTAATACTAAGCTTAATCCACAAGCAAAAAAATCGGCATCTTTGACTCCAAAATAAGCTTGCATGCTGTCTGGTAATATACCATGTACACCAGAAATATTTACGCCTCCTTTTTCAAAAACGTTTCCGTTTTCAATTACTCGCGTGCGTCCACCACCACCTTCTGGTCGTACCCAAATATCTTCTTGGAAGGTAGCCTTACCATCTATAGCTTCTAATCCAGAAGTGATGCTGTTTTGTAATTCTTGTATGTAATGATAGAATTTATTTTTCATTGTATAATTCGTATAACTCCATGTCTAAAGGATTTTCACCTACAGGAGTAAATCCTTGTTTTATAGTTTTAACCCATTTAAAACTATTGTTTGTGGCTACTTTTACGCTTCCAATATTGTTTTTAAAAGCAATAATTTGAAGTGTTTTTAAACCTAAGGTATTAAAAGCATAATCAGAAAGTATTTTGACTGCTTTTGATGTTAATCCCTGACCTTCAAATGGGTAGCCAATGCAATAAGCAAATTCACCTTGTTTTGTATTCCAATCTAATTCTTTAATATAAATCAATCCTGCTAAATCTCTGGTTTCTGTATGTTTTAAAGTGAATAAAAATTCGTCTTTACTATTAAATTGTTTGACTTTTTTTTCAACAAATAATTGCGATAAGGTTGGAGTTAAATTCTGCTCTAAAGTCTTAGGGAAATAACGCTGAAAGCGGTCTTGATTGGCAACCATTAAATCACAAACTTTCCAAGCGTCACCACTATGGATTGGATTAATTTCAAAATTATCAAATGTCCCAATCATGATTCTATATTTTGTTGATTTACTTTCAACAGTTTTACAGTACTTAAAGAAGCAGCTGTCACACTAAGTGGTAAAACTAAAATAACTCCAATAACAGGAATAAATAAAAACAAAATAAACACCACACCATTACCAATAGCTACTCCTCTGTTTCTTTTTATAAAACGAATACTGTCTTTGTAATTAAAATGACGCTCTAAAGTATAGTCCATATTTCCAAACCCAGCATAATAGCTTTGTACTAAAAATAGCAATCCTGTTGAAAAAATATTAACTACAGGAATAAATTTAAGTAGCAAAATGGGTAGTGTTATAAGTAACTCGCGACCAAGGTTTCTTACATTTATTCGGATACCTCGTATAAGTTGTTCTTGAAATGTGGTTTTTCTGTGATGGTGTTTAGTTACGCCTGTTAAATGTGCTTCAATTTTTTCAGACACTGGACTCATAAAAGGAGCAGACAATGCCATTATAATATGTTTATATAGGATGATTCCAATTGCTAAAACAATAACACCACCAATAAAGGTTGAGATAGTAGTAAAGGTTTCTTTTCCCCATTCCCAAAACCAAATTTTAGCGATAAAACCACCTATATTATCAGAGAATCCATAAGCCGAAACACCAATAATTGTTGCAGTAATAATACTAATAACAATAGGTATAAAGAAGTATTTCCAAAGCTTAAGCTTTGAAATAAGTGCAAATGCACCAGAATAACCGTTTATACCTTTTATTATGTTTTGTATCATAATTAAACAGCTATATCTTCTTTTAAAATTTCTCTTTCTTCATTGGTAATATTTTTCGACCAGATTGCTAATCCAAATGTCAATACACCTAAGCGACCAATAAACATTAAAACAATTATAATAACTTTTCCAAACATAGTCAAATCAGCAGTTATACCTCGACTTATTCCAACGGTTCCTAACGCAGAAGCAACTTCAAAAAAAACATCTTCAAATTTTAAATCATGTGATAAAATAATTAAAAAGCCTCCAATAAAAATTATAGTTGTGTAAAATATAAATGCAGAAGTTGCTATGTATAGTCTTTCATATGGAATAACTCTTCCTAAAAATGTTATGTTTTTACTACCTTTTAATCTGCTTTTCATTATAGCAAATACCGCAGTTAAGGTAGTTATTTTTATACCACCAGCGGTTCCAGATGGAGATGCACCTATATACATTAGTAACAAGCAAACTAGTATCATAGCCTGAGAAAATCCTCCAAAATCAACAGAATTAAAACCAACTGTTGTCATAGCTGTCATACATTGAAAAAAAGCTGCTAAAAATCTTGATTTCCCTTCTAAAGTTATGATTGAAGGTTCTGAAAAATAAAAAAAGAGAGTTCCAAAAGTTAATAAAATTAAGAAGCCATAAATTATTATTTTTGTTGTAAAACTTAATCTGTGGTTTTTATTTTTTACTATCATTCCAAAGTCTGTGATTACTATAAAACCTAGCGAACCACAAATAGCTAACATAGAAATTATGAAGTTTATAAAACCATTATCTACATAACCCATAAAGCTATTGTTAAATAAACTAAAACCAGCAGTACAAAAAGTGCTAACACTATGAAATATAGAGGACCAAATGGCTTCTAATGTAGCCATATTTTCCATTTTAAATGCAATAAAAAATAAGATAGCACCTATGATTTCCATAATAAGAGTAAATAAAATTACTGATTTAATAAAATCGGTAATTTTAATAGTCTTCGGTAATGTAAACTCTGTGGATAATATTTTTTTATGCCAAAGGGTCATTTTTCTGGTAGTAGATAATAACATAAAAGTGGTAAAAGATAGATAACCAATACCACCTAATTGAATTAAGGACATGATAATAAATTGTCCAAAAAAGTTGTAAGTATCAAATATAGAGATTGTTACTAATCCTGTTGTAGATACAGCAGAAGTAGCTATAAAAATATGATCTATTATTGGAGCACTTGTTTTCTGAAAAATCGGTAAACACAGTAAAATGGCACCTAGTATAATATAAGTTAAAAAACCATAAAAAAGATTTTGTTGAGGTGTCCAGCCTTTTTTTAAAAGCGTATATCTTTTAGTTAGTCTTTTAAACGAATTATCCATTTTTAAGCTTTATATTCTTTCACAGCATCAATAAAGGCTTTCGCGTTTTCTAATGGAATATTAGGTAATATACCATGTCCTAAATTAACGATGTATTTGTCTTTACCAAACTCGTTAATCATTTGGATGACCATTCTTTTAATTTCTGCTGGAGGCGAAAACAAACGTGTTGGGTCAAAGTTACCTTGTAAAGTAATGTTTCCACCAGTTAAATAACGAGCGTTTCTTGCAGAACACGTCCAATCTATACCTAATGCTGATGCACCAGATTTTGACATTTCGTTTAACGCAAACCAACACCCTTTTCCAAATGCAATGACTGGAGCATCGTCCTTTAAAGCATTTATTATCTGTTGAATGTATTGCCAAGAAAACTCTTGATAATCTACTGGAGAGAGCATGCCTCCCCAACTATCAAACACTTGCACAGCATTACAACCTGCTTTCACTTTTTCTTTTAAATATGCAATAGTTGTATCTGTAATTTTTTGTAATAATTGATGTGCAGCAATAGGATTTGTAAAACAAAACTCTTTGGCTTTGTCAAAGTTTTTAGACCCTTGACCTTGCACACAATAGCATAAAATAGTCCATGGTGAGCCAGCAAAACCAATTAACGGAATCTCGTCATTAAGTTTTTCTTTAGTCATTTTAATGGCATCATAAACGTAGCTTAGCTCTTCTTTTACGTCTGGCACAATGACATTATCCACATCTTTTTGTGTTCTGACTGGATTTGGCAAATAAGGACCAAAATTTGGTTTCATTTGTACCTCAATGTTCATAGCTTGAGGTATTACCAAAATGTCACAAAACAAAATCGCAGCATCCATACCATATCTTCTAATAGGTTGTACTGTAATTTCGCTTGCTAATTCTGGAGTTTGACAACGTGTAAAAAAGTCGTATTTAGCTTTTATCTCCATAAATTCTGGTAGATAACGACCTGCTTGACGCATCATCCATACTGGTGGACGTTCTACGGTTTCTCCTTTTAATGCTTTTAAAAATAAATCGTTTTTTATCATACTTACTTTCCGCTAAAGCGGAAATCTTTTTAATTCAACTTAATTTTATTTAAATAGGTCTCGACTGCGCTCAACCAGACAGAATTTTGTCTATTCAAACACGGTCGAGAGGTTTTAAACGTAGTGTTCATTTACCAACTCGATAACACTTTCCACAGTAGGTACTTTAGCTATGCGCACATCTTTAAAATGTTTACTTGCTTCTTTAGCTGTGGTTTCGCCAATACAAAATGCAATCATATTGTCTTCAACATTATTTTCTTTTTTAAAACTTTGAACTGTTGATGGACTATAAAACATAACGCCTTCAACGGACTCTGGAAGTTTAATACTATCTAACTTGGTTTGATACGCTTCAACTTCATTTACTTTTATATTGTTTTCTGCTAAAATGGTTGGCAACTCATCCAATCTAATATCACTACAAAAATATGTGACTTCTGTACCATCCATAAATTCGACTAAATAGTTTGCCAATGCTTTGGCGTTTTTTTCTGAATGTAATACGTTTCCAATGCGTTTTTCAATCATTTTTTTGGTGCGTCGCCCAACACAATAAATGTTTTTAAATTGAAGCTCAACCGCAGAATAATTGGTTAATAACGCTTCTACAGCATTTTTACTTGTGATGATGACGTTTTCAATTTCGTTTTTAATGAATCGTGGATGAATTCTATTTAAACTAATTTTTATAAAATCTGAGCTGTCTACTTTGACTTTTTCGTTAAACAAAAAGCGTTGATCTTCAGTTAATGATTTTGTAGAATAAACATTAGTTTTTTTGTAGGATTCTTTAAGTTGATCCATCAAACGGTTACCACCACGATCTAAAATATAGTTAGCACACCATTCTGCTAAATCATGATGTTCGCCTAAAGCTTTGACACGTTTGACATGTATTTTTTTTGTACCATCTTTACTTAAAAGAATACCTTCAAAAGTTATTTCTTCATTTTTAATAAACGCTAAACCTCCTATTGGAGCAGTACAACCACCTTCTAAACGGTTTAAAAACTCACGTTCAATAGAGGTACAGATTTGGGTTTCTTCATGATTAATTTCTGTTAAAATAGCTCTAATGTCTTCATCGTCTTCTAAAGCAGCTATCATAATAGCACCTTGTGCTGGAGCAGGAATCATCCACTCTAAATTAACAGCATCTACAGGTCTTAAGTCTAAACGACCAATTCCAGCAGCAGCAAAAATAGCTCCATTCCAATCACTATCTTCTAGTTTTTGTAATCTGGTGTTTACATTACCTCTTAAGTCCACCACTGCATGTGTTGGATAACGATTTAACCATTGTGCACGTCTACGTAAACTTCCGGTTGCGATGGTTGCTTCTTTTGAAGATAAAAACTCTTCGTTGTTTTTAAACACTAGAGTGTCTCTAACGTTTCCGCGTTTTAAAACTGCAGCTTGAACAATGCCTTTAGGAAGAACGGTTGGTACATCTTTTAAAGAATGTACAGCAATATCGATATCACCATTTAACATAGCAATGTCTAATGTTCGAGTGAAAATTCCTGTAATACCAAGTTCGTATAAGGGTTTATCTAACACTAAATCTCCTGTAGATTTTACAGGAACTAAAGTGGTTTTATGACCTAAATGTTCAAGTTGATTTTGTACTGCTTTGGCTTGGTATAAGGCTAACTCGCTATCACGAGTCCCAATTCTAATAGTTTTAGACATGCTTTGAGGTGTTTTCTAACTGAAACACTTTTTTTATAAGATCCAAACTTTCGTCAGTAGAGAAAGCATCATCCTTAAGGTGATGAGCGAAATGATTGGTTATTTTTTGAATAATTTTATTGCTAATAATTTCGGCTTGTTCCTCATTAAAATTAGCCATTTTTTTACGTTGTGTATCTAATTCGGTAGTCGCAAAATCTTTTAATTTATACTTTAAAGCTTTAATGGTTGGTGCAAACTTTCTGGTTTCTAACCAGCTTATAAAGTCTGCTTTTATCTCTTCAATAATAGTTTCGGCTAGAGGAATGTGCAACTTTCTACGTTCTAAAGTTTCATCTGTAATTTGTGATAAATCATCAAGGTGAATGCGTTTTACGTTTGGTAAGTCGGTAACATTTTCATCCACATTTTTAGGTATGGATAAATCTAAAATTAACAACTCCTTTTTAGTCTGAATCAGTTGTTTGTCAATTGTTGGATTTTGTGCTCCAGTTGCTACAATTAAGATATCTGCTTCATTAATTTCTTCTTGCAGATTAGCATAATCTTTGACCAATAAATTAAATTTTCCTGCAATAGCTTCAGCTTTATCTTTAGTCCTGTTTATTAAGGTAATGTGTTCGTTTTTTGTGTGTTTTACTAAGTTTTCACAAGTGTTACGTCCTATTTTACCAGTTCCGAATAACAAAATGTTTTTATCGGTAACATTGTCAATGGTATTTAAAATATATTGAACTGATGCAAACGATACACTGGTTGCGCCTGAAGAAATTTCAGTTTCTGTTTTTATACGTTTACTTGCTTGGATAACCGAGTTGACTAAACGCTCGATAAATGGATTTAATAATCCATATTCTTTAGAAATGTATGTGCTTTTTTTAAGTTGACCGATAATTTCAAAGTCACCTAAAATCTGACTATCTAAACCAGAACCTACTTTAAATAAGTGCGAAATAGCTTCTTTACCTTTATAGATGTAAGCATATTTTTGAAACTCTTCAACGGTTCCTTTGGTATTATCACACAATAATTGAATGAGTTGATAAGGATGTTCTGCAAACCCATAAATTTCTGTACGATTACAGGTTGAGGTAACTATTAAGCTAGTGATGCCATTAGTTTTAGCTTGATTTAAAAGTGCCAATTTAGAGGATTCATCTAAGCTAAAATGACCTCTAATTTCTGCATCTGCTTTTTTGTAGCTTAAACCTAAAGCATAAAAGTATGTGCCTGTTGACATGTGATAGTGCTCCATTTACCTGACTGGGACTTTATTTTAAGCAAATTTATGTTGTATTATATTTAAAAAGTAACGCTGAAAGAACTTTTAATAACGTTTCGGGTTTTTTAGCTCTAAAATTTACAAAACTATGATAATTGTCATATTTTTGCAGTGAAACCAATGGTTTTAAGCTTAGTTGTTTAGAATCAATCTAAATAAAATATAAATATGTCGTTATCTTCTTCATTAAAAAATGTCGCTACAGGTTCTTTTAACGAAACACAAGTTGATCAAGATGTTTTTGTGTTAATTTATCAAAATGAAAGCTCTGAAAAACAGGTAGTTGAACGTTATATTGATAGTAGTTTTATACAGTTTCATTTTTGTTTAAAGGGTAAAAGTGACTTTATTTTTAACAATGGAACTTATACTTTAAACATTGCAGAAGAAACGTCTTTGCTATTATATAATCCGCAACGCGATTTGCCAATACATTTAGAAGTTGCACCAGATTGTTGGTTGGTTTCTGTATTGATTTCCATTAAAAAGTTTCATGGATTATTCTCTCAAGAAGCAGATTATATTACGTTTTTAAGTGAAGATAATAAGGATAAAAAATATTATAAAGACGGAAAAATTTCGCCATCTATGGCTATTGCTTTAAATCAGATATTAAATTATAATCTTAACTCTTCAATAAAAACGTTGTATTTTAAAGGTAAAGCATACGAGTTGTTGAGTCTCTATTTTAATAGAGGTGAAGATGCTAATATTGAACAATGCCCTTTTTTGGTTGACGAAACTAATGTGGCTAAAATTAAAAAAGCAAAAGATATTATTATTGCTAGGTTGTCTGAACCACCAACTTTGCAAGAGTTGTCAGAAGAAATTAACTTACCACTTAAAAAATTAAAAGAAGGGTTTAAGCAAATTTATGGCGATTCTGTATTTAGTTTTTTATTTGATTACAAAATGGAAGTGGCTAGAAAACTACTTGAAACAGGAAATAATAATGTTAACGAAGTTGGTTTAAAAGTAGGTTATAGTACATCTAGTCATTTTATAGCAGCCTTTAAAAAGAAGTATGGGATTACACCTAAAAAGTATGTGCAGTCCATATAAAAAAAAGCGCTTAATTTTAAGCGCTTTTTTAATGTTTTAATAGCCTCCACCATCATCTAAACGTCTTCGATTTTTATGTATTACTAAGTCTAAGACATCTTTCATTAACTTATCTTCCTCTTCATTTTCATCAATATAATCTCCACTGTAACCTGAGTCATAATACACTTCGGTTTGCAGTCTACCTTGCTTTTCTGGTTTTAAAAAACCTGCGTAATAAAAACGCTTGTTTTCATCTTTATCTTCTTTGCTAACTAGCATATAAAAGTACATGTCACCTTCTTTATCATCATCTGTTTTGAAGGCTTTTTTTCCTAAGAAGTGAATAGAATCACGTTCTTTTTCAATAGTTTTTCTACCAAACAAAGTTGACTTAGCATACATTTCTTGACTAATTTTTTCAGCTAAATAGGGTTTAAATAACTTTTTCTTGTACATTTTATCTACTAATGCAGCTTGATTTTTATAGTCGTCAATTGTTTTTTCTTTTAGTTTTTCTGGAATAGGTTCTCCAGCTTCTTCAAGCAACACATAATAGGTGCTTAACGCAGAGACATTATCGCTATCTAATAGCTTATCAAAAAAGTTTTTGGCTTCGGTTTCTTTTCTAAACGGGAAAATAAGTTTTACAAACGCATAAAGTGAGCTACTGTATGACCTGTAACTGTAACTAGATTTTGATCCTAAACTGCGTTTAACCTCTATCTTACCGTCTTTAATTAATTGCTTTTTAAACTTTTTATACGCTTTTGGTTTAATAACACTGCTGTCTATTAAACGTGCTAATAGCTCGTAAATAGGCTCTTTATACTCTTCAATAGTTGTAAACTCCATTAAATCTGGGAACAGTGTTTTTTTAAGTTCTAGTGAGTCTTTGTAGTTATAAAACATAGAACCTATTGATCCACTTAATGGTAAATCTTTATTTAAAAGCGTTAAAAAGGTATTGTACGATTTTTTAGTAGGCTTATTTAATAAGGATCTTAAAATAGTGTTTTGGATGTCTGGTTTAGAATACGATTCTTCATACAATTTGTTTAAAAAGGCGTCTGTTCTTGGATCTTCAAGCTCAGCCAATTCTGAGATTAAAAAGGTTTTAAAATCTTCTTTGTTTTCTGGAAATTCAAAGTTTTTAATTAAATCTATCATCGTGCTAGCGTTAGATTTATTAAACTTTATCTTTGATTTTGCTTTAAACACAATACTATCGTTATCACGAAGTGCTTTGAAGAACCGTTCTGTCTTATCGCTAAAAACAGACTCACCTAAAAGCGTGTCTAAGGGCTCAAAAGTGTCGTAAAAATTAGTAATAAAAGTTGAAGGCTTAGATATAGTATCTGTTAAGCTTTTAATTTCAAAAAGAGCTCCTTTTTTTAAGATGTTTTTGACTATAATAGCTTTGGCACTTAAGGAATCTTTTAATGTATATTCATAAAAATATTGATCGTCTTTTTTGTATTTCTTTTTATTGGCGACTTTATATTTTTTAAATCCATCAATATCTTCCATGGATTTCAATTCGCTATCAATTTCATTCCATAAACTGTCCACGTTTTTATACATCTGCAAGTCATGAAACTTTAATCTGGTAATAAAAACTTGCTCATTAGCTTTAGAGTAGTAAGTGGTACGTTTAGTTTTTTCTTCGTAATCTTTTGGTTTACTATAGCTGTAATAATCGTAAGGAGGTGATGCTTTAGTATTTGTAATTACCGAAAAGTGTAGCGAGGTATCAACTACTTTTTCAAAACCGTCTTGAGTGACATTTTTAAATGTAAACGATTTAAAAAAGTCTTTTGCTTTTTGTTCAGTTTCACCAACATAACCTAATAAAAAGTAGCTTCCGTCTTTAACTATACTTTTAAGGTGAATGTTTTCTGTTGATGTCGAGTCTTTTTTAGCAAACCCTTCGTAACTATAATACGTATCGTTTTTAAAATCGCCTTCAGAGTCTTCGATTTCAAAATCTTTTAAAAAGTTGGTGACAATAAATTTAGCTTCAAATTTATCTTCTTCAATGTAATAGACGTCGTTATAAGCGATTTCTTTTAAGAAGTAGTAATCATCATTTGCTTTTCCTTGAATTAGTTTTTGTCCAGCATTCTGCACATTATCTGTGGTATGATATTCTGGAAAATTAACTTCGTATTTATTGTAAGTAGAAGTGAATGTATTAAAATTTGAACTTGGTGTTTTAAATTGTATCGAGTTAAAAATAGGCGCCTCATTTTTTAAAACATACTCCTTTTGACCAGCAAATTTAATTAGGATAACTTCAAATGGTGTTTTGTAAATATGATACTTTTGATAGTCTCCTTTTTTGGTTTTATTTAAAATACTAATTCCAGGATATGGAGTTGTTAAGGCTTCTTTTTTAATGATATCTCCAGGAATATCTTCAAACAAAAAGTTGTCTAATCGCTCTAAAGAGATTTCTTTTTCATTAGGTAAATAATCGTAAGTATTAAATCTGCTAATGGTTAAATAAGCACCATTAGTCATGTCTGGAGAGATGTAATATTTTTGACCACTGTAATAAAACTCATATAACTCTGTAAATGTTTTTATAGATAAAAATCCATCTGGAGTGGTTTGTGTTTTAATAGTTGGTGGCGAGATATAGTCTTCAATTTGTTCTTTTTTGGTTTGTGCAACACTGGTTTGCTCAGACACTAATGGTTTTACAGTATACCCTTTATCTTCCAGCATTTTAAGCATACCCTTATTACCTGGTAAATGCGCAGCTCCAACACCAGCAAAAACAGTTTGATATTGCATTAGAGAATCTAGTACATGTACCATGTTTTCGTTACGCTTGTACAACATATGTTCTCTAAAAAACTCTGTATTAGAAGCTGCTCCAATCGAGTCTAATAAAGCTAAGTTTCGATCACGATAGGTGTTTTCTTGAACCAAATAAGGATTTTCTTTTTCGTATAATTTAGTTAACCATGGATCTATTTTATTTTTTCTAGCATTACGTTGTGCTTTAGAAACTAAGTAGCGCGATTCTTCAATATCCTCTAAACTATATATTGTTTTGTTTTTCTTTTTACCTGCTTGGTAAATAAACATGTCTAAATAAGTTTCCTCTTCAAAATTATCTGCGTAACCATCTTTTCTATATAAATAACCATTAATCATTCTGTTATCAGATCTTATGCTTCCTCTAATAGCTACTTCTTCTGGATGCTCTAACCCAAATAAACTAGAATAAAAATTTTTATCGTAGCTCTGCGAGTAATTTTGAGGTGTTAATGTTGTTGTTTTGTAATTAAAGGCTAACCAAGTAGATGGATCAGACTCTAAAGCAACACTTTCACTATTGTCTAACGCTTTAAAAAACACATCGTCTAGTCTAAAGGCAACTTTTGCACTAACATGCATAGTTCCATAAATGTATGATGGTTTGTCAAGGTTGTTACCAGAAATCTCCCAAAGTAAACTTTGTTTTTTGTTTTGAGTTTGAGATATTGAGGCAAAAGAAATTGCACAGAATAGTGCAAGGATGTAATTTTTCATAAAATGTTTAAGTATCTATTTGTAAATATATTAAACTTAATTTTAACTGAAAGGTTTTGATTATCTAATAATAGACTATAAGTATAATCAAACTTTTAAGTTTCTTACATATTATAATTTAGAGTTGTATTTTTGCTTTTTGAAAAGGAAAAAATATGAAAAAAGGCGTATTACTAGTTAACTTGGGTTCACCAGACAGTCCAGAACCTAAAGATGTAAAAAAATATTTAGGAGAATTTTTAATGGATCCTCGAGTTATCGATGTTCCGTTTTGGGCAAGAACATTACTAGTTAAAGGTATTATATTAAATACACGACCAAAGCAAAGCGCAGAGGCTTATAAAAAAATTTGGTGGGAAGAGGGTTCTCCTCTAATTATTTTAAGCGAACAATTGCAAGACAAAGTTCAAGAAAAAGTAGACTATCCAGTTGCATTAGCCATGCGTTATGGTAGTATGACTATTAAAAAAGGTTTACAGGAATTGGTAGATAAAGGAGTTGAAGAGGTGTTTTTAATTCCGTTATATCCACAATTTGCTATGGCAACTACAGAAACTATTTTGGTACTAGCAGAAGAAGTACGTCAAGAACATTTTCCGAATCTTAATATTGAAAGCTTACCAGCGTTTTACAATAATCCAGAGTACATAAAAGCACTGTCAGAATCTATTAAAAAATCATTAGCAGGTAAGACTTATGAGCATTTATTGTTCTCATATCATGGTGTTCCAGAGCGTCATATTAGAAAAAGCGACATAACAAATTCACATTGTAAACCAAGTGATAAAATAGATTGTGTGTGTTGTAAAACACCAAGTATAGCTCATGAGTTTTGTTATAAACACCAATGCAAAGAAGTGACACGCTTGGTTGCAGAGTATCTTAATTTAGAAGACAACACCTATTCAACCTCATTCCAATCAAGATTAGGGTTTGATCCATGGTTACAACCCTACACAGATCGCACTATTGAGCGACTAGGAAAAAGCGGAATCAAAAATATGGCAATTGTAACTCCAGCTTTTGTTAGTGATTGTTTAGAAACCCTAGAAGAAATTGCTATGGAAGGCGAAGAAATTTTCCACGAAGTAGGTGGGAAAGAATTTACAACTATTCCATGCTTAAATACTGATGATAATTGGGTGGCGTTTTTAGCTAATCGTATTAATGAATGGTCAAAAAACACAGTAGAAGTATAATTTTTCATTTAAGTATACATTAGGTTTTTAAGCATAAGGTTTAATCCGTATTTTTACTTTTTGCAATCTAATTCAAGCTTATAATGAAAACTTTCCAATCGCTATTTTTTCTTTTTTTAATAGGAATTTCATCAGTATCCATTGCACAAACCGTTACAGAATCTGATTATTCTGGTTTAGAATACAGATTACTTGGTCCATTTCGAGGAGGAAGAAGTGCAGCAGTAACTGGTGTACCCAATCAACCAAACCTATATTATTTTGGATCTACAGGTGGAGGCATCTGGAAAACCTTAGATGGTGGACGCAGTTGGGACAATATCTCTGACGGGTTTTTTGGAGGAAGCATTGGTGCAATAGCAGTAGCAAAAAGCGATCCAAATGTCATGTATGTTGGAGGAGGAGAAAAAACAGTTCGTGGTAATGTATCCTCTGGATATGGTGTTTTTAAAAGTGTAGATGCTGGACAATCTTGGGAATCTGTTGGATTAAAAAACTCAAGACATATTCCAAGAATTGCTATTGACCCAACTGATTTTAATACCGTTTATGCAGGTGTTTTAGGTAATATTTACAAACCAACTCAAGAACGAGGTATTTATAAAAGTACTGATGGAGGAAAAACTTGGAAACAAACACTATTTGTAAATAATCAAGCAGGTGTTGTAGATTTAATAATAGACCCAACAAATCCTAGAATTTTATACGCATCAACTTGGCGTGTGCAACGTACACCATACAGTTTAAGTTCAGGAGGAGAAGGTTCTGCGTTGTGGAAAAGTACTGATAAAGGTGAAACTTGGACTGAAATTTCTAATAATGAAGGATTTCCTGAAGGTACTTTGGGTATTATTGGTGTAACAGTTTCGCCATTAAACAATCAACGTGTTTGGGCCATTATTGAAAACAAAGACAAAGGTGGTTTGTACAGAAGTGATGATGGAGGAACAACTTGGAAGCAAGTTAATAGCGAGCGCAAATTACGTCAGCGTGCATGGTATTATACTCGTGTATATGCAGATACAAAAGATGTCGATGTGGTTTATGTTTTAAATGTGCGCTATCATAAAAGTACAGATGGTGGAAAATCTTTTGAAACCTACAATGCACCTCACGGAGATCATCATGATTTATGGATTGCACCAGAAGACCCAAATAGAATGATTATTGGAGATGATGGTGGTGCACAAGTCACCTATGATGGAGGAGACACTTGGAGCACATATCATAACCAGCCAACGTCTCAGTTTTATAGAGTAACTACAGACAATCACTTTCCATATCGTATTTATGCAGCGCAACAGGATAATTCTACAATCAGAATTCCGCATCGTACAGAAGGCTGGTCAATTTCTGAAGACGATTGGGAACCTACAGCTGGAGGAGAATCTGCTCACATCGCGATAGACCCAGAAGATAATGACATTGTGTATGGAGGAAGTTATGATGGATTTTTAACTAGAAAAAATCACAGAACAGGAACCGTTAGAGCCATTAATGTTTGGCCAGATAACCCAATGGGTCATGGTGCAGAAGGGATGAAATATCGTTTTCAATGGAATTTTCCTATTATATTTTCTAAGCATAATCCAAATCGATTATACACCTTTTCTCAGCATGTTCATGTTACTGAAAATGAAGGACAATCTTGGAATATTATTAGTCCAGATTTAACAAGAAACGATCCAGAAAAATTAAAATCTTCTGGTGGTCCAATTACTCAAGATAATACGTCTGTAGAGTATTATTGTACCATTTTTGCAGCGCAAGAATCACCAATAACCGAAGGTTTACTTTGGGTAGGAAGTGATGATGGACTAATCCATGTTACTAAAGATGGAGGAAACAACTGGGAGAACGTCACACCAAGAGGAATGCCAGATTGGATGATGATTAACAGTATTGAGCCTAGTGCTTTTGATGCTGGAACCTGCTATGTTGCAGGAACAAAATATAAAACTGGCGATTTCACACCTTATTTATATAAGACAACAGACTATGGTAAAAGCTGGAAAAAGATAACTAATGGTATTCAAAATGAACATTTTACACGAGTGCTTCGTGAAGACCCAAAACAGAAAGGGTTATTATATGCAGGAACAGAAACAGGTATGTATGTGTCTTTTAATGATGGTAAAAACTGGCAATCACTTCAGCTAAATTTACCAATTGTTCCAATAACCGATTTAACTATAAAGGATAATAATTTAATAGTTGCTACTCAAGGTCGTAGCTTGTGGATATTAGATGATTTATCAGTGATTCATCAGCTATCAAAATCTAATTCTTCTGATGTTAAATTGTTTCAACCAAAACCAACGTACAGGATGCGAGGCGGTTTTTCTAAAAACAGTAATACTAAAGGAACTAACCATCCAAATGGTGTGATAACCTATTTCAATTTAAAAAATTACAAACCAGAAGATGAAGTATCTCTAACTTATTTTGATTCTAAGGGAGACACCATAAAAACCGTTTCGACTACAAACAAAAAGAAAGATAAATTAGAAGTAAAAAAAGGACTTAACCAATTTATTTGGGATATGACGTATGAAGGAGCAGAAAAATTAGATGGAATGATATTGTGGTGGGCAAGTTTAGATGGTCCAAGAGCAATTCCTGGGACTTATAAAGTCGCTTTAAATATTAATGGAACTAGTACTGCACAACCTTTTACAATTGTTGCTAACCCTAATGCAGAGAGTACGCAAAGCGATATGGAGCAACAGTTTATGTTTATTAAAGATATAAACCAAACTATTGATAATGCACATAAAGCCATTAAAAAAATGAGGCGTGTAAGCGAGCAATTATCTGCTTTTGAAGCCCAATACAAAGACGACGATAATTTGAAAGACTTAGTAGACAAAGCGAAAAGTTTGAAAGAGCAATTCACCAAAATAGAAGAAGCCTTATACCAAACTAAAAACAGAAGTGGTCAGGATCCTTTAAATTTTCCGATTAGGTTAACTAATAAATTAGGACATTTAAACTCATTAGTAAGAATGGGTGATTTTGCACCAACAGAGCAAGATATAGCTGTTAAAAACGAATTGACTTTAAAAATCAACGAGCAATTAGAGGTGTTCAATAAAATTATTAGTGATGAAATTAGTGCTTTTAACTCAGCATTTAACGCTAAGCAATTAAACTACTTATTTATAGAAGACTAATGGAATATTACAATTACATAAAAGCGTTACACCTAATATTTGTAGTCACTTGGTTTGCAGGTTTGTTCTATATTCCTAGGCTATTTGTATATCAAATAGAAGCGTTTCATAAACCCTTACCAGATAAAGACATTCTAGGACATCAACTTAAACTTATGACCAAACGCTTGTGGTATATTATTACTTGGCCAAGTGCCATTTTAGCAACTATCTTCGCGGTTTGGTTATTAATTTTACAACCCTTTTGGTTACAACAACCTTGGATGCATGTAAAATTAGGATTTGTGTTGTTGCTCTTTATTTATCAGTATCAAACTCATATATTTTTTAAACAATTACAAAACGATGTAGTTAAGAAAACCTCTAATTTTATGCGTTTATATAACGAAGGTGCTACATTTATACTGTTTGCAGTTGTTTTTTTAGTCATACTTAAAAGTGCTATCAATTGGGTGTTTGGTGTAGTGGGTATTTTAGTTTTAGGATTGCTTTTAATGTTAGGGTTTAAATTATATAAACGCATTCGCGATAAAAACCCAAATGCTTAAAACCCTATTTGCTTTATATTTTGGTTTGATTATTGCTATATTTAAGCAATGAAAATAACAAAACTCTCTTTACGACTTCGCATCTTTTTTGCTATGATTTTTTTGGTGCTGTTAGCCTCCATTTTAATTGCTTTAGTGGCAGCTTATCAATACAGTGAAGAAACCCAAGACTACCATCAACAGCGATTAGAGCGTAAAGAAAAAAACATCAAACGTCACCTAGATTTTGTTATTAGAGAGACAACGTTTGAAGTGATTCCTGAAAAATTACCATTAATTTTTAAAGACGAAATTTATAAAATAGCAGATATCCATGGTCTTAAAGTTAACCTATACGATTTAGAAGGAACACTATTAATCTCCTCTAAAGCAAGTTTGCCACAAGACACTGTTGAAACTTGTATTAAAGCTGAAATATTAAATAAGTTATCTAATACATCTGGGCATAAATTTGTTGAATTACGTGAAGAAAAAGGTGAAAACTTTAGATCATCTTATACATACATAACAGACCCTAAGTTTAAACCTCTGGCTATTTTAAATTTACCTTATTTAGAAAATGACGATTTCCTGTCTAGAGAGCTTAACGAGTTTTTTGAACGTTTAGGCTATACTTATATTTTAATGCTTGTAACAGCAATTGCATTAGCCTATTTTTTATCAAAATATATCACTCGAACTCTAAAAACAATTAGTGATAAAATGAATCAAACGCGTTTAGAAAAACGCAATCAAAAAATTGAAATAGAAAGTACTACTGAAGAAATTTCTACATTAGTAAAATCGTACAACAGTATGATTGACCAATTAGAAGAAAGTGCTGTAAAATTAGCCAAAAGCGAGCGTGAACAAGCATGGAGAGAAATGGCAAAACAAGTGGCACACGAGATTAAAAATCCATTAACACCAATGCGATTAACTGTGCAGAGTTTTCAGCGTAAGTTTGATCCACAAGACCCAAATATTGTTCAGAAGTTAGATGAATACAGTAAAACGTTAATACAGCAAATAGATACCATGAGCTCTATAGCAAGTGCGTTTTCCAACTTTGCTAAAATGCCAGCACAACAAAACGAAACCCTTAATGTGGTTAAAATTATAGATTTAGCGCTAGATATTTTTAATGAAGATTATATCATATTTCAGCCAGAAAAAGAAGAGATTATTGCCAAGTTTGATAGAACACAATTAATTAGAGTGGTAACTAATTTGGTTAAAAACGGGATTCAAGCCATACCTGAAGATAAAACGCCTAATTTAGTCGTGACCGTTTCAGAAAAAGATAATGATGTAATTATAACTATTTCAGATAATGGAAAAGGGATTACTGACGAAAATAAACCCAAAGTCTTTGAACCTAAATTTACAACTAAATCAAGCGGAATGGGTCTTGGGTTAGCAATGGTTAAAAATATTGTGGAAACTTACCAAGGAACAATTACCTTTGTGTCTGAAGAAGGACAAGGCACAACGTTTACAGTTACTTTTCCTAAGCAATAATGTCTTGCGTAGGCAAGAATAAATGATACGTTTTTATAAAATACAAACTCAATGAATTACGAAAACATACTTACAGCATCCCAAAATGGAATAACAACCATTACTATTAATAGACCTTCAAAATTAAATGCTTTAAATAAAGCTACTATTGAAGAATTACACAGCGCATTTGATACTGCTAATAAAGATAAAAACACCAAAGTAATAATCGTAACTGGTAGTGGCGAAAAAGCATTTGTAGCAGGAGCAGATATAAGCGAGTTTGCTAATTTTAGTGTGGAAAATGGCGGAAAACTAGCAGCAAAAGGTCAAGAACTATTGTTTGATTTTGTCGAAAATTTAAGCACTCCAGTTATTGCAGCAGTTAATGGTTTTGCACTTGGTGGTGGATTAGAATTGGCTATGGCTTGTCATTTTAGAGTGGCAAGTGACAACGCAAAAATGGGTTTACCAGAAGTTAGTTTAGGAGTCATACCTGGATATGGAGGTACACAACGTCTACCACAATTAGTAGGTAAAGGTCGTGCTATGGAACTAGTAATGACAGCAGGTATGATAGATGCACAAACAGCTTTAAACTATGGTTTAGTTAATCATGTTGTAGCACAAGACGAATTATTACCATTAGCAGAAAAAATAGCTGGTAAAATTATGCGTAATTCTTCAGTAGCCATTAGCAAAGCAATAAAAGCTATAAATGCTAATTATAAAGATGGAGTGGATGGCTTTAAAGTAGAAATCGATCAATTTGGAGACTGCTTTGGAACCGAAGATTTTAAAGAAGGGACTACTGCATTTTTAGAAAAACGAAAGGCGGATTTTCCTGGAAAATAATTTCAATGTTATATAATTATTGACAATCCTTTAATTAATGAGGTTTACCTTTTTATTTCTTTTTTTTATTACTACGCTTTCTGCTCAAGAGACAGATTCTCTTTCATTAAAGAGTTATGAAGAGCTATCAGACTTAATAAATAAAACTTTTCAAACTGATGCTGATTTAGCAAAAGAAGTTACGCTTTACTATATAAGCAAAGCAAAAAAAGAAGCTAATCCAAAAGAAGAAATATCTGGTTTAGCTAAATATATTCATGCTAATATTTTAGATAGAAATTTTGGAGATTTTAAAACAGAAGAGGAAAGGATACTTGAGCTTGCTGCAAAATATGATTTACAAGACCATGTATTACAAAACTTTTATGTGTTAGCTAACACATATTTTTTTCAGGGTATTTGGGGTAAATCTATAGAGAAGTATACTAAAGCTTTAAATATTGCAAAATCAATTAATAACTATAAGTTTCAAAGCATAATTTTAACGCAGTTAGGATATGTAAAGTCTGTAATTGGCGATCATGAAAAAGCATTATCATATCAAAAGGAAGCTTTAAAATTAAATAGAGGACAAACACAAATAGGAGACTCAAATAATGAAGATAGAAGATTAAGCGCAGAGATTTCATCTTTATATTTTATTAGTCGTTCTTACATTAACTCTAAACAAAAGGATTCTGCCAAAGCCTATATTGATGAAGCAATAAATATTAATGAATTAGTAAAAGACAGTTGTTTGTCTAAAGCATTTTATAGAACAAAAGGAGAAGTTGATTTGTTGTATAATAATTTTAAACAAGCAATATCAAATTTCGAAATTTCAAAAACCTATTGTTTACCACTTAGTAAAGGCGATAGTTTGTTGTATTCTGGATGTTATGGACGTGCTTACATGGGTCTTAAGCAGTATGATAAAGCAATTTCTGTTTTAGAAAAAGGAGCGCATGATTATGGCGTAAGACAGGAGGAAGAAGGATTTATGGATGATCATTACAAACTGTTAGCTAAAGCATATAAGCATACTGGTAATATTGAAAAATCAAACTTCTATTTTGAAAAATACATCCATACAACTGAAGAGTTTAGTAAAATTCAAGACACAGTAATTTCTTCTTTTAAAAATGAAGAATTAAAATCATTTAAAGCAGAATTAGATGCTATTAAATCTGAAAGCAATAAAAAAGGAAACTATCTAAAATACTTGGCTTTAGTGGCATCAATAGTCATCTTAGCGTTATTGTTTTTTCTTTTAAAATTCTACAGAAATAAAAAGCAAAACGAAATTAAATTTCAGGAATTACTAAGTAAATTCAATACTTCAGATAGCAATACTAAAATAGTCGATACTAAAGATGAGGTTTTAGACGAAAGTACTTCTACAGAAGTAAATGAAGAAGTAAAACAGCAAATTTTAGAAGGTTTACTAAAACTTGAAGAGCAAGAATACTTTTTAAAAAAAGAGTGCAACTCTTATAATGTGGCTAAAAAAATTAAGACAAACACCTCGTATTTATCTAAAGTTATAAATGCGCATTACCAGAAAAATTTTAATACTTACATAAACGATCTGCGTATTAATTATGCAATAATTAGGTTAAAAGAAGATAGTAGATTTCGTTCTTTTTCTATTCAATCTATAGCAGAAGAATTAGGTTATAAAAGTGCAGATTCGTTTACAAAATACTTTAAGCAGCATACCGATTTAAACCCTTCTTTTTATATCAAACAGCTTAAAGCTTTAGCTTAAATCACTCTGATTTTACCCTAAATTTATAAATTTAGGGCTTGCTATTCTTTGTAGTAAGTAATTTTTGAGAATTCATTTTAAACAACTGTTTATCAATTAGTTATAATTATTTTTTACAACCCTATTTTTCTAAAACTAGGGAAGCTTCTCTTGTTTTATGGTTTTTTTTGAAGGTACTTTGACTTCAGAAATAACAACCAATTAACACACAAAATTATGGAAGCATTAAAACACAAGAAAACATTTTTTATATCAATTTTCATTTCAATACTAACAGTATCAATCATAAAAGGATTTTACGATAACCAAAAAAAGGGAAGTAAAGTAGCAGAAGACATTTTAACCGTATTAAATGAAAATTGTGATTGTAAAGAAGTAACACAATCATTATACAGTTTAGGATTACAATATAGTTGGAATGATGGATTTTCTACTGAAAAAGCAGAATACCAATTAACAGACTGCACTTATCTTGATTTTAACAATGAAGTAAAACGTATTGACAAACTTTTGCAAAGCAAAGTCAAAGGAATAAAAGATTTTAACCTGATAACTTTAGACTTTATTGACAAAGGTCAACGCAAGTCAGTATCTATAAATAACACTAATAATAGTAAAAATGAAAATTAAAAACTCAAATCGAATTCAGATAATTAAATTCTGTATAGGCTTAGTAGCTGGAATTGCAATATATCTAATACAAGAAATATATTTCTAAATCTAAAATAATGATAACAATAACAAAATTACTAGTAGAATTTGTAACAAACATTTTAATATAAACACTAATACTTTAAACCATATAATTATGAAAAATTTAAAACAATTAATAGTAACATTATTTTTAGCTGTTGTAGCTATATTTAATTTAAATGCACAGGACAATCCAAATACTAATCTTTGGAAGATAGAAGGAGATAGTATTAAAACCTCATATCTTTTTGGGACTATTCATTTATTACCAAAAAAGGACTTTAAAATTTCAAATAAAGTAAAGAATGCTTTTGATAAATGTGATAAAGTAGCTTTAGAGATTGATATGGCAGATCCAAGTTTTAGTGCAGATGTCATGAAAAATGCCTTTTTAAAAGAAGGTGAAGAGCTAAAGTCATATTTGGATGATGACGAGTATGTTATTCTAGACAACTATCTAAAAGAAAAAACAGGAGTTGGTATGGCTAATTATAATAAGTTTAAACCTTTTATGTTAATGTCTGTAATAATGACTGCATCTATAGAAGAAGAAGTAGCTAGCTACGAAATGACATTTATAGAAATGACAAAGCAAGCTGAAAAAGATATGGAAGGATTAGAAACATTTGCAGATCAAGTCAATATTTTTGAAGCTGAGCCATACGATGAGCAACTAGATAAATTTATTGAAATGATTGAAGATCCAGAGAAAAATGCAGATACTTACCAAAAGTTATTGGACTTATATTTAGCAGAAGATGTTGATGGTATGTATGATTATATGGATGATTATATGGATGGAGATATTGAAGCAATGAAATTATTTTTAGATGACAGAAACAATAACTGGATACCTAAATTTGCAGAATATTCAAAAGAAGACGCTGTTTTTTATGCAGTAGGAGCAGGACATTTAGGAGGAGAACAAGGCGTTATTAATCTACTAAAAAAAGCTGGTTATACAGTAACTCCTGTGTTAGAGTAGTAAAAATTATACCAACCAATTATAAAAGCTTCAATTATACATTGAAGCTTTTTTTGTTAATAACACAAAATTATAATTTAATTTTTGATAAGTATTATTTGTAATTTTACAAAAATTCACAAATATGTTAAATAATTCAAAGATAAAAGGAAGAGGTGCGCAGCTTAATACGCATAATCGTTTTTTTGAATTGACTCACGAACAGCGTGATGATTTTTTAGAATACTGCGAAAAAGAAGGTGAGCAAGCAGATAAAAATAAGACTCAATATCTAGAAGTCTTTCCAAAAACAATTGTCAATAAAGTGACCAGTCCAGATGTTGGTATGGCGTATTGCATGAATATGTATCAAGGATGCGAGCATGGTTGCATCTATTGTTACGCAAGGAATAGTCACGAGTTTTGGGGTTATAGTGCAGGATTAGATTTTGAACGACGTATTTTAGTAAAAAAGAAAGCACCAGAATTATTAGAGCAATTTTTAAAAAAGAAAAGTTGGAAAGCACAACCCATTGTCATGTCAGGCAATACCGATTGTTATCAACCAGCAGAACAACACTTTAAAATTACTAGACAATGTTTAAAAGTGTTTTTGAAGTATAAACATCCAGTTGCTATCATCACTAAAAATAGTTTAATTCTTAGGGATTTAGACCTTTTAAAAGCTTTGGCAAAAGACCATTTAATTAGTGTCAATATCTCTATCACGTCATTGTCAGAAACCACAAGACGTATTTTAGAACCTAGAACAGCAACCATAAAAAAACGGTTAGAAACTGTAAAAGTGTTAAGCGATAATAACATTCCAGTAAACGTAATGTTGGCACCTTTAATACCAGCCATTAATAGTCATGAGGTATTACCATTGGCAAAAGCAGTTAGTGAAGCAGGTGCATTGAGTATTGCACATACTATCGTAAGATTAAATGGCGCAATAGGCGAGATTTTTACAGATTGGATTAAAAAAACATTACCTGATCGTGCAGACAAAGTATTACATCAAATAGAAAATTGTCATGGAGGACACCTAAACGATTCTCGTTATGGAACACGTATGCGTGGCGAAGGTCAAATAGCAAAACAGATTAATGATTTAGTCAAATTGGCAAGACATAAATACTTTAAAGATAAAGCCATGCCAAAATTAAATACATCTTTACATGAAGTCTATAAAGACAATCAATTAAAGCTATTTTAAACTATTTTTCACCGTCCCACTCAGAAAAAAATTGCTTTAAAAACGCAACCATATAATCATGACGTTTTTCCGCAATTTTTTTACCCGTTTTGGTATTCATTGTATCTTTTAAAAGCAGTAGTTTTTCGTAAAAATGATTAATGGTTGGCGCAGTCGACCCTTTATATTCAGCCTGACTCATTTTTAAGTTGGGTTTAATCTCTGGATTATAAAGTGCTCTGTTTTTAAATCCACCATAGTTAAAGGTACGTGCAATTCCAATAGCACCCAAAGCATCTAATCGGTCAGCATCTTGAACCACATCAAGTTCTTTAGATTTAAAAGCTTGAGCATTTCCAATATTAGAACTATATGAGATGTTTTCAATAATCTTAATCACATGGTTTATGGTTGCTGAGTCCACATTTTGTTTCAACAAAAATTCGCCAGCTAATTTAGGGCCAATAGTATTATCTCCATCATGGAATTTGCTATCTGCAATATCATGCAATAAAGCGCCAAGTTTAACCACTAATAGATCAACATCCTCATACTTAGAGATAAGTAAGCTATTGTTAAACACTCTTAGGGTGTGAAACCAATCGTGTCCACCTTCAGCATCCTTTAAAGTGTCTTTTACAAATTGCTTTGTATGCTCTATAAGTATATTGTTATCCAACGATGATGTCATTTTTTATAGTAGTTTCAACCAATTCTATCAAGGGTTTAGTTTCAAAATCACTCACTTTTAAGGGTTGGTGAACTTTAAATTTTAGATGCGCTCCAATTCCCATTGGGAATTTTCCGTACATCAACGTTTTCCAAGAATTATTAATCGTTAATGGGATGATGTAAGCATTTGGAGCAGCTTCAATTAAAGTTGCTAAACCACGTGTTTGAAAAGGCTTTGGATGACCATCACGACTACGTGTACCTTCTGGGAAAATAACAACACCTCTATTATGGGTTTCAATATAATAAGCCATCTCTTTTATTTTCTCAACAGCTTGTTTAGGATTTTTTCTATCTATTAAAACAGAGCCACCATGACGTAAATTATAAGACACGCTTGGTATACCTTTACCTAATTCTTTTTTACTTACAAATTTTACATGAAAACGACGCATAAACCAAATTATTGGTGGTATGTCGTTCATACTTTGATGATTTGCAACTAAGATAATAGGAACATTTTTAGGCAAGTCTTTTGGGACTTTAAAGCTAAATCTAATCCCTAAAATATGCAAACAACGTGTCAAACAAAAGTTTAAATAATCCACACTTTTTTTATGAGCTTGGTAACCAAATACGTTAAAACAAATCCATTGTATGGGATGAAATACAAGCAAGCTTAACCCAAAAAAAAGGTAATATATACAAGTTAAAGGATAAGCTAAAAGCTTTCTCATGGTTAAGATTAATAGTATTCAAAAATAAAAAAACCACGATAAAAATCGTGGTTTAAATTAAATACTTTTTAGTGTCTTCTAGCAATGCTCGTTGTAAGCATCAATTAGATTTTCAGCAATTAGTTCTGCTGGACGACCTTCAATATGATGACGCTCTAACATGTGTACTAATTCTCCGTTTTTAAATAAAGCCATACTTGGTGAGCTTGGAGGAAATGGTACCATGTGTGCTCTAGCTTGGTCTGTTGCTTCTTTATCTACACCTGCAAAAACCGTCACAATATTTGATGGTTTTTTGTCATTTTGCAAACTCATTCTAGCTCCTGGTCTTGCATTAGCTGCTGCACAACCACAAACCGAGTTTACAACCACTAATGTCGTGCCTTCTTTTGCTATTGCTTCGTTTACTGCTTCTGCTGTATGTAATTCTTCAAAACCTACGTTAGTTAAGTCTTCACGCATTGGTTTTACTAATTCTGCTGGATACATATATTGTAATTTTATGTTTATAAATCTATCTCGTGCAAAGATAATCAAAAACCATGCAATTTATATTTTAACATTACCTTATGTCACTATGGTGCCATAAGGTCAGACTATTCACTATATCTTTTTTGCGTATAAGCGCGCACAAAAAAGGATGTCGTTACAATTGCGCAGCACTTACTATTTCTTTCAAAATAACATGTATGAGTAATCCTTAACGCACTAATCCACCAACAGTAGTAACAAAACCCATTTAAAGTGTACTAACAAAGTAGTATATTTACTTTTTAAAATAAGATTAAAATTTATGAGCGGATTAAAATGGATTGGTGCCACTTTAGGTTGGTCTTTAGGTGGACCAATAGGTGCAATTATTGGATTAGCAATAGGTAGCTTAGGTGATGCCATGTCAAGTAAAGGCGGTTTTTTGTTAGGTGATGGAAACCCTAAAAACCAGCAAAGACAACAACGTAGACAACCTAATTATAGAACCAGACCAAACTACAGAACCCAACAACAACGTCGTGCTCAAACCACTTCTGGAGACTTTGAAGTTAGTTTATTAATCTTAGCATCTGTAGTTATAAAAGCAGACGGAAGTCAAGACCAACGCGAGCTGGATTTTGTTCGTAATAAGTTTGTAGAATTATATGGTAAAGACAGAGCCAACAAAGCGTTTAAACTCTTTAAAAGTGTTAGTAAACAAACTATATCTACTAGAGATGTTTGTAGACAAATCCAACAAATGATGGATCATGCAGCGCGTTTACAATTACTTCACTTTTTATTTGGTATTGCAAAAGCAGACCAAATGGTGACAGACGATGAAGAAGCAGAGATTAACCGTATTTCTAATTATTTAGGCATTAGTAGTCGTGATTATACTAGTATTAAAGCTATGTTTTATAACAGTAGTGACAATGCGTATAAGATTTTAGAAATTAATAAAACTGCAACTGTAGATCAAATAAAAAAGGCTTACCGAACTATGGCTAAAAAATACCATCCAGATCGTGTAGAGCATTTAGGAGACGAGCATAAAAAAGGTGCAGAAGATAAATTTAAGCAAGTCCAAAAAGCATACGAGTATTTGCAAAAGGAGAGAGGGTTTTAAATTAGTAATACTAAGTAATCAGCACTTAATCGAATGCGTTTAATACGTTTGTCATTCCTGCGAAAGCAGGAATCCACAATTAGTCAAATTAATATCAAAAAAATAGAGGAGACCTTTTAATGTTTTGACCATTAAAGAATAAAGATATTTTATGAATGACAAAAAAATATTAGAATTCTTTAAAATAGGACAACGTCAAAAAGCTTTTAAAGCGCTTTATAGATTATATCCAAGAATAGAGAAATTAGTTTTATCTAAAGGAGGAAAACCTTCTGATGCACAAGATGTATTTCAGGAAGCATTAATTATCTTAAACCGAAATTTAGAAAAGTCAGACTTTAAGTTAACTGCTTCATTTTACACCTATTTATATTCTGTATCAAGATTTGTTTGGAAGGATATGCAAAACAAATTTTCTACCCAAGAGCTTCATGATTTAAAAGATGATGAGGTCTCAAATTTTCATCATGTTTTAGAAGAAAAAAAATATCGGTTTGCCGAAAACGCCTTTCGCGAATTAGGAGAACGATGCCAACAATTACTTCAGCTATTTTATTTAAAAAGAATTTCTTTTAAAGAGATAGCAGTTACAATGCAATTTAAATCTGAAAAAATTGCTAAAAACCAGAAGTATAAATGCTTGAAAAAAGCAAAAGACATCTTTCATCAAAATTATCAATCTTAATTCGGGACAGACATGGACAATCACACACAACATATAGACTTAATTAATCAATATTTAAATAAAGAATTATCAAAAACAGAGGTTTTAGTTTTTGAAAACAAGCTTAAAACTGATGCAGAATTTAATACTGTTTACCAAGAGCATTTAATAATCTTAGAAGGAATAAAACGCACACAGCTTAAAGCTGAAATTACGTCTGCAAAAATTAGTTATATTCAATTAAAATGGATTAAAATTATTGGTTTAATAAGTGTTGTTGTTTTAGTTTCAATCTTAACTTATAACTTGCTTTTAAAAACAGAAACAACTCCAAATTTAGAACATAAAAATCAAAATTTAATTGAAACGAATATTGATTTAATAAACAATGACAAACAAAAAATAACAAAAAAAAGAATCGTAATAAAAGATAGTTTAAGACCAAAAATTATTAATAATAGAGAAGATAAAAAAGAAGAATTTCAAGAAAAATCATCAGTTGTAAAACAAGTTGAAGATAAAAATATTATTTCAGGACAAGATTTAAAATCATTTTACAATTCAGTAAAAAAACAACCAGTAATCAAAACGATTAATAACGAAAAAGAAACAACAATAACGTTTAAAGAAGGAACAGTTTTAAACATACCTGCAAAATGTTTTATAGACACAAATGGTAAATTAGCTAGAGGGAATATTAATATAGAAGTTACAGAATATTATCAACTATCAGATATGTTATTAGCTAATTTAACTACTATGTCTGATGATAAACAATTGGAAACTGGAGGCATGTTGTTTGTAAAAGCTAATAAAAAAGGTAAAGAATTAAGGTTAAAATCTGGTAATTCAATCCGTTACAAATTCTCTTCCAATAACAGTAAAAAAAGAGATATGCAGCTTTTTTTAGGTGAGGAAAATAAAGATAGAGTTAACTGGACTTTAGATAAACAAGTAGAGCCAACAACTACAACTACAGAAGTCCACGAGGTAAGGTTCGTAGAAGAAGAGATTGTAGAAGTACCAATAAACATTATAGAAGAAGTACCTGTATTTCCTGGTTGTGATACAGGTACAAATACAGAAAAAAAGCAATGTTTTGATAAAGCCCTTTCAAAACTAATCTTGAAAAACTTTAATACTAGTTTAGCTGAAGACTTAAATTTAACAGGAAAACATAAAATTAGAGCCTCATTTAAAATTGATACAAATGGAGACGTAGTAGATATTCAAGCTAGAGCTGCTAATACTGAGTTAGCCAATGAAGCCATTAGAGTTTTAAAATTAATACCAAAACTAAAACCAGGAATACAAAGAGGTAAAGCAGTTATTGTTCCTTATTGGTTACCTATTAATTTTACTGTAGCAGGAAGCACAAAAAATAATCCAAGTCTTATTACTGTAAAAGATAAAACATCTTTTGAGAAAAAATTTGAAGCACAATTAAAAAATAGAGACTCTGTAAATAGTACTTCAACAAATGTTATTACTGCCAAATCGGTTTCTAGGTATGTGTTTTATGGCTCTAAATTAGGTTGGATTAATTGCGATCGATTTATTAGAAGCAATACAAATGCAATAAAATTTAAGCTAAAAATTAAGGATGCAAATGGAGCAGATGTCAAAATGGTATTTAAATCCTATAACTCTATTCTGCCAAGTAAAAGAAATAATGATAACTACGATTTTGGTACTGTAGCTGTAAATGAAGAAGTTATTTTAGTAGCCATAAAGATGATTGATGACAAATTGTTTTTAGGTGTTAAAAATGCTACAACTAAACAAATATCAGAGCTTCAATTTGATTATAAAGAAGTGAGTTTAGACGAATTAAAATCTGAATTACAAAAATTGAACCCTAATTTTGATTAGCTATTATCCTCTAAACAAAAAGAAATCATCCTTCATGTCTTCAATCTGTGCATCTTCGTTAGTAATAATATAATCAATAGCTTTAGAGGTAAAGGTGTCTCCTTTTTCGGTTAATGACACCACATTATTATCAATAACAATCATATTGTTTTTTTGAGCTAATTCTAAAACAGTTTTAGCTCTTACTTTTTGCCAATTTATATGCTCTCGTAAATGATTAACATGTCTTTCTTCAACCTCGTTATGGTTTTTTAAATGTAGTAAAAAAGTTAATAAACTGACTTCTGTACGTTGTTGTTTTTCGCGATACATAACTGCTATTACACCTTTGCTTGGAGCAAATAAATAGACCAATAAGAAGACTAGACCTAAAACGGTTGTGATAGATCCAGCAATTGAGGCATCTAAAACATGTGCTAACCAATAGCCAGAAATAGCACTAAATACACCAAAAAACACAGATAAGCCCAGCATCTTTTTTAAATCTGTGGTCAATAAATATGCAGTAGCAGCTGGTGCAATCATCAAGGCGACGACTAAAATAGCACCTACAGCATCAAATGCGCCAACTGTTGTTACTGACGACACAGTCATTAATCCATAATGAATAATGGCTGGAGAAAACCCTAACGAAGCTGCTAAACCTTTGTCAAACGTACTTATTTTAAGTTCTTTGAAAAAGGCAACTAGCAAAGTGATGGTTGTTAGCAAAATAACACCAATAATCCACATCGATTTTGGGCCAACATCTACTCCAGAAATTAGTAGTCGGTCAAAAGGTGCCAAAGCGAGTTCACCAACCAAAACTGCATCGACATCTAAATGGACATCGTTTGCGTTTTTTGCAATTAAAATAACACCAATACTAAACAAAGCAGGAAAGACTAAGCCAATTGCTGTATCTTCTTTTACCAAACCTGTTTTTTGAATATATTCTACTAAAACCACAGTAATAATTCCTGTAAAAGCAGCTAATACAATTAGTAAAGGCGAATTTAAATCTTGTGTTATGAAAAATCCAATCACTATTCCTGGTAGGATAGAATGACTAATAGCATCACTTATCATGGCCATTTTGCGAAGCACCAGAAAGGTGCCTGGAATAGCGCATGCAATAGCAACTAAACTTGCAATAAGTTGTATTTCTATTTGTGCACTATTCATCCTCAGTGGTTTGTTTAGTATATAAATTTTTTGCGGTTTCAAAACCAGTTTTGGTTAAACTCCACATATTACCTTCCAATGTCACGTAGTTTTTTTCGACTAACTTCTGAAGGGTTTTACGGGTAAACCCTTGAAAATTGTTGAGTAATTTAATAGCATGTGGATGCGAAATATCGTCATGCGTTTCTGCAATATGATGCATTAACGCTAAGGTTTTATGAAGCTCTAAATCACGTCTGTTTTTTATAAATCTAATTTGTTTAAATAACAAACCTCGACTTGGGGAAAACACAAAAGAAATGATTACAAATACAGCAGCCACTAAAACAATGACTGGACCTGTTGATAGGTTAGTTTGGCTAGCACTAATTGCTGTACCAAATACACCAGAAAAAGCACCAAAAATAGCTGCTAAAAACACCATTTTAGATAAACTATTAGTCCATTGTCTTGCAGCAGCTGCAGGAGCCAATAACATAGCACTCATTAAAACAACACCAACGGTTTGTAATCCTAAAACAATAGCTAATACTATAAAACTAGTAATTAAAATATCGATGGTTTTGGTATTAAATCCTAATGTTTTGGTGTAATCTGCATCAAATAATAAGATTTTAAACTCTTTCCAAAATAGTAGTAAAACAAATAAACATAATCCTGTGATTATAGCCATTAACCACACATCACTTTCTACTAAAGTAGCAGCTTGACCAAATAAATATTTATCCAATCCAGCTTGATTAGCATTGGGTTGTTTTTGGATAAAAGTGAGCAATAACATCCCAAATCCAAAGAATAAGGACAAGATTAACCCTAAAGCAGTATCGCTTTTTAGGTGTGTTTTTTTAACGATACCTCTAATCCAAAAGGTGCCAATCAATCCGCTAATTAAAGCACCTAAAAGTAATGTGTTGCTGTCTTTTGCTCCAGTAATTAAAAAGGCTATTGCAATACCTGGTAATGCTGCATGAGATATAGCATCACCTAGTAGACTTTGTTTTCTTAGTACAGCAAAACTACCTAACATACCAGTGACTGCTCCTAAAATGGCAGTACCAAGCGTGATGGTTCTTAACGTATAGTCTGTAAAGACTAGTCTAAAATATTCTGCTATATCCATATTTGTTATTCCAGCGAAAGGAGGAATCTAATTTATTGCTTTAGTTTTTTAACTCACTTATCACTATTCCTGTATACTTACTTTATAATTAATTCCGTAGGTTTTAGTTAAATTATCATCATTAAAAATATCTTTGACTGGACCAGTTGCAATTTTCTTTACGTTTAAAAAGGTGACCCAATCAAAATACTCGGGAACAGTTTGTAAATCGTGGTGAACTACAATTACTGTTTTACCTGCTTTACGTAATTCTTTTAAAATATTAATAATGGCAATTTCTGTAGTAGCATCTACACCTTGGAAGGGTTCGTCCATAAAATAGATAGACGCATTTTGCACTAAAGCACGTGCTAAAAAAATACGTTGTTGTTGTCCTCCAGACAACTGACTAATTTGTCGACCTTTAAAAGCCAACATGCCTACTTTTTCTAAAGCTTCTAAAGCAGCTTTTTTTTGTTTCTGTCCTGGACGTTTAATCCAACCTAAACTACCATAAGTTCCCATAGTAACCACATCTAATGCTGTAGTTGGAAAATCCCAATCGACACTTCCCTTTTGTGGTACGTATGCAACTAATTGACGTTGTTTGTCATATGGTTTATCATAAATAGAAACACTACCTGCTATAGGTTTTAAAATCCCTAAAATGGCTTTAATTAATGTCGATTTTCCTGCGCCATTTGGTCCAACAATAGCCATAAGCACACCTTCAGGTATCTCTAGATCGATATCCCAAAGTACTGGTTTGTAGTTGTACGCAACTGTAAGGTCGTCTACTTTTACTGCTATTTTTTGTTTCATTTTATGTTTATTTATGTTCATTTTGTCTTGATACAAAACGAACCAAAAAATCATATCAAAATTAGGAGTTACTCATTTATTTTAATTTTTATAATAATGTATTCGTGAATGCTTCGCATTTGCTAAAGCATCAATCGTTATCGGAATTTCGTGCTTAAAGCTTCGCTTAGCATCTACATTCCTTCACTCATTATTTCTGAATTTTGATGTTTCCGACTGTGTCGGAATTCCAAGTTTGATTAGTATTTTGGATTTCATATTTATTTTTTTTACAATTGAGTAACGATTGTCAACTGTAACTGAACATTGTCAATTTATTTTAACGCATTAACAATCGTGTTTACATTATACTCAAACATGCCAGTATAAGTACCTTCGATAGTGTCTGCACTACCCAATGCATCAGAGTATAATGTACCACCAATTTGTACATCAAATCCTTTAGATTTTACTGCTTCTTGCAATGCTTCAATGGTGCGTTTTGGGACTGAACTCTCCACAAAAATGGCTTTGACTTGCTTCTGGATAATAAAATTAGCTAAATTTTGTACATCTTTTACACCAGCTTCGGTTGCAGTGGATAAGCCTTGTAAACCTACCACTTCAAAACCGTAATTTTTTCCGAAGTAATTAAACGCATCATGTGCTGTAACTAAAATTCGTTTGTCTTTTGGAAGCGTCTCAATTTTAGCATTAATTGTATTTTGAAGGACGTCAAGCTTTGCTAGATAGGCTGCTTCGTTTGCTTTATAATATGCTGTATTTTCGATATCTTTTTCTGCTAAAACTGAAGTTACTTTTTGAGCAAATTGTTTAAAATACTCAATATTAAACCAGACATGCGGATCGTAATTTGAGGCAAAATAATCTGACCCAATTAAAGTGGATTTATCTAGGACTTCACCTAAAGCTATTGGTGTTTTAGTTTTGCTTCCCATTTTTTCAAAAACTTCTACCAATTTCCCTTCAAGGTGTAAACCATTATAAAAAATGATGTCTGCGTTAACTAGTTTAGTGACATCTCCTTCACTAGCTTTGTATAAATGCGGATCTACACCACTACCCATTAATCCGTTAATATTAACACGATCACCACCAATATGTTTTACTAAATCAGTAATCATGGTTGTGGTTGTTACGATGTTTAGTTTTCCGTCTGCTTGATTATTATTTTTACAACCTATTAAGACTAAAATTGCTATTAAGATTAAGCTGTTTTTTTTCATTTTAATTATTTTATTTCCGCGAAAGCGACATAGTTTTAATTAGGTAATCTGAAGCTAATTCCTGCACTTAGTAAAATATCTTGACCCTTAGTAATCCTAGAACCAACAGTTGCGTCTAATTGTACATTGTTTGATAGCAAATAGGTTAGACCAGCATCCCAAAGGTGATTGGCTTTACTGTTTTCTGGGAAGTCACCATATAATTCTGCATATGCACCAAATTTTTCTGTGATACTATAACCATAAGCCATGGTATATAAATAATTAGCTTCTGGTGAATCTCCTCCCCAAGCAGCACCCAAATTATAAGAAAAACTGGAACGCTCACTAAGGGTGTGGGCAAAAGAAAATCTAAAATCAACACCTGTGGTTTGTGGTCTAATAGCTTCTTTTACAGAAAAAGGTAGATTTAAATGTCCGATAAAGCCAATTTCTGGAAGTAATCCATCTTCTTGGGTAATTGCAATTTTTACACCTAATAATAAAGGCGAAAAACTAGAAATTTGACTTGTTTCTGTATTGTTTAAAAAGGCTTTACTATCGGTTAGATTCCAACCTAATCTTAATTCTAGATTATCTAATAATCCATATCTGATTAAGGTGGTGTTATAAGTAAAGTCTTCAGTTTTCAAGTTGTTGTCTTCAAAACTTTCGTAAAACGCACCAGTTTCTACTTGAATATAATTTTTAGGCACTACGCTAGGTGCTTCTGTTGCATCTGGTCGATCGGTTACCAAAGGACCTAGGTTTTGGGTTTCTTGAGCAGTTAGCAAACCAAAAGTAAATGTTGCAGCTACTGCTAGAAAATGTTTAATTGGCTTCATTGACGTAAATAATTTTTGAAAATTCTTCGTTTAAAAGAATAGTATTACTATTGATTTGTATTTGTGTCATCTTGTTTTTTTGAAATTGTTTGATGACTTTTATTTCGTTTCCGTATTTAATATAATTTGAAGCGCAAAAATCAAAAAACTCTTTGTCATCACTCATCAATCTAGATATGATGTAAGTGCAATCCTCTTTAGTTTTTGATAAGGCAATTGAGGTGTCTTGAGTTGTTATTTCACCATTACCGTTTGGTATTGGGTCACCATGCGGATCAAATTTAGGATTACCTAAATACGCACTAATTTTATTAGCTAAAAAATCTGAAGTTTCATGCTCTAAAAGTTCTGCTTCACGATGTATTTCATGAAGTGACATGTCAAAGGTTTTATGTAAAAATGCTTCCCAGAGTCTATGCTTACGAATTACTTTTAAAGCTAACTTCTCACCTTCAGAAGTTAATTCTAAAGCTTTATACTTTTCGTAATTTATTAAATTTTTGGCAGCTAAGTTTTTAGCCATATCTGTTGCAGCAGCATTAGAGACGCCTAATAATTTGGCAATGTTTCCAGGCTTAGTATTGGTGACATCGTTTACTTTACTTTTGTAAATGGCTTTTACAAAATTTTCTGTTGCTACTGACATTTTTATATAACTTTAATAAATATTTAAGTAAGCTTAAATATTTAATCAAAAGTAATTAAAAAACTTTAATCAAAACAATTTTAATAAAGCTTATTTTTTATTGATTAAGGCTTTGAAACTAAAAATTAGAATAATTTCTATACCTAAAGAAAAAATAATGGTTAGAATATGAAAGTTAAATAAAGACAATTGTAAAATTCCTACGATAATAAATACGGAAAAAATGAAGAGACCTCCTAACAAGTCGTTTTTAAAAGCCTGTTTTTGCGACTTATAATCAAGATAAAATGCTATTATAATAAATATTGCTGCCATGATCAGTGACAACCACAATCATCTGTTCCACAAGCTTTCTTAGATTTTTTCTTAAAAAAATACTTTTTCCATAGAAAAAACAAAGCAAAGCCTAAGATGCTAAAAACGATAATATTTTGGAGAATTGGATTCATATTTATTTTAAAAATTGAAAGGCAATCAAAGCTGTAATATACGCAATTGCTGTCATAATCACTAATTGCAGAATTGGCCATTTCCAACTATTAGTTTCTTTTTTTACAATAGCAAGAGTACTCATGCATTGCATCGCAAAAGCATAAAACAGGAGTAAACTTATCCCTGAAGCAAAATTAAATAATGGTCCACCTAAAATAGGATTAACTTCACCAGCCATCCTATTTTTAATGGTGTCTTCATCATCGCTACCAACACTATAAATAGTAGCTAAGGTCCCAACAAAAACTTCACGTGCTGCGAAAGAACTAACAATTGCAATACCAATTTTCCAGTCATAACCTAAAGGTCTAATCACAGGTTCTATTGCATGACCAGCTATACCAATAAACGAATGTTCTAGTTTATGTGACGCTATTTTTTGGTTGAGTTGATCTACGTCTAAATTCTGTGAAGCATACTCATTTTTTACAATATTTTCTGCATTATTAAACTGTTGACCTGGACCATAAGATGCCAAAAACCAAAGCACAATGGAAATGGCTAATATTATTTTACCAGCACCAAAAACAAAGGATTTTGTTTTTTCTATAACTGTTAATATTACGTTTTTAAATAATGGCAGTTTATAGTTTGGCATTTCAACCACAAAAAAGGTCTTACTTTTTATTTTTAGGACTTTATTTAAAATATATGCAGATATAACTGCAGCTCCAAACCCGATTAAATACAATAACATTAAAGTTAATGCTTGATAACTTAAGCCTAAAAAACGACCTTCTGGAATAACTAAGGCAATAATAATTAAATACACAGGTAATCTTGCCGAACAGGTTGTAAAAGGAGTCACTAAAATAGTTATTAAACGCTCTTTCCAACTCTCAATATTACGAGTAGCCATAATAGCTGGAATAGCACAAGCAGTACCAGAAATTAGTGGCACAATACTTTTACCGCTCAAACCAAAACGACGCATAATACGGTCCATTAAGAACACTACGCGACTCATGTAGCCACTTTCTTCTAAGATGGCTATAAATAAGAATAGGAAGGCAATTTGAGGGATGAAAATAACGATTCCTCCTAATCCAGAAATAATACCTTCTGCAACTAAATTAGTTACTTTTCCACCTTCTGGAAAGGTTGCTTTTACCCAATTACTTAAATCAGCAAAGATGCCATCAATAAAATCCATTGGTACCGTAGACCAATCATAAATAGCTTGGAAAATTGTCAATAATATCAAAAAGAATATAAGGTAACCCCAAACCTTATGGGTTAATATTCGGTCAAATTTAGTGCGCAAATCCTTAGCTTGAGACACATCAATAGTTTGACCTTTTTTAAGCGTATTATTGATAAATTGGTAACGTTTAATAGTTTCTTTTTGTTGCAGACGCTTTAAATCACTTTTAGATTTTGTTTTAAAACTGGCTATAGCTTCAATCTGGTTTCTGTCTGTTTTACCAAAATTAACATCTTGAGTAATCACTAACCAAAGTTTATAAAGTAACTGATTTGGGAAGGCTTTTCTTAGCTTATCAAAATAGTCATTATCTATAGCAGAAGCATTTAAGCAAGGTGCAGTAGAGATGTCTTTATAATTAGATATTAAGTGTTTTAAATTATCTATACCTTCTTTTTTCCTAGTACTAACAACAGCAATTTTGGTTTTTAATTCTTGTTCTAAAAAATCAATATCTAATGAAATCCCTTTATATTTCATTCTGTCTGCCATATTAATAACTAGAATGGTTGGGATTTCTAAGTCTTTTATTTGTGTAAATAGAAGTAAGTTTCGTTTCAAATTTTCAACATCACTAACGACCACTGCAACATCGGGAAAATCTTTATCGTTTTTATTAAGTAATAACTCAATAACCACATTTTCATCTAAAGAAGACGCATTAAGACTGTACGTACCAGGTAAATCAATGATGTGAGCTTTAACTCCTCTAGGTAGCTTGCAAATCCCTTCTTTTTTTTCGACAGTAATTCCTGGATAATTACCAACTTTTTGGTTTAAACCAGTAAGCGCATTAAAAACTGAGGTTTTTCCGGTATTTGGATTACCTATTAAGGCAATATTTATTTGTTTACTCATATAATGTCTTTTTCAATAATTATATGAATAGCAGTTTCTTTTCTAATAGCTAAGTGACTACCGTTAATGTTAAGATACATTGGGTCTGCAAAAGGTGCAACTTGTACCAACTCGACACTATTACCAGGTAAACAACCCATTTCTAGTAGTTTTAGCGGAATTTCTTCCGAAGAAACGTCAATTATTATTGCTCGTTCTCCTCGTTTTAAAGTGTTAAGTGTTTGGCTCAAGCTTATTTAGATTGATTTTAAAGAAGCAAAAATAAGAGAAATAATTAGGCTAAAAAAATGCTCCGTCTAAAAGTATTACTCGTATTCTTTTTTTAACGTTTTTAGATCGTGCAAAAGTGAGTCTATTCCTGCTTTACTTATTCCGTTATATACACCTCTAATTTGTTTTTTTTTGTCTATTAATGCAAAATTTTCGGTATGTATCATTCCGTAATCAACACTTCCATCATCTTCAACTACCAAATAAGATTTACGTGCTAAATCGTAAATTTGTTTGCGATCTCCTGTAACTAAATTCCATTTATCATCATTCACCTTTTTTTTGATTGCATAGCGTTTAAGTTGTGCAACGCTATCAATTTCTGGTGTTACTGAGTGGGACAATAAAAGGACGTCATCATCATTTAAAATAGTATTTTGAATTCTGACCATATTATCTGTCATTACAGGACAAATGGTTTGACACGTGGTAAAGAAGAAATCTGCGATATAGATTTTGTCTTCATAATTTTTTTCTGTGATGGTATCTCCATTTTGGTTAACTAACTTAAAATTAGCAACAGTATGGTATTTTTTGACGTGTTGAATTGTACTATCTACCAATTTAGGTTCAAAGTTGGCAGGCTGCAAAACAGGTAAAGGTTTTTCAACATTTAAAATGTTATAAAAAATAAAAATTATAATTATAGAAATGATGCCAAAAACGATAGCAAACCATTTATAATCTTTAAAAAAAGAAAGCATTTTAGAACATTTAAATTTAAATACAAAAATACGATGAAAACTTTAGCTAGTCTTATGACATGACTCATAAAATTTGTTAATTCTTAAAAGCATTACAGCTATTGCTTTTTAAACTAAGTCTAAATACTTACTTTTGGCGATTATTAAAAAGAATAGAAACACTACATGGAGTTTGTTATAAAAATTGGACAGTTTTTACTAAGTCTGTCATTATTAATAGTTTTACACGAGTTAGGACATTTTATTCCTGCAAAAGCGTTTAAAACACGAGTTGAAAAATTCTATTTATTTTTTGATGTAAAGTTTTCATTATTTAAAAAGAAAATTGGCGAAACCGTTTATGGTATTGGTTGGTTACCCTTAGGAGGTTACGTAAAAATCTCTGGAATGATAGATGAGAGCATGGATAAGGAACAAATGGCACAACCACCACAACCTTGGGAGTTTAGATCTAAGCCAGCTTGGCAACGTTTAATAATTATGTTAGGTGGTGTTTTTGTTAATTTTGTTTTGGCTTTAGTCATCTACATTTTAGCTGCATTTGCTTATGGAGATACTGACATTACTGTATCTAGTATAAAAGGAGGGTTTTTAATAGATAATCCATTGTTACAAGATATTGGATTTAAAACAGGTGATCAAATTTTAAAAGTCGATGACACTAAAATTGTTAACGAATCTGATATTAGACAACATATTATTGGTGCAAATAGTGTGACTATCCAAAGAAATGGAGAAGTTAAAACCATAGAATTACCAGTAGACTTTTTAGGTCAATTATCTTCAAGTAAAAAGAGAAGCTTATTTGGATTACGCCAACCATTTGTAGTCGAAAAAGTGGCAGATACGTCCTTAAATAAAGGTGTTGAATTAAAGCAAGGTGATGTATTTAATACCATTAATGGTTTGCCAGCTACGTATTATGATCAAATTACTCCAATTTTAGATAGCTTAAAAGGACAAACTATTACTACAACTTTTATAAGAGGCAATCAAACTATTGAAAGAAATTTAGTGATTGACAAGAATGGAAAACTAGGTATCCATTCTGAAACAAGTCTTAACGAATTTGAAAAACTAGGTTTTTTAGATATAGTCACTAAAGAGTATGGTTTTATTGAAAGTTTTGGTGTTGGTGCAAACAAATTTACAGGCACTATAAGTTCATACTTTGGACAACTTAAAGCAATCTTTAATCCAAGTACAGGAGCTTACAAAGGTGTAGGTGGTTTTAAAGCTATTTACGATATTTTCCCTAGCAATTGGAGTTGGGAGCGTTTTTGGAGCTTAACAGCCTTTTTATCTATTATGTTAGGAGTGCTTAACTTATTACCAATACCAGCATTAGATGGTGGACACGTTATGTTTTTGTTATATGAAATGATATCTGGACGTAAGCCAAGCGAAAACTTTTTAGAAAAGGCACAGATTGTTGGTTTCTTTCTACTAATAGCTTTAGTGTTGTTTGCCAACGGAAACGATATTTTTAAAGCAATTTTTAATTAAAAAAATTAATTATTGTTTTGTAGAAAATAAAAAACAATTTATATTTGCGCTCGCAACAGCGAAAAACACTCCTCCTTAGCTCAGTTGGTTAGAGCATCTGACTGTTAATCAGAGGGTCCTTAGTTCGAGCCTAAGAGGAGGAGCAAGTTATAAATCCGATACATTATGTGTGTCGGATTTTTTTTGCGTTTTTTTATAAAATCTACCTAAATATCAATACTTTGTAAGCTAAATAATCAAAATCATGGCTTATAACGACTATTTAGCAGAGCGTGTTAGACATAGACTTAATAAAGTAAATACTATTGAAGAGAAAAAAATGATGGGTGGATTAATCTTTATGGTTAATAATAAAATGTGTATTGGAATAGATATTAATAAAGCAACTAACCAAGATAGATTAATGGTAAGAGTGGGCAAAGCAGCTCATGACCTACTTATTTTTAAAAAAGGAAGTACAGTTATGGACTTTACGGGAAAAGTCATGAGAGGCTTTTTATTTATTACACCAGATGGGTTTGATTCTGATAAAGATTTGGATTTTTGGATAGAAAAAGCTTTAGACTTTAATAGAAAGTTATAAAAACAATCATTTAGTGCTTAAATTTTTAAGCATATCCTTTGTAATTTGATCTAAATCAAATTGGTGCTTCCAATTCCAATCTTGTCTAGCTTCATTATCATTAATACTACTTGGCCAAGAATCGGCAATGTGTTGTCTAAAATCTGGATTATAGGTGATTTCAAAATCTGGAATTTGCTTTTTGATTGAAGCTGCTACTTCTTTTGGTGTAAAGCTAATTCCTGATAAATTATAAGACGATCTTATCTTTATTTTATCTGCATCAGCAGACATTAATTTTACAGTCGCATTAATAGCGTCTTCCATATACATCATTGGAAGTGCAGTGTTTTCACTTAAAAAACACGTGTATTTTTTATGTTTTAAGGCTTCGTGGTAGATTTCTACTGCATAATCTGTAGTTCCACCACCTGGTAATGTTTTCCAGCTGATTATTCCTGGATAACGTAGACTTCTAACATCTACATCATATTTTTCATGATAATATTGGCACCATCGCTCACCAACTTGTTTTGTAATTCCGTACACTGTAGTTGGTTCCATTATGGTGTGTTGAGGTGTGCTTTCTTTAGGAGTTGTAGGTCCAAAAACTGCAATACTTGATGGCCAGAATACTTTTTTTATAGCTTTAGCTTTAGCTAAATTTAAAACATGAAATAAAGACTGCATGTTTAAATCCCAAGCTTTCATTGGATATTTTTCTCCAGTTGCACTTAATATGGCAGCCATTAAATAAATAGTATCAATATTATGCTTTTCGCAACATATCTTGATGGACGCATAATCCATTGCATCAATAATTTCAAACGTACCAGAATTTACTAATTCTAAATTATTGTAATTTAAATCACTAGCTATGACATTAGAGTCTCCGTGGATTGATCTTAACTTGTAGGTTAATTCAGAACCTATTTGACCTGCAGCACCAATAATTAATATTTTTTCGCTCATTTTTTTGAATTATGCATAAAATAGTCTATCAAAAGTAATAACATTTTAAAGATTTATTAATAATATTTTTATAAAATGGTGGTAAAAAACAATTTTATATTTAATAAAATTTAACTCTTTAATCTAATATATTTGTGAATCAAAGATTTAGAATACATTATGAAGTTTTTTAACTATTTAGTAATTATAGCATTATTATTTACCGCTTGTAAAAAAGAAGAGGTACAAATACAACCTGAGGAAAATATCAGTGTAACAGACTCTTTAAAATTAACCAAAAAAGATATTTCATTAGTAAATTACAAAGACATTGGTTTGGACGTAAATACCAATCCTATAATTTCCAACTGGCAAGCTTATTTAAACATCGTAAATGGTGTAGAAAAAATTAAAACGCCTGATTTTACTTTTTTTAATGCAGATGTAGATTTGTTTAACTCTTCTGTAAAAGATTTTGAGGAAACTATTCCTGAAGACATAAACACAGAGCCTGTAAGAGCTAGAGTATTAGTTTTAAAAACTATGTTGTATAAATTTCAGGAGATAGAATCTTTACAAACAAGCACTAAACAAGAGAAGCTTTTAGCCATTCAACAAGTATTCGTTGCGCTTTCTAATTTAAACTTACAAATCAATAAAAAAATAGAAAAAGATAACCAAACCATTATAAAACCTTATTAAAATGAAATATCTAAAAGTATGTGTTATTTTCATTGTGGTTCTTTTTTCTTGTGAAAAAAAAGAAGAGAAATTAGACATTACAACTATTAAAAACAACATAAATACAAGTCTAGACGATTGGCACAAGGCTGCATCAAATGCCGATTTTAAAGCCTACTTTAACTTGATGACAAAAGATGGTGTTTTTTTAGGTACAGATGCTACCGAAAATTGGCAGTTAGAAGACTTCAAGTCCTTTTCAAAACCTTATTTTGACAAAGGGAAAGCGTGGAGTTTTACAGCTTTAGAGCGCAATATTTATGTGTACCATGACCAGAAAATAGCATGGTTTGATGAGTTGTTGGATACGCAAATGGAAATTTGTAGAGGCTCTGGAGTTATTAAAAAAGTTGATGGAGACTGGAAGGTTAAACATTATGTGTTATCCATAGCAATACCTAATGATAATGTAAAAGAGGTTGTAAGCTTAAAGAAAAAAAACGACAGTATATTAAAATCAAAAATGTTAAAGCACTAAAATACAGTAGTTTCTAACATGCATTTCGTCGATGTTTTTGTTAATTCGTCATGAGTTATGCAAAAAAATTCTATTTTTGATTTTCAAAAAAACGCTATAAATGAAAAAAATACTTCTTTTAGTTTTTGTACTGTTTAGTACATTAGCTTTAGCTCAGTTCAATCAAGACGCACCTTGGATGAAGCAATTAAATCTAGAATCAAGAACAACTTCAAATCCTGTTAAATTTCAAGACATAGTCAATGCATTTAATACCTATTGGGAAACTAAAGATCCTAATGTAAAAGGTAGTGGATATAAACCGTTTAAAAGATGGGAAGCCTATTGGTCCAATTTTGTGAATCAAGACGGAACACTTCCAACCGCATTAGAGTTGTGGAACACATACCTAGAAGTAGTTGATAAAAAAACTAATTCTAGAAGTAGTAATAGTATGATTGATGAAAGTAATTGGATTCCAGTTGGACCTTTTACACATAGTAATACAGGGTCATGGTCTTCTGGTCAAGGTCGAGTAAATGTTGTTGTTCAAGACCCTAATAACGCTTCAACCATTTATGCTGGTGCTCCAGCTGGTGGATTGTGGAAGTCAACAGACTCTGGAGCTAATTGGATAACCACTACAGATAACTTACCTCAAATAGGTGTATCTGGAATAGCAATAGACAACAACAACTCAAATACAATATACATTGCAACTGGTGATGATGATGCTGGAGACTCTTACAGTGTTGGAGTTATGAAGTCTACAGATGGTGGTGTAACTTGGAATACGACTGGTCTAAATCCGAATAATTCGCCAGATTCAATGAATGATATTTACATCCATCCTACTAACTCAAATATATTATGGGTTGCGACAAACAATGGTGTATATAAAACCTCTAATGCTGGTGTAAATTGGTCTAATCAAAACGTTTCAGGCGGATCAAATGGTACAGTAGGGTTAAACATTAGAGATATAAAAATTAAACCCAATAATCCTAATACATTATATGCTGTTTCAAGTAATCGCTTTTACAGATCTACTAATGGTGGAGAATCTTTCACGTTAGCAGGAACAGGATTACCTACAAGCGGAATATCTAGATATGTCATTGATGTTACACCAGCTAATCCTAATGTAGTTTATGTTTTAGCTTCTAATAATTCTTATGGATTTGCAGGTGTTTTTAAATCTACAAATTCAGGTTTAACATTTACACAAGTAGCGTCTTTAGCTAATAATGGTGATATTTTCGAGTCTACCCAGTCATGGTATGATCTAGCTTTTGCAGTATCAGATACTAATGAAAACGAAATATACACAGGTGTATTAAACATTTGGAAGGGTACTGTTAGTGGAAATCAATCAATATTTACAAAATTAAATAGTTGGAGTGCTCCATTTTCTTCGTCTTATTCTCATGCAGATATTCATTATTTAAGATTTTTTAATGGCGAATTATATGCAGGAACAGATGGAGGATTTTATAAATCTTCAAATGGAGGAACCAGCTTTACAGATTTGACAGCAGGTATGCAAATTAGCCAATTTTATCGTATATCTGTATCCAAACAAACATCTAACAAAATGGTTGGTGGTCTACAAGATAATGGTGGACACGGTTACAGCAATGGACAGTGGCAAAATTATTATGGAGCAGATGGTATGGATACTGCAATAGATCCTGCTAACTCAAATGCCTATTACGGATTTATTCAAAATGGTGGAGGATTATATTATTCTAGCACTGCAGGTGCTAGTTCTTCTGCGAGTATTAGTCAACCTTCTGGAGAGAGTGGTAATTGGATTACTCCACTAATCATGAATAGCAACAGTGAACTTTACGCAGGTTATTCAAGATTATATAAACTACAAAATAATAGTTGGTCACCAGTATCATCCTCTTTTGGGACTAATATTGATGTTCTAGAAATTGATGAAATCAATCCTAATAATATTTATGTTGCTACAAATTCTAATTTAAGAAAAAGTACTAATGGCGGAACGTCTTTTACAATCACTGAATCGTTTACTTATTCTAATGGAAATGGCTCTAATATAACTTCTATAGAAGTAAATAATACTAATAATAATATAATTTATGTGACTACAGCTGGATTGAGTGGAAGTGTTTACAAATCTGTAGATGGTGGAATTACTTTTACTAACATTTCAAGTGGTTTACCAAGTGTAACTAAAAATAGCATTAAGCATCAAGCACTACACTCTAAAAACCCTTTATATTTAGGAACTAGTCTAGGAGTATATAGATATGATGATGATACCCTTACTTGGGAATTATTTAATAACGGATTACCAAACGTATCGGTTAGAGATGTAGAAATTAATTTATTTGATGATAAAATTACTGCTGCAACGTATGGAAGAGGTATATGGCAATCAGAGATTCCGACTGAGCTAGAACCTTCTGATGTTAGACTACTTGCAGTCAACGGAATTAGTAATGCAATAGATTGCAACACGAATATTTCAGCACTAATAGATATTGAAAACAATGGAGTCAATACCATTACTTCAGTAGACTTCACTTATCTAATAGATGGTGTGCCAAACACTTTTACTTGGACTGGTAACTTGGTATCTGAAGCTATTACAACGGTTACTTTACCTCAATTTTCATTGCCTAAGGGACAACATACTTTTGAAGTTAGTTCTACGATTGCCAATGATGCTTATAGTTTTAATAATAGCTCAGAACCAAAAACAATATATGCAAACGAAAGTGGTACTGAAGATGTAGTTAATACCTTTGAAACACCTCAAGAAGAATTGTTGGTACTTGACGAAAGTGCGTCATCGCAATACTGGCAAAGAGGTATTCCAACAGGAGCAGTTTTAAATAACCCTAATAACAACTTGTCAAATCAAGTTTATGGGACTAATCTTGCTGGAGACCATGCCAATAACACAAAAAGTTATCTAATTTCTCAATGTTTTGATTTATCTACTTTAGCAAATCCAGAGCTAAAATTTGATATGGCATTTGAGCTTGAACAAGATTGGGATATTGTTTACATGGAATACTCAATAGATCAAGGTGTATCTTGGAGTATATTAGGATCTACAACAGATGCTAATTGGTATAATAGTGACACAACCCAAGGAGAAAACAACACCTGTTATAATTGTCCTGGAGCACAGTGGACAGGAAAAGATCCACAGTATGCTAATTTAACAGAGTATAGTTATGATTTAACTCCATTAAATTCAGAAACAAGTATCATGTTTAGATTTGTTTTTCATTCAGATCAATCTGTAGTAGAGGAAGGTGTTATTGTAGATAACCTAGTAGTTGCTAGCAACCCAGTGTTGAGTGTTGAAGATTTTAACACCAACAGTTTCTCAGTGTATCCTAATCCGTCTAAAGGCGTATTTAACATCAAGACTAACAGAAATCAAACATTCAACTTAAGTGTTTATGACATTACAGGAAAAATAATCTACACGCAATTAGATGTAAAAACAACTAATACAATTTATCAATTAGACCTAAGTAATTATTCTACAGGAGTTTACTTTCTAAATTTAGAATCTAGTAGCAATAAAATAGCTAAAAAGTTAATTGTTAAATAATAGTTAATTTAAACTTAAAAAAAGCGCCTCTTCATCACTTGAAAGGCGCTTTTTTTATATCTTGAACCATTATTAACTAGCTTATATAAACACTTTTAATATGAAACTCAACTTAAAAAAAACAACTGTAATTGGTATAGTTGGATGCTTGACTATTCTTGGATGTAAAGATGACAAGCCAGCCAAATCAACTGCACAATTAGAAGTAGTTCCAGGAATCAATCTTGATTATATGGATAAAACTACTGAGCCAAAAGACGATTTCTTTAGATATGTCAATGGTAAATGGATAGATACTAACGAGATTCCAGATGACCAGTCCACTTGGGGAAGTTTCCAAGAATTACGTAAAAAAACTGATGCAGATGCTTTAGGAATTTTAAAAGCTGCCATGTCAGACAATAAAGATCTTGAAAACATTCAAGTACTTCCAGGTTCTGATCAAGAAAAAGCGGTCCACTATTACCAAACTATTATGGACACTGTTGGACGTAATAAATTAGGTATAGACCCTGTTAAACCGTATCTAGCAAAAATAGAAGCAATAGAAAACTTAGACGACTTACAAGCTTATATGATAGAAATGGAGCCAAAAGGTGGTGGAGGTTTATATGGTTTTGGAGTTGGAGCAGACCCGAAGGACAGTAACCGTAATGTTGCTTACTTAGGAGGTGGAAGTACAGGTTTACCTGACAGAGATTACTATGTAAAAGATGATGCAGATTCTAAAGAAAAAAGAGCAAAATATGTAGCTTTCATTACATCAATGCTTCAGCGTTTGGGTGATAGTGAAGCAGAAGCTAAAGCACAAGCAGAACAAATTTTAGCGTTCGAAACTAGATTAGAAGAGGCGAAAATGGACAAAGTAGACCGTCGTGACGCACGTAAACGTTACAATCCTAGATCCATTGAAGATGTTCAAAAAATGGTGCCAGCTATTAATTGGAGAAACTACTTATCTGGGATTGGTGTCAAAAAACTAGATACTGTAATAATTGGTGATTTAGGTTACTTCAAAAGATTACAAGACGTTTTAGCAGATGGAAATGTAGATGATTGGAAAGCGTATTTAAAATGGAATACTTTTAATGGCGCTGCAAGGTATTTAAGCACAGATATCGAAACTGCAAACTGGGAGTTTTACGGTAAAGAACTTAATGGGGCTAAAGCACAACGTCCAAGAGACGAGCGTGCTTTAGGATCTTTAAATAGAACCATTGGTGAAGCGTTAGGTAAATTATATGTAGATAAAAAGTTTCCACCAGAAGCTAAGATAAAAGCTGAAAAAATGATTAAAAATGTCATTTTAGCTTTCGAAAACAGAATTAATAAACTGGATTGGATGAGTCCAGAAACTAAACAAAAAGCTATTGAAAAATTAAGAGCGACCAAAGTAAAAATAGCTTATCCAGATAAGTGGAAAGATTATTCCGAATTAGAAATAGCTAGTGTTGAAGATGGAGGGTCTTATTTACAAAATGCTTTAAATGCTCAAGCATGGAATTTTAAAGACGATATTGATAAGTTAGGAAAACCAGTAGACAAGTCAGAATGGTACATGGCTCCACAAATTGTGAATGCTTACTTTAACCCAGCTTATAACGAAATTGTTTTCCCAGCAGCTATTTTACAACCACCATTCTATAATTTTAATGCAGATGATGCTGTAAATTATGGAGGAATAGGAGCTGTTATTGGACATGAGATTTCTCACAGTTTTGACGATTCTGGTGCACGATATGACAAAGATGGTAACTTAAACAACTGGTGGACAGACGAAGATTTAAAACAATTTGAAGCTTTAGGTGCTGCGTTAGCTGACCAATATTCTGCAATTGAAGTTTTACCAGAAACTAATATCAATGGTAAATTTACCTTAGGAGAAAACATTGGAGATTTAGGAGGTGTTTTAGCAGCTTATGATGCGTTGCAATTAAGCTTTGAAGAAAACGGTAGACCAGAAAATATTGATGGTTTTACACCAGAGCAACGCTTTTTTATGAGTTGGGCAACGGTATGGAGAACAAAAATGCGTGATGATGCTTTAAAAACTAGAATTAAAACGGATCCACATTCTCCAGGAATGACAAGAGCGGTACAACCTTTATTAAATATTGATGCGTTCTACGAAGCGTTTGATATTAAAGAAGGAGACAAAATGTATATTGCTCCAGAAGATAGAGTTAGAATTTGGTAATTACCAAATAGTAAATAAAAAAGCCTTCCATATTCTGGAAGGCTTTTTTTATAATATAATAATACGTCTTAGTTTTTTGTTTCTGTTGATGTTGCTTTTGGTGACAATGCGTTTTTAGCAATTAACGCCATATTAAATTGTGGTTCTAAAGCTAAAGCTTTATCTAATAATACAATTGCAGCTGCTTTATTAGTCTCTTTATTCTCATTAAATTTAACTAAAGCATCTAAATAGTAAAAAGCAGCTTTTAGAGGCACTGTATAAGGTTGTTGCGTTTCATAAAAGCTTTTACCTTGTGTATCTTTAACTTGAGCCATCCCTAAATCAATATACTTCTTTGCTTCTGTTAATTTATTTAAATTTAAATTAATCTCTGCCAACTCATAGGCAACTTGAGCATTTTTAGAGGTATTAAAAATTGCTTCAAAAAATGGTAAAGAGCGTTCTAATTCTCCAAGAGACTTTAATGCAACTGCTTTAACTTCTAAAGCTAAATCAGAATCTGTTGCTTTATAATCTATACCAATAGTATTTAAAGCTTGGGTGTACTTACCATCATTTAAATACACATACGCTAAGGTGTCTTTTCTTGCTTGAGATGGTTTTAACACATTAAGATGCGTTAATGCATTAATAACTCCTTGGATATCTCCTTGGGCTTTCATTTGTTTGTAAAATGCTTCGTAATGTTTAATCAAAGCATCATTATTTTGTGCAACACTACTAAAGCTGAAACAAAAAATAATTAAGTAAAGTAGATTTTTCATTTTTATAATTTTAATTGCGCCAAAACTATAAAAATTATTGACTTAAAGTCTTAAAATAGTACTAATTAATAGTTTATATATTATTCAATAATAATAGTTTTATTAACCAAAACTGCATCATTTAAAACAAACGGTTTAGGTATCATATGTCTTTCTCTAGGAGGAATGCTAAACAGTTTATTGTCTAGTAAATCAAACGAAGCTTCAAATAGTTGTAGACTTGTTTTTTGGTTTTTTGGTACACTAATTTGAAGGTCTAACAGGTCGTTTTTACTAACAAAAAAACTAAATAATCTGTTTTTCCAACGATTTACAAACACGAGACTGTCTCCTTTTTTACGGTAGGCGTCAACACCATTAATTTTAAATGATTTGAAGTGGTTTGTCGAGTCCGAAAACACTTCTATGCGTTGTACCTCACGTTGAGGTATCACACAAATATTAAAATGTCTGGTCTCTCCAATAATAGTGTCATTAGAAATTTCAATTTTTGGTAATGGAATATCCTTTATAGGTGCATTAGAAGCATAAGTAAATCCTGAAGCATATTTACTACCAAAAGTATTTTTGTTTAATGCTGAAGCTTCGCTTGGCGATTCTCCTAGAAAGTTTTTAGTGTAAGTATCTAATACATTATCGTAGGTTGCCCAAAGCGCTGAGTTTTTATCTGCGTTTAAAGTATAGACTAAACTGTTAGGTTTTGGTGTGTCTGGTTTAAAATCAGAATGTAAATGTGCTATAAAAAAGGCAATAATTCCTAAGAAAAAAAACAAATAACTCCAGCGTCTTTTATGTTTTAAAAACCCTAAGACAGGTAAACATAATCCAAAAATCAACACCACAAAAACAGTACTTACAACTAGTAATTTTAGTCCCAATCCAACAGGAAACATTTTGACTAAAGGTGACAAAATAAATAACGCAGGAATGCATAAAACAGCCATTAAAATTAAGTTAGGTTGCTTCTGTCTTAGCAAGACAAATAATGCAATAAGCCCGAAATAAACAGGTATAATAAAAAAGCTAGCGCCTTTTAATTGTAAAGCAATTACTGTACAAATAATTAACCAAAAGGTTAGAGGAGCCACCAGTAAACTAGCAGTATTATTTGCTTTATATACTTTACTGTATAATAAAAAACTAAGACCTAAACTTAGTAATGCAAATAACCAAATATAAGTATGACCATTATAGGTAAATCCATGAAGCATCTCACCATATTTTGGATACAAAATGTTTAAAAATTCCCATCCAAAAAAGCCTAATAGTCCGCAACTTAATAAGCTAAAAATAAAAGCTACAAACCCGTTACCAATAGCTTTAAAGTTTAAGATTTTATTTCTAAATCCATAAACAAGTAATCCAATAAATATAAATATGGCAATTAGTAGCATAGGAAGTACCCAACCAAAAGGATAAATAACAGTTTTAAAAATCGGAATATTAAAATAAATATAATCTTCTGTACTTTTAATATTAGCTAAATTAGCTTGACTAAAATGATGTAATAATGGCATAATATAACTGCCTTGATGCTCTAAAGTATTTCTGTCTAGTCGAGCATAATTATCCATCACAGTATGGTAATCAAAATGGTCATCTATAAATGCAAAATTGAAGCCTTCAATATCTCCATCGCGTCTAAAGACCGTTAAATCAGTATCATTTGGAAGCATTTTATAGATACTATAAGCTAACGAATTAGCAACTGGAAATTGCGGATTAGCAGCCACAAACTCTTTCATTAAATTAGCATTACCACCATTTGTTTCAATAAGCATATAACTTGGTCCACCACTACCTCGTGCTTCAAAATTTAAGACCAATCCTACATCTTTTGACCATTCGTGTTTATTGACAAATAGATCCGCACCATTTAATCCTAATTCTTCAGCATCTGTAATACCAATAATAATGTCGTTTTTTGGTGGATGACCAGCTGCTAGAAAAGCACGTAATCCTTCCAAAATAGTAACCACTCCAGAACCTGCATCACTTGCACCAATTGCGCTATGCGGATTACTATCATAATGCGTTAAAAGCATTAATGCTTTGGTGTTTGCAGTCCCTTTAATTCTAGCCAAAATATTAATAGGTTTAGCTATATTTCCCCATTTACTAATAGTATATCCTTCCTGAATTTGTGTTTTAAGCCCAAGTTTTTCTAATTCTGAAATGATATAATGTCTAACCCTTGTGTTTTCTTCGCTACCAGTATAATGTGGTTTTTTTGAAATTTCAGCAAGTTGTAGTAAAGCACGATCTGTGGAAAATTGCTCTAAAGGCGTCTCTAAATCTGAAATTTTGTTAGGTAATAAAGCATTAAAACTTAAGTATATAGAAAGACACAGCGTAAGGATAGCAATTGCTTTTTTTAACATGTCAGGATGGTTTATTGATTGATATAAATGTAGTAAATTATTACTTGCACTAATGATTTAGGATAACTAATTAAAAATCAGTAACTTTAAGTACACTAAAATTAATAGCAATGGGAATTAAAAGTTTTGAAGGTCCACGTAAAGGACAACAGCAGGTAGTACATAATCAATCGTTAAAGGTTAGTGATTATATGACTAGAGATTTAATAACTTTTAAAGCATCACAAAGTGTAGAAGAAGTTATTGACACCTTGATAAAAAAGAAAATTTCTGGTGGACCAGTAGTTAATGATAAAAATGAGCTAATTGGAATTATATCTGAAGGGGATTGTATTAAACAAATCAGTGAGAGTAGATATTATAACTCGCCAGCACAAAATAATAGTGTTGAACGACACATGGTAAAAAATGTAGAAACCATTGATGGCAACTTAAATATTTTTGACGCAGCAAATAAATTTTTAGAGTCTAAGCGTAGACGTTTTCCTATAGTAGAAGATGGAAAATTAGTGGGTCAAATCAGTCAGAAAGATATTTTAAAAGCAACAATAGATTTAAAAAGTCAGAATTGGAAGTAACTAGACACGTCCATGTTTTGGTCTTAAAGCATCTGGATGGTCTGTAATTAATATTTTATGTTTTCCTCTAGCGGTAATTGATGCTATACTAGAGTAGCTATAATCTGCAACAGGGTTTTCTAATTTCATCCATTTAACGTAGCCAGCTATGGTAATGCGTTCTCCAACTTCTACTATTGCTTCGGTGTAACGTAGTTGTTTGTTAAACCCAAATAACCCTTCGGTTTCAATATTATAATGGTTTAATAATTTTTTAAATTCTGGAGTTGGGTCTTTAAACGTTCCAGAGCTAGTTTTACCATCAGTTACTAAATAATCGTAATAGTTTTTTGGAGATTTAGTTGGAAAAACTATAACACGTTCACCAGTTTGCTCTACAAAAAAATCCTGAATCACTTCCTCATTAACAATAGTTTTCCAATGCGAGCTTTTTCCAGTACTCACTTTTTTTTGAATTTTCATTTTATAAAACACACACTTGCGTTGACTTAAAGGCGCTATTAAAGGGTTTTCAATATTTAGAGCAGTCCCTTCAATTTTTGAAAATTTGTTATTTTGCAGACTACCAATTCTACTGTAAGGTAATTGTTTTAAACGTCTTAAAATGATGGTTTTGGGACTAAAAAAATAGATCAAAAAAGCAAACACTACTATGGTTAAAACAATAAGTGCAATTATAATTGGTTTGGTCATTATGTAAAGGTTAATTAAATAGGTTGATACTAATAAGTATTAAAACCATAAGACTTGTTACAATTATTATTCTTCAGCTTTTAACGCATACAACGCAAAAGACGCTAACCAATGTGCTCCTGCATATTCTCCAGTATCCATTTTACTATAACTAGCTTCAAAATGTGTATTAGCTAAAGCTATCATGTTTTGATTATTTAAAATGTATCCTATTTCAAACAAACACCACGCACGACTAAAATTTAAACCATCTAAATGCGCCATTTTTCCGTCCGATTTATCGACGACTTCCACAGTACTAATATACTTAGATGGATTATTTTTAAAGTCAGGTAAAAAGAGGTCTAACCATTTAGTATAGTCTTCTTTTGGTAGTACTTTAGCCATTAAAGAGGCTTCTTGTAAACAAGGTGATAAAAAGTCAAATCCTCCAGGTTCCCAAGTTAATGGACAGTCTTCATCATTTAAGTAAAACATTTTTGCTTTTTCAATAATGACCTGCTCTAATTCTGGACTATATTTTTTGGCATAATCTAAAGCAAAACTCATCCCAAAAGCTGTGTTTGGATGTTCTCCAACTCGGATTGGATAGTTTAACTTGTTAAAAAACTCAATACATTTTTCCTCAATAAGTTGGGTTAAAGGAGCAAGATTTTTAGAAAACTCTTGACCTTCTGGTGTATTCCATTCGTTTAAACTTTCGGCTAATTTTAATAACCAAGCCCAACCGTAAGTACGTTCAAACGTATTGTTATAGACATCGTCAAAATATGCAACTTCCTTTAAAATATTGTCTTTAGTTAAGGTTAATTTTAGCTTTGCTAAAATGGCTTCACGATGCTCAAAATTGGGAAAATCTTTTAGTAAGTTTACTAAGGTCCAATGTCCATGTACAGAACTGTGCCAATCAAAACACCCATAAAACGCAGGATGCAATTCTTGTGGTGTTTTTAAATACGTAGCATCTCCTAAAACTTGACCTAATTTATTGGGATATTCTTGGTCCACACAGTCAAAAGCAAAATGATACAAATAGTTAGCTTTTTTTCCGTCAAGCGGAATAGGAGTAACGTTATCCTCAACCGTTTTGGAAACTTTGGTCGTCTCTGTTGTATTGTTACAACCTAAGCAGAATAGTATAAGTATTAGGTATAAGTATTTCATAACATTATTGGCGTTTTACAAGTGCATAAAAATCGTTGTCTAAAGGTAAATATCCTTGGTCGTAAACAAAGTAATACACTGTACCAGCTTTGGTGGTGTAAATACTAGTAAAATAATTAAAATCGAACCCTTTGGCTTCTAATTTTGTTTTAGTGGTTTTTGTTTTTTGGTCAGGATTTAAACTTTCTAAGATGCGCCAATTTTTACGTAAGCGGTTATTAATGTTACGGATAAGGTTTTTACCATCTTTATTTACTTTATTGTTGTAGGCATTTCTGCATCCATCGCTACAGAATTTTTTATCAATTCTACCTACTATTTTATCGCCACATTCTGGACAAGTTTTAGTCATAAGTTCGGGTTTTTTATTGTGTACCATCTTAGGTCTAGTTTTTCTTCTTCAAAATAAAAATCGTTAACATAATGTAATCCAATTTTTAAAAGTGCGTTATGTGATGCTTGGTTGCCAACCTCTGTAGTTGCATATAATTCTGCAAGATTCATAACATTAAAAGCATAATCTACAGCAGCTTTACCAGATTCTGTAGCATATCCTTTTCCCCAAAAACGTTCAATTAATCTATAACCAACATCGTAATATTTGGTAAAACCATTCATGTTGTACTCTGTGTTTAATCTTAAACCAGACCATCCAATAAAGTCACCACTGTCTTTTTCTATAACAGCAAATCTGCCAATACCATGTTCTTGATATTGTTGTTTTACGCTATCTAATATTTTTTGTGCTTCAGCTTTTGTTTTTATTGGTTTATTACCTAAGTATCTGTGTACGTTTGGGTTAGAATCTAACTCAAACATACCATCTAAATCACTATCTCTAAGCTCGCGTAGTAGTAATCTTTTGGTTTCAATATGAAAGGTCATTATTGTTTTTTGTAATTAAATGCAACTTCTTCGGTTTCACCGTTATCTTCAATGACGACATAGATATTGATTTCAGAATCACTTATTTTTTCAAAAGTGAATTGATCAAAATAGACTCGATTATTTTCAATTTTGACCAATTTAGCATCAACAGTTTCGTCTTTGTCTTCCCAACCTTTAAAGTCATTTCCAAAATGTTTTAACTGAAAAAGAAGTGTGTCATCTACTTGTCTTATACCTCCAAGTTCGTAAAAAACAACTTGCCCATTGCTTACCAATTTAAAACTAAACATCATAGAATCGCCTAATGGAGGACTCCAAATTTCTTCTGTAATTCCGCCAAAAGCTTCCCCTTTCCAGTGACCTTGTATCCAAGCGACTTGAGATAAATCGGCTTTTGGTGAGGTCATACCTTCTTTAAATTGTATCGTGTTGGTTTGTGCTTTACAACTTGTTAAAGCTATTAAGAAGACTATGATTACTAGGTTTTTCATGATTTGTGATTTGAAGCTAAGATACAAATTATTCGTTTACAAACGACAACAAACGTTTACAACCGACATTAAATGTGTAACTACCGAATAAAATTTGTGAGCTGCTTCATCTTTGCAGTGTCGAAACATAACAACTCGATTGCATTAACTGTTTAACATTAAAAATTTAAAATTATGAACACACTTAGAAACAAAGTACAGTTGATTGGAAACTTAGGACAAGATCCAGAAATCATCAATTTAGAATCAGGAAAAAAATTGGCAAAATTTTCTTTAGCAACTAACGAGAGTTATAAAGATGCTAATGGTACAAAACAAACCAAAACGGACTGGCATAATATAGTGGCTTGGGGTAAGACTGCAGACATTATTGAAAAGTATGTTATTAAAGGAAAAGAGGTTGCAGTAGAAGGGAAGCTGACAACCAGAACGTGGGAAGATAAAGATGGAATGAAACGTTACATTACAGAAGTAGTTTGTAACGAGTTATTAATGCTAGGGAAATAACATTAATTGTTAGTTTGTTAAAAAAAGGCTCGCATTTGCGAGCCTTTTTTGCTATTAATCAATTTAAAGGAATCAATAATTCCTGATATATATGAATTAGTCATATTCGTTAATACCATACAAAACTTGCTTCATCTTGCTACCGTTTATTTCTACAGGTTTGTAAGCCGTATTAAATTTATCAATGCTGGTATTTATGTTGTCTTTTAAATTAGAATACTCTAATGGAATTTTGGTTGCACATTGAGCTTCGTTTTCGTAGCTACCAAGCATGATTCCAAATTTTTCATAAAATTTAGCACCTTGGTCTATATGCGAATTGTATAGAGTTATAAATTGTAAAAGACGATCTATTGGAAATTCTAAATCTATTTGCATTTTATGTGCTTTATAACGTTTAGAATCGTCTTCTATTGATTTTTTTAATTCTTCTATATACTTATTTAAGTTTTCTCTAACCGTATCCCAATCATCAGAATTTCTACAATCTTTTATAGAAATCTTGTACTTAATGGGTTTGGTAAAATCTACAAAAAGTTGTTCTAATTCTTTAATGACATTATCATTACTTTTTTGTAGGAAAGCTGTTTCAAAATAAATAGTATTTAAATCATTGTGCATACGTAAGGTAAAGTCTAAAATACACTCTACGTCTTTTATGTTTTCCTCCTTTTCTAATCGACTTGTATTTGAATTAGTAAACAATGATACTATAGAATACACTACTGAAGTATATATATTTTCACCTAAAATTCCTGACAAACTGAATCCTGATTTTTTATCTTTTGAAGAGGAAATATTGTCTTTTAATTTGATAAATTCTGGGTAATTATTTGGATTACTAAGGTTGTTAATTTCATTAAAAGTAGCCACAGTTGCAAAATGATGATCTAAGCTTAATGTTTTTTCGTATAAAATTTTAATAATCTGAAGACCCTTTAAATAACGCACTTTACTAATCTCACTAGCTTCAGACATAGAATTATAGAGTAGCTTTTCTTTTACTTCTTCTTTTTTTATTAAAAGTTGAATTTGTTCTTTTGAGATATTAGTATTACTTAGCTTTATTTTTAATTTTTTAAGCTTTTGATACAACTTGTTATTCTTACTTCTATAAGTGTCTAAAATAGTATTAGTTTCGATAATTAACTCATACAAAATAGTTTCTATTTCGATATTTGGATTGTTTGTATTAGCATAACCCTTAAAGGGAAAACTTATAATACTAAATACAATTATGTATATAAATGTTTTCATAACTATTCTATTTTAAGAGTTATAATTATGGAGTCTGAAGTAACTTCCAGAGGATATTCACCTTTAGTAATAGTGCTTAAATTTTCAGGTATATTTAATATGGTTTTAGTTTCTGCTTCTAATTCAAAGTCATCATCCATTATAAAAATAAGTTCACTCTCATTAGAGTCTTTATTTAATCTTACGCTTACTAAATTAGACTCGTCTTCTTGAGTTAGTTTTGATCTATCTATTACAAGAATTAAATCGTAACTATCATAATGTATTCTAGCATTGGTCATGTTATTGTTTGTAATATCAATATTACATAACCCATTAGTTCCTCTGCAACCTCTACCACTCCAGTTAGCGTTAACATCTACTGGATCATTAGTTTCTTGAGAAAACGAATGATAAGGTATAAACAGTGTTATAATTAAAGTGTAAAGTAAATTTTTCATGTCTTTTAAGTTTTAAAAATCGTATGTTCCATTTTTAGAAACAATATCGTATTCGATATTATTTTTGTTATTATTTAACGGTATTTGCTTTCCTGTTTTATTCCAGTATTCTTCCAAAGCTATTTGAGAACAATATTCTTGAAATTGTGCAGGCGTTTCTTTTAAATTTTTAAGGATGTGTAATTTGATGTCTTCAATTTTGTTAGGGAATTCAAACAATATTTTTTCTGCCATCTTAATCTTGTTTTCATTGCTCATATAGCTAAGCTCTATTGCTCTGTCTATTCTACCTGGTCTAGTAGAAACAAACTCTTGAGTACCATCTTCTAATATTCTTGGCTGCCCAATTGCTTCGTCAATTTTACTAATATCATTGGTTGTAATAATTGTAAAAACACCATCTGTTTTATCTACACCATCAATACAATTTAATAGAGTGTCAAAGGTTAAAGGCGTCTGAACTCGATTTTTAGATTCTGAGCCTCCATTATTATTCTGATTAAATTGATGTCCAAATTGAAATGGAGAAATTTGAGCAATATTTTTTCTTTTATCAAAAACGTTGTCAATGTCTTCTATTAAAGCTATACAAGGCACATTTAGTTGCATACTTTGCCAGGCTTTAATCAGTTCGTCATTTGACATTTGAGCAAGCGAGAAAAAATAAATGGGTAAGTCTAAATCCTCTGCAAAAGCTCTTGCCAAAGCTGTTTTTCCAGTACCAGGAATACCGTACAAAAGCCATCCTCTTTTCCAAGGGATATTTTTTTGATTATACCAATCTTTACTTTTAACCCATAGGCTAATTATATTGATTAGCTTTTCTATTTCTTTTGGGAAAAATAAATTATCTAAAGCGTTACCTTTATTTTTTAGTTCTCTTCCTAAATCGTTATGGTTAACTCCTATAAGTTTATATTGGCTTTGCATAAACCATGAATAACCAAAACCATAATTTTTTTTAGAATTATCATCTTGATCTCTTTCAGGAAAATAGTAGATGTCAAATCTGTTTGTTTTTTCTTCTGCTTCTTCAATATCCCAACTTATTTGGTTTCTTCTTATTGTAGCTTCTTCTACTATTTTTGCAACATCTATTGTACCACGTAACGAGATTATAAATGAAAAACTTTTAGCCTTTACGTTTTGCTCGTTATTACCTTCCTTTTTTGTTGAGGACTCACTATTTGTAGTAAATACAAAGGGAATTCTAAAAAGTTTAAAAAAATATTTTTTTTGAGTTAAGAAAATCATTAAAGAATCTCCAAACTTCTCATATGGTACTAAACCGTATTTTCCATTTCTGAAGGATTCATATTGAGAAGCAAAAACCTTGTCATAGCCTTTAAATTTTTTATTATTTTTTATTAAGTGACCTATTACTTCATTATGAATATCCTCTGTTTTAATTTCTGCTTTTTGAATAAAAGTAGATAAACCCATCCATAAAAATGTTTTAATTTTATCCCAAAAACCTACTATAACTGCTAGTACAGCTCCTCCTTTTAATAAATCCATTTTAATAGTTTTTTATAGTGTTATTGTTTATTATTTCTAGCGCTTTATCAAGTGCTTTTTCTGATTCTATTACTACATTTGGGAGTACTCCATTTTGATCTAGCCTGACGCCATCAGAAGTATAAAAGTCTGCAATAGGAAGTATTAATTTATATTTTTCTTCAATATCAAAAGGTGCAGCGCTTAGCATGGCGCCAGCTGTTTGTTCTCCAATAATTGTTGCTCCTAAATTGTTTTTTAAAATGTAAACTATTGGTTCGCATGTGCTTGCTGTATTATTATTTGTTAGGACGTATAAATTCCCTTTAAAGACAGACGTGTCAGTCTCATGAAATACCAACTTGGCTCCTGTATTATTTTTTAGATATTCTATAAATTGGTCTGTGGTGCTTGGATTAATCTCGTTAAGGTTTTCAAACAGTTTTTTATCAAATCCAGAGTATTCTAAATTTTTGGTAATAAAATACCCTACATTGGTAGATTGACTTATTAAATGCTGCGCCAGTTCAAAAGCTGCCTCTATACCACCACCTCCATTATTTCTTAAATCAATTATTAGGTTTTCATAATTTTTATTCTCAACTACTTTTGGTAATACTTTAGCCAACTCTTCTTGTGTTGAACTAAAGTTGTCAATTTTCAAGTAAGCAGTAGTAGCGTTTTTTTCTTCAAACGTTACTTCTTTAGATTGCGTGGTATCATTATCTTCCTCCTCAGGTATTGTTGTGTTTTCTCCAGATAACATTAAATTATAATGACTAAAACCTAGATTTTGGCTAATCATATTAAAACCGACAAATAGTTCTATATCATCCTCAGCTTTATTTAAAATTCGTTTTAATGACTTATTAAATTTTTTCCAAGATTTAGTTTTTAAAACATCTTTAGAATAGATGTTTGATTCTGTTAGATCTATTAGTTTTGCATGTAAATGCTTGTAGCTAATTTGATTTTTTTTACTTTTTATAGCTTTTAAGTTACCTATAACTAAAGTATCATTTTTTAAAAGGTTTCCTGTAAGCAGGTCCTTTTCAAGAACACCTTCAAATGTTAAATCACCTAGCAATGGTGTATTTACTACTCCAACTAGATCATTACCTTCAATTGTACCATTGATGGTTATAAATATTCCTTTTTTTGGTAATTTACCGGTAGCTCTTCCTAATTTGGATTTAAAATTTCCAAACATTCTCTTATCTGCATTTTCTGGAGAAGTGATTGTAAATTGGTTTTGAGATTGGTTTACTTTTAAAAAAGTTGTGAGCACAAAATTTCCACCAAAATTAAATTCGCTTTCCCAAATTTGTTCATTGTCTTGTGCTTTTGCACTACCAGTAAAAACAAAAAGTATCATTAAATATTTAAGATAATGTCTCATTTAGTAATTGGTTTTAAAAATTTCATCTCAACAAGTTCCTCTAATACATTCCAGTTAACTTCATTGTTACCTATCTTTAAAATTTTTCCTGGATCAATTGTTTTTGGAATTTTAAAATAGGACAACACATTAAACAAGAAGTCTGTTATTTTCATAATTTTGTAATCTTTCTTGCTGACTAAGAACATTTTATCTTCACTATGTTTTATCAAGTGCACAAATTGATTTACAGCTAATGTTGTTATTTTATTAGGTTTAAAACTTGTAACATGTTCAGCTTCTTCAGTTACAGTATTTTCTTGTTGAAAAAATTTATCTATGTAAAACCAACCTTCCCATTGTTCTGGATGCTTATTTAAAAGGACTTCCAATTCGCTATATAATTTTTTGGTAACTATATTTATAAAATCATTCCTAGTGTTTTTTTCTATTAAGCTTTTTGTATTGACAGGCTTTATAGATATATAGTTATTTAAATCTTGATCTCTTTTTGTAATAGCTGTTGCAAGAGGTGCTTTTGATAAATATGAAAGAAATGCGATACCTTGTCTAGCGTATATATGATTGTTTAAAAAATTTATTTTTAATAAATTCTTGTTTTCGTTTAAATTTTTGTCAGTAGCTCCTTTATTACCATCAATGTAAAACACAATAGATTTACCTTGTTTTAATCTTTTTATTAACTCAAATATTAGTCTTGGATTTTCGGCAGGTAATATTTCTAGGTCTCTTGTATTATTGTTTAATTCCTTAAAAAGCTTATGTGTTTCACTTCCCTGTTCTTTTATGTAGTTTCCTTCTGTAACTAAACAAAAAGGGATGTTCTCTTGGTTTAATTTTTGAATAAATAGTCTGTAAGATCCTGTATGGTATGTAACAAAAATATGCCCTTCTTTATGGCAATTTTTAAGAATGTTTGAATTGTCTGTCACTTTTAATTCATCCAAAAGATGAAAGTAGTATTGATCTATAGCAGATAGTGAACGGTGAAGTTGGATATCTTGAATAGTTTTGTAGTGATTCTCATCTTTTAATCCAGGAATAAACGTTGATAAATTAGCTGACATCATTAAATACATACCTAAAAGTCCCATACTCTCGATCTCATCAAATTTTGTTTGATAAATATCCGCTTTAGTTTTATTTATAGTTTCAAAATAAGTCTGTTTGTTGTTTATATTTAAGTCCATAGGATTATATTTTTAAAGATTAATTTTAACTTACTGTATTTTAAAAATTAACCTATCTAATAGATTGTTAATCAAAAAATACAGTAAGTAAATTGGATTACTAAATTTGAAGTGTACTTGATTTTTAAAATCAATACTACATAGCTTTTAAGCTAGGCATACTAATTATAATAGTACAGCATTCGTCACCACCACAACAAGCTTTAGCAGCTTTCAGGTCATTATCATCATTAAAATCAAATGAATCGTGTTTTGCTAAAAAAGCGTCAAACTTTTTTAAATCGCCAGCATCTTTAATTTGACTTCTGACATTAGAGATTTGACTCTTATTAGATTTGTCATTTAAATTAATTTTCATAATATTATTTGTTAGAAATTTGTACCTACTCTTTTAAGGCTTTTCGGTTTTCGCCTCTATTACTTTTACAGAGTTACCTGTTTAGTTTCCTATCTTAAATTAGTTTGCCTTAAGAGAAGGAACCTCTATAGTAATAGTACAGCATTTGTCACCACCGCAACAACCTTTGGCTGCCTTTAAATCTGTTTCATCGTTAAAATCAAACGAATCATGTTGTGCTAAAAACGCATCAAACTTTTTTAAATCACCTGCGTCTTTAATTTGACCTCTAATACTTGAAATTTGACTCTTATTTGAGCTGTCTTTTAAATTAATTTTCATAATATTTAATTATTAGTATTTTACTTACTCTTTTAAAGGCTTTTCAGTTTCCGCCTAGAAGATGTTGCAATATCATATTCAAAATTAGTTACTTAGATAGAAGATTACGCTACCCTAAAGAGTAGTATGTCTGGAAGTATTTAAAACTACACTTTTAGGTAGTGTATACACTTCTGTGGTGTTCTCTAAGTTTTTATCTATTAAATGTTTGTTGTTATTATAAAAACCTAACACACCATCATAGGTCATAGCAATTGGTATAGTTTCAGACCCTAAGTAGTTTACAGATTCTCCAAGGATGTTAGTTTTTACACCTAGCAGATTTAATATTCTTAATAGTTTGCTATCACATTCTGCAAATGCAATATTATCTTTATGGTTACAGATTAGTTTTGCCACACAAACCAACAATTCTTTAAATAAGCTAATATCGCGTACCTCTTTTTTTACTGCAAATCTGCCTACATGATAAATATGGTTTACACTAGGTTTGTTAATTGCTAGAAGTGGATTAATTCCAAAAATTTTCTGAAGCGGTAAAACATCAATGTAATTCCATTTTAGAACACGAATGGCACCTAAGATAGATCCAGAGTAGTTCTTTGAAGCGTAAATTTCTGAGTTTTCATAAAAGCTTAATTCTTCTTTATAAATAGCATTTACATCATCTTTATAGTCTTTGGGCAAGTTATTGTTAGAGTGATGTTTAAAGTTTTCTTTAACAACAAATTCTGCAAGATTTAATAATTGATTTTTTTGAAGCTTTTCTAAATAGTTTTTTGTGAGTATCATAATATATAAGTTTTATACTCAAAGCTATTTAGATGATTAAGCAATATTGTTACACAAAAAGGTGGTAGTGAGGCAGTTACAAAAAAACCACACTTAAGGGTAGGTATTTTAGGTTTAGTAAAATTGAAAAAAGATGATACCCTATTTAAAAAAATATTATATTTGAGTATAAACCACTGTTATGCCTGATGTAAATGATTTTTTTTCTTTTAAAAACAGTCTTAACGATGTTTCAGAAGAAGATCAGAAACAAGCCATTAACTACCTAGAATCAATCGATGCCTTAGCTAGGACTACTTATAAAAGCCTTTATATAGTTGATTATAAAGAGAAAGGGTTTGACTACGTATCTGAGAACCCTCTGTTTTTATGTGGTAATACAGCAGAAGAAGTTAAAGAAATGGGATACGCATTTTACTTCAAACACGTGATAGAATCTGATTTAAATCTTCTTTTAAAAATAAATAGAATCGGGTTTGATTTTTATGATAAAGTGCCAGTTGAAGAGCGGAAAGATTACACAATATCTTATGACTTTCATTTAATTAATAAAGACGGAGAAAAAACGTTAATTAATCATAAAATGACGCCTTTATTTTTAACCTCAGATGGTAAATTATGGAAGGCTATTGCAATTGTTTCTCTGTCTTCAGAAAATAAATCTGGGAATATAATAGTGTCTAAAAAAGGGAGTAATACAATTTTTACTTACGATTTAGATGGTGATTTTTGGAAAGAAACAGAAGCTGTAAAATTGACTAGTAGAGAGAAAGAAATTTTACAATATTCTTCTAGAGGATTTACTATTAACGAAGTGGCAGAAGCAATATTTGTTTCGCCAGATACGGTTAAGTTTCACAGAAAAAAACTGTTTGAAAAATTAGAGGTAACCAATATCTCTGAAGCTATTGCCTACGCTACAAATAATAAGTTAATCTAGTTTAACTATTCATTATAGTAGATAAATAAAATTCAGGAAACCTTTTAATGTTCTTATTTGTTGCAATATTGTACAGCAAATGCGTACACATTGCAGCTACAGTCCAAGAGGCTATTGGCAATTGAGGTGGTGGTAACACTTCTTTTTCTTTCAGGTACTTTTCTATACACTCATCAATCCAATCATGTGGTGTTTGCCAAAACTTTAAATAGCTGGTAGCATATTCTACCATCTTAAGTTCATTAAATTTTTCGTTAGGTTTTTCTATTGAGTCTAATAGCAGTCCTTCTGGAGTGATAATAGTTACTAATCCTCCCCAACCTAGGTTATATGGATGTAAAACAGGGATTCCTTTTTGTTGACATATTTTATCAAAATGTAAAGGGATGTCTGAGGTAAAATCTAAAGCGTTAATAGCAATTTTATGGCCTTCAACTAATGTTTCTACATTGTCTTTTGTTAAAAAACAATTGTGGACTGTAATGTTTGCTTTGTTATTAATAGATAACAGTCTTTTTTTTATAGCGCTAACTTTATCTGTATCAATATCGTCTTCTGTGTAGTTTTGTCTATTTAGATTTGAAAGTTCAACTTGATCGCCATCAATTATGGTTATATTTTCAAAACCCAAACGTAATGCACATTCTGCAATGACACTACCAATACCACAACCTCCTAAAATAATAGGATAATTTTTAATAGCTTCTTGTTCTTCTGGAGTTAAGTATATTCTATTTCTACTGTATCTATTGTCCATTATTTAAAGATATACTACAAAAATAAGCCAGAAAGTAAAGCTAATACTTAAACAAAAGGGTAGTTTTAAATTTTAATTAAAGATATTTTAACTGATGTAAATCTAAAGCTATAATAAGCCTAATAAAAAAAGACTCGCATTTGCGAGCCTTTTTTATTTAAATAATTAATCTTCTTCTTTTATTTTTATTTCGTCGTCTGTGATTTTAACCTTTTTATCTTCGGTTTCCATCTTAATTTTATCGTCTTTAACTTTAATTTCTGCACCTTCGTCTTTCATTTCTTGAATAACTTTTTCTTTTTCAGATTCTTCTCTACAAGACGTAAAAGAAGTAGTTATAAAAGTTAGTGCCAATATTGTGAATATTATTTTTTTCATGAGTATTATTTTAATGGTTAATGTGTTGATATAATATATAATTAGTCTATTATGTCTTCAAGTCTTTTTACAGTGTTTAGTGCAGACTTAACAGTCGTTAATTGAGACTGTACTATTGTTTTAATTTCTGGATTATTGTTAAATTTTTCTAACTGAGATTCATATTCAGCAATACTAGCTTTTTCACCTCTAATGCACTCTTCTAATAATGCTTCATCAGTATCTTTAGATAAAGTAGATTTTATATTAATCCAACCTCTGTGTAAGTCTCCTTTTAAAGTTCCATCTGCTTTAGGTTCTGCATTGTGCTTTCTAATTTGATGGTCTAATTCTGTAGCAAACGTATTGCGTTGTAATGCCTTTTGTTGTAACCAGTTTTTTAATGGCTGATTGTCTGTTTTAGTCATTACTTGCTTATAACCTGCTTCTGCGTCGTAGTTTTTTTGTAGTAAATCTTGTAGTGCATTTACTGTATCTTGATTTGATTGTGTAGTTTTCATAGTTTTATGCTTTAAATTGTTAGTAATTTTTAGAATCGGTAACGTAATGCTAATGCGATATCGAAATCGACGTCATCACTAAAGTCATCGTTAAAACCTAATTCTGGTCTAAAGTCTAATGATAGTTGTAAAGGAATATTAAAATTATATTCAATTCCAATGTCTCCAGCAATTAATCCGTAAGTTCCATCAACATTTCCCGCATCAAAGGATCCAAAACCTCCTCCAGCACCAACATACCAATTAAAATTAGTATCTAAAGGCATAACCCATTGGTATAAACCAACTATTTTAATGATGTCCACATTATCTGAATCTCTCCAGCCTAAGTTAAATTCTAATCTGTTATTTTCTTTTAAATATCTTTGGTAAGAAATCTCGGTTCCTAAACCGTTATTATCTCCAAATCTTAATCCGATTGCATTACTTGAAATGTCCTGAGCATTAATTGTAAATGTTGCTATAGTGATTGCTAAAATTGAAAAGAATAATTTTTTCATGTTAATTGTTTTAAAGTTTATTATTTGTTAGTTTATACTCCTTTACCACCAATTAGTCTAAGTAATACAGCAATTACTGCTATCACTAAAAGTGTATGGATTAATCCACTTGCACTGTAGACAAAAAATCCAAGTGCCCAGCCGATTACTAATATTACAGCTATTATATATAGTAGGCTTCTCATAACAGAATTGGTTTTGATGATTTATTTTGTGGTTTTAAATGATTCAATGATATTTGATTTAGCAACCTCTACATTACCCATTAATTTCACCATTTTTTGTGCTTGCTCTAAAGAGGTTGCAACTCCTGTTGCATATCCACGATCTGTTGCGATTCCCCAAGTGTACACACGCTCTGGGTTTTTTTCGTTTTTTAATACAATTCCGGTCACGTCTTTTTCTAAGATTGTAGAGTTTTTACTTAGTGTTTCTATGTTATTGTTTGCTTCTTCAAAAGTGTCCGAAGTTCCTGTAAAAACACCTGATGTAGTTCTGACTGTCCATTGATACACTTGCGTTTTTGCAACAACAACTTTTGGGTTGTTACTATCTAATAATTGGTTGTCTAATAAGTCTAGTTCTGCTGCATTAGCAAAGAATATACTTGAAGCTATAAGTCCTAAAGTAAATATTGATTTTTTCATAGTTTTAAAGTTTGATTGTTAATTTTAACTGTTAGTATTTAGGTTGTTAATTATGTTTTTAGTTTTATTTAGACTACTTTTTAATTTAGAGTTTGTAGTATTTACTAATTTTTTAAACTCTTTATTTTTAGTGGTTTTTGATAATTGTTCTAATAAAAATAATTGGCTGTCTATTTTAGATTTTAATTGGCTAGCTATCTTAACGTTATCATTTTCGATAGTTTGTTTCTCTGATAATTCTGAATAATTTGGTATAGAAATTAATGCTTTTGAAGCCACATCATTATAAGTTTTTGCAACGTAAATATGTGTATCCTCAATGGTTTTTGCTAACTCTGCAATACTGTCTTTCTCTAATTTGTCTTTTAAAATTTGACTTAATGTAATTGCATCTTGGTTATCTTTTGAAAGCATTAGTAATAATTTTGCTTCGTTTTTACTATCGTTAATATCTTCTATAGTTTCTTCGTTTTTAGTTATTTCAGATTTTTCGTTTTTTATAAACTTATCGCATGAACTAAAGTTGATAGCTAATACAGCTATTAATAGCATTAACACGATTATTCTTCTATTTTTTAAATACTTCATTTTCGTTTCTAATTTATTACTACAAATATGCTAAGGCTTAAGCGTTATTGTTTTACAACATTTTAAACATTAGTTATAGAATTCTCATTTTTATAATGTTTGTAAGCCTTTAAGCGTAACACTTTACAAAGTAACAGTAATTTGGTGCTTGATATGTTACATGATTTTTAAATTGGATTACAAGATTTTAATATGTAAACATTAAATCAAGGCATAAAAAAAGCCTTACATATAAGTAAGGCTAATACATGGTTAAAACTTTTAAATTTAGTCTATGGGTAGATAGACTAAAAATGTGGCTCCTTCACTAGGTCTACCAACTGCTTTTATAATTCCTTTGTGGTTATCGGTTATTTTTTTACAGATTGATAGTCCTATTCCAGTACCAGAATACTCGTCTTTATTGTGTAGTCTACTAAATAATATAAAAATTTGTTCTGCGTACTGGTTATCAAAACCAATACCATTATCTTCAAATGTAATTTTATGATAGTAAGGTTTTTTAGCTTTTTTTAAATTCTCATCCTCATTGGCATCTACAATTTGATGCGATATTTTAATTTTTGGTACCCTGTTATTAGTTTTATACTTGATAGCATTACCAATGATGTTAACAAATAGTTGTTGTATTTGAAACGGAATGACTCTAATTGTTGGGAATGTGTCAGCTTCAATAATAGCATTTTCTTCAGAGATCACTTCTGCTAAGTCTTGTTTGGCTGCTTCTAGTAGTATATTGATGTTGGATTCTTCAAAAACTTTATCCGCTTTATTAGATCTGGAGAATTGCAATAAATCATCTATTAATACGCGCATTCTGGTTGCTGCGTTTTGGATTCTGTCTATATATTTTAAACCTTTTTCAGATAATTTTTCAGCTTCTTCATCTTCAAGTCTTGATAAAAATGTTTGAATTTTTCTAAGTGGCTCTTGCAAATCATGACTGGCTACATGGTTAAAGGAAGAGAGTTCTTTATTACTACGTTCTAACTCTGTATTACGTTCTTCTAGTGCTTTGTAGCTAGTAATTTCGTCTGTGATATCTGCAGTTGTCCCTAATAGTATCAACTCATCGTCGTCATTAACTAATGATTTTCCGTAAGCTTTTAAATGTTTTATAGTTCCGTTTTTGTGTACAACTCTATAGTTAATAAAAGGTAGTTCCACGTTTTTCATCATTTGCTCTACTTGATGTGCTAATTGGTCTACATCTTCAGGATGTACAAATTGCATAAAATTTTCTAGAGTAGGTTCAAAAGACTGTGGTTGCTCACCTAATAATCTATATAAATTATCAGAATACTTAAAGGTGTTACTTTCTACATGCCAAGTCCAATTACCATGTTTACTTACAATTTCAGATTGATTAGCAGATTCTTTAAAGAGTTCTAAAGATTCGTTTGCCTCTTTTAATTTTTTCATGTTTTTAGAAATTTTTAAGTATGCTAAAAACATGATCGCCAATGTTAGTAATAGTAATGTAAATAGTAGTAGTGGTGTAGCGCTTAAATTACTTTGATAATCTGATTTTCTTTGTTCTAAAAGTTGGTTTTCAGTACTAATCATATTATTTATATGATTTCTGATGGTATCCATTTCTTTTCTTCCCTTTTTTAATTCATCACTAAATTTTTTACTATCAAAGTAATCTTCAGGATTTTCATATTCTAGAGTTGTTTTGAAGGTTTCTAGCCTATTGCTTATTAATAAATTTAGGTTTTTTAGATTGGATTGATATGTCGGATTATCGCTAGTTAGTGATTTTAGTTCTGCAAAATTATTATTTATCCTTTCGCGACTATTTAAGTAGGGTTCTAGAAAAATAGAGTCTTTTGTAACTAAAAATCCACGATGTCCAGTTTCGGCATCTTTTAAATAAGATAATATTTGTTCTAATTCTACATTTACACGGTAGGTATGTGTAACTAGCTCACCAGATTTTGTTAGATCGCTCACACTTCTGTAGGATAAAGCACCAAGTAGTAAAATAAAAAAAGCACTAATGTAAAGTAGTGTTTTAAAAAAATTAATATTGTTGTTTAATGTTTTTATCATGATTTAAAAACGTAATAAAAAATTATCTTTATTCATGCTGTTAGTATGGTACTGCCAATTAATAGTAACCACATCTGATAACACTTTTTTTAAAGTTTTAAAGTCACTAGGCTTTTTTATATAAATGTTAGCTCCTTGGATAAACGTGTTTTCAATATCTTCCTCTGATGCAGAAGTCGAATAAATTGCGATAGCTATATCTTTAAACTTAGTATTTTTCTTAATCTCTTTTAAACATTCTAATCCAGATTTTCTTGGCATATTTAAATCAAGAAACAAGACGTTTGGCAATGTTGCTCCTTCACTGTTAAGATAATCCATTAAGTACACACCATCGTTAAAGGTGCTAACTTTACTTTTTATTTTTAGATCTTCAAACGCATCTGTAAAAAACATTCTGTCATCTTCGTCATCATCTGCTAATGCTATAGATATATAGTCTTCCTGCATATTAGTTAGTTGTTATTTTGATTAAATTCTCTTCTTTTAGCAATGATTCGCTGAAAAGCTGAAGGTGTAATTCCTGTTGTATTTTTAAACTGTGTACTTAGGTGAGCTACGCTAGAATAGTTAAGCCTAAAAGCAATTTCTGTTAAGCTTAAATCTTCTTTAATAATAAGTTGTTTGGCGTGTTCTATTTTTTGAAGTATTATAAAATGTTCTATAGAAGTGTAGGTAACTTCTGAAAACAAGTTTGATAAATAACCATAGCTATGTCCTAATTTTTCTGCAAGATATACAGAGCTTTTGACGTTTACAGTAGTGTTTTCGTTAAAAACCATATCTATAATAGTGTCCTTGATTTTTTGAACTAAAATGCTTTTTTGGTTTTCTACAACCTCTATATGGTAATTTTCTAGAGCCTGTTGTAAATCTTCTTGTCTTTGTTTGCTTAATTTTTCTAATAATTCAATTTCTCCAAACGCAATGACATTATATTTGATACCTTGATTAATTAGAACTTCATCTAAAATTTTTTGACAAAGTGAATTGAAATTAAATTTAAAAAATAAAGTCATATAATAATTTTATTGTAAAAATAATACATTACAGTTAATTATTATATGACTACAGTTTATTGAGGCTAAAGATTACTTGATTGGTTTAATCTTGGTTATTTTTGAGTTGTTAGAAATGTTGTATTTAGTAGTATTATTAGTGGCAACTTCATCTAACTCAATAGTTAATTTATTAGTGCTAATAACTATAGGTTTATTTACAGTTTTTACAATTTTATAATTAGGCACTTTAACTTTAACGTCAAAATAGGCATCACCTACTTTTAAAGTTTTGTTTATTGATTGTTCAGCTTGATTGTTATTATGTAATGGTTCTAAATTATCTACAACCTCTACACCAGAATTTGCAGTCATTACTATTAGTGGTAAGATGCATAAAATAACAATAATTGATAATAATTTATTAGGATTCATTTTTTTGGTTTTAGTTAATATTAATCGATAATCTAATAATGAAGTTTTATTAATCGTTGGACTGTTGTTCTCTTAAATCTTTTGGGTTTTTTGGTGTCCTTTTATTTGGATAAAATTCATATTTAGCATACACAATCATTCTAACTAATATTGCTGTAAAACACAAGATTTTAAATGTGTGTGCAATTTGACCTCCAAAAAAAATATAACCCAATGCCCAAAAAACAATTGCTAGTATAATTAATATGTTTTTTAATGCCTTCATGATTATTTTTTAATAGGTTTTTTAATTAGTTGATTGGTGATTGATTGTTATAATAAGTTTACACTGCTAAATTAATACACAACACCGCTTTAGGCATTACATAATTTTTTATAAACGTTATATAATTTATTAATTACGGACAGTGGATAGCTTTATTAAGGTTATATTTACAGGCTAACTTGAAAATGAGGTTAATGAAAGATGATTTAAATTTTTATAATAATATCCCTAAAAACAACATGCCTCTATCCCAACTTTTAAACGATGAAAGTTTATTTGTTGGTGTCCCTAAAAATTGGTCTGTCGTAGTAACAGATGTTGAAAACTCAACTGCAGCAGTAGCTAAAGGTCAACATAACGATGTTAATTTAAGTGCCACAGGAAGCATTATTACCGTATTAAATACCCTAAAAAAAATTAATAAAAACATTGAAATACCTTATTTTTTTGGAGGTGATGGTTCTACTTTGTTAATACCCAATACGGTTTTAGAAGATGTTTTAAATGCTTTACACAATTATAGTTACCATATTGAAAAAACTTTAAACTTGGTTTTGCGCATTGGTTCTTTATCTTTAGAAGAGGTTTACAACAACAATTATTCTGTTAGAATTACTAAGCTAAGACACAATCAATACCTTACAACACCAATTGTATTAGGTAATGGGCTAAAATATGCAGAGCAAATCATAAAAGGGACTTTTGTAGATCAAAACACAGCGTTACCTAAATTTGAATCTTTAAACCTTACTGGAATGGAATGTCGATGGGACGAAATTTTCCCAGATAAACCAGAAAAAAAAGTAATATGTCTTTTAGTTAGTTGTCATGACGAAAAAAAACAAGCAGAGATCTACGGAATGATTATGAACGAAATTAATTTTGTTTTTGGCGAATTAAACCAACGAAATCCTATATCTGCATTAAAGTTAAAATTAAATACTTCTATTGAGAAAATTAGAAGAGAGATGTATACTAGATTAGGTAAATACAAAAGGAGTTATTTGATTAACAATTGGCTAATTACGGTATTTGGTAAGTATTATTTTAAATTCTCTAAAGCTGGAAAATTATATGTTTACAGAGTAACTCAACTATCTGATACCATAATGTTGGATGGATCAATTAATACAGTTATTGCAGGTACTAATAAGCAACTTAGTAAGCTTAAGCTTTTACTAGATGATTTAGAGTCTAAAAAGCTTATTATCTATGGATTGCATAGTACACACGCGTCCATCATGTCTTGTTATATTGAAGATAGAGAAGAAAAACACATTCATTTTGTTGATGGTAGTGAAGGTGGTTATACAAGTGCAGCTATAATGTTTAAGGAAAAATTAAAATTAATTAGGTATTAATTTATTTAAGTTTAGATGGTCTTTGTTGCTAAACACCTTAGTCTTTAAGTCATTCAATAAGCTGTAAGTTGTTTCACAATGTATACCAGAGCCAATCTCTTTATTAATTTCGTTTATAAATGAAGCACTTAATTCCATACACTCTTTAATGATTTTTCTATCTTCATTTTTATAAAATAATCTTTTAAAATCGAACCAGAAAAAACGCAATGAAGTTTTTAAGTTAGAACGCTTTTTTTGTTCTATTGTCATGTTATTTAAAAGACTTAAACTTTTAAGTTTAAAAGCCAAAGTATGAGACAATTTTTCATCAATCCATGATTGTATAGCAATAGTATTGGTTTGAGATTTTAAATATTGTAAAGAGCGTTCCAAATCATAACTCATTGCAAGTATGTTTTGTATTGCAGCACTGCCCACTTGATATTGTATCATGATTTTTAAGATTTATAATTAAATGCACAACAAAATTACAGGATCAATAAGCAATTAGCTTTATATAATTTTTACAAAAGCTTACATAATTAAAGTCATTTTTTATTTAAAATCATATATACAGGAAAATGATCACTATAACCACCTTTATAGTGTTTACCAACATAAGTTCTGTAAGGAGTGCCTTTATATTTACCATCAAATTGCTTTAGGAAATCAGCATCATAAATATCGGCTTTAACGTAGCGCAGGCTTTTGGCTTTACGTTCAAAAAAATTATGAGTAATAATTATTTGGTCAAATAAATTCCACTCAAAATTATGAACAGTAGTCCCTCTGTCTATAGAAATTAAAGTTTCCATTGGATTAAATAATCCTTGATTATTAACTAATTGTCGTACACTTTTACTAGATGGATCATCATTAAAATCACCCATGATTATAATTTTAGCATCTGGTTTGTCTACTTTTATTTTAGATATAATCATTTCTACGTATGCAGCAGCAGCTTTTCGTTTGTGTTCTGTTTCGTTATTACCTGATCGTCTTGATGGCCAATGGTTGACAATAAAATTTATCTCTTCGTTTAAAAATAACCCTTTAACCCACAAAATATCTCTAGTATGATCTATATAGCCTTCAGTATGAAACGAAAACTCAAAGATTTCAGAATGTAAAACACTAAATTTTTTGCGGTCGTATAATAAAGCGACATCAATTCCACGTTCGTCTTTACTATCATAATGTACATAACTGTAAGGGTATTCCTTAAGATGTTTTGAGGCTAACAAATCTTTAATTACTGCTTCATTTTCTATTTCTGCTAATCCAATAATGGCAGGATGCGTATTAGTTTCTTTACGTCCAATATTGGATACTGCATAGCCAATTTTACGCAATTTATTATTGTAACGTTTTATAGTCCAACGTTTTTCTGAAGTTGGATTAAAATCTAAGTCCCGTGTCAATTCGTCTTTATAAATATCAAACAGGTTCTCTATGTTGTAAAATGCAACAGTTTGTTTATTGGTCTTGGATTTAAAGAGATTAAATTTCAATTATCACTAATTTTAGAGGTTTAAAAATAGCAAATTTATTATGGTTACAATTATGTAACTTTGCAGTATAAATAATTATATGTTAGAAAAAAAAGATACAGAGCTTGAAAAAGCAGTTTTAATAGGTGTTGTAACCAAAGATCAAGATGAAGATAGATCTAAAGAGTATTTGGATGAGCTTGAGTTTTTAACCTACACAGCAGGAGGAGATGTAAAAAAACGTTTTACCCAAAAAATGGAGATGCCTAATCCTAAAACTTTTTTAGGGACTGGTAAAATGGAGGAAGTAAGACAATATGTAGAAGATAATGACATAAGTACCGCTATTTTTGATGACGAGTTATCTGCATCTCAAGAGCGAAACATTAGTAAAATATTAAATATAAAAGTACTAGATCGTACTAATTTAATACTAGATATTTTTGCGCAGCGCGCACAAACCAGTTCTGCAAGAACGCAAGTAGAATTGGCGCAATGCGAATATCTTCTACCAAGACTTAGAGGTATGTGGACGCACCTTGAACGTCAAAAAGGAGGTATCGGAATGCGTGGACCTGGAGAAACAGAAATTGAAACAGATAGACGTATTGTACGTGACAAAATAGCCTTATTAAAAGCTAAAATCAAGACTATAGACAAGCAAATGTCTGTGCAACGTGGTAATCGTGGTAAAATGGTACGTGTAGCCTTAGTAGGTTATACTAACGTTGGTAAATCTACATTAATGAACACCATTAGCAAAAGCAACGTCTTTGCCGAAAACAAATTATTTGCAACTCTAGACACCACTGTTAGAAAGGTAGTGATACAAAACCTACCTTTTTTATTAACAGACACTGTTGGATTTATACGTAAGCTACCAACGCAATTGGTAGAAAGTTTTAAAAGCACATTAGATGAGGTAAGAGAAGCCGATTTGTTATTACATGTCGTAGATATCTCACATCCTAATTTTGAAGACCATATAGCGTCAGTAAATAAAATTTTAGGCGAAATTGATAGTGCAGACAAACCTGTGATTATGGTTTTTAATAAAATAGATGCTTATAAGCCAGAACCTTTTGATCCTTCAAATTTACAAGAAGTGCGAACAAAAGAACACTATACTTTAGGCGAGTGGAAAAAAACTTGGATGAATAGAGTAGGAGAGGATAATGCTTTATTTATATCTGCATTAAACAAGAAAAATCTTGAAGATTTCAAAAAACGAGTGTATGATGAGGTTAGAGAAATTCATGTAACACGCTTTCCTTATAATCACTTTCTATATCCAGATTACGATTATGAGAATATGGGAGAAGAGGAGTAGTTTGATTTGGGCGTTACCCTAAAGGGTCAGGCTATCCGTTATATCTTTTTTTGCCATATGTGGCAGCAAAAAAAGGATGTCACTCCTATCCTTAACGCATAAAAAAGCACCTTAATTAAGGTGCTTTTTTTATGATATTGTATATTCTAGATATTACAATTGATAGTTTAATCCAACTAACCAGTACGATTGTAATTTATTATCTGCTGCAGATAAGGTTGTCCCTTGGAAGTTAGCAGCCTCTTGTCTGTTACTTCTTAAGCCAAAGTCAAAACCAACACCAATCATTTTCCATAAGTTATATCCAAAACTATTTATCCAAGTAAAGTTAGATAAATCTCCATTTTCATATGATTGGAAAGTAGAGAAGTTAGATTTAAAACTAACTGATCCTATTTGACGCGTGTAATCTGCTACTATTTTAGCACCTAAACTAGACTGAAAAACAGCATCATTTTTTGCGAAAACAAAATTGTAGTTTAAAGGGTGTGCTACTACTACTAAGTTTTCAATTGGTGTCCAAGTTAAACCAACACCAACATCTAAATACCCTGGATCATTTAAATTATCTAGAATAGTTGTTCTGTATTCTGCTAATCCAGAAACTGCTAAATTTTTAGCAATGTTTCTTCCATATAAAGAAGAAATATTAAATACATCTGTAGTAGCGTTAAAATCTTCGCTATCTGTTGCAATGTCTTTATTGTCTAACTTAACCCAACCTAAATTAACATTAAGATTATTTCTCCAGAAAAATTTGTCTTCAATTAAATTTGCAAAACCATTAACCGTAAAACCAATGTTACCAGAAGCATTGTTAGCAGCTCCTTGAGAGTACCAGTTGCTAAATTCTGAAATACTTCCACCAATAGTACCAAACATACCTTTACGCCATCCTGGAAGTGCATCTATTTGTGCTTGTAGTGCATCAGCTTCACTTTGAAGTGCATCTGCTGCTGCTTGTTTTTCTGCTTTTTGAGCTTGTAACTCTTCTTTTGTTTGAGCATTCATTGATACCAATCCAATAAAAAATGCTCCTAATAATACTATTTTCTTCATAAATTTTAAGTTTTAATAAAACGGTTGCAAATATAACGTATCGCTATAATTTCAATAAAAATATAACAGAAACATAAATATTTAGAAATCAATCAATTAAATAATTAACAGAGTTGTTAACGTTTAAATAAAGGAACAAAAGAGCACGCTTCACCATACATGATGGATTTAGCATAAGGTTTAAGCTTATTTGTTAGCAAAACATAAGCATTTACAGGCACTGGCTTATTACTACACCCTTTTATAATGACGGGTTTATCTTGGTATATTGTACCATCAATGTCATTAATGATATCTTGATAAATCGAAGTCTCTAAATCCTCCAATGAGCCAATATGGCATTTTTCGACAAAAGGCTCTAAATTAACGACCAATAGCATAAAAGCCCAATCAGGAATGATAGCATCTGCCGAACAAGTGATAGCAACGTACTGATTTTTATATTGGCTCCAGTCGTGATTTTTTATATAATCTCTAAAGTCTTTCTCTTTTAAAACCAACTCTTGAAACAACCAATCTTTAATATCAAAAAGTACACGTTTCCCTTCAGGATAGAAGTCCTCAAGGTCTATGGTGACCAATTTGCTATTCGCGACGCGATTTATGATTTCGTCTTTCAATTTTTAGGTTGTTAAGTTTTACTAACAAGACACTTCGACTGCGCTCAGTGTGACATTTAGTTTAGTTTTAGGATATGCGTATTACATTTGAGTAATCAAAGCAGAGTAAGCACTGCCAACTGCAACTGGACATTGCCAACTGGATTAAAGCATTCCTAATTCAAGTTTAGCTTCTTCACTCATTAAGTCTTGCGTCCAAGGTGGATCAAAAGTAATTTCTACTTCTGCATCTTTTACATCGTTTAAAGATTTTACCTTTTCTTCTACTTCCAAAGGTAAAGTTTCGGCTACTGGACAATTAGGAGTGGTTAAGGTCATTAATATTTTGACATCGTAATCTTCATTAACAAAAACATCATAAATTAACCCTAGTTCGTAGATGTCTACTGGTATTTCTGGATCAAAAATAGTTTTTAATACGCGTACTATTTTCTCACCTAATTCTGCTGTATCTATTGTAGTGTCACTCATAATTATTGTAATTGTGTTTGGTATGCAATTGCATACATTTTTATTTGTTTTATCATACTAACTAAGCCATTAGCTCTGGTAGGTGATAAATGTTCTTTTAATCCTATAGCATCAATAAAATCGGTATTAGCTTCAATTATGTCTTTAGGGTGTTGGTTGGAAAATACACGGATTAAAATGGCAATAATCCCTTTTGTTATTATAGCATCACTATCTGCTGTAAAAGCAATTGTATCGTCGTTTAGCTCTGCGTGTACCCAAACTTTACTTTGGCAACCTTTAATAATATTGTCTTCAGTTTTATATTCTGGAGCTATTAACGGAAGTGTTTTACCCAAATCTATCATATACTGATAGCGCTCTTCCCAATCTTCAAACATTGAAAACTCATCAATAATGTCGTCTTGTATTTCTTTAATCGTCTTCATTTTTCAAATTTAATTCGGCTACAAAATTAATCAATATCCAATGATTTACTACTAAAGAAGTCTTAAAGATAGTGTTAGCTGTTTTAGTTTTCTTTTTTTGTTTCAGGTGTTGTTAAATCTAGAAGTTTATTTACTAAATCTGCAATTTCTTTTGGAGGATTTCCATGATCAAAAGCTGGTGTTTGATAAGTTTCACCATTAACTATGATAGTCAAATTTGCTATTGCAGCACCATCATGTTGATGAGCTTTACTAGGCGGTTCTAAGGTTTTTAAAGCTTTTAAATTAATAGGTTCTACTAAGCTCTTTAAAGTGTCCCAATTGTCTTTGCTGCAAGCAGTTGTTTCTTCTTGTGCAGTTCTACTTAATTGTGACTTAATACTATTTTGGTCAACTTTAACCATCTTGTAAGTCCCTCTTGTTATTGCTGTATATTCAATAATCATTGAGTTATCTTGACTTTGTTTAGCAGTATCTGTAATCGTATTAGGTTTAGCATTAAACAATTGTTTAGAGTCATTTAAAAAAACAATTTCATTGTTTTTAATTTTAAAATTGTTAGCTTTTGTTAACGATTGTAAGAATTTACTTTCTACCATGTTTGTATCGTCTAAACATGCTTTTTCTGTCGAAATTAGATTAAGAATAGCTATTTTTTTATCTTTAATTTGATAACTACCTGAAAAATTATTGCAACCAGAAAAACCAGATACTCTTTTGGTGGCATCATCAAATTTTATAGTCAAGTCGTTTTGTACAGAGGTGCTTTCTCCTAATTTACTTACAACAAAAGAGCCATTTAGATTATCGCTTATATTTTGCTTCATATCTGTAGTAGCATTAGCTTGGTTTGTACTTCCACAACCATTTAATAGTATTGAAAATAGAAATATAGTAATTGTTTTCATTGTAAAATTTGTTTCTTTAACTTAATAATACAAAAAAGACGCCAAAGTTGGCGTCTTTTTATATAAAATCAATAAAATATTAGTTTCCTACTAGTGCTGCTCTTGAGCCTCCTGATTGGAAAATAGTTCTCATTCTAGACTTTTGACCAGTTGAGAACATATACATACAGTCATCGTTAACATAATCCATGTAGTTCATTGTCATGTCATTTGAACGACAATTAACTGTAGGATATGATGGGCAACCGTAGTTTGGTCCATCTGAAGATGGTGTGTCAGCAACAAAATCGTCTTGCTTACATCTTCCGTCTCCCCAAATATGACGCAGGTTTAAATAATGACCTACTTCATGAGTTAATGTTCTACCTTGATTATAAGGTGCTGCAGAGCCACCAGGTAAACTAGAATATAATACAACAACTCCATCTGTTGCAGATGGACCACCAGGAAATTGTGCATATCCTAAAATACCACCACTAATGTTACATACCCAAATATTTAAGTGAGTTGAAGGTGTCACAGGTGGATAAGCAGCTTTTACTGCGTCATTAGTGCTCCAAGCAGATGTTGAGTTAGCATGTCTAAACGTACCAGCTAGTGTAAAGTTAATTTCTGTATCTGCTACCAATCCAGCAAACTCAGAAGGAACTTGGTTTACATCATTATTTGAAGCTCTAAAGTCGTTGTTTAACACTGAAATTTGAGCGTTTATTTTTTGATCGCTTACATTCTCTTGAGAGTTGCTATACACAACGTGTACGTATACAGGAATATTTACAACACCTAAGTTATCTATTGGGTCTCCACCACCAGAGCCACCTCCTCCAGGTCCTCCACCATTACCGTTTCCTTTACCTGGTTTTTTAGCATTTGCAAGAAAAGACCTGGTATCATATTCAATATCATACATTTTCTTTTCTAAACCTGGATTTTCATTAAGTAGTCTATTTAAGTTAACCATACTATGACACACCGTTTTTCCTTGAGCTTGTCTAGCGGTTTCGTCTACATCTGCATCTGTGTAAACGTAAAAATCAGACATATCAACTTTAGATTGGTCGTCATTTATAACTTCTGATTTGTCATCACTACATGATGAGAATAGTAAGGCCACAACAGCCATACTTAGGAATAATTTTTTCATATTTGTTATAATTTTGTTAAAGATTTGTTGAAAATAAGCAAAATCAACAAATAAATTAAGAGATATAAATTTATTTGGCACTTTTTCGATAAGATGTATAATAAATAAAAACGCTCAACCAATTAGACAACTGGCTGAGCGTTTATTTTGTTATGTATGTAAGGTCTTAAGAGAGCATTAGTTTGGCTTTTTTAACACCTTCTACCAAAGCGTCAATTTCTTCTTTGGTGTTGTAAAATGCAAAAGAGGCACGAATAGTTCCAGGGATATTATAAAAATCCATGATTGGTTGTGCACAATGGTGTCCAGTACGCACTGCAATACCCATTTTGTCTAGTAAAGTACCGACATCATATGGGTGAATACCTTCTAAGTTAAAAGAGATGACCGAGGTTTTGTTTTTGGATGTACCATAGAGTTTTAAACCCTCAATATCTAATAATTTTTTTGTTCCGTATTCTAAAAGTTCATGCTCGTAAGCTGCAATTTGGTCAAAACCAATAGCATTCATATAATCTATTGCAGCTCCAAAAGCGATGCCTCCACAAATATTGGGTGTGCCTGCTTCAAATTTATGAGGTAATCCTGCGTATGTTGTTTTCTCAAAAGAAACCTGGTCTATCATCTCTCCGCCTCCTTGATACGGTTGCATTTTATTAAGCCATACTTCTTTTCCGTATAGCATTCCAACACCTGTTGGACCACATATTTTATGTGCTGAGGTGACATAAAAATCAACATCTAGTGCTTGGACATCTGGTTTGATATGTGGACAGGCTTGTGCACCATCTATTAGTACAGCTGCTCCTACTTGATGTGCTTGATTAATTATACGCTCAATTGGGTTAATAGTTCCTAATGCATTAGAAATATGATTGACAAAAACTAGTTTTGTTTTATCAGACAATAATTTAGAATAAGTATCCATATCCAACTCACCTTCTAAAGTCATTGGAATAACTTTAAGAATAGCTCCTGTTTTTTCACATAACATTTGCCAAGGGACAATATTACTGTGATGCTCTAAAGCTGAAACAATTAACTCATCTCCTTTATTTAATAATGAAACAAAGCCATTTGCAACTAAATTTACACTATGAGTTGTCCCAGAGGTTAGAATAATCTCATAAGCGTGTTTAGCATTAAAGTGTTGTTGTATGGTATGTCTTGCAGCTTCATACTTATCTGTAGCTTCCTGACTTAAGGTATGAACACCTCTGTGGATGTTAGCATTATAATTAGAGTAATAATCTACAATAACATCAATGACTTGTTGTGGTGTTTGTGACGTTGCTGCATTGTCAAAATACACCAAAGGTTTTCCATTTACTTGTCTTGAAAGTATTGGAAAGTCTTTACGTATTTTGTTAACATCAAACATAATTTATTACACTTTAAATTCTCCTGCTATCCTATTAAAAAGAAACAGAAACAAATAGCCACAGATACTAACTGTAGCGACAAATGAAAGAATGACCATCCACACTTTTATGGTATTTTTGGCTAAGACATTAGTTATGCTTTTAAATATTAAAAGCGATAATACTAGAATTAAGTAAGTACAGGATAACCCAACACAGGTTAATAATATACCATCAAAAAAACCACCTTTAGTAAAATAGTAAGTTAATCCAGTTAGGGTTGCGATTAATAAGCAAATACAAATTATTTTAATAAAAGTCTTTGACGATAAATTTAAAATATCCATAGCTTTTACTATAGGTCAAAACCAATATTTACACCCAATTTATTGGCTATTAGCTTGGTGATTCTTTGCTTTAACTCTGGTATTTTAACAGAGTTAAGGACATTATTACTAAATGCATACATTAATAAACCTCTGGCTTCTTTTTCTGGGATTCCTCTAGATTTCATATAAAATAAAGCACTGTCATCCAATTGTCCAATGGTACATCCATGAGAACATTTTACATCATCTGCAAAAATTTCTAATTGTGGCTTAGAGTTTATAGTAGCTTTATCACTTAGTAATATATTGTTGTTAGATTGAAACGCATTGGTTTTTTGTGCTTCTTTATTAACGATGACTTTACCATTAAAAACACCAGTTGCACTATCTGTAAAAATACCTTTGTAATCTTGGTGACTTTCGCAATTTGGTTCAATATGGTGTACTAATGTATTGTGATCGACATGTTGTTTGTCGCCAATTATTGTTACACCATTTAATGTAGAGTCCATATACTCTCCGTTTTGATAAAAATTAAGATTGTTACGTGTTAGTTTTCCTCCAAAACTAAAGGTGTGAACAGAGACGTGACTTTCACGCTTTTGCTCGACAAATGTATTGTCAATTAAAGACGCATTTAGGTTGTCATTTTGTACTTTGTAATAGTCTACAATAGCACGTTTGTTAGCCACAATTTCAGTGACACTATTAGTTAATACTGGATTATCTGTAATACTTTGGTGACGCTCTATAATCTGTACGTGACTGTTTTCGTCAACTACAATTAGATTACGAGGTTGAAGCATTAATGCAGACTCTTTGCCAGTTGAAAAATGTACAATTTGTATAGGTTTTGCAACAACTTTGTTTTTTGGAATATGTATGTAAGCGCCTTCTTTAGAAAAAGCGGTATTTAAAGATGTTAGCCCATCTTTTACAGCGACCTTATTAAAATAATTTTCAATGATTAACTGATACTTAGGCTTGCTTAGTGCTGCAGACATCAAACATACATCAATACCATCATGAGTTGTTTGAGACAAATGAGAAGAATATTTACCATCGATAAACACAATTTTATAAGTATCAATATCGTGAATAAAATATTTTTTTACATCACTATATTCCAATGCATTTTCTTGCTTTGGGAAGACACTATAATCGTGCTTTAAAACACTATTTAAAGACGTGTATTTCCAAGCTTCATCTTTTTTTGTTGGAAACCCTTTATTTTCAAAGGTCTTTATAGCTTCGCTTCTAATATCATGCACTTTAGAATCGATATCGACATGATTTTCGAATGCTAAAAAGGATGACACTAATTTATCTTTTAAACTCATATTATTCAGTTTTCAGTTTTCAGTCGCAGTTTTCAGTTGTATAAAAAAGCGAAAAAATTCTGTACTAATTTTTATATTAATTGATGCTTTAAAATTTTGAATGTTCACAACCGAGTAAGTACTAAAAAACTGCGACTGTTACTGTCAACTATTTAAGCATTTACTTCTTCTTTAATCCAATCGTAACCTTTTTCTTCTAGTTGATGCGCTAATTCTTTACCACCAGATTTAACTATACGTCCATTGTATAATACATGTACAAAATCTGGTACAATATGGTCTAACAAGCGTTGGTAATGTGTAATTACAACAACAGCGTTATCTTTGCTTTTAAGCTTATTTACACCATTAGCGACAATACGTAACGCATCGATATCTAATCCAGAATCTGTTTCATCTAAAATAGCTAATTTAGGTTCTAACATAGCCATTTGAAAAATCTCATTACGTTTCTTTTCACCTCCAGAAAATCCTTCGTTTAAAGAACGTGATAAAAACTTACGATCAATTTCTAAAAGCTCAGATTTTTCACGGATTAGCTTTAGCATTTCGTTAGCAGGCATATCTTCTAATCCTTTAGCTTTTCGTGTTTCGTTTATTGCAGTTTTCATGAAGTTAGTTACGCTAACTCCAGGAATTTCTACTGGATACTGAAACGATAAAAACACACCTTTGTGTGCACGCTCTTCTGGCGATAACTCTTCGATATCTTCATCATCTAAAAAGATGTTACCTTCTGTAACTTCATAATCTTCTTTTCCAGCAATAACTGATGCTAAAGTACTTTTACCAGAACCATTTGGTCCCATGATTGCATGTACTTCTCCAGCCTTTACTTCAAGGTTAATACCTCTTAATATTGTTTTGTCTTCGACACTTGCGTGCAAATTATTTATTTTTAACATACTAATTATTTTCCTAGTTTGATAACGTCGTTTCTATTAGAGTCTAAAGCGCTTACGCTTATAACTTTGTTTATTTTCAATTTATAAGGCCAACCTTCTTCAAGTGAATCTTTGGCAATTAAATGCCCTAAAACTTCAATTTTTACCATATCTGTTGGCTCTTTTTGAAGGTCTTTAGCCTGTTTAGCAATATCATCTACCTTGTCATTTAAAATGACACCATGAATATCATTACCAACCTGAAACACTGCAGCATCTGCGTAATACACAAAGTCGCCAATTAAAAGTTCTCCTTGATCAGTTTTACAACTTACAAATGCTAGTAATACTAAAAGAGTGACTATTTTTTTCATTTTTAATACTTATTGAATTGGTTCTGGTGCATGATTTAAACTGTTAAAATCTTTTTGCGAGTGTTGTATAATAACACGCGCTCCTGTTTGTTCTGCAAACTCTTCAAATGCAGACATTGAGGCTTTGGTATCTTCGACATTAAAATTGAAACTAGGAACAACTCCACCACTTCTATTTTCTTCAAAATGATACAAATCTCCAGTTAATAGCAATGGACCTTCTTGTTCTAGATCTATAAACAAAGATTGATGTCCAGGTGTGTGACCAGGTGTAAATTTAATCACAACCTTACCATCTCCAAAAACATCAAAATCGCCATTAAGTCTTTTAATATTTTTAAGATCTTTTATAGCATTATAGTTATCCGCATTTTGTTTTTGTTGTGCTTCGCTGGTAACAAATTCAAGTTCTTCTTCTTGAACCAACCATGTCGCATCAGTAAATTTTGAAGCGGATCCAGTATGATCAAAATGTGTATGTGATAATGCTATATATTTAAAATCTTTTGGTGTTAAACCTATTTGTTTAAGTTGCTCATCAATACCTTTTTCTCTTGACACCGTAAAAGCGCCATTTGGCGTTGTAAATGGTTCTTGTCCAACCAGTCCTTCACCCAAACCAGCATCCCAAAGCAAATTCCCTTCTGGATGTTGAACTACATAAAAGGCATCTGCAAACGTTTTAGTTTCTCCTTTATACAAATCTCCTTGCGAGAAAATTTCCAACATGTTGACCTGAACTGTTCCACCATCAAACATGAACATTTTTACGGGTTCTTGTTGTTTAGTATCAACAGTTTTGGTCTCTTTTTTGTCTTGCTTACAAGACACAAAAAACGATAAGGTTATAATGATGATGATTAGTTTTTTCATATTAAATGGGTTTTATCCAACTGATCCTTCTAAAGAAATTTCAAGAAGTTTTTGAGCTTCTACTGCAAATTCCATTGGTAATTTATTTAATACATCTTTACTAAACCCATTGACAATTAAGGCAATAGCTTTTTCTGTATCTATACCACGTTGGTTACAATAAAAAATTTGGTCTTCTCCAATTTTACTGGTCGTAGCTTCGTGTTCTATCTGAGCTGATTTGTTTTTAGCTTCAATATATGGGAAGGTATGTGCACCGCAATCATTACCCATTAATAAACTATCACACTGTGAAAAATTACGTGCGTTCTCTGCACGACTACTAATTTGTACTAACCCTCTATAAGAGTTTTGTGATTGTCCAGCAGAAATACCTTTTGAAATAATAGTTGACTTAGTGTTTTTTCCTAAGTGAATCATTTTAGTACCTGTATCTGCTTGTTGGAAATTATTGGTAACTGCTATCGAGTAAAACTCGCCCACAGAATTGTCTCCTTTTAAAATACAACTAGGATATTTCCATGTCACAGCACTACCAGTTTCTACTTGTGTCCAAGAGATTTTTGCGTTTTTCTCACAGATACCACGTTTGGTTACAAAGTTGTAAACACCACCTTTTCCTTCTGCAGTTCCTGGAAACCAGTTTTGAACTGTAGAATATTTTATCTCTGCATCTTCCAAAGCAATAAGCTCTACAACTGCTGCGTGTAATTGGTTTTCATCTCGACTTGGTGCAGTACATCCCTCTAAATAGGATACGTAACTACCTTCATCTGCTATTACTAATGTACGCTCAAACTGACCTGTTCCTGCTTGGTTAATTCTGAAATAAGTTGATAATTCCATAGGACAACGTACCCCTTTTGGAATGTAACAGAAAGAACCATCACTAAAAACTGCACTGTTTAAAGCAGCATAAAAATTATCTTTTGTCGGGACAACTGTACCAATGTATTTTTTTACGAGTTCTGGATGCTCTTTTATCGCTTCAGAAATACTCATAAAAATAATACCTTTTTCTGCAAGTGTTTTTTTGAATGTTGTAGCTACTGAAACAGAATCTACAACTATATCCATAGCAATGTTGTTCATCTTTTTCTGTTCGTCAACAGAAATACCTAATTTTTTATACATCGCTAATAAATCAGGATCAACATCGTCTAAAGTCTTGTTTGGATCCACAGACTTTGGAGCAGAGTAATAAGCTATAGCTTGAAAATCTGGCTTTTTATAATTTACATTAGCCCATTCTGGTTCTGCCATGTCTTTCCAACCTCTAAAGGCTTCTAATCTCCAATTAGTCATCCATTCAGGCTCTTCTTTTTTCTTAGAAATAGCACGAACAATATCTTCATTTAGACCAATAGGAAAAGTTTCAGATTCTATATCTGTATAAAAACCATATTCATATTCTTTGGTTTTTAATTCTTCTCTAAGGTCATCCTCTGTATATTTTGACATAGTTTGTCTTTATATTAAATTATAATGAAAACGATTCACCACAACCGCAAGTACGGTTAGCATTAGGATTATTAAACACGAAACCAGTTCCGTTTAATCCTCCTGAATATTCTAAAGTAGTTCCTATTAAGTACAAAAAGCTTTTTTTGTCAACAATAATTTTTATAGCATTATCTTCAAAAACTTTATCTTCCTCTGCTTTTTGTTTGTCAAATTTTAAATCGTAAGACAAACCAGAACAACCACCACTTTTGACACCCACGCGAACGTAGTCTGTGCTTGGGTTAAAGCCATCATCGTTCATTAGCTCGATGACCTTTTTTTTAGCTGTATCAGAAACTTTTATCATATCTGTTAAATAGATTAAATCTAAATTGAGTGCAAAGATACAACATCAGTCGCTTTTTACCACATCAACTAACATTATATTAGCATATGGTTTGATTGATTTTGTTTATTGAGGAAGGAAAGCAGGATTATTAATAAATGAAGGGTCAGATAGGGTTAATAAGAAGGCTTTTAAATCTGCTTTATCTTGATTGGAAAGATTAACTCCGCCTTGATCTACTTTTTTCATTAATGGGTCAATGGTTGAAGAAGCTTTAAGCCCTGTGCTGTATTGCTCTATGACTTGATCTAGAGTTGTAAATCGTCCATCGTGCATGTAAGGCGCTGTGTATGCTAAATTACGTAGTGACGGTGAACGGAATTTACCATTATCGTTTGGATTACCAGTGACTTGACCTAATCCTAAATCAGTAAAACTAGCATCTAATCCATTGTTATGAAACTGATTATCTGTCCATAAGGGATTATTTGGGTTTCCGTGACAATGGAAACAGTCACCTCTTTCTTCGTCCATAAAAACATCAAAACCATTTTGCTCTTGAGGTGTTAGTGTAGCTTGTCCGTTTAAAAATTTATCAAATTTAGAATTAGCAGAAATTATAATCCGTTCAAATTGTGCAATTGCTTTTGAAACTAACTCTTTTGTTATAGTCGAAGTTCCAAACGCTTGATTGAATAAAGTGGGATATTCTGGATGATTATTAAGTTTTTGTTCGACTGTTGACCAATCTAGATTACCCAATTCGTTTGGGTCAATTACAGGTTCTAATGCTTGTTGTTCTAGCCCTAAAGCGTGACCATCCCAAAAATATTTATCGTCAAAATTCCACGCTAAGTTAAATAATGGCATACTGTTTCTGCTACCTAAACCACCAGAAACACCAATACTTAATTGGTTTGGATCTGAAAACGCATTTTGTGGTAAATGGCAGCTAGCACAAGCCTTAGAGTTATCTATTGAAAGGATGTTGTCAAAAAACAAACGTTTGCCTAAAGAAACACCTTCAACAGTTAGAGGATTATTTATTGGTATGATTGGGTCTATCAATTTTTCTTCAAAAAGAGGAGGGATTTCTAATTGATAAGGTATTGGCACATAAGCATTCTGAGACGTTTCATCTGTTTTAGAACATGATAAAACCACTAATATAATACTGCATAATGTAATCCAATATCTCATTTTATAAAGAAATTTCACCAATACTAAACACACTCAACACATTGTTTTGCATCATTTTTTGTGCATTATAATTTGGCATTAGTGGTGTATCCAAAACATTTAAATCCCATGTGTTTGGATTTTTAAAGAACTCTGCAATATTCATTTTAACTTCTATGGAAGCATCATTTGATATAATAATTGGCGTCTCTAATACAATGACTGCAAAATTTTGTTCAAACACTCCGTCACTTACTCTTGCTGTTCCGTTGTGATAATTAAAAGGACTTGATGCTGTTGTATCTACGTTGTACATTCCATCAAATTGTAAAAAGTGATAACCACCACCTAAATTTGCTGGCCAACTCCAACTTTCTGTATTTAAATCTTGATAAGCACCATCAATATTATCTGCTTCATTAAAACCCCAAATAAAATTTAGAGTGTAAGTTCCTGTTGGAATGTTATTAATTTCTGGAGTGAAATTATAAGTCGTTTCATCAGAAACATCAGTAAATTTGTAACCATCAAAAGTATATATATCTCCAGATGTATTCGCTAATTGAAACTTTGACACTAGATATCTAATTCTACTCATACTAATTACTTCTCCATTTTCGTTTGTAACGATTTCGGTTTGAAGATTACTATTATCTATTACCGTGTCATCCCAATGGTGTGTGAAGTTAAATGATACGCTTGCTAATGGCGTGGTATTGTCATCTGGATCTTCGTGACAAGCAACTACTAAAATAGATGCTATTAAAAGTAATAATGTCTTTTTCATTTTTATTGTATTTCTATTAACAGTAAATCCGTAAACCCTTTGTTTTCTGTAATGTCCACATCATTACTACTGGATTCTCCAACGGTTATAATAGTTCCGTTTTCAAGCTCTGCAATACCGTAAGCAAAATCGACATCTGTTCCACCAACAGCTTGTTGCCATACTAGATTTCCTGAACTACCAATTTTAATAATCCAAGCATCATTTTGTCCTTGGTTTTCGGTTAGGTTTCCGGATGCGCTTCTAGAGCTTCCACAGATAACAAAACCATTATCGTTAGTTACCGCAATAGCACGACCTACATCAAAGTTTTCACCACCATAAGTCTTTTCCCAAAGTAATTCTCCAGTAGGAGAAATTTTTATGACCCAAACATCTGCTGCTCCAAAATTTGAACTAACATCTGTATCTTCTCCTCTGGTATCTCCAATGATAAGATAATTACCATCACCAGAGTCGATAACTGCTCTAGCTTCATCAATTTCTGTACTACCAAAAGATTTTTCCCATTGTAAAACTCCTGAAGAAGAGACTTTAGTTACCCAAAAATCATAAGACCCTTTATTGTTAGAGATATCGGTATCTTCACTATCTGATGAACCAACAATTAAAAAGCCATTATCATCAGTTTGTAAAGCATCAAAAGCTGTATCTGTGAATAATCCACCAAGGTACTTACTCCATTGAATAGTTCCAGTTTGATCTAGTTTTAGGGTCCAATAATCACCTCCAGCGTGTTGTGTTTGTAAGCTTTTAGTATTTCCTGCACCACCAGAAGCGGTTACATCTAAAACACCAGTGATAAAATAACCACCATCACTAGTCTGCAAGATTGAATATCCAGTATCTATTCCAGAGTAACCATAAGTTTTTTGCCATACTAAATTACCTTGTGCGTCTGTTTTAATAACCCAAAAATCTTCCTGACCATTGTTGATAGTAATATCACCATCACTACTATAAGTATGTCCAATTATAGCGTAGCCACCATCTTGGGTTTGAATGACCTGATTACCTCTTTCGTCATTGGTTCCACCATAAGTTTTTGACCATTCTAATTGACTATCTTCATCATATTTTAATAGCCAAACATCATAACTCTCATTGTCTTTAGTGATCACATCTCCATCCATAGATTGTGTAAATCCTAAAATAACAAAACCACCATCTGAGGTGTTTTTAACGGATTGTCCGCTTTCGTTTTTTGTGCCTCCTAAAGTAGTAACTTGTTCAAGAATTCCTTGTGCTGAGGTTGGGTTATTAGCAGGTAAAAGGTTATCATCATCTTTACAAGATGAGGTAAATAACAATATCATAATTATTGTTAATGAAGAATAATAAGACGATTTTAAAAGCATTATTAATTACTTTTTCTAACAATTATTAATCCACTATCTATATCACCAATAATTATATTATTACTGGCAAAGTAAGGATAGACACTCCATGCTCCATTGTAATTAGCACTGTCACTAGATGGGTAAGTATCAAAAAAACCTGTTTCGTTCATTGGGTTAGTAGTAGAATCGATATTAGAAATATCCAAAACTCGTAATCCAGCTCTGTAGTTTGCTAAATAATATTCATCACCTTTAACATATCCATTGTGGTCTATAGCAGGTGTTGGTCCAAAGTAATCTGCATGTAAAACAGGATTATCTAAGTCTGTGAAATCAAAAATGATTGTCTTACTATTAAAACCAAAAGACGTTTCATCAGTTTCGTCACCTAGGATAAAATATTTTTGATCATCTGTAAACCAACCTTGATGTGCATAAGAGGTTTGTGGATAGGTGAAACTACTAATTTCAGTGATATTTGATTTGTCTGTAACATCTAAAATTACGACCTGATCTGTATTACCATTACTACCTACGTAAATTTCTCGACCTGAATAATCAGAATCTGGTCCATTATATGTGACCACTTGTGCATCGTGTGTATAGCCTACAGCAGTATAATCTCCTAAGTAAATTGGGTTTGTAGGGTCCGAAATATCTACAAAGATAGGACCTCCTCCATTAGTACTTACACAACCCACTAAATACGCAATGCCTTCAGTTTCATTAATTACAATATTATGACAGCTTCCAACACCGTTAAATACTGCATCTGCAGTAAACGTTTCTGGTGCATTGGTTACATTTCTTAATCTCGTTAAATCAAACACTTGCATACCATGTGGTCCAACATTATCAGCAACTATAAAAGCATGATTGTTGTAAGTTTTAACATCTCGCCAAACGTTTGATCCAGCATTTGTATTTAGTCTTCCTAAAAACACAGGGTTGGCAGCATCAGTGATATCTACAAAAGCCGTACTATTAGAAAGTCCTATTATAGCATACTCTTTATTATCTAAAGGGTCTGTCCAGCCCCAAATGTCACTTCCATCAGCATTAGCAATACCACTTAAAGTAGCTAGGTCTATTTCAGCCATCAAGTCATAACCATTACAAGGATACGGACCAGCCATACCATTTACACACGGAAATTGAGGTAGAGGTTGTTGTGTGTCGCAAGCATCACCTATACCATTATTATCTGCATCTTCTTGATTTGGATTTGGCGTGTTTGGACAATTATCTAAATCGTCAATAATACCATCGTTATCACTGTCTAACTCACAAGCATCACCAATACCATCGTTATCTGCATCTTCTTGATTGGGATTTGCGATATCTGGACAATTATCTACTGCATTAGCTACACCATCTTGATCAGTGTCAGGAGCGTTAGTTCCTGAATTATCATCGTCGTTTGAGCAACTTTGATATACTAACACTATAGCACAAACTGTTAGTATAAGAGTAGTAGATTTTAATAGCTTTTTAAGTAGATTCATAGTATTATTTATTGACAACTAATTTTTTAGAAGTAGAATTGTTAATCTTGACTAGATATATGCCATTGTTAAGTTGTTGTATTGGTAAAACGAAAGTTTCTTTATTAATATTGCTTTTAGAAAATAGCTTTTTACCTAATACATTATATATTTCAATAGAGGTAATTGTTTGTCCTTTACTAGCTTTTACTGTTGAAGTTGATTTAGCTGGATTTGGTGAGAGTATAAACGTAGTTTCTAAGTTAAACTCTTCAGTAGTTAAAGGGTTATTAGTTGCTCTAACTACAAATAAACCGCGTTCTATATCACTAATAACAATATTTCCGCTATTAAAGTAAGGATATGTACTCCATGCACCATTAAAAGCAGTTCCATTATTGTTAGGATAGGTGTCAAAATAACCAATCTCTGTCATAGAGTTTGTAGCTGCTCCTATATTAGTTATATCTAAAATGCGTAAGCCAGCTCTGTAATTAGCCATGTAAAATAAATCGCCTTTAACGTATCCATTATGGTCTATTGCAGATGAAGGACCTGTGTAAATTGAGGATAGCACAGGATTATCTAAATCTAGGAGGTCAAAAACAAATGTTCTGGTATTGCTTCCATAGGATTGCTCGTCTGTTTCATCTCCAAAAATAAAATAACGATGATCCTCTGTGAACCATCCTTGATGTGCATATCCAGGATTTGGGTACGTAATTTCTGAAATAAACTGTGGATTAGTTTTGTCCGTTACATCTAATAATACAACTCTATCATTTGAACCACCATTACTTGCCAACAAAATTTCTCTACCAACATAACTTGATACACCACTGATGTCTGCATTAGTATCTGTTCCATTATATGTAATAACTTGAGCATCGTGTGTATAACCAGCAGCAGAATAACTACCAATTATTGTTGGGCTTAAAGGTGTGGAAATATCTACAAAAACAGGACCTCCACTTGCAGCTCCAGCACATCCAACTAAATAAGCAATACCCTCTGATTCGTTTATTACAATATTATGACAACTTCCTATAGTTATACCGTTGTCACCTTGAAACCTCAAAACATTACCATCGGAAGGACTACTAGTGTAGGTTAAATCTGGATTTGGTCCAGAACGCAGATTAGTCAAATCAAAAACTTGCATACCATGGTTGCCAATAATGTCTGCGACTATAAAAGCATGATTGTTGTACACTTTTACATCTCTCCAATAAGAGGTATTACCATTGGCAGTTTCTATTCTGCCTAAAAAAATAGGATTAATTGGGTCTGTTATATTAACAAAAGCTGTGCTATTTGTAGTAGCCACAATTGCATACTCGTCACCATTTAATGGATCAGTCCAACCCCAAATATCGCTACCTTCTTCGTTACCAAGAGTGGTTGCTAAAGTTGAAATTGGTACTCGAGACATTAAATCGTATCCATCACAAGGATAACTAGTTGTTATACCGTCTATAGTTTGAGTTGCAAAACCACCAACACACGGACTTTGAGCCATTATTAATTGACTAATTATTAATGTTAAAGTTGTCAATAATTTTCTTGAAATAGTCATCAGGTTAAGTTCTTCTAAATTTTAGTGTTACAAATTTAGCAGAATTACCGACAAATAGCCTAAAACGCGTGTTAAATTGCTTAATTTCTCCAGATTACTATGTAATTTTTAAAAGATAAAAACAATTTCATTCCTTTTTTATCTACTATTAAGTTATGGTTACTATTTTTGCACTATGATAGAAGACAAAAATCAACAGCGTACAGAATTAAGTCAGTTAGGAGAGTTTGGATTAATTGACCATTTATCTAAAAACTTTGAAGTTAAACAACAGTCTACCATTAAAACTATTGGTGATGATGCTGCTGTTTTAGAATTTGAAAATAAACGAGTAGTAGTTACCACAGACTTCTTAGTAGAAGGTGTTCATTTCGATCTTAGTTATATGCCTTTAAAGCATTTAGGTTATAAGGCTGTTATTGTTAACCTATCTGATGTGTATGCTATGAATGCAGAAGCAACTCAAGTTACAGTTTCTATAGCTGTATCTAATCGTTTTCCCTTAGAAGCAATTGAAGAATTATATGCAGGAATTCAAACTGCTTGTAAATTATACAATGTAGATTTAGTTGGAGGAGATACAACGTCATCAACGTCTGGATTAATTATTTCTGTGACTGCTATTGGTCAAGTTGAGAAAGGAAATGAAGTTTATAGGGATGGAGCAAAACCTAATGATTTATTAGTGGTTACAGGAGATTTAGGAGGTGCTTATTTAGGTCTTCAAGTTTTAGAACGTGAAAAAGAAGTATTTAAAGTTAACCCAAACAATCAACCCGATTTAGATGCTTATACCTATATAATAGAACGTCAATTAAAGCCAGAAGCTAGAAAAGATATCATTAAATTATTACAAGATTTAGATGTTAAGCCTACCTCAATGATAGATATTAGTGATGGGTTATCTTCTGAGATTTTACATCTATGTAAGCATAGTAAAGTAGGATGCGATTTATATGAAAATAAGTTACCGTTAGACCCTCAAGTAATCTCTACTTGCGAAGAATTTAACTTAGATAGTACGACAATAGCCTTAAATGGAGGTGAAGATTATGAATTATTAATGACCATTTCTCAAGAAGATTTTCCAAAAATAAAAGCTAATCCAAATTTGACGGTTATTGGTTTTATAACAGAAGAAAATGCTGGAGCACACTTAGTGACTAGAGCTGATCAAAAAATAAAACTAACTGCTCAAGGTTGGAATAGTTTTGATAAAGATTAAGAGGTCATTTTTAAATTAGAAAAGGCCTCTTTGTTTTTAGCAAATCGTTTCATTTTGTTTTTATGAATACGCTCTAAAACCGAATTAATTTCTCTAAACTTATCAGTCAACTCTGTTAAATATCCATTGCCATTTGTAGTCATTTGTTTTTTACAATTGCAGCAGTTATATTCTTTTACATGATAAGTCACTTTTTTGCTAACTTGAAAGTTATGCCCAAAAATTGAACAATACAAACTACCTTTGTGTCTATTAATGTTTTCAACTTTTTTCATAAGTAGGTTTTTTTGTGAGATTTTACATATTAGATTAACAATCTGATAATTAGCGATGTTCTAATATATAAACAAAAAACAACAACTTCGACAAAAAGTTATATTTATTCGATGAAATGCACTATTTCTTGTAAGAATTCTTCCTTATTTTCAATATGAGACATATGTCCTTCACTAAACACTTGATAGTCAATAGAATATTTTTTAGCAAAAGCAATAGTGCTTTCTACATTTATAACTGGGTCTTTTTCACCTATTATAATTTGCTTTTTAAATGTCGCATTTGCATAAAATTTAGAATTATCTTCACGTAACTTCATACCTTCTTGTGCAGCCATGTAACCTTGTAGTGGTGTTTTAAGTGCAATTTGTAAAGCAGCATCAAAAGCCTCTTGATGTTTAACTTTACTTTCTGCACTAAATAAATTAGCAAAACTCATGCGTACCATATTGTTAAAATTGGTTTGAATCATTTTGTTAGCTCTAGTTCTTAATAGTTTTCTCTCCTCGTCATCAGCTTCGTAAGTAGAGTTTAATAAGCACAGTCCTTTTACGTTTTTGGTGTATAGTTTTGCAAAAGCCAGTGCGACATATCCACCCATGGAGTGTCCAATAAATGTATATTTTCTGAGTTTTAAATACTTTAAGATTGCACAAACAGCATCTGCCATATCTTCCATCGTGTGCACATAACCTATAGATTCGGTTTTTCCATGACCTAATAAATCTATGCACACTACTTTATTTTTTTTGGAAAGTAATGGTACTAAGTCTCGCCACATAGAGCTATCCTCTAAAAACCCATGAAGTAGAACAATAGCAGGTCCATTTCCAGTTACTGTATACCAAATAGATGCATTTTTGTATGTAATTGTCATAAAAACAAAGATAGTATTTGTTGTGTTTTTGCTTCCGTTTTACACGGAAGTATTTTTACTATATTTGATGACTTTCAATATTTAAAATCGTTGTTATGAAGCTAAAAAATGTTCTATTCTTACTACTTTTAATCTGTCCATATTTCATTTCGGCACAAATCGAAGAGGCTCAGCTTGACCAACTTATAGAAAATACCTTAAAAACATTTGAAGTTCCAGGGATTTCTGTAGGTATTATAAAAGATGGTGAAGTCGTTTATGCCAAAGGTCATGGTGTACGCGCATTATCCAATAAAAAAGAGATGAATAAAAACACCTTAGTTGGTGTTGCGTCCAATAGTAAAGGCTTTACCTGTTTTGCATTAGCCATGATGGTAGATCAAGGTAAGCTAAAATGGGATGATAAAGTCACACAGCATATTCCAGAATTTAGATTACAAGATCCATGGGTTACAGCACATTTTACCGTTAGAGATTTAGTCACTCACAGAAGTGGATTAGGGTTGGGCTCTGGCGATTTGATGTTTTTTCCAGAAAATGGTCATTTTAAAGTGGAAGACGTTATTAAGAATGTGAAACATTTAGAACCACAATCCTCTTTTAGAAGCACTTTTGAATATAATAACAACATGTTTATTGTTGCTGGAGAAGTATTAAAACGTGTAAGCGGATTGTCATGGGAAGAGTTTATTGAAACTAAAATCATGAAGCCTATAGGAATGACAAGTAGTAAAGCCTCTTACAATCGTGTGACGGACAAATCAAATATCATTGAAGCGCATACGTTGGCAGATGGTAAGTTAGAGCAAATTCCGCATGATTGGAGTGATACTGCAAATGCAGCAGGAGGAATTGTAAGTAATGTAGAAGATATGCTAACTTGGGCACAATTTTTAATGAATGATGCAGTGACCAAAAATGGCGAATGTTTATTATCTGAGGAACAGTTTCACGAGCTTTGGCAACTCCAAACCCCTTTAAAAGTAAGAAAAAATGACAGTTACGATTCTAATTTTAAAGGTTATGGATTAGGTTGGTTTGTTACAGATGTTAAAGGTGGATACAAACAAGTGTATCACACAGGTGGACTGCTTGGAACTGTTACACAATTTACTATGATTCCAGATTTGGATTTGGCAATAGTTGTATTAACTAATCAAATGAATGGCTCTGCGTTTACAACTATTACCAATACGATTAAAGATAGCTATTTAGGATACGACAATAGAAATTGGTTAGAGCGTTTAGGTAAAAGCAACACCAATTGGTTAAAGTATAACGATAGTATAAAGGCAAGTGTGTATGCACAAGTATCAAAAATGAAAAACAGCCCAACACTTACTAAACCTTCAGCAATTACTGGAACTTATACAGATGATTGGTTTGGAGATGTAATTATTTCTGAAAGCAATAATGGCTTAACCATTATTTGTAAGAACTCTAAAACGTTAACAGGTCAATTGTTGCCATACAACGCAACAACATACGTTGCAAAATGGAATAACAGAAGCTATGATGCAGATGTTTTTGTACAATTTACTTTTAATGAAAAAGGGAAGGCAGTTAGTGCAACCATGAATTATATTGCTCCAATTACCGATTTTAGTTTCGATTTCCAGAATTTAGAACTTAAAAAAACCAATTAATTTGAAAACCAATACAAACCTTTTTATTACCAGTTTTGCCTTATTCTCTCTGTTTTTTGGAGCAGGAAACTTACTACTTCCACCACTTTTAGGTTATAAAGCTGGTGACGATTGGTTTTGGGTTACACTAGGATTTATCATTACAGCTGTTGCTATACCAATAATTGGGATTTATGCACACGCCAAATTACAAGGGACGTTGTATGACTTTGGTAAAAAAGTATCTCCTGCTTTTAGTTTAATTTATTGTGTGCTTATTTATGTTATTGCAGTCGCAATCCCGTCACCACGTACTGCAGCAGCAACGCATGAAATTGCCATACATCCAAACTTTGGGACGTCACCATTGTTAACTAGTAGTATTTATTTTGTTTTGGTATTAGTGTTTGCTTTAAACCGCTCAAAAATATTAAGTCTTATTGGCAAATATTTGACACCTTTTATAGTTATTATGTTGCTTTTAGTAATTGGTATTGGTTTATTTTCTACACAGATGATTACAAACACTCCACAATTTGAAGTACCTATTACTAGTGGAATATTAGAAGGCTACCAAACGTTTGATGCTATTGGAGCAGTAGTGGTTGGAGCTGTTATTATTATTTCTATCAACTTAAAATCTAATGCCTCTTTTGAAGTTAAAAAAGACTTAATTAAAAAGTCAGGATTAATTGCTGGCTTTGGCTTATTTATTATTTATGCTGGATTAATTTCGGTTGGAGCCTTTTATGGATCAGAAATTAACCTAAATCAAGAGTTAAGTAGTGATATGCAACGTGCTAATTTACTAACTGGAATAAGCACAAAAGCTTTAGGAACTTTTGGCAACACTGTTTTAAGCGTATTAATCTCTTTGGCTTGCTTTACTACAGCAGTAGGTATTGTTACTGGAACAGCAGACTATTTTAAAGGCTTAATTAAAAATTCGCAATTAGTTTATACAATTACTGCAATAATCGCTTGTGTATTTGGTGTGGTTGTTGGGCAACTAGATTTTAACTCCATTATCGTTATTGCATTACCAATATTATTATTTATTTATCCTATAACCATTGTACTTATACTACTAAACGCCATTCCAAATGCATACGCATCTAGTTTAGTATTTAAAGTGGTTGTAATATTAACCTTTATTTTTAGTATTCCTGATGTTGTTGGGTTTTTAAGTCCTTCAGATACTTTAAGACAAATAATGGGTTACATTCCATTTGCAAAAGATAGTTTGGGTTGGGTATTACCTGCTTTTATTGGTTTTGTTTTGGTTAATTTGTTTCATAAAAAGAAAAGCTTTTCTTAAATTTGAGTATCAAATTAATACCTTTTACTCATGAAAAAGCTACTATTAACCTTATCATTTATTTGCGTTTGTTTGTTTTCATTTGCTCAAAACACACCTAAAGTTGGCGATGTGTTGATAGTAAAATCACCTTCTGCACAATTTTATAACCAAATAGATTTTCCTAAATTAAACACATTAGTAAAACGTGGTAAATTAGCTAGCTATACACCTGTTATTAATAATGAAGTTTTGGTAGATGAGGTCATAACCAAAGACAATGGTAATACATATGTGGTGTTAAAGAAAAAAGATGGCACTAAGTTTTTTGGTTTACAAACTACAGTTGAAGCTAATTATAATAAAGCTTTAAAAGCTGGCGAATTAATTGTAAAAAAGAGTTAATTCTTCAAATTTTTAATCACAGAAAACGCTTTGTCCACCACATGGTCTTCAACCAAAATAGTAAACTCATTGGTGGTTGAAACCACTTCATAAATAGGTATGTTCTCCCAAGCTAATCGTTTAAAGATTTGGTAATACAAACCAGATACTTTGGAGTTATCTTTAGGCAAACGTACACTTATGGCAGATAAATGTTCTTGTAATCCTATTTGCTTTTCAGCAGAAAAACACGCTAAAACTTGTTTGTTTTCAGAACTTGAAATAATAATATTGCTCTCAAAAATTCCTCTAGTAAAGGCGTAAAAAATATCTTTGTTAGCTTCTACTTGCTCTAAAATTTTGGTGTGACTTTGTATTAGGGTTTCCGAATTTTGAAACGTAAAGTCACTAAGGTTAGAGCGTACTGTAATATCTCCTAATTTTTGTAGCGCACGTTTTAATTTTAAAGAATGACGTAGAGTAGTGTTAGGTGTGTTATAACGTCGCAAAGCCATCATGATGGCTCCAGATTTTATAGGTTTACCTAATATAGCACTAATTGGTGCATTCAGTTCTTCAGCTAAAGCAGAATAATTAATAATATGTCTAGACAAGGCTTCTTCTAAAAAAGGTTGCGTCATTAAAATGTCTTCTACACAGGAAGCAATAGTTTTCATGCTGTTAAATAATTAACAATTTGTGTAAAGGTAAAATTTTAATTTAATAATCTTTCGTTTAACGTGTTTGTGTATGATTTCGTTGCGTGTTTCAGCAACTAATTTAGCAAATACAAACCGAATAGAAAATCCGCGAGGATTTTCGTAAGTAGGAGAGTACTAGCAATGAATTATACACGTTGTTGTAAAACGTTTTTAATTTTTAAATATTCTAATTAGCAAATCAATATAAATTATTATTGCAGGTAGAGCAAGCCCAAAAAATAAATATTTACTATTTGAATTTGGCCAAACTTTCCAATATTTAATAATTCTAACTGTTACAATTATGCTTAAAACAAACGATAATAACATCGAAGGTCCAACTATGAATATGTACAGACCAAAATTATATGGTGCATAACCATCTTTTAATCCAAATAAAGGTTCTTTGATATTATCGATTATGAATATCATTAAAATGAGAATGAAACTTATAATTGACATTCCTTTCGTCCATTTTATTTTCTTTGGTTCTAAAATGCTACTCATTCCTTTCTTTCAGTCGTTTTAATAAATCTACTAAATGCTGTTCAGAGTGTGTTCGCATAAAAAACTCAAAAGTCCAAAGAGCGTCATTCACGCTGGTATTTTCCAATCTCCATTTAACTTCCAACAAATCTTTTATAATGTCAGTCAAATCGTCCAATTCGTCTCCAATTCCGATTTCAATATTAGGTTCCATTTTGTTTGAATCCAAAACTATTCTATACCAATCGAAGTCAGGGAAATTAGACTTAACATTTTCTTTTATTTCGTTGTAATCAAAATCAGGTTCTTCATCATAATCCGTTTCGTCAAATTCAAATTCCACATTTATAAATTCCGAGTAAATTCCAACTAACAGTTTTTTCAGAACATCAGTTTTGTTGGTCAATTCCACTTTTGGATTAATTCCGAATTCCGTGATTTGGTCTATTAATTCACTTAATTTACTCAATTTTTATTGGTTTGGTTAAATGTGTTACAACTTATATGATATGAAAACGTTTCAATGTTTTATATCAGTCATTAAACGAAGTTAGCAGATTTTTTTTTTGAAAGTCAAAATTTCTACTAATTAAAAAAGAGAGCTGTAAAGGCTCTCTTTTTTTAAAATTATGCACTATTATTTGTTCATTAACTCCTCAATCTCATCTGCTTCAATAGGTATATTTCGCATTAAATTAAAAGGTTCTCCTGTTTTTTGAATCACCACATCGTCTTCTAATCTAATTCCAAACCCTTCGTCAGGTATATAAATTCCTGGCTCAACAGTAAATACCATATTAGGTTGCATAGGCTCGGTTAAAATCCCGTAGTCATGCGTGTCTAATCCCATATGGTGAGACGTCCCATGCATAAAGTATTTTTTATAAGCTGGCCATTCTGGATTTTCGTTTTTTACATCTGTCTTATCTAGTAGTTTTAAGTCTAACAACTCTTTGGTAATGATTTTACCGACTTCTTCATGGTATTCTTTCCATAAAGTTCCAGGGACTAATAGTTTTGTGGCTTCATTTTTTACTCGGTTAACTGCATTATATACCTCTTTTTGACGCTTTGTAAACCGTCCTGAAACAGGAATAGTACGTGACATGTCACTACTGTAATTGGCATATTCTGCACCAACATCTAGCAAAATTAAATCACCTGCTTGACATTGCTGGTTATTCTCTATATAATGCAACACATTAGCATTATTTCCAGACGCTACAATTGGTGTATAAGCGAATTTTTTGGAACGGTTACGTAAAAACTCGTGCATAAATTCGGCTTCAATATCAAACTCCCAAACACCAGGTTTTACAAAATCTAAAACACGTCTAAATCCTTTTTCGGTAATATCACACGCGTGTTGGATTAAATCAATTTCTATTTGGTCTTTTACAGAGCGTAAACGTTGTAAAATAGGATTACTCTTCGCGACACGATGCGCAGGATATTTGTCTTTAAGCCATTTGGTAAAACGATCTTCTCTAGTTTCGGTTTCTACATTGGCTCTGTAATGTTCGTTGGTATTGATGTAAACGGTTTCTGCTTGTGTCATCATTTCAAACAAAACTTTGTCTAAGTCTTGTATCCAATACACGGTTTTGATTCCGCTAGTTTTAAAAGCAGCATCTTTAGTTAGCTTTTCGCCTTCCCAAACTGCAATATGCTCGTTAGTTTCTTTTAAAAATAATACTTCTCTGTTTTTAGGGTTTGGACAGTCAGGAAATAGGACTAAAATACTTTCTTCTTGATCCACACCACTTAAATAAAAGATGTCTCTGTGTTGCTCAAAAGGCATAGTACTATCTGCACTTATTGGATAAATATCGTTAGAGTTAAAAAAAGCAATACTTTTTGGTTGCATTTGCGCAGCAAAATTCTTGCGGTTTTTGATAAAGAGTTTGGAGTCTATTTTATGGTATTTCATTGAAAAACATATTTTTAATTTCCATAAGTATGGAAATCTTAATTTATTAATTTGTCTTTCTCAAAAATAACAACTTTAAAACAGATGTAATAATAAAGAGGTCTTTAATTTGAAGATTCTAGGTAGCTTAAAGGTCTGGTCACTCTTAAAATTATTATTAAGCTTTGAGGTTGAATGAACTTTAATTATCTTTCATCTTTAATTTTACAAACTATGCGCTATTATATTCTATCTATTTTATGTTTTTTGACTTTTCAACTATCTGCTCAACAGCAATCGATAGTTAAAAACATTCCTTTTGAAAACATTGGACCAACAGTTATGAGTGGTCGTGTTACCGATTTAGATGTAAATCCAGAAAACCCAACAGAATTTTATGTAGGCTACGCATCTGGTGGTGTTTGGCATACCACCAACAATGGAACAACTTTCACACCTATTTTAGACAGTTCTTCCACGCAAAATGTTGGTGATATAGGAGTCGATTGGAAAAATAGAACTATTTGGGTAGGTACAGGAGAGAATAATGCTTCGCGTTCTTCCTACGCTGGAATTGGGATTTTAAAATCTACAGATAACGGAAAAACGTGGCAAAACGTAGGTTTACCAAACTCGCAACATATTGGACGCATATTAATAAACCCTAATAATGCTAACGAAGTAGTTGTTGGAGTGACAGGTGCTTTATATACTAAAAGTAACGACAGAGGAATTTATAAAACTAAAGATGGAGGACTAACTTGGACTAAAACCTTGTATGTGGATGAGGTTAGCGGAATTATAGATGTGCAGCATTCGCCAAACGATTATAATGTGATGTTTGCTTCGTCATGGACAAAAGATAGAAAAGCATGGAATTTTGATGGAAGTGGAAATAATTCGGCTATTTATAAAAGTACAGATGCTGGTGAGACTTGGACTAAAGTGTCCACAGAAAAAAGTGGTTTCCCTACAGGAAATGGTGTAGGACGTATTGGCTTGGCGGTTTATGATAATAATATTGTTTATGCGATTCATGATAGCCAATTTAGACGACCTTCTAAAGGAAAAAAAGAAGAACGAAGAGGTTTGCAAAAAGACGATTTTAAAACCATGAGTACTACCGAGTTCTTAAACTTAGAGGATAAAAAGTTAAATGGGTTTTTAAAGACAAATGGTTTTCAAGAAAAATACAGAGCAGAAAATGTGAAGCAAATGGTACGTAGCGGAAATGTAAAACCAATAGACTTAGCTCATTATTTAGAAGATGCTAATTCTATGTTGTTTGACACACCAGTTATTGGAGCAGAAGTCTATAAAAGTACAGATGGTGGACAAACATGGAGCAAAACTCACGACGATTATCTGGACGATTTATATTATAGTTATGGTTACTATTTTGGGCATGTACACGTGTCACCTGTTAACCAGAATAATATTTATATCTATGGTGTGCCTATTTTAAAATCTAAAGATGGTGGACAAACGTTTACCTCTATAAGTGCAGAAAATGTGCATGCAGATCACCACGCACTATGGATAAACCCAAAAAACCCTAACCATTTAGTTAATGGTAATGATGGAGGAGTTAATATTTCTTACGATGATGGTAAGAATTGGATTAAAAACAACTCGCCTTCTGTAGGACAATTTTATGCTATTAATGTAGATAACCAAAACCCATATCGTGTGTATGGTGGATTGCAAGATAACGGTGTTTGGGTTGGTGCACACAACGCTCCAGAAAACAAAGCTTGGCACCAATCAGGACAGTATCCTTGGGAAAGTATTATGGGAGGAGATGGAATGCAAATAGAGATTGACAACCGTAATCCTAACATAGTTTACACTGGGTATCAATTCGGAAATTATTTTAGATTAAATCGCGAGACTGGAGATCAAACCTATATTCAACCTAAGCATGAATTAGGCGAAAAACCATACAGATTTAATTGGCAAACACCCATTCATTTATCACGTCATAATCAAGATATTCTGTATTTAGGTGGTAATAAGTTAATGCGATCTTTAGATAAAGGTGATACATGGAAAGCTATAAGTAACGATGTAACACAAGGCGGAAAACAAGGTAATGTGGCTTACGGAACGTTAACTACTATTAGCGAATCTCCTTTTGAGTTTGGACTAATATACGTTGGTAGTGACGATGGATTAATCCATGTGACTAAAAATCAAGGTGCCACTTGGGATAATATTTCAACAAACTTACCAGCAAATTTATGGGTCAGTCGTGTGGTGGCTTCTAAGCATAAAAAAGAACGTGTTTATGCTACTTTAAATGGTTACAGAAATGATGATTTTAACACCTACGTTTATATGAGTGATAATTATGGACAAACTTGGAAACCAATTAATGGAAATATACCAAAGTCACCTGTGAATGTCATTATTGAAGATGAAGTTAAAGACAATATTTTGTATTTAGGAACAGATAATGGAGCATATGTAAGCTTTAATAATGGCGAAAATTGGAATGCGTTTTCCAATAACTTACCTGCTGTAGCAGTACATGATATTAAAATGCAAAAAGAAAGCAATGATTTACTGTTAGGAACTCATGGAAGAAGTATTTACAAAGCCAATGTAGCACCACTTCAAAAGTTTGATGCTGGTATGACTTTACGTAATCAGCTTACTATTTTCGACTTGGATGCTATTCGCTATTATTCACGTTGGGGAAACTCATGGAGTAAATGGATGCAACCGTTTGAACCAAGTACTACAATTAAAGTATATAGCAATACTTCGGGGAAAAAAGACGTGACAATACTATCTGAAAATAATAAAGAACTTCAAAATTTTTCAGTACAACTAGATCAAGGATTTAATTATGTAAATTACGATTTAACCATCCATGAAAAAGGAAGAAAAGCCTTAATGAAGGATAATACAACTCTTGACATTAATAAAGCTAAAAATGATAAATATTACCTTGTTAAAGGAAAGTATAAAGTCAAAATAGATGGTGTAGAAAAGAGTTTTGAAGTAGAATAAATATCACTTACTTAAACACATTCTAAATAGCATAAAAAATAGTTAAAATTTGTTTCAGTATGCATTGAGCCTTATCTTTGTATAACAAATAATTAACTACAATTATAATGAGCGGAATTTTTAATTCTTCAATAGGAAGAAAGTTTGCTATGGCACTTTCAGCACTCTTTCTTATGATTTTCATTTTACAACATTTTGCAATCAATATCCTTTCTGTTTTTAGTCCAGATGCTTTTAATGAAGCGTCTCACTTTATGGGAACGTTTTGGGCTGTTCAATACTTGTTGCAACCAGTATTGATTTTTGGTGTTATTTTTCATTTTGTTATGGGATTTATTTTAGAAATCCAAAACAACAGAGCAAGAGCAATTAGCTACGCTAAAAATAATGGATCAGCAAATTCTACTTGGATGAGCCGAAACATGATTTGGAGTGGTGGTTTCATTTTAGTGTTCTTAGTTATTCATTTTATAGATTTTTGGATTCCAGAAATCAACACTAAATATATTGTAGGAGATATGTCAGGGACTTTACCTAATGGTGAGTTTAGATATTATGAAGAGTTAGTACATAAGTTTGAACCAATTTGGCGTGTCGCCTTATATTGTATTGGATTTGTGTTTTTAGCACTACACTTATTACACGGATTTAATTCTGCTTTCCAATCTGTTGGAGCAAATAATAAATACACCAAAGGATTAAAGGGATTTAGCAAAGTATATGCAATTGGTATTCCGTTAGGATTTATTTTCATTGCATTATTTCATCACTTTAATCATTAAAAACAATATCTAATATGGCTTTAGATTCTAAAATACCTCAAGGTCCACTTGCAGACAAATGGACTAATTATAAAAATCACATAGATTTAGTAAATCCTGCTAACAAACGTAACATAGATGTTATTGTTGTTGGTACAGGTTTAGCTGGTGGATCTGCTGCTGCTACTTTAGCAGAGTTAGGTTATAATGTAAAAGCATTTTGCTTTCAGGATTCTCCTAGACGTGCTCACTCTATTGCAGCACAAGGTGGAATTAATGCAGCAAAAAATTACCAAGGAGATGGAGATTCTACCTACAGATTGTTTTACGATACTGTAAAAGGAGGTGATTATCGTTCTCGCGAAGCTAACGTGTATCGTTTAGCAGAGGTGTCAACTAACATTATCGATCAATGTGTGGCTCAAGGTGTTCCTTTTGCTCGCGAGTATGGTGGACTGTTAGATAACCGCTCATTTGGTGGAGTTTTAGTGTCTCGTACGTTTTATGCTGCAGGACAAACAGGTCAGCAGTTATTACTAGGAGCATACTCTGCAATGAACCGTCAAATAGGACGTGGAAAAATAAAAATGTACAACCGTCATGAAATGCTTGACGTTGTAAAAGTAGATGGTAAAGCAAGAGGAATTATAACACGTAATTTAATTACTGGTGACATTGAAAGACATTCAGCTCACGCTGTCGTTTTAGGTACAGGTGGTTATGGTAACGTGTTTTTCTTATCAACTAATGCAATGGGAAGTAATGTAACTGCAGCATGGAAAGCTCACAAACGTGGTGCCTTTTTTGCAAACCCTTGTTATACACAAATTCACCCAACTTGTATTCCAGTCTCTGGAGACCATCAATCTAAATTAACCTTAATGTCAGAGTCGTTACGTAACGATGGACGTATTTGGGTACCAAAAAAGAAAGAAGATGTTGAAGCAATAAGAAACAAAACATTAAAGCCTACACAGATTGCTGAAGAAGATCGCGATTACTATTTAGAGCGTCGTTATCCAGCATTTGGTAACCTAGTACCACGTGATGTAGCTTCTCGTGCAGCTAAAGAACGTTGTGATGCTGGTTATGGTGTAAATGCAACTGGTGAAGCTGTATACTTGGATTTTGCAGCAGCAATAGAGCGATACGGAAAAGAACAAGCACACGTTAAAGGTTTAGATGAAAACGATGCTGCTTTAGTTAAAAAGTTAGGGCAAGAAGTGGTTAAGAATAAGTACGGTAACTTATTCCAAATGTATGAGAAGATTGTTGATGAAAACCCATACGAAACACCTATGATGATTTATCCTGCGGTACATTATACTATGGGAGGAATTTGGGTAGATTATAATTTAATGACAACAGTACCTGGTTTATATGCAATAGGAGAAGCAAACTTCTCTGATCATGGTGCTAACCGTTTAGGTGCATCTGCATTAATGCAAGGTTTAGCAGATGGTTATTTTGTATTGCCATACACGATAGGAGATTATTTATCTGATGATATTAGAACAGGTCCAATACCTACAGATACTAAAGAGTTTGATGATGCTGAAGCTGAAGTTAGAAAAAATATTGACCATTTAATTAATAATAATGGGACACATTCTGTAGATTATTTCCATAAGCGATTAGGAAAAATCATGTGGAATAAATGTGGAATGGCTAGAAATGCTGAAGATCTAAAATCTGCAATTACTGAAATTTCTGAGTTAAGAGCAGAATTCTGGAAAGATGTTAAAGTACCAGGAACTGCAAACGAGTTTAATGAAGAATTAGCCAAAGCAGGACGTGTAGCAGACTTTTTAGAACTAGGAGAATTATTTGCTAAGGACGCGTTACAGCGTGAAGAATCTGCTGGTGGACACTTTAGAGAAGAGTATCAAACACCTGAAGGTGAAGCAATGCGTCGTAAAGAGTTCCAATATGTATCTGCTTGGGAATATAAAGGAGAACCAAAAGATGCAGTGCTTCATAAAGAAGACTTAGTATACGAGAATATTCAAGTAAAAGAAAGAAGTTATAAATAGAGTATTTAAGAAATGAAAAAAATAACAACCATTTTATTAATAGTATTTGCTTTTACATCATATAAAGCTACCTCTCAAGTATTAGAAAAGCCAACCGAAGGAAAGTCTTTAGTATATATTATGAGAAGTAATAACCTTGGTGCTGGACTTAATTTTAGAGTTTATGATAAAGATAAATTTTTAGGGGCACTTCCTTCAGGCGCTTATTTTATTTATGAGTGTGACCCAGGTGAGCATTTATTTTGGGCAGCATCAGAGAATAGAGATTTTGTTGAGGCAAATTTAGAAGCTAATAAAACTTACGTTATAGACTTAAGAGCAAAAATGGGAATGTTTATAGCTGCTGTGGGAGTAGAGCCATATGAGCCGACTAATAAAAAGCATGTTAAACGTATAAAAAAAGTTTTGAGAAAACATATCAATGCCAATGTAGTTAATGCTGATAAAACTGAAGAAAAAGAAGATAATATAGCAAAAGCAATGGAAGCTTATGATAGAATTAAGGATAAAGAGAATTCTAAAATCAAAAAGCTTTTGTCTAATATGAATTTTGAAAATAAATAAAGAAAAGCTATGAATTTAACGTTAAAAATATGGCGTCAAAAAGACGCTAACGATAAAGGGAAAATGGTTGATTACAACATCAACGATGTGTCACCAGATATGTCTTTTCTTGAAATGTTAGACGTTTTAAATAACGAATTAATAGAAAAAGGAGAAGAGCCAGTAGCATTTGATCATGATTGTCGTGAAGGTATTTGTGGATCTTGTTCTTTATACATAAATGGAGAAGCGCATGGACCAGATAGAGGTGTAACCACTTGTCAATTACATATGCGTATGTTTAAAGATGGTGATACTATTTTTATAGAACCATTTCGTGCTAAAGCATTTCCTGTAATTAAGGATTTAGTAGTAGATAGAACTGCTTTTGACCGTATACAACATGCTGGAGGATTTATATCTGTAAATACTTCTGGAAATACAATTGATGCTAACGCAATTCCAGTTAATAAAGAAGATGCAGATGATGCGTTTTCTGCAGCAACTTGTATTGGTTGTGGTGCTTGTGTTGCAACGTGTAAAAACTCTTCTGCAATGTTATTTGTAGGAGCTAAAGTATCTCAATTTGCATTATTACCTCAAGGTCAAGTAGAAGCGACTGAGCGTGTTTTAAATATGGTTAACCAAATGGATGCAGAAGGTTTTGGTAATTGTACCAACACTGGAGCATGTGAAGTGGAATGTCCTAAAGGCATCTCATTAGAAAATATTGCACGTATGAATCGCGAATATTTAGCAGCGAGTTTAAAAGGGTAAACACACTTTTAAAATAAATTATATCACTAAAAACCTAAGCTAACGCTTGGGTTTTTATTTGCATTAAAGGTAATATTATCATTCACAAAATGTCCTATTTTTTTACCTTGTTCTAGACCTAATTCTACAGCAGACATATAATGGATTCCGCCATAAAACCTGCTAATTGCTGCTTCTTGAGCAGCATTTCTAAAGGATGAAAATTGTCTAACTCCTAAACCATATGGTAGTTCAGTAGTGTCATCAAATGCAAAATGATCTCCAAAAATAGTGGTTAATACTTCTGCTGCTGCACCTGAAACCACTGAATGTCCACTAGTATATTCTGGAAATGGAGGTGTTTGTAATAAAGGTAACCAAGCATTATCAATATGATTATTGATTAAGGTTTCTGGCCTTACTAAATTACTTCTATATTTTTCATCCCAACAACTAATAAAAGCATCATTAATTGCTATGGATGTTTTGGTATAAGCATAGATTGTACTTTCAAAATCTTTTTTAGCGTCTTGACAAGCTATTTTACAAATGCCAATCCAATGTGCTCCAGGAGTAATCTTTTTCTCTGCAAACATAAAGTGTCCTTTGTTTACAGACACATAAGGATTACAGTCCCAAAACCTTGCAATATTTAGCTTTTCTGAATCGTTACCATCTTCTCTAATTAAATTTCCTATGGCGTAAACTTCCATGAGTTCTTTGTAAAAATCACTACTCTTGTCTAAAGAAGGTGTAGGAGGTGCTTTAGGCTTAAACTGGTTAGTTGAGTCTAAGATTAGTGGTCTTATTTTATTCCAGTGTGGTTCTATACCAGCCATAAACGCTGGAGGAGTAGGTATCCATTTAAAAGGATCGTCTGTTAAAATATTATGGACAGGCATATTTCGGGTTTCAATATACTTATCCTTATGCATCCAGTTTTTTACATGATTTGCAACTTGCTCTCCAAACAGTTTGGCGTCATTAAATTCTTTTGAATTAGTTTTTGACCAATGGTTGTATAAACTGTCTGTGTAAACAAGAAGTTTTTCTCTAGAAAACACTAATTCCTTACTTACTTCCATGTAAGCAATAAGGGCTGCTAATGGTGTGTTGGTATTTTCATTTAAAGGAATGTCTGGAAACTGCTCAAAATCATTTAGTTGATTAGTTAGTGAGTTGTAGGTCTTGTTATTATAACTAATCACTTCATAAGCAGCAATATTAGGATACACATAAATTCTACTAGCAACTGGTGGCGAAAACACATCATGAATCATGACTTTGGTTAGTTGGTCAACCGTTTCATGAAAATGATTAGGTGTTATTGTAATAGGTGTACTTTTTTCTTGACAAGAAAAAAGTACTAAAACTATTAAAATAGAAAGGATATGTTTAACCTTAAAAATCATAATATGTTAATTTGAGGTGTAAGTTTTAAGCTCTTCATTATTAGTTATTACATAAAAAACATCTTTGTTCTTCATTTTTATAAGCCCAGTCTGTTTGACTTGCCCATTAAAAGGCTCAATTCCGTAATTTGAAACTTGTTCAAAGTCTTCATTTGTTTTCAAAAAGATACCTTTTAATGCTAAATAGGCACCATGATAAGTACCAACTTTGTTAGAATTACCACTAACTATCAATCCTTTTTCGTTATTGATTGTAACTTCATCAAACGAGTTGATTGGTGCCAATTGTAATTGGGCTTTAAACTCAATAAACGTGTTAAACGTTCCGTTATTATTTTCAAGATAACCAGAAGCTAATGTTTGTACCTCGTTGATAGTCGTCTTTTTTAGCGCTTGAGGTGTTAAGACTTCTTCAATAGGTCTAAGCGAAAAATCTTTATAGTCCACAAAGCGTTTACTAATTATATTCATTTGTGAGGCTAACTCGTCTTTAGAGTTAACTGGATAATAGTTGTCGTCAATTTTATAGGCTAATATGGTTTCGTTTGTTCCATTATTATCAAAATCTGAATTATACATTCGTAAAGGTGACTCGGTTGAAACCTTATTGAATCTAGTGTTTTCCCCCCAGTTTCCTAATAAAATATCTTCATCTCCATCTGCATCAATATCATAAGTTGTAATGGTTTGCCAAAGTCCATTTAAATGTTCAGGAATTTCTATTGGGCTTAAACTACCTGTATTATTGATATATATTTTAGGCGAATCCCACTCTGAAGACACTAATAAATCTTTAACTCCATCATTATTAATATCTCTCCAAGTTGCAGAAGTGACCTTTACATTTAAGCTAAAAGTTTGGTCTTTAGTAAAATTACCTTGACCATCATTAACCAAAATGTAAGAGGTTGGATTTAACCCAAAATGATCTGGATTAGATAAATTACCGACAAATAAATCTTGGTCTCCATCTTGATCATAATCATAAGCCACCACACTTGAGGTATTATTTAAATTATCTGGAATTTTATTAGTGGATTTTTCAAAGGTATTGTTGTTGTTAATATACAATCGGTCGTTTTCAAACGCTTTTCTTCTAATAAGTTCTATTCCAGAACCAATATAAAGATCTAAATCCGAGTCACCATCTGCATCAAAAAATGTAGCTACATTGTCTTCAAATAGCAAGTCTTTTTGGATATCGGCAACTTCTTTTTCATTAAATGATAAACCATTATTCATAAATAACTTTGCCTTTTTACCAGAGGTATTACCAATAAAAATATCTTCAAATCCATTATTGTCAATATCAGCAATTGCTACTGCAGGACCTTGAATAGAGACTCTATATGGTATTAATCGTTCATGGAAAAAATCGTCATAAGTATCTTCAATATGTGTGTAATCTATTAAAGCTTCTTTTTTGAAGATCGTATTCGCTTTTAAATTAGGATATGAATAAGGTGTTTCTGAATCTTGATAATCGATTTTAAGATTTTTGTTAATGTCAACCGTAGTAATTTTTTGTAGCTTATTATTAGGCCAAATAATATGTAATGAATCCACAGAATTATCACCTAATCCAAAATATAGTTTTCCGTCTCCAGCAGATAAAAACCCTCTTGATTTATATAGTTGTTTAAACTGTGAGGTCCCATTGGAATACAGAATTGCTTTAGTTCCTAAACCTTCTTTGTTATTGCCTTTATAATTAAATGTTAGGGTTAAATGGTTTTTACTTTTGTTAGTTTTATTTCTAAAAATTTCGGCTTTTCCGTTAAGGTTATTGGTGACAATATCTAAGTCGCCATCCAAATCTAAATCTATATAAATACCTCCATTAGAAAACGATGGAGTATCTGCTATCCAATGTCCAGTTTTATCTTCAAACTTGCTGTTGTTTCCTTTAAAAATCCTGTTGGAAGATTCGCCAGTAGGCATTTTGTCAATAGATTTATATAACCATTTTAAACCCTCGTGACTACCGTATTTTTTAAAGGTACTAGATACGTATTTTCTAAAATCTAAATCATTTGGTCGTCTTATTATACCATTGCAAATAAATAAATCTTGATAGCCATCATTGTCGAAATCTGCAAAAAGCGGTCCCCAACTCCAATCTGTATCTTCAATGTTATTAAAAGATGCTGTTTCTATAAAATAGTCTCCTTTATTATTTATTTGAAGCATATTTCTGGATATTTGATCTCTGTAACCAAGCTTTTTTAACTGTTTTTGCATGTTATACATGGCATCATCACCTTCAGTCTGTTTAATGACTTTTTCTTGATCTGGAAGCATGTCTAAAGTTATCAAGTCTACAAATCCATCTCCATTGATATCTGCTGCATCACTTCCCATAGAAAATCGACTAATGGTAGAAAACGCATCCGATAGACTTTCTGTAAACGTCCCATCTTGGTTATTTATATAATAATAGTCATCTTCATGAAAATCGTTACACACATAAATATCATCCCAACCATCATTATTAAAATCTGCTATAGAGGCACTTAACCCGTAACCATTAGGTCCACCAAAAATATTAGCCTCTTCGCTAACATCAACAAACTTACCGTTATCGTTTTTTAATAAGACGTCACCAACTAAATCCGCTCTGTTATTTCTTTGTGACGCAGGACCATATGACAGATTAGTATGTACTGCATGATTGACAATGTACACATCCAAATCGTCATCTTTATCATAATCAAAAAAGTAAGATTGTGTAGAATACCCTGAGAAATCTAATCCATACTCTTTAGCTTTTTCAGTAAATGTACCATCACCATTATTTACAAAAAGTTCGTTACGACCTTTAAAATCAAGTATTCCAGAAACAGAACATAAATAAATATCTAAAAAACCGTCATTATTAATATCTACCATTGTGGCACCTGTATTCCAGTCTGAATTAGAATTTATATTCGCACTTTTTGTGATATCTTCAAATTGAAGATTCCCTTTATTAAGGTATAATTTATTTTGTCCTTGATTAGACACAAAATACAAATCGCTTAAACCATCATTATTGATATCTCCTGCACAAAGACCACTACCATTGTAAAAATATATGTAATTAATTATACTATGGTTTTCATCTTCTTTTAATTGATTGGAGAAATCAACACCAGTTTCTTCGGGAGTGAGTTGCTCAAGAAGATAGTTTTTAGGTGTTTTGTTTTCTGGAGAAGATGTATTGCAGCTAAAAACTACAATGGACAGTAAAAATAGTATTACAAATCTATTTTTATATAACATTTATTTTCGAATATTGTTTATTTTACAAATATATAACTTTATTAAGTTTGCTAACTATATGACAAAAACAATCGATTATTACAATTCCAATAGTATAAAGTATACTTCCGAGATTTCTAAACTTTATAAACAATTAACTAGCTTAAGTGTAGCTAGATTATTAGTATTTGTTGTAACAGCAGTTGGATTGTATTTTACATTTGGTAATTGGGTAGTATTTGGAGGTGTTTTAATAGTTGGTTCTGTTTTATTTATTATATTATTATCGTATTATACCAATATAAAATCTACCTATCTTTTAAAACAAGAATTGTTAAAGATTAATCAAGAAGAAATTAGAATAGCATCAGGAGATTTTTTTCATAAACAAGAAGGCTTACAGTTTCTAAATTCTACCCATAACTATGCTTTAGATATCGATTTGTTTGGACGTGGTAGCTTTTTTCAGTTTTTAGACAGAACAGCAACAGTCGATGGTACAATTACACTTGCCAATAGTTTAAAAGCTAATGAAATTAAAGATATTACTAAAAGGCAAGATGCCATTAAAGAATTGTCTCAAAAAGCAGGATGGCGACAACAGTTTCAGGCTACCGCAAGTTTGATACAAGTAGACACGGAAGCCAAAGCCATTCTTAAATTTTTACAATCGCACCAACCGTTCTTACCACAAGTGTTTAAGTATCTACCTTTAGTTGTTTCAATTGCTACAGTAACGATTATTGGACTAGCATTAACTAAGATTATTCCATTAGCGATACTTGGATATTGGATATTTGTTGGGTTATTAATTACTAGTCGTTACCTAAAAAAAATTAATATGCTAAGCGCCAACACAGACAAAATGCGCGATACGTTTAGACAATATGCAGCATTGTTGCATGCTATTGAAAACGAAACATTTACTTCAAAATTATTGCTAGAAAAACAAGCTAAGATTAACTTAAAAGACAAAAAAGCTTCTACTATTTTAAACGAATTGTCAAAAGCAATGGACGCTTTGGATAATCGCAATAATTTAATTTCTGCAATCTTCGGAAATGGTTATTTTTTAACAGATATAAAGCACACGTATACTATTGAGCAATGGATAGACAATTATAAATCCACAGTAAGTCATTGGTTTGAAGTAGTTAGCTTTTTTGATGCTTATAATAGCTTAGGTAATTACGCCTTTAACCACCAGCACTATGTGTATCCAGATATTGTTGAGGTTAATCAAGACACTAAAGTAAATCAGTTAGGTCACCCTTTATTACATCCAGATAAACGTATTGACAATAATTTTGAAATAAAAAACCAGCAGTTTTTTATTATCACTGGAGCAAATATGGCAGGAAAAAGTACCTTTTTACGCACAGTATCTTTGCATATTGTAATGGCAAATGTAGGTTTGCCAGTATGTGCAACGTCTTCTGTTTACAGTCCTGTAAAACTAATTACTAGCATGCGAACAAGCGATAGTTTAACAGACGACAGTAGTTATTTCTTTTCTGAATTAACTCGATTAAAGTATATTGTTGATGCTATAAAAGAAGATAATTACTTTATTATTTTAGACGAAATTTTAAAAGGAACAAATAGCACAGACAAAGCAATTGGTTCCAGAAAATTTGTCGAAAAACTAGTCTCTAGTCACGCTACAGGAATAATAGCTACTCACGATTTAAGTCTTTGCGAAATTGAAAAAGAGTTAGAGGAAGTTAAAAACTATTATTTTGATGCACAAATCATAAATGACGAACTCTATTTTGATTATACTTTTAAAAAAGGCGTTTGCCAAAATATGAATGCTAGTTTTTTATTGAAAAAGATGGAGATTGTGTAATCCTTTTAATTTTAAACTAATTTGTCTGCACTAAACTTATTGATACAAAACATATCTAGGTGGCTTAAGTCCATTTAGTCGTAAGTAAACAATCATTTGCCCTCTGTGGTGGGAAATATGGTCAGCGAGCAATAGAAAAATTTGTCGTTTGGATCTCTCTAATCCTAAATAATCCAATCTATCATTCAGCTTAGTAATGTCAAATTCTGAAATTAATTTTAGCGTTTGATTAAATGTTTTGTTAATGGTTGCAATCATTTCCTTTTTAGACTTATTATCAACTTTAAGTTCTAAATCTGTGTCCCAATCTCTTGCTTTACGACCACCTAATAGCGTTTGACTGTGCCAATCCATTGCCCAAGCAATATGCATTAGATGTTCCGCAAAACTCATGGATTCAGGAGATGCTTTAAACACATATTTGTCTTCTGGCATCTCTTGAGCAACAAGAATTAAATACGTTTTAGAATTTTCTAATCGTTCTAAATAATCCTTTATAAAATCGTTCTGATTTGTATCTGTTTTAGAGGAGCAAGAAGAAAAAAGAATTATCAAGGATAAGATTAGTAAGTGTTTCATTAATTAAATTGATTATGACTTATTGCTTTTTAGGATGCACCAACTTCATCTCGTCAATTAAGTGGGTTGCTCCAGCATATTTGTCTACAATAAACAGAACGTAACGCAGATCTACCATTATGTTTCGGCAAATTTCTGGATCATAATTCATATCGCTCATTGTGCCTTCCCAAACTCTGTCAAAATTTAATCCAACAAGGTTACCATTAGCATCAATTGCAGGACTACCAGAATTTCCTCCAGTGGTATGATTAGTTCCTAAAAAGCAAACAGGTACTTTTCCGTTACTATCTGCATATTGTCCATAATCTTTGTTTTTATGTAGTTCTAGTAATTTTTCTGGTACATCAAACTCGTAATCTCCAGGAACATATTTTTCAATAACTCCATCTAAATAACTTACAGGATTATAATACACAGCATCTCTTGGAGAATAGCCTCTTACTTGACCATAGGTCACACGAAGTGTACTGTTGGCATCTGGAAAATAACGTGCATTTGGTAAGGCTTCCATTAATGCAGTCATATATTTAGTTTGTAAGGCAGTAATCGGTTCGTTTTTTTCTTGGTAGTCTTTATCAATAGAGTTGTAAAACGTATCAATTAAAGGTTTAGCATATTGGTAAGCTGCATCTTTATTTAGTTTTTTAAGAACATCTTTAGCATCACCTTCCAATAACTTTAAAGCAGAGTCTAAGTTGGTAAACGCTGTTTTATCATAGATAGTAGCATCTACTTTATTGGTGTAAAAAGGCATTACATTTTTAAAGACGCCTCGATCTACTGAAACATCGTAATTTTTATGAATCCCTTCCAATCTTGCAACTAAACCTGCTTTTGCTTTCTCAAAATTTTCTAGATTAGCTGCTATAGCTTGTTCCATTTGGTAAGCTCTAAAGGTCATTTGCATCAACTCATTTGTTACCAAAAAGACTTCAATAAAATTTCTACGTTTGATATTTATTGGACCAAAATCTTTATATAATTTATCAAAATCCGATAAGATATGTCTATACTTATCTTCAAGATTTTTTTCTTTTAAAGCTTTAGTAAAAGTGGCTTCAAATGCACGACGTTTTGCAACTGCATCACTTTTTTCAATCCCAAGATTTTCGCCTATCCATTTTTTCCATGCATTAGCAATACGTGCTTGTTTAGACGCATATTTAATTCTAACTGCATCACTTTCCTTCATTTTAGCATCTATAACTTTTAAGGCAGCTTCACGAATGGCAATATTGGTTGGGTTAAATTCTTCTGTAATATGCTGAATGGCAACAGCTGGTAAATACTCGTTTGTACGACCAGGAAAACCAAATACCATTGTGAAATCACCTTCTTCAACACCATCTAAAGAGATTGGTAAAAAGTGTTTTGGTTTATATGGTTTATTGTTTTTACTGTATTTAGCTGGTCTATTGTTTTCATCAGCATAAATTCTAAACATCGAAAAATCTCCAGTATGCCTAGGAAACACCCAGTTATCTGTATCGCTTCCAAATTTACCAATACTAGTTGGTGGTGCACCAACTAATCTAATATCTTCAAAACGTTCTGTAACGAATAAAAAGTACTGATTGCCATTATAAAATGATTTGATTTTAGTGTCTTGCCAAGCTTCTTTAGCAACTGCTTTTTGATAGGCATTGCTATTTCTATCGATTAATGACTGCTTTTCTTTTTCAGTCATGTTGTCTGATATTCCGTTAAGGACTTGATTGGTAACATCTTCTATTCTAACAATAAATTCGATGTATAATCCTTCGTTTGGCAGTTCTTGGTCTAATGACATTGCCCAAAATCCATCTTTTAAATAGTCGTTTTCTAATGACGAATGTGATTGTATTTGTCCAAAACCACAATGGTGATTGGTTAATACTAATCCTTTATCGCTAATCACTTCACTGGTACAGCCACCATTAAAATGTCCAATGGCGTCTTTTAAACTCGAGTTGTTGACATCATAAATATCTTTTGCAGTTAGTTTACTACCAAGATTGGTCATTTCGGTTTCGTTCATCCCTTCTAGCAACGAAGGAATCCACATGCCACCTTGTTGGGCAGAAACATTAAACGTTATAAAAAGTAATAGGAATTTTAAAAATTTCATAATTATTAGTTTTTAATCCTTTCAAAGATAAAAAACAAGATATTAAAATTAAGCATCCTACTGGATAAGTTTAGAGTTAGTCTGTAGTTTCTAATTTAATTTTTTCAAGCATATCCAATGCATTTTTATCTTCTGGGTTTAACTCTAAAACTTTGTTGTAATTTTTTATGGCTTCTGTGTAGTTTTTACTTTCAAAATAGGCTTCTCCTAAGCTATCATAAACATTATATTTATAAGGGAATATAAGTGTGTTTAATGTAAAGGTATAGATTGCTTTATCGTAAGCTTTAGCTCGAAGATACACATAACCTAGGGTGTTTAACTCGCGACTGCCTTTTACAAATTCAGATAGTTGAGCAACCAATTTGTTATTTTCTTTATGTAACTCTTCAATGGTTTTTTCTGCAAGTAAGTATTGCACGTAGTTTGCAGCAATGTAATTAAAAGTGTATCTCTGGTTAGTAACTATTTTTTCTATATCACGTTCTAACGTTTCGACAGGATGCTCAACAATTCTGCTTACTTCTTTGTCGTCTTTGTAAAAAATAAAAGTAGGTACTCTGTGGATGTTGTATCCTTTTTCCTCACTATTTGGACCTTGTTTGTAGTGCTCTTTTTCATTATCTAAAGCTATAACTTCAAGGTTTTCCATATTAAAATCTGCAGTTTCCAATACATTATAAAAACGTGGTACTTCTTTTTTACTATCTCCACACCAAGTTCCTAGAAACACTTTTATCTTATAATCTTTAAGCGAGTCTTTAAAAGTTTCTACCAATTTTTCGTTTACGATATAATCGTTATAATTTTTATTAAACCAATCTTTGTAGGTGTCTTTTTGAAGACCTTCCTTGTTAATTGGACCCAATAATTTTGCTTTACCTTTATCGTCAAAAACTTCTGTATTTATTTCTGTTTGAGCGATGCTGTAAGTTATACTTAAAATGATAGTTAAAAGGATTGCAATGGATTTCATAATCTATTAGTTTTTAGGTTGATGATATCAAACTTAATTGTAAGTCGTATTAATTTTAAAAAATATTAACCAACGACAGACTTAGGGTTACTAACTACATCAAATATGTTGTTTGTAACGCTTTTTATGGTTTTTGTACTTTGTTTTTTGATGGTTTTAGCTTTTATATTTACTTTCAACACTAATTATGGTAAATCTTAAAAAACATACCTCTCAAATATTAGTACACCTCCTTTTTTGGATGCTGTTTATTTTGGTATCTCTATTTATTTTTTCTAGATACTATTGGGCTGAAAACCCATTTTTACAATACTTATCTATACTTGTTGTATTGGTTTATGTCAATAATTTTGTGTTGTTGCCTTTTTTTGTAAAACGAAAATGGTACTTGCTTTACAGTTTGCTTTTTATAGCTATTTCGTTTTTTGCTACGCAACTGTATTGTAATGTGTTTGCACAATGTGGTTGTTCTATAATGAAATGCTTAAGCGACTATCTTTGGCAAACTTTAGTGCCATTAATATTTTTTTCGTTTATATGGATGTTATTTCGGTTTTTAGACGAGCAAAACCAAAAAGAAGACATGATAAAACAGCACACCCAAATGGAGTTAAAGTTTTTGAAATCTCAGATAAATCCTCATGTATTGTTTAATAATCTAAACACGATTTATTCGTATTCTATTGAAAAACCTGACGAAACTCCAGAGCTTATTTTGATGTTATCCGATAACTTAAAGCACGTGTTGTACGAGAGTAATTCTCAATTTGTGTCTTTAGAGAAAGAGCTTCAGTTTTTGGATAATTACATCAAGTTTCAGAACATTAGGACAGAAGGTGTTAAGCAAATACATTACCATACTAAAATTGATAATCAGCAACTAAAAATTGCACCTTTATTATTGATTACTATTATTGAAAATGCTTTTAAACATAGTACGTTAAATAGTGTAATTTCAATAGATATTAAAGAACAAAATAAGGTGTTAACCTGTAGTTGTAAAAATGATTTTGACAGCGCAAATACAGATACCACAGAATTTAAAATAGGACTAAATAACTTAAAAAAGAGATTAGATTTACTATATCCAGACAAACACACATTAGTCATTACAAAACACAATCAATTTGAAGTGGTTTTAACCTTAAAATTAGCATGACTTGTATTATTATTGAAGACGAAAAACCTGCACAAAACTTACTAAAAAACTATATAAGTAAGTTGCCAAATTTAGAGTTGATTGGAACTTTTCAATCGGCTTTAGAGGCTCATGTTTTTTTTAAAACACAAACAGCAGGTATCGTTTTTTTAGATATTAATTTACCTAGTATTTCTGGTTTAGATTTTATTAAAACTATTAAAAACCCACCAGCAATCATTATGACTACTGCTTATCCAGATTATGCGGTTAGTAGTTTTGAGTTAGAGACTATTGTAGATTATTTAGTCAAACCATTTGGATTTGATCGCTTTTTAAAAGCTATTAATAAAGCAGAAAACGTAACAAAAAAAGAAGAAATTAAAAAGAGTGTTGCTTCAGAAAACTCCATTTTTTTAAACGTAGATAAAACGCTTCATAAAATAGTATTAGATGATATTTTGTATCTAGAATCTGACCGTAATTATATGACTTTGGTAACCACAACACAACGGTTATCTTATTTAGACTCACTTAAGAATTGGATCGAAAAATTGCCAAAACAGCAATTTATACAGATTCATAAATCGTATATAATTAATACTAATTATGTTAGCAAAATTTCTGGAAACGAGATTTACATTAATACTCATCGTTTACCAATTGGAAGGACGTATAAAGCCGACTTACTAAAAAAGTTAAGAATAATTTAAATACACTATTTTTGCTTAAATTGTATTTAATTTTAAACCCTAAATCTTAATTAAATGAAATCAATACTATTACCTTTTTTCCTTTTAATAGCATTAAGCTTTAGTTATGCGCAAGAAGTCAATGTAGACAATCAAATCTATGAAGTAAAAAACAAAAAGATTTTACTAAATGGAGAAAATGTTTCTGAGACTTTAAACGAAGAACAAAAGGAGAGAATACTAAACCTTGCTAAAGACAAAAGAGACGTTTTAAAGCAGGAAGAAAAAGCCTTAAAAGACGCAAAAAAAAGAGAGCAACAAGAAGAAAAATATGCTAAGCAACGCGAGAAGCAAGCTAAACAAGAAGCTAAAGAACTAAAAGCACAAGAGAGAGAGCGTAAAGCAGCAGAGAAAGAACGTAAACGAGCTGAAAAAGAAAGAAAACAAGCAGAAAAAGAGCGCAATAGAGCAGAAAAAGCGATTGCTAAAAAAGAAAAAGCTCAAAAAGCTTTGGAAAAAGCAAATGATAAGTTAGATAAAGAAACTAAAAAGTATCAGAAGCTAAAATCTAAGGGTAAATTATCTCCTAACGACATTGAAAAATGGGAAGATAAGCTTGAAAAGCTTCGAGATAATGTTGCTAAAGCTCAGCAAAAAGCCAATAGACTGTAAAAATGGAAGATAACCAACTAAATATTGCCATCATTCAATCTAATTTAGTGTGGGAAAACCCTGTTCAAAACAAAAACAATTTTACAGCCAAAATACAGTCAATTGATAATACTGTTGATGTTATTGTTTTACCAGAAATGTTTACTTCTGGATTTACTATGTCACCACAATCTGTTGCAGAAACTATGGATGGTAACACCATCCAATGGATGACCACTTTAGCCAAAGAAAAAAGTGCTGCAATAGTTGGAAGTTTGGTTATACAAGAAGGCAATAATTACTACAACAGATTAGTCTTCGTACATCCTAATGGGTTAATTGATACTTATAATAAACGTCATACCTTTACTTTAGCAGGAGAAGATAAAGTCTATACAAAAGGCAATGAAAAACTAATTATAAACTATAAAGACTTTAAAATTAGACCCTTAATATGTTATGATTTACGTTTTCCGGTTTGGTCTAGAATTACAGAAGACTATGATGTGCTTTTATATGTTGCCAATTGGCCAAAAGCCAGAATACAAGCTTGGGATACGCTGTTACAAGCTAGAGCAATTGAAAATATGAGTTACTGCGTTGGAGTAAACAGAGTGGGTTTAGATGCTAATAATTATGAGTATCCAGGACATTCTGCAGTTTATAATACATTGGGAGAGCAATTAACCAATTTAAAACCAAATAAGGCAGGTATAGAACAGGTTGTATTATCAAAATCACATATTGAGTCGACAAGACAAAAACTCCGCTTTTTAGACGATGCAGATGCGTTTAGTTTAAAATAAAATCTTGTATAATATCCCAACCAATTCTTACTTCAAAAGCCTCTTTGCTATAGCTTACTCGTTCGGGTTGGATACCTTTTAAAAAGATTCCAGAATCATACACCTTATTATTATTTGTGTCAAAAATAACACGTATGTAATATTTACCTGGTTTTAAAAAGAAGAAATCAAGAGGTTCTGGTTTAGTCGAGTATTTTTCATATTTCATTTCACCTTTTTCATCGACTAATTGTACAATTAAAGGGTAGGTACCATTACTTATATTTATTCTAACACTACCTAAACTAGATTCTTTAGGTGTCCTCAAACTATAATTAATAGTATCGTTAGATTTTCCAAAAAAATCAGTTACTGTATTTGGTAACAATTGGACTTTATATTGGTTGTTTTCTGCTTTATCAAATAAAACTTCAACGGTATTTTCTAGCGTATCAAGTTTAGTAGTAAATACAACATCTGTTGAGTCTTTATCCATAATATTTATTTGATTTCTATCAAACGTAATAATTGGGATATTAGCAGAAATTTTAAGCGTTTCAAAAAAATCAATAGTATTAGTTGGGTTAGCTTTTAATAATAAGGAATCCCTTTTGTTATCCTTAATTCTAACCATAAATGTATCAATTTTCGTCTTATTTGTTACTGTAAACAATAAAGAGTCAACTTCTAATTTAGGTTTATAAAAGTAGTTTAACGAGTCCTTTTCTTGATCCTTAATCACTCTATAGTCAAAGTCTGAAGGAACTTCTGACAACAAATTAATAGACATATTTTTATAGTCTTTTCCTTGAAATCCAAACGCTATTTTTTCGCCAGACACTAATCTTGCATTTTCAGCTTTATAATCTAAAGCTTCTTTAAATAGTTTTAATTCGTAGATTTTAGAGCTGTCTTCAGATACAGTAACAAATTCTTCATAAAATCCTATTTTATCAGACTTTTGCTCAAAGGTATTGTTAGAGTTATTGTCCTTTAGTGCTACTAATTTATAAGTTCCAGCTTTTAAATTTTCTATAGTAAAATTAGTAGTGCTATCCAAGGTGTTAGTGACGTATTTAGGAGCCTGTTTATAGACAACAGAATCTGTGTAAGTTGAATCTACTTCGTATAAATTAACCGAAACATAAGATTCCGGTTCTCTGTCAAAAGCATCCATAATGCGTCCTTTTAGTTTAAGCGAATCAATATAACTACCTGTAGAAAATACATATCTGTAAAAAGGATAAGGGTTTTCTTCATTATTATCCACTATACTATTACCAAAATTAAAAGCGTAAGTTGTATTAGGTTTTAAGGTGTCATAAATCTTAATGGTCATGTACTTACTGGCAGTTCCAAGAGGTGTTATTTCTGGAGTGCTAGTCATTGGAGGCGAAATAATTAACTGTTTAGACAAGTTTTTGGTTTTTACATACTCGTCAAAATAAATTATAATTTCTTTACTATTAAAGTTGGTAGAATAGTTTTCTGGAATGGTCTTAATAATCTTTGGTGGTGTAACATCTTTTTCACCTCCTGTAATACTTCCTCGGTTAGCACAATTAATAAATGTGAGTGTTAAAACACACCAAAAACAATAATTTATCAGACGATTTTGCATACCAATTTTAAAATGAAGTTACAAATTAACAACATATTTATCGTTTAACGAAAAATGCCTTATGCTATTGCCATAGCAGCAATACTTATTTTAATATTATGTGCTTTATTAAGTTCTAATATGCATGCTTCTAAGGTGTTTCCTGTAGTAATTATATCGTCAACTAACAAGATATGTTTGTTGTTTAGCGTATCTAATTGTGTTACAGAAAAGGTTTCATTATCTAATTGCCATCGTTCTAATCTAGATTTACTGGCTTGTGATGTTTCGGTATTAGTAATTTTTATTAAAAGGTCCTCACTAAAAGACGTATTTAAGGCTTTGGCTATTTTTTGACCAAACTGTGTGACCTGATTATAGCCTCTCTTTTTTAGTTTTTTACTATGTAATGGAACAGGAATAACTAAGTCTATGTCATTGTATTGGTTGGACAATTTAAGTTCTTCGCCTAACCAGTCACCAAAAAACCTACTAATATCTTCGTTGTTACCATATTTTAACTGGTGTAGCAGATGTTGTACCATTCCTTTTTTTTCAAATCGTAATAATGCAGTTGCAGCTTCTAATTTTGCTCTTCCATAAAATACATTTTTTACAAAATTGTCGTTGTTAACATGAAAGTTAGTCGTTGGTAATTGGTGTCTACAATTGGTACATAAAAAGGTTTCATTGTCCGATAAATAGTCTTTACAAGCTACACAAACTTCAGGGAAAAATAGATTAATTAAAGATTTAATCTTCATAATGTGCTGAAATACATAGATTAAACTTCGGTAAAAGGTACATAATTACTTTAAAGTGATTAATTATTATACTTTAACCAGTTTTTTATTCAATTTATCGAAAATTTCTTACAAATTAAAAAACTACATCTATTTTTGTTACATCAAAATATTAAACTGATGATTATAAAACCCCAAATCTATAATCTAAAGTTAGTTATTGTTGCGCTTTCAACATTAATCTGCGCTTTAGGTTATTTTAGTTACACCAATTATACTTCCTTAAACGAGTATCACAAATTTTTATTAGATGAGAATGCTTCAGTAGAAGCAGAGCTCAACAAATTGGCTTTTAATTATGACGCTCTACAAATAGATAATAGAGATGTGCAATCTAAGCTTGAGGATTCTAAAATTAGAATTGCAAGAATATTAGATTCTGTTAAGTATTTAAAACCTGATGTATATCTAGTATCTCATTATAAAAAACAACTAGAGTTGTTAAAAAGTGAAAACAAAAAGATTTTACAATTAGTAGATCAATTAAATGCTGAAAACGAGTTTTTAAGAGAAGAATCGTTACGAGTTGGAGAAGAACTTAATGAAACGATAACAATATCTGAAACGTTAAAGGTTGAAAACTCTACATTATCAAGGATTAACAAGCGATATGCAGAAAAAATCAATAGGGCAAAAGCCTTAAATGTTAAAGATGTATTTGTAGAAGGCGTAAGGCGTATTACTAGTAGTGGAAGCATCAAAAGCACCACAACAGCTAAACGTGCAAAAAAGTTAAACGTATGTTTTACCATTCCAGAAAATAAGTTTACAAATAAGGGAAACAAAGTGTTATACATCCAGATTTTAGATCCTAAAAACAATGTTGTAGGAGATAAGGGTGAAATAAAAATGCAAGGAGATTCCTCTTTAATTTTCAGTAAAAAACTAGTAGTAAACTATGATAACAACAGTTTACAAGAGTGTATTTTTGTAGAGCCTTTAGAAAATGAACCATTAGTAAAAGGTAATTACTACATAAATATCTATCATAATAATACAATGATTGGTAAAACAACAATGTCTCTTAAATAGTAAAGCATAAATATTAATCCATTTATTAAAAAACGCTTTGGTTAACCATACCTTAAGCGTTTTTTTTTGCATTAAAATAAAGTTCAACAATTTTTTTACCTCTTTATCGATTATAATCAGTCAACTATATAATTAATATATATTTTTAGTCCGTAATTAATTTAATCATGATAGTTTTCCCTCAGTCTTACAACTACAGATTAATAATTGGTTCATTGGTTATAGCTTTAGTGATTTTAGGGTCATATACTTATTCTAATTATAATACATTAGAAAATTATAAAACATACATCACTCAAGAAAAAAAGCTTTTAGAGAACGAATTATCAGAAATGATAGCACGTTACGAAAGTGTTCAAGTGGATAGTAAAATGCTTAACAATAAGCTTGAACAATCTAAAATAAAGATAGAACGTATTTTAGATTCGATTAAAACATTAAAACCTAGTGCATCTTTATTAACTGTTTATCGTTCTAAAATCAAACTTTTGCAGGAAGAAAAAGCAGAAGTTCTAAATTTAGTATCAAATCTTAAACAAGAAAATCAACGTCTTTCTAAAAAAGCAGAGTATGTTGAAAAAGAGCTTATCAATACTAGAGATTTAACAACTACTTTAAAAGTTAAGAATCAAGATCTGGTATCTTCAAATTCGGATTTAGTAGAAAAAATTAAAAGTGCTAGTAATCTAGAAATTGAACAGATAAGCGCCAAAGCAGTTAAGCGTATTACCTCAAAACGGATGATTAGTACTAATAACTCTAGCAAAGCCAACAAGTTGTTTGTAGAGTTTACTATTTCTAAAAATAAATTAGTACAAGACGGAGAAAAAGACATTTATATTCAAATCCTAAATCCCAATAACAATGTTATTGCCGATCAAGGTTCTGTGTCCTTTGGCAAACAATCTCTAATTTATAGTAAGAAAATAAAAGTCGATTATAAAAACGAAGATGTTAACATAAACGCATTAATTACTACTGATATTGACGAGCCTTTAACTGAAGGAATATATTTTGTAAATATTTTTTACGATAATACTAGATTAGGAAGTACCTCAATAACACTTAAATAACTTGTAATACAGCATTAAAAAAATAACCATTACACCAGTAATGGTTTTTTTTGACTTTATATCAAATAATAAATACCTTATATTCGTTTAAATTTTTTAAAAATTACTTTTTTTGAACAAAATCAATTTCTTAAAAGAATCGCTTAAAAGCTTGAAAACCTCCGGAACTTTATTTCCAAGCTCAAGATTCTTAACCAACAGATTATTAAAAGGAATTGACTTTGATAAGGCAAATCTTATTGTAGAATTTGGACCTGGCAATGGTAAAATAACCAAAGACATTTTAAAACAATTACATCCAGAAAGCAAGCTTATTATTTTTGAAATTAATGATAATTTTTACGACGAATTATTAAAAATACAAGATAATCGGCTAGTTGTAGTTAATCAGTCTGCAAACTCAATATTAGATATTATTAAAACACATGGTTTTGAAGCTGTAGATTATGTGGTCTCTAGTTTACCGCTTACCAATATCCCTAAACCAATAACAGATACTATTCTTGAAAACACATATAAAAGCCTTAAGCCTAAAGGCTATTTTTTTCAATACCAATACAGTTTAACCTATTACTCGGCTTTAAAAGAGGTTTTTAACGGCAACGTGACATTGGGTTTTGAGCCATTTAATATTCCTCCAGCGTTTATTTATTCTTGTCAAAAAGACTAATCGTTTTTTGGTTGTACACTTTTATTTATCGTTTATCTTTGTGCCATTATGGCAAACAACGACGATCAATTTAAAAAAGTAATCTCTCACGCTAAAGAGTATGGTTACGTATTCCAAAGTAGCGAGATCTATGATGGGCTAAGTGCTGTTTATGACTATGCACAAAACGGAGTAGAATTAAAGAAAAATATACGTGACTATTGGTGGAAAGCAATGGTACAATTAAATGACAATATTGTAGGGTTAGATGCAGCAATATTTATGCATCCAACAACCTGGAAAGCTTCTGGGCACGTGGATGCATTTAGTGATCCATTAATCGATAATAAAGATTCTAAAAAACGTTACAGAGCTGATGTTTTAGTAGAAGATTACTGTGCTAAAATCGAAACCAAAATAGACAAAGAAGTTGCCAAAGCAGAAAAGCGATTTGGTGAAGCGTTTAATAAAGACGAATTTTTAGCAACAAATGGCAGAGTTTTAGGTTACCAAGATAAAATAGATACCATATTAAAGCGCTTAGGAAAATCTTTAGAAAATGAAGATTTAGCAGATGTTAAGTCACTGATTGAAGAATTAGATATTGCAGATCCTTTGTCAGGTTCTAGAAACTGGACAGATGTAAAACAATTTAACCTCATGTTTGGCACTAAATTAGGTGCTTCAGCAGAGACTGCAATGGATTTATATTTACGTCCAGAAACTGCTCAAGGTATTTTTGTAAACTTCTTAAATGTACAAAAAACGGGACGTATGAAAATTCCATTTGGGATAGCTCAAACAGGAAAAGCCTTTAGAAACGAAATTGTAGCAAGACAATTTATTTTTAGAATGCGTGAGTTTGAGCAAATGGAAATGCAATTTTTTATCAAACCAGGCACACAAAAAGAATGGTTTGATTACTGGAAAGACACTCGTTTAAAATGGCATAAATCACTTGGTCTAGGAGAAGACAATTACCGTTTTCATGACCACGAAAAACTAGCACATTATGCAGATGCAGCTACAGATATCGAGTTTAAATTCCCGTTTGGTTTTAAAGAATTAGAAGGTATACACAGTCGTACAGATTTTGATTTAAAACAACATGAAGAGCACTCTGGTAAAAAACTTCAATATTTTGATCACGAAGACAATGCAAGTTATACACCATATGTGTTAGAAACATCTATTGGATTAGACCGTATGTTTTTAGCAGTGTTTTCAAATTCTCTAATGGACGAAACCTTAGAAGACGGAAGTGAAAGAACCGTATTAAAATTGCCAGCAGTCTTAGCACCTACTAAAGCAGCTATTTTACCTCTAGTTCGAAAAGATGAAGCTTTAACTAAAATGGCAAAAGATATTGTAGATGATTTAAAATGGGATTTTAATGTGTTTTATGACGAAAAAGATGCAGTAGGTAAACGTTACAGACGTCAAGATGCAGCAGGAACACCATTTTGTGTTACAGTAGATGGTGATAGTCTAAAAGATAACACAGTTACTATTAGACATAGAGATACAATGGATCAAAAACGTGTTAAAATAGACCAATTAAGAGATATTATTAAAAAAGAGGTAGATGTTAAAGAATGGTTGCTGAAAATGTAATACTCAGGTCATTTATAAAACTTAAATTAATTACTACCTTTAACACAAATTAAAACTAAATTCTATGTATTCAACTGTAAAAATGTTACACTCGTATTGGGCGTATCTAGTATTGTTTATGATTGTTGTAGCTACTTTTAATGCTCTGTATAAAACAATTGCTAAAAAAGAATATGAGGCTAGAGACTTTAGACTTTCATTATTTACTTTAATAGTGTCACACATCCATTTACTAATAGGAATTGTCTTATGGTTTGCATCAGATTATTTTTCTGAAATGAGTATGGGAGATATCATGAAAAATGCAACCATGCGATCAAATGTTGTTGAACATCCACTAACCATGATTATTGCAGTAGTATTAATTACTATTGGCTACTCTAAGCATAAAAAGAAGCTTACTTCTGAAAAAAAATTAAAAACCATTGCTATATTTTATACCTTGGCTTTAATACTAGTATTAGCAAAAATACCATGGAAAACATGGCTAAATCTATAATATAAAAAAAGCGACCCAAAAAGGTCGCTTTTTTTATATATGAGAAAATAAATTTAATCTTCCGTATCCTCGGTTTTCTTTGTATTTGGAGTCATCGAGTCTTTAACTTCTTTGATTAAGTAGATATAAACAGGGTAGTGATCACTAAATCCACCTGTAAATCCACCATCAGCAAAACTTCTAAACGGATAACCTTCATAACGCCCTTTCTTATTTACTAAATAGTTTTTATTGAAAATACCTGCTTTAAAATAAGTCCAATTAGTGTAGTCTTTTTCAAGAAATGGTTTTGTAACCATAATTTGATCAAATAAACTCCATGCATCTCTGTATCCTGTTGTTCCCAATCCTTTTTTATACATATCAATAAATGGATTGTAAATACCTTTAAAAGCTACTTTTTTCTGTTTACGTTCAGCTTTTAAAACATCTTTTACACTAGCATTATTTGGGTTGTCGTTTAAATCACCCATGGTTATAATTTTAGCGTAAGGATCAATAGATTGTAAACTATCCATCAAACGTTTGTTTAGCTTTGCAGCTGCAACACGTTTTGGTCTACTTCTTGCCTCACCACCTCGTCTAGATGGCCAATGGTTAACTATAATATGTACAGTTTCTCCTTCTAGTTGACCAGTTACTAATAATTGATCTCTGGTGTTAATACGCTCTCTGGTTTCGTCATCATAAATCTTTAGCGTGTGTGTACTTTTGGAGACTACTTGAAATAAAGATTTCTGATATAATAATCCAACATCAATACTTCTATTATCAGGTCCATCAAAATGAACAATACCATAATCCTTTGCTAATAATAAGGGATCATTGACCACATCTTCAAGTACATTTACATTTTCAATTTCACAAACGCCAACTAAAGCAGGTGTATTATTAGTCACTTCGCTACCAACATCTGCAATAACGCGAGCCATGTTGTGTACTTTTTTCTTGTAAATCTCAGCACGATCCGCTTTAATTTCCATCATTGGACTAGCCTCATCGTTTTTTGTTGGATCATTAATAGTATCAAATAAATTTTCTAGATTATAAAAAGCTACAGTATGAACTTTAAATTTCTTTTTTTCTTGTGCATTTACGCTTACATAAACTAGCAATAATAGTGTTGTAAGCAAGTAGTTTAGGTGTTTCATTAACTTTGAGTGTTACGTTTTTGTTATGTTATTTACAAAACTCTTGCCAAAAGTAGATATTTATTATAAATAATGTAAATTTGCACGCCTTAAATAATAATTATTTAACGCAGCAATCATTTATTAACTATAATTTATAGTATGAAAAAAAGTTTTTTATTTTTCTTATTAGGAATTTTCTCAACATGTACGGTCTTAGCTCAAGGCACTATTGTAAAAGGTAGTGTTAAAGATGCAGTTACTAATGAGCCACTTCCTAATGTAACAGTAACTATTGAAGATTCTGGACTATCCACCAAAACGGATGCTTTGGGTCAATTTATCTTCAATAAAGGAATCCCTTTAGGAGAGCAAATCCTTAAAATTGAGCAAGTAGATTATACAACAAAACGTTATCCAATTATTGTTAACCAAGGTCAAACCGTAGACATACAGGATATGACTTTAGCATACAATGCAAGCGATAAAAAGGATTTGTACATTATTTCTATTTCAGACGATCAATTAAACAGTGAAGATGATGGATTAACAAGTAATGTGTCAGGATTATTACAATCTTCAAGAGACGTCTTTTTAAATGCAGCTGCATTTGATTTTAGTGCAACATTTTTTAGACCAAGAGGTTTAGATAATGCAAACGGTAAAGTATTAATTAACGGTTTAGAATTAAATAAACAATCTACAGGTAGACCACAATGGGGAAACTGGGGAGGAATTAATGACTTACAACGTAACCAAGAATTTTCAATGGGAATTTCCCCTAACGATTACAATTTTGGTGATTTAGCTGGTACTAATAATATTATAATGAGAGCCTCTAAATACCGTGAAGGTGGACGCTTATCTTTTGCTTCTGCCAACAGAAGTTATGAAGGGCGTTTAATGGCTAGTTATAGTTCTGGATTAATGGAAGATGGATGGGCTTACAGCTTATTGGCATCTAGACGTTTTGGAGATGGAGGTTATATAGAAGGAACGTTATATGATGCAAATTCATTTGTTGCTTCTGTAGAAAAAAAGATTAATGATAATCACAGCATAAATTTTACATCAATCTATGCTCAAAATAGAAGAGGTAGAGGTACTGCTTTAACACAAGAAGTGTTTGAGTTAAAAGGAAGACAATACAATCCATTTTGGGGAGAATTAGATGGCGAAATAAGAAATTCTAGAATAAGAAGAATTGAAGAGCCAATTTTAATGTTAAATCATTATTGGGACATATCTGAAAAAACATCTATTAACACCAATATTGGATACCAGTTTGGTGAAACTGGAAACACAAGAGTAGATAATGGAGGTACACGTTTAGTTACTTTTCAAGGACAAGATAGTTACATTGGTGGAGCACGTAATACAGATCCAACGTATTACCAAAATTTACCAAGTTATCATCTAAATGTAGATGGTGGTCCAACCGCTTACGATTATGAGCTGGCTTATCAAGCACAGCAATCTTTTTTAAATGATGGACAATTTAACTGGAATGAACTGTACACAGCTAACGCTAGCTTTGAAAACTCTGTATATGCTATACAAGAAGATAGAATAGATGACAAACAGTTAATGGCTAACATAATTTTTGATACAGAATTAAATGACAATATTCGTTTAAATGCAGCTGTAAATTATAGAAAATTGAGTAGTGAGAACTTTGCTGAAGTTTCAGATTTATTAGGTGGATCAGGGTATTTAGATGTCGATTTTTTCTCTGATGAGAATATTCAATCTACTGACGGAGTATTAACAACTGCTCAATCGGATATTAGAAATCCTAATCGAATCGCTCAAGAAGGTGACCGATACAAATATAATTATGAGATTGATGCTAACGTTGTTAGTGGTTTTGCTCAAGCCGTATTTAAATACAGCAAAGTAGATTTTTACTTAGCTGGTAATGTATCAAAAACAGACTACCAACGTACTGGACTTTTTGAAAACGGATATTTTGTAGGTAATTCTTTAGGACAAGGACCAAAAGCAGAATTTGAAAATTTCGGAGCTAAAGCAGGAGCGACTTACAAGATTTCTGGTAAACACTTATTAGACTTTAATGGAGCTTATATGACTAAAGCACCAAACATTAGAAATACGTTTGCTAACGTAAGACAGTCAAATATGCTATTAGATGACGTCGATAGCGAAACTATAAAAAGTGTTGATGCTAGTTATATTTTTAGATCTCCAATTGTCAAAGCGAGATTAACTGGTTTTTATTCTAAATTTGAAGATGCTACAGAAACAGGGTTTTTCTTTAGTGAAGGAGCAGGTAGCAATTTAGTCCAAGAAGCCATTACTGGTATAGAGAGACAGCACATAGGTGCAGAATTTGGTATTGAAGCACAAGTAACACCAACAATTAAATTAAAAGGTGCTGCTTCTGTTGGACAATATACTTACACTAATAACCCTAACTTAACGTATTACAGTCAAGAGTTTGGTACAGGTAGAGCTATTTTTGGAGACGGAACAACAAATCTTAAAAATTTACATGTTGCTGGTGGACCAGAGCGTGCCTACCAATTAGGATTTGAATATCGTGACCCAGATTACTGGAATATTGGGGTAACTTTTAATCAATTTTCTAACGCTTATGTTGATCCAAGTGCACTAAAAAGAAGTGCAGCTTTTGTAATTGATCCAGAGTTATATACAGACACACAATTTCAAGATGCAACTGCTGGAGGAGATCTATATGTAGTATCCGGTGGAGAAATTAATGACATAGACCCTACAATTGCAAAACAATTATTACAACAAGAGCAATTTGATGATTATATGCTAGTTAACGTTGTTGGAGGTAAATCTTGGAAAATAGACGACTATTTTGTTGGTTTCTTTGCAACAATTAACAACATATTTGATCAAGAGTATAAAACAGGTGGTTTTGAGCAGTCAAGACGAGTAGATTATAGAAGTCAATTAGACGAGCAAACCAATGCTAATGGACCTGTTTTTGGTAATCGTTACTTTTTTGGTAACGGAACTACTTATTATTTAAATGTTTACGTAAGATTTTAATTATATTTATAGAAAAAATAAATTCAAGAAAAGATGAAAAAATTCAATTTAAACCAAATTACAATACTTTTAGTAAGTTTAGTCTTACTAACAGGTTGTGTTGAAGACGATAATTTTGATGTACCAACACAAGCGATTGCAGGTATTACATCATACCCAAATGCAGATGCTCAATTTAATTCAATAAGTGCTGTTCTAGGTAACTTTGGAACTGGTAATGGTGATGCAGTAACTTATGACGAAGCAAGCCCAACTGTAACTGAAAAATATACAGAAGGTTATGTAGTATCAAGTGATGAAGGTGGTAACTTCTACAAGCAATTAGTAATACAAGACAAACCAGAAAACCCTACTGCTGCTATTGTTGTACAAGTAGATAAAAATCCTATGTTTACTCAATATGAGTTTGGACGTAAAGTATTTATTAAACTTAATGGATTAAGTGTTGGAGAAAGTAATGGAGTCATCCAATTAGGACGTTTAGAAGGTGAAGATATAGAAAGAATACCAAGCACGCTTGTATCACAACACATCCTTAGAGCTGATGAGGTAGCTACAATTATTGCAAAAGAAGTATCTATTTCAGATTTTAACGATGATTTAGAAAGCCAATACATTAGACTAACAGATATGCAATTTAACAGCAATTTAATTGGGTTAACGTTTGCATCTGAATCTAACGATAGTTTCGATGGAGAGCGTACACTAGAAAGTTGTGCGACTGGAGGAAGTGTAGTATTAAGTACTAGTACGTTTTCAGACTTTAAAGGGTTAACATTACCTGCTAATAGAGGAACTATTGATGGTATTTTAACAAGAGACTTTTTTGATGATTTTTACACCATTTATATCAATACACCAGAAGCAATAAATTTTGATAACGCTTTAAGATGTGACCCTTTATTTGAGGATGATTTTTCTCAAGGAAACTTGAACAAATGGACACCTTATAGTGTGATCGGAACTCAAGAATGGTACTATAATACATTTGGTAATCCAAGTGATAGTGCAACAATGTCTGGGTTTTCAGGTGGAGCCCAACCTAATGAGGACTGGTTAATCTCTTTACCAATCGATTTGTCATCAGTACCAAGTGCTTTTTTAACATTTCAAACCGTTAAACGTTTTAGTGGTCCAGATTTAGAAGTGTTATATGCAACAGATTATGCTGGAGGCGACCCAACAACAGACGGTACTTGGGTAACTTTATCACCAACTTTAGACACTAATACTGGAAGTTGGTCTTCTTGGACAGATTCTGGTCAATTAGACGTGTCTGCTGCAGCTGGTGGTAACTTATTTATTGCATTTAAGTATACGTCTTCAAGCTCTTCTGCAGCGACTTGGGAAGTAGATAATATTAAAGTTTCAGCAGAATAATTATTATTATTTTGCTAACCAAATAATAAAAAAACCTGCTACATTGTGGCAGGTTTTTTTTATTCAGTTTATGACAACATTCGACCAATTTTTCTTTTCAGTTTTTACTACGTTTAAAGCACGATTTAAACAAAAGGCTAATGCTATAGCGTTAGTTTATATTTCTGCTTTACAAATAGCCTTATTGTTTTTACTAGGAGTGTTTTTTGCAACTTTTTTAGATAAAATGAATGTGTCAACAATCTCTAGTGATAAAGCGTGGATCTTGTTTTTTATCTCTGCAGTTATCATTCATTTAAAAAACTGGTTAAAATATAATGGTAAAACCAGAAAGGTTTTGAATGCTAAGTACAACAGAAGTAAATCAAAGCAACATAATATAATATTACTATTGTGTTTACCAATAGTCTGTGTTGTTTTAGCATTGATATTGCTTCAAAGTTTATAATTTTAATATTACTAAAATATATACTTAGCCTGCTTAATAGCAGGCTTTTTTATTTTATGTATTATAAGTTACAGGTTATAGATTCAAATCAACAAGTCATTTAATGCTATTGTAATAATAAATTACTAAAAAAGATATTTGTTCGATAAATGGGTAACAATAACAACAACCTCTTTATATAAGTGTAAATTAATATGAAGCAATAAAATGCTACCTTAGTAACCCTAACTTTAACTAAAACTAAAAACAATGAAAAATGTAACATCAACTACACTATTAATTATAGTGCTAATTTTATCCTTTTTACTTTTTAAAGAATGTGAAAAATCAGCAGATTGTAATTTTGATCCTCCAACAGATTTAATTACTAACGCAGAAGCAAATACTTATGAAGAGGCCTATAAAACTAAATATCAAAACTTACCCGAAATAATTGCAGCAAATAATGGAGTTATACCAGAAGATGTAAGAGATGTTTGGTTTGATTTAAAAGTTATGCAAGATTATTTAAACTATGTTAAAGAGGAGTCTGAAAATCAAGGTAAAGAAAACCCTGGAATTAGAGTATACTTTGGAGCAAAAGAAATTGATGGACAGCTTAAAAATACAGTATTTTTCTCACCAACTTATCGAGAAGGTGAAAGAGACCCAGAACCTTCTGAAAATAAAAATAATTATGATATACAATCGTATAATTATGGAAATGCAGGAATGCCTCCAACTGAATATGAAGGAGGAAATTAAATAATGATACAATTAACAAGTATAATAATAATGACCGTTCAAATTGCAGCACTAGTTGCTGCAATTTTGAGTTGGAAAAAATACAGTAACTCAACTCAAAAATATTTTCTGTTTTTTTTAATATATATTGTATTAAATGAAATTGCTGGATACGTCATAGGAGGTAACAATTTATACCTATATAATATTTATACAGTGTTATCTATTTCATTTTACTTGTTTTGGTTTCATCAAATTCTGGACAACAAATGGATTATTAAAGTGTTTGGTCTCGTATTTTTGTCTACTATAATGTATTCGGCAATCAAACTAGACTTTTGGACTAATTTATGGGTGTTGCCATTTATACCTTCTAGTATTATTATTATAATTTGCTCAACTATGTTTTTTAATTCTTTTTTAAACCATAAAAGTGCAATCAATTATATAAACTCACAAAAATTCTGGATAGTTGCAGGATTGCTTATATTTTATATTGGTTTTTTACCAATTGCTTTAACTTGGGACTTAATTGATAAAGGCTCTGTTCCTTTTAGATTAATAATAATGACACTTAATTTGTTACTATATGGATTTTATATCAAAAGTTTTTTATGCTTGAAACAGAATTAAATATCAATAATATAGTCATAATATTATGTGTTATAGCATTGCTTATAGTACTGTCGACGGTGTTCTTATTTACCACCTTTAATAATCGTAAAAACAAACTTATACAGGACCAATTAGAAACTAAATTAAGCAACCAAAAACGTCAACATGAGTTAGAATTAAACGCATTACGTGCCCAAATGAATCCGCATTTTGTTCACAATTCGCTTAATGCAATACAATACTATATTCAGTTAAATGAAGTTGAAAAAAGTGAAGATTATTTGGCTAAATTCTCAAAACTTATGCGACAATTTTTCGAATATTCGCGCAAGCAAAATATTTCTGTAAAAAATGAAATTGCGTTATTAAAAAACTATTTAGATATCGAAAAATTGCGCTTTGAAGATGATTTTGAATTTAAAATTAAAATAGATAAAACTTTAGATTTAGAAGATTTGTTTTTACCACCAATGATTTTACAACCTATTTTAGAAAACGCTATTAATCATGGTATCTTTCATAAAAAAGGAAAAGGACATGTAATAATAGAGTTTTCAACTATAACTAATAGCAGTTTTAAAGTTACAGTAACAGATGACGGTATTGGTATTAATAAAGCCAAAACCATGAATAATTCTAAAGCTAAAACACACACAGAGCATTCTGGTTTTGTCCTCGAAGAACGATTAGCGTTATTAAAAGACAGTAAGCAATGGAATATCGATTTTACAATTACAGATCGCTCTGAAACCACAAGCCAAACAGGAACTATAGTTACTTTAGTATTTAAAGATGACTTTAATACAGAAGATTATGACAATTAAAACCATATTAATTGATGATGAACGTAAAGCACTTGCCATTTTAAAAAACAAGTTAGAACGTTTATGTCCAGATATAGAAATCATAGCCGAAACGCAAAACCCAAAAGACGGTATTGAATTGATTAAAACACATAATCCTGACTTAGTTTTTTTAGATATAGCCATGCCAGAATTAAGTGGGTTTGATGTTTTAAAACATTTCGAAAAACCAGATTTCGAGATTATATTCGCAACTGCTTTCGACAATTACGCAATTGAAGCTATTAAACATTGTGCTATAGGTTATCTGGTGAAACCAATAGATAATACAGACTTAATAACAGCAGTTACCAATGCAAAAAACAATATTGAAGAAAAATCAGCTTTATTTAAAAACAAGCAACTTATTGAAAATTTAGGTATTCAAACCTTTCAAAAAAAGAAAATTATTATTCCCAGTATTGAAGGTTTGGAGTTTATAAAAATTGAAGATATTTTACACTGCGAAGGTGAAGCAGGTTACACTAAAATTCATTTAAAAGAAGGTAAGCCATTACTAAGCTCAAATAGCATAGGTCATTTTAATAGACTTCTAGAAAATAACGAATTCTATTTAGTACATAAATCACATGTAATCAATCTTAGTTATATCGAAAAATACTTAAATGAGGGTTACGTTATCCTAACAGGAAATAAAAAAATACCTGTCTCACGCAACCGTAGACAAGACTTTTTAGAAAAATTAAAAGGCTAAAAAAAGATGTCCTGAGCTGACCTAAAAGTGTTAGCATGCGCTTCTACAATAGTTTTAATATCAGGACTATAGCCTCCACCCATACTACACATTACAGGAATGTTATTGTTTTTGCAGGTTTCTAACACATATTGGTCTCGTGCTTTGCAACCAGCTACGCTCAATCCTAATTTACCTAACTTGTCTGTTGCTATGACATCTACACCACATAAATAATAAATAAAATCAGGTTGTATTTGATTGATTAAGTTTGGGAGGGTCTTTTGCAAAATTGTCATATACTCGACATCACCAATATTATTATCTAGTTCAATGTCTAAATCGCTTTGTTCTTTTTTAAACGGATAATTATGTTTACCGTGCATTGAAAATGTAAAAACAGAAGTATCATTTTGAAATATTTGTGCAGTACCATTACCTTGATGCACATCTAAATCGACTATTAAAATTTGCTTGACAAAACCTTTTTTTTGAAGATGTCGTGCGCCAATTGCTTGATCATTTAACATACAAAACGCTTCGCCACGATTGGTGTAAGCATGATGTGTTCCACCAGCAATATTCATTGCTATTCCATGTTTTAAAGCAAATTTACTAGCCTTTATCGTACCATCTGCAATAGTAATTTCACGCTCAATCAAAACTTCACTTAATGGAAAACCAATCTTTCTTGCTGCACGTTGGTCCAACGTCAAATTAAGTAAATCATAGAAATATTCTGGATCATGAACCGCTAGTATAGGTACTTCATCAATCATCTTAATAGGTTCAAAAAAGTTATTTGATGTGCATGTACCTTCATGTATTAATTGCTCAGGAAGCAACTCATATTTTAGCATCGGAAAACGATGACCTTCAGGTAAAGGATGACAATAAATAGGATGATAAGCAATTTTTAACATCTACTTATGCAATTTTAATTGGATTCGCTTTCGCGGAACATCTATTTCTAAAACTTTTACAATTACTTGTTGATGTAGATGAACATGTTCATTTACATCTTTTACAAAACTGTCTGATAAGTTTGAGACGTGTATCAAACCGCTTTCTTTAATCCCAATATCTACAAAACACCCAAAATTGGTAATATTATTGACTATTCCTGGAAGTAATTGACCAGATACTAAGTCGTTTATAGTTTTTATATTTTGATTAAAAGTAAAAACTTTAGCTTCTTCCCTAATATCTAAACCTGGTTTTTCTAACTCTTTTAAAATGTCTTCAAGTGTAAGCAACCCAACAGAATCTGTACAATACTTTTTTAATTCTATTTTTTTAAGTAATGTAGTGTTACCAATCAATTCATCTACAGACACTTTTAAGTCTTTAGCCATTTTTTGAACTATGTTATAACTTTCTGGATGTACTGCAGAATCATCTAATGGGTTTTTAGACTGTTTAATTCTTAAAAAAGCAGCACCTTGTTCAAACGCTTTTTCGCCTAAACGAGGTACTTTTTTAATGTCGTTTCTGGATTTAAAACCACCATTATCGTTTCTGTAATTATAAATGTTTTCGGCTAATTTTGGGCCAATTCCAGACACATAACTTAATAATGGTATACTTGCTGTATTAATGTTTACACCAACACTATTTACACAATTTTCTACAACTATATCTAATTGTTTTTGCAGTTTATTTTGGTCTACATCATGTTGGTATTGTCCAACACCAATAGACTTTGCGTCAATCTTTACCAATTCTGCTAATGGGTCTTGCAAACGTCGTCCAATAGACACACTACCCCTAACAGTTACATCATAATTAGGGAACTCATCTCGTGCAATTTTTGAAGCCGAATAAATACTTGCTCCAGCTTCGCTAACCACAAACACTTGCATATCGTTTTTAAAATGTACTTTTTTAACTAAAGCTTCAGTTTCTCGCGATGCAGTACCATTTCCAATAGCAATTGCTTCAATTTTATAAGCTTCGGTTAGCGTTGATAGTTTTTTTATTGCGCCAACACTGTCGCTTTTAGGAGGATGAGGATAAATAGTTTCGTTATGCAATAAAGTACCTTGCGTATCTAGGCAAACCACTTTACAACCTGTTCTAAATCCAGGATCTATAGCTAGTACGCGTTTTTCGCCCAAAGGCGAACCCAATAATAGTTGTTTTAAGTTTTTAGCAAATACAGTAATTGCAGACTCATCTGCTTTTTCTTTTGCTTTTTGCAAAGCTTCGTTACTTAACGATGGGAATAATAATCGTTTGTAGGCATCACTAATGGCTAATTGTAATTGGTCTGCACAAGCATTGTCGCTTTTAATGATGCGTCTATCAATGTTTTCTAAAGCTTTTATTTTGTCTATTTCTATTTTAACACGAATAAAACCTTCTTTTTCGGCTCTTAAAATAGCTAGTAATCTGTGTGACGGAATGCGATTTAATGACTCTTCCCAATCAAAATAATCTCTAAATTTTTGTGCGTTCTCATCGTCCTTTTTTGTTTTTACCACTGTCGTGGCAATCATAGCATAACGCTCTAATTGCTTTCGTAAATTATTACGTATGTCGGTACGTTCATTTATCCACTCAGCAATAATGTGTCGTGCACCTTCTAAAGCCTCATCAACCGTTTTAACGTCACCTTTTACATATTTAAACGCTATAGATTCCACATCATTAGCATTTTGAGACATGATGATTTTTGCTAATGGTTCTAATCCATTTTTTCTAGCAGTTTCTGCTTTGGTTTTTCTGCTTTTTTTATACGGTAAGTAAAGGTCTTCAAGGGTTATTAAATCTGTACAAGCGTTTATTTTTTGTTTTAATTCTGTGGTTAAAACGTCTTGCTCTTCTAAAACTTTTAAAATGGCGACTTTTCGTTTTTCTAAAGCTTCGAATAGGTCTTTATATTTTACAATAGCTCCAATTTGTACTTCGTCCAAATTACCAGTTGCTTCTTTTCTGTATCTAGAAATAAAAGGAATTGTGCAATCTTGATTTAGTAAATCTACCGTATTTTTAACGGAGTTTTCAGGTAGATTTGTTTTTGAGGTTAAGTATTTTAAAAGAACAGACATTTTAAATTCTAATCAAATTTATAAAGGATATATTCGCCAGTTTTTTTATCATAATTACCTAATATAAAACTTGACTTATATTTAAATAAAGATTGTAAAATTGGATTAATAAAATCTTTGTTCATTAATTTAAAATCTTGGATCTTATCAAAACTATTTAAAGGTATGATTCCTTGTTTATGATTTAATTCTTTATCAAATAAACATTGGATTCTTGTGGATTTAGTTTGATTATAATTGTAAAAATTATTAGTTAGTAAGCCATAAGCGATTCCACCAATTAAGCCAAAATTTACCATAGAAAAACTATTACCATAAATTTCTTTACTAGCTCCTAGTGTTATGATTAAGTCATCATTATTAGAATAAGCAGTGATACCTATTTTTGATTGAGTGATTTTTCTTAAAAATTTCGAGGTTTTCTCTAATTCTCTGTAGCTATCAAGCTCTCCGCCTTCTTGAATTATAGGTGTATTTTTAAAGTCAATTTTTTGACCTTTAATAATTTTGAAGCTTTTTAAAAATTCTAAATTTTTTAATTTGTAAGCACTAAAGTTCAAACTATCCAAAGTGGAATGAATAGTAAATAATTTATCATTATAAATAAAAGAATTAGAATTTGATCCATATTGATTTTTACCAAAACCTTTATTTTTTAGGCTTTGAAAAGAATAGGACTTATTCTCTAAATCTAAAGTAATAATATAGGTGAATTTATTAAAAATATTATTTGTAATAATTAACTTGTTTTCATTTAAATATAATTTAGTAAATGCATTGGATTGCTCTAAACTGTTAGGAACTTCATTATTAATAATCTCAACTGTGGAATAATTTGGATTACCATATAATAAAGGGTATAATGGATAATCATTATCTAAATTATCAGTGATTGTTTGGTTGGATAAGTCAAAATCAAAGGTGTCACTTACTCCTTTACTAGTTAATGTTCTAATTTTTAAAATGTCACTATTTTTACTTACCGAAAGTATTTGAAGTTTGTTTTTTCTTATTAGAAATTCTAATATTTTTTCTTTTTTTAATTCTATTTCTAAATCTTCAGTAATACTAAAATCTCGAGTTTCAAAATTTACAGTAACACTACTAAAATGTGTTTTATTGTTGTTGCTAAAAAATATAGTGTAGTTATGGTTATTATAGATGGCTCCTATTATAATTCTACCTTTTTTAGGAATTTTTATATTGTTTAATGTTCCTATTAATTCCTTTTTATTGTTGTAAAGTTTTCCAAAAATTACTTTTCTATTTGTGAAAAGTAAAGCAATATTGTTATTGTCTTGATTTACTATTGGAATAATATCTTTAGGATAAAAACTTTCTGTTTCAGTTTTAATATCACTAATTAACCATTTATCTTGAGCATTTAAAGCTGTGATAAAAAAAAAGATATAAATAACTAAAAAATACTTCATGATAATTTAACTTATATGCAACCCATTGCTAACAGTTGCATCATCGGGATTTACAAATACTAATTTTCCTTCTGCAGTTTCGGTCATTAAAATCATACCTTGACTTTCTACTCCACGTAAAGCTCTTGGTGCTAAATTAACCAAAACGGTTACTTTTTTGCCAACCACTTCTTCTGCTGTAAAGCTTTCTGCAATTCCAGAAACGATAGTTCTAACATCAATACCTGTATCCACTTTTAAAACTAACAATTTTTTAGCTTTTGGCATTTTTGTAGCTTCTAGAATGGTACCAACACGAATATCTAGTTTTGTAAAATCGTCAAACGTAATTTCTTCTTTTTGAGGCTCGACAACTTTATTAGCTACTTCGTTAGCTTTTTTACTGGATTCTAATTTATCCAATTGTTCTTGAATGGTTTTGTCTTCTATCTTACTAAATAATAATTCGCCTTTACTAATTTGGTGATTAGCTGGAAGTAATACATTTTTATTTGAAATGTCTTCCCACTGGTTCTCCATACTATTCTCCTGCGTCGAATCACTCGAACTGACGTTAAGTATGTTTTTTAATTTAGTCGATGTAAACGGTAAAAATGGCTCTGATAAAGTGGCTAATGCACTTGCAATTTGAAGCGCAACGTACATGATGGTTTTGGTACGTGCTTCATCTGTTTTTATTAGTTTCCAAGGTTCTTCATCTGCAAGATACTTATTTCCAAGTCTTGCTAAATTCATTAACTCTTGACTAGCTTCTCTAAAACGGTAACGCTCTAAAGAGCTTTCAATAACTGCTGGATACGCTTTTACTGCTGCTAACGTTTCTTCGTCTATTTTAGAAAACTCTGAAGGTGTTGGTACAATACCGTTATAATATTTATTGGTTAAAACGACTACACGATTAATAAAGTTTCCGAAAATAGCTACCAACTCGTTGTTATTTCTGGCTTGAAAATCTTTCCAGGTAAAATCGTTGTCTTTAGTTTCTGGAGCATTTGCTGTTAACGCATAACGCAATACATCTTGTTGGTTAGGAAAATCTTGCAAATAGTCTGGTAACCAAACTGCCCAATTTTTAGAGGTCGATAATTTGTTACCTTCCAAGTTTAAAAATTCGTTTGCTGGAACGTTATCTGGTAGAATATATCTGCCTTCTGCTTTAAGCATGGCTGGAAAAATGATACAGTGAAATACAATATTATCTTTACCAATAAAGTGTACTAATTTGGTGTCTTTGTCTTTCCAATAGGGTTCCCAATCTTTACCTTCTCTAGCTGCCCATTCTTTAGTTGAAGAGATGTAACCAATTGGAGCATCAAACCAAACGTACAATACTTTTCCTTCGCCTCCAGGAACAGGAACTGGAATTCCCCAATCTAAATCACGTGTTACAGCGCGTGGACGTAAACCATCATCAATCCAAGATTTAACTTGACCATAAACGTTAGATTTCCAGTCTTTTTTATGACCTTTTAAAATCCATTCTTTTAAGAAATCTTCGTGTTTGTTCAATGGTAAAAACCAGTGTTTAGTTTCTTTTAAACTCGGAACATTTCCTGTAATAGCCGATTTAGGATTGATTAAATCTGTAGCATTATGTGACGTTCCACATTTTTCGCATTGATCACCATAACTTTCCTCGTTACCACATTTCGGACAAGTACCAATTACAAAACGATCTGCTAAAAATTGATTAGCTTCTGCATCGTATAATTGTTCTGAGACTTCTTCTACAAATTCATTTTTATCATATAAGGTTTTAAAAAATTCTGAAGCAGTATCATGATGAATTTTCGCAGAGGTACGCGAATAGTTGTCAAAACTAATCCCAAAGTCTTCAAAAGACTCTTTGATATTTTTATGATAGCGATCTACTATTTCTTGAGGTGTAACACCCTCTTTTTTTGCTTTAATGGTAATAGGTACACCATGTTCGTCACTTCCACAGATAAAGGCTACATCGTTACCTTTTAATCTTTTAAATCTTGCATAAATATCTGCAGGGACATAAACACCTGCTAAATGACCAATATGAATGGGTCCATTTGTATAAGGTAATGCTGCAGTAATAGTGTATCTTTTTGTAGTACTCATTGTTATTTAAAATGTCAGGTCGAGCGCAGTCGAGACCTCTCTTATAAAACTATATACCTCTCGACTGCACTCGAGGAGACATTAGTTGTCTAAAGTAAACAGATTTGTTTTGAAGGCGTAAAATTAAGGATTTTAGACGAAGTAATGACAAATAAAAAGCCTTTAGTGAGGGCTAAAGGCTTTTCAAATTAAAGTAGGTCAAATTACCTAATTATGATAGACTTACTATAATGTTGTTGCCCTATAGAAATACGGTAAATGTATTGACCAGTACTTAATCTAGTTTGAGCAGCTTCTTTGACATTTATTTCGTGCTCTCCTGCAAACAACATATCGTTTTTAAGTGTTGCCACTTCTTTTCCTAAAATATCATATAATTTTACCACTGTGTGTTGTGTACTCGGGTTTTTAAACTTAATTATGGTTTGATTATTTGTCATTTGCACATAATGAGTAAAACCTTCTGCTAAATTATAATCGTCGACACTTAATGCTGCGCAATTAAAACCTAGATCAATGGTATTGTAATTTTGACCTAATAATGCTTGATTAACTACTGAAGGATCAATACATAACCATTCTTGCATCACGGTTGCATAAATTTGTCTAAAATCTACGTTGTAAATTAGGTTACCATCATTATCCAAAGTGGTCAAACTAGGATGATTGCCAATAAACCCATTACCTTGTAAACCAGGACCAAATAACAATAGTGGTGATGCAGCTCCATGATCTGTCCCTAATGATCCATTTTCGTCTGGACGTCTTCCAAACTCGCTTATTGTCATAGCCAATACATCTTGATCGTGACCAGTTACTGCTAAATCATCAAAAAATTGTTTCACGCTATTGGACAAGGTCATCATTAAATTATCATGATCTGCAGCTTGATTGGCATGTGTATCAAAACCACCTAGAGTAACCATATACACTTTTGTACCCAAGCCACCTTTAATCATTCTAGCGACATTTGCTAACTGTCTTCCAAATTGATTATTTAAATACGTAACATCGTTAGTAGAGTTGGTGTAAGCATTGTGGATTATACCTGCATAATTAAATGTTGTATTGGTTGTTCCGCGCATAAACTGTAATTGATCACCATAAGTACAAGGTGGTAAATTAGTCATGTCGTGTAAGGTTCCATTTTGTGCTATAGTTTCTAATTGTTGAGGGTTTGCAACAGAAAATGCATAATTACTATCGTTTCCATCAAAAATTAAGTTACCAATACTTCCAATTTGTACTGCTGCAGGAATAGTAGGAGGATTGACTAAATAATCAGGGTATAATTGTTCAAAATAACGACCAAACCATCCTGTAGGTTCTTCATTTATAGCGTCTGTAGATGCCCAAATATCAGACCCTCTAAAGTGCGATAGACTATTATATTGGTAACCTACACCATGTGCTACTTTCATGGCTCCATTTCCCCAAAGGGATTGTAAATCGGTCATAGAAGTTGGTATTCCAACATCTGCGGACAAGTTATATAAGCTATTAAGGTTATGTTTTAACGTTGGTCTGAGGTTAGCATAAATGTCATATTGGTCTATTGGGACAATGGTATTTAAACCATCATTACCACCTTTAAGTCTAATTAAAACTAATATTCTATCACTTTCGCTTGCGCTTAAAGCGGAAGCTAAATTAGAAGGTCTAGATGCTGTTATAGGTGTTCCACCTAACATGATAGTTCCACCACCTACTAAACCTAAAGCTTGCAAAAAAGAACGTCTGTTCCACTTTTTGTGCTCTTGGTCATGAATTTCAGCTTGTGTCAATTTTTTATTTGAAGGAGTCTCGCACATAATATTTTATTTAAGTTGAAATTCTGGCATCTTAATTAAATGAAGTAAAAGTAAAACCACTTGATATGGTACACTTCCCCAAGTTAAATCCCAATAGCCATCATCATAATAATTTTGTGGGACATCGTGTTTAAAAACATCTGTTGCAATGTCATAATCTGTAATAGAATGTAGTTCTTTTGGAACAAATCGGTCTATCATACTTTTTGCTACTACGTAAGGATCGTTACTATTGCCAGAGGATTCGATAGCAAAATTTCTTAGTAGCTCTTGATTGTTATTCCACATAAACCAAACTAAATATTCTATAGTTTGCCAGCGTCCAGTTAGTGTACTAGAATTTATCCAGTCATGGTCACCTTGCCATCCAGCAACATCTACTGGTTGAAAAATATCTTGTCCAGCGATACCATTAAGGTAAAAAATACCCTCTTTATATTCTGTGGTAATTGTAATACCAATAGTTTTTAAAAAATTATGAGATAAATCATAAGGGCTTTTAATTTGGGTACCAAATACTGTTTCGTCAAAAAAGTGTTCGCTTTTAAACAATATTCTAAGTACGTTAGCAATATTGAAATCTGTAACAAATGTTGCTGCCATAGCAGACACAACTGTATTGTTAACTGTTGGGCTTACAAAATATTTATATAGTTTTTCGCAAATAAAATTTGCAATTTCTGTAGAGCGTTGTGCAAACAAATTGGTAATTACACCTTGATAATCAAAATTATCAGTTTGATTAAAAATTGTTTTATTTCCGCTGTAAAAACTTACCGAATTAAAGGTGATGTTCTCACAAAAGCCTGTCGCATGATTCCATCCAGTTAGTGCTTTAGAGGTTTCAACAATATCTTGTTGCGTGTAACCATTATTTAATCCTAGTGTAAATAACTCGTAAAGTTCTCTTGCATAGTTTTCGTTTATAGAATTTTCATCATTGTTATAAGATTGATTCTGATAACCATTTAGGTATACTAACATTGCGTTAGATAATCCAATATCTCTGACAAACTGTTCAAAATTACCTAGTGCATGCGTTTGTAGGATATTATAATATTCATACAAATAACTAGAACAATAGTAGGCATCAAGTTCTGTGACAAAATGGTTACTCCAAAATAGAGTCATTCTTCCTTTTAAACCATGATCTAATAGATTATCAAATGCATTTAAACGCCATTCGTAATGTGCGTTTTGTATTTGTTCGTCCGGATCCAAACCAGCATTCATAAAATCGTTATAAGACATATTAGCCCAACTTGGAGCAGGTGTTGGTGCTACTGCTATCGCAGCATCCACTAAATTGTCAATAAAAGCAGAAGGTGTTTGAGTTAAAGCAGCATCTATTTGTGTTTTTGTTGCTCCATACCCTAAGCGTCTATAAACATGACTCACTTTTTGTGCGTTCCAAGGGTTAGAAGTATTAGGTGTATAAACAGATAGGCTACTTGTATTACAAGACGTCATTTGTTCCATAAGCTATATGGTTTGGTTATTAATCAATTTTTGGTTTAAGGGAGACTCTAAATTACTAATAAACTAACAAATAAGATGTAGTATTTGTATGTAATTTCTTAATTTAAAGTTATTTATATACGTATTAAACCTATATTTTAGACTTTTAATAGTTTAAAAAGTTTAAAATGAAATTTATTTAAATAGTGTATTTTTACCTTATGATTAATATTACCATTAAAATAAAGGCTTTTTTTCTACAACTATTATTATTGGCATGTAGTGTAAGCTTTTCGCAAAATAACACGATTAAAACCGAAACTAATTTGATACAACCACCTTATTTAAAAGCAGGAGATACAGTTGCTATTGTTGCACCTTCTGGAGTTTTGAAAAACAGAAACGATGAAGTTAATCGCGCTAAAAAACTTTTAGAAAGTTGGAAATTACATGTGGTTATTGGAAAACATGTTTTTAATCAAGCCGATCATTTTGCTGGAACAGATCAAGAGCGTTGTGAAGACTTTCAGAATGCATTAGACGACCCAACAATAAAGGCTATTTGGTCTGCTCGTGGTGGTTACGGAACCGTTAGAATTTTAGATAAGTTAGATTACACTAAATTTTTAGAGCAACCAAAATGGATTATAGGTTATAGTGATATTACAGCGTTACACAATCAAATTCATAATTTAGGTGTACAAAGTTTACATGCCATTATGTGTGTGAGTTTGCCTAAAGATTTGTCCGAGATTGAAGTCAGTATTTCGACCTTTAAAGAGGCTATTTTCGGGAAACCCCTAAATTATAATTTAAAAGGCTCTAAGTATAATAAAACTGGAATAGCTTCTGGAGTTTTGGTAGGAGGCAATTTAACCATGCTACACACCATGTTAGGTTCTAAAGAAAGTATCGATACATCTGGAAAAATTCTTTTTATCGAAGAAATAGGCGAATACAAATATCATATAGATCGTATGCTTCAAAGCTTAAAACGTGCAGGTTATTTTGAACATTGTAAAGGTGTTATTGTTGGCGATATGTCTAAACTTAGAAAAAACACCACGCTTTGGGGAACATCTATTGAGCAACTTGTTTTAGATGCTTTGTCAGAATATAATTTTCCGATTGCCTTTAATATGCCTGCAGGACATGAAGACGATAACAGAGCACTTATTTTGGGTAGAAATGTCGATTTAACAGTTACAATCGAGCAATCTACAATCAAGTTTGAAGAGTAAATCATGGCTTTTTATGATTTGTCTAAAGAAGAAAGAAACCAATTAGTTGTAACAATAAATCAACAAATTGAAGCAGATTTATTGGTAAACGTTTCAGACAATATTTGCTTATATTTTTCAGATGAAGATACCTATGTTCGTAAAACGGGATATTTAGCGATAGGTAAGATTTTTTACTCTAAACCAAAATTACAAGCTTCAATACTTTTGACTTTAGAAAAGTTGTTGAAGTCTGAAGATGAGTTTATACGTCAGACAGTAATAAATGCAGCTGGTGAGATTGGTAAATATCATTTTGACAAAATCCAAAACTTTATGGATATAGGCTTGTTTGACAAACATCATCGTGTCAGAAATGCAGTAATTGGTTCTATTAAAAAAATGGGAGACAAGAACCCAACACCTGTTTTAGCTTGGGCTACATCGTATTTATATCATCATGATAAAGAAATTAGACGAGAGATTTGTCATGGTATAGAGTTGCGTGGACGCACACATCCACAAGATATTTTACCTTTGTTGAAAGTATTAGAGTTTGATGACACCAAACGTGTGACAGATACTTTAATTCACGTTTTAGGACAAATAGCATATAAAAATGGATGCTTAAAAACGGTTGTTACTCATTTAAATACTTGGCAAAATAAATTTTTAGTACAACAAGCGTTGAATGAAATAGTAGATGTACATGACAGATATAAAAAATTTGCAGCACTGACGCAAGAACAAGCAATTGCATATATTGAAGCTAATTATAAACAACATGGCTAACCATAACGAATTAGGTAAAAAAGGAGAACAACTAGCAGTAGATTTTCTATTAGAAAATGATTACAGTATCATAGCACGTAACTATAGATTTGATAAAGCAGAAGTTGATATAATAGCTCAATTAGAAGATATATTAGCCATAATTGAGGTTAAAACACGATCTACTGCAGACTTTGGAAACCCTCAAGATTTTGTCAAGCCAAAACAAATTCAGCGATTAGTTAAAGCAGTAGATGAGTATGTTACCGTTAATGGATTAGATGTTGAGGTGCGTTTTGATATTATTGCTATAATAAAAGAGGGAAAGCAGTTTAAAATAGAGCATCTAAAAGATGCTTTTTACCATTTTTGATTCCGACTGACAAATTTTCTTAACACCAAATTGGCTTACTTTTTGCTATATTTATATCTCAAACTTTAAAACTTAAAAAAGATATGTTTACAGGATATATGGGTTATTATATACTTATTGGTGCAATAGCGCTAGTAAGTAGTTTAGTAAGTGGGCAATTAAAACGAAAATTTGCACATTACTCTAAAGTCAAATTACGCAATGGTATGACTGGAGCAGAAATAGCAGAAAAAATGCTAGCTGACAATGGTATTAGAGATGTTAAAGTCATTTCAGTAAAAGGACAATTAACAGATCATTACAATCCAGTAGACAAGACTGTTAATTTAAGCGAAGTAGTTTATAACCAAGATAATGCAGCTGCTGCTGCAGTAGCAGCACATGAGGTTGGACACGCAGTTCAACACGCAACTGCTTATCAATGGTTAACTATGCGATCTAAATTAGTACCAGTTGTACAAGTTACTTCTAATATGTCACAATGGGTTATTATTGGAGGTATAGCTTTAATGGCATCAAATGCATTAGGAGGAAAAGGGTTTTACGTTGCCATAGCTGGATTAATTATGATGGGAGCTGCAACTTTATTTAGCTTTATTACCTTACCAGTAGAATATGATGCTAGTAACAGAGCCTTAGCTTGGCTTAAAGCTAAAAATATGGTGACACCAGAAGAATATAAAGGATCTGAAGATGCACTTAAATGGGCAGCTAGGACCTATCTAGTAGCAGCAATTGGTGCTTTAGCATCTTTGCTCTATTGGGCAGTGCAAATTTTAGGAAGTCGAGATTAAAAAATAATTTAAAACCGAACTTAATTAAAGTTCGGTTTCTTTTTTTACATTTGAGTAACCAACAAAACAATCAATAATTTATGGAAAACAATTTAGAAAACTCCTTTGAAAACTTTGAAGGTAACACTTTAGTTAGAGCAGCATCTGAAGCAGATAGAACTGCGTTTTATAAAAAAACTTACGGACATGTTGCTGGAGGTGTATTAGTATTTATCATTTTTGAATACCTATTACTTCAAAGTCAATCCATTGTAGAATTTATGTTATCTATGACAGAGGGTTATAAATGGCTATTACTTTTAGGCGGATTTATGCTTATTACCACTTATGCAGAAAGTACTGCTATGAAAACAGCAGATAAGAGTAAACAATACCTTGCATTTGGTCTTTACATTTTAGCACAAGCCATCATTTTTGTGCCTATGATTTTTATTGCAGCTTATTACATGGACTCTGGAGCAGAAATCCTACAACAAGCAGCATTGGTAACCTTAGCTTTATTTACAGGTTTAACAGCAGTTGTCATGCTGACAAATAAAGATTTTTCGTTTTTAAAAGCAGGATTAACTATTGGTTTTTTTATAGCCTTAGGGTTAATTATAGCTGGTGTAATATTTGGTTTTGATTTAGGACTTTGGTTTTCTGGTGCAATGTGTTTGTTAGCTGGAGGCTCTATTTTATATCAAACCTCTCAAATTAAAGAAAAGTATACCACAGAAGATTACATACCTGCAGCATTAGGCTTATTTGCCTCTTTAATGTTATTGTTTTGGTATATTCTTAGAATATTTATGTCTAGAGATTAACTTAATTAAAACAAAATATTAAAAAGGCTCTAATTAATTAGAGCCTTTTTAGTTTTAAAACGTATCACTATCTAATGACACAAGCTTATTCTTGAGACCATAAATTACTAAACCAGCTACATTTTTAGATTCAGTTTTAAGTAATAAATTGTTACGATGTCCTTCGACTGTTCTTGGGCTTATAAATAGTTTCTCGGCAATTTCAGACGTAGTTAGTTGTTTACAAATTAGATGTAATACTTCTTTTTCGCGTTTTGTAAAATAGGTAGTATCAAAATTTGACTTTACCATTTTATCATTTGGATTAAGTAATCCTTCATGTATAAATTTTAGAACTTGATCATCATAATAAAATCCTTTTTCAGCAACTTCTTTAATAGTGGTAAGCATTAACTTTGGAGTACTATTTTTAGCCAAATAGGCGACTGCTCCAATTGATATCATGTTAACAATAAATGGTTTGCTGAAGTAGCTAGTTAGTGCAATAATCTTAATATCAGGAAATTCTTTCCTTATAAGTTTGGTAGTTTCCACACCATTAAGACCAGGCATCTTCAAATCTGTTATAACAATTTCTGGTAATTGTTGTGCGGTTCTTAGTTTTTGCATCAAATCATTTCCATCTTCTGCATCAAAAAAAACAGTAATAGATTTTTCTTGACTAAGTATAGAGATTAGTCCTTGTCTAAACAATAACTCATCATCTGCTAAGGCTAGTGTAATTTCATGATCCATAATTATAACAATTTATAATGAAGCGACTTCCTTTATTTTTTGAACTTTCAATAGACAGTTGACCATTTAAAATAGAAACTCTACTCTTAATATTTTGTAATCCAATTCCAGATTTTTTACTCGTTTTATTAACGTCAAATCCTTTTCCGTTATCTTTATAAACCAGTTTAAAACCTTCTTTTTCTTTAACTAACTTCATTTCTAATAGATTTGCTTTTCCGTGTGTTAGAGAATTATTTATAAGTTCTTGTGCAATCCTAAAAATATGTAGCTCGTTACTTTTTTCTACATCGTCTAATTCATCTATATTATATTTTATTTTAATTGACGTATTGGACGTAAACTCGTCAAAAAGTTCTTCTAATGCGACTTTTAAACCAAACTTATCTAGAATAGGAGGCATTAGCTCGTGTGCTATTTTTCTTGAGCTTTCAAGTGTTCTTGTTGTGATATCCAATATGTGGTTTAAAGATTCTTTCTGCTTTCCCTTAATAGTTTCATCATCTAATAACACATGTGTGGTTAAACTTATAACATTTAATTTAGAGCTTATGGCATCATGTAAATCTTGCGCAATTCTGTTTCGTTCTTTTTCTTGAACCTTTATAGTGGTCTGTAATATTTTTTTTTGAAGGTCTAGTTTTATGTTAACTTTTTCTACCTCTTTTTCTATGATTTTTTTTCTAGAGTAGTAAAAAAATAAAATTAGCCCAAGTGTTACAAGTACTAAAAAAATAATACTATACACTAATGCTCCAATTATTTGTTCTTGAGTAGCAAATTCATTTTTTTCCATTCTGCTAAAATTAATATTAAATACACAATGTACAGTAACTTATTTATCATCCATATTTTAGTTATGGCATCACTTCTATACTCAGAAAGATAATTTCCTAAAATAAATATAAGAGTACTAATTGTTATGTAAATTAATACTCCAGAATTAATAAGCATAAAATTACCTTTTTTATTTAATGAATTATACATGTGTACTATTGAATATATAATTATTGGAAATGATGTAATAAAAATTTCAAATAAATTAAATTGATTAATTAAATAAGGCTTTCTAATATATTGAAAGGTTAAAATTGAAAGAACAATAATTAGAGTTAAAACAATTATTTTACCTTGACTGTAATTAAAAAGAGTTTTATAAAAAAATGACAGGAATACAAATTGCGACACAAAATAAATATGTGACAAAAAAAGATTATTACCTCTGTAGTTTGCTATTATTTCTACAGTAATCATTATTAAAGCAGAAAAACATAAATATAAAGTAATAAACAAAAGAGTTACATGTCTTTTATTAGTAATGTAACTCTTTGTATATAATATTGCATTTAAAAGTATTAGAAATAACCCTATGTATTGAAAAATGTCATCTAAATAACTCATTCATTTATTTTGAAAATTTATGTACTTCTTTATGAAACATAATACTTTTAGGGTCACAATTACTTGGACACGGTCTAGTAAAATCAAACACTCCATTTTCTGGATGGTCTTCATAATTTTTACCGTCAGAAGTTGATGTACCTACTATTAAAAGATGAGCTTCATCATTGTCATCTATTCCAATGTAAGATCTTACTCCAGGTTCAAATCGGTCTACTTTTAAATGTAATTTACCATTTGCATCTACAGTTACATCAATATCCATAGTGTTAAAGCAGGCTATAAGGTCATCTGCTGGAATTAAAAAAGCTTTTGGCAAGTCTGGATTGTTTTTTTGCCAATTTTCTGTCCATGTTTTTGCTTCTTCAATAGTTCTTGTAAGTGGTGTTAGTGAACTCATAATTTTTTGTTTTTATTGATTAATAGTACCTAAAGCTAGTCATACTTATCCACATAAAAAACATTCTAACACAAATCAGGGGTTTTTACTTGGTTTATAATAACAGTATATGTGCTGCTATATGTAAGATATAAAGAAAATACATTTGGAGTCGCTATTAATCAATAAAAACTAAAAAAATTATGGAACCATTTATTGCACAAATTATGTTATTTGGAGGAAACTTTGCTCCACGCGGTTGGGCTTTTTGTCATGGACAATTATTACCAATTAGTCAAAACACAGCTTTATTTTCTCTTATAGGAACAACCTATGGTGGAGACGGTAGAACCACTTTTGGCTTACCAGATTTAAGAGGTAGAGTACCTTTAAGTGTAGGTCAAGGTCCTGGATTGTCTAATATCACTTGGGGAGAAAGAGGTGGAGCAGAACAACATACTATAACAATTAACGAGATGCCAACACACGCTCATGATGGATCTTCACTTACAGGAGTAAGTACAATGACATGTTCTGAAGATGACGGTACAACAGAGGAGCCAGCTGGAAATGTTCTAGCAACAGCAGCGTCTGGTACACCTTATGTTAGTGGAGCAGCAAACGAAACCTTAGGTTCTACAGGAACAGTCACTGTTTCTGGTAATACAGGAAATCAGGGAGGAAATCAACCTATGAATTTAAGAACACCTTATGTAGGTATTAACTATGTTATTGCACTACAGGGTATTTTCCCTTCAAGAAGTTAAAATAATTGTTCAACAAGACAAATCAAAAGGTAGAGGTAGCTTATCTCTACCTCTGATTTTCACAACTAATTTTTTATTATGAAAAAACTTTACTTTTTATTTTTTACGATCTCAGCATTTTGCTCAGCTCAAACAACACTTTTACCAGGAGAAGTCATGATTACCGGTTATTATGGTGATGGTGCACCTGGAGGCGTCACTAATTGTAATGAGGCGTTCTCATTTGTTAGTTTTGTAGATTTATTACCAGGTACTGAAATAAGATTTTCAGAGGAAGATTATAATCAATGGGGAGGATCAGCAACTGAAGGCGACCTAGTTTGGTTAAATAATACAGGTTCTATTATTTTAGCAGAGCTTAATATTAATATTGTAACACACTCAGAAACAGCTTCTTGTGGGTCTCCACTTTCTGCTAGCGTAGGTGTAGCAACCTTTGAAGGAATAGGTACTTGGAGTTTAGGTACTTCAAATGAGGAAATTATTGTTTTTCAAGGACCAGCTGCTCAAACACTAGGTACAGCAATATCTGTATTTTTGACTGATAATCCTTCTGATGCCACAAACACTCCACCCTCATTACTAGGAGGTCCTTATATTATTAATTTTGAAGGTGTGGATGACGATGTAGATGTCGCTGTATATAGTGGGCCAACTGCATTTACAGATTTTAATGACTTTGTTGCTCAACTTACTAATGTAGCCTCTAACTGGACTACACAGGATGGTGCTGGAGATAATGGAGCAGATGGTATTGCACCAGAATATCCTGCAGATTTACCAGTATTTGATGCTACACTTACAGTACTAGATTTTAATAATGACACGCTATTTACATATTATCCAAACCCAGTAAATGATAAATTAAATTTAAAATCAAAAAATTATATTTCTAGTGTAGTTGTATTTAATATGCTAGGACAAACAGTTTATAAAAATTCACCAAATACTTTAAATAGTGATGTAGACATGTCTAATCTAAAACCTGGAGCCTACATTATCCAAGTTACAGTAAATGAAACTAAAAAGAGTATTAGAATTATTAAGAATTAAATAATTGCACATCAAAAAAACTTAAAAAGCTCCTTCTAAAGGAGCTTTTTATTTTCAATTATATCTTGATTTGTCTATCTATCTGCTGATCTAAAGATATAAAAGTTTCAGTACGTGAAACTCCTTCAATAGATTGGATTTCGCTATTTAGTAAATGCATTAAATGTGCATTATCTTTACAGAGAATTTTTATTAAAATACTCCAGTTTCCTGTTGTATAATGACATTCTAAAACTTCAGGTATTTTTTTAAGTTGTCTGACTGCATCAGGATTACTAACAGCTTTATCTAAATAAATACCTACAAAAGCCATAGTGGTATATCCTAACACTATTGGATTAATAACAAATTTAGAACCAGCAATCAGTTTAGACTTTTCTAATTTACGCAAGCGTTGATGTATAGCTGCTCCAGAAATCCCTACTTGTCTCGCAATCTCTAGAACAGGTGTGCGTGCATCTTGCATTAAAGCACGAAGGATTTTTTTATCTATACCATCAATTATTATAGTGTTGTTTGATGTTTTCAAAGGTAAATTGTTTCATATTGAAACATAAAAATAAACAAACTATTCTAGACTGATATTAGTTTTAAGGTTTCAGTTCAAACATTTAAGGGATTGTAGCCTAAATAGGGTGCTTCTTTCTCTTTGAAAACAATTCCATAATCTTCCAATTCTTTTAAAATTGGGGTGTAGACTTCTTTAGTTATAGGTATCTGTACACCAGGCGTTCTTATTTGATTATTTAGAATAGCTAGTGTAGCCATAGCTACTGGTAAACCTACGGTTTTAGCCATAGCTGTATAGGTTTGATCTTCTCCTAGTGTGACCATTGTAGCATCTATTTGATGTTTTTTTCCATGTAACACATAACCAAATTTATGATACATAACAATCATATCTTTATCCTCTGGATCCAAGGTCCAACTGTCCATAAGTATTTTTTGAAGTATTTGTGCTGGAGTTGCTTTTTTTAGCTCGACCATTTTAGTTTTACTAAAAATATCAAGCTCTACAAATTTGTCCCAAATAATGTCGTCTTGATCTATCTTCAAGGCGTGTCTAAATTTTAGCTCTACAGAATCTGTTGGACTGTAAGGTAAAAAAGCGTTTACAAAATCGCGGTAACTCATGTTTTCGCTATCATCGATGGTGTAACTATCATCAGTCATCCCTAAAGCAACAAAAACTTGCCAAGCACGAGAAAACCCTACACGACGCATAGTTCCTCTATATAAAGTTTTGATGTTTTCTAGTCCGTAAACACTTTGGTATTTCAAAGAATCACGATTAGCATAGGCTTCAAAACGACCAAAATGGTCAACCTCTAAAAATTCTGTACGTCTAAACAAACGGTTGTATGGAATATATTTGTAAGTGTTTTCCTGAAGGAATTTTGCTGCACCACCTTGTCCTGCAGTGACCACGTTTCTAGGATTCCACGTAAATTTATAATTCCACAAATTAGTATCACTTTCAGGAGCTACCAAACCTCCTGTAAAAGATTCAAACAGTATTATTTTACCACCTTTATCTCTAATACGGTCTATGACTTGCATTGCACTCATATGGTCAATTCCTGGATCTACACCTATCTCATTCATAAAAACCAATCCTTTAGATATGGCTTGGTCATTAAGTGCTTGCATCTCTTTACTAACATAAGATGCAGTAACCATATTTTTATTATAAGTAATACAATCTTTAGCCACTTCTATATGAAATCTAGCAGGTAACATAGACACAACGATATCTGCATTTTTAACTGCATTTTCTCTAGAGATCTTATCAAACACATCTAATGCGATTGCTGAAGCATTTGGATGGTTGCCAACCAATTTTTTTGCATTTTCAACATTTAAATCTCCTACACTTACATGTAAGTTTTCAGAAGACGATTTATCTAATAAATATTTTATAAGATAAGAGGTTGATTTTCCAGAACCTATGACTAAAATCTTTCGCATAATGAGATTTGTTGAGTATTTTTGGTTTACGAATGTAGAAATTTTTAGTTGGGATAAAAACCAAAAGATGATATTTATATGAACAAAAAGGTATTGATTTTAGGATGTGTATTAGGTTTGTTAAGTGTTGTTTTAGGTGCATTTGGTGCACATGGATTAAAAAAATTAATATCAGTTGAAGCTATTCAAACTTTTGAAACAGGTGTTCGTTATCAAATGTATCATGCGTTATTACTTTTATTTGTTGCAAATCATAAATATCTTGAAATAAAAACTAAACGGATTATTTATTTTTTAGTTTTGTTTGGAGTCTTATTTTTTTCAGGATCTATTTATCTGTTAGCAACTAACACATTAACGTCTTTTAATTTTAAAATAATTGGATTTATAACTCCAATTGGAGGTGCATTATTAATAGCAAGTTGGGTAATATTATTGTTAAATTTTATAAATCTGAAACAGAATAATTAAGTTTTGTTTAGTGTTTATCTTTTATAAATTTTAACTTTGCATTTTAAACAACACAAACAAATTATGGTAGACCATACCCAATTTACGAAAACGATTGCGTTAGAGCAATACGGAATCAAAAATGCCCAAGTTAAATACCAATTATCTCCAGACGAATTGCACGAATTAACCATCCAAAAGGGATTAGGTAAAGAAGCTTCATCAGGTGCTTTAGCTGTTAATACAGGTGAGTTTACAGGACGTTCTCCAATGGATCGTTTTATTGTCAAAGACGATATTACTAAAGATAAAATATGGTGGGGAAATATTAATATACCTTTTGAAGCAGATAAGTTTCAAAAACTATATGATAAAGTTACAAGTTATCTATCTAATAAAGAAGTATTTGTTAGGGACTGTTTTGCTTGTGCAGACGACAATTATAAATTAAATATACGTGTTATTAATGAATATCCATGGAGTAACATGTTTGCTTACAACATGTTTTTACGTCCAACAGATGAAGAATTAAATGGTTTTTCTCCAGAATGGACAGTTGTGAATGCTCCAGAGTTCATGGCAGACCCTAAAGTAGATGGTACACGACAACATAATTTTGCTATTTTAGATTTTACCAGAAAAATTGCATTAATAGGAGGAACAGGTTATACAGGCGAAATTAAAAAAGGGATTTTTTCAGCTCTTAATTTTATCCTACCAGTATTTAAAAATACGTTGCCAATGCACTGTAGTGCAAATGTTGGTAAAAATGAAGATACAGCTATTTTCTTTGGATTATCAGGAACCGGAAAAACAACGTTATCTACAGATCCAGATAGAAGTTTAATTGGAGATGATGAGCATGGTTGGACTGCAGAAAATACAGTATTTAACTTTGAAGGTGGTTGTTATGCAAAAGTCATCAACTTGTCACAAGAACAAGAACCAGAGATTTATGGTGCCATTAAAAAAGGAGCTATTCTTGAGAATGTTATTATGAATGATGCTGGTGAAGTTGATTTTGAAGATATCTCGATAACACAAAATACACGTGTTAGCTATCCAATACATCATATAGACAACATACAAGTGCCATCTATTGGTAAAAATCCAAAAAACATATTTTTCTTAACTGCAGATGCATTTGGAGTCCTACCTCCAATTTCTAAGTTAACGCCAGCGCAAGCTGCTTACCATTTTATTTCTGGTTATACTGCTAAAGTTGCAGGTACAGAAGCTGGTATTACAGAACCAGTACCAAGTTTTTCAGCATGTTTTGGCGCGCCTTTTATGCCTTTACATCCAACTAAATATGCAGAGATGCTAAGTAAAAAAATGAAAGAAGCTAATGTTAATGTATGGCTAATTAATACAGGATGGACAGGAGGATCTTATGGTGTTGGAAGCAGAATAAAACTTAAGTACACTAGAGCTATGATTAGTGCTGTACTAAATGGTGATTTAGGACTGTATAATTATAATGATTATCACATACACTCTGTATTTGGAGTAGCACAACCTAGATCCTGTCCAGGAGTACCAACACAAGTATTAAGTCCTAGAGCAACTTGGAATAATGATGAAGCATACTATAAAACAGCATTTAAATTAGCAAATGCTTTCAGGGAAAACTTTGAAAAGTTTGAGTCTTATGCAAGCGAAGAAATTAGACGTGGTGGTCCACAACGCTACGCAGAATAATAATCAACCAGTGTTAATTAAAAAAGCGCCATTTGAATATTTCAAATGGCGCTTTTTGCATGTTATAAATTTAAAGGATTATTTTCCTTTGTTTACTTTATCTATATATTTTTGAAGTGCCATAGTCATGGATGGAGTTTCTGGTGTTGGTGCAGCGATATCTACACGTAATCCTTTTTCTTCTACAGCTTTAATAGTTGTATTTCCAAATACCGCAATTCTTGTATCGTTTTGCTTAAATTCTGGAAAATTATGAAATAAAGACTCTATACCACTTGGACTAAAAAACACTAAGATGTCATAAGTAACGTTTTCTAAATCTGATAAATCGCTAATTACTGTTCTGTAAAATATAGCTTCTTTCCAGTTAATGTTTAATCCGTTTAATGTTTCCGGAACTTCTGGTTTTAATTTATCTGTAGTAGGTAGTAAAAATTTTTCGTCTTTATATTTTTTAATTAAAGGCGACAAATCTGTAAAATTACGTTTACCAACATAAATTTTACGCTTTCTGTACACGACATATTTTTGTAAGTAAAAAGCAACAGCTTCAGACTGACAAAAATACTTCATAGAATCTGGTACTTTAAAACGCATCTCTTCTGCTACTCTAAAAAAATGGTCGACAGCATTTCTACTAGTTAAGATAATAGCAGTGTAATTGTTTAAATCAACTTTTTGTTGTCTAATTTCTTTAGAAGCCACACCTTCTACATGAATAAAAGGTCTAAAATCAATTTTTACCTTCTGCTTTTCTGAAAGATCAAAATAAGGCGAATTTTCTATTTTAGGTTCTGGTTGCGAGACTAAAATGGTTTTCACTTTCATATGTTGCTACATTTAATTTAGACCTATTGTGTTACTATAATTTTATATAAAACAACGTAAGGTGCAATTTCAAGTGCGCAAAGATACAAAATAAAATAAAACAAGCTCTTTTTAAAGGTATTAAGATTGTTTTTTACAAATAAAAACAATCCAAAAAATAGTATTAAAAGTATTACACTAAACACAATATAATAGACTGTTTGATCTGGTTTGAACGTGTAAATTAAAAAAGCATTTATAGGTAATAAGAGCAATCCAATAAAATTTCTAAAACTTATTTTTTGAAATAGATATTTGTCTATTATGTGTTCAATGTCCAATACACTTGATAGTAGTCTTTCAAATAGTACTTTTAAAACAATAAATAACCCTATTAAAATAGCGTACTTAAAAATGTCTAGTTGAGATAAGGAGGTTAGATTATAAAAATTTAAATATGAATATACTAATAGTCCTATATTTAAAAGTAAGTTGAAAAAAAGTAAGCCTTCAAAAATATCAAAAAAGCGTTGATCTTTGATATACAAATTCGAGTACCTAGAATTGAATAGTAACAAAGTAAATTGGTCAAATCGTTTTGGAAATAATGTTTTAGAAACTGCAATTAACAATAAACATCCTAAAATAATTAGGGTTAAAATATCTACATTATACATATCTCTAAGCATGGTCTAAAATTATTATTTTTTAACTGTAAAACCGATCAATAATTAAGTAATTTTTATAATTAAGTAATTTTATAAAAATGTACATTTGCCTAAACTTTAATACGTATTCATGCAGGACGCTGTTGTTATTATACCAACATACAACGAAATTGAAAATATAGAAGCTATTTTAAGAGCGGTTTTCTCACTTCCTAAAGCGTTTGATGTCTTAGTGGTAGATGATAACTCTCCAGATTTAACAGCAAACAAAGTTAAAGGCTTACAAGAAGAGTTTTCTAACCGATTGTTTTTAGAAGTTAGACAACAAAAATCTGGACTTGGTACCGCTTATATTCATGGGTTTAAATGGTGCCTTAACAAAGATTATCAGTATATTTTTGAGATGGATGCCGATTTTTCTCATAACCCAAATGACTTAGAACGTCTTTACAATGCATGTAAAATTGAAGGTGCAGATGTAGCAATTGGATCACGTTACGTAAAAGGTGTAAATGTTGTAAATTGGCCACTTGGAAGAGTTATTTTATCTTACGGAGCATCTATTTATGTCAGATTAATCACAGGTATGAAAATTAAAGATGCAACTGCTGGATTTGTCTGTTACAAAAGACATGTGCTAGAGCAATTAAATTTAGATCAAATAAAGTTTGTAGGATATGCGTTTCAAATAGAAATGAAATTTAAAGCGTATCTTAAAAAGTTTAAAATAGTAGAAGTGCCTGTTATTTTTACAGATAGAACTAAAGGAGAATCCAAACTGAGTTCTAGTATTATTTCTGAAGCTATTTTTGGTGTAATAACTATGAAATTTAAAAGTTTATTAAAAAAATAAGGCAGTTTATGCAATCAAAAATCACACTTATTAAAAATGCTAAAATTGTTAATGAAGGAACTATATTTAATGGTGATATATTAATTGAAGGTGAGTTTATAACAAAAATTGCTGAGTCCATTAGCCCAAAATCTGCAGATGTTAATGTTTTTGATGCTGAAGGTAAGTATGTCATTCCTGGTGCAATTGATGATCAAGTCCACTTTAGACAACCAGGATTAACACACAAAGCTAATATAGAGACAGAGTCTAGAGCAGCTATAGCAGGTGGTATTACGTCTTTTATTGAAATGCCTAACACTAATCCGCAAACCACGACTATTGAAAAATTAAACGAAAAATTTGAAATTGCTTCAAAAACATCTTGGGCTAACTATTCGTTTATGTTTGGTGGTACAAACGATAACTTAGAAGAAATTTTAAAGGTTAATAAAAAAGAAGTTGCTGGATTAAAACTATTTCTAGGCTCATCTACTGGAAACATGTTAGTAGATAACCCAGAAGTTTTAGAAAAAATTTTTAAGAGTACAGACTTATTAATTTCTGTACATTGTGAAGATGAAGCCACGATAAAAGCAAATCTTGATATCTATAAGGAGCGTTATGGAGATGATATACCAGTACATTTTCATCCTGTAATTAGAAGTGAAGACGCCTGCTATATTTCATCTTCAAAAGCAATTGAATTAGCTAAAAAAACTGGAGCGCGTCTGCACGTATTTCACTTGTCAACAGGAAAAGAAACAGCCTTATTTGATAATAGCATTCCTTTAAAAGATAAAAAAATAACTGCTGAGGTATGTATACATCACCTGTGGTTTTGTGATAAAGATTATGAAGAAAAAGGAACACTAATCAAATGGAATCCTGCAGTTAAAACCGAAAACGACAGAACACAACTTTTAAAGGCGTTACTAGACGACAAAATAGATGTAATTGCTACAGATCATGCACCTCATACTATCGAAGAAAAATCAAATAATTACGTTAATGCACCTTCTGGTGGACCATTAGTGCAGCATGCTTTACCAGCTTTATTAGAAATGTATCATGAAGGTGATATTTCTATTGAAAAAATAGTAGAAAAATTTTGTCATAATCCTGCTATCTTATTTGAAGTAGAAAATCGTGGATATATTAAAGAAGGTTACTATGCGGACTTAGTATTTATTGATTTAAACAATCCTTGGACTGTTAATAAGGACAATATCTTATACAAATGTGGATGGTCGCCATTTGAAGGGACAACTTTTAAATCCAGAATTACTCATACTTTTGTCAATGGTGGTTTAGCCTATAAAAATTTTAAGTTTTATGAGACTAATTATGCCAAACGCTTAACATTTAATAGATAATTATGTTCAAATCATTCTCACTAGTTTATTTGTTATTAGCATTATTGATTGTCTCATGCTATGGAATTGAAAGACCTAGCAAACCTGATAATTTATTAAGCGAAGATAAAATGGTGGATGTATTAGTAGAGTTTACATTAATGTCTTCAGCAAAAGGAATAAATAAACGCGAGTTAGAAAACAGAGGTATTGTACCAGATAGTTTTGTATACAAAAAGCACAATATAGATAGTTTACAATTTGCCAATAGTAATAATTATTACGCCTATGATGTCGAGAAATATACAGATATATATACTAAGGTGAAAGATAGCTTAGAAAAATTGAGAACATTTTATAAGGCTGAAGAAAAAAAGATATCTGAAAAAAAACAGAATCAACTTAAAAAACAACGTAAACCTCTAAAGTTAGATAACCAAACTTCGTTAGACTCTACAAAGGTTAATTAAAATCCGATTTAAAATAAGTCGTGGTGTGTAGTATACTAGAATCTACATCCTTAAATTGATAACCTAAAGCAGACTGAATTTTTTGGTTGCTATATATAGTTTTTGAAATAGCAGATTTAGCATTTTGCTTAGACATTACTCGTCGTTTTCCAGTTAATATGTGCTTTAACCAATCTAAACGCCAAGCTATAGATAATAAAAATGGACCAGCCTCTTTGTTTGGTGGATGCACATCTAAATGCAAAGCAGTTTTATAAATAAAATCTTTAAAACTTAAGTTTTCAGCAACAAGTATAAACCGTTCGTTTTTAATATCACTTTCCATTAGTTGTGTCATGATACTCACAACATCCAATACATCAACATAACCTGTACTTCCTGTTGTATAATAACGCATCCCTTTATCTACCATTGTAATTAAAGATCCACTCCCATAATTCCATATACCTGGACCAATAATAATACCTGGATTAACAATAATAGCATCCAGCCCTTCTTGTGTACCACGCCAAACTTCCAATTCTGCGCCATACTTTGTAATAGCATACACACTATTGTCAAATTCTGGATTCCAATCGTTATCTTCAGTAATTATATCTGTTTCAATGGTTGGTGTGCCAATTGCAGCAATTGAACTAACATAGCACAATTTTTTTACACGTTCAGATAAACATAAATTAACAATGTTTGCAGTACCTTCTATATTTGTTTTTCTGAGTAATTCAAACTTATCAGGCTCAAAAGACACAAATGCAGCACAATGGTACACTTTAGTGATGCCTTTAAAAGCTTCAATTAATAAAGGAATATCATTTAAATCGGCTTTAACCCATTCAATTTTACTAAATAAATCTTCAGCAGAATCAGTATAGTAGCCAAAAATACGTTTGACAGTATCAAACTTTTTTTCGTTTCTATAAATGGCACGAATCGGCTGATTTTCATTTAATAGATGTAATATTAAATGTGCACCGACCAAACCTGTACCTCCTGTAACTAAAATCATAGCTCGAAGGTAATAAATATTAGATATTGTGTGCAGTTTATAGCATGATTTTTATCTTTGCGCTTGTATTAAATTTTAAAAAATAATGATGGCAAATAATTTTGTTGAAGAATTGCGTTGGAGAGGTATGTTGCATACTGAAATGCCTGGAACCGAAGAACATCTTTTAGAACAAATGAGAAGTGCCTATGTTGGATTTGACCCAACAGCAGATTCTTTACATATTGGTAATTTAGTACCAATTATGTTATTAGCGCATTACCAACGTTGCGGACACAAACCGGTAGCTTTGGTGGGAGGAGCAACTGGTATGATTGGTGATCCATCTGGTAAATCTAGCGAGCGTAATTTGTTGAATGAAGACACGCTAAGACACAACCAAGAGGCTATAAAAAAACAATTATCACATTTTTTAGATTTTACTAGTGATGCAAAAAATGCAGCAGTCTTAGTCAATAATTATGACTGGATGAAAGAGTTTTCGTTCTTAGAATTTATTAGAGACGTAGGTAAACATATTACTGTAAACTACATGATGGCTAAGGACTCTGTTAAAAACAGAATTTCTTCAGACTCATCAGATGGTATGAGTTTTACCGAGTTTACCTACCAATTAGTTCAAGGCTATGATTTTTTACATTTGTATAAAAACATTGGTTGTACGCTTCAAATGGGAGGAAGCGACCAATGGGGAAATATCACCACAGGAACCGAGTTAATTAGACGTATAGACCAAGGAAAAGGTTACGCCATAACATGTCCATTAATAACTAAAAGTGATGGCTCTAAATTTGGTAAAAGCGAAGGTGGAAACGTGTGGTTAGATGCAAATAGAACATCGCCTTACAAATTCTATCAATATTGGTTAAATAGTAGTGATGAGGATGCAGAAAAATATATTAAAATATTTACATTTTTAGATCATAATACTATTAATGAAATTATTGAAGAGCATAAAACTCAACCACACATAAGAGGCTTACAAAAGCGTCTTGCTGAAGAGATTACAGCTATGGTACACTCTAAGGAAGAACTAGAAAATGCTGAAAAAGCATCTGGTATCTTGTTTAGTAAAGACTTTAAAAACGACATTAAACAACTAAATGAAAATCTGTTTTTAGATGTTTTTGAAGGTGTACCACAAGCAGAAATCTCTAAAGATAAAATTGAATCTGGCTTAGATATGATAGCAGCACTATCTGCCGAAACTAATTTTTTAGCAAGTAATGGTGAAGCGCGTCGCGCATTAAAAGAAAACTCGGTGTCTGTTAATAAAGACAAGGTTAAAGAAGATTATAGTATAACCGCAGACGATTTAATTAACAACAAATACATTGTTATTAATAGAGGTAAAAAAAACACTTACATTATAAAAGTGGTCTAAACGATATTAAAGTAAAGTCTTTAAAATATAAATGCCTGCTTAAAAAAGCAGGCATTATTTTTAAGAAAATTAGTTAACCAACTAAAAACTAATTTTTCTTTTTCATACAATAAATAATCTTAGTTAAATATTGTCTTCAGCTAATGTGTCGTAAGTTTTTTTAAAACCTTACTTAATAGAAATTATTTTTTAATAGTTACAGTACCATTAGATTGCAACCTCTAATATCACTATTATCAAAGCGTCCAATGATTTCAAATTGATTATTTGGTAATAGACGCCCTAAGTCTTGTGTTGCAATAAACGAGCATGAGTTTATATTGGCTAAGTCAATAATATTAATACCTCCTGTTTTTGGCGTATTAAAAACTGTAAGAGCATCTTCGGTATCTCTTGTTAGAATGTTCATCCATGGTGGACAGTTAAATACACCATGCCCTTTAGAGTAGGCTTGACTTAATAATTCCGTCATGCCATATTCACTATGTATAGTGTCAACACCAAACCCTTGTTTTAGTAGTTTGTGTAACTCTTCTCTAATTAATTCTTTACGTCGTCCTTTCATTCCACCAGTTTCCATAACTATAGTGTTATTGAGGTTGAAAGTATAAGATTCGATTAAATCTAAAAGTGCAAAAGAGACTCCAATTAGCAAAACTTTTTTATTGTTTTTATCTAGTTGAACTAATGTGTCTTTTAATTCATCTAAATTATTTAAATAGAAACCACTTTCTGGTTTGTTTGAGTCATTTATTAATTGATTAACCATATAAACCAAAGATGATCCTTCACGCTCTAAATAATTTGGCAACAATGCTATAAGCGTATAATCTTCAATATTGCCATAAAAATGTTGAAACCCATTTTTAAAACTAGATTCGTAAATTTTTAAATCAGTAACGTGATGTTTACTTGTTATTTGACCAGTTGTTCCGCTACTAGTAAATGTAGTTTCAATATCGTTTTGAGAACTTAAAACGGTATGAGATTTAAAAAACTGAATGGGTAAAAAGGGAATTTCATGTAAATGTTTAACATCACTTGGATTAACATAAAGCAAATCACAATACGAACGATAAACATTATTATTTTCAAACTGAAAGCGAAATACTTTTAAAGCCAAATCTAAAAATTCGGCTTCAGAAGAAATGGAGAATATATCGTCTGTTTTTATCATTAATGAATTAAAAAACAAAAGTATTGAAAATAAAAAAGCGCTACTAATTAGTAACGCTTTTAAATATTTATAATTAATATAGTTATTGTATCACTAATTTTTTAGTAACAGTTGCATTATTTTGCTTAATGTTTAAAATGTAAACTCCAGACTTTAAATTAGATACATTTAATGTATTGTTATTTAATGTTTCTTTTAATACTTGTTTTCCTAAAATGTCAAACACTGTAACGTTAACATCATCAGAATTTGTAGTTGTAATGTTTACAAATCCAGTATTTGTTGGGTTAGGATACACATTAAAATTAGATTGATTAAATGATTCAACAGATAACGCGTCATTAGTGTATACAGCAATTGGATATGGTGTTGCAGCAGTAGCATTATCAGCTTCACCATCTAATGCGTTAGGACCACTAAATGTCCAGTTAGCTACAACAAATGTACCATCAGGACCAGTATTAGATACTCTATAAGCCCATCCATCTAAATATTCCCAAGCTTGTCCTGTACCATCCATATTTACATCACCAAAAGTGTCAATAATAGTTGCTCCTTCATATAGTTCTATAGCATCATCACCATTTATCCCAACAACATTATCTATGTATGTTGGTGCAAAACCAAAGAAATTTGCAAATTGAGTACCTTCTGTTGCTAAGAAAATTCTATCTCCAGCGGTTACTGCATCTGCAGGAAAGTTATACTCAACAGTTCCAGCAGAAGATCCAGCACCATTAGTTACAGAGCTAATTCCAAAAACACTAAGATCTGGTATATCTGCTAAAGCAACTAATTCAATTCCTTTAGGTGTTCCACCAGTAAGAGGACCATCGTAAGCACCTACTAATACTAATGCATTGGTAGCTGCACCAAAAACGTCTCCAGATACTGCAACTGTTTGATCTGCAGCTGGAGGAGATGATACTGTAATATCTCCCGAATAAGGTCCAACAGCTAATCCAGCAGACAATCTTATGAAAACATCTGTATTAGGGACTGTACCACCAGCTTGAGGTACAATAACTGAACTAGAATATCCAGATCCAGAAGTTAATGATACTTCAAAATTTGCTGGAGCTGTAACAGTTATATTTGAATTTAAAAATAACCCTTCAACAGAGATAGTCTCTTCATTAGATGGGCCAGCACCTACAGCATAATTTAAAGCTCCTGGTGTACCAAAAACGCTAAATTGAGGTACGTCAGGACTTACAGTTCCAGTTAATGCTAAAGTTTCGTTAGTTGCTCCTGTAGATGAAGCTGTTATATCTCCAGTATAAGTATTAGATGTTAAACCAGAAGCTAATCTAACGTAAACAGGTGTTGAGTTAGCTGTACCTCCTGTTTGTGTGACAGTAGTTGAAGGTCCATAAGGTCCAACAGCTGCATCTGCAACTTCAAAATTTGCTGGAGCTGTAACCGTAATATCTTGTGTTAAATTCAAACCAGAAACATTAAAAGATTGTTCTGCTGATGGTCCATTATTCTCAAAATAATCTAAACTTGAAACAGATCCAGTTATAGATATCGTTGGAGTTGTTGAAGCAGTTGGAGAATATGTTCCAATTGGTAATGGATTAGGACTTGTAGCATTTGATGTTTGTCCGTCAAATACATTAATACCGCTAAAAGACCAATTTGCTAATACAAAAGTTACGCCATCAGGTCCAGTTCCGTCAACTCTATAAGCCCAACCATCAAGATAATCCCAAGGTTGACCAGATCCATCTGTGTTAATATCACCAAAAGTATCAGTTACAGATCCATTAAAAAATAATTCAACAGCGTCATCACCATTAATTCCCATAGAACCATCGGTATAATTAGCTGCAAATCCAAAAAAGTTAGCAAACTCAGTAGAATTGTTAGTAATATAAATATAATCACCTGCTGTTGCAGCGTCTGCTGGAAAAGTAAATTCTTCTCCATCTGTACCACCACCATTGTTAGCACTACCAATACCATACAAACTTAAGTCTGCGATATCATTTACCACATATAGTTCAACTCCTTTTGGAGTACCACCTGTCAATGGGCCATCATAAACACCTGAGATTAAAAGGTCTTGACCTAATGACACAGAAGTTATCATAATTGTTAAAAGTAAAAAGTAAAGTTTTCTCATAATTATAATGTGTAAAAATTAGACTGTAAATATACGTAGAAAAATCACTTTTAGCCAATTATTAAGTTAACAATAATGGAACTTTACATTAAAATAACATGGTTTTAACGCTTTGACTTTCAGATTTATAATTATCTACTGGTTTTCTGTTATTTAAGAAGGTTTAAAGTAAAATTTTTATGTTATCTTAATGTTATTAATAACATTAAAATTAAAAGTTTTATTAATAGTTTTATCTTTACAGGATTAATAGGTTAGATAATCTAGGGTTAAAATTTTATGAATAAAAAAGAGATTAAAATTCTTTTAGTTGATGACGAGCCAGATATTTTAGAAATCGTTGGTTATAATTTATCTAATGAAGGATATCAAGTTATTACAGCAAAAAACGGAATAGAGGCAGTAAAAAAAGCTAAAAAAGAAAGACCGCAACTTATAATTTTGGATGTCATGATGCCAGAAATGGATGGTATTGAAGCTTGTGAAGCACTAAGAAAATTGCCAGAATTAAGTGCAACACTAATTACATTTTTGACTGCAAGGGGTGAAGACTATTCTCAAGTTGCAGGTTTTGATGCTGGTGCAGACGATTACATTACCAAACCTATCAAGCCTAAAGTATTAGTTAGTAAAGTAAAAGCGTTATTAAGACGATTAAAACCAACAGGAGAAAATCAATCCTTAATCAAGATAGGAAACTTGATAATAAACAGAGAAGAGTATAAAATTGAACTTAATAATCAAGAAATTATTCTACCCAGAAAAGAGTTTGAACTTTTATATCTATTAGCGTCCAAACCAGGTAAAGTCTTTAAAAGAGAAGATATTTTAAATCGTGTTTGGGGTAACGAGGTTATTGTAGGTGGTCGTACAATCGATGTCCACATTAGAAAACTTAGAGAAAAAATAGGAGATAACGCCTTCAAAACAGTTAAAGGTGTTGGCTATAAATTTGTAGAATAGTTGAAACTCAAAAAAACATATAAATTTGCATTAAAAACATCGTTTTTAATAACAATTATACTAACGCTCATCATGGGTGTTTTTTTATATTTTGTGTATCATGTAAATTTACTTCCGTTAGTGTTATTTGCTTTGTTGACGTTCTCTTTCTCATTTTTAGTCATACAGTTTCGTGTCGAAAAATTTATATATAAACGTATTAATAAAATTTACAAAGATTTAACGCTTTTAGAATCAGTAAGCTTTAGAAAAGATAGCATAACCACAGATATGGCTACGCTTACCAAACAAATAGATGAGTTTGCCAAAAACAAAAAACTAGAAATTGAAACCCTAAAAGTTAGAGAAGAGTATCGTAAAGAGTTTATGGGTAATATCTCACATGAGCTAAAAACGCCTTTATTTACTGTTCAAGGCTATTTAGAAACCTTATTAGATGGTGCAATAGATGATAATAATGTTGCAGAAAAATATTTAAACAGAGCTAATAAAGGTGTTGAACGACTAATTTATATTGTCAAAGATTTGGATATGATCACCAAACTTGAAGTTGGCGACTTAAGTCTAGATATAATAACTTTTGACATAGTGCAATTAGTGCAAAGCGTTTTTGAGTTGTTAGAGATGAAAGCTGCTAAAAAGAAAATTACCCTAACTTTTGATATGGATTATAACAATCCAATATTGGTAAAAGGCGATCAAGAACGTATACAACAAGTGTTAACTAATTTAATAGTAAACTCTATTAAATATGGTCAGGAGAAAGGAACTACAGAAGTAAGTATAGAAAGATTAATTAAAAATAAGGTTATTGTACGTGTTACAGATAATGGTGAAGGTATAGAAAAACAACACATACCTAGGCTTTTTGAACGTTTTTACAGAGTCGATAAAAGCGGGTCACGTAAAGAAGGTGGCTCTGGTTTAGGATTAGCTATTGTTAAACATATTATTGAAGCACATGACGAAAAAATTTATGTCGAGAGTGAATATAATATCGGTAGCGAATTCTCTTTTACTTTAGAAAAGGCTGAATAACTGTTTAAAGTCTATCTCGTTTTCAAAAGATTTAAATCCAGAATAGTTAACGGACTTATTTAATTGACTTAAAGAAAAATCATCTTGTTCACAATATGGTGCAATCTTACTTTTTTCCAGATATTTAGCTAAATACTCTTGTTCAAATTGTCCTGGAGTTGGTATAAAAAAGGCTTGTTTTCCTAATTTAGCTAAATCCATTATAGTTGTATAACCAGATCTTGATATAATAATGTCACTATTATTAATATGTTTTTGTAATTCTTCAGCTTCCATAAAATTATAAATTGCAAAAGGTGGTTGATTTACTATAACTTGTTCTACCTCAATTTTACCCCTCACAAAAATTATCAAACCTGGTAAAACTTTAAGTTCATCTAATAATCTTTCCTCCAATATGGAACGTTGCGGTTCTGGACCTGATAGTAATACCATAAACCTGTTTTTTGGTTTAGTTTCAGTCTTTTTCAACCTACTTAAAGCACCAATATATTTTATAGTCAGTTCCTTACTTTTAAAATTATGACTTAGTTTTCCACTTAAATTAGGCTCGCCTTCAAAATCAGGAACCCAACACTCATTAAACTTTTTAATATAACAGGTATGTAAAAAAGTACTAAATTTTGTTGTGTTTCCACTTAAAACAGTTAATTGATGTGTTGTAAAAACAGATGGAACTTTACTACTGTAAACTCCCAAACGGTTGTCAGATATTATACCTTCTATAGCATAATCGTGGATAATTTTTCTAACAAGTTTATGTTCTCTATTAATGGCTTTTCTAATTTTTGGAAGTTGTAAAAACAGTAACCATTTAAAAGCACTTTTAGTTTTAGAATACCTAATATTATAGCTAGGCAATTCAACAAAAATCAAATCTTTGAATTCTTTTTTCAATAATTGCAAAGCTTCGCCATCACTAGCAATAATAGGGTCAAAACCCTCATCAAGTAATCCATTAATTATCGGAATACACCGTGTGGCATGACCAATTCCCCAATTTAAAGGTGCAACAAGAATTCGTTTTTTCATTTAAATAGTTTCATCAAACTAATTTCAAAGGTAACTATTATAGCCCTAAACTATATTTCATTAATTTTACATCCTTAATAAGAAATACGTAACCGTGGGTAGTAAAAATAAGCTTAAAAGATTTAAAGAAAACGAAACCTTTGACAATGTCTTCCAGCCAACTAGAGCAGAGTTAGTAGATGCCGAATATCAATACAAAGGACAATGGAATAAAATTGTTTTTAAAAACAAGAATCCATTGGTTTTAGAATTGGGTTGTGGAAAAGGAGAATACAGTGTAGCACTAGCCAAAAAATACCCAAACAAAAACTTTATTGGTATAGATATTAAAGGCGCACGTTTTTGGAGAGGTGCTAAAACCGCAATTGAAGAAAATATTCCTAACGTAGCTTTTATTAGAACCCAAATAGAACTTATAGAATACGTTTTTGCAGAAAACGAAGTGGATGAAATTTGGATTACTTTTCCAGATCCACAAATAAAATACAAACGTACTAAGCACAGAATGACTAATTCTCAGTTTTTAAAACGTTATAAACACGTATTAAAACCTGATGGAATTATGAATTTAAAAACGGACTCCGAGTTTATGCATGGATACACCTTGGGTTTACTTCATGGCGAAGGTCATGAGGTGTTATATGCTAATAACGATGTGTATAGGCAAGAAGGTAGTCCAGAGGAAGTGACTAGCGTACAAACCTTTTACGAAAACCAATACCTACAAAAAGACAAACCAATTACGTATATTAGATTTAAAATTAACTAACTTTTGAATCTTACCATCACCTTTTTTATAAGCTTGCTTATTGCATTAATTGGAGTAATTCCGCCAGGATTACTTAATATGACAGCAGCAAAAATTAGTATAAAAGAAGGTTATTCTCGTGGGTTAATGTTTTCTATAGGTGTGTGTATTGTGGTAATTATACAAACCCTAATAGCAGTTATTTTTGCAAGATATTTAAGCATGCATCCAGAAATTGTTCAAATTTTACAACGTGTAGCATTTGTATTATTTGTATTAATTACCATTTACTTTTTAGTATTAGCAAAGCAACAACCAAAATTAAAAGTAGAGCAAGAACGACGTAGTAAACATAGTAGATTATTTCATGGAATCTTTTTATCTGCTTTAAATGTGTTTCCTATTCCGTATCAAGCGTATATGAGTATAACTTTAGCTAGTTTAGGGTGGTTAACGTTTGATAATGTTAGTATCACATCTTATGTAGCAGGAGCTGCAACTGGGACGTTTGTGATGTTGTATGTGTATGTTTTCTTTTTTAAACGCATAAAAAACAAGAAAATCAAATCGCAAAAAAACATGAATTATATCATTGGTATCATAACAGGAATTATTTCCATTGTGACGTTAATAAACATCATAAAAGATTTATAAACTTTTATAAATAATTCTCAATTTAAACGGTATAACTAAATGTGGAAGAAAGAGCAGAACAATAAAAATAATATAACACACACATGAAACCTGAAACACTCAATTTTTTTGATAAAGTTTACGAGGTAGCCAAGCTAATACCTTATGGTCGTGTCACAAGTTATGGAGCAATTGCCAACTATTTAGGAGCCAAACGTAGTGCCAGAATGGTTGGTTATGCTATGAATGGATCTTTTGGTAAAGATGTTCCTGCACATCGTGTGGTGAACCGTAAAGGACTGCTAACAGGAAAGCATCATTTTGAAGGTACTAACCTTATGCAACAATTATTAGAAAGTGAAGGCGTTACAGTTATAGACAACCAAATCCAAGATTTAGATAAGGTGTTTTGGGATCCATCAAAGAATCTATAAAAACTATAATCTATAAAAACTATAATCAAATTCTAATTTAGAAGCTTCAAATTCTAATCCTTATAGTTGTAATTCTTTTTTTTTAGATATATTTATAATTAAACATCTACCTATGAAAACTAAAATAATATCTATTATAATAATTTTAGTTGCTAACTTTCAATTATTCGCTCAATATCCTATCAATCCATATATTCAAACTAATTATGAGTATGATGTTTATATATTAACCTTAAGAGAAATTTTGAGTAATCCTTCAGATCCTGATTATGATACTCCAATTATACCAACCTCAAGATTAACCCCTTATTTAGAAGACTTATCTGCTATATATGATAATTCAGGAAGTAATCCTGAAATTGATTTTATTTTCAATTCACTAGATATTCACGCCAATCAAGAATATGATGCTGTGTATAGTAGCAGTAATTATCCAATTGAGTTTAAAAAAATGATTATCACAGCAGATGCTTCTGACCCATGGATCACAGATTTTATTAATACAGGTGTTTCTGGTATTAATGCATTAGATAGTTTGATGTCTACATATCAATTTACGTTAGTAGATTCTAATAATTATGGATCAAGCACCTATTATTTTCAAATAGAAACTAGTTATAATTACATGAATTTAAATGCACTTGTTGAAGACTTTACCTCGATACCAGAAATCAATAATGTTGAGGTAAACTATCCTGACCTCTCACTTAGATTTAATTACATAGGTATTCCTTATACAGTTCAGAAACAAGAATTTGGTATGACTTTAACTGCTCCAGCAGAAGTTAGTAATATTATTGTAGATGGTAACAATTACAGATTTAAGGTTTATGGTAGTGACTGTCTTTCTGGTTGCACAATAGTGGAAACAAGAACAATATCTGTTGATTCGAATTATAATGTATTATCAAACGAAGACTATTTATTTGAAACGATGGCTATTTATCCAAATCCAGCATCTTCTATTGTAAACATACATTCAAATAATAATTATGAGTCGATTATTGTAGTCATTTATGATATTCTTGGTAAGCCAGTATTAAAAAAGGATGCGGAAACATCAATTGATGTTTCTAGTCTTAAATCTGGTATTTATTTACTTAAACTCAAACAAGGTCAAAAACAAGAAATTAAAAAACTTGTTATTGAGTAAGGTGTTTTCTGATTAAGTATTTGTTATAAGTTATACTTATTTCAGTATAAAAAACATCAAACCAAGCACTTCATTCTTCAAGGTTTATGTAGTATATTTGTACTTTAGAATAAATCTAAATTACTAAATGAAATTAAACAAACAAGACATACTTAAAGCATTAGAAACCATAACTGTTCCAGGTGAAGGTCAAAATATGGTAGAAAGCGGAGCAGTAACCAATGTGGTGACGTTTGCAGACGAAGTTATTGTAGATATCACAATAAAAAATCCTGCTCTTCAAGCTCGTAAAAAAACAGAGGTAGAGATTTTACAAGCTATTCATAAACAGGTTTATGAAAAAGCTAAAATAAAAGTTAACATTAAAGTAGATGCTCCAGAAAAATCGGCTCCAAATGTTATTAAAGGGGAAGCTATTCCTGGCATCCAGAATATAGTTGCTGTAGCATCTGGTAAAGGTGGAGTAGGAAAATCGACCGTTACAGCAAACTTAGCTGTGACTTTAGCTAAAATGGGCTTTAAAGTGGGTGTGTTAGACGCAGATATTTATGGACCTTCTATGCCAATTATGTTTGATGTAGAACTAGAACGTCCTTTATCAGTGACTGTTGATGGAAAGTCTAAAATGAAACCTGTAGAAAACTACGGAGTAAAAATATTATCAATCGGATTTTTTACTAAACCAGACCAAGCTGTCGTTTGGCGTGGACCTATGGCTGCGAAAGCATTAAACCAAATGATTTTTGATGCAGCTTGGGGAGAATTAGACTTTTTACTCATCGATTTACCACCAGGAACAGGAGATATTCATTTAAGCATCATGCAATCCCTTCCTATTACAGGAGCTGTGGTTGTCAGTACGCCTCAAAATGTAGCTTTAGCAGATGCTAAAAAAGGAGTAGCTATGTTTCAGCAAGATAGTATTAACGTACCTGTTTTAGGAATTATTGAAAATATGGCGTATTTCACTCCAGAAGAATTGCCAGATAATAAATATTACATCTTCGGAAAAGAAGGAGCTAAGCATCTATCAGAAGATTTACAAGTGCCTTTATTAGGAGAAATACCATTAGTACAAAGTATTAGAGAAGCAGGTGACGTTGGTCGTCCAGCAGCTATGCAAACTGCAACTCCTTTAGAAAAAGCATTTGAAACTATAACTCAAAATGTGGTGCAACAAGTAGTGGATAGAAATGATAATCTTCCAGCAACTGAAGCAATAAAAATAACCACTATGGCAGGATGTTCTGCAGTTAATAAAAAATAAATGACAACAGAAGAACTAAGATTAAACGTAGAGAAAGCACTAGAGGAAATTCGTCCATTTTTGCAAAGTGATGGTGGTGATATTTCATTGTTATCTATTGAAGATGATAAGTTAGTCAAAGTACAATTAGAAGGTGCTTGCGTAGGTTGTAGTGTTAACCAAATGACTTTAAAGTCTGGTGTAGAAATGACTATAAAAAAATATGCGCCTCAAATAGAACAAGTTATTAATGTTGAAGCTTAAACTGACTTTTGTCATAATTAATCAATGGTTTTGACGTTACTTTTACTTCCTGAAATTAAAAATTCATGATTAAAACAGATATACTTATTATTGGTGCTGGACCAACTGGTCTTTTTACTGTGTTTGAAGCGGGTTTATTAAAATTAAAGTGTCACTTAATAGATGCACTTCCTCAACCTGGTGGACAATGTTCAGAGATTTATCCTAAAAAACCTATTTATGATATACCAGCTTATCCAGAGATTTTAGCAGGTGATTTAACCGATAAATTATTAGAACAATGTAAACAGTTTGAACCTGGTTTTACATTGGGTGAACGTGCCGAAACTATTGATAAACAGGAAGATGGAACGTTTATTGTTACCACAAATAAAGGCACAAAACATCATGCTCCTGTAGTAGCTATTGCAGGTGGTTTGGGTAGTTTTGAGCCTAGAAAACCTCTTATACATAATATTTCAGATTTTGAAGATAATGGTGTCGAGTATATTATCAAAGACCCAGAAATTTATCGAAATAAAAAAGTAGTCATCGCAGGAGGAGGAGACTCTGCTTTAGATTGGAGTATTTTTTTAAGTGATGTCGCATCAGAAGTAACGTTAATACATAGACGTAATGAGTTTAGAGGGCATTTAGACTCTGTAGAGAAAGTACAAGAACTTAAAAATAAGGGTAAAATTAACTTGGTCACACCAGCAGAAGTTGTTGGGATTTTAGGTGACGAAAAAGTGTCTGGCGTTGTGGTTAAACAAGCTGAGCATATAGAAAAAGAGTTTGAGATAGAATGCGACCATTTTATTCCTTTGTTTGGTTTATCACCAAAATTAGGACCTATAGCAAATTGGGGATTAGACATTGAAAAAAATGCTATAAAAGTTAATAATGCATTAGATTACCAAACTAATATTCCTGGTATTTTCGCAATTGGAGATGTTAACACGTATCCAGGAAAATTAAAACTAATACTTTGTGGTTTTCATGAGGCAACATTAATGTGTCAAGCTGCTTATCAAATTATTAATCCAGGGAAGCGTTATGTATTAAAGTACACAACGGTTAGTGGTATAGATGGATTTGATGGCACACGTAAAGAAGCTCCTAAAGCAGTGGTAAAGAGTATTGAGTAGTTAGTACCAAGTAGTAAGTAAAAATGGCAGTACAAAAATTTGAGGATTTATTGGTTTGGCAAAAGTCACAAGATCTAGCAGTTACTATTTATAAATTATTTCAAGATAATAAAGATTTTTCCTTCAGAGATCAAATTAAAAGAGCTGCAGTCTCAATATCAAATAATATTGCTGAAGGATTTGATAGAAATTCCAATGTAGATTTTTCTAGGTTTTTGTATTTTTCATTAGCATCAAATAGTGAAGTTAGATCAATGTTATATTTATCTATTAGACTAAATTTTTTAAATAAAGAAGAAGCAATACTACTTATTGAAAATACAAATGAAATTTCAAAAATGCTTCATGGCTTAATTAAATCGATAAAAAACTAACTACTAGCACCTAACTCCTAATTACTTTTTTCTATGGAACAAGACATTAATATTACAATCACAGATAGAGAAGGTGTAACTCATGAGATTCAGGCTCCTACAGATATGGCAATGAACCTAATGGAAGTTGTCCGTAGTTACGAGCTAGCTCCAGAGGGTACTATTGGTGTTTGTGGTGGTATGGCGATGTGTGCAAGTTGTCAATGTTATGTGTTAAGTGATACCCAACTCCCAGAGATGCAAGATGACGAAGAAGCTATGCTTAGCGAAGCGTTTTATGTTAAAGACAATTCACGTTTAGGTTGTCAAATTCAAATGACGCCAGACATGGAAGGTTTGATTGTGGAGTTAGCGCCAGAGTCTTAAAATTAATCTATTAAGTGATTTTTCAACAGAATAATATGCTACTCAAAAACTGTATTTTAATTATTTTTTTTCATTGTATTAGTTTATTTAGCTATGGTCAAGAAGAAAGATATGAAGTAAAAATGATGCATTGCATATATGATGCATTTGAAGATGGAGGCGTAGAGTTACAAAATAGTATTTCAATATTTGAACAGTTATTAATTGAAGAGGATATATTGCAAGATTCTAGTGGTCAAGGTTATATTGGTTTTCTAGAATCTTTAGCTAAGAATGCATCGTTAAAAATGCCTTCTCAATCTTTTGTTACTTACGTAAGAGATATTAACCAACCAGATACATCTAAGATTACTAAATGTGATAGAGAGTTTTTGGACGATTCTTTAAGTTTTGGTTATAAAAAGTTTAAGAGACTTGAGAAAGTAGTATCACAGAATGATTATGAATTAATTATTGATGCTTCAAAAACTGCTAATCAGATTTTAGAACTCTTAGATAAAGAAGATTTTGAGTTGACCTTGTATAAACTAAGCGTATTTATGTTGTTTGATACATTCAATACGGATTTAGGAATAAAAAGTAAATTGCCAGAACCTGGTAATTTTAGTGAAGATATTAAGTCAAATAATTCTTTGGTCATCTTAATTAATAACAAAAATGAAATATTTATTGATGAGAAATTAATAGACTTCAAAGATTTAAACCTCCACTTATCTAAGTATTTTGAAGACAACAAATTTAGTAGTGTCGTATATATACACTACAAATTAGATACAGCTTACCAAATTTTTGTTGAAGTTGAAGATGAGATAACTAAAACGATTGATCAACTAAGAAAAAAATATGCTTTAGAAGTTTTTAATAAAGAGTATAGTGAGTTAGATGAAGAGGCTTTAAAAATAATCAGAGCTATGTATCCTAAAAATATTTTACTTAAAGAGTAGAGTTTACTCAGTCTTATAATCAACTAACCGTCTAGGTCCTTCTAATAACATTCTTACAATCTGCAAAGTACCATCTTCTTTTGTGGCTATCTGCCATTTTATAAGTGATAAGGCTCCATTTTCTAATTCTAAACCTGTAATACTTCTAGGATGGACACAACTACCATCATTAAAAAAAGCAATATCTCCAGGTTCCGGAAAACGCGGTCTATGTGTGTGACCAATGATGGTAATTAAATTGTTGTTTTCAATAATCCATTTTTTCGTTCTGCGTTCTACTTTTATTAATTCCTTATAGTTTTTTGCAGGACTGGTTGGGTCTGCAATACCCATAACATTTAATGGTTTCCAAAGTATTCTAACCATAAACCGACTCCATTTCCAGAAGGTGTAATTCCACCAATCGGCTTGATGACCATGCGTTAAAAATAGTTCTTGCTGAGTGTCTTTATGTTTTAATATTATGGCTTCGTTGTATTTAATGTCACCAAAAAGCTCGACTTCTTCACCAACCTTTGGATCAAAATAGGTTGATAGATTTTTCTTAACATAGTCTGGATGTCTATAGACCATATCATGGTTTCCCCAAATCATGTGTAAACGCTCTTTTTTATGAAACAAGCTCATCAGTTCATAAACATTTTTATGTGCTTCTAATATAGATTTGAAAGAGATGTTTTCCCAAAGCTCGTCACCATCACCTAATTCTGCGTAGCTAAAACCTTCAACATAATAATGTTTTAAAGCATGGTAGTAGATGTTTCGGTTATTAGAAAAATCGTCAGCAAAACTATTATCACCACGATGACAATCGCTAAAAAAAATAAACTTAGAGTTGTCATCAAATGGTACAACTTTAGCGTTTTTATAAGCACGATCTAATTTTTTTCTCCCTGAAAACATGTAACTAATTTAGTTGTTCTATAGCAAATGGTAAAATGCGTTCTACAAATTTACTATACGCTTTTGTAGAAGGATGTAAACCATCAGATGCCACTAGTTCTGGATCTTCTAAGCCTTGTCTAGTAATGTCTGTAATATTCACAAAAGTAATATCGTTGGATGCGCAATAGCTTTCCGCGAAAGCGTTATAAGTATCTATGCCTTGAGAAATATAGGTGTTACCACCACCAAATGGTGTGTAAGCATAATCTGGTATCGAAACCACAATTACTCTGTTTTTTTCACCTTTGGCTTGTGTAATAGCGATGTTAACAAGTTCCGGAAACTCAGTTTCGTATAACGAAAATGGTCTACTTTGAAATTGGTTATTAACTCCAATTAGCAAAGTAACTAGTTCATAATCTTCAATTAAAACAGTATTAGCTATAGCATTTTTTAGATTTGTAGTGGTCCAACCTGTTTGAGCAACAATTTTTAATGAAAAGGTATCATTATTAAAGACAGTAGATAAACTATCTTTTAATTGCTCCGGAAAACGACACGTCTCACAAACACTTTGACCAATAGTATAACTATCACCTAAAGACAATATTTTAAAATGCTGTGGATTATCTGTAGGAGTGTCATCTATTGGATTGTCTTGAGTTTGAGACATCGAGTTGGATAAGCTACTGGAATTAGAACTACAACCAATAGTTAATAATACAATTACAATAAGCTTAAGGTAAATGTTCTTTTTCATAAACTAAATTTACAACTAATGGACAGAACAAAAAAATGCTTCTCGATTAGAGAAGCATTTTTAATATATTTTTCATTTGAGTGTGCTCCAAGTGTCGCTTAGTAATCTATTTAAAAGCGTTTAAACCAGTAACATCAAGACCAGTAATTAATAAATGGATGTCATGAGTCCCTTCATAGGTGACTACACTTTCAAGATTCATCATATGTCGCATAATACTGTATTCTCCACTAATTCCCATTCCACCTAACATTTGTCTAGCATCTCGTGCAATAGTTAAAGCCATATCGACATTATTACGTTTCGCCATAGAGATTTGTGCTGAGGTAGCTGTACCATTTTCACGCATCACACCTAATCGCCAAGCTAATAATTGTGCTTTGGTAATTTCCGTAATCATCTCAGCTAATTTTTTTTGTTGCAACTGAAATTGACCAATAGGCTTCCCAAATTGAATACGCTCTTTACTGTAACGTAGGGCAGTATCATAACAATCCATTGCAGCTCCAATTGCTCCCCAAGCAATTCCAAATCTAGCAGAATCTAAACAACCTAAAGGTGCGCCAAGACCAGATTTATTTGGTAATAAGTTTTCTTTTGGGACTTTAACGTTATCAAAAATAAGTTCTCCAGTTGCAGATGCACGAAGCGACCATTTGTTATGTGTTTCTGGCGTTGTAAAGCCTTCCATACCACGTTCTACAATTAAACCATGTATACGACCTTCTTCGTTTTTAGCCCAAACGACTGCTACGTTGCAAAATGGCGAATTGGATATCCACATTTTTGCTCCGTTTAACAGATAATGGTCTCCCATATCTTTAAAATTGGTTGTCATTCCACCAGGATTACTTCCATGATCAGGCTCTGTTAAACCAAAACTACCAATCCATTCTCCACTAGCTAATTTTGGCAAATATTTTTGGCGTTGTTCCTCGTTTCCGTATTTCCAAATTGGATACATCACTAAAGACGATTGCACAGACGCTGTACTACGTACACCAGAATCACCACGCTCTATCTCCTGCATAATTAATCCGTAAGCTATTTGGTCTAATCCTGCACCACCATACTCAACAGGAATATAAGGTCCAAAAGCACCGATTTCTGCTAATCCACCAATAATTGATTTAGGGAATTCTGCTTTTTGAGCAGCTTCTTCGATAATAGGTGAGACATCACGTTTTACCCATTCTCTTGCAGCATCGCGTACTAATTTATGCTCTTCGGTAAATAATTCGTCTAAGTTGTAATAATCCGGAGCTTCAAATAAATCTGGTTTCATAGTCTTGTTTTAATTGAAAAACAAAAGTAACGAAATCGTTTGCAGAACACAATTTTATCTTACATTTTAAGATAAAATTCTTTAGTCAGATTAATGTAGTCGTTGGTGTATTGGTGTCTTGAAGTTTCTATAATAAGTGTTTCTTTTTTTATTTCGCTTTCGCTGAAAGAAAAGCTTATTAAACTTCGTTTAATTTCTGATTCCGATGAGCCTTTAACATGTAAAAGGCTATTAGGGAACAATTTAAATTTTGAAGCTAGCGCAATAAAAGCATCCTCTTCTTTAAAGGGAATAATTACAGAAAATACACCATCTTCTGAAAGTAATTGCGAGACACTGTTTAATAAATGGTCAAAGGGTAATGCATCAGTAAATCGTGCTAAATCGCGTTGTTCACTTTCTGTTTTATAATCTTCAGAATAAAACGGTGGATTAGATATAATAAGGTCGTATTTATCTTCAATTTCATCTGTAAACTCTTCTAAGCTTGCATGATAACAAAATAAACGGTCACTCCATGGAGAGGCTTCAAAATTATCCACACATTGCTCGTATGCTAAATCATCTACTTCTATTGCATCGATAAGTTGCGCATTACTACGTTGTGCTAACATTAAGGATAAAATACCTGTTCCAGCACCAATGTCTAATATTGAAAATGGATTTGTGTCCATAGGTGTCCAAGCACCAAGAAGGACACTGTCTGTGCCAATTTTCATAGCACATTGATTTTGTTGGACTGTAAATTGTTTGAATTTAAAAGGTTTATTCATTTTCTAAATACAAATCAATCAACCCTTCTGGCGTGTCTACAAAAATGGTTTTATTAGGTTTATCGACTTTAGTGATAAACTCGTCATTCATGGGTATTAATATTTCAATACCATCTCTGTCTATTTCAAATAAAGATTGAGCAGTACTATCATTCACCCCTTTTATAATTCCAACTGTACCAAAGTTTTTGTCTTCTACTTTAAAACCAATAATTTCATGAAAATAAAATTTATCCTCATCTAATTCTGGTAAAAAGCTTAAAGGTAGATAGGTTTCACTTTTAATTAGCGCATCAGCATCTGCTTCTGTATCTACATCCTCAAATTTCACACGAAGCAATTCAGATTTATGAAGCTGTGCACTTTCAATAAAAAATGGAACCAGAGTCCCTCTTAAATTAACGAGTATTGATTCTAAGTTTTCGTATAATTCAGGTTCGTCTGTATCCAGTTTTATAAGTAACTCACCTTTAAAACTATATTTTTTTACAATTTTCCCTAAAAAAAAGCAATCTTTAATATCCATAGTAAGTTTTTTGCATAAAAAACTCCGATAAGTGCTTATCGGAGTTTAAAAGTATAAAAAAATATTTTTTATTCTTCTTCTTTTGCAGCTTCTAAAGCTTCAACTTCTTCAGAAGGATCTCCTTCAACTACTGTTTCAGGTGTTTCCTCAACTTCTTCCTCTACAGGAGCTGCTGCAGCAATACGTGCTTCGTTAGCTGCTTTTTCTGCTTCAAGAGCTTTAGCTTTAGCTTCAGCTTCAGCTTTAGATAAACCGTCTTTTTTAGCTTCTACTTTACTTGCTTTTTCTTCAACCCAAGCATTAAATTTAGCTTCAGCTTGTTCTTCAGTTAAAGCACCTTTTCTAACGCCTCCTGCTAAATGATTTTTAAGCATAGCACCTTTGTAAGATAAAATTGCTTTTGCTGTGTCAGTTGGTTGTGCACCATTCTGTAACCATTGTACAGCTCCATCAATGTTTAATTCGATAGTTGCTGGGTTAGTGTTTGGATTGTAAGCGCCTAATTTTTCTAGGTATTTACCGTCTCTTTTTGCTCTAGCATCTGCTGCTACGATCCAGTAGTAAGGTTTCCCTTTTTTACCGTGTCTTTGTAATCTAATTTTTACTGGCATAAATAATTAATTTGTGAGGTTCACGACCTCGATTATTAATAAGTCTGCAAAGATACTATAATTTTTTAATTTTCAAGTTTTTAAAGTAATTCTATCAAATAAAATTAATTTATTCTATTTTTGATGTCGTTAAATGTATTAGTATGAAAAGAATAATCATCTTATTAACTGTCTTATTAACTCTTACCTCTTGTGGAGAGGAGCTTGTATTTAACACGCCTGCATTTATTGGTTATAATGGAGACGAGTTATGGGAAGCTACAAATTATAGGGCTAATGTTGATGATCAAGGTTATTTAACCGTAACTGGAATTAGAAATTTAGAAACTATTAATTTAAAAGCTACTAACACGACTGAAGGTTCTTACGCTCTTGGTAATACAGTGTCTTCTGCAATTTATGAAAACCAATTAGGAACAGTATTTTCAACTAATAGTGTGCCACATCCAAGTGTACAAATTTATCCTTCAGAAGGTAATATTACCATTACAGAGTTCAATTTAATTGAGAGAACAGTATCTGGCACATTTACTTTTCATGCATTTGATAACACTGGATTAAATTCTGAAAATTTTAATAGAGGTTATTTTTATAATGTGCCAATACTAAGCATTGGCGCTGTTGATATCTCTGGTCAAACACAAGCCTGCTTAAATGCTACAGCTGTTGCAGCAACTACATTAACTAATTTAAATAATGTAGATCCAGATGGACCTGATTATACAGGTTTTTGTGAGGCCTACAAAACAGCACTTCAGGTTAAAAAACAAGCCTGTGGTGACGAAGATGGGTCAATACAGACTATAATAGATTCGCTTGGAGATTGTTCAAATTAAACTATAATATAACTATATAAAAAAGCCAACGCATTTGCGTTGGCTTTTTTGTTAAATACTCTTAAAAGCATCATAAACACTGTTAAATCACTTGACATAAGCGTCTATATCTGTTATATTAAGTATGAAGATGTGAAACAATACACATCGTTAAAAAAATATATTGAAATTTTAAAAATGATAAAAGATATTATGAAGTACACAGAAGAAATTTCTAAAAAATTAAACGAATTACTAATCAAAAATTACGATGCTGAAAAAGGATATTTAAATGCTGTAGATAATGTAGATAATGATAGGTTAAAAATGTTCTTTAAAAGACGTGCATCAGAAAGAAGTGAATTTGCCAAAGAATTAAGAACGGAAATCTTACAATATGGTCAAATCCCAGAAGATTCAGGAAGTTTTAAAGGGGCGATGCATAGAAATTGGATGACATTAAAATCAACATTTTCATCTAATAATGAAGAAGCCATTTTGGAAGAAGCTATTAGAGGTGAGGAAGCAAGTCTTGAGACTTACGACGAGTTAATGAAAGAAAACGACTTGCCACCAACAATCGATAGTTTATTAATGAAGCATAGAAATGCAATCCAAGCAGCAATTAATACCGAGAAAGTTCACGAAGAATTAGTGTCATAATTCTAACTAAATATTTAATAAAGCCAACTGATTTTCAGTTGGCTTTTTTTTTGTTTACAACTGTTTATAACTTCACTTTAAAAAAGGGAATATTCTCTGTATTTTTATAAGCTCATATTTTTTTAGCAATAAATCACTAAAACTCTTCAATGTATTTAATTTTTGATACCGAAACTACAGGATTACCAAAACGTTGGGATGCACCAATTACAGACGTAGATAATTGGCCAAGATGTATTCAAATTGCATGGCAATTACATGACGAGATGGGTAATTGTATCGAGAGTCAGGATTATTTAGTACAACCTGATGGGTTTAATATTCCTTATGATGCGGAGAAAATTCATGGGATTTCTACAGAGTTAGCACAAGAGCAAGGTGTACCACTTTTAGACGTTTTAGAAAAATTTAATATTGCATTAAGCAAAACCAAATTTGTAGTTGGTCAAAATGTCAAGTTTGATTTAAATATCATGGGAGCCGAGTTTGTTCGAATGGATATTGCAAATCAACTTCAGGAACTTCCTGTTTTAGATACTTGTACTGAACATACTGCAGAGCTTTGTAAAATTCCAGGTGGACGTTACGGAAAATTTAAATTACCAACGTTAACTGAGTTGCATCAGTTTTTATTTAATAAACCATTTGCTGAAGCGCACAATGCTACAGCAGATGTTGAAGCTACAACACGTTGTTTTTTAGAATTAATTAGACGTAAAGAGTTTACAAAGGAAGAACTAGACGTTCAACCCGATTATTTTGAGAGGTTTAATCGTGAAAACCCACAACCAATACAGTTAATAGGTCTTAAGCACATCAATCTTAAAAAAGAAAGTGCTAAGATTAATGCAAGGCTTCAAAAGGAAGAAGCATCAGATATTTCTTCAGAAACTATAAAAGAAAATGTACAAGAGCTAAAATCGGCTAATTTTGTACATCTTCATAACCACTCACAATTTTCTGTTTTACAGTCTACTATGAGTGTTGCAGATTTAGTTGCAGAAGCTGCGTCCCACAATATGGAAGCGGTTGCGTTAACAGATCATGCTAACATGATGGGAGCTTTTCATTTTGTTAATGCAGTAAATAAACACAACAAATCTGTTGAAGCTAAAATTGCAGAAGCAGAAGAAAAAGGTGAAACTACAACTGTAAAAAAAATAAAACCTATAATTGGTTGCGAGTTTTTTGTTTGCGAAGATCACTTAGATAAAACCAGAAAAGACAATGGTTATCAAATAGTGTTATTAGCAAAAAACAAAAATGGATATCATAATTTAGCGAAGCTATCGTCTCATGCTTTTGTGGATGGCTTTTATTATCTGCCAAGAATCGATAAAAAGTTAATCGAACAGTATAAAGATGATTTAATCTGTTTAACAGGAAATTTATATGGCGAAGTCCCAAGCAAGATTTTAAATGTAGGTGAAAACCAAGCAGAAGAAGCTTTACTATGGTGGAAAGAATTATTTCAGGATGATTTGTATATCGAGTTGATGCGCCATAATCAAGAAGACGAAAACCGCATAAATCCTACGTTAATCAAATTTTCTGAACAGCATAATATTAAACTTGTTGCAACTAATAATACGTATTACGCCAAACAAGAAGATGCCAATGCACATGATATTTTATTATGTGTTAAAGATGGTGAAAAACAAGCGACTCCAATAGGTAGAGGTCGAGGATATCGATACGGATTACCTAATCAAGACTATTACTTTAAGTCTCAAGAAGAGATGAAAGCACTGTTTAAAGATGTACCAGAAGCTATTAGTAATATCCAAGACGTTGTAGATAAAATAGAAGGGTATCAATTAGCAAGAGAAGTCTTATTACCAGCTTTTGACATTCCTGAAGAATTTAAACATGAAGAGGACGAAAAAGATTGTGGTAAACGAGGTGAAAATGCCTTTTTACGACATCTAACATACGAAGGAGCAAAAAAACGATATGGTGAAGATTTAACAGATGAAATTAAAGAACGACTAGATTTTGAACTTGAAGTCATTGAAAATACAGGATATCCAGGCTATTTCTTAATTGTAGAAGATTTTATACGTGAAGCCAGAAATATGGATGTGTCTGTTGGTCCTGGACGTGGTAGTGCTGCAGGATCTGTTGTAGCCTATTGTTTGTGGATTACCAACATTGATCCTTTGAAGTACAACTTACTTTTTGAGCGTTTTTTAAATCCTGACCGTATAAGTATGCCAGATATTGATATCGATTTTGATGACGAAGGTCGAAGTCGTGTCATGGATTATGTTATTGAAAAATACGGAAGTAACCAAGTCGCACAAATCATTACTTATGGGACTATGGCTGCAAAATCTAGTATTCGTGATACTGCACGAGTATTAGATTTACCATTGTTTGATGCAGATAGAATAGCTAAGTTGATTCCAACCATGTCTAAGCTTGGAAAAATATTTGGTTTAAGTGAAAAAGAATTAGGGCAAAAATTCAGAGCAGAAGATTTAGAAAAAGTCAATCAGTTGTTAAATATATCTGAAGGTGATGATCTAGAAGCAGAAACAGTAAACCTAGCAAGAACCTTAGAAGGGTCGGTTAGAAATACTGGTATTCACGCATGTGGTGTTATTATTACTCCAGACGATATCACCAAGTTTGTTCCTGTAGCTACTGCAAAAGATTCCGATCTGTATGTTACACAGTTTGATAACTCGGTTGTTGAAGATGCTGGTTTACTTAAAATGGACTTTTTAGGATTAAAAACCTTAACATTAATAAAAGATACGGTTAAGATTGTAAAAGCAAAACATGATATTCAACTGGATCCAGAAAACTTCCCGCTTGACGATGCTAAGACGTTTGAGTTATTTCAGCGTGGTGAAACCGTTGGTGTATTTCAATATGAATCACCAGGAATGCAGAAGCACTTAAAAGATTTAAAACCTACGGTTTTTGACGATTTAATAGCAATGAATGCACTCTACAGACCTGGTCCTATGGAATACATCCCAAGTTTTGTGCGCAGAAAACATGGTGATGAAGATATCGAGTACGACTTACCAGCAATGGAAGAGTACTTAAAAGAGACCTATGGGATTACAGTCTACCAAGAGCAAGTGATGTTATTGTCACAAAAACTAGCAGACTTTACCAAAGGTGAAGCAGATGTCTTGCGTAAAGCAATGGGTAAAAAGCAAATTGCGGTTTTGGATAAAATGAAACCCAAATTTATTGAGCAGGCTAGTGCAAAAGGACATGATGCCAAAAAGCTTGAAAAAATTTGGAAAGATTGGGAAGCATTCGCCAGTTACGCCTTTAACAAATCGCACTCGACGTGTTACGCTTGGATTGCCTACCAAACAGCCTATTTAAAAGCACACTATCCAGCAGAGTATATGGCAGCAGTACTCTCTAATAATATGAATGACATCAAACAGGTGACGTTTTTTATGGAAGAGTGTAAGCGTATGAAATTATCTGTATTAGGTCCAGATGTCAACGAATCTTTTTACAAGTTTTCTGTAAATAAAGATAATGCGGTACGATTTGGAATGGGAGCCATAAAAGGAGTGGGTCATGGCGCAGTAATGACTATAGTCGAAAACCGAAAAAAAGATGGACCTTACACCTCAATTTTTGATTTAGCAAAACGAATTGATTTGCGTGCTGCTAATAAAAAAGCGTTTGAGAATTTAGCTTTAGCTGGAGGTTTTGACGAGCTAGGAGATACACATCGTGCACAATATTTCTTTAAAGACGGAAGTGATTTAACTTTTTTAGAAAAAGCCATTAAGTATGGTGCAAAACACCAAGAAAATGAGAATTCTGCTCAAGTTAGTCTGTTTGGTGGCGAAAGTGAAGTTCAAATTGAAGAACCAATAATTCCAGAATGTGAAACTTGGGGAACTATGGAGAAACTAGCTAAAGAACGTGAAGTGGTTGGTGTCTATATTTCTGGACATCCTTTAGATGATTTTAGAACCGAAATGAAAACATTCTGTAATGCAAGTTTAGCCTTGTTTAACGATTTAGAGACTTATGTTAATAGAGAATTAACTTTTGGAGGTGTTGTAACAGATGTACAACATAGAGTAAGTAAACAAGGAAAAGGCTGGGCATTATTTACTGTTGAAGATTATACAGATACGTTTGAGTTTAGAATTTTTGGAGAAGAATATTTAAAGTTTAGACATTTCTTGCTAAAAAACAATTTTGTGTATGTCAAAGCTTTTATAAGGGAAGGTTGGGTTAATCGTGATACTGGTAAGAAGAGTGAACCACGATTGCAGTTTAACAACTTCCAGTTGTTACATGACGTTATGGAGACCTATGCTAAAAAACTATCCATTCAATTAAATATTAAAGAATTAGAAACAGGTAAAATTCAAAAGTTAAAAGAACTTATCCAAATGCATCCAGGTAATCAATCTTTAAATTTTGTGATTTACGATAACAGAGACCAAATAAAACTAACCATGCCAAGTCGTAAACAAAAAGTAAAGGTTAGCCAAGAGTTATTGAATGAATTAGAAAGTGAACAGGTGTATTTTAAGTTGAATTAAATTATTGGTATTATCAGAATAATATAAAATCAAACAATATAGCAATAGTTAAAACAAATTGTCAGGTTGTAAGCTTTGGCACTTTTTTTGACTAATATTGCATATTAACATGTAGTAAACACAATTAAAACACAATATTATGGCATTAGAAATTACAGATGCAAACTTTGAAGACACAGTATTAAATAGTGACAAGCCAGTAATGGTTGACTTTTGGGCAGCTTGGTGTGGACCTTGTCGTATGGTTGGACCAATCATAGACGAGTTAAGCACTGAATATGATGGTAAAGCAGTAGTTGGTAAATTAGACGTAGATGCAAATCAAGAATTTGCTGCTAAATATGGCGTACGTAACATCCCAACGGTTTTAGTATTTCAAAACGGAGAAGTTGTAGGACGTCAAGTTGGAGTGGCTCCTAAAAAAGCATATGCAGACGCGATAGATGCGTTATTGTAAAATATATTCATAAAGAATTGATAAAGGTTTGCTGTAATGGCAAACCTTTTTTTATTTTAGTTAAAAATTAAGAAATACGAATACAATGAGTAAAAAGACAAAAGTTCAAGACGCAATTGACAGTAAATTATTAGAAGAACGCAAAGTGTTTTTATGGGGAATGGTAGATGACAAATCGGCAAAACATGTCATAGATAGGTTATTATATTTAGATAGTTTAGAGACCAAGGATATTACACTATATATTAATAGTCCTGGAGGTTATGTCACTTCTGGATTTGCCATGTATGATTGTATCAAATCACTAAATAGTGATGTATCTACAGTTTGTACAGGTTTAGCAGCATCTATGGGTTCAATTTTATTATCTGTTGGTGCTAAAGGGAAACGTTTTATCCAACCACATGCTAGAGTTATGATACATCAACCAAGTGGAGGTGCACGTGGACAAGCAAGTGATATTGAAATCACCGCACAAGAAATCCTAAAAACTAAAGAGCTAAGTGCACGTATATTAGCAGAAAATTGTGGGCAAACCTTTGAAAAAGTTATGAAAGATTTTAATCGTGATCATTGGATGGGAGCAGACGAGTCTGTGGCTTACGGTATTGTAGATGGAGTTACTAAATAATGAATCTTCAAAACGAACTAAATAAAGCAGGCGGATTTAAAAACCTAGAGCACTTAGCAAGGCAAGTGGTAGAAGGTTTTATTTCTGGAATGCATAAAAGTCCGTTTCATGGGTTTTCTGCAGAATTTGCAGAACACAAAATTTATAATCAAGGCGAAAACACAAGACATATTGACTGGAAGTTGTTTGCCAAAACTGATAAACTGTACACTAAACGCTATGATGACGAGACCAATTTACGTTGTCACATTATAATAGACAATAGTAGCTCGATGCACTATCCTAAAATGGATAGATTCAGCTTAGACTACTTAAATAAAATAGCTTTTTCTGCATTAGCATCAGCGTCTTTAATGCATATTTTAAAAAAACAGCGTGATGCTGTTGGATTAAGTATTTATAGTGATGCTTACGATTTTTATTCGTCTGAAAAGGGGAGTGAGCGTCACCATCAAATGCTACTTAATACGTTAGAAGAATCTGTAATTTCAAGACCTTTAAATAAGCAAACAGAAACGTATCAATATTTACACGAAATTGCAGAGAAAATCCACAGACGGTCTCTAATATTTGTATTTACAGATATGTTTCAAACAAATGAGGATGAGGTAAAACTGTTTGAAGCTTTGCAACATTTAAAGCACAATAAACATGAAGTAGTGCTTTTTCATGTCTTTGATAAAGACAAAGAATTAACGTTTGATTTTGATAATAAACCCAAACGCTTTATTGATGTAGAAACAGGAGAGCACATTAATTTATATGCCAATCAAGTTAAAGAAAATTACGAAAAGGCTATAGTTGATTTCTTTGATGAATTGAAGATGAAATGCTTACAGTATAAAATAAAATACGTTGAAGCAGATATTAATCAGTCTTTTGATAAAATTTTGACGACTTACCTTGTTGAGCGTCAAAAATTTCTTTAAAAAAAGTATAAAAATATTTGTCATATTGATTTTGGAGTGTATATTTGCACTCGCAATTATGCAACGGTTTGGTAGTTCAGCTGGTTAGAATATCTGCCTGTCACGCAGGGGGTCGCGGGTTCGAATCCCGTCCAGACCGCAAAAATTGCTAAAAGCTCCGAGAAATTGGAGCTTTTTTTAGCAATAAAATTTAGTTGTGTTGTTTTGATAGATGTAGTAGTCTATCAAACTGGTAGAAAGCTAGTTAAATAGCTTGAACCGATGGAAAGCTTTCCTTTTTTCTGTAAAGAAAATTGGGATGCTTTTTTGTTTTAAATGCATTTTATCCTCAAAATTTGCATTTCATCGATTAAATTGTTATTTTTATCGTCCGTTATGATATTTTCGTCTGGCTTTAAAAAATTCCCTTAACAATACCTTCTTTTTAAAGTTAGTTAATTTATCTTATTGGACATACATCAAATAGAAGTATGTGATTTTTAGTAGGTTATTAATCTTAACCTATAAACCTTGTATTTAAATTTTAAATAAAATTAATATAAACTAAAAATTAACAATAAATAAATAACATTATGAAATCCCTAAAAATTACATTAGTAGCAATCTTTTCAATCGCATTATTAACAGGAGTAAACTCTTTTAATGGTTCTGAGTCAAGTGACGACAATACAAACAAGGAAGTTAAAAAACCTGAAGTAAAGTTAATTGTTATGACAGACATAACAAAGAAAAAGAAACCTACAAACGGATAGTCTTTATTTTATATATCAGAAAAAAGCTTTTAATTTTTTAATTAAAAGCTTTTTTATTTGTTGGAATTAATTGAATGTTTAGACGGATAATTTATTTAAATTTGATTAAGGTTTAAATTAACATCAAATTTTGTACAAAATATTCTTCGTTTTAATATTTTTTTCCTCTTTAACTTATGCGCAAGTAAAGTCAAAAAACATTGTTCTTGATTCGATTTTAATTTATAGAACAATATCTAAAAATAATACATTAAACATTGATTTAAGAATTTCTAATGCAAAAAAAGCTATTAAATTATCTAAATCATATGGAGTTGATTCTACATTATTAAAAAGTAAGAAAGTTTTATCATCATTGTATCTTTATCAAGATGATATTAGAAGCCTCAAAACAATCAACAAAGAAAATTTATTTTTAGCAGAGAAAATAAAAGATTCATCTTCAATTGCAGACGCAAATTATATATTAGGTTATGCATTTCATGAAGAAATAAAACTTGATAGCGCTTATTATTATTATTATAAAGCAACTAAAGTTTATAATTTAATAAAGGACTATACTAAAGAAGGTGAAGTTCTTTTAAATATGGCAGATATACAAAAATCTGAAAGAGATTTTATTGGAGCTGAAATAAATGCAATTACAGCAAAGAAAATTTTTGAAAGATTACCTAAAACACCAAATAACTTAGATACTTTATGGTCAATTCACAATTTATTGGCTGTAATTTCAAGTGAACTAGAATTATATGATAAAGCTTTAGATTATCATAAATTAGCAATTGAATATGCAGATAAAATGACTAACGGTCAATATTACAAATTGTATTCTAACAGTAATATTGCTTCTACATATAGAAAAAAAGGTGATTTTATAAAGGCAGCTAAAGAATTTAATGAAATTCTTCAAAATAAAGAATTAGAACTTAGCGATCCTTCTTCATTTTCTATAATTACTGCAAATTTAGCATATTCAAGATTTTTGATAGATAAAGAAGATTTAAGTATTAATGACTTATTTGTAAAATCTTTAAAAGTTTCAAGAGAATTGAATGACGTAAACGCTTTAATGTCTTCTGGAGCTTATTATGCTGAATATTTAACCTCAATTGGAAAAATTGACTCTGCAAAATATTATAACAACTTATCATATAATATTGCTAAGAAATCAAAAGCTAACAATTTTATACTTCAGACTCTCAAAACAAAAGCTACAATAGATAAAGACTCTTCAAGAGTGTTTTTAAATGAGTATATAAAGCTAAGTGATAGTTTAGTTTTAGCCGAGCGATCTATTAGAAACAAATTTGCCAGAATAGAATTTGAAACTGATGAAATAATCCAAGAAAACCAGCAAATATCTAAGCAACGATTATGGTTAATTATTACCTCAATCGGGTTGTTAGCAACTCTATTTTTTCTATACATTATAAAATCTCAAAGAGAAAAAAATAAAGAACTTCAATTAGAACGTCAACAACAAGAGGCTAACGAAGAAATTTATAACCTCATGCTTTCTCAACAAGACAAAATAGATGAAGCCAGAAGTTTAGAGAAAAATAGAATTTCTAAAGATATACATGATGGTATTTTAGGGAAATTATTTGGAGTCCGATTAAGCTTGGATGGTCTTAACCTTAGTACAACTCCAGAAGCTACACAAAAACGAAGTACTTACATAAGCGAGCTTAAAAATATTGAAGAAGAAATTAGAAAGGTGTCACACGAGCTGAATTCAGATTTTATACAGCAATCAGGTTATTTAGACATCATCAAAACGTTAGTTGATACGCAAATGACTGCTTATAACATTAAGTATACTTTGACAGCAGACGAAACTATTAATTGGGATGCTTTAAATAATAAAATAAAAATACACGTGTATCGTATTTTGCAAGAAACTATGCAAAATGCTTATAAACACGCAAAAGCGACGATGGTCGATATTTCGTTTAAGTTTGATAAAAATATTTTAACTTTAACTATCTCTGATAATGGAGAAGGTTTTGATTTGCAAAAAGCTAAAAAAGGTATAGGTCTAAAAAATATAGACTCCAGAATACAAGAAATAAACGGTAAATTAGATATTAAAACCCAGAAAAATCAAGGCACGACAATAATAATTAATGTCCCAACATTAAATAATTAACCTATGGATAACACAGTTTTAAAAATATTAATGGTAGATGACCATCCTATGATTATAGAGGGTTATCAACATACTTTATTAGCCACTAAAAAAGAGAATCAAACGCTAGAGATAGATATTGCTACAGATTGCGATTCGGCTTTAGCAGCCATTAAAAAATCAAAAAGCATTGGTAAGCCATATAATATCTATTTTTTTGATATCAGTATTCCAGAATCTAAAGATGGGATTTATAAATCTGGAGAAGATTTAGCAAAATATGTCAAACAGACTCAGCCTGAAGCTAAGGTTGTAATACTTACCATGTTTAACGAAGTTTATAGGATACACAGTATTATAAGAAGTATTAATCCTGAAGGGTTTTTGATAAAAAGTGATTTAACGTCTAGTGAGTTAGCTAGTGCATTTGAAGTTATACAAAATAGACCACCCTTTTACACAGGAACCATAAATAACATTATTAAACGCAGTATTTTCAACCCAATAGAGGTGGACGAAATAAACCACAAAATGCTACATTTTTTATCCTTGGGTGTAAGGACCAAAGATCTAGTTGGACATTTAGGCATAACGTTAAGTGCAATTGAGAAACGTAAAAAAAACCTAAAAGAACTATTTGCAGTTGAGGATGGAAAAGACGAAACCTTAATCAGAATAGCTAAAGAAAAGGGCTATATTTAAAGGTAAATGTTAAAATTTATTTTATTTTCTTCAAAAAAAACATCTTAAATAGCTTCACATAATTAAAACTTGCGGTTTTAACCTCAATTGCCTTGTGGTTTTAACCACATAGGCAAAGTGCAATAATACATATATTTGTTATATAACTTAATATTAGTTAATATTTCCCTTCAAACTTCTGTTTGGTTAATAGCATTTACATTTACACACTGTTAAGCAGCATCTCTCGATGTTGCTTAACGCTTTTTATAGCATTAGGTGTTTGTATTTCCAGAAGGTTGAAATAAAAAATCCAAAGTATATAATAGCGATAACAAATTTTAAAAATGTACCAGCTACAAAGCCTAAAAAGGAACCAAATGCAGCTCTTAAAGCTTTGTCCGAATTAGCATTATTAGATTTTTCACCAATAAATGCACCTATAAAAGGTCCAATAATTATACCGCCAGGAATGGGTAAAAGCATTCCAAGAATTAGCCCAATTGTTGTTCCAATCATTCCAGCTTTACTACCTCCATAACGTTTAGTGCCTATTGCTGGAATTATGTAATCTAAAGTAAAAATAAGTAAAGCTACTAGTAAAGTGATGACTAAAAAAAGAGTGTCATTAGGTACAGCATCTGTCATGTATAGAAACAGTAAACCAATCCAACTTAATGGTGGACCAGGTAAAACAGGTAATAGACTTCCAACTAAGCCTAAAACCATAAAAAACACACCTATTATAGTTAAAAAAATATCCATTTGATATATTGGACGATTCCTTTTCAACTTTGTTACATATTATAAAATAGTTATAAGTATAAAATTTTAATGGTTATATTTATGCAATAGGTGCTATTCGCTCATAGTTATTAATTAAAATATAAACCAATATGATTTTTAATAAAAAGTATAAGACTGTAAGAAGATTACAAATAATATCTTTAATTATTTTGATGTTAGTATCCTCATCTTGTTTAGACTCTAAAAAGAGTTCAAGCTATGCTGAAGATATTCCAACAACAGTCAATCAAATTAAAGAACAAATAGCAGTACAAGGACATGTGTCAGATCAGGAAGACAATGCTTTACAATTATTAAAAAAAGTGATGTCTGGTAAAGCGTTTGACCCAACTTTAGTGGATAAGGTTCAAAAATTTATTGCTCAGGAAAACAAAACTAAATTAGAGAAAAAAATTTCAAATGTATTAGATGCTATACAAATCAAAGGAAACATCTCTGATAAAGATGTAGAGGCTATTAATGAATTACTAGCTATAACTGTAGGGACTAATTAAAAATAGAATTTGCATGAAAAATGGTATATTTATATAATAAAAGCTAATTAAATGAAAAGAATTTTACCAGTACTCATCTTGTTTTTAAGCATAACAAATGTGTCTGTTTCACAAGACACAGTTAACTGTAAAAAAACATGTATTATGGATAAAGTAGTTTATGACACAGCCTATTTGGGTGTGCATTTTGGTAGTCCTTGCGATAAAGAAAACAAAACTGATAAAGGAGTCATAATATTAAAAGTTATTGATAGTACTTCAGCAGCAGATAATAGTTTACAAGCTTATGATATAGTTTTAGCTGTAAACGGTTTAGAAGTTAATAGACGTGGTGATGCTATTAATGCTATAAAAGCATATAACCCTTTTGATACCGTTCGTTTTACAATTAACAGAGAAGGCAAAACAATATATAAATCCATTGTTTTAGGAGCAAAAAACACAACAATTGTACAAGAAGAAATTTGTTGTGACGACGCAACATCATCTTTATCTAAAGATAATATTTCTATTTTCCCAAATCCAGCTGTTAGTCAGCTTAACGTGTCTTTTAAACAAGTTGTACAAGGTGAGTATGACTTTGCAATTTATATGACTAATGGCGTACTTGTTAAAGAATATAAGAAGCGATTTTCTACTGGAAATCTAAATGAAGACATTAATGTAGACAAGTTAGAAGATGGTGTGTATGTTTTAAAAATTAGTAAAGACAGTGCCACTTATTCTAATCTATTTGTGGTTAAAAGAAATTAATTAAATACCCGTTTTTGTCATATAAAAAAGTTGTATTTTTCGGCTATATTAGTTTATTATGAAGCAAATAGCTGTTTTATTAGTCTTTTTTTTATTGGTGTCCTGCCAATATTTTGACGTTAAAAAAACAACTCCTGAAGCTATTTTATCTGAAGAATTAAAAACCTTTAACTGGAATGAGGTTGATAATTACCCAAGTTTTGAAATCTGTGATTCTCTGCAAACAAAATTAGAAAGTAAGGAATGCTTTGAAACGACTTTAGCTAACCATATTTCAGAGACATTACAAACTGAAACTATTATAGTTAGTCAAGATATTAACGACACAATAATGTTGTCTTTTTTGATTTCAGAAAAAGGAAAACTTGATATTAACTCGATTAAAATGGATAGTATAACCTCTCAAGAAATCCCTAATATTGAGACTTTAATTACAGACAGTTTAAATACGCTTCCTCAAATATTTCCTGCAATAAAACGAGGACAGCAAGTTAAGACTGAATTTAAATTACCAATAATTTTACAGGTGAATTAAGTTAACGGTTTTTTTAAATTGCTTTTTCTGATTATAAATGTTAATTCCAAACAGATTCCATTTTAGGATACCACTTACTTCAAAAACTTCATGTTCTTCTTCAGTATTGATTTCAATAGATAGAAATTCCCATTGATAACCGCTGACAAAACCTGTTAAATTACTATAACTTTCTGTAGGAATAAATTTATGTTGAACATCAGGGTATTTAACTAATAAATTAATTTCAAAAGTTAAATTGTCTTCTAAAATCATCTTTTTTACTTCAGAGGTGTTGTTTTTACTATAGTTATCAGAAATTATAATTTTATTTACTTTATCGTCACTTTTAGATGCAGCCAAAATTTGAACAATACCAATAACTAAAACAAAAACAGAAACTAATCTAAATTGAGACTGAAACATCTTTTTACCTTTTCTTATAAATTGAACTAAAAGAAAAAGAAAATATAATACAATAACAGTGTTAATTAAGGACCAAAATAAATGTAACATAGTTTATTTGTTTTTTAAAAAGTTAAAATCTAATAGCAAACTTCTTCATCAATCTTAATATCTCTACATATAGCCATACGATTGTCACTAATAGTCCCCAAGTTGCCATCCATTCTTTATACTTAGGCGCTCTGTTTTTTTGTCTTTCGATGTAATCAAAATCTAACAATAAAGATAAAGCTGCAAAAATGGCTGCAAAAATATTAAAGCCAATAGCTAACCAAGAGGTTCCCCAAATAAAAGATTTAATACCAAAAAAGCCTAAAATCCAAGATATTAAGTAAACTACAAAAATGCTGGTACAAACGGTTATAATCAAACTTTTTACTTTGTTGGTCACAACAATAAGTCGTGTTTGATATAAAAATAAGACCACAAAAAAGGTCACTAGAGTGACACCTATAGCTTGATAAGGTAAATTAGGAAAACTAGCTTGTGCGTAGGCAGTAATTCCGCCAAGAAAAAATCCTTTAGCTACAGCATATAATGGTACTAAAATGTGTGCCCAATGTTGCCTCACAGAAATCACAATACTAATTATTATTGCTCCAAGCATGCCACCAGTTGCAAACCATTTAATATTGGTTCCGTTAGCGTATAATTTCCAGATAGCAACCACAATACTTGTAATAACTAATAAGCAGAATAGTGTTTTTAATAAAATACCAGTAACGGTCATTTTTTTAAAAGATCCACTACTAGTATTCCAAAAATAATTAGAAAATGCAGGATTAGAAGTCTTATCTAAATAACCCATATTATAAATTGAATTTATAACCTAATGCAACATCCATAGGGAAATTGTCTTCGGTATCCTGAAATGCTGCAAATAACGAATCGTAAACAAAAGTAACGTAGCCATTACCAACTTTAAAATCGGCTCCAAGCCCAAAAATAAACGGAACATCAAATCCAGAACTACTTAAATCCTGAGTAAAAAATGTACCAGGATTTTCCGAATCTTCATAAGTAAATGATGATTTAGAACTAACGTATGTAGCAAATTTTGTTTGTGCATACGCATTAAAATTAGAAGTATTAATAAATCTAAATCTGTAACCCAAAGCAATTTGAGTGGACGAGTATTTAAAATCGTCCGTATCTCCAGTAGTTCTAATATTTAAAAAACCAGCATGCTTTGGCATTGGATTATCTTGAAACAATTCTAATTCTGCTCCAAAAAAGGCTACTTTTTTATTGTTTGGATTAACTACAAAAGGGTTGTTAGTGAGTCCGCCAAACAAACCAATTCTAGTTTTTAGTTTAGGTTTACTATTATCGTAATCATAACTTGAATTTTTGCTAGCATTGTAATCATTAACAAACTGTTTTAAGCTGTATAACGTAAGTTTAGTTTGGGATGTATCAAGACCAGTTATATTGCTTAATGTATTTTGATAAGCATTGTCATACTTGTTATTGCTGTCTTTAGCGTTTGTCAATTCTGTGATAGTACCATCTTCAGTTTTTACAAAGTATCTAAACTGATTATCAAAAGTATTCCATAATAAATCTAAAGTACCTTCAACTTCTGTTTTAAGCTCTAATGTTTCATTATTTACGGTGTAGGTATTTTGTGCAAAACTATAGGTTGAAATAGTTAAGACTAAAAGAAAAACAAGTTTTTTCATAACAATGTAGATTGGTTTACTGCTAATGTAGAAATTTTTTAGTTAAAACACTATTTCTTGAACGTGCGACCTTTCCATTTATAGGTCATAAACATAGATATAAAAGCAATATAAACACTAAAAAAGGGATATGCTAAACAGCTCCAAGTATAATGTTTCAGAACATTTTCTTTATTAAAAAACTGACTGGTTTTGTATATTAATAAAAAATCAATCGCTATTTTAATAAAAAACAGATAGGCAAAAGCTTTTACTTTCAATAAACCCATTAGCGCTAAAACGAATCCAACAACTATTAAAGCATTTGCTAGCAAAACTATTAACCCAACTAGTTTAGCAAAATTATTACTGTAATTACTGGTTTTACTTGCCCAACGTAAGCGTTGTGCTAATAAAAGTTTTAAAGAGGCTTGTGGTTTTGTGGTGACAATAGCTTGCTCACATTTTAAATACTGTACTGCGTTTTTATCTGTTTTTAAAGCTTTTTCTAGTAAGAAAATGTCGTCACCACTAGCTATAGTAGTATTACCTTCAAATCCATTGACGCTTTCAAAAAAGTCTTTTTGATACGCTAAGTTAGCTCCATTACATAAAAACGGTTTATTCAATCCAAATCCACCAATAGTAGCACCAATTAAACTTAAAAAATCTAAGGTTTGAAACGCGTTTAAAAATCCTTTATTAAGACTGTAGGTTACAGGTCCAGCAATCAATTTAGCAGAGTTTTTTTGGATGAACTCATTGTAACTATCCAACCAATATTTAGGTAAAATACAATCGGCATCTGTAGTTATAATCCATTTAGATTTTGCGTGTTGTATCGCTAAAGCAATCGCATCTTTTTTAGGTGAATAAGATACACGTATATTATTTAAAAGTTTTGAGTCATTTTGAACATAGCTGAGAAATCGCATGATTTGTGCAACTGAATCATCTTCTGAAGCATCATCCACAAAAATGATTTCAAATAAGTCTTTGGGATAATTTAATTTTAAAATAGACTCTAATAATTCTGGTAAATGCTCAGCTTCATTTCTAAACGGAATGATAACTGTAAACTTCGTTTTGGGTATTATATCTGATAGTCTAATTGTTTTTACTTTATCAAAACCTAATACAAAACTGCCTATTAAAAATAAATATAGTAAAATGACGATGATAAAAGCAATAATCATTAATTTTTAGTTTTTGGTAAATTAAAATTTAGCACGTAATAGCTACCAAATATACTTGGGATGGCAAAATTTAAAATCCACATTAAAAAGACACAACTCAATACAGGAAGTTCTTCAACACCAGCTAAACCAAATAAATAAATGGCAACGCTTCCTTTGATAACCACATCAAAAATAGAAATGGTTGGAATGATGGACGCTAAAAGATACATACTGGTAATAATAATCATCGCGTCAAAATATCCTAAATCAAGTCCTAATAACGAAAGAATTACATAAAATTGAAAAGAAAAAATAGCGTACCTAACAAGAGATAAAAACAACCCAAAAATTAAAAAATTAGCACCTAAATTAAATACAAAATCACGAATTTTTTCAATAAGGAACCCTTTAATTCTATACTTGTTTTGCTTAACACCAAAAAAAGTAAGGCATGCTATTATAAAAACAACAATTAATCCTCTTGATAACCTAAAGTAATCTAATTCAATCTTATAATTTTGAAATAAAAAGGCAGCTCCAATCACACCTAAAATAACGGTAATACTCATTTGCATCATGTTACTAATTAGGTTTAATAGTAAGATGCGTTTTCTGTGTGGTTTTGCATAATAAATAGCTTTGGCACCATATTCTCCAATTCGGTTTGGCGTAAATAGGGAAGCGGTTAAAGCACCTAAACTTTGTTCTGTTGCTTCTAAAACAGATAGTCGTTTTATTTTAGAGACTAAATATCGCCATTTAATTATTTCAAAAAACCAGTTTAAAATCGTTAAAAACAGCAAAAAAATGACATTTTTAACTGAAAACAGCTCATTTTTGCTCAAAAAAGACAAAAAACGATTAAAATCTAAAGTATCGTTTTTCAAAAGTTTTTGATAAATAAAATAAAAAGCACCAACAACTATACTTAATTTAATAAGTACAAAAAAGAATTGTTTAGTTTTGTAAGGCAAGTTGCTATACATAATAGTTACGCCATCTTTTGCGTTTGCAAAATAAACTAAATATTACACAATGTTATCGACTATTAAACACTATTGTTTTGTACTAATCGCTATTTTTTGCTTCACTTTGGCAAATGCCCAAATTGAAACCAGTAAATGGAAAGCTTTAATTGCTGTGGGTTTTAATAGTCCATCTCAAGACGGATTAGTTAATCCGTTTGAAGCAAATAGCATGAATTTTCCAACCATTAATTTAGGAGTGCAGCATATGTTTACACCGCAATTAGGTGCTAAAGTAGATTTTGGTTATAATCGTTTTGCCAATGCAGATAACACACCAGAATTTAAAACTAATTATTCACGCATCAATGCTCAATTTATATATGATGCTACAAGAGATTTTACGTTTTTACCTTTTGGAACAGGACTCGTTTTTCATGTAGGACCTGGTTACTCAATGATAAAGCCTTTAGGGAATTATGGAGATAATAAAACCTCATTTTTAAATGCAATGGGTGGATTAGAGTTTCATGTTGGAATAAGCCAAACTGTTTCTGCATTTGTAGATGGCTCGTATATTTTAGGATTTGGCGATACTTTTGATCCCATCACAGAGGGTTTTGGGTCTTTTAATGGAAATATGTTGACTGTAACTGTTGGAGTAGCAGTGTCTTTAAGTGGTTGTTATACCTGTAATTAATGAGTAAAGAACAAATTATATTAGGAATAGATCCTGGAACAACCATAATGGGTTTTGGCTTGATTAAAGTCGAAAACAAAAAAATGACGTTTTTGCAGCTAAATGAGTTGGACCTTAAAAAGTACGACGACCATTACCTAAAACTGAAACTGATTTTTGAACGCACTATAGAATTAATTGACACGCATCATCCAGATGAAATTGCAATTGAAGCACCTTTTTTTGGGAAGAACGTACAAAGTATGCTTAAATTAGGACGTGCTCAAGGTGTTGCTATGGCTGCAGGATTAAGCAGAGAAGTCCCAATTACCGAGTATTCTCCAAAAAAAATAAAAATGGCTGTAACAGGAAACGGAAATGCTAGTAAAGAACAAGTCGCTAAAATGCTACAAAGTCTATTAGGAATTAAAAAATTACCAAAAAACTTAGATGCAATGGATGGTCTTGGCGCTGCTGTTTGTCATTTTTATAACCAAGGACGAGTTACAATTGGTAAAAGTTACACAGGTTGGAGTGCTTTTGTTAAGGAGAATGAGAAGCGCGTTAAGAAGTAACGACAAACTTATCACATAATTATAATGTCAGGCATCTACATCCACATACCATTTTGCAAGCAAGCTTGTCATTATTGCGACTTCCATTTTTCAACTTCTTTAAAGAAAAAAGACCAGCTGATTTTTGCGTTAGTAAAAGAGTTAGAGCTACGTAAAGATGAGTTTAAAAATACCACTGTGGAAACTATTTATTTTGGAGGTGGGACTCCAAGTTTATTGTCTTTTGACGAATTACAATTGTTAATTGATACAGTCTACAAAAACTATCAGGTTATAGAAAACCCAGAAATTACGCTTGAAGCGAATCCTGATGATTTAGTTATCTATAATGTCTCACTGAGCGCAGTCGAAGTGCAAAACAAGTACAAATCGGTTTTTGAGAACTATAAAAGAATAGGAATCAACAGATTATCAATCGGCATCCAATCGTTTCATGAAAAAGATTTAAAACTCATGAATCGTGCACACAACGTGCAAGAAGCAAAACAATGCTTAGAAATAGCAACGCAATATTACGATAATATTAGTATAGACTTGATTTATGGTATTCCTAACAGCACAAATTCAGAATGGTTAGACAATATTAAAACAGCGCTCATCTTTGGTGTGCCACACATTTCAAGTTATGCATTAACAGTAGAGCCTAAAACAGCATTAGCAAGTTTTATAGACAAAGGAATTATAGATAATGTCGATGACGATTTGGCGCATGAACAGTTTCATATATTAATTGAGGAATTAGAGCAAGCAGGTTTTGACCATTATGAGTTGTCTAATTTTGGTAAAACAGGCTATTACAGTAAGAATAATAGTGCCTATTGGTTAGGCAAACCGTATTTGGGTATTGGACCTTCTGCACACAGTTTTAATGGAGAACAACGTGGTTGGAATGTCAAAAACAATACTATGTATATCAAAAAAATTGAATCTGAAGAATTACCAATAGACATTGAAACACTAACTAAAACAGATAAGTACAACGAATATGTCATGACTGGATTGCGTACTATTTGGGGTGTGTCGCTTGAAAAAATAGAAATTCAATTTGGGAAAACTTTTTTGGAATACTTGTTGCACCAATCTAAGCAATACATAAATAAACAATTGTTGTATATTGAGGATAACAATTTAAAAACAACTAAAAAAGGCAAATTTTTAAGCGATGGAATTGCTTCAGATTTGTTTAAAATTATCTAAACGTGATTTCTACAATAACTATTAACACCAAAAAATACACAGTAAATTTAGCGCAACCCTTAGACATTTCGATGCCACTTCGTGCATCAAAATCTAATGTCAATGCTTGGTATATTGATGAGCCAAAAATAGAACCTGTTGTACTTAACGATTGGACTGCAAGTGTCAAAGAAGGTGCTTCGATTAATTTTAATACTATTCAGTTTAATCCACATGCACATGGGACACATACAGAATGTGTGGGTCATATTACTGAGCAATTTTACAGTGTCAATAAATGTTTGAAACAGTTTTTCTTTATAGCAGAAGTTATAACAGTAGCACCAGAATTAATTGGTGAAGACGAGGTTATCTCTAAAGCTCAATTGCAGTATTTATTAAAACAACGTAAACCACAAGCACTTGTTATTAGGACTATGCCCAATACCAAAGAGAAAAAAAATAGACAATATTCCAATACCAATTGGCCTTATTTAACAGAAGACGCTGCAGTATTTATCAAAAAAATAGGAGTCAAGCATTTACTAATCGATTTGCCAAGTGTAGATAAAGAGAAAGATGAGGGTAAATTAGTAGCACACAAAGCCTTTTGGGATGTGGACGGAAAGATTAGAAAGGATGCCACCATAACAGAGTTTATTTACGTAGCCAATAGAATAGAAGATGGTAAGTATATATTAAATCTTCAAATAGCACCTTTTGAGAATGATGCGACACCAAGTAAGCCCATTTTATATAAAATTGAATAGTAGATGGAAACATTTTTTACATTAATATTTGGAGGGATTTTAGGATTAGGTATTTATACGTTATATAATTATCTACAATCTAAAAAGAAAGTCTCTGCACAATCTATAATACTGTTAGACAAGATTAAAAAAGTCTGTAAATTTATTACAGTTGAAGGAGATTTTGCTGAGATATATCATTATCAAGATGTTAAAGAGCGCTTTTTAAAATTAGTGTCTAGCAAGAAAAAAGCTCTAGTAGTAATTAATGCTAAAGCCTATGTTGGTTATGATTTTAATAAAATTGAAATAACTGCAAATCAAAAAAAGAAGACCGTAACTATAAGTCATTTTCCTCAACCTGAAATATTGTCTATTGAGACTAATATTAACTATTACGATAAAAAAGACGGTTATTTTAATAGGTTTGAAGCAACAGATCTAACTAATTTAAGCGAAGAAGCAAAACAACATATTAGAGACAAAGTTCCTGAAAGCGGTTTATATACTGTAGCAAAAAAAGAAGCACTAGAATCTTTATTGTTAGTGGAGAATATTGTTGAAACTATTGGATGGAAATTAGATTATTCGGCTTTAAAAATTTCAGACACAGAAACTAAAAAGTTAGAATAATCAAGCATTTCATCGAAAAAATAACACACTTAAACTGATTTTAATTTTTAAAAGCCTATATTTGTGTTAACCTATTTATGTTTTTTTACATTAATATAAGTATAAAACGCAAACCATGAATAAATTTTTACAATACATTAATGAGACTTTGATTAGCTTAGATATTCCTGTATTAATTGATGTGGAACACAAACCAACTTATAAAGGATTAAAAAAGGGATCTAATAAGATTAAGATGTCACAGAAAAAATAATTCTTATCTTGTTCTGTAATGGATATAGAACAACTTAGAGAATACTGCTTAAGTAAGCCACACGCTACAGAAGATTTTCCGTTTGACAAAAATGCACTTGTTTTTAAAGTAGCCGGAAAAATGTTTGCAATAACACCTTTAGACAAGTGGGAAAAAGGTTTAGCATCAATCAATCTTAAAGCAAATCCTGATTATTCATTAGAATTACGAGCAGAATACGAAAGTATCGAGCCTGGTTTTCATATGAATAAAAACCACTGGAACACTATTTATATTCACAAGGGCGAATTAAAACCGCAATTTATCCTACAGTTAATAGATCATTCTTATGATATGGTAGTAAAAGGTATGCCTAAAAAACTGAGAGATACTTTATAGCAATAATTGTTTTATGCTTTAATTAAATGTAATATTGTAGCCATTCAATACATAAAATATGAGCGTGTTACAAATGTTACAAGACAGAAGCAACTCAACTTGCGAGCTGTGTACTTCTAAAACAGATACTAAACAATATAACATTCCACCTGCGTTAAACGAAACGGTTGACACAAGCTTATTAGTTTGTGCCAATTGTCATGACCAAATCGAAGGTAAAATAGACATGGATGCTAACCATTGGAGATGTCTAAACGATAGTATGTGGAGCGAGCACGTTGCAGTACAAATCATGGCTTGGCGTATGCTACAAAGACTTAGAGCCGAAGGTTGGCCAAAAGATTTGTTAGACATGATGTATTTAGATGACGACGCGTTAGCATTAGCAAGAGCAACTGGTGAGCATAAAGAGGAAAGCGAAAAAATAATACATAGAGACTGCAATGGTGTTATTTTAGAAACTGGAGATAATGTAGTTTTGGTAAAAGATTTAAAAGTGAAAGGTAGCAGTATGGTTGCCAAACAAGGGACTGCAGTTAGAAACATTAGATTAGACCACGAGAACGCTAATTATATTGAGGGTAAAGTAGGTCCAACCCAAATTGTAATTATTACAGAATATGTAAAAAAAATGTAACAATGTTAGAACTTAGACTCACTTGCGAGCATTGTAATAAATCTCTTCCTAATAATTCTGAAGAGGCTGTGATCTGCACATTTGAATGTACGTATTGTACAAGATGTGCAACAGAGTTATTTAAAAATGTTTGTCCTAATTGTGGTGGTAATTTCTCTAAAAGACCAATACGTCCTACACATTTATTAGAAAAATATCCAGCTTCTACAACTATTGTTTATAAGCCTAAAGACATCAAAGCACACCTAAAAAAATATAATTTATAAGGCTTTTTGTTGTTGTTTGTAAAAAGCATCAGCCTGAAGCTGCATTAACTCTCTTGCTTTTTTACGTTTAGATTGATACAATTCGTCTTCTTCAGATAAATCAGAATAAACCCTATCATTAATTTTAAAGTCTGTTTTAAGCGCTAATTGGCGTTCTGCAACACGTTGCTCTACCACAGTTTTAACAGCAGTCTCTTGGTCTTCTAATTTAAAATCATACTCTCCTTTTGGTGATAATAATTTTGCAAAAATTGGTGAGGTTTCAATTGCTAAAAACAATAAAAAAATAAAAAACGAAGGTAACCAAGGTAATTTACTTAAAGCATTAACACGTGCCATTAAACCATCAAATCCATCAATAATGGGTTGTGTTGTTGCTACTTGGTTATCATAATTTGTTTTAAGTTGAAGTAGATTTGCTTCAATAGTAGCAATCTTTTCTTTATTAGTAGCTTTAAGTTGCTGTAATTCAGCTAAAGCGGTATCATGCTTGTCACGTTTTTCTTGATACACTGGACCTTTTCCTAACAGTTTTGTGCCTGCTGTACCTTCTGCTTCAGATATGTAAGTGTCGTATAAGGCATTCACCTCTGCTTCTTTGGTTTTAATTTCGGATTGAAGTTCGTCAATGCTTTGTTTTAATTGGGTTTCTTTAGGTGTAAATTGTAAAGCAATTTCGTCTTGATTTTGAAGCGTCATTGCATTTTTTTCTTCTAACAATACTTGGTTGATTTCTTTTTCAAAAATCTTTAATTCTAAAGGTTTAGAGATGACTACTGCTATAATTACAGCTAAAATTAATCTTGGTGTCGCTTGAACAAATTCGTCTAAAAAGCTATTTCTTTTTTTAATTGTTGAAACGATAAATCGGTCTAAATTAAAAATTAATAGACCCCAAATTAGACCAAATCCAATAGATGTATAGAGGTTATCAAAAACAGTGTATAGTGCATAGCTAGAAGCTATAAAAGCCATAACTGCTGTGAAAAATACAGTTGCACCAATTCCTGCATATTTATTTTGTTCGCCTAAAGATGAAGTTTTTAAAAGATTGGTGTCTGCACCAGAGCAGACCATAAAGAATTGTTTTAACATGATGTGATTGATTTTTGATTGATATCTATTAGAACGCTAAATGTTTAATATTGTTACAGTTTTAACAAAAAAAAGCTTCAATGTAATTGAAGCTTTTTTAAAATAATTTAGAACAGGATTAGTCATTTACCACTTTGCCATTTTTAACTGTAATTGGTTTTTCTGAAAGGTGTACAGTTGATACACCATTATTAGTCTGAGATGAAATGTTTAATTCTGGATTTTTCTTAAGTAAATCTATTGCTTTGTCAGAGGTAATGGCCTCTCCATTATAATAAAAAGAAGCGCCTTTTTTAGCCATATCAATCACATGATCTATAGGTGATTTTGGAGGTGGAGGAGGTGGTGGCATTTCAGATAATTCTGCTCTTCTGGTTTTATTAGCTTTTAATTGAGCCTCTCTTTTTTCTAATCGTTCCTTTAATTTTTCGTTTCTTTCTTTCATTTTTTCTTCTCTTTTAACTAACATCTCTTGACGTTTTGCCTCCATTTCTGCTCTTCTAGCTTCCATATTTGCTCTTGCAGCTGCTAGCTTTTTATTTCTTTCTGTAGTATTTTCCTCTGGAACTTCTGGAGCAGGTGGTGGTGGAGGTAGTGGAGGAATGCTTGAGTCTTCTCCCTTTATTACTTTTTTATGCTTAGGTGCTTTTGGAGGTTCTGGAAAATTAGGAAATGGTTCTGCTTTTTCACGTTGTTTTGCACTCATGACATTGTATAAATATTTTAAACGTTCTACATCTTTAGATTTTATAATCATCTTGTCTTTTGACATGGAATTATACTTTTTAGCTAAAGCATTATATTCGGCAATCTGTTTTTTTGTTGCTCCATCTTGATTTTCTAAAAAATCTATATTATCAATTTTTAATTCAATACCATCAAAAGGCATTTTCTCTGATTGCTCTTTTTGTTCCATTGTCATCCTTTTGTAAATGTCAATGTATTTTACTAAGTTTTTTTCTTCTACAATAGGTAGTGATTTTGCATTGTTTCCTAAATTAATAGTTTCACTATTTATTTTTTTAGCCCAAGAATTATAATCTGCCACCTCTTTTGGTGTTGCTGGAGACTGATGTGCTTCTTTATTATTTTTATTTCCTACATAATTTGTGTTTGCTACTTTTTCATCCTGAAAAAGTATTGCAGATGTATTGTTATTATTTTCAATATCCATTTTAGGTACAACCTCTTTTTCAATTTCTTTTGTACTACTAAAGCTATAAATTAACAATGCTAAAAGTGGTAGCAATAGTAAACTGCGTAGCCAAACTATTGACTTTGGTGTTTGTGTTTTCATAAGTGTAAATCGTTTTTTGATTGATGAATAATTAATAGCATTTGCTAATGCTAATGCTAATTCTTGATGGTTTGATGAGAACGACAACAAGATATTTTGATAGGTTTTAGTCTCTATTCCTTGATGTAATACAGCTTGATCTGCTAAAAACTCATGATTAAGTTTTACTTCTTTTTTTAACCAATATAATAATGGGTTAAACCAAAACACAATTTGAACAAGTTCTAAAAACAAGATATCTAGACTGTGTTTTTGAATGGCGTGAGTCTGTTCGTGCAACAGTACCTCTTTTGGGATTTGATTGTTTTCAAACTTGTCCTTATTTAAAAAAATAAAGTTGAAAAACGTATGAGGTACTTGTAAATGCTCTATCAACACATTTACAAAAGGATTATTTTTTAATGTGTTATTGTTTTTAATTTTTGAAATGATGCCAACTAAATTAATACAAAATCTTATTAAGAAAATAACAACTCCAAAGCCATACATACTCCATAAAATTGTTGACATATAATTAGTAGTAGTTTCTTTTTCAATTGAAGCGTCAGCTACAAAAAAGGGAGGAGGAGTTATTGCGTTTGGATCCGATTCTGGAAACGTAAAAGTTGGATCAACATATTTAATAAACGTTATAAGTGGTATAACAGCAGCTACTACAATAGCAGTTAACAAATAAATTCGCTTGAATTTATGGATACTTAAAGGCTCTAAAGCGAATTTGTAAAACGTTAGTAACACTAAAAGACAAGCACTGGATTTTAAAAGTATAAGTTCCATAACTACTTGTTTTTAATTTCGTTATCAATGATAGTGCGAAGCTCTTGTAATTCTGTTTTACTCAAATCGGTTTCTTTTGTAAAAAAAGACGCAAATTGAGAACTACTATCATTAAAAAAGTTTTTAATCAATCCATTAACATGCTTTGAAAAATAGTCTTTTTTCTTAACCAAAGGGAAGTATTGTCTTGAGTTTCCAAAGGTTTTATAACCCACAAAACCTTTATCAGTCATACGCTTTAATAAGGTAGCAACTGTAGTTGTTGCTGGTTTTGGTTCTGGGTAAGCCTCTAGTAAATCTTTCATAAAAGCTTGGTCAAGCTTCCATAAATAATTCATTAATTCTTCTTCAGATTTCGATAATTGCATGTCTACAAATTTAGAATGTTCTCTACAAATGTAGAGTAAAAATATCAATTCTACAAATGTAGAGTAATATTTTATAAAAAAACCACTCGTTTAAGAGCGGTTTTATATTAAGATAATGCTGTAAAGTGCTTATAAAAATAAGGGATGGTCTCAATACCTTTTAGATAATTCCAAATTCCAAAATGTTCATTTGGACTATGTATAGCATCACTATCTAAACCAAAACCCATTAAAATAGTTTTACTTTTTAATTCTTGTTCAAATAATGAAACTATTGGAATACTTCCACCACTACGTTGTGGAATAGGAGTTTTGCCAAACGTTTCTTCATAGGCTTTACTTGCTGCTTGATAGCCAATACTATCGATTGGTGTGACATAACCTTGACCTCCATGATGTGGAGTGACTTTTACAGTTACACCTTTTGGTGCGATATTTTCAAAACGTGTTTTAAATAATTGTGTGATGTTTTCCCAGTCTTGATTAGGGACTAATCGCATAGAGATTTTGGCGTAAGCTTTACTAGCAATAACAGTTTTTGCACCTTCACCAATATAACCTCCCCAAATCCCGTTAACATCTAACGTTGGTCTAATCGAGTTGCGTTCGTTGGTGGTGTATCCTTTTTCTCCATAAACTGCTTCTATGTCTAAAGCTTCTTTGTATTTGTCTAAATTAAAAGGTGCTTTAGCCATTTGTGCACGTTCGTCTTGACTTAATTCTTCAACATTATCGTAAAAACCTGGAATTGTAATATGGTTATTTTCGTCATGAAGTGACGCTATCATTTTTGTTAAAACGTTTATAGGATTTGCAACTGCTCCACCATATAAACCAGAATGTAAATCACGATTTGGACCCGTAACTTCAACTTCTACATAACTTAAACCTCTTAATCCAGTAGTAATTGATGGTACATCTTTAGCAATCATTCCTGTGTCAGAAATTAAGATAACATCATTTGCTAGCTTCTCTTGATTTTGTTTAACAAATTTACCAAGGTTAACACTTCCTACTTCTTCTTCACCTTCAATCATAAACTTAACATTACAGGGAAGTTCACCATGCTTAGTCATGTATTCTAAAGCTTTGACGTGCATGTACATTTGTCCTTTGTCGTCACAAGCTCCACGTGCAAAAATAGCACCTTCTGGATGTAATTTGGTTTCCTTAATTACAGGTTCAAAAGGCGGAGAAGTCCATAAATTTAATGGATCTGGTGGTTGTACATCATAATGTCCATACACTAAAACGGTTGGTAGGTTTTTATCTATTATTTTATGTGCATAGATTATGGGATAACCATCAGTTTCACATATTTCAACCACATCGCAGCCTGCTTCTGTTAAGCTTTTTGCAACTGCATCTGCTGTTTTAATCGTGTCGTTTTTGTATGCAGAATCCGCACTAATCGATGGAATTTTAAGTAATTCTATAAGTTCGTCAATAAAACGTTGTTTGTTATCTTGAACGTAAGATTGTATGTTTTTCATCTTAAAAATTGAGTTTAGGTAAAAGTACAAAAACGAAAATTATTTTGTTTACGGTTATTATGAATATTGAAACTATTGTTTATATTTGCATCCCATTATAAATGGAAAGTTGCAGGCGTGGTGGAATTGGTAGACACGCTAGACTTAGGATCTAGTGCCTTACGGTGTGAGAGTTCGAGTCTCTCCGCCTGTACAAACTAAAAAAAGCTTCTCAAATCTGAGAAGCTTTTTTTATTATTTAATAAATAAATGGATTCATTTTTAATTTTTAATGAGTTTAGTTGTTTTGGTTTGACCAAAATTGTTTTCAAGTTTAATAAGGTAAAGCCCTTCAGAAAGGTTTTCAATATCAAATTGATGACCAGCCTCAAAACTACCTTTAAACTCTTTTATTAACTTACCAGAGATATCAATGATCTTAATAGTCTTCATCTTTACAGTTAATGAAAATGACGTTGAAGCTGGATTAGGATGTAGTTTAAATGATTCGACTGTATCAAACTCTTCATTACTTAAGCTTTGTGGTACAGCATTACCATAAATTCTGAATTCTCCAGCAGGAATGCTTATTGTTGATGTAGTATTAGTTACGTTAATTGAAGTGGTATTAGTTTCATCCATTAAATCATACCAAGTTCCTGTGTAAGGGAAATCTGGAGTTATATTTTGGGTGGTCACATCAAAGTTTGCTAATATGACTACATTGCGTAATTCGTTTGCTGGTATAGTAGTATCAAAAATATAGATTTTAGGAGTTAAACTTCCAGAATTAATTGCATAATCGCCTTCAAAAACGGGTTCATTAATTTTTAAGTCGTTTAATCTAGACCAATCATTATACACTTGACTTCTATTAACATCTGTCAACCAGTTGTTATCCCATTGAGGTTGTGGTTTTGTATCTAATTTACAATCTCCGTCAGCACCACCTGGTTCGTTAACTGTACCATTATTACATGTAAAAATAGAATTTTCCATGCCAAGTTCACCAAAGTGCCAAATCATTTTTGGACCAGGAATAGTTAATGATACTGCACCTAAAGGAGACATTCTTTTAATTGAAGTATTTAAGTCAGTAACGTTATGACTTGGATTAGTCGTGTTACCAAACTGAAGGTTTCTATACATTAAGCGTTCTTCATCATGACTTTCTGGGTAACCTATTAATCTTGGTTCAATAAAACTACGACTGTTGTGTCCCATTCCATTAATGTCACTACCTGAGGCGTAACCCATAGTTAATTGGTTGTAAGGATTTGTCATTTTTCCCCATAGCATGATCCCTTTGTCTTCTCCAACTCTGTAATCTGCCCATTCTTTTTCTTCTTGATTTCCACCTAAATGTTCAAAAATTACATAATGAGTTGGATCTAAACTCCAAGAGTAATCAGCATAAGCTTTTAAAATATTGACACGATCAGACTGGTAACTGTTAGTTGCAGATTCACCAGATTCAGCTTTTTGGGTAAAGCCTTTTGTTAAGTCCCAGCGGAACCCATCAATTTTAAATTCTTCAATCCAATGCTTTATAACACGTTCTACATAATAGTTTGTTATTGGATTAGTTGTAGTTGCTTCAGGAGTTGGAGCATCATACTGTTCAGTATGATTAAAGTCAGACCCTACACTATAACTGTGTTGTGCAACTTCATTAAAGTATGGGTTTTCGCTACTTGGCTCTCCCCAACCATCACCATCTGGATCGTCCATCCACATACGTACCATAGGATTTCTACCAAATGCGTGGTTTAATGCTATATCCAAAATGACAGCAATTCCATTTTGATGACATAAATCTACAAATTCTTTAAACTTATCTTCAGTGCCATAATATTTGTCTAAAGCCATATGAAAAGATGTGTTGTAACCCCAACTTTCATTGCCTTCAAATTCCATGATTGGCATTAATTGTATAGCATTGACTTTTAAATTTTTAAAGTAATCTATTCTATCTATAAGATGTTGAAAGTTTCTTCCACCATCTGAATTTTTGTCAAAATCTCTAATTAATACCTCGTAAATAACTAAATCTTCTTTTTTAGGTTTTTGAAAATTTGTTACTTGCCAATTGTATGGTATTTGACCTGTTTGAAGTACAGTTACTTCTCTTTCTTGACCTGTTGGATAAGTTGGTATATTAGGATATGATGATGTAGGTATCCATGGATCGTCAAAAGGCGATAACACTAAAGTCGAAAAAGGATCTGCTACCTTTACAAATCTAGGAGAGTCCGCAACAGGCGATTGTGCGCCAACCCAATATTGATAGGTCTCTATTTGCCCAGCAGTTAAACCAGTAACTTCAACCCAAAATTTTCCTGAAGTTGGATCTTTTTTCATGGCGTGACTAGCAGTTGGTGTCCAGTTATTGAAACTTCCCGCGACATAAACATAATCTTTTAATGGAGCTTCTAAGACTAAAGTTGCTGTAGTATTACTAGTATAATTAATACCATTTTCCATATTTGCAGGCATAGCTGCAGATTGAGTATCATTGACTAGAATTATGAATTTTTTAGTAACTACAGAACCTCCTTGAGTGACTTCTAATTCACAATATTTGTTTTCTGTGATGTTAGGAAAGAAATAGCTGTAAAAAGTCGTAGTTTGAGTGTTTATAACAGATCCATTGGCTTTAAGTACATATGTAGCTGATCCATTTGTGTTTTGTGCTAATATTTGCGTACCTGAGTTATTGTTAACAGCAACTGTTCCGTTTGATTCTGGATTAATCATTGTTACTTGAAAAGCACCAACATTAAAAACAAAGTTTTGGCATCCACCATTATCAAGTTTCAATTCTTGGGTTCCATCTGGATTTCTGAATACCATTCCCATTTTGGTCACGTTAGCTTCTTCTGCTGCTGTTAGGTTAAAGTATGTGTTTGGAGTAAAGGTAATGCTCCATGTACCATCACCATTGTTGGTCATTTCTCCAACACCATCATCTTGTCCCCAATTTCCAACAACCTTAATACCATATTCATTAGAGTCGTCTCCTACACCTAAATGCGCGTATACTTTTGTAGGATTAACAATACTATTACATGTCGTTGCAGTAACATCAACTGTAATGGTTACAGGTTGATCAATTAATATAGGATCTGGATTAGTTGTTACTTGTGATATACCAATTAATGGTAGTAACAAACATAAAGTGAATAAAATTCTTTTCATTTTTCAATTTTTTTAAATAAAAAGTCTGCATATGATGTATCATAAATGCAGACTTTTTTAATTAATTCAATATCTTATTTTATTGCCAAGCGTTAAGAGAAATCATCGGAGCTGCTCCTGAGAAATCAAAAACAATATTATAAGTTCCAGCTGTTACAGGAATATTAGCACCATTTTGCTCCATCATACCATCATTACCATCATCTCCATAGTTAAGTCCCCAAGCGTCATTTTGACGTACTTTAATTTCTCCGTCAGTCAAGGTTACACCATTAATGTAGTAGAAACCTTCGTTGATACCAAAATCAGGTAAAAACTTAAGATTTGGACCGTCCCAACCATTAGGTGCAGCACTTCCAACTAATCCCCAAACGTCCATAGCTTCTAACTCATAAGTTTGTGTATTTAGATCTAAAGTTATAATATAGTGTCCAGCAGAAACAGGAATATTTGCTCCTCCACCTTCTAATGTTCCATCAAGACCATCATCGCCAAAGTTAACTCCCCAATCATTGTTAAATCTAAATTTCATTTCGCCATCAGTTAGAGTGACTGCTGTTTTAAAATTATCTTGGTAAGAGTTATATGTCATTGGTGTATCTGGTCCATCCCATCCATTTGGTGTTCCGCTTCCTACAAGCCCCCAAGAAAATGGTTCCATTGTATATGATAAAGGCGTAGCAGAATCATCAGTCATAACAGTTATTTTATAGCTTCCAGCAGAAACAGCAATATTAGCTCCATTTGCTTCCAGAGTACCATCGTTACCGTCATCTCCATAGTTTTCAGTCCACATGTTATCTTTTCTAAACTTAATTTCACCAGTTTGTAATGTAGCATAAGCTACATATTGATTAGTAGTACTTGTTGTATAAAAAGGAATATCTAATATAGGTCTATCTGACCCAGCGTCCCAACCTCCAGGAGTTCCGCTTCCAACAACACCTAAGTTAGTGGAAAGGTCTAATAAAGACGAATATGCTGTAATATTTATTGTTCTAGCATCTGAATACATAACAGTAGATTCGCTAAGCGTAGTTTGTATTCTAAAATCAATATCTGTTGCAGTGTTAGGAACTATTCCAAGAGATAATAATTTACCATTTAACTCTTGCCCTAATAACACTTTTGATAAGTCTGATCCAGCAGAAAAAGATTGAGGTGCACTAAAATCTCCACCTGTAAAATCTATTTGTATTTTGTAATTAGCAGCTGCATCAAAACCATAATCTGGATCTGACCAACTTAATGTAAGTACTTCTGTTTCTGCAAGCTCTTCTGTTAAAACAAGTGTTTGATCAGAAACACTTAAAACAGTATTAGCGTCTGCGTTTAAAGTCACTAATTCTTTGTCATCACAACTTACTAATACTAGTAAAAGTCCTAATAAGTAGATAGAATTATTAATTATTTTTTTCATTGTAATAAGTTATTAATACCCTTCGTTTTGAGAAAGGTTAGGGTTAACTGTTATAATACTAGTTGGTAATGGAAACAGATTTCTATAGCTAGCTACAGATGTACCTGCAGGCTCATTTCCTTTAAAAGGCCATAAGTAAGCACTTGTTGTAAAGTAATCGTAACGGATTAAGTCTGTACGTCTTTGACCTTCCCAATACAATTCTTTAGATCTTTCATCAATTATAAAATCTAATGTGATGTCTCCGCTTGAAATATTAGCTGAAGTGCCACCAGTTGCTCTTTCTAGTAATTCGTTAATTTTATTTGCAGCTAAATTTAAATCTCCGCCACCACCTCTAACTGAAGCTTCTGCATAGTTTAAATATATCTCAGCTAAACGGATTAAAGGCAAATCAGAATCTACAAAATCTCCAGCAGAATCACTTCCTTGCATTCCATTACTATCAATATTCTTAAATTTTGTTACAGCATATCCGTTTTCAAAAGGTGGAATACTTTCTATCTCTAAGTTTTGACCATCAGAATAAAACATACCTCTACTGTCTGCAGAAAATGGTGTAATGCTATAAGTTAATGCATTTAAGTCTAAAGTAATGTAATATGTTCCAGCAGTAACAGGAATGTTTCCACCACCTGGTTCTAAAGTTCCGTCTTGGGGATCATCATCACCATAATTATTTCCCCAATCTTCATTGAATCTAAATTTTAGGAAACCGTCAGTTAAATCTGCATATAAAGCATATTCGTTACTAGCTGTTTGAAACATTTCTGTGTCTGGTCCACCCCATCCATTTGGAGTTCCGTCACCTACAATTCCCCAATCAGATTGAGTTCCTAACGCGTTGTTTAACTCATTAATATCAGTTGCGAATTTTTCTACTAAATTTTTAGTAGTTCTTAAGCCTCCCCAGCCACCATTTACACCAAATTCTGCAGCATTCATTGACCCACCTATTGCAGCATGTACTAAAAATGTAGTACCACCATAAGTTTGAGATCTAAGACCATCAAAGTTTAATGCAAAAATAAATTCGTTTTGTGCACCATTAGTATCGTTATCTGCTAAGAATAATTCATCATAAGCAGTTCCGTTTCCGTTAGCATCATTCATATTAATACTGTAAGTTGAGTTCATTACATTACTAGAATAAGTTACACAGTCTGTATAACGAGGTGTTCCAGTCCAAACTTCAGCATTTAAATATAATTTTGATAAAAGTGCCCAAGCAGCTACTTGGTCAACTCTACCGTATTCGTTAGATCCACTTGGTTTTAAATCGTTTTGTATTGCTAATAGCTCAGATTCAACAAAATTAAATAACTCTGTTCTTGATGCTTGTGTTGGTAAATCTGTTGTTACTTCTGTTACTAGAGGTACATTACCATATAAGTCCATTAAGTTATAATACGCAAATGCACGTAAAAACCTTGCTTCTGCTATATAAAATTGTACTTCAGCATCAGATAAAGCGCCAGCATTTTCTATAAATGAATTACAAAAAGATACTTCTTGAGCTAATCTATAATACATTGCTTCTGTAAAGTCATTACTTCCTGACCAATACTGTCCGTGTAAATCAGGTAATCCAGCATCACCCCAACCTACAACCGCATGATCTGTTGTTAACTCGTTTAAGTTAAATAACATACGCGAGTATTGAGAGAATCCCTCGTCAATATCAGCAATATCTGCCTGACCAGCTGGTCCTTGCTGTCCTGTTAGTGCTAAACTTGCATACAATTTTGCAAGAGCACCTTTAGCTTCGGTTGCATTAGCAAATACGTCTTCCTCAGTAAAACTGTCTGGATCAATTGGTGATTGATCTAAATCATCATGACATGATACTAGTCCTAAAAACAGTACCATGATAGTAATTAAATGTTTGAGTTCTTTTTTCATTTTTCTTTTTTTTAATTAAAAATCAATGTTTACACCCATTACGAAAGATCTAGGTCTTGGATAAAAATTATTATCGATTCCTAAATTAATTTCTGGATCTAATCCATTATAATCTGTTACTATTAAAACATTTTGTAAAGATCCGTAGAATCTAAACGTCGTATTTTTTAATTTATCTAATGTGTAACCAATAGTTATATTATCAATTTTGAAGAACGATGCTTCCTGTACAAAATGATCACTTAAAGCTGTTCTATCACTAATTACTGTAAACCCACTATTATAATAATCTGCATGAATATTAGATAGGATATTGTTGTTAGTAGCATTTACTAAGATACCTCTATTAGCTTCTACATCATTGTACATGTAGTTTCCTAAACTTGCTCTAGATTGTAAAGAGAAATCCCAGTTTTTGTAGCTCACATTAGTATTAAAGCCCATTAGGATGTCACCAAATGGATCTTCTTTGATGTATTTATCTTCATCGTTTATAATGTTATCTCCATTTCTGTCAACAAATACGCCTTCTAAAGGTGTTCCTGAAGCATCATATACTTGTTCAAAAACGTAAAAACTATTAGCTGATTCTCCTTCTCTGTGTACTTGAACAGTGTTTCCTACTCCAGTAGAAATTCCACCTTGAGGTTGATCAACTGATAATTTAGTAATTTCATTATCGTTGAACGCCACGTTATAGTTTACAGACCATTCAAAGTTATCTGTTTTTACAGGGATAACATTAAGGTTTAATTCTAGACCTTTATTCTCCATATTACCAATATTGGCATTAATTCTATTTCCAAAATTTGTAAAAGGATCTACCAATGAGCTTGCTATAAGATCATTAGTTTCTTTTACGTAAGCATTAATGGAACCTGAGATACGTCTGTTAAGAAAAGCATAGTCTAAACCTAAGTTAAATGTTCTTCCAATTTCCCAGCGTAAATCTTTATTTACTGGTTCTGGTCTATATGTCTGGAAGAATCCAGTACCAAATTGGTAGTTAGCAGTATCTGTACTTCCTTGATATCTTGTTAAAAACTGATAGTCACCAAGTCCGTTAACGTTACCAACTTCTCCGTAACCAACACGAAGTTTTAATTCGTTAAAGAAAGAGTCTTGCATAAAATCTTCTTTATGGATACTCCAAGCTGCAGCAACAGAAGGGAAAATTCCCCAACGATCATCTGGATTTAATTTTGAAGACGCATCAGCTCTTAAAGTAGCTGTTAAATAATATTTACCATCGTAGTCATAATTTGCTCTACCAAAATATGATAGTAATACATTTTTAGATTTGTCAATAAATTCAAACTGATTTCCATCTTCTTGAGCTTCACTGTCGCTACTGAAATTATCAAACTCAAAAGACTGATAAGCATAACCTCCAGCAACAGTTAAGTTATGTACATCGTTAAATGATTTTCTATAAGTTAAATAGGCATCAAAAACCTTGTTGTCTGAATTTTGTACATAACTAGTTCTAGATCCATTAAAAGTAGCATCAGATGTTGGAATCAGTTCTGAAGTAATTCTTCTACCATGGCTATTAGAAGTATCAAAACCTACATTTACTGTAGCAGTTAAATCCTCAAACCCATGAATTTTATAATCTAATTTAGCATTACCAACAAATCGTCTTACTTCAGCTGTATCATCAATTAAATTTAAAAGAGCTAAAGGGTTTGTAGGCGCTAAGTTGTTTTGATTTCCTGTTCCGGTATCTAACCACGCAAAATACCCTCCGTATTGTGAGCTAGGGTCAAAGATTGGTTGTGTTGGATCAAATCCAACAGCACTACCAATTGCACCTCTATCTGCAAAGGTGTTTTCTGTGTACATAGCTCTTGCATTTAACTCTACGTTTAAATGCTCTTCAAAAAATGTAGGAGTCAAACTAACAGAACCAGTAGTACGTTGTAAATTGTCTCCATCTAATATACCTCCATGCTCTGAGTAACCTAAAGATGCTCTCATTGGTACACCAAATGCATTACCTAATGCACTAAAATTATGATCTTGTCCAAAAGCTGTAGTATAAATTTCATTTTGCCAGTCTGTATTTGCATTACCTAATAAAGCAATCTGTGTTGGAGTACCTATGTCGTTTATTAAGTCTCTAAATTGGTTGGCAGATAATACATCGATTTCATCTACAGGACTATATACTGTTGTTTGAGAACTTATATTAAATTTAAAATCTTTATTTTTTCCTTTTTTGGTAGTAATTAAAATAACACCATTTGCTGCTCTAGACCCATAAATTGCGGTAGAAGATGCATCTTTTAAAACAACAAACGTTTCAATATCGTTAGGATTAATAAAGTTTAAAGGGTTTCTAGAACCACCAACACCTCCATTATCTAGTGGAATACCATCAACCACATAAAGTGGCTGTGTTGTTAAAGATAAAGATCCAGCACCACGAATATTGATGCTTTGACCGTCACCAGGAGCTCCACTTCCAGAAGTCACGTTAACACCTGCTACTTTACCACTAATAAGTGATTGAGCAGATACAATAGGTCCTTTGTTAAAATCTTCACTGGTTAATAAATCAGTAGTACCAGTTAAGTCTTCTTTTTTAACGCCTCCATAACCAATTACGACAATCTCATCTAATAATGCAGCATCTTCTGCCAAAGAAACATCTATCCTAGACTGTCCAGTATAAGTGACTTCTTGAGTTAAATATCCAATGTAAGAGAATACTAGTACATCTCCATTGTTTACGTCAAGTGTATAGTTACCATCAAAATCAGTAGCAGTACCGTTGGTTGTGTTTTTAACAACAACATTTACCGTTGGTATTGGTAAGGCGGTAGCTTGTTCTGTAACTGTTCCAGATACTGTTGTTTGTGCAAGCATAACAGTTGGTATAAACAGTAAAGCTAATAGTAGCCTTTTAAAAATTGTTTTCATACAATAATATTAAGTTAGTTTAAATTTTAAATGTATATTTTTACTTCTCGATGATAAATCTATGTAAAATTTATGTTAAATTTCTGCTGAGCCCTATATAATAAGCAGCGAAAACGTTTTCGTGTTGAAAACTTTTTATGTATTTAATTTAAACAGCGTAAAAATAATGAATAATCATCATTTTGTAAAGCTTATTGCATTCAAACTAATAATTTTAACACCTTATAATTGTCAAATCTAAAATGTTAGATTTGTTTTTTATCAGCTTATGAAAAAAAAAATCACACTTAAACAGATAGCAAGAGAGCTAGACGTATCCATTTCAACCGTGTCCAAAGCATTAAGGAATAGTATAGAGATTAGTGAGGACACACGTCAAAAAGTACAAGCATTTGCTAAACTTTATAACTATAGACCTAATAATATTGCTTTAAGTCTTAAAAATCGGAAAACTAAAACTATAGGTATTATCATTCCAGAGATTGTACATCATTTTTTCTCTAAAGTTATTAGTGGTATCGAGGCAATTGCCAATAAACGAGGATATAACGTAATTGTTGGGTTGTCTAATGAGTCGTTTTCTAAAGAGGTTATTAATATGGAAATGCTAGCTAATGGAAGTATAGATGGATTTATATTATCTATTGCTAAAGAAACCTTACAGCAACAAGATTATCATCATTTTACCGAAACCATTAGCCAAGGAATGCCAATAGTAATGTTTGACAGAGTGGTTAACGAAATTAATTGCGATAAAGTTATTGTTGATGATGCAGAAGGAGCCAGAAAAGCAGTTAATAAATTATTAGAAAACGGTTGTAAAAGTATCGCTATCATTACAACTAAAGATTATGTAAGTGTTGGTAAATTTAGGACACAAGGCTATCTAGAAGCATTAGAAGATTATAAAATCAGTCCTAAAGCAAGCCTGATTCTAAAGGTTGATGACGAATTATTGTCTGAAGATCATTTAGATTCCCTTGAAAAAGAAATTGAAATCTTATTTCAAAAAAATAAAAAACTTGACGGGATTTTTGCAGTTAACGAGCTGTATGCTATTACTGCTATGAAAGTAGCCAGAAAGCTTGGGTTAAATATACCAGAAGATATTCAAATTATAGGATTTACAGATGGTGTTTTGTCTAAACATGCAGTACCTTCACTAACAACAGTCAGTCAACATGGTCAAAAAATTGGTGAAAAAGCAGCCGAATTATTAATCAACAACCTAGAACGCGAAGACGAAGAAGATATCTATGAAACAGTCGTTATTGAAACCGAATTAATAGAACGAGCTTCCACAAAATAAAAATTTAACACTCACCATTTAAAAACTTTTATATCTTTACAGCAATCAAAACGTAAATTTTTACTTCTCAGGTAATTTAGTTTTGATAGGTTTTTTCGCTTATCAAATAGTATAAACTAATAACATACTATTATGAAAAAACGCACGCTAGGTTTTTGGGAAATCTGGAACATGAGTTTCGGTTTTCTGGGAATCCAATTCGGTTTTGCATTACAAGGAGGCTTTATGTCTCGAATATTTCAAACATTAGGAGCTAGTAAGGATGAAATCCCATTATTATGGATTGCAGCACCTTTAACAGGATTATTGGTACAGCCAATAATAGGTTACATGAGTGATCGAACTTGGAGTGTTAAATGGGGACGACGCAGACCTTATTTTTTAATAGGAGCTATTTTAAGTTCTCTAGCATTATTTTTTGTTCCCTACTCACCAGCGCTCTGGGTTGCTGCAGGATTTTTATGGGTACTTGATGCATCTATAAACATTTCAATGGAACCTTTTAGAGCACTAGTTGCCGACAAACTACCAGATTCTCAGCGATCTTATGGTTTTGTTGTTCAAACATTAATCATTGGAATAGGAACTTGGGTAGCCAGTAATTTACCATGGATGGTGTCTCAATTTGGAGTTAGCGATTCTGCAGATTCTGGTGTAATCACAGATTCTGTTAAAATAGCATTTGCTATTGGAGCGTTTGTCTTTTTAGCAAGTATACTTTACACAGTTTTCACAACTACAGAATATCCACCAGAGGATATGGAAGAGTTCGAAAAAGAAAAAGCAAAAAAGAATAATTTTATTCCAGATATTTTAAACAATATTGGCAATATGCCATTAACTATGAAGAAATTAGGAATCATCCAGTTTTTTTCTTGGTTTGCATTTTTTACTATGTGGAGTTTAGCTAATCCAGCACTTACAGAACATGTGTTTGCAACTCCTGCACCTATAGAATCTGCGTACGATATGGCAGATGCTTTACAGAAAGCAGAATTTGATGTTGTTAATACAGCATTTCAAAAATCATCAAACTTAGTAGGATCTGCAATGGGTGTTTACGGTTTGTCATCTATGGCTTTTGCACTACTACTAGTATTATATACAGCTAAAAGAAATATCAATAGAAAATTAGTGCATATGGTATCACTAATTCTAGGAGGAATAGGTTTCTTATTTATGAATTACGCTTCACCAGAACAATTAAAATATTGTTTTATTCTTATTGGGTTTGCCTGGGGAAGTATTTTATCCATGCCTTACGCGATGTTATCTAGTTCTGTTGATCCAAAAAAGATGGGAGTAATTATGGGGATTTTCAATATGTTTATTGTCATCCCACAAATAATTGCTGCACTTGGTGGTATAAACTTTATTTCAGGATTATTAGGTGAAGAAGCCATTCATGCAATGACAATTGCAGGAATTAGTTTAATAATTGCAGGTCTTTGCAACTTATTAATCACAAACAAAAACGCAATTTCTTATCAACCAGAGGAAGTATAAAATGACTAAAAAAGGATTCATATTCGATTTAGATGGTGTCATTGTAGACACTGCAAAATATCATTTTTTAGCTTGGAAAAACCTTGCAAAAAGTATAGATATAGATTTTACACATGAGCAAAACGAACAACTAAAAGGGGTTAGCCGAGTAAAATCGTTAGAAAAAATATTAGAATGGGGAAACAAAACCATCTCAAAGGAATTGTTTGCGTTGTTAATGGGTAAAAAAAACGAAGAGTATTTAAGCTTCATTGCTAAAATGACTGAGTCTGAAATTTTGCCAGATATACCAAGAGTTTTGAATTATTTAATAGAGCAAAAACAACCCATATCATTAGGATCAGCAAGTAAAAATGCACGACCAATTTTAGAGAAAGTCAACTTGCTTTCAAAGTTTGATGCGATTGTAGATGGTAATGACGTTAGCAAAGCCAAACCAGATCCAGAGGTGTTTTTAATTGCTGCACAGCACTTAAATATGAAGCCGGAAGATTGTATAGTATTTGAAGACTCTTTAGCAGGAGTACAAGCAGCAAATACAGCAAATATGATAAGTATTGGTATAGGAGAGAAAAATGTATTACACGAAGCCGATTATATATTTTCAGATTTTACTGAAATTGATAACAGCTTCATCGACAAATTAATAAACAAATAAATTGAATGTCACACTGAGCGCAGTCGAAGTGTCTTTCATAATAAAACAAATAATTAAAGAGCAAGAGTCAGTCTAAAAGCGAAGCAATCTAGCATCTATGTTCTAATATCTTAATAAAAAAATGAATCAAGATTATATACAACCAAACAACTGGTCTATAATTGAAGAAGGTTTTGATGCTGAACGTGTAAAATCTTCAGAAAGTTTATTCAGCATCGGAAATGGTGCAATGGGACAACGTGCTAATTTTGAAGAACAATACACAGGTGAGACCTTTCAAGGTAGTTACATTGCAGGTGTTTATTATCCAGACAAAACCAGAGTGGGTTGGTGGAAAAATGGTTATCCAGAGTATTTTGCAAAAGTATTAAATGCACCAAACTGGATTGGTATTAATGTACAGATTAATGACGAACAATTGGATTTAAACTCATGCACTTCAGTTACAGACTTTAGAAGAGAACTTAACATGAAAGAAGGTTGGTTGTCAAGATCGTTTAACGCAACGCTTCAAAATAAAGTACAAGTCAAAGTTGCTGTAAAGCGTTTTTTAAGTTTAGAGTATGATGAGGTTGGAGCTATTAAATTTGATATTACTCCAATTAATACTGATGCCAAAATCACGTTTCAACCGTATTTAGATAGTGGAATTACTAATGAAGACACCAATTGGGATGATAAATTTTGGGACACTTTAAACGTCAGTCACGAGAATCACCAAGCATTTATTGAAGCTAAAACCATGAAGACAGATTTTTATACCTGTACATTCATGGAATCACAGGTGTTTATCAATGATAAATCGGTATTGATAGAACCTAATATAAATGCAGATGCAAGTTTAGCTTCATTTAGTTATGAGTATCCTGTAAAAAAAGGAGAAACCTATACCATCAATAAATTTGGAGGTTATACAGTCGATAGAAATCATGATAAAAGAGAGCTAGTTTCTGTAGCTAAAGAAGCTTTAAAAACAGTTAAAAAAATGGGCTTTAAGGCACTTTTAGATAATCAAAAAGAGGCTTGGTCTAAAATTTGGGAAATGTCAGACATTACCATAGATGGTGACGTTAAGGCACAACAAGGGATTCGCTTTAATATTTTTCAATTAAATCAAACCTATTTAGGAAAAGATTCAACCTTAAATATTGGTCCAAAAGGTTTTACTGGCGAAAAATATGGAGGAAGTACCTATTGGGATACCGAAGCCTATTGTATCCCATTTTATATGGCAACCAAAGACCAACAAGTCGCTAGAAACTTACTAAAATACAGATACAACCACTTAGAAAAAGCGATTGAAAATGCCGAAAAATTAGGCTTTTCAAATGGAGCAGCATTATATCCAATGGTAACCATGAATGGTGAAGAATGCCACAACGAATGGGAAATTACCTTTGAGGAAATCCACCGTAATGGAGCAATTGCATTTGCCATTTTTAACTACTATCGTTACACAGGAGATTATAGCTATATCCCAGAAATGGGACTAGAAGTCTTAATTGCTATTGCTAGATTCTGGCAGCAACGTGCTACGTTTTCAACAGATAAAAATCAGTATGTTATTTTAGGTGTTACTGGTCCAAACGAATACGAAAATAATATAAACAATAACTGGTACACTAATTATTTAGCAAAATGGTGTATCGAATATGCGTTAGAAACTATTGATAAAGTAAAAGAAGGTTATCACGACGACTATTTACGTATTGAAGGTAAAACTAAAATCACGCATGAAGAACTTCACACTTGGAAAAAAGTAGCAGAAAATATGTATTTTCCGTATTCTGAAAAACACCAAGTGTATTTACAACAAGATGGCTTTTTAGATAAAGAATTAATTACAGTTGAAGACTTGCCTAAAACAGATAGACCAATTAATCAGAAATGGAGTTGGGACCGCATTTTACGTTCACCTTACATAAAGCAAGCTGATGTATTACAAGGATTTTATTTCTTTGAAGATCAATTTTCAACTGAAGAATTAAAACGCCATTTCGATTTCTACGAACCTTTTACAGTGCATGAAAGTTCACTGTCACCTTGTGTGCATAGCATACAAGCTGCTAAGTTAGATCAAATGGATCAAGCATATACCTTTTATTTGCGCACCTCTCGTTTAGATTTAGATGATTATAATAAAGAAGTTGAAGAAGGTTTGCACATTACTAGCATGGCTGGTACATGGATGAGTATTGTAGAAGGTTTTGGAGGTATGCGTATTAAAAACGACATGCTAAATTTTGAACCTCGTATTCCTAAACAATGGGAAGCCTACTCCTTTAAAGTAAATTTTAGAGATCAAATTTTAAAAGTGACTATTTCGCAAAACGAAACTGCTTTTGAGTTAGAAGGACAAAATAATTTAGACATTATTGTAAACAATAAGCAAGTCACTATTTCACCTAATAATTTAGTTAAAATATAATTTGAAAACACTAATTAAAATGAAAAAATTAATACACGTAGCATTAATAATTTTAGTTAGTGTTAGTTTGTCTTGTAAAAATAAAACTCAAGAAACTAAAGCGCCAGAAGTAGTTACCGAAGCTAAAAACGATATCGAAAGAGTAGAACCGCCTAATTGGTGGATTGGTTTTAATAACAATCAGTTTCAATTACTAGTGAAGCATCCAAACATTTCTGACGCAGAATTAAGCATCAACTACCAAGGTGTTTCAATTGAAAAAGTACATAAAGCTGATAGTCCTAATTATTTGTTTGTTGATTTAGCTATTGCTGAAAGTGCTAAAGCAGGTCAATTTAATATCAACTTCAAATTTAAAGATGGGAAGCAGCTAACCCAAACATATGAGTTAAAAGATAGAGAAAGAGACGCAACAGATTTTCAAGGTTTTGATAGCAGTGACGTCATTTATTTGATTACTCCAGATCGATTTGCAAATGGAGATACTTCTAATGATATTTATTTAGATGCTTCTAGTATTAACGAAAATGGAGAACAAGTAAGCCTTTTAAAAGAAGCTACTATTAATAGACAAGATGATTATGGCAGACATGGTGGAGACATCAAGGGAATCATTCAACATTTAGATTATATTCAAGATATGGGTTTTACCCAAATATGGTCTAGTCCATTATTAATTAATGATATGCCTGAATCCTCTTATCATGGCTATGCAATGACCGATTTTTATCGAGTTGATCCTCGTTTTGGAACTTTAAAAGAGTATGAAGAATTATCTACAAAAGCCAAAGAAAAAGGAATGGGAATTATCATGGACCAAGTGGCTAACCATTGCGGAAGTGAGCATTGGTGGATGCAAGATTTACCATTTAAAGATTGGGTAAACCAACAAGCCAATTTTGAAAATAATAAACCATTAAACAATTCCAATCATAGACGTACAAGCAATCAAGATTTGTATGCTGCTATGCGTGATAAAAAAGAAATGGCAGAAGGTTGGTTTGTTAGTGCAATGCCAGATTTAAACCAGCGTAATCCGTTTATGGCTAACTATATTATTCAAAATAGCATTTGGTGGATTGAAACGCTAAACCTAAGCGGAATAAGACAAGACACTTATCCATATCCTGATAAAACATTTATGGCTAATTGGGCAGGAGCAATCATGAACGAATATCCTAATTTTAATATCGTTGGTGAAGAATGGAGTTATAACCCATTGCTAATAGCCTATTGGCAAGATGGAAACAAAAACAAAGATGGTTACAAATCCAATTTAAAATCAACCATGGATTTTGCAATGCAAAGACATATCGTTGACGCTTTAAATGAAGAAGAAAAATGGGACACTGGATTAGTTAAAATGTACGAAGGTTTGGCAAACGACTTTGCATATACCTCACCAAAAGACATCATGATTTTTCCAGATAATCATGATATGAGCCGCATTTTTACACAATTAAAAGGTGATATTCCAAATACAAAAATGGCACTAAGTTATTTATTAATGCTACCAAGAACACCACAACTTTATTATGGAACAGAAATCTTAATGAATGACTTTGAAAAACCAGGCGATCATGGATTAATCCGTACGGATTTTCCTGGTGGTTGGCAAGGTGATACCGTTAATGCATTTACAGGTGAAGGATTAACAGACGACCAAAAAGATATGCAAAACTATCTTAAAAAGGTGCTGAATTACAGAAAAACAAGTGCTGCCATTCACGATGGTAAAACCATTCATTTTGCACCATTTTTAGGAACGTATTTCTTGTTTAGAGTTGTTGAAGGCGAAACCGTTGTACATATTATTAATAAAAATGATGAACCAATTACTATCGATTTAAAACGCTATGAAGAAGTCGGTTTAAACGGAAAAACATTGAAAAACATCATCACTGGTGAAACTTTTGTATGGCAAGATGACATCCAATTAAAAGAAAGAGGAAGCTTACTATTAACTACCAAATTATAAACAAATGTTACCTCGAGCGTAGTCGAGAGGTCTCAATTAAATGAAACAATCTGTCATTCAGAACGAAGTGAAGAATCTTTTAAATAATAAAATGAAAAACATTATTTACATACTATCCTTTTTACTAGTCCAAGTAACAATTGCACAAGTCACCATCATCGTGGATGGACTTCCTGAAGACACACCAAAAGACGCTTCTATTTTTATTTCAGGTGATTTTGAAGGTTGGTCTGGTGGACATAAAGACTATCAATTACAACAAGTAGATGGTCAATATCAAATCACGCTTCCAAAAACAGAACAGCGTATTTTATTTAAGTTTACTTTGGGCAATTGGAATACTGCAGAAAGTACAAATACAGGTGAAGCTATAGATAATCGCATTTACAAGTTTGAAAAACCAAACGACACGTTTAAGGTTAAAATTGCTGGTTGGAGTCATTTGTTTGATAATGAAGAAGCCTCAACTGCTTCAAAAAATGTTACCATTCTTTCCGAAGAGTTTCATATGCCTCAACTAAACAGAAAACGTCGTGTTTGGATCTATTTACCACCAGATTATAAAACCTCAAAGCAGGATTATCCTGTCGTATATATGCACGATGGTCAAAACATTTTTGATGCAAAAACCTCTGGTTATGGCGAGTGGAATGTGGATGAAACCTTAGACAAATTATTCAAAGACAACCTAAAGCTTATTGTTGTTGGTATCGATAATGGTGAATCTAAGCGTTTAGATGAGTATTCACCTTGGACCAATGCTAAATATGGTGGAGGTGAAGGAGATATGTATGTCGATTTTATTGTCAATACACTAAAACCACATATTGATGCTAATTACAACACCAAAAAAGATAGAAGCAATACAGCTATTTTTGGTAGCTCCATGGGTGGATTAATTTCGCATTATGCTGCATTAAAATATCCAGAAGTTTTTGGTAAAGTAGGAGTGTATTCTCCAGCGTTTTGGTTTGCTCCAGAAGTAAATGAGTTTACCAAAAAGCATGCTAATCTTCAAAATACCAAAATGTACTTTTTAGCAGGTGGAAAAGAAGGAGAAAATGCTGGATTTAATGAAATTAGTCAGACTGTTATAGACATGAAAAGTATAACGTCTTTATTAAAAGACAATGGATTCCCAGAAGAAAACATACAATCTAAAGTTGTTCCAGAAGGTAGGCATAATGAAGAATTATGGCGAAATAACTTTGAAGAAGCCATTACGTGGTTGTTTGAAGATGCTATTCAAAAAAGAGAATTTGTTTCTGCTGATTTTAAAAATAATCAATTAAATATTCAGGTTTCTGATGGAAGCTATTCTATCCAATTTTACAATCCTAAAACTGTCGAAACCACATTTTTACCAACAGGTGAAACATTTGATAAAAAGTCACATGCTGTAGTTTTATATAAAGCACTTTCTAATGTAAAGTTTAATGAAACAACTTCAGAGATTAGTTTTCAATCTGCAAAATTAACAGTAAAAATTACCAAGTCGCCTTTTCATATGTCCTATTGGAAAGATGGTAAAGAAATCACTTCAATAAAAAATGGCTATCAAAAAACAGACGATTTCGAAACCATTAGTTTCAACTTAAAACCAAAGGAAGTATTATATGGTGGTGGAGCTAGAGCGTTAGGTATGAACCGACGAGGTAATCGTTTAGAGCTATACAACAAAGCACATTATGGTTACGAAGAAAGAAGCGAGTTAATGAATTACACCATGCCAATGGTAGTATCTTCCAATAAGTATCTTATTCATTTTGATAATGCACCAATAGGCTTTTTAGATTTAGATAGCAACGCAGATAACACCATCACTTACGAAACCATTTCTGGTAGAAAAACCTATCAAATTGTGGTTGGTGAGTCTTGGTTGGATTTAACCAAAAATTACACAAAACTAACTGGCAGACAACCTATGCCACCACGTTGGGCTATGGGTAATTTTTCTAGTCGATTTGGTTACCATTCACAAAAAGAAGTAGAAGCAACAGTTCAAAAATTTAGAGACGAAAACATTCCGTTAGATGCTATAATCATTGATATTTTCTGGTTCGGAAAAACCATTCAAGGCACTATGGGAAATTTAGAATTTTACAGAGATTCGTTTCCAAATCCTAAACAAATGATTAAAGGGTTAAAAGACCAAAATGTGAAAACGGTTTTAGTCACAGAACCTTTTGTGTTAACAACTTCTAAGCGTTGGGACGAAGCTGTAAAAGCCGATATTTTGGCTAAAGATTCTATAGGTAATCCATATACTTTCGACTTCTATTTTGGTAATACAGGATTGATAGATATTTACAATCCAAAAGGAAAACAATGGTTTCAGAATATTTATAAAGATTTAGTAAACTTAGGTGTGTCAGGGGTTTGGGGCGATTTAGGAGAGCCAGAAGTGCATCCTGAAGGGTTACTTCACGCAACAGGAACTGCAGATGAGGTGCATAATATTTATGGTCACCATTGGGCAGAATTGGTTCAGGAGATGTACGTTAAAAACTTCTCTAATACAAGACCATTTATTTTAATGCGTGCAGGAAGTTCTGGCTCACAACGTTTTGGGATGATTCCTTGGTCTGGAGACGTCAACAGAACTTGGGGAGGATTACAATCTCAACCAGAAATTGCGCTTCAAATGGGACTGCAAGGTTTGGCGTATATGCATAGCGATTTAGGTGGATTTGCAGGAAATAATCTAGATGATGAGCTGTACGCACGTTGGTTACAGTATGGAGTGTTTCAACCTATTTACAGACCTCACGCACAAGAAGATGTGCCTGCAGAACCTGTTTACAGAAGCGATAAAGCGAAAGCATTAGCCAAGCAAGCTATCGAATTGCGATACCAATTACTACCATATAATTACAATTTGGTATTTGAAAATAATCAAACAGGAGCACCTTTAATGCGACCATTATTTTTTGAAGAGGAAGATAATTCAAAGTTACAAACTGTAGCATCAACCTACCTTTGGGGAAATAACTTTTTAGTAACACCTATTGTTAATGCCAACCAAACAGAAGCTGAGGTATACTTTCCAAAAAACAGCAACTGGTTCAATTATTATACAGATGAAAAAGTGGAAGGAGGACAAAGTCTTTCAGTAAAAACTGAAGACAATTACATCCCAACTTACGTTCGTGGTGGTGCATTTATTCCTACCGCAAAACCAATGCAAAGTACAGCAGAATATAACGGAAACAACTTCGATTTACACTACTATTTTGATGCTTCAATAAAAGAAAGTGTTCAAACACTTTACAATGATGATGGAAACACCAAAGACGCTTTTGAAAAAGGACAATATGAAATTTTAGAGTTTGAAGCTGAATCTTGCAAAAACCGTTTAGATATAGAATTTGAGGCTGAAACAGGTGCAAATTACGTAGAATCAACTAAAACAATAGATGTGATAATTCACAATTTTCCGAAGTCACCAAAACGTATAAAATTCAATAGAAAAAAAATAGAATTCACTTATAATAAGGTTGATAAAACATTGACTTTTCAAGTCAATTGGAATACCTCAAATGACGTTGAAACACAAATAAAATATTAGTGATTTTGTCATTCCTGCGAAAGCAGGAATCCACATTAAATATAGAAACATGAAAAATTTAAAACCAATAATAACACTTTTAATAATTGTACTTTTTTCTTGCAAATCAGATAAAAAGACGAGTCAAGATTTGGCACAACATCAACAAAAAGAAGAAGCACAAACACCTTTTGTTTGGGAAGCCGCAAATGTATATTTCTTATTAACGGATCGTTTTAATAATGGCGACAAAACCAACGATGTTAATTACGGTAGGACTAAAGAAACAGCAGTGTTACGTGGTTTTGAAGGAGGCGATTTAAAAGGTGTTACCCAAAAAATAGAGGAAGGTTACTTTACCAATTTAGGTGTTAACGCTATTTGGATGTCACCAATTGTAGAGCAAATACATGGCGGAACAGATGAAGGAACTGGATTGACGTATGGTTTTCATGGATATTGGACCAAAGATTGGACTAACATTGATGCTAATTTGGGTACAAAAGATGATTTAAAAAATTTGGTAGATGCTGCGCATAAAAAAGGCATCAGGGTTCTGTTAGATGCTGTTATTAATCACACAGGTCCAGTCACAGAAAAGGATCCCGTTTGGCCAAACGATTGGGTTAGAACTCAGCCACAATGTCGTTATGATAATTATGATAACACAATAACCTGTACACTGGTTAAAAATCTTCCAGATATTAAAACCGAAAGCAACAATGCAGTAGAATTACCTCCTCAATTAGTTCAAAAATGGAAAGACGAAGGTCGTTATGAGCAAGAAGTTGCAGAATTAGACGCATTTTTCAAAAAAACAGGTTATCCACGTGCACCTCGTTTTTATATCATGAAGTGGTTAAGCGATTATATTACAGACTTTGGAATTGATGGTTATAGAGTCGATACAGTTAAGCACACTGAGGAATTTGTGTGGCAAGAATTTAGAGAGGTTTGTGATAACGCTTTCGCAGAATTTAAGCAGCAAAACCCAAATAAGGTCTTAGATAATAATGGGTTTTATTTAACAGGAGAAGTATATAATTACGGAATTTCAGCTGGAAAAGCGTTCGATTTTGGAGACAAAAAAGTCAATTATTTTGATAAAGCATTTAATAGCTTAATCAATTTTGAAATGAAATGGAACGCACAACAACAATCCTATGAAGAACAGTTTAATCGTTATAATACGATATTAAATAGTGACTTAAAAGGTTATGGCGTTTTAAACTATTTAACGTCGCATGACGATGGACAACCGTTTGATAAAAACAGAGAAAAAACATTTGAAACTGCAACCCGATTATTACTATCACCTGGTACGTCTCAAATCTATTATGGAGATGAAACTGCAAGAGACTTAACTATTGAAGGTACAGTTGGTGATGCCACCTTACGTAGTTTTATGAATTGGAATGAGATGTCACAACACCAAGATTTGCTTATCCATTGGCAAAAACTGGGTCAGTTTAGACTTAATCATCCAGCAATTGGAGCAGGACAACATCTAATGATTAGTGAATCACCTTACATATTTAGTAGAGTATATACAAATGGTGATTTTAAAGATCAAGTTATAGTTGCTATAGATTTTCCAAAAGAATTACAAATCTTAAATGTGTCTTCAGTTTTTAAAGAAGGACAAAAAGTAAGAGATTTTTATTCAGGAGAACATTTTGAAGTTAAAAATGGAACAGTCAAAATTACATCAAACCAAAACATCATTTTATTAGAAGAATTAAAATAACAAACACATGAAAAAAGTAATTGTATTAGCCTTATTAATTGTAGCATTTGCTTGTAAAGATGAGCAGAAACAAACGGAAACAAAACCAGTTTCAGAAGAAAAACAAAAGCTTCAACCTATTTCAGATTCAGATCTAGAAACTGCTGTTATTTACGAAGCTAACATACGTCAATACTCACCTGAAGGGACGTTTGAGCAATTCACTAAAGACATTCCTCAGTTAAAACAATTAGGCGTAAAAGTCATTTGGTTAATGCCAGTATTTCCTATTTCAGAAACCAAACGTAAAGCAACAGGTGGAGCAGACAGTAAATTTGCAACCGATTTCCCAGAAGACGAACAAGCCAAATATTTAGGAAGTTATTATGCAGTATCAGATTTTACTAAAATCAATCCAGAATTTGGAACAATTGAAGACTTTAGAAGTTTAATAAAAACAGCTCACGATAATGGGATTTATGTCATTTTAGATTGGGTTCCTAATCACACAGGTTGGGATCATGAATGGTTAAAAACTAATCCAGACTATTACACACAAAATGATAAAGGAGAAGTCGTGCATCCTGAAGGTACCGATTGGACAGACGTTGCCGATTTAAATTACGACAACCAAGACATGCGTAAAGAGATGATTGAAGACATGAGTTATTGGATTACAAAAGAAGGTGTTGATGGATTTAGATGTGATGTAGCAGGTTCTGTACCAACAGATTTTTGGGAGCAAGCTATCCCTAAATTACGTGCTCAAAAAGATATTTTTATGCTAGCTGAAGCTTGGGAACCAGAATTATTAAAAGATGGATTATTTGATATGGCTTATGGTTGGGACAGGCATCATGCGATGAATGCCATAGCTAAAGGTGAAAAAGACGCAACAGCGTGGACAGAGATGATGACAACAGATGCAGAGCGTTACGAAGCAGATGATATTTTAATGAATTTTGTGACCAATCATGACGAAAACTCTTGGAATGGAACCATCAAAGAACGTATGGGTAAAAATGGAGAAATCATGACTGTGCTAAGTTATTTAACTCCAGGAATGCCACTAATATATTCAGGTCAAGAGTATGATTTAGACCACAGATTACTGTTTTTTGAAAAAGATAGCTTTCCGCATACCAAAGCTAGAACTTGGAAATTGTTACAGAAGTTAGCACAACTAAAACAAACTAATTCAGCTTTACATGGTGGGAAGCAAGCAGCCACTTTTACACCAATAGATAGCGGTAAAAACGTGATTGCTTTTTCTAGAACTAATGGAACAAACGAAGTACTTTTTGTTGCTAATGTGTCTTCAGAAAACATAAAAACAAGCTTACCACAACAAGGTAACTATCTAGACTATATGTCAAACAACACCTTAGAATTAAAAGGTGATGCTATAGCTCTAGACGCCAATACTTATAAAGTTTTAGTCAAACAATAAGTCCATAACTTTGTGTAAAAAAGGCTAGCATTATTGTTAGCCTTTTTTTGTTAGTTAAGTTTCTAATTTAAGCTAACCAGTTAAATTATATGCTAAACCCTTTTATAATAATAGATAACAGTCTTTTTTTATCTATTTTTGCACTGTTATGCAAGAACTTAAACTGTCAGACTGGTTACCTACCACAAACAAAGAGGTGAAAATTCGCGGTTGGGACACACTAGACGTCATCCTATTTAGTGGTGATGCCTATGTGGATCATCCTACGTTTGGTCCTGCGGTTATTGGTCGTTTGTTAGAAAGTATGGGTTTACGTGTAGCTATTGTTCCTCAACCCAATGTCAATGATAATCTTCAGGATTTTGTCAAACTAGGTAAACCAAGATTGTTTTTTGGAGTTACTGGTGGTTGCATGGATCCAATGATTAGCAATTATAATGCTAACAAAAAACGTCGCGATAAAGATGCCTATACTCCAAATGGAGATATTGGTTTTAGACCAGATTATGCCTCAACAGTTTATAGTAATATCTTAAAAGAAAAATGGCCAGACACACCTGTTTTAATTGGTGGAATTGAAGGTTCGCTTCGTCGTGTTACGCATTACGATTATTGGAGTGATAAATTGATGCCAACTATTTTAGAGACTTCTAAAGCAGATATGCTGGTGTATGGAATGGGAGAGCAACCTCTACGTGAAATAGTGCGTTTGTTAGAGAAAGGTGTTCCTTTTAATAGTATTAACACGGTATTGCAAACAGCTGTGTTGATGGATAAAGATGAAAAAATTCCGAAGAATAGTAATTGGGAAGATGTCGAAATCGCATCACACGAAGTTTGTTTAAAAGACAAGAAAAAATACGCCTCTAACTTTAAAGTCATAGAGCAAGAGTCTAATAAGTTGGCAGCAAGACGAATTTTTCAGAAAGTTGGTAATAAGACGTTGATGATTAATCCGCCATATCCAACCATGACGGAAGCAGAGATTGATGCGTCTTTTGATTTGCCTTACACACGATTACCACATCCAAAATACAATAAGCGTGGACCAATACCAGCTTATGAGATGATTAAGACTTCTATAAATATTCACAGAGGTTGTTTTGGTGGTTGTAGCTTTTGTACCATATCTGCGCATCAAGGAAAATTTATAGCAAGTCGTAGTAAAGAATCGATTTTAAAAGAAGTTGATAAAGTTGCCAATATGCCAGACTTTAAAGGCTATTTAAGCGACATTGGTGGACCAAGTGCTAATATGTATCAAATGAAAGGTAAAGTGCAAGCTATCTGTGATAAGTGTGTGGCACCTAGTTGTATTTCGCCAGTAATTTGTAGTAATTTAGATACGTCTCATAAACCGTTAACCGAATTATATCAAGCGGTAGACAGTCATCCTAAAGTAAAAAAATCATTTATAGGTTCTGGAATTAGACATGATATGTTAGTGCCAGAATTTAATAAAAATGCAGACCCAAAAGAGTTGGATGCTTATACCGAAGAAGTGATGACCAAGCACGTTTCTGGACGCTTAAAAGTCGCGCCAGAACACACGAGTGATCCTGTTTTAAAATTAATGCGGAAACCGTCGTTCTCGTACTTCCATAAGTTTAAAGAGCGTTTTGATAAGATTAATATCAAGAAGAATTTAAAGCTTCAATTAATACCCTATTTTATTTCTAATCATCCAGCTTGCGAAGTTGAAGATATGGCAAACCTCGCTGCCGAAACTAAAGATATGGGTTTCCAGTTAGAGCAAGTACAAGGGTTTACTCCAACACCAATGACAGTAGCGACTGTTATTTACTATAGTGGTTACCATCCTTACACGCTTAAAAAAGTAAACACGCCAAAAACCCGAAAAGAAAAAGACGAGCAACACCGTTTTTTCTTTTGGTATAAAGACGAAAACAAAGCGTGGATAAAAAAGACGTTGAATAAAGTTGGTCGTCAAGATTTACTAAAAGTACTCTTACCAGAAAAGAAAGAAAAATGGCGTAAAAACAAGCCTAATGGTGAAGCCAAAGACACGTTTAATGATGCTGTACCTTTTAATCAAAGGAAGCAGAAGGTTAAGTATAAGTCTAGGAAGAAGAGACGTTAGATTTTAAGTATAAATTCCACATTTTTTGCAAAGATTTAATTCAGTTAATACTCTAACTACACCTTTGCAGTTATGACATATTTTATATGTGTTACCTTCAAAATCATAAAATTCTTCTTCATCTAGCTCTTCCCAATCAGTAAAGTAGAACCATTCATCTTTTGTGTTGATAGTCTTAAGTTCTTCCTCCCAAACTAAACCTAGAGATTCTACATATTTTTTTGCATGTTCTTCTGTCCTTGAATAATGTTCACCTTCATAAAAAAGAACTCCTTTATTCATTCCCTTTCCATCATCGCTAGATTTCCTTGCATACCAAATCATTATATTTTTTAAAAGTAAATATAATGAAATGATACTTATTGTATGTTGATTATTGCATACAATAAGTATAGTTTCGATTAATGGTAAATAAATTCCTTCTTAAAGAATTTGGGCTAAGAATTCGAGAGTTAAGACTTGAGAATAAACTGAGTCAAGAAAAACTATCTTTTAAAACAGGTTTTCACAGAACATACATTGGTATGATTGAAAGAGGTGAACGTAATATTTCACTAACTAATATTGCAGTCTTTTCAAAAGCATTTGAAATCGAGATTTCTGAATTGCTGAATTTTGAAAATCAGAACCCAAAACTAAGCTTTAATGATTATCAATTGAAAACCGAAGAATAATGTCAAGAGCTCATAGTTTTAAATTGACATTATCTAATAATGTTACAGAGAAAGAAGGAATTAGATATATGTTAGAAAAGCAAACAGGTTTTTTTAAGATTGATTTACCAATGAAAAAAACTTTGCTTGATATCCTTGAATTACCATATAGTTTTAAACAGTCTTTTGATATGATTTATATACCTAAATTGAAAGGAATTAAATTTAAAGAAGATTATATAGAGACACATTTAGATGAAATTCAATTCATTGAGATAAAGACAACTAAAAAGTTTCTGCCAGAAAACCCAAAAGGATTTTTCTTTGGAGCTACAGAGAATGAATTTAATTTCGCAAAATTAGTTGGAGATAGATTTAGGTTTTGCTTTATATCTTTACATCCTGATTCTTTTTCTTATTGTTTGCTCAAAATGGATGAGTTAGAATCAATAATTAAAAATAAAAGAATTCAATATCAAATAAACTTATAATTTTAGTTAATGCGCCTCCAACCAATTCAAACCAGTATCGACTTCAACATCTAACGGAACCTCCATTTTAAAAGCATTCTCCATTTCGGTTTTAATCAAGGTTTTCATTTCGTCAAGTTCAGGTTTATAGACATCAAAGACCAATTCATCATGCACTTGTAAGAGCATTTTAGTTTTAAAATTTCCGTGGGATAACTTATTATAAATATTAATCATGGCAATTTTAATAATATCTGCAGCACTACCTTGTATTGGTGCGTTTACCGCATTACGTTCTGCAGCTCCACGCACTACAGCGTTACGACTATTAATATCTTTTAAATAACGACGTCTGTCTAAAACGGTTTTTACGTAACCGTTATCACGCGCAAAATCGACTTGCTCGCTCATGTATTTTTTAAGCTTAGGGTAGGTTTCGTAATAGGTATCTATCAACTCTTTGGCTTCGCTACGAGACAAATCGGTTTGGTTACTTAGTCCAAAAGCAGACACACCATAAATAATCCCAAAGTTTACGGTTTTGGCATTGCTACGTTGCTCTCTAGTCACCTCTTCAATAGGCACATTAAACACTTTAGATGCAGTCGACGCATGAATATCTTCACCATTTTTAAAGGCTTCAATCATGGTTTCTTCTTTACTTAATGCAGCAATAATACGCAGTTCTATTTGGCTGTAATCGGCTGCTAGTAAAATATAGTCGTCGTTACGTGGTACAAACGCTTTTCGCACTTGACGACCACGTTCAGTTCGTATTGGGATGTTCTGTAAATTAGGATTATTACTACTTAATCGTCCTGTTGCAGCAACGGTTTGCATATAATCTGTGTGCACACGACCAGTTGTAGGTTCAACTTGAAGCGGTAACGCATCTACATAGGTACTTTTTAATTTTGCAAGTCCACGATAGTCTAAAATGTTTTGGATAATCTCATGGTCTTTGGCTAAATAGGATAAAATATCTTCTCCTGTTTTGTACTGACCAGTTTTTGTTTTTTTAGGCTTATCGACGAGTTTTAATTTTTCGAATAAAATAATACCCAATTGCTTTGGTGACGCGATATTAAATTCTTCACCAGCAACATCGTAAATTTTAGCTTCTAAGGTTTTGATGTCGTTATCCAACTCTTCAGACAAACTATTTAAGAATGTTTCATCTAAATTAATACCTTCTAGTTCCATTGCAGCCAGTACACGAAGTAAAGGCACTTCGATATCATTAAATAGTTTTTGGGTGTTGGCTTCGCCTAATTCTTTTTCAAAATGCTCTTTTAGTTGAAGTGTGATATCTGCATCCTCTACTGCGTATTCGGTTTGTTTCTCTAACGGAACATCACGCATAGACAATTGATTCTTCCCTTTTTTACCAATCAGTTCTGTGATAGATACTGGTGTGTAGTTTAAATAGGTTTCTGCCAACACATCCATATTGTGACGCATGTCAGGATTGATTAAATAATGCGCTAACATGGTGTCAAACAGTTTACCTTTAACTTCGACATTATATTTTGCAAGTACTTTGATATCGTACTTTAAATTCTGTCCTACTTTTTCGATGGTTTCACTTTCAAAAAAACATCGTAATTCTTCGATAATAGATTGTGCTTCTTGTCTGTCTTCTGGAAAAGGTAAATAAAAGCCTTTACCAACTTCCCAAGAAAATGCAATACCTACCAACTCAGCAGTTAATGGATTAAGTCCTGTGGTTTCCGTATCAAAACATACGCTAGTTTGATTCATTAAATTTTTAATGAATAGTTTGGTTGCCATTCCTGGCGCAACGCTTTGGTAAAAATGCGAGGTAGTTTCAATGGTTTTTCTAGTGTATTCTGAAACGGTTTCAGTCGCAGATGAAGGTTCTGCTCCAAACAATGAAAATTGTCCTGCACCTGCGTTAGAATTTGAACTTGAAACTGAGGTTGAATTTGAAGACTTCTCGACAGAGCCTGTACTGAGCGAAGACGAAGTGCTCGAAGTGACAGTTCCATTAGTATTTGATTTGGAAGTAGCTTCTGCACCAGACGTAAAGGTTTTTACAAAATTATCTGTGAGTCGTCTAAACTCTAATTCTTGAAATATTTCTTTTACTTTTTCAACATCTGGATGATCGAGTTCAAAATCTTTAGCGTTAAACGTTACAGGAACATCTAACATAATGGTTGCTAATTTCTTAGATAGTAAACCCAACTCACCATTCGCCTCAATCTTTTCTTTCATTTTACCTTTAAGCTCGTGTGTATTAGCTAAAAGATTTTCCATACTTCCGTAGGCTGCTAAAAACTTCTTCGCAGTTTTTTCTCCAACACCTGGAAGTCCAGGAATATTATCGCTAGAATCTCCCATCATACCCAAAAAGTCAATGACTTGCATTGGGTCTGTGACTTCAAATTTTTTCTGTACTTCTGGGATGCCCCAAGTTTCATAACCACCACCAAAAACAGGTCTATACATAAAAATGTTTTCGGTAACTAGTTGCGCAAAATCTTTATCTGGAGTGACCATAAAGACTTTATAACCTTCTTTTTCCGCTTGACGGGATAATGTACCAATGACATCATCTGCTTCATAACCTTCTTTTACCATGATTGGAATATGCATGGCTTCCAGAATATTACAGATATGCGGAATTGCGGTACGAATACCTTCTGGTGTTTCGTCTCTATTTGCTTTATAAGCTTCAAACATTTCGACTCTATCTGTACTACCACCTTTATCAAAACATACCGCTAAATGGTCTGGACGTTCACGTTTAATAACGTCTAATAACGAGTTCATAAAACCCATAATAGCTGAGGTGTCTTCTCCTTTAGAATTGATTCGTGGGTTTTTTATAAAGGCGTAATAACCACGAAATATAAGTGCATAAGCATCAACTAAAAAAAGGCGTTTTTGATCTGACATGAATTTTGTTTTTTGAAGATTATAAAACTACAAAAACTTATGCTTTAAATAGAAATTAATTGAATTGCAATTGTAAATATATATTGTATGTTTGTGTTTAAAATTTTAAAATATGAGAAAAATATTATTTGCTTTTTTAGGTTTATGTGCTCTATCATGTTCAAGTGATGACGACTCTAATACTGATACAACACCTGCTATTGTAGGTACTTGGGTAATATCTGAGTTTAATGTTGAAAATGATTCATTTGATTTGAATAACGATGGAGTTGAGTCAAGTGATCTTATTGCTGAAACCGGTTGCTATCAAGGAGAATCGATTGTTTTTAATGCAGATGGTACAGGTAGTGTTACTTATACTACGGATTTAGACCTTACGCTTACAAACCAGAATAATGTAGAAACCTTTAGCTACGTATGTGAAGAAGATAATTTTATATTTAATTTTACTTGGACTCAGTCGGCTAATGGAAGTTTTGTTGCCAGCGCTGGTGGAGAAGATGTTATTTTTACTTTACCTTCAAATAATGTATTAGTAAGACCTAGTTTTTTTGAATATGAAATAGTATTTCTTGACGCCAATGGAGATGTGTCAAGCACTACTTTTTCAGATTCTGATGCTACTAATGTTTTTGTAAAGCAATAAACAAACGTTATAATTATTAAAAAAGGCGAAACATTTGTTTCGCCTTTTTTAATGTTAATTTTTTATGATTTTTTTTGTTGTTATTAGATTCTTAGATTTTAATTTTAGGAAATAAACTCCAGAATCTAAGTGCTCTAAACTCAGTCTTTCAGTATAAGGAATATCCAAAATCAATCGTCCATTAATATCATAAAGACTTATTAAATCAATATCTAAACTTGTCTTTATTTGAACAAAATCTTCTGCTGGATTTGGAAAAATTGTTACTTTTTTATCTAATGATAAATCATCTGTGCTTAAAGTTGCACTGCTTTCTATAGTAAAGCTTTTATAATTAGTGTTAGTTGCTGTAGATGCACCTCTAAATAAGCGTAATTTATAAGTTGTTCCGTTAGTTAAACCACCAACGTTTCCAGAAGCACTAAAACATCCTAGTTGTGTTCCTGCACAGGCATCATATACTGCAAAATTATTCCAATTAATTGTGCCATCTATAATTATAAATCCATCTTCTGGCATTGTAAAATCATACCAAATATCTGCATAGTCTGCAACAGTTCCGCCAGAACATCCTTCTTCATTATTTACATTAGCACCAGCGATACCAAAATTAACTGTAGTTGGTGTTCCTGATAAAACGTTAATAGTTTCAGCAGAAGCACAATCGTCGTTAGTTATTATTTCAAATGCTTGTATGGTAAAACTACGGTAGTTATTATTATCTGTGTTAGCCAGTGTTCTAAATACACGTAGTTTATAGTTGGTAGTTGCGGTAAGACCGTCAAACTGCTCACTTGAGCTACCACATTGTATTTCTGTCCCACTGCATGCGTCGTAAAGAGCAAAATTATTCCAATTGATAGCTCCATTTACTAAAAGATTACCATTTACTGGCATTGTAAATTCATACCAAATGTCTGCATAGTCGTTTGTTGTACCAGTACAGCCTTCTTCATTATTTATTGAGGCACCACCAATATCAAAATTAATGGTTTGTTGGTCAGTCGTTACTGTTATATTTTCAGCAGAAGCACAATCGTCATTAGTCACGGTCTCAAATGCTCTAATAAAAAAAGATTTATAGCTATTGTTGTCTGCGGTTGCAATAGTTCTAAACACGCGCAGTTTGTAGTTGGTAGTAGCTGTAAGACCTTCAATAAATTCGTTAGCACTACCACATTGTATTTCTGTCCCACTACATGCATCGTAAAGCGCAAAATTATTCCAGTTGATGGAACCATCTATGTACAGATTTCCGTTTACAGGCATTGTAAAATCATACCAAATGTCTAGGTAATCGTTTGTTGTACCTGAGCAACCTTCTTCATTATTAATTTCCGCACCAGCAATCTCAAAATTGACTGTAGAACCTGTTGTTGTAACGGTTATGTTTTCCGCAGCAGCACAAGTATCATTAGCAACGGATTGGTAGGCAACAATGCTAAAAGCTTTATAACTTGTATTATCTGCAGTAGCTACAGTTCTGAAAACACGTAGTTTGTAGTTAGTTCCAGATATTAAGCCTTCAACAAACTCGTTAGCACTTCCGCACTGGATTTCTGTACCACTACATGTGTCATATAGTGCAAAATTATTCCAACTAATTGAGCCTTCTATATAAAGATTTCCGTCAAAAGGCATAGTAAAATCATACCAAATGTCTAAGTAATCATTGATTGTTCCGGAACATCCTACTTCGTTGTTTATTTCTGCACCAGCAATTTCAAAATTTACTGTAGTATTAGTAGCAGTTACTGAAATATTTTCTGATGAAGTACAATCGTCATTTGTTACCGTATCATAAGCTATGATACTAAAACTTTGATAAGACGTATTGTTAGCGGTTCCAGAAGCTCTAAAAACTCTGAGTGTATAAGTCGTTCCAGATACTAAATTATCTAAAAGCCCATTGCTAGAGAAACAGTTTAATTCTGTGCCTCCACAACTATCGTAAATGGCAAATTGGTTCCAAGATAAAGAACCATCTATATATAGATTTCCATTGGTTGGCATTGTAAATTCAAACCAAACATCAGCATAATCTGCAGTCGTACCAGAACAGCCTTCTTGGTTGTTTAAAGTGGCAGTATTAATATCAAAAGGGACATTTAAATTAGTAGTACTAACAGTAATTATCTGTGCATTTGAGCAATCATCGTTTGCTGGTTGAGCAAATCCGAATGACAGAGTTAGTAGCAAGAGGGATGTAAAGTAAAGTTGTTTCATAACTAATGGATTTAGATTTAAAGTTACAGACTAAAAGTTAGTTATAATAGTATTAATGTAAGAATTACCTTGTTTTGTGTATAGTTGGTTGTTTTTTAAATAAAACTTGACCCATTAGGTTTTTACAACACAATCAGACAATATATTGTGATTGACACCATCTTGATATTTCATGTATCTAAATCCTTCATGTATACAATAAGCACCTGTTTCTCCTGCTGTATTGATAGCAATATAGGCAACCTGAAAATCTTTATAGCTTGGATTTTTTGAGGTAACTCGACGTACAGCTTCTTCGCAAGCTTGTTGCGGATGCATTCCGTTTCGCATGAGTTCGACAATTAAAAAACTACCTACTGTTTTCATAATTTCTTCCCCTAATCCTGTTGCTGCAGCTCCACCAATAGAGTTGTCAATAAATAATCCTGAACCAATTATGGGAGAATCGCCAATCCGACCTTTCATTTTATAAGATAATCCAGAGGTGGTACAAGCACCAGCAATATCGCCATTTTTATCTAAACATAGCATACCTATGGTGTCGTGATTTTCGATATTAATTATAGGTTTGTATTCTGGTGATTTTTTCCATGTTTCCCATGCTTTTTTAGAGTCTTCTGTAAGTAATTGTTCTTTTTTAAATCCTTGGGTATAGGCAAATTCTTCTGCACCTTGACCTGCAAGCATCACATGAGGCGTTTCAGTCATGACTTGTTTGGCTAGAGCAGCCACATTGGTAATGTTTTCTACACAAACCACTGCACCACAATCTCCTGTACTATCCATGACACAAGCATCTAATGTAACGTTACCAGCTCTATCTGGTGTTCCGCCTTTTCCAACGGTTGTGTTTTTTAGATTTTCTTCTTCTACTGAAACCCCTGCAATTGCAGCATCTAAAGCATTTTTACCGTTTTCCAGTGATTGTCCTGCTTTGGCATTAGCATCAACAAATCCCCAAGTACAAATGGCAATGGGTGATATGGAAGGTTTTTTCATAATATTGCTTTTGGTTTCAGGATTTGAAGTGTTTTTTGGTTTTTTGTCACAATTTAAGGTAGTACTTCCTACAGCTATACCTAGTCCTGAAATCGATGCGTTTTTTATGAATGTCCTTCTTTTCATTAAACTTAATTAATACGTTACGCCTTGTTTGTCAAGAACAGTTTTTGTTCTGAACGCATAAAACAGCAAATATCCAAAGCATAACACTGCTATTAAATAAGAAGGTTGAATCCCAAAAATATCAGCTAATTTACCTTGTAAAGGCGGAATAATAGCACCACCTAAAATCATCATAATTAAAAATGCAGATCCTTGTGAGGTATACTTACCTAATCCTGCAATGCTTAAAGTAAAAATACATGGCCACATGATAGAACAGAATAAACCACCAGACAAGAGAGCAAAAAGTGCTACATTACCTGTGGTTAATAATCCTATAGTCATAGCAATAACACCTAGTAAACTGAATATTTTTAATGTTTTTACTGGATTGTCTTTTGCTAAAAAGAAACCTCCAATTTGAACTGCCACACAAATAGCAAAAAACAGAATTTGATTGGTAGAGTATTTGCCAAAATTCACTAGTAAAATCACTCCAAAAGCCACATAAGGCACGATAATTAACAGCCATTTTTTAAGTCCTTTACTTGGATTAAAAACAGTAATAGCACCTACCCAACGACCTATCATTAATCCTCCCCAGTATAGCGAGATAAAAGGTGCGATTTGGGCATCGTTTAGCGTAGGTAAACCAAGTGCATTAAGATTGGTTCTATCTACAGCTTGTTTAAGTAACTCGCCTAAATTGCTACCAACAGTAACTTCTACACCAACATAAGTAAATATGGCAAGCATCCCTAAAACTAGTTGTGGATATTTCATGGCTCCCCAACCTTCTGGTTTTTTGGACGAACTTGAATACGCAAACAATAGGCAGCCAATAACAGCAACTAATGCTATGATTAAGAAAGTCAATCGTTTGTTTTCTAAAGCTTCTGTAACAACTTCACCACCTGTGTAAGTACTAAAAATATACCCAAAACAACCAGCAATAATAATAGTTAATACAATAAGACTATTTTTGGCTTTATTGGCTGGTTCAAAAGCAGTTTCCGATTTTAATGCTGGTAATTTTTTTGAAAAATGAAACAGTGCAGCAGCTAATAAAAACAAGACACCAACACCTAAATACAACATTTGGACGGTTGTTAATTTAATGTCGTTATTTTTAATCATGAGCGCTAATTCTTCACTAGATAAAGGTGCAGATCCAAAGATGATAAATGCAACTACGATGGGTCCTATGGTGGTTCCAAACGAGTTGATTCCACCAGCTAAATTTAAACGATGCGATCCTGTTTTGGGATCACCTAAAGCAATTGCAAATGGGTTAGCGGTTGTTTGTTGTAACGAAAACCCTAAACCAACAATAAATAAGGCGACTAAAACAAAATAAAACACACTGGTTTGTCCTTGTTCTGCTCCTGCTGTTGCTGGATACATGACAAACGCACCAACTGCAGACAGTAATAATCCATAGACAATCCCGTTTTTATAACCCCAAGCATTTAAGATGTCTTTTTTTAATCCACTAGAGATAATAAACAATAAAAGCGCACCAATATAATACGCACCATAAAATGCAAAATCTACTAATTGCGATTGAAATTGATCTATATTAAATACGTTTTACAAAACGGAATAAAGACTCCGTTAGAGGCAGCTATAAATCCCCAGAAGAAGAATACTGTTACTAAAGTAGTTAAAGCAGATTTGTTGTTTTGATTGTTCATTTAGTTAGTTTTTTATTGTCCTAAATATAGTTATAATTGTTATTTGATTGTGATTTCGTCCACAAAAAGCCAACTTCGTCCATCATGCTCATAACCTAAATGCCACTCTGGAAGTTGACCTAATCTAGTGGCTTTCAGTTTTACATACTTAACCTTTTCTGATGGTAAATTGAAATAAAAGTTTTGAATATTGACTTCTTCAGATGGTTTTTTAGCATCAAAATAGTATTTACCAATAGATTTATAATTTTTATCGTCAATGGACACCCAACACTCTATCGTTGTTGGATAAAAAATCCAAGAGCGTTGGTCTTGCAAAAAGTTTACGTTTATGGTGTCTATGATTTTTGTTTTACCTAGGTTAATGGTTGCGTTTAAATCTGTATCAAAATACCCTTGCCATGTTCCTGTTCTAAAATCTTTTGTGCCATAAATGCCATCAATAAGTGCGTTGTTTCCACCACCATTATACTGATTTGCATAGTCTGTATTTAATTTGATAGACATGTTTGGGTCTATTTTATAAAATTGGGTTTCGATAACCGCACTTTTAATTCCTTTTTTTTCTGAATATGTCGAAAGTGAAATAGCTTTATCTATCGTAATAGGATTATCATATAATTTAAAGTCACCTTTATAACCCAATCTGTAAAATATTGAAGCATCCTCATCTGCATTCTTTAGCACGACTTCAGTGTCGCCTTTAAAAGCCACTTCTCCTTTTGCAATATATGGAGCAGGAGTGATCAGATGTTCTTTGATTTCGGTTTTTGGAGCTTCACTGTCTTTAGTAGCCCAATCTGTTGGTTTATTAGTCATTTTAAAACTAAGGGTACCACCATTCATAATATCAGAATGTTCAATAAAAGATTGATTTAAAGGTTTGCCATTTAATTTCGCAGAAGCGATATAAATATTTTTAGAGTTTAAATTTTCTGTTGAGACAGTAAACTGTTTTCCGTTTTCTAAATTAAAAGTAGCTTTTTCAAAAAGTGGTGTTCCAATGATGTATTGATTACTTCCTGGCGTGACTGGGTAAAATCCAATGGAACTAAAAATGTACCAAGCACTCATTTGACCACAATCTTCGTTGCCTGAAATTCCATCTGGTGTGTTTGAATATAGTTCGGTTATAATTTGGTGGACTTTCTCCTGAGTTTTATGTGGTTTGTTTACAAAATTATAGAGATAAGCCATGTGATGACTAGGCTCATTGCCATGTGCATATTGACCAATTAAACCAGTAATATCTGCTTGATGACGTCCAGAGGTTTCCGCTTTAGCGACAAACAATGTATCTAAATTAGCTTCTAATTTTTCTTTTCCGCCTAATAGATTAATCAATCCACTAATGTCTTGCGGAATGTAATTACTGTATTGCCAAGCATTAGCTTCGGTGTAATTAAAATTAACTTCGTAAGGATCAAAAGGTGAAAACCAAGTGTTTCTAAAACGACCTCTCATAAACTGTGTCTCTGGGTCAAAAACGTTTTTATAATACTGAGCTCTTTCAGAAAATATTTTATAATCTTCAGTTTTATTCATGACTTTTGCCATTTGAGCAATGGTCCAATCATCATAAGCATATTCTAAAGTTTTAGAAACCGATTCGCTTTCTTCTTCAACAGGAATAAAACCAAATGCTTTATAACTTTTTAAGCCTAATTTGTTTCTTGTAGCACTATGTTTCATAGCTTCAAAAGCTGTGCTAACATCGTAATTATTAATTCCTTTTAAATACGCATCAGCAATTACAGGTACTGCATGATAGCCAATCATACAACCAGTGTAATTAGCGCTTAAATCCCAAATAGGCATAATACCACCTTCATTATATTTGGCTATAAAGGTGTTTATAAAATCGTTGGTTTTGTTTTGCTCAATAATGGTGTAGAGTGGATGTGTAGCGCGATAGGTATCCCAAAGCGAAAACACAGTGTAATAATCAAAGTCTTTAGTCGTGTGAATTTTCATATCCATACCACGATATCTTCCATCTACATCTTGATATAAATTAGGAGCCAAAGCAACATGATACATAGATGTATAAAAATTGGTTTTATAGTCTTCGTTATTAGTTTTAATAGTAATTTTTGCTAATTGCTTAGTCCATTCAATTTCTGCTTCTTTTTTAATTCTTGCAAAGGTTTTATTTCCAATTTCTTGCTCTAAATTTTGACGAGCACCTTCAATATCTACAGCACTTATACCAATTTTAATGTATACAGGCTGGTTGTTAGGATTGTTAAATTGTAAAGCTATTTTCTGTGCGCCTTTTAAGCCTTGTTTTGGAGGCGATTGTAAGACGTCATTAAATGGATGAGACGTTTTTATTACGAAAAATAAACGTTGATCTTTTGCCCAAGCGTCAGAAAACCTATAACCAACAATTTCAGTGTCAGATATCCTGTCAATTTTAGCATCTAATACCTTGTCACGATGAATTAAATCTACAATAGCAAATTGATTGTCTGCCGAAGGAAATTGATATTTATGTATCCCACTTCGTTTAGATACCGTCAATTCTACTTCAATATTTGTACTATCTAATGTTACTTTATAATAACCAGGTTTTGCAATTTCTTTGTCATGAGAAAAATGTGCACGATAACCAGCGTTTCCATCTGCTCCGTTGTTAAAATTTTGCTTGTTGGTTGGCATAATTAAAATGTCACCATAATCACTAACTCCTGTTCCGCTTAAGTGTGTGTGCGAAAATCCATAAATATAATTATCACTATAATGATACCCAGAACAGCCATCCCATCCGTCCAAACGTGTGTCTGGACTAAGTTGCATCATTCCAAATGGTAAGGATGCTCCTGGATATGTATGACCATGTCCACCAGTACCTATAAATGGATTAACGTAAGCTATTAATGGCTTATGTTTTGTAACTGGAGTATTATCTATCTGTTTTTTACAGGAAACCACAAACAACGTGATAAAAAATAGTACTACGTTTTTAAACTTCATTATATGTTAAAAATTTTTAGTCACAATTTAGCAAAAAAGAATAGTTACTGGTAGTTTTATTGTGTTTAACGTTTAACAATATAATAAGATATTTCACTTTAATAATGGTTAATTTTGTGCATTAAAGTTTATTTATGACGCGATTAATAATTCTAGGAATAATATATATAGTCCTTACTATTTACGGTTTTCAAGCTATAAAAACGGTGTTTAAATCTGCTTGGATACACTACGTGTTTATTACAATAGCAGTTTTGGTTGCTGTAAATTTAATTTATCAATTTTCTACACCATCAGAGGGTAGAGTAATATCTGGTGGTAGAGGTTATGCAATTGGCTTTTTACTATCGTTTATGGCATTAAACTTAGTGATAGCACCTATACTTATTGGTGAGGATATTGTTAGGTCTTTTATAAGTTTATATGATAAGTATTTTATAACAAAAGACTCGTTTTATTTACCATCAAGACGAAAATTTATCAGTCAAGTCGCTTTAGGTTTGGCAGCAATTCCGTTTTCATCCTTACTATACGGAATGTACAAAGGACGTTATAATTACAAAGTTTTAAATTATACTTTACATTTTGAAGATTTGCCAGAAGCATTTGATGGCTATCGCATTACACACATTAGCGATATACATTCTGGTAGTTTTGATAACAAAGAGAAGATAAATTACGCGGTTGATTTAGTTAATCAGCAAAAAGGAAATGTTATTTTATTTACTGGCGACTTGGTCAATAATAAAGCTTCTGAAATGTACGATTGGAAAGATACCTTTTCTAAATTAACAGCTTCAGATGGCGTATTTTCTGTTTTAGGAAATCATGATTACGGTGATTATGTAGATTGGGCTTCTGATAAAGATCAAAGCGATAATTTAGAAGAATTAAAAGCAATACAAAAAGAAATAGGTTTTGATTTATTATTAAACGAAAACCGATATATCGAAAAAAATGGCGAACGTATGGCAATAGTTGGTGTTGAAAATTGGGGAGCTGGTCGATTTAAAAAAGCAGGCGATTTAAAAAAAGCCAGTCAGGATATAGAAGCAAACGATTTTAAAATATTACTCTCTCACGATCCTTCACATTGGGCCGAAAAGGTTATTGAGGATGATTATCACTACCATTTAACATTAAGTGGGCATACACATGGTATGCAATTTGGTATTGAAATACCAGGTTGGATAAAATGGAGTCCAGTAAAATGGCGTTATAAACATTGGGCAGGTATCTATCAAGAAAAAGGACAGTATATTAATGTCAACAGAGGATTTGGGTATTTAGCTTATCCAGGACGCGTTGGAATTTGGCCAGAAATAACTGTAATAGAGCTTAAAAAAGGGTCGCAAATTGCTTAATTTCAACTAAATGTTATATTTTAGTAACTAGTTTGAACTAAACTGATATCAAATGTCAAAATTTGGAGAATTAATAGATGTCGACATTCCAGTACTTCTAGACTTTTTTACAGAGTGGAATGAACCATCTAAAACCATGCATGCTGTATTGCGCGATGTAGCTGCTGCACTTGGTGATAAGGCTAAGGTGATTAAGATAGACGTTGAAAAAAATCAAGAACTATCTGATGCTTTACGTGTCAAAGGGCTACCTACATTAATTATTTATAAAAATGGTGAAATGAAATGGCGTCAAAGTGGAGAGCAAGACGCTAATACCTTGATTGAAATCATGGAGCAATTTGTTTAAAGTGCTTTAAATTGATACCCTTTTTGACTAAAGTGTTCTAATACTTTAGGTAACGCAAACTGCATATTTCTTGACGCTTTTACACTATCATGAAATACAACAATGCTTCCAGATGTAGTATGTTTTAAGACGTTTTTCAAGCATTGTTCAGGAGAAAGTTTTTGCTCCCAGTCATATGAAATGACACTCCACATAACAATTTTATATCCTTTATTTATTAGAATCTTTGCTTGCTTGCGCTTAATTTTTCCAAAAGGAGGACGGAAGAGATGTTTTATTTCAGATTTTCTATTTTTTATTTTAGAATCGATAAGAGTTTGAGTTATATCTGTGTTATCTATGTATGTCTTAGTATTTGTTTTCCAACCTTTTAAATGATTGAAGGTGTGGTTGCCTACAGTGTGTTTGTCTTCTACAATTGACTTAAAGATGTCTGGATGTTTTTTAATATTTTGACCTATACAAAAGAAGGTGGCTTTAGCTTGGTATTGTTTTAAAATATCTAAAGTCCATTGTGTTATTTTTGGAGTTGGACCATCATCAAAAGTTAAATATATGGTTTTAGATGACGACGCCTTTTTCCAAATATATTTTGAAAAAAGGCGTTGTATAATTTTGGGTGTTTTTACAGGAAAAACAGGCATCTATAGTTATTTAATTTAAAACAGTGTCTAACTGTTTTATTAAGTCGTTGTCTGTTGGCATTGGAAATGTTTCTGGTTCTGGGTCACTTTCCATATAATGTTTAAACAATTCTAAATAATTGGTAAAGATCATAGATTCGTCTTTTGCAAATTCTTCATCGTACTCTACTAAAACATCCACTAAAGCTTTGTAGCGTTCAATATCTGTTAGAATTTCAGTAAAATTTTTATCCTGATTATCTCGAGTTAGCGTACTATAGTATTTTAAATTTTCTTGATACTTAGTCGCTACATCTTTAAACAATTGTCTTGCTTTATCTTTTTTACCAACTTCGTAATACGCACTTATATAAGGTTCAAGTAAAGTATAATGTCCAAATTTATCAACAGGCATATTTTTCATAGCAATGTCTGCTATTTCTTCAGCTTTTTCTAATTGATTCTCATTAATTAAGTTTTCAATTAATCGTGCTAAATTTCCTCTGTAGGTAATCGAGTTTCGTCTAGTTTCTGGATCGTGGTAAATGTCTTCACTTCCACTATTTCCCCAATCCCAATTTACGACTTTGTTGTACATAAACTCGGTATCAATTCTTCCCATATCAAAAGGATTAGCTCTTGCAACTGGAGACTTTATTGGTACTAACTTGTAGACCATACCATCTAATTGTAGATAATCTTTCATCCAGATGTAATCATCATTTCCAAAAGCACCACCTGTAAAATAGATTGGTCGTTTCCAATTATTGTTGGCAACAATATCTAACATCAATAATCTATTTTTATAAATGGCATTATCTGAAATGTTAATGTATAAGGTGTCTTCAATCAAATCTGCATCTTTAGGCTTTACAATACCATGTTCTAATACAGCATCTTTGTCTACTGGGATTTTAATATTTTCAACAGGAAAGTAATTAGAGTTTAAAAACTGTTGAGGGTAATCCTCAAAGTTTTCACCTTCTTGTTGTAACGCATATTTTAATTTAGTTTTAGGGTCATCACTGGTTACAAAATTCATAAACGTTTTAATGTCTAGTGTATCGCTAAACCTTAAACGCTTCATAATATAATCTCGTGTTCCGTGTTTGTATTTATCATGAGATAAGGATGACGGAATAGGGTCACTTTTGTAAGCTTTACGCTTCATTTGGTCAATGTACCAATCGGTTTGAAACAAACTAGTATTAACCACACGTACATCTGTACGGTAGTTTTCAATTTCTTGAGCATACCACAACGCAAACGTATCGTTATCTCCAATAGAGAATAAAATTCCGTTTTTACCACAGGAATCTAGATATTTTTTAGCCATAGCTAATGCTGTGTATTTTCCAGATCGATCATGGTCATCCCAGTTTTGAGCAGCCATAATTACAGGAACTAGTAATAGGCAGACAACTGTAACTGCAGGAGCTAAAACTTTAGTAGAAGTGTATTTTTTAAGAAAGTCAAAAAGAGCATAGACACCCAATCCAATCCAGAGTGCAAATACATAAAATGATCCAACTACAGAATAGTCACGTTCTCTTGGCTCGAAAGGTCTGACATTGGTATATACTTGAATGGCTAAACCTGTAAAGAGGAAAAAGACTAAGGTCACCCAGAACAGTTTTTTATCTCTATTAAACAGGAAAAATAGACCTATTAATCCTAATATTAGCGGAAGGAAATAATAAGTATTTCGACCTTTGTTTTCCGTAACATCACTAGGTAAATTGTCTTGAGATTGTCCTAAATGCCACTCGTCTATAAGTTTAATACCACTAATCCAGTTACCATGTTGGTCGTAACGACCTTGTAAATCGTCTTGACGACCCACAAAATTCCACATAAAATAACGCCAATACATATAACCTAATTGATACTCAAAAAGGTAAGAGATATTATCTGCTAGGGATGGTTTTTTGATGTTTACAAATTGACCGAATTGTTTTAAAAAATTGTGGTAATCTTCATAATCTATTCTTCCACTAGCAACATCGCTTTTAAAATCCATCATGGATTGTACTAAGCGTTGCTCTCCTTGATATTCTGGTTTAAGGCTAAAGTCTAAAAACCCAGTAAATAACATGTAATTTTCTGCATTTTCACCACTCCACATTCTTGGTAATATAGCAGCTTGCTCAGAATTGTAATTTTGTTTAGCACGTTTATAGTTGTTAACTATAATGTATTTTCCAGAAGCTTCATCTTTTTCATATTTAGGCTTGTCATCTACATAAGGTTCGTTTTCGTCTAGACCTGTGTATTGATCAGTAAATAACGGTCCATAAAACAAGTGAGTTTCAGGATATTGCTCTAAGTTATAATAGGCTAATAATTCTCTTGCACTAGATGGGTTATTTTCATTAATCACCACATTAGCATTGGCGCGTATTGGTAACATTAACCACGTAGAAGACCCTATTAACACAAATAACAAGCAAAGAATACCAGTATTTAAATGATGTAATTGTTTTGCTCTGGTATATTTTAATCCAAAATAAAAAGCTGCTGCTAATAAAATAGCTGCTATGATGGATCCAGAGTTAAAAGGTAAGCCTATTTGATTAACAAAAAATAGCTCTAACGCACTAAAGTAGCGTAATACGTTAGGAAACATTAATTTGAAAACAAACAATAAAACGGCTACAGCAATAAGATTGATTTTAGCAAAATCTAAATTTTCTAAAAGAAACTGTTTAACTGTAAAGTTTTCATTTTGTTTTATTAGTGTGTAAAATCCTAAACCAATGATAATTATCAAAGTTAGTAGCAATAAAAGTGATGAGGTGTCACCAAAAGGATTGTTAGTTGTAATTTCGATTAATACAAAAAGAATTAAAAAAATAGAAAGCACAAAAAGTAAAAATGTATGTAAAAAATGAGCTTTTAAATTAAAATGATTTTTAAAATAGTAAATCAAACCAATAGCTGGAATGGTTAATAATCCCATAAAATGAATTCCAAACGACAAACCAACGACAAATGCAATTAAAATTAACCAGCGATTACCTCTAGGATTGTGCATGTCTTTTTCCCAACGTAATCCTAAATAAAACATGACGGTCATAATTAGAGTCGCCATAGCGTATACTTCAGTTTCTACAGCGTTAAACCAAAATGAGTCTGAAAAGGCAAACGCTAAACTACCAACAAAAGCACTACCTAAGATAGCGATTTGTTGTCCTTTATTAAGTATTTCTGGTTGTCCGACTATTTTTTTTAGTAATAAAACAATTGTCCAAAACATAAATAAAATAGCAAATGCACTGGATACTGCACTCATCATATTCATAACAAAACCAATTTGAGATGGATCTAATGCAAATACAGAAAACACTGCACCTAACATTTGAAATAGAGGTGCTCCTGGTGGATGTCCAACCTGTAATTTAGATGAGGTTAGTATATACTCTCCTGCATCCCAATAGCTTACAGTAGGTTCAACCGTAAGTGTGTAAGTAATTAAAGCAATTAAAAAAGCGAACCAACTTAAAATTAAGTTCCATTTTTTAAAGTTAAAAGACATCATAAAGTATCAATTTGTTATGTGTTGGCGAATTTAGTAATTATATTGTAATGGTCACGATTTTTAAGTTAACGTTAAGTTTTAAATCATATTTTATTAAAAAAATGTTTGCTTGAATAAATATTTGTTTTAAATTTGCGTCCTCATTACGAGATTGGCCTATGGTGTAACTGGTAACACGTTGGTTTTTGGTACCAAAGAGTCTAGGTTCGAAACCTAGTGGGCCAACAAATACCAATAAAATCCTAACTATAAATTATAGTTAGGATTTTTCTTTTTAAAAAACATTGGGTTGAGAAGTTTATGCTGAGCGCAGTCGAAGTAAAACCTAGTAGGCCAACAAAAAAAAGCTTCTTTTTAGGGGAAGCTTTTTTATTTTATGTAATTATTTAGTTTATATTTTAAAAGTAATTACTGGTCTTTTAGCGTGATTAACTAAATCTTCACTAATACTTCCATTAAAAAAGTGAGCAATTCCCTGTCGTCCATGAGTGCTAATCCCAATCAAATCAGCATCAACAATTCTAGAAAAGTTTAAAATACCTTTTTCTACCGTTTCATCATTGTAGATATTTAGCGTGTAATTATCAAAAGGGTTATTTTCAATAAACTCCATCATTCTAACTTTAGAAGCAGCAGTAGTTGTAAAATTACTAGGTGTATTAACGTTTAACAAGTGGATTTTAGCATCAAATAACTCTGCTAATTTCACAGCTTGTACATAGGTTTCTTTATTATCATTTTTAAAATCGGATGCAAAAACAAATTCTTTGATATCAAAATTTTCGTGCTCATTTTTAATTACTAATACAGGTGTGTTGGAAGTACGAACAATCTTTTCAGTAGTAGACCCTATAAATAATTCTTTCAATCCTTCTGCACCATGAGATCCCATAACTATTAAATCTACATCATGTTTTCTACAAGTTTCAAGAATTCCAGTAGAAATTTCGTTAAAATCTACAGTTTCATACACAGTAATTCCTTTTAAATAGTCTTTTTTCATGACTGTCTCAAATTCTTTGTGCGCCAATTTCATAAAATAAACAGCTTCAGGTAAATCAGCAGGCATTCCACCAGCGTTTAACTGGTTAAAAGGAAGCTCTAACATATGTAAAAGTATGATCTCGCAATCATGTTTTCTGGCTAATTGAGCAGCTACTTTAACCGCATTTTCTGCTTCTTTAGAAAAGTCTGTTGGTACAAGTAATTTTTTCATAAATGAAGATAGTTAGTTAATAAAGAACTTATATATAAAGTTAGTAATAAAAAATGACTTTTAAAAAGTTATGAAAATCAATAAAAATATGTATATTTGCAGCGTTGTAAGAGAAAAACGAAAATTGAGGGGACCTAAAGTCCCCTCTTTTTATACTTTAAAATGTTTATAGAACAAGTAAAATCATTATTAGAAGACGCACTAGCAGAACGTCAGGATTTATTTCTGATAGATTTTAGTGTGACCAACAATACAGATATCAAAATAATAATTGATGGTGATCAAGGCGTAAAAGTTGAAGATTGTATTTTTATAAGTCGTGCTATAGAGCATAACATGGATAGAGAAGAGCATGATTTTGCTCTAGAGGTCATGTCAGCTGGAGCTTCTGCACCATTGACACTGCCAAGACAATACCCTAAGCATGTAGGACGTGTTTTAGAGGTTAAAACAGCTACGCAAAAAATAGAAGGAGCTTTAACTGCTGCTAATGATGAAGTGTTTACTTTAGAATGGAAAGCAAGAGAGCCAAAACCAGTTGGTAAGGGTAAAGTTACCGTTAATAAAAAAGAAAATATTGCCTACAAAGATGTTGTAGAAGCAAAAGTTATAATAAAATTTTAATTCAAATAGAGTTATGGAAAATATAGCGTTAATTGAATCTTTTTCAGAGTTCAAAGACGACAAGTTAATAGATCGTGTTACCTTAATGGCTATTTTAGAGGATGTATTTAGAAATGCATTAAAGAAAAAGTTTGGAGATGATGATAATTTTGATATTATTATAAATCCAGATAAAGGTGATTTAGAGATTTGGAGAAACCGTGTGGTTGTTGCAGATGGAGAGGTTGAAGAACCAAACCAAGAAATATCTTTAACAGAAGCTAGAAAAATCGAGCCAGATTTTGAAGTAGGTGAAGATGTGTCTGAAGAAGTAAAATTAATAGATTTAGGTCGTCGTGCCATTTTAGCATTACGCCAAAACTTAATTTCAAAAATTCACGAGCACGATAACACAAATATTTTCAAGCAATTTAAAGAGCTTGAAGGCGATTTATATACTGCAGAAGTGCACCACATACGTCACAGAGCAGTTATTTTGTTAGATGATGAAGGAAACGAAATTATTTTACCAAAAGACAAGCAGATTCCTTCAGATTTTTTCAGAAAAGGAGATAATGTAAGAGGTATTATTGATAGTGTAGAGCTTAAAGGAAACAAGCCAGCAATTATTATGTCGCGTACGTCGCCTAAGTTTTTAGAAAAACTATTTGAATCTGAGATACCTGAAGTATTTGATGGTTTAATAACCATAAAAAATGTGGTACGTATTCCAGGTGAAAAAGCTAAAGTAGCTGTAGATTCTTATGATGATAGAATTGACCCAGTTGGAGCTTGCGTAGGTATGAAAGGATCACGTATTCATGGAATAGTACGTGAGTTAGGTAATGAAAATATAGATGTAATTAATTACACCAATAACTTACAGTTATACATTACCAGAGCATTAAGTCCAGCAAGAGTAACTTCAATTAAAATTGACGAAGACAACAAACGTGCAGAAGCAATCTTAAAACCAGAAGAAGTAAGTAAAGCAATTGGTAGAGGTGGTCATAATATTCGTTTAGCAGGTCAATTAACAGGTTACGAAATAGATGTGTTAAGAGAAGGAGCTGAAGAAGATGTAGAATTAAGAGAATTCTCTGATGAAATCGAAGAATGGATTATCTCAGAATTTAGTAAAGCAGGTCTAGACACAGCTAAGAGTATTTTAGAACAAGATGTGGCAGATTTAGTAAAAAGAACTGACTTAGAAGAAGAAACAATTTTAGATGTTATTAGAATTCTTAAGGAAGAATTCGAAGATTAACATATATTTGAGAAAAAAAAGAAAAGGTTAAAGGCAATTTATGGCTGAAACAATTAGATTAAATAAGGTATTACGTGAGCTTAACATCTCTCTTGATCGCGCTGTAGAGTTTTTAGATTCTAAGGGTGTCGAGATTGAGAAGCGACCGACTACCAAAATTTCAGAAGAAACTTACAAAATTCTTTCAGACGAGTTTGAAACTGATGCGAACAAAAAAATGGCGTCGCAAGAAGTTAATGAAGCTAAGAATAAAGAAAAAGAAGAGTTGCGTATTAAACGCGAAAAGGAGCTAGAAGAAAAGCAAAAAGCAGAAGAAGCTGCCAAAGCTGATCAACTTAAAAAAGAACAAGAAGTTATTAAAGCTTCAAAGTCACTTTCTGGACCAAAAAAAGTTGGTAAAATAGATTTGGATGCTGATAAAACTGAAGCATCTAAAGAAGAGAAAGTTGTTGAAGCTAAACCTAAAGTTGATAAAACGGAAGCTACTTCTAAAGCAAAAGAAACAACTAAATCTAAGGATAAGCCTAAAGCAAAACCAGCAACTAAAAAGGAGACAGTTGTAGAAGCAGAGGATTCTGACGAACCAACAGAAGAAACGCTTAAAACTAAATACACTAAGCTTTCAGGACCAAAAATTGCTGGAGATAAAATTGATCTATCTCAGTTCAAGAAGCCTAAAAAGAAAAAGGAAGACACTAAAAAAGACGATAACGCCAATAAAAAGAAGCGTCGTCGTATATCTAAACCTGGTGATAATAGAAATAGCTCAGGTCCTTCAAGAAGTAATGATAGATTTAAAGGTAAAAAACCAGGAGGACGTAAAAGTCCTGTAATCAAGGAGGAGCCTAGTGAGGAAGAAGTACAGAGACAAGTACGTGAAACCTTAGAAAAACTTCAAGGAAAATCGTCTAAAGGTAAAGGAGCAAAATATAGAAGAGAAAAAAGAGATCAGCATAGAGAGCAGACAGAAATCGATCAACAAATCGAAGCTGCAGAAAGTAAAATCTTAAAGGTAACGGAGTTTGTTACAGCAAACGAAGTAGCAACCATGATGGATGTTCCAGTGACACAAATTATCTCTGCATGTATGTCATTAGGGATGATGGTTACAATGAATCAAAGATTAGATGCTGAAACCTTAGCGATTGTAGCTGAAGAATTTGGATACAAAACAGAATTTGTTACTGCAGATATTGAAGAGTCTATTGAAGAAGTGGTTGATAAACCAGAAGATTTAGTAACTCGTGCTCCAATCGTAACCGTAATGGGTCACGTAGATCATGGTAAAACCTCTTTATTAGATTACATTCGTAAAGAAAATGTAATAGCTGGAGAGTCTGGAGGAATCACTCAGCATATTGGTGCTTATGGTGTTACTTTAGATAACGGTCAGAAAATAGCATTTTTAGATACTCCAGGTCACGAAGCCTTTACAGCGATGCGTGCTCGTGGTGCTCAAGTTACTGATATTGCTATTATTGTAGCAGCTGCGGATGACGATATCATGCCTCAAACCAAAGAAGCAATTTCTCACGCACAAGCAGCAGGAGTTCCTATTGTTTTTGCAATTAACAAAATAGATAAGCCAGACGCTAATCCAGAAAAGATAAAAGAAGGTTTAGCACAAATGAATTTACTTGTAGAAGATTGGGGAGGAAAAATCCAATCGCATGATATTTCTGCCAAAGTAGGTACAGGTGTTAAAGAATTATTAGAAAAAGTATTACTTGAAGCTGAATTATTAGAGCTTAAAGCCAATCCAAAAAAACCAGCAGTAGGTACAGTAGTGGAAGCCTTTTTAGATAAAGGTAGAGGTTATGTGTCTACAGTCTTAGTACAAGCAGGAACACTGCGTATTGGTGATTATGTTTTAGCAGGTAAAAATAGTGGTAAAGTAAAAGCGATGCATGATGAGCGTGGACATGATATTGAAGAAGCTGGACCATCAACACCAGTTTCAATATTAGGTTTAGATGGTGCGCCTCAAGCTGGTGATAAATTTAATGTATTTGCAGACGAGCGTGAAGCTAAACAAATAGCAACAAAACGAACTCAATTACAACGTGAGCAAGATGTTAGAACAACAAAAACATTAACGCTTGCAGAAATTGGACGTCGTATTGCTTTAGGAACATTTAAAGAATTAAATATTATCCTTAAAGGTGATGTGGATGGTTCTGTTGAAGCTTTAACAGATTCTTTCCAAAAGCTATCTACTGAAGAAATTCAAGTTAATATCCTTCATAAAGGGGTTGGAGCCATTACAGAAAGTGATGTATTACTAGCAACTGCATCAGATGCTATCATTATAGGGTTTAATGTACGTCCTGTTGGAAACGCCAGAACAATTGCAGACAGAGAAGAAGTGGATATCAGAACTTACTCTATTATCTACGATGCAATTAACGATCTTAAGGACGCGATGGAAGGTATGTTGTCTCCAGAGGTTAAAGAAGAAGTTACTGGTACTGCAGAAATTAGAGAAGTATTTAAAGTATCTAAAGTTGGTACTATTGCAGGTTGTATGGTGATGAATGGTAAGATATTCAGAAACTCACAAATCCGTTTAATTAGAGATGGAGTGGTTACTTATACAGGTGAGTTAGCGTCACTTAAGCGTTTTAAAGATGACGTTAAAGAAGTGTCTAAAGGATACGATTGTGGTATGCAAATTAAAAATTATAACGACATCGCTATTGGTGATGTTATTGAAGCATTCCATGAAGTTGAAGTTAAGAAAAAACTGAAATAATTTTTTAGTTTAACATATAAAAAAAGCGATTCAAAATTTTTGAATCGCTTTTTTATTTTCTAGTTACTTGTTATATAATCTTATTCTTTTTTAGGCTTAAAGATAAAGGCATCTCCAAATTTTCGTTGCACTGCAACTAATGCACGATCTGCTTCTAATCGAGTTCTAAAACTGCCTACCCAAATTTTATAATTTGGTGCTTCAAATACTAACTGAGATCGCCATTGTCCAACGGAACTGTCAAACTTAGATTTAGTCCTTTCAGCTGTTGCTAAATTACCAGAATACACTTGTATTTTATAACGGTCACTATTTTTTTCATCACTATTAATGTCTTTTTTAATTTCTAATAATTCATCAATAGTAGGATCTTCGTTTATAACAACAGTACCTTGCTGCGCATGGCTAAAAACACCAAAACATAGTGTTAATAAGGCAGTTAGGTAAAGAGCTTTTAATGGTGTTTTTTTCATTTTAAGATGTATTTAGTGCAAATGTAAAAGTATTAAACTTAAAAGTGACTAATTTTATTATTTAGAATTCCTCTAAATTAGCAATTAAGACTTCCTTAAGATTTCTAAAATCGACTTTTAAGTATTACTTTTGCATAAGGTTTTTTTAAGCTATGTTTTAGTAATGCTGATGAAAAAATCATACCAAAGTTTAGAAGTAAATTCAATATATAATATGAAACAGGTGATTCACCGTAAGTTAAGCAGTAACAATCTTAGTTTAAGCTTAATTTTTTTACTAACATTCTCAATCTCACTTTTCGCTCAAGAAGGCGACCCAGTTGTTGGAAAATCTTTATTTAATGCTAACTGTATTGCTTGTCATAAATTAGACAAGAAAATGACAGGTCCTGCATTGCGTAATGTAGAGGCACGTTTGGCAGAAGAAGAAGGTTTAGATAGAGAATGGTTGTATGAATGGATTAGAAACAGTCAAGGCTTAATCAAGTCAGGAGATGCTTATGCCAACAAAATTTGGAATGAGTATAAGCCTTCAGCGATGAATGCGTTTCCAACGTTGACTAATGCAGATATTGATAATATATTAGCTTATACTGCTACTGAACCAACTGTTACTCCACCTCCTCCTCCAGGACCAGAAGGTGGAACAACTTCATCAGAGGGCGGAATCTCAAACAAATTAATATTAGGTGCTTTAGGTGTCTTATTTGCTTTATTAGCAGGAGCATTATTCTTAGTTAATCAAACGTTGCGTCGTTTTGCAGATGCAAAAGGCGTTGCTTTAACAGAAGCGCCAAAGCGCACACCTATCTGGAAAGCGTTCATACAAAATCAATTTTTAGTATTTGTTACTGTTATTGCTTTGATGTTAGCAAGCGCATATTTTGTGTATGGTTACTTTATGCAAGTAGGTGTAAATCAAGGATACGAACCAGTTCAGCCAATACATTACTCACACAGAATTCATGCAGGTGAAAACGGAATAGACTGTAAATACTGTCACTCTTCTGCTAGAGTAAGTAAACATTCAGGAATTCCTTCATTAAATGTATGTATGAACTGTCACAAATCTATATACGAAGTAGCAGCAGAAACTCAACAAGAAGGATTGGCAGAATACGGAGTAGATTATAATGCTGAAATCAAAAAACTATACAAAGCTGTAGGTTGGGATGATGCAGAACAAAAATACACAGGTGAAACCTCTCCAGTAAAATGGATAAGAATTCACAATCTACCAGACTTTGCTTACTTTAACCACTCGCAGCACGTTGTTGTAGGAGGTATAGAGTGTCAAACGTGTCATGGACCTGTAGAAGAGATGGAAATTATGTACCAACATTCACCATTAACTATGGGTTGGTGTATTAATTGTCACAGAGAAACAAACGTTAAAGTTAAAGATAACGCATACTACACTAAAATACATGAACAGCTATCTAAAAAGTACGGGAAAGAAGACTTTACAGCAGCTCAAATGGGAGGTTTAGAATGTGGTAAATGTCATTACTAATAAAAAGTATCACACGGAGCGTAGTCGAAGTGTAGTTTAAATTAATAAAGAAATAAATTCAATTATATAATATGTCATCAAACAAGAAATACTGGAAAAGTGTTGAGGAGCTAAAAGATAGCTCTATTGTTGAGACGCTAAAACAAAACGAATTTGTTCAAGAAATTCCAACTGATGAGTTCTTAGGTGATAAGGATACATTAGAGGCTTCTTCAACAACACGTCGTGATTTCTTAAAGTATGTTGGTTTTAGTACAGCTGCAGCATCTTTGGCAGCTTGTGAAGGACCAGTGGTAAAATCTATTCCGTACGTAGTACAACCTGATAGAATTATTCCTGGTGTTGCAAATTATTATGCAACCACTATTGCTAACGGATTTGATTTTGCAAGTGTTTTAGTTAAGACTCGTGAAGGTCGTCCAATTAAAATTGAAAACAATACACTAGCTAAAACTAACGGTCACGCTAATGCAAGAGTTAATGCTTCAGTTTTAGATTTATATGATAGTTTAAGAGTACAAGGTCCTAAGAAAGGTGGAAAAACCATTTCTTGGTCAGATTTTGATACTGAAACGATTCAAGCTTTAAATAGCTTAAAAGACTCAGGAAAGCAAATTGTATTATTAACACAAACATATGCTAGCCCATCAACATCTAAATTAGTTGCTGAATTTACAGAAAAATATGGTAATGTAATCCACGTGGTTTATGATGCTATTTCAGAATCTGCAGCATTAGATGCTTATCAAGCTATGTATGGTGAGCGTGGTTTAGCTAATTATGATTTTTCTAAAGCTATGACCATAGTGTCTGTTGGAGCAGACTTTTTAGGAGATTGGCAAGGCGGAGGATTTGATTCTGGATATTCAAAAATGCGTATTCCTACCAATGGTAAAATGTCGCGTCATATTCAGTTTGAATCTAACATGTCATTATCTGGTGCAAACGCAGACAAACGTGTACCATTAACACCAACTCAACAAAAATTAGCTTTAGCACAATTGCACAGTTTGATTGTAGGTGGTTCTGTAAATGCCAACGATTTACCTGCAAAGGTAAAAGATGCAGTACAACAAGCAGCTTCAGAATTAGTTAAAGCAGGAAGTAATGGTGTTTTAGTAACAGGAATTCAAGATGTTAATGCCCAAACGGTAGCTTTAGAAATTAATAAGGCATTAGGAAGCAAAGCTTTTGATCCAAAAACACCAATAAAAACACGTCAAGGTAATAACAAAGCGGTACAAACTTTAATTTCTGATATGAAATCAGGAAAAGTGGGTGCAATTATCATGAGTGGTGTTAATCCATTATATACACTACCTAATGCAAACGACTTTGCTGAAGGATTAAAGAATACAACATTATCTATTGCATTCTCATCTAAAGAAGATGAAACTGCAGCAGCAGTTCAATACATAGCAGCAGCACCTCATTATTTAGAATCTTGGGGAGATGTTGAATTAAAGAAAGGGCATTTTGCATTAATGCAACCAACTATTCGTCCTTTGTTTGATACTAGACAATTTCAAGACGCTTTATTAAAGTGGAACGGGAATGATGTTGCATTAAACGATTATATTAAATCCACTTGGAAAGACACAATCCTTAACGGAAGTTCTTACAACCAAGCTTTACATGACGGTGTATTTAGCAGTACAACAACTGTAGAAACTGCATCTGAAGAAGTAGAACAAGATGAAACTCCTGCAGGAAATGCAGCTAGAGCTTTAGCAGCGTCTGCAACTGGAAAAGGAGTAGAGTTAACATTATATTCTAAAATAGGAATGGGAGATGGACAACAAGCCAATAACCCATGGTTACAAGAGTTTCCAGATCCTATCACGAGAACGTCTTGGGATAATTATTTAACCGTTTCAAAGTCTGATGCAGAAGCTTGGAATTTAGTTAACACTAATGATGCTACAGGCGCATTAAACGGTAGCTATGTAAACCTTAAAGTTGGAAAAGCTGAGTTGAAAAACGTACCAGTAATTATTCAACCAGGACAAGCCAAAGGATCTGTAGGTTTAGCATTTGGATATGGTAGAAACGCTGGTCTTAAAGATGACATGAAAACTGGTGTAAATGCTTTTGCACTTTACAACGATTTTGATACCATACAAAACGTGTCAATCGAGCCAGTTGCTGGAATGCATGAATTTGCATGTGTACAGTTACAAAATACCTTAATGGGACGTGGTGACATTATAAAGGAAACAACTTTAGAAATCTTTAATACTTATGACAAAGAAGATCATAAGCATGGATGGAATAAAATTCCTGTAGTATCATTAAACCACGAAGAAACACCAGTTACTTCACCAGAGGTAGATTTATGGGATGAGTTTGATCGTTCTATTGGACATCACTTTAACTTATCAATAGATTTAAATGCGTGTACTGGATGTGGTGCTTGTGTTATTGCTTGTCATGCAGAAAACAATGTACCTGTTGTAGGTAAAGAAGAAATAAGACGTAGTCGTGATATGCACTGGTTACGTATTGATAGATATTATTCATCTGAAGATACATTTGAACAAGATGATGCTAAAAAAGAAGGTTTCTCTGGATTATTCGGAGATAATGGTTCTTTAGGAGGATTTGGAGAATTAGAAGATCCTGCAGATAACCCGCAAGTAGCATTCCAACCAGTAATGTGTCAGCATTGTAACCATGCACCTTGTGAGACCGTTTGTCCAGTTGCTGCAACAGCACACGGTAGACAAGGTCAAAACCATATGGCATATAACAGATGTGTTGGTACAAGATATTGTGCAAACAACTGTCCTTATAAAGTAAGACGTTTTAACTGGTTCTTATATAACGGAAATGACGAGTTTGATTACCACATGAATAACGATTTAGGTCGTATGGTAATTAACCCAGACGTGACTGTTCGTTCACGTGGTGTGATGGAAAAATGTTCTATGTGTATTCAAAAAACACAAAAAACTATTCTGGATGCAAAACGTGATGGACGTCAAATTAAGGATGGCGAATTCCAAACTGCTTGTTCTGCTGCTTGTAGCAATGGTGCAATGGTATTTGGAGACATTAATGATAAAGACAGTAAAGTTGCAAAACTTTTAAAAGACGATCGTATGTATCACTTATTAGAAAGTGTAGGTACTAAACCTAATGTTCAGTATCATACTAAAGTGAGAAACACGACAAAAGCATAAAAAATTAATTAATAAACAATTATAAAAGGATTATGGCGTCTCATTACGAAGCACCTATTAGAAGACCTTTAGTTACTGGCGAGAAATCGTATCACGATGTAACTGTAGATATCGCAGCTCCTGTAGAAGGTAAGGCAAATAAACAGTGGTGGATTGTATTTTCTATCGCTCTTGTAGCTTTTCTTTGGGGAATAGGTTGTATTATTTACACCATTTCAACAGGAATTGGAACTTGGGGTCTAAACAGAACAGTAAACTGGGCTTGGGATATTACTAACTTCGTTTGGTGGGTTGGTATTGGTCACGCAGGAACATTAATTTCTGCAGTACTTTTATTATTCCGTCAAAAATGGAGAATGGCAATTAACCGTTCTGCCGAAGCAATGACCATCTTCTCAGTTGTTCAAGCAGGTTTATTCCCAATTATTCACATGGGTCGTCCATGGTTAGCCTATTGGGTATTACCGATCCCTAACCAATTTGGTTCGTTATGGGTAAACTTTAACTCACCATTACTTTGGGATGTATTTGCAATTTCTACGTATTTATCAGTATCATTAGTATTCTGGTGGACAGGATTATTACCTGATTTTGCAATGCTACGTGATAGAGCAGTGAAGCCTTTTCAAAAGAAAATATATAGCTTATTAAGTTTTGGTTGGACAGGTCGTGCAAAAGACTGGCAACGTTTTGAAGAGGTATCTTTAGTACTTGCAGGTTTAGCAACACCACTTGTACTTTCTGTACACACTATTGTATCTTTTGACTTCGCAACGTCTGTAATACCTGGATGGCATACTACTATTTTCCCTCCTTACTTTGTTGCAGGAGCGATTTTCTCTGGTTTCGCGATGGTAAACACACTACTTATCATCATGAGAAAAGTATGTAGTTTAGAAGATTATATTACAGTACAGCACATCGAGTTAATGAACATAGTCATCATGATTACAGGTTCTATAGTTGGTGTAGCTTACATCACAGAGTTGTTTGTAGCTTGGTATTCTGGAGTAGAATTTGAGCAATATGCTTTCTTAAACAGAGCAACAGGACCTTACTGGTGGGCGTATTGGGCAATGATGTCTTGTAACGTATTTTCACCTCAATTTATGTGGTTTAAAAAATTACGTACAAGTATTATGTTCTCGTTTGCTATTTCAATTGTAGTAAATATCGGAATGTGGTTTGAGCGTTTTGTAATTATTGTAACATCGTTACACCGTGATTACTTACCATCATCTTGGACAATGTTCTCACCTACATTTGTAGATATTGGAATATTTATAGGTACTATAGGATTCTTCTTTGTATTATTCTTATTATACTCTCGTACATTCCCAGTAATAGCACAAGCAGAGGTTAAAACCATCTTGAAATCCTCTGGACAGCGTTATAAAAATATTAGAGAACGAGGAGACAATCTAGTAGGAACAGGGTCTGATGCTAGAACATCTGTACCAAAACTAAAAGAGGAAACAACTCTTACACCTACGTTTGCAAAAGACTCGGATAAAGTTGATAGCATCTTAAAAGGTGTAGGTACTTTTGATCCAAACGTTCAAACAGCAGACGATCTTAAAAAGATCAATGGTATTGGTCCAAAAATGGAGGAATCACTTAATAGTATTGGTATTTATACTTATGCTCAAGTAAGTAAAATGACAAAAAGAGAATATACCTTGTTAGACGAAATTACTGGTTCTTTCCCAGGAAGAGCAGAACGTGACGATTGGTCTGGACAAGCTAAAAAATTAATAAACTAAAGGTAGCATATGGAAGCTTCAAAAGTAATTCACGCTATTTATAACGATGACGATGTGTTAATTCATGCAGTTAAAAAAGTGAAAGCTGCAAAACATCATATCGAAGAAGTATATACGCCTTTTCCAGTTCACGGACTAGACAAGGCAATGGGATTAGCGCCTACAAGATTAGCAATTTGTGCATTTATGTATGGTTGTGTTGGTTTAACAGTTGCTATTTTAATGATGAATTTTATAATGATTGAAGATTGGCCACAAGATATTGGTGGAAAACCAAGCTTTAGTTATCTAGAAAACATGCCAGCATTTGTACCAATTATGTTTGAATTAACTGTGTTTTTTGCAGCACACTTAATGGTAATTACATTTTATTTAAGAAGTAAAATGTGGCCTTTTAAGAAAGCAGAAAATCCAGACCCAAGAACAACAGATGATCATTTTCTAATGGAAATTCCTGTTCATGGTGATCAACAAGAATTACACGACTTGTTAACCCAAACTGGTGCAGTAGAAATTAACGTAGTAGATAAAGCACATTAATTAGATATAATGAAACATTTAATTAAAATAACAATAATAGCCTTACTTGCAGTGTCGTTTACGTCTTGTAATAAAAAGTCACGACCTAATTACCAATACATGCCTAATATGTATGAGTCTGTTGGTTATGAAGCCTATCAGGAAGCAGATGTAACAATCGGTCAAACTGAGATATTCAAAAATGACATGGAAGCTCGTCTACCAGTAGAAGGGACAATTTCTAGAGGTTACACACCGTTTGATTACGCTAACGATATAGCAGGTTACGATTTAGCTAAAGCTGAATTAAAGTCACCTTTAGACTCTACTCAATTTGACGAGCCAAGAGCCAAAGAATTATACACTATTTATTGTGGAATTTGTCATGGTAACAAAGGAGCTGGTCAAGGTAAGCTAGTAAAACGAGAGAAAATTCTTGGAGTACCTAGTTATGACGATGCTGGACGAGCAATTACTGAAGGAAGTATTTACCACGTAATGTATTACGGTAAAAACTCAATGGGTTCTTACGCTAACTTTTTAAGTGAAGAAGAACGTTGGCAAGTAGTTTCATATGTTATGAAATTAAAAGCAGACCTAGAAAAATAAGATTTAGATAAAGTTTATATATAGATATGTACACACTTTCAAATAGACTAAAAATAGTTTCTCTTATCCTAATCATCTTAGGAGCAGTTATGTGGGGAACAAGTTATTATACGTCACATCATGTATCCAAAGAAGATGTAAAAACGATGCTAGCTAATGAAGCAAGTCATGGTGGTCATGGTGATAGTCACGCAACAAAAGATTCACGTGACACGCATGCTACAGAAGATGCTCATCATGAAAATAGTCATGCTGATACTTCTCATGGTGATGTGGCACATGCTGATGCAGGAGAACATCATGGAGATGACCATGCAGAACATGTCATGCACCAAATACATAACAGACCATGGTCTGCATTGTATGTTGCAGCTTTTTTCTTTATGATGATTTCATTAGGCGTTTTAGCATTTTATGCTATTCAATTTGCATCTCAAGCAGGATGGTCACCATTATTATTTAGAGTGATGGAAGCCATTACCTATTACTTACTACCAGGAGCATTAATTGTTTTAGCAATTGCAGTATTAGCAGGAGATCATATTTTTGTATGGATGAATCCAGATATGGTAAATCCAGAAAGTGCAGATTATGACAAGCTAGTTGCAGGAAAATCTGGTTGGTTAAATAAAACAGGATTTATCATTAGAGCTTTAATATTTATTGGTGGATGGAGTCTATATCGTTTCTTTGCACGTAAATTTTCTTTAGCTCAAGATGAAGCACCAGAAGGAGATATAAGAAATTTCAAAAAATCATTTCGTATTGCAGCAGCATTCTTAGTGTTTTATATTTATACAGAATCAATGATGTCTTGGGATTGGATAATGAGTGTTGACCCACACTGGTTTTCAACATTATTTGGCTGGTACGTTTTTGCAAGTATGTTTGTAAGCGGTATAACAGTTATTGCATTAATAACTATATATCTTAAATCAAAAGGGTTGTTACCATCAGTTAACGATAGTCACATTCATGATTTAGCAAAATTTATGTTTGGTATTAGTATCTTTTGGACCTACTTATGGTTTTCTCAATTTATGTTAATATGGTATTCTAATATACCAGAAGAGGTAACTTATTTTGTGACTAGAATTGAAGATTACAAGTTGCCATTTTTTGGTATGGTAGCCATGAACTTTATATTCCCATTATTACTATTAATGAATAGTGATTACAAGCGTATACCTTGGTTTGTAGTTATGGCTGGGATAGTTATTTTAGCAGGTCACTATTTAGACGTATTTAATATGATAATGCCAGCAACAGTAGGAGATAGATGGTTTATTGGTATGCCAGAAATAGGTGCAATATTATTATTTGCAGGACTATTCTTATTATTAGTATTCTATGCATTATCCAAAGAATCGTTGACTGCAAAAGGAAATCCTTTTGTAAAAGAAAGTGAACATTTCCATTATTAATAAAAAATAAATAAAGAAGAACGATAACAATGACGACTTTATTATCAATTTTAGTTTTAGTATTTATTTTCGTTGCTATCTGGCAAATGGTTAAAATCTTTGATTTAACTCAAGTTGGAAAAACAACCGACAATAATCAAGTTGCTAACGATAACGACAACAGAATAAATGGATATTTAATGATAGGTTTTTTAATCTTCATTTATGTAATCACAATCGTTTGTTTTGTTAAATATGGAGATTTACCTCTAATGTCAAATTCTGCTTCAGAACATGGACCAGGAGTAGATAATTTAATGGTAATTTCTATGATTGTAATATTCTTTGTGCAGACAGTCACACAATTTTTATTACACTATTTTGCATATAAATATAAAGGAGAGAAAGGAAAAAAAGCCTTATTCTACGCAGATAACAATAAGTTAGAAGCCATTTGGACCATCATACCAGTAATTGTTCTTGCAGGTTTAATCATTCAAGGATTATTTACTTGGACTAGTATTATGAATATTGATGAAGAAGCAGATCCTATGGTTATTGAATTGTATGCTCAGCAATTTAATTGGAAAGCTAGATATTCTGGACCAGACAATACTTTAGGTAAAGCTAATGTTAGACTAATTGATATTGGTAGTGCTAACGAGTTAGGAGTTGATGTTAATGATCCTAACGCTAAAGACGACGTTATTGTAACAGAATTACACCTACCTGTGGGAAGACCTATAGTATTTAAAATGCGTTCGCAAGATGTATTACACTCAGCTTATATGCCTCATTTTAGAGCTCAAATGAACTGTGTTCCTGGTATGATTACTCAATTTGGATTTACGCCTACAGTAACCACAGATCAAATGCGTGAAACACAGGAAATACAAGAAAAAGTTGCTAATATTAACAATATTAGAAAAGAAAAGAGTCAAGCATTAATTGCAGATGGTAAAGAAGGTTTAGAACCTTACGAATTTGATTATTTACTATTATGTAACAAAATTTGTGGAACATCTCACTACAACATGCAAATGAAAATTGTAGTAGATACTCAAGAAGATTTTGATGCATGGATGAGTGAACAAAAGCTATTTGTTGACTCACTAATAAAAAAATAAAAGAAAAAGAAAACAAATTAAAAGATTTTAGATTATGTCAGCACACGTAGAAGAACATGGACATGACGATCATGGTCATCATCATAAAGAAACGTTTATAACTAAATATATATTTAGTCAAGATCATAAAATGATTGCCAAGCAGTATTTAATTACTGGACTTATCATGGGAATCATAGCTGTAGTAATGTCAATCATGATGCGTATGCAAATTGCTTGGCCTGAAGAATCAAATCCATTATTTAAAGCATTGTTAGGTAAATGGGCACCAGATGGAGTAATGAGTGCAGATATATATTTAGCATTAGTTACTATTCATGGTACTATCATGGTGTTTTTTGTATTAACAGCAGGTTTAAGTGGTACATTTAGTAATTTATTAATTCCATTACAAATTGGAGCACGAGATATGGCATCAGGTTTCTTAAACATGGTTTCATATTGGTTATTTTTTACATCAAGTGTTATAATGGTTTGCTCTTTCTTTGTTGAAGCTGGACCTGCAGCAGCAGGTTGGACAATATATCCTCCTTTAAGTGCTTTACCTATGGCGCAAGGTGGATCTGGTTTAGGTATGACTTTATGGTTAGTCTCTATGGCTATCTTTATTGCCTCTTCATTATTAGGATCATTAAATTATGTTGTAACGGTAATTAACTTACGTACAAAAGGAATGTCTATGACTAGGCTACCTTTAACAATTTGGGCATTTTTTGTAACAGCTATTATTGGTATCATATCTTTCCCTGTATTATTATCAGCTGCATTATTATTAATAATGGATAGAAGTTTTGGCACATCATTCTTCTTATCAGATATATTTATTCAAGGTGAAGTGTTACATTATCAAGGTGGTTCTCCAGTATTATTTGAGCACTTATTTTGGTTTTTAGGTCACCCTGAAGTTTATATTGTATTATTACCAGCATTAGGTATAACCTCAGAAATTATTGCAACAAATTCACGTAAACCTATTTTTGGATATCGCGCTATGGTTGCATCCATTTTAGCAATTGCATTTTTATCAACCATTGTTTGGGGTCACCACATGTTTATTTCTGGAATGAATCCATTTTTAGGATCAGTATTTACATTTACAACCCTATTAATTGCAATTCCTTCAGCAGTAAAAGCATTTAATTATATAACCACACTCTGGAAGGGTAATCTTCAGATGAACCCAGCTATGCTATTCTCAATCGGATTAGTGTCAACATTTATCACTGGAGGTTTAACAGGAATTATTCTTGGAGACAGTGCATTAGATATTAACGTGCATGATACGTATTTTGTAGTAGCTCACTTCCACTTGGTGATGGGTATTTCGGCACTTTATGGGTTCTTTGCTGGTGTATACCACTGGTTCCCTAAAATGTTTGGACGCATGCTAAACAAAAACTTAGGATATGTTCATTTTTGGGTGACAGCAGTCTGTGCATACGGAGTTTTCTTTCCAATGCACTTTATAGGTATGGCAGGTTTACCAAGACGTTATTATACTAATACAAACTTCCCATTATTTGATGACCTAGCAAGCGTAAATGTAGTTATCACAGTATTTGCAATTGTAGGTAGTATTTTCCAGATTGTATTTATCTATAATTTCTTTTCTAGTATTTTCTACGGAAAGAAAGCAGAGCAAAACCCTTGGAAATCTAATACTTTAGAGTGGACCACTCCAGTAGAGCATATGCACGGAAACTGGCCAGGTGCTATTCCACATGTACACAGATGGGCTTATGACTACAGTAAGCCAGGACATGATGAGGATTGGGTCTCTCAGATAGTACCTTTAAAAGAAGGCGAAGAAGAACTACAACATTAATAGATAATATTTATCAATTTAGAAGAGCGCATTTAATATTTAAATGCGCTTTTTTTTAGCCAAATGTTAAAATAATTTAAAATAAATCGATGAAATACAAAAAAATCAGTTAAATTGCGCTGTTAAAATAATTTAGTCAACGAATACTTTAAAGTGTAATTATTCGATTTTATTTGATTATAATTTTTTAAAACTAATATAAACTTAACCTACAATTATGAAAACAAAAACCTTTTTTGGGAAGGTAGCTGTAACTATAACTTATCTTATAGTTATATTGAGTAGTATATCTTATACATTTGCTCAGTGCCCTACAATAACAAATTCAAGTCCAGTAATTTGTGATGCTTCAGGTTTAACTTTTAATGACCTTAATGTTTATGCTACTAGCACTAATGGCATTATTTGGTATGATCAGGTTTCAAATGGAAGCCCATTTAACGGTAGTCAATTAGTAAGTGAGGGAACTTATTATGCAGATGATAATACCGGATCATGTGGTGTTAGAAGCTCTATATCAGTATCTTTTCAAGTACCACCTACAGGTCAAAATCTAGACGCCATATTTTGTGATAATGAGAATGCTACAATCCAAACTTATATAGATCAGGAGTTACAGTTTCATATACCTATTGGTGGTTCCGTAGCTGTCTTTAATGATGTAAATTTAACAAGTCAGGCAAATAGTACAGATGTAATACCATTAGGCGCTACTAATTATTTTATAGTTTTTATTGATAGCTCAGGTTGTGAAAGTCAAATTGAACCAGGAAGTACTGCTGTATTTTTAGCACCAGCAGATCCTGCACCAAGTGATCCACAAGAGTTTTGTTCTGATACTAACCCAACTATTGGAAATTTAGATCCAGGAACTACAGGGTCGTTTAGTTGGTATCAAAATATTAATGGCTCTGGAGATCCAATTTTACCAGCATTACCTCCTGGAACACCTTTGATAAACGGAAACACATACTACGTTCAAGTAAACGATTTATTTTGTAATAGTAACACTGTTCCTGTAATAGTAAGTATTAATGATCCAGTAGATCCTGGTATATCCAATACCTTAGAGTATTGCGAAGATAGTATACCAACCTCAGATTTTAATTTGTATGATATTTTAGGTGGTTCTCCAGACACAACTGGTAGTTGGTCAGGACCATTACCAACCACTGGTGGACATTTAGGAACAGTTAATATTTCTACATTAACGGCACCTGGAGATTATGTATTTACATATACTGTACCAAGCACTGGTGTTTGTCCAGATGGTGTGTCAACCGTAACAATAACGATATACCCTGTATTATCTTCAGGAGTGCCTTCTGCAGCAAATCCTGCGACGTTTTGTGTAGCCGACTTACCTGCTGCTTATGATTTATTTTTGTTATTAGATAATGAAGACCCTAACGGACAGTGGTCTCAAAATGGAACAAACATAAGTTCTCCAGCAGATTTAACTGGTTTAACACCTGGAAACTATGATTTTATATATACTCAAAATTTAGCACCAAATCCTTGTCCAGAGGAATCAACAACTGTACAAGTTGTTGTGCTACAGGATCCTGAAGCCGGAAATGCAATTAATCAGGTATTTTGTGAAAATGATTTAGTAGCAAATTCACCATTCGATTTATTTAATGCATTAGACGGAACACAGGATAATAATAATGGGGTTTGGACTGATGTTGCAAATACTGTAGTTTCTAATCCTATAGATATTTCAATATTTACAGTTGCAGGAAGTCCATATTCATTTACATATACAATAGACAATGGTACATGTATGGATTCTGAAACAATTACAATAACGGTAGAACCTGCTCCAGAATCTGGAACACCTGTTGCAACTTTCCCAGAGTTTTGTGAAGGTGAAGCACCCTCTAACTTTGATTTATTCGATTTATTAGATAACGAAGACCAAACAGGAACATGGTATTTAGGAACAGATAATACTGGTTCAATAATTACTAATCCAGTAGATTTATCAGGATATAGTGCTGGAACATATAATTTTACTTTTGATGTAGATGCAATTGGATCTTGTGATGACGTTTTAGTTACAGTACAAGTAACTATTAACCCTTTACCAAACACTGGAGTACCAACACCTGCAATTTTTTGTGAAAATGATTTAGCAGCAAATTCACCATTAGATTTATTAGTACAATTATCAGGTCAAGATGCAGGTGGAACATGGACTGATGATAATGCAACTGGAGCATTGTCTGGAACTAATGTGGATTTAACAATATTAACAATAGGTTCTTATAATTTTTCATACACCATTACAGATGCTAATGGATGTACTAATAGTAGTACAGTTGTAATTACAGTAGAAGAAGCTCCAGAATCTGGAAATGCTTTAATGCCAATTGAATTTTGTGAAAACGAAGTAGCAGCAAATTCACCTTTTGATCTATTTACATTATTAGACGGAACTCAAGATAACAATGGTACATGGTATGTTGGATCAGATACATCAGGATCTGTAGCAACTAACCCAGTTGATATTTCTGGTTTTACAATAGGAACTTATGACTATACCTATTCTGTACCAATTATTGGGTCCTGTAGCGATGTAGACGTAACAGTACAAATTATAATTAACCCAATACCTAATACAGGAGTACCAACACCTGCAATTTTTTGTGAAAATGATTTAGCAGCTAATTCGCTATTAGATTTATTGGGTCAGTTATCTGGTCAAGATGCTGGTGGAACTTGGACAGACGACGACGCTACAGGAGCATTGTCTGGTACAGATGTAGATTTAACTTTATTGACAATAGGTACATATAATTTTACATATTCCATAACAGCTAATGGATGTACTAATAGTAGTACAGTTGTCATTACGGTAGAAGAAGCTCCAGAATCTGGAAATGCTTTAATGCCAGTAGAATTTTGTGAAAACGAAGTAGCAGTAAATTCACCTTTTGATCTATTTACATTATTAGACGGAACTCAAGATAACAATGGGACATGGTATGTTGGATCAGATACATCAGGATCTGTAGCATCTAACCCAGTTGATATTTCAGGTTTAACAACTGGAACTTATGACTATACCTATTCTGTACCAATTATTGGGTCCTGTAGCGATGTAGATGTAACTGTACAAATTATAGTTAACCCTATACCTAATACAGGAGTACCAACACCTGCAACGTTTTGTGAAAATGACCTAGCAGCTAATTCGCCATTAGATTTATTGGGTCAGTTATCTGGTCAAGATGCTGGTGGAACTTGGACAGACGACGATGCTACAGGAGCATTGTCTGGTACAGATGTAGATTTAACTTTATTGACTATAGGTTCATATAATTTTACTTATACCATAACGGCTAATGGATGTACTAATAGTAGTACAGTTGTAATAACGGTAGAAGATGCTCCGGAATCCGGTACAGTAAATGCACCTGCAGAGTTTTGTTTGGTAGACATAACTACAGGTCAAACCTTTAATTTATTTGATGTATTAACAGATGAAGACCAAACAGGTACTTGGACTGACGATGATGCAACAGGTGCTTTAACTGCAAATACAGTTGCTCTAGATGCATTATCTACAGGGACTTTTAATTTTACATTTGATGTTGATGCAATAGGAACTTGTGATGACGTGTTAGTTACTGTAAGTATAATCATTAACGATACACCTGCACCTACAGTTAATGCTAATCAATCTTTTTGTGATAATGCTACTGTAGCAGATTTAACAGCAACAGGAAATTCTATTCAGTGGTATGATGATGCAACAGGAGGAGTTGCTTTAGCAGATACAACAGTTTTAGTTGATGGTGAAAATTATTTCGCTTCTCAAATAGATCCTGTAACAGGTTGTGTATCTTCAACAAGATCTGAAGTTATAGTTACTATAAATGCAACACCTAATCCAGGTAGTCCTGCAACAACTCCAATATCTGTGTGTAATGATAATAATGCTGTAGATTTAAATACAGGATTAGATGGTACACAAGATACAGGAGGAGTATGGCAAGATGATGATGCTACTGGTGCTTTATCTGGTAATATTTTGGATGCAACTGGATTAACAGCTGGCACATACAATTTTACATATTTAGTAACAGCTACAGCACCTTGTGTAGATCAGAGTACAACAATTACAATAACAGTTAGCGAACCTTTAAATGCAGGAATAGATGCTATTTTAGATGTGTGTGATGATAGTGGGACAACAGATTTATTTACCTTACTAGGTACAGCAGATACTGGTGGAACATGGTCACCAACTTTAACTAGTGGAACAGGCATATTTGATCCTTTATTAGATGCTGAAGGTACATATACTTATAGTTTAATTAACGCTTGCGGAATAGATTCTGCAGACGTTATAGTTACAATTACACAAGCTCCAAACGCTGGTTTAGATGGTAGCTTTGATATTTGTGTAGTAGATATAGACACCACAAACAGTACTTTAGATTTATTAACCGTTTTACAAGGGACACCAAATGCAACAGGAACATTTGTTAACAACGATGGTGCAGCAGGCTTTTCGGGTACGCAACTAGATTTAACTGCAGTTGCAGTTGGAACCTATACTTTTGCATATACTGTTACCGCTATGTCACCATGTACAACTAATGCGACTTCAGTTGCTACAGTAACAGTTAATGATAGTCCATCAGTAACTATAATAGAAGCTAACCCAGAATTTTGTAGCTCAGAAAATCCAACAATTGCAGATTTAAACGCTTCAGTAAGCGGAACAAATATTGTTTGGTATGAAGATGCCAATTCAACCACACCTTTGGATGCGACAGATGCATTACCATTAGGAACTGAAGATTATTTTGCAACTCAATCTACAGGTTCAGGTTGCGAGTCGTCTGTTAGAATTCAAGTTAATGCTACAGTTAATGATGTACCAACTCCAACTCTAATAGATCCAAATCAAGAGTTGTGTATTAACGATGCTCCAACAATTAATGATTTAACATTAAATATATCAGAATACGATTCAACTTTAAATAATGTAATATGGTATGATGCAGCAACAGGAGGTTCAGCTTATAATAGTACAGCTTTACTTACAGTTGGGTCAACGTACTTTGCTGTATTAGTAGATGTAAGTACAGGTTGCGAAAGCAGTGTTAGACTTCAAGTAACACCAGATTTAACAGGTTGTGGATTGTTAGTCATACCAGATGGGTTTTCGCCAAATGGAGACGGAACTAACGATACTTTTGATATAGATAATGTTAACATTCTCTTCCCTAATTTTGAAATTGAAATTTTTAATCGCTACGGAAACATAGTTTATAAAGGAAATGCATCTTCTCCTCGTTTTGACGGAAGATCAAACCAATCTGGTACAATAAATCAAGAAGAATTACCAGTTGGTGTTTACTTCTATGTTTTCAACTTTAATGATGGAATAAACAAGCCTAAGCAAGGACGTTTATACCTAAGCAGATAATTTTAAATAAACAAAATTTTAAAAAAATGAAAAATTTAAATATATATCATAAATCGGCTATCATTTTAGTTCTGGCATTAGTGTCATTAAAAAGTATAGCGCAGCAAGATCCTCAATTTACACAGTACATGTATAATATGAGTATTATTAATCCTGCTTATGCCACAGCTGATGAAGGCATGCTAAATCTTGGAGGATTATACAGAACACAATGGGTTGGTGTAGATGGCGCACCAACTACAGGAAGCTTTTTTGCACATACACCAATCAACGAAAAAATAGAAATAGGATTATCCTTTACCAACGATAATATTGGAGATGTTGTAAACGAAAACAATATTTATGCAGACTTTGCTTATGTATTACCTGTCGGACTTGATGCCAAATTATCTTTTGGATTAAAAGCTGGTGTAACCTTGTTTAATACAGATTTTAACGGATTTAACTTACAATCTGGTGACCAATCTACAGATACAGCATTTAATGAAAATACAAGTAAAACGTTTCCTAATTTAGGTATTGGTGCATTTTACTTTTCAGATAATTATTATATCGGATTATCAGCACCTAACCTGTTAACTACCAAACATCTTGAAACAGAAAACGGAATTAAAACCACAGGAGTGCAAAATGTACACTACTTTTTAACGGGTGGATATGTGTTTGATATAAATACAGATTTAAGATTTAAACCTTCCTTTATGGTTAAAGGTGTTACAGGTGCACCATTGGCAATAGACATAAATGCTAATGTTTTAATTAATGAAAAACTAGAAGCAGGTTTAGGTTATCGTTTAGAAGATGCCATAATGGCAATGGTTAATTTTAAAGTAACACCTCAATTAAGAATAGGTTATTCTTATGATTATACCATCTCAAACTTAGGCGATTATAACTCAGGATCCCATGAAATATTTTTACTATTTGATGTAGATATTTTCGGATTTAAAGGTGGATATGATAGATCACCTCGTTTCTTCTAATAAAAAACTGAAAACAATGAAAAAATATATATATCTATTAGTAACTTTTTTAATAAGCACCTTGTCTGTTGCTCAAAAAGGAAGTTTAAAACGTATTAATCAACTTTTCGAAATGAAAGCTTATGCAGAAGCTGCAGATTTATACGAAACAAAAGAACGAACTCAAGAAGTATTGCAAAATTTAGCAGATAGCTATTATTATAATAGTGCTATGCAAAAAGCTAATAAAACTTACAGAGAGTTATTTTTAACTTACGGAGACTCAATAGAAATAGAATACTATTTTAAATACGGTCAAGTTTTAAAAGGTGTTAAACAATACAAAGAAGCAGATAAATACTTAGATATTTACTACGGTAAAAGTCAAAATACATTAGCCTTTTTTGAACAATTGGCTAAAACCACTCCTCATACTTTCAAGTTAAAACCATTAGAAAACCCTAACTCAAAAAACGATTTTGGTTTATCTTTCTATGGTAAAGATAAAGTGGCTTTTGCTTCTGGTAGAAATAACAATAATCCAGCTTTTGCATGGAATAATTTACCATACCTAGATTTATACCATGCTACTTTAACCCAAAATGGAACATTAGAAAACATTACACCTTTTTCAGATGCTATTAATACTGATACGCATGAAAGTAATGCGGTGTTTACTAAAGATGGTAAAACCATGTACTTTAATAGAACCAATACAAAACGTACCAAAAAAGATGAAGAGCGTGTAGCACATATTAAAATTTATAAAGCCGAGTTGATTGATGGTCAATGGGCAAACGTAACACCATTACCATTTACTTCAGATAAATTTAGTACAGAGCATCCTGCATTAAGTAATGACCAAAAAACATTATACTTTGCAAGTGACCAACCAGGAGGGTTTGGAGGTTTTGACCTTTATAAGGTTTCCATTATGGAGGATGGTACATATGGTACACCAGAAAATTTAGGAAGTACAATTAATACTAAACACAGAGAGCAGTTTCCGTTTATTAGTAGTTTAGACGTCCTGTATTTTGCTTCAGATGGTCACCAAGGTTTTGGAGGATTAGACGTGTTTAGAAGCAATTCAGTTAACGATAATTTTGATAAACCTGTTAATTTAGGAGAGCCAATTAATAGTAATCTAGACGACTTTGCCTATGTCATCAAAGAAAAAGTAGACAAAGGATATGTCTCATCTAATCGTTCTGGTTACGACAGGTTATATGGTTTTGGTAGAGAAGAAAACATCTTAACAAAATATCTTGTAGAAGGTGTGGTAACAGATAAAAACAGTAAAGAACTTCTAGTAGGTGCTTTAGTAACATTATTTGACGATTCAGATAGAGTATTACAAGACACTATAGTTGGTAATGATGCTACCTATTTATTTAAAATAGAACCTAATAAAAAATATAAAGTCCGTGGGACACGTAAAGCTTATATTCCTCAAGATGTCGAGTTTTCAACAGATAGTAAAGGAAAAATCCAACATAATATAGAATTGATTTTAGAGTCTTATGCAGATGCAGAAGAACGAGTAAATGAAAACGAAAAAGGCGATGTGCTAATTACGTTAGACAGAATTTACTTTGATTTTGATAAATCAGATATTCGTCCAGATGCTGCAAAAACACTTGATGTGTTGGTAGATATCATGAAAAAATACCCAGATATGGAAGTGGAAGTATCCTCGCATACAGATGCAAGAGGACCAGATCAATATAATTTAGATTTATCTAAACGTCGTGCAGCTTCAACTGTAGCATATATTATAAGTCAAGGTGTCTCTGCTAACCGACTTAGAAGTATTGGTTATGGAGAAATGCAACCTTTAAACCAATGTGTTAAAGAAGGAATATGTACAGACGAAGAATATGATATTAATCGTAGAAGTGAATTTAAAATTTTGAATTAGTAAATTTTAGTTTCGTTTAAACAGAAACCTAAAAGCCTTTTAGTTAATTAATAAAACTAAAAGGCTTTTTCTTTATATTTGTTTTATAGAACTATTAGTTATTTCTGCATAGGCAGGAATCCACTTATAATCAAAAGATTTCCACTAACGTGGGAAATGCTATGAACGAAAACCTAGACCCAACAAACGAAAATTTTTCTACTGAAGAGTTTGATGCCGAAAAGCAATTAAGACCCTTATCATTTGATGATTTTACTGGTCAGGATCAAGTGTTGGAAAACCTTAAAATATTTGTTCAAGCAGCCAATAAAAGAGACGAAGCTTTAGACCATGCATTGTTTCATGGACCTCCAGGTTTAGGAAAAACAACTCTTGCAAATATTTTAGCAAACGAGCTAGAAGTGGGTATTAAAGTTACTTCTGGTCCAGTTTTAGACAAGCCAGGAGATTTAGCAGGTTTACTAACTAACTTAGATGATAGAGACGTTTTATTTATTGACGAAATCCACAGGCTTAGCCCAATTGTAGAAGAGTATTTATATTCTGCAATGGAAGACTATAAGATTGATATTATGATCGAATCTGGTCCAAATGCAAGAACCGTACAAATCAATCTTAATCCATTTACTTTAGTTGGTGCCACAACTCGTTCAGGTTTATTAACTGCTCCAATGCGAGCTCGATTTGGTATTCAAAGCAGATTGCAATATTATAATACAGAATTGCTAACTACCATTATTCAACGTAGTGCATCTATTTTAGACGTACCAATATCTATGGAAGCTGCAATAGAAATTGCAGGACGTAGTCGTGGGACACCAAGAATTGCTAATGCCTTATTACGTCGTGTGCGTGATTTTGCTCAAATAAAAGGTAATGGAAGTATCGATATAAAAATCGCAAAATATAGCCTAGAAGCCTTGCATGTTGATGCGTATGGTTTGGATGAAATGGATAACAAAATCCTATCTACCATTATCGATAAATTTAAAGGTGGACCAGTTGGTATCAGTACTATTGCAACAGCAGTATCAGAAAGCACAGAAACTATTGAAGAAGTTTATGAGCCTTTTTTAATTCAGCAAGGCTTTATTATGCGTACACCAAGGGGACGAGAGGTTACAGAATTAGCATATAATCATCTAGGCAAATTAAAAGGACCAATTCAAGGCGGATTGTTTTAAATCCCATCCCGACTTTCCCAATTGGAAGGAGAAATAATTAGAGTTTTGAAACGTAATATTAACACATCAGTTTCCTTTCCTTTGGAAAGGATTAAGGATAGGAATAAATGAAGAACAAAATACCAGAAGTTTCACTACTAAAATTCATTAAGCATTCACTAGAAATTCTTAAAAATCCATTACCCTTTCACAACAAAAATTTTACTCAAAAAGGCGATATTTTTAAGTTGAACGTAGGCTTTAATTCTAAAATATATTTTTGTCGTGATGCAGGTCTTGCCCAATATGTACTTCAAAAAAATCAAAAAAATTACGTTAAGTCTTCAATTCAAACAGTAGATTTAGTCAAGTATGTCGGAGAAGGTTTGCTAACTTCAGAAGGCGAAAAATGGAAAAAGCAACGTAAAATGATGCAACCAGCTTTTCATAAAAAGCAATTACAAAATTTACTTAGCGGAATGCAAGACACCATAGTTTCAGAATTTAAAAAAATTGAAACTAAAAAGACCATAGATATCTATCCATTACTTAATGATTTAGCATTTCAAACAGTTGTAAAATCTTTATTTACGCAAGCTGCAAATACTAAACATATGGAGCGCCTTCAGTTTATTACAGAAGCCAACCAACGAATGTTGGTAAAAGAATTACGTCAACCTTACTTAAGTTGGTGGTTTAAAAAAGGTGGTCAATTAAAAAAGCATTTAAACTATTCTGAAGAAGCTAGAACAATTTTAAAAAAAATTGTTGACGACAGAAAATCTTCTGGACAACGTCATGATGATCTTTTAGATATGCTATTAGAAACAAAGTATGATGATGGTAAAGGCATGTCTGAACAACAACTAATTGATGAAATATTAATCATATTTACAGCTGGACACGAAACCACAGCAAATGCACTAACATTTACGTTTCAATTATTAGCAAAACATCCTGAATGGCAAGACAAAATTTATAAAGAATGGCTAAGTTTAGGTGGATATGAAACTGATTTGATGACGCGTATTTCCACCACCAAAATTTGCCAGCAAGTTTTGGAAGAATCATTACGTTTGTATCCACCTGCTTATTTTATAGATCGTGTAAATATCAAAGCAGATAGTTTTAATGATATGGAGTTTGAACCAGGTTGTAATTTGTTATTTTCGGTTTACGAAATGCACAGACATCCAAAATTATGGAAGCAACCAGAACACTTTTTACCAGAACGTTTTGCTGATGGTGGACGACAGTTTTCTGCGCAATACTTTCCGTTTGGAGCAGGTCCGCGAAAATGTATAGGTAATAACTTTGCAATGTTTGAAATGATTATAGCTGTAACAGAATTAATCAAAAACTATAGTATCCATCCGGAATTCGAGGAGATTGGTATTACACCATTAATTACCTTAAAACCTAAAAACGCTTATCTTAGATTTGAGACTAGGGTCTTGTAATTTATTATATTGAGAGAAGAAATAAAATTTATAGTAATAAAGCACTTCGACAAGCTCAGTGTGACAAAAAGAAGTTTAACTGTCAGTCTGAGCCTGTCGAAGACTTTTGAAGCAATAACATACAATTGAACAACAAAGCCATATACACAAAACAAATTAAAGCCGAAGCTAAACGCTTGGGTTTTTTGTCATGTGGTATTAGCAAAGCAGAATTTTTAGAAACAGAAGCACCACGATTAGAGAAATGGTTAAATAATAATATGCATGGTCAAATGCAATACATGGAAAACCATTTTGATAAACGTTTAGATCCAACCAAATTGGTGGATGATTCTAAAAGTGTGATATCGTTATTATTAAATTATTATCCAAGTCAAGAGCAAACAGATAATAGCTATAAAATATCCAAATATGCTTATGGAAACGATTACCATCATGTTATTAAGTCAAAACTAAAAGTGTTAACTCATTTCATTCAAGAAGAAATAGGTGAAGTTTCTGGTCGTGCATTTGTAGATTCTGCTCCAGTATTAGATAAAGCTTGGGCTGCAAAATCTGGGCTAGGATGGATTGGAAAACATAGTAATTTACTCACACAACAAGTCGGCTCATTTTATTTTATAGCCGAACTTATCATTGACTTGGATTTAGAATATGACACACCAGTTACTGACCATTGTGGTACTTGTACAGCTTGTATTGATGCTTGTCCAACACAAGCAATTGTTGAACCTTATGTAGTAGATGGTAGTAAATGTATTAGTTATTTTACAATCGAACTTAAAGATCAAATACCCAATAGCATGAAAGGACAGTTTGATGATTGGATGTTTGGTTGCGATGTGTGTCAGGATGTGTGTCCATGGAATAAATTCTCTAAACCACACAACGAGCCTTTATTTAATCCACATCCAGAGTTATTAGAAATGACAAAAAAAGATTGGGAAGAGATTACAGAGGATGTATTTAAAAAAGTGTTTCAAAAATCTGCGGTAAAGCGCACTAAATTTTCAGGATTACAACGTAATATTCAGTTTTTGAAAGATTAAGTTTCTGCAACAAAAAATTAGTAAAGTCACCCTTTAATTTCTTAATTCTTTTCTTATAAAAACTTACATTTGTATTTCATAGTGTAATCAAAAAAAGTATGAGTAAGCAAAGCAAAAGAAGAGAAGCTTTAGTCTATCACGCCAAACCAACTCCAGGGAAAATCAAGGTGGTTCCAACCAAAAAATATGCTACCCAACGCGATTTGGCGTTAGCGTATTCTCCAGGTGTTGCAGAACCTTGTTTAGAAATAGAAAAAGACGTTAACAACGTTTATAAATATACAGCTAAAGGAAATTTAGTTGCTGTAATATCTAATGGAACTGCGGTTTTAGGATTAGGTAATATTGGTCCTGAAGCATCTAAACCTGTTATGGAAGGTAAAGGCTTACTGTTTAAAATATTTGCAGATATCGATGTGTTTGATATTGAAGTGGATACTGAAAATATTGAAGAGTTTATTCAAACCGTTAAAATGATTGCTCCAACTTTTGGTGGAATAAACCTAGAAGACATCAAAGCGCCTGAAGCATTTGAAATAGAAAGACGTTTAAAAGAAGAGTTGGATATTCCTGTGATGCATGATGACCAACACGGAACAGCTATTATTTCTGCAGCAGCTTTATTAAATGCATTAGAATTATCTAATAAGAAGATTGAAGATGTTACCATCGTAGTTAGTGGTGCAGGTGCAGCTGCAATATCATGTACAAGATTGTATTTGGCGTTTGGAGCTAAACGCGAAAACGTGGTGATGTTAGATAGTAAAGGTGTTATTAGAGATGATAGAGATAATCTAACCTCACAAAAAGCAGAGTTTGCTACACACAGAAAAATAGATACTCTTGAGGATGCAATGAAGGACGCAGACGTGTTTATTGGATTGTCTACGTCAGATATTGTCACACCTGACATGTTAAAGACTATGGCTAAAAATCCGATTGTATTTGCTATGGCTAATCCAGATCCAGAAATAAACTATCAACTAGCAATTGATACTAGAGATGATATTATAATGGCTACTGGACGAAGCGATCATCCTAATCAGGTTAACAACGTTCTTGGATTTCCGTTTATTTTTAGAGGTGCTTTAGATGTTAGAGCCACCAAAATAAACGAAGCTATGAAAATGGCTGCAGTTAAAGCCTTAGCAGATTTAGCTAAAGAAGCAGTACCAGAACAAGTAAATATTGCTTATGGCGAAACACGACTGACGTTTGGAAAAGAATATATCATTCCAAAACCTTTTGATCCACGTTTAATTGCAACAGTTCCACCAGCAGTTGCTAAAGCTGCTATGGAAAGTGGTGTAGCTAAAGAACCCATAGAGGATTGGCAAAAATATGAAGACGAATTACTGGACCGCTTAGGAAGTGATAACAAGATTGTTAGATTATTATTAAACAGAGCTAGATTAAACCCAAAACGTGTGGTATTTACAGAAGCAGATTCTATAGATGTATTAAAAGCTGCGCAAATAGTATATGAAGAAGGTATAGCTACTCCTATTTTATTGGGTAGAAAAGAAGAAATAGAACGATTAAAAGAAGAATTAGAGTTTGATGCAGATGTGTTGATTATAGATCCAAAGTCTGACGAACAATTACAACAAAAAAATAAATACGCAAAAGTATATTGGGAACAACGCAGACGTAATGGAATTACTCTACTATTAGCAGAAAAATTAATGCGAGAACGTAATTATTATGCTGCAATGATGGTTAATGAAGGTGATGCAGATGCTTTAATTTCTGGGTATTCTAGAAGTTATCCATCAGTAGTAAAGCCTATGTTAGAACTTATTGGACTCGCTCCTGGTTCTACAAGAATAGCGACTACTAACGTTATGATGACACAACGTGGACCTATGTTTTTAAGTGATACTTCCATCAATATAAATCCTTCAGCTCAAGACTTAACCAAGATTACACAAATGACCGCAAAAGTGGTTAAAATGTTTGGGATGGAACCAGTGATGGCAATGACTTCCTATTCTAATTTTGGTTCCTCAAAAGATCAAACAGCAACTAAGGTTAGAGAAGCTGTATCCTACTTGCACAAGAGGCATCCAGATTTATTAGTAGACGGAGAATTACAAACAGATTTTGCTTTAAACAGTAAAATGCTTCAGGATATATTTCCGTTTTCGAAGTTATCAGGTAAAAAAGTTAACACACTTATTTTTCCAAATTTAGAGTCTGCCAACATCACTTATAAGCTTCTAAAAGAATTAAATAAAGCTGAGTCCATTGGACCAATTATGATGGGAATGCGCAAACCTGTGCATATATTACAATTAGATGCTAGTGTAGATGAAATTGTTAACATGACTGCAATTGCTGTAATTGATGCGCAACAAAAGGAAAAGCAAGAGCAAAACCTTAAAAACAAAAGCTAATTTGTAGTACAATTAATTTTCTTACATTTGGAGGTTTAACAGCAACAATTACATGATTACACACATACAGGGAAAGTTAGTAGAGAAGAATCCTACAGACGTCGTTATAGATTGTAATGGTATTGGTTATTTAATTAATATTTCGTTGCATACGTTTTCTCAAATCCCAGATCAAGAAGCTTTAAAATTATACACGCACCTTCAAGTTAGAGAAGATGCACATACCCTTTACGGATTTGCTTCATTAGCAGAAAGAGAATTATTCAGGTTATTAATATCTGTAAGTGGTATTGGTACAAATACTGCACGTACTATGTTATCATCTTTAACGCCTAAGCAAATTAGAGAAGGTATAGCTACAGAAGATGTGGCTTTAATTAAATCTATAAAAGGTATAGGGTTAAAAACTGCTCAGAGAGTCATTATAGATTTAAAAGATAAAATCCTTAAAATTTATGATATAGACGAAGTTTCTGTTAGTCAAAACAATACTAATAAAGATGAAGCGTTATCTGCTTTAGAAGTTCTTGGTTTTGCTAAAAAACAAGCTGAAAAAGTAATAGATAAAATTGTTGCTTCAGAACCAGAAGCTAACGTAGAAACCATTATCAAATTAGCCCTAAAAAATTTATAGTTTATTTTGAATACTAATCAACATAGCTTTTATAAATATCAGAATTATTTTTTACTAACACTATTAGCATTATTAGTTTCAGTAGGTTCTTTTGCACAAGAAGGAAATCAAGTCGAACAAGATAGTACTAAAACAGGCTATAGTCTTGGGACTCTAGAAATGCCTAACCCTTCGAGTATTGAATCTAAATACACTTACGATCCGGTTACAGACCGCTACATATATACAGAGTCTGTTGGCGAGTTTAATATTAACTATCCAGTTATCTTAACGCCTCAAGAGTATCAAGACTTAGTGTCTAGGCAAAATTTAAAATCGTATTATAAAGATAAGATTGATGCCTATGATGGTAAAAAAGGAAATGCTAAAGAGGCTCAGAAAAATCTAATTCCAGAATTTTACGTTAACTCCAGTTTTTTTGAAAGTATTTTTGGAGAAGGACCAATATCTATTGTGCCTCAAGGTACAGTAGAAATGGATTTAGGTGTCTTATTTACTAAACAAGATAATCCTTCTTTCTCCCCAAGAAACAGGCGTAACTTTTCTTTCGACTTTGATCAGCGTATCAGTTTAAGTATGTTGGGTAAAGTTGGTTCAAGATTACAAGTCACAGCAAATTACGATACACAATCTACCTTCGATTTTCAGAATTTAGTAAAGTTGGAATATACACCAACAGAAGATGATATCATTCAAAAAATAGAAGTTGGTAATGTTAATATGCCAATTAATAGTTCTTTAATTTCTGGAGCACAAAGTTTATTTGGTGTTAAAACGCAATTAAAATTTGGTAAAACAACTATAACTGGAGTGTTTTCAGACCAACGTTCAGACGCTAGGTCTGTTGTAGCAGAAGGTGGTGGGACATTAGATGAGTTTGAGTTTTTTATTAGAGATTATGATGAAAATCGTCACTTTTTCTTAGCACAATACTTCCGTAACAATTACGACCAAGCTTTAGCTAATTACCCATTTATTAACAACAATATCCAGATTACTAGAATAGAAGTTTGGGTAACAAATAGAAGTAATCGTACAGAAAATGTAAGAAACTTTGTAGCATTTCAAGATTTAGGAGAAACAGCTGTTATTGGTAATCCAGGAGTAAATGTTTTTGGTGGACCTAATGCATTTCCGGATAATGGAAATAATGGTTTAGACCCAACAAACATTGGTAATGCTGGCTCGCAATTAACAGAACAAGTTAGAGATATTGCAACAGTACAAAACGGAATTTTAATTCCTGGATTTAATGAAGGGTTTGATTTTGCAAAACAAGAAAACACCAGAAAATTAACCGAAGGACAAGAATATACTCTCAATACACAACTAGGATACATATCCTTAAATCAAAGATTAAATAACGACGAGGTATTAGCAGTAGCTTACCAATATACAGTTGGTGGACAAGTGTTTCAGGTTGGTGAGTTTGCTAATGATGGGATTGGTGCAACAGATGTTGATGTAAATACGCAAGGTCAAGTAACTAGTGTTACCAATAATGCATTAGTTTTAAAATTATTAAAAAGTAGTATTACCAGTGTGTCTCAACCTATTTGGGACCTAATGATGAAAAACATTTATGACACAGGCGCTTTTCAATTAACTCAAGAAGATTTTAAACTAAATATTTTTTATAACGAATCTGCTCCAGTAAACTATATTACTGCTGTAGAAGGATCGCCATTCGGAGTGGATTTTGAAGGTAATCCAATTAGCGAAACAACTTTATTACGTTTATTTAATCTGGACAGATTAAACTTTAATAACGATCCACAAGCTAATGGAGATGGATTTTTCGACTTTGTTCCAGGGATTACAGTGATTCCTCAAAACGGTAAAATTGTATTTACTAAAGTCGAACCTTTTGGTCGATATCTTTTCGATATTTTAGATAATGATGGTAACTCAGGTAACAATGCAACAGATTACGAAGCTGATACCTACACCAATCCTAATCAAGAAAAATACGTATATGACTTACTATATAAAGCTACTAAAACTGCAGCTTTAGATGAAGTAGATAAAAATAAATTTCAAATAAAAGGACGCTATAAATCGTCAGGTGGAGATGGAATCCCAATTGGAGGTTTCAATGTGCCAAGAGGTTCTGTACGTGTCACTGCTGGTGGACGTGTGTTAGTAGAAGGTCAAGATTACACCGTTAATTATCAATTAGGTCGTGTTTATATCATTGACGAAGGTCTTAGAGCATCTAATATTCCAATTGAAGTCTCAACTGAAAACAACTCTATTTTTGGTCAGCAAACTAAACGTTACACAGGTATTAACGTAGAACACCAGTTTAATGAAAATTTTGTTATTGGAGCCACATACCTAAACCTTAACGAAAGACCAATAACACAAAAAGCTAATTATAATAGCGAGCCTATTAATAATACTATTCTCGGGTTTAATGCTAATTTTTCTTCAGAGTTACCTTTCTTATCTCGATTAGTAAATAAATTACCAAATATAGATACAGACGCACCTTCAAACATTTCTGTAAGAGGTGATTTTGCGTATTTATTACCAGGAGCACCAAAAGGAACCGATTTTAATGGAGAAGCAACCGCTTATATCGATGATTTTGAAGGTACTCAAAATGGTATTGATTTAAAATCTGCTCAAGCATGGAACTTATCTAGTAGACCATTAAATGTAAATGGTGTTGCTACGTTTGATGATAACGGAATAGAGAACGGTTACGGTCGTGCAATGCTTAACTGGTACACTATTGATCCAATATTTTACGGTAGTCAGCGTCCAAGTGGTATTTCAGATGACGATATGTCAAGCTTATATACCAGTCGTGTGTTTGTAAATGAGTTGTTTCCAGAACAAGATATTGCACAAGGTCAAACATCTGTATTAAACACTCTTGATTTAACATATTATCCAGTTGAACGTGGACCATATAACTTTGAACCAGGAACAGAAAATGGAACAACAGTAAATCCGCAAGACAGTTGGGCAGGAATCACAAGACAAATCACTTCTACAGATTTTGAACAAGCTAATGTAGAATACATAGAGTTTTGGTTACAAGACCCATTTCAAGAAGATCCAAGTAATCCAGGCGGAAAACTTTATATTAACTTAGGAAATATTTCTGAAGATGTCCTCAAGGATGGACGTAAGCAATACGAAAACGGTCTACCGCAAGATGGTAATATTAGTTTATTACCACAAACCGTGTTTCAATCTGTTGTACCACAAAACCAAGCCTTAATTTATGCGTTTGATACAACTGGACAAGAAAGAACTAATCAAGATGTTGGTTTAGATGGTTATGACGATGGTGAAGAAGCAGCAAACTTTCCACCAGGATTTTCTGGTTTAACAGATCCTGCTCAAGATAATTACAATTATTACCTAAATACAGAGGGAAGTATTTTTGATAGATATAAGTTATATAATGGTGTTGATGGAAATTCTCCAGATGCCTTTAGTGATACCAACAGAGGATCAACTACACAACCTGATGTAGAGGATGTCAATCGTGATAACACCATGAATACGATTGATAGTTATTTTGAATACGAAGTAGAAATTACACCTGCAACGTTAAACATTAATAATGAATATATTGTCGACACTAAAAACGTAACAGATAATAACAACCCAAGAGTCTTACCAAATGGTGACACCGCATTTCCTAAATGGTATCAATTTAGAATTCCAATTCGGACAGATGATGAATTTGTCGTTAACGGAATCACAGATTTACGTTCTATTAGATTTACAAGATTATATCTAAACGACTTCCAACAAAACACAACATTACGATTTGGTACTTTAGAGTTAGTGCGTAGTGATTGGAGACGTTTTCAATTGGCTTTAGATGGAGGACCAACACCTTTAGATTTTGACGATACAGCATTTACAGTTGGAGCAGTTAGTACACAAGAAAACGATGGTAGTTATGTATCACCTCCTAGTGTCGTGCCAGAGCGATTAAACAATAACAATACTATCGTTAGGCAAAACGAGCAATCTTTAGTAGTAGACGTATGTGATTTAAAAGCTAAAGACTCACGTGCTGTGTTTAAAAATATTAGTGTTGACATGCGTCAATATAAAAAGTTAAGAATGTTTATGCACGCCAGAGATGGAGAAACTCCTGGTTTGGCAGATAACGATTTAGTTGGTTTTATTAGAATGGGTAATGATTTGACACAGAATTATTATCAAATAGAAGTGCCATTACAAGTTTTTACTGGTGGTGCGACACCAGAAGCCTATTGGCCAGCAGCTAATGAGATTAATTTAGAGTTGGAAATTTTACAACGTATAAAATCTTTAGGTATTGCTAACCAAACATTAACCGATGGAACAGCTAATTTTTATGATGTCGTTGGAAACGATTTAGTTCCTGTAGCCGATGAGTTTTCTGGCTATGTTGCAGGACAACAACGTGTAGCTATAAAAGGTAATCCAAATTTTGGAGATGTTAGAACGTTGATGGTCGGTGTAAAAAACGGAACAAACTTACTACAATGTGGAGAAGTTTGGTTTAATGAGTTGCGTTTATCAGAATTAGAAAATGAAGGTGGTTGGGCTGCAATCGTTACTGTAGATACCCAATTAGCAGATTTTGCAAGTGTTAGTGCAACAGGACGAATGAGTACAGCAGGTTTTGGAAGTGTTAACCAAGGTCCTAGTGAACGTAGTTTAGAAGACAGTAAACAATACGATGTTATTACTAATGTTAATGTTGGACAGTTATTACCAAAAAAATGGGGTATTCAAATGCCATTTAATTATGGTCAAGGTGTTGAGGTTATTACACCTAAATTTGATCAGCAGTATGAAGATATCGAGCTTGACACGCGTCTAGATGAGGCTGCAAGTGATTTAGAACGCGATCAAATTTTAGAACAATCTGAAGAATACACCAAACGAAAAAGCATCAACTTTATAGGTGTTAAAAAGAATAGAACAGGAGATAGCAAACCACAATTTTATGATGTTGAGAATTTAACACTAAACTATTCTTACAACAAAATGGAACACCGTGATTTCGAAATCGAAAGATCGGTTGACAAGCAAGTCAGAGCAGGTGTTAATTACGCTTATAACTTTGAGCCAAAAATTATTGAACCATTCAAGAAAAACGATTCGCTATTTACTGGTAAATATTGGAAATTCTTAAAGGAACTTAATTTTAATGTACTTCCAGCAAGCTTTACAGTTAATACAGATTTAAACAGACAATTTAATCGTCAAAAATTTAGAGATTTAGACCTAACAGGTAACAATATTGGATTAGAAGAATTGTACAGGCGTAACTATACTTTTGATTATCAATATAACCTAAATTGGAATTTATCAAAGTCCCTTCAAGTTAATTATTCTTCGTCTAACAACAATATAGTTAGAAACTATTTTAAAGACAATATTATAAATGGCGAACCTGATCCTTTATTAGATGTTTGGGATGGTTTTTTTGATTTAGGAGATCCAAACCGACAACAACAACAAATAGGTATTAATTATGAATTACCTTTAAATAAAATACCAACACTAAGTTTTCTACAAGCAACATATTCTTACTCAGGACTATTCCAGTGGCAAAAAGGGTCTGATTTATTTGGAAATTTAGTTGGTAATGATGGTAATACCTACAATCTAGGTAACACTATTTCTAATGGTAATACACACAATATCAATTCAACTTTAGATATGAATAAGTTGTATCGATATTTAGGTATAACTTCAAAAACTAACAGAAGAGGGAATAAAGTTGCAAGAGGATCCAGAAGAACTGCGCCACCAACAACACCCAAAAAAGAAAACGCTTCAAAAGTTAAAAAGAAAGGAGATGGTATTGGCTCAAAAATTGGAAACTTTGGTATAGGACTATTAACATCTATTAAGCGTATACAAGCTGTTTACAGTGAAACAAATGGTACATTCTTACCAGGATATTTACAAACTCCAGGGTTTTTAGGGACAGCAAAACCTACTATAGGTTACACGTTTGGAAGCCAGAGTGATGTCAGAGAATTAGCTGCCAGAAACGGATGGCTGACTGCGTTTCCTGATTTTAATCAGCAATACACAACCAACCAGACTAAGCAGTTAGATTTATCGGCAAATCTAGAGCCAATTAATGACTTTAAAATAGACTTAGTTGGATTTAGGACTTACGCAGAAAACTATACTGAAAACTATAGAGTCGAAAATGGTGAATATCTATCATTAACACCAAATACTTTCGGAAACTTTAGTATTTCGTCATTTACATTACCAACTGCATTTGGTAAAAGTGATGAGTCAGGATCTGAAGCATTTGAAAATTTTAGAGCTAATAGATTAGAAATTGCAAGACGATTGGCAGTACAAAATGGTGCAGATCCAAATGATGTTGATGCAGACGGTTTCCCTAAAGGTTTTGGTAAAACAAGTCAACAAGTCTTGTTACCAGCATTTGTTAGTGCTTATACTGGTCAAAATGCTAGTAAAACTAAATTAGGAGCTTTAAGAAGTATGCCAATACCAAATTGGGATATCAAGTATTCTGGTTTCATGAAAATGAAATGGTTTAAGAAGAATTTTAAACGTTTTTCATTAACACATGGTTACCGTTCTAGTTATAGTATAGGTCAATTTAGAACAAATCTTGATTTTGATGGGATAGACTATAGTTTAGACTACGATGCGCAACCTAATGAAGATTTAGACCAAGCAGGAAATTTTAAAAGCGAAAAACTATACAGTAGTGTAACTTTAACAGAAATGTTTAGTCCATTATTCCGTTTTGATATGGAAATGAAAAACTCGGTTAGAGTATTGCTAGAAATGAGAAAAGACCGTATGCTCTCATTAAGTTTCGATAATAACTTAATGACAGAAATTGCAGGAAACGAATATGTTGTTGGTTTAGGATATCGTCTTAAAGATGTCCGTATAAAATCTAAATTAGCAGGTCCAAAAAAGTCTATAGTATCGGATTTAATTATGTCTGCAGATTTATCTGTAAGAGATAATAAAACTATTATTAGATACCTAGATTTAGATAATAATCAAATTACTAATGGTCAAACTATTTGGGGACTTAAGTATAATGCAGAATATGCGTTTAGCAAAAACCTAACAGGTATTTTCTATTTTGATTATACCTTCTCAGAATATGCAATATCTACCGCATTTCCTCAAACAACTATTCGCTCAGGATTGACCTTAAGATATAATTTCGGAAATTAATTGGGCATTGTTTGAAATTAATGTTCATTTAGATACATTTGTAACTCACTTAAAAATTATAAAATGAACATACCATCAGATTTAAAATATACTAAAGATCACGAGTGGATTAAAATAGAAGGTGACCAAATAACAGTAGGTATTACAGATTTTGCGCAAAGCGAATTAGGTGATATTGTTTATGTTGAGGTTGAAACTTTAGATGAAACCCTTGAAGCTGAAGAAGTTTTTGGAACTGTAGAAGCAGTTAAGACGGTCTCAGACTTATTTTTACCAGTATCTGGAGAGATTGTTGCGTTTAACGAAAGTTTAGAAGACGAGCCAGAAAAAGTTAATACAGATCCTTATGGAGACGGTTGGATGGTAAAGGTTAAAGTCTCTGATGCTTCTCAATTAGATAATTTACTATCTGCAGAGGATTATAAAGCGCTAATTGGTGCGTAAACTTTTACCTATATTAAGTTTTGGGTATTCAATAACTATACTAGTATTAAGCCTTATTAGTGTAAAAAGTGTAGCTGATTTTCCTAACGATTCGGATAAGGTTATGCATATTTTAGCACATGTAATCTTAACAGGTTTATGGTTTTATACTTTACATTATTATTACAATAAAAGTGTAAAACAATCGCAAATTATTTCAATAATTATTTCTTTAGTATTTGGTATAATTATTGAAGTATTACAACACACAGCAACACAAAGTCGAGAAGCAGATTTTAAAGATGTTATTGCTAATATTATTGGTACCCTTGTAGCAGTGTTGGTTATTAATTTAATTATAAAAATGAAAGTTAAAAACTATTAATACTTTGTTTTTTTGACAAATAAATGGTTATTTTAGCATTCAGTTAATATTTACAGATATGGAATCTAAAAAAAATTCAAAAGCAGATGTAGGACGTAACAGTTCGCTATACGTCGCAGTAGGTTTAGCTTTAATGCTATTTTTAACCTACACAGGTCTTAACTATACAACTACAGAAAAGTCTGATATTGATATAGGACAATTAGTTTTTGACGACGATGATGATGATGATGTACCAATCACAGAAATATTAAATACACCTCCACCACCTCCACCACCTCCAGCAGCTCCAGAGGTTATTGAGGTAGTAGAAGACGAAGAGGATGTAGAAGAAACTATTATAGAGTCAACTGAAACTACACAAGAAGAAGTTGTAGAAGTAGAAGTAGCAGATGTAGAAGTAGAAGAAGTAGAAGAAGATATTGATGTACCTTTCTCTATTATTGAAAACGTGCCAGTATATCCAGGATGTGAAAATGCAGGTAACAATGATGCTAAGAAAAAATGTATGTCTGAAAAAATCGGAAAGTTTGTTAGAAAAAATTTCAACTCTAACTTAGCACAAGATTTAGGTTTAGATAGTGGTATTAAACGTATCAATGTTGGTTTTAAAATTGATAAAAACGGAAACATCGTTGGTATTCAAGCTAGAGCACCACACCCAAAATTAGAGGCAGAAGCTAAACGTGTTATAGCTAAACTACCAAAAATGAAACCTGGTAGACAGCGTGGTAAAGCAGTAAATGTACCTTACGGATTACCTATTACTTTCAAAGTAGAATAATTACAATTCCATATAGATTAAAAATCCCGTTACAATTAAGTAGCGGGATTTTTGTTTTTGGTACGTTTATTGTGATTTCTTCATAACATTAACATTTAAACTATAGATATTATGAAAAATTCCAAGGAATTGCACAATCTCACTCGCCAAAATGAGAAAAACGTGCAAAAATCACAAAAACACGATGTAAATTTACGAAAAAACTCATCGCTTTACTTCCAGATTGGGTTAATTATGTGTTTACTGGCTACCTATGGGTCATTAGAAATGCGTTTTGAAGATAAAACGTATAATCTTTCTGAAAGGATTATAGACGACCCAGAAAAGGATTATATGTTTGCACCAGTTTTTAAAGTAGAACCTGATGCGGTTACTACTAAAGAACCTTTACAGAAACAACCAGTACGACCAGACAATCCGACTATAGTTCCAGATGATACTCCAGATACTAAAGTAAATAAAGATGATTTAGTATCAGATATCGTTCAACCAACAAAACCAGAGGGCAAGAAGCCTCCAGTAAATGAAGGAGATTTAGATATTAAAAAACCGGATGAAGAAGTACATGTAAATTTTGTAGAGATGGTACCAATTTATCCTGGTTGTGAAAAGGCTAAAAACAATGACCAACGTAGAAAATGTATGTCAGATAAATTAGCCAAATTGGTTAAAAATAAATTTGACAGAGATTTAGGAGAACAGCTAGGTTTGAAAGAAGGAATCCAACGTATATATGTGAATTTTAGAATTAATAAAAATGGAGATGTCGAAATCATTAATACAAGAGCACCACACAAAGATTTAGAAAAAGAAGCAAATCGGGTTGTAGATAAAGTACCGCAAATGAAACCGGGAAGACAAGGTGGACAACCAGTGTCGGTTTTATATTCACTACCTATTGTATTTCAAGTTAAATACTAACATAAAATATAGAGTAATTAAAGTCGTTATCTTTTAAGATAGCGACTTTTTCTATTATAAAGCGTTTAAAAAAAAGCAGTATCTTTCAGCAAAATTTAAACCTCAAACTAAATATGAAGACTTTCATTTTAGGATTAGTATTAACTTGTTCTGTTTTTACCTACGCACAAGACACAACTATTTACCAAGTACCACCTCGTTTCGAAAATTGTAAAGAGACCGATAACAACCAACTACATAATTGTTTTAATCAAGAAGTTTATAATATAATCTATTCAGAATTTAAACTTCCAGAAGCTACTAAAGCAGACTATAAAGGCGAAGTCTCTATTGTATTTGAAGTCACTAAAGAAGGAGAGTTTAAAACTATTTATGTAGATGCTCAATCTGCAGCATTAAAAGAAGAAACCATTAGGGTATTTTCAGCATTCCCAAAAATAGAACCAGCGACATATAATGGTAATCCAACATTTAAACAATACAGTATGGTATTGTATTTTCCATTAAATGAAAAAAACAAACCTACTAATCTGCCTACCATTACAGCAAGTACAGAAAATGAAAATGTTGAAAAATCAAACGAGATTGAACAACTCACAGTTTTACAACAAAAAGCAAAACAAGAGTTTGATAGCGTACAACAATCTATGTTAAAGTACACTAATAAAGCGTATTCCAGTCAAGTTAATATTCCGTTTTCACATGAAAACTATTTTAGGTTTGATCAAGATATTAATCGAGTGGGCACTAATAGCCATACAGCATCAAAACCATATATGTATGAAGATGTTTCTAATTACTACGATTTTTCAGCTGAAAACGATGCATTAAAAAAGGACACTCAAACTTGGGCAGGACGCAAATTATGGAATGAGCATTTAGTGCAATTACAAGGCAAAGACTATTGGTTTACCATTGATCCCATTTTTGATTTACAATTAGGAAAAGATACAGATGCAGATTTTGGAAGCACTTACAATAACACACGTGGATTATATGTACAAGGAGGCTTAGGTAGAAAGCTTAGTTTTTCAGCTTCGGTATATGAAAACCAAGGACGTTTTGCACAATATTTTAATCAATATGCCGAGAGCTTAAAAGCATTTGGACCAGATCCAGCAATTATTCCTGGACGTGGTATTGCTAAACGTTTCAAAGAAGATGCTTATGATTATCCAGTTGCAGAAGCCTATTTATCGTATTCGCCAACCAAATTTATGAATATCCAATTTGGACATGGAAAACAATTTATTGGTGATGGTTACAGAAGTTTACTGCAAAGTGATGTGGCTAGTCCATATCCATTTTTAAAACTCAATACTAAATTTTGGAAAATAAAATATACCAATACATGGACTTGGTTAAAAGATGTGCGTGACGAAGCAACAGTAGATAAAGCCTTTAGAACAAAATACATTGCCAACCATTACCTAAGTTGGAATGTATCTAAACGATTTAACTTAGGATTATTTGAGTCTGTAGTTTGGGAAAACACTAACGACAGAGGTTTTGATATCAACTACCTTAATCCATTAATATTTTTTAGAGCAATCGAGTTTGAAACTGGTCAAGGCGCAGGAAATGCTATTTTAGGAGCATCAGCTAAATACAAGTATAGCGATAATGTCAATGTTTACGGACAATTTATTTTAGATGAATTTTCACTAAGTGATGTTACAGGTGGAGACAAAAGTTGGAAAAACAAATTTGGGTTTCAGTTAGGAGCAAAATGGTACGATGCCTTTAAAGTTAAAAATTTAATGCTTCAAGCAGAATATAACCAAGTTCGACCTTACACGTATTCACACAATACTATTGTATTAAATTATGCCCACAACAATCAGCCTATGGCGCATCTTTGGGGAGCCAATTTTAGAGAGTTGGTTCTTATTGGACGTTACCAAAAGGACCGATGGTTTGGAGAAGCAAAAGTAATTACAGGAGTTAGAGGGTTTGATGTGAACGATGGTACAGATAACTTTTTTTACGGAGGAGATATTTTTGGTGACGAGCGTGATAGACCATCAGATACAGGAATAACCATTGGTCAAGGTATTAAAACAACGTCTGTAAATGCCAGTGCGCAATTGGGTTATTTAGTTAATCCAGCGTCCAACTTAAAAGCATTTATAAATGTAAGCTATCGTAATTTTAATCCAGAAGCGCAGACGCTTTCTGTATTTAATAATAGTACTGCTTGGATTAATTTTGGAATACGAACAGACTTATTTAATTGGTATTTTGATTTGTAGGATAATAATTTCTAGTTTGCTTTAATCTAAAATAATAGAAGAAATTAATTGTGATTAAAATTGCTAAAATAATTATTGTCCCTATACTTTGTGTATTGTCATTGAGTTTTGTGAACTTTTGGATTATACCATTAATTTTTTGTTTGGTAATTACATTATGCAATCTAAAAGAATTTAATTTTAAAACTGCTATTAATTTTTTTGTTGCATCATATATTAGTTTTATTCTTGGAATATTAGTTTACTCTTTAATAGGAAATTTATTAGAGCTAGTCCTTGAAAAAAGATTTCAAATAGGAAAATTTCGCATTGTAGATATTTCGTATTTATTTGTTGTTGGTATTATATCTCCAATGCTGTTTTTTTATATAAATTCATTATTCATAAAGAAAATTAGCTTTTTCAATAACTTGAGAAAAATCTTAATTGGAGTTATTGTTATCTCTTTGGCTTTGATAATTATTTATTCATATGACATTCATTCAGATTTTAGTTTTAAAATATGGCAATTTGTTGTCGCTATTATACTCCAATATATCATATTAAATAATTTTGATAATGGTAGTGAAATGGAAAATATAAAAACGTAAAACAAATAAATAGTAATAATTTGAATCAACCTATTCAAAATAAATATTGACTCAACCGTTTATTAAAACCATAAGCTAAAAACCTTGTGGTTTTTTTATGCTAAATTCCTTTTTAGCAGTATCTTTGCACCAGCAAAAAAAGACGTTGGTTTGAGTACAACAGCAACACCTACAATAAAACACACAGCACTATCAGATTTTAAAGAAATCACAAAAATGCGCTTGTCACTAAGCGTCGTGTTTTCGTCTGTTGCTGGTTATTTTTTAGGAGCAGATACCATCAGTTTTAAAATCGTTTTATTGCTGGCTTTAGGTGGTTATTTTATGGTTGGTGCTAGTAACGCTTTTAACCAAATTATCGAAAAAGATTTAGATGCTTTAATGCATCGTACCAGAAACAGACCTGTTGCTTCTGGACGTATGACAGTAAATACAGCATTTATGATTGCTTGTATATTTACTGTTTTAGGGATCATTATACTGTATACAATTAATCCGCAAACTGCCATGTTTGGCGCGATTTCCATATTTTTATATACAAGTGTTTACACGCCTTTAAAAACAAAAACACCTTTATCTGTGTTTGTTGGTGCTATTCCAGGAGCTATACCATTTATGTTAGGATGGGTAGCTGCAACAAACGATTTTGGGATAGAACCAGGAACGTTGTTCGCCTTACAGTTTTTCTGGCAATTTCCACATTTTTGGGCTATTGGTTGGTTTTTATACGAAGACTATAAGCGTGGAGGCTTTTTTATGCTACCGACAGGAAAACAGGATAAAGGAACAGCTGTTCAAACCATATTATATACCATCTGGACTATTTTAGTATCCATAGTTCCAGTTTTTGGAGTCACAGGACAATTAAAATTATCCATTGTTGCTGCAATTATTGTATTTGGTTTGGGACTAGTCATGTTGTATTATGCGATTTTATTGTATAAAAAAATGACTGAAAAAGCAGCGAAACAATTGATGTTATCAAGTGTATTGTATATCACATTGGTACAAATTGTATATGTAATTGATAAATTTATAAGATAAAATGGATTTAACCCAAGGAACCATAGAAGAGAAAAATGGACGTGCAAGAAAAATGATGTTGTACTTTGGTATTGCATCGTTAATTATGTCGTTTGCAGGTTGGACTAGTGCTTTTATTGTAAGCAGTAGCAGACCAGATTGGCTACAAAATTTTGAAATGCCTCAACCGTTTTGGATTAGCATCATTATTATGATTGTTAGTAGTATTACCTTCATAATAGCCAAAAAAGCATTAAAACAAGGTAATAACAGTTTAACCACTGCAATGTTAGGATTGACGTTTGTATTAGGATTGTTTTTTATTTACAATCAATTTAAAGGTTTTAATCAAATTATAGACTTAGGATACAATTTTACAGGACCAACCAGTAATGTTACAGTAACGTATATCTACTTAATTGCAGTTGTACATATTGTACATGTTGTAGTCGGTCTAATTCCTGTGTTAGTGGTGTTAATCAACCATTTAAGAGGAAAATATTCAACAGAAAACATCGTAGGATTTGAACTAGCAGAAACCTTTTGGCACTTTGTAGATTTGCTTTGGATTTACCTGTTTTTTTTCTTGTACTTTTTTCTAAATTAAAAAGTATCAATCCAATAAGTCAATAAACCTTATTTAGACACTATAAAATTTAGAGTTTGCTATTTTTTTAACTGAATAAAATGATTATTTTTGTGCCACATTTAAACAACTAATTCAACAATATGAACACTACAGTTGCAACTACTGATACAGAAGGAAAAACTTGGGAAGGTGGTAATCAACCATTAAAGGCGAGTTATGGTAAGATGATGATGTGGTTTTTTATCGTATCAGATGCTTTAACATTCTCAGGATTTTTAGCAGCCTATGGTTTTTCAAGATTCAAATTTATAGACGCTTGGCCAATTGCAGACGAGGTATTTACGCACGTACCATTTTTCCATGGTAACTACCCAATGATTTATGTAGCGTTTATGACGTTTGTTTTAATTATGTCTTCTGTAACTATGGTATTAGCTGTAGATGCTGGTCACCACATGAACAAGAAAAAGGTAACTTGGTACATGTTTTTAACCATTATTGGTGGTTTAATTTTCGTTGGTTCTCAAGCGTGGGAATGGGCAACTTTTATTAAAGGAGATTATGGAGCTGTGCAAACTAAAGGTGGTAATATCCTTCAGTTTGGAGAATATGCAACAGTTGATGGTGAACAAAAATTTAAGCGTTTGTCTATTACAGATTTTGCTGTAGCTTCACCAACAGAAAGAGTACAACACGGTCGTGACGTTGGATTATGGTTTGTTGAAGAGGCTTCATTACCTGCTTATCAAGTTAGCGATATAGTTAAAGGGATGGAAGCTAACCCTAATATTTTAGTGAGAACACAAATTATAAACGAAGAAGGAGAAAAAACGGTATTATCAAGAGAGGAGTCATTACAGCAAATTAAAGAAAATGGTAGACTAGTGGTACAAGGTGCAAACCTAACGGTTAATGAGTACGGTTCACCATTATTTGCAGATTTCTTTTTCTTTATTACTGGATTTCACGGATTTCACGTATTCTCTGGAGTAGTCATTAACATCATTATTTTCTTTAATGTTATTCTAGGTACTTATGAAAGACGTAAAAACTATGAAATGGTAGAGAAAGTTGGATTATACTGGCACTTTGTAGATTTAGTTTGGGTATTTGTATTTACTTTCTTCTACTTAGTTTAATTAAAATAGAACACATTTAAAATGGCAGCAGACGCACATAAATTAGAAATATTTAGAGGATTAATTAAGTTTAAATCTAACACTCAAAAAATTTGGGGAGTATTAATTCTATTATCTATCATAACAGCTATTGAAGTTGTTTTAGGTATCTACAAACCAGAATCGACAATGAAGTCATTTTTTGGTATGAAAATATTGAACTGGATTTTTATTATTCTTACCTTAGTTAAAGCCTACTACATTACATGGGATTTTATGCACATGCGTGATGAAACAGCAGGATTAAGACGTGCAGTAGTATGGACAGCAGTATTTTTAATTTGCTACTTAATCTTTATACTACTACAAGAAGGTGGATATGTATTTGATGTCTACAAAGACGGATTTATTAAAAGAGATTTCTAACATTGAATTAGACATAAAATATAGTTAAAAGGTGGTTTATTAAAGCCACCTTTTTTATTTTTGTAAAACCAAAAACGAAGGAGATATTATGGATAAAAAGAATGTAAAAAAAGGAGTAGTTTTAAGTGCTTTATTTTTCTTGCCTGTAATATTTTTATTGTTTTTATATCCATCTACCAATAATTACAATCCACTTGAAGTTGTAAAAGCAGAGGTATTGGATATTCAAAATTTAGCCTCAGCAACTACAGAGGTAAAACTAGCAGATCACATAACCGTTTTAGGTTTTTTAGGAAAAGACCCAGAATCAAAAATTGTAGAAACCTCTAATTTAAAAGAGTTAATCTATGATAAATTTCAAGGGTTTAAAAAGTTTCAGGTAGTCATGATGGTCTCAGAAGGTGCAGAAGAAGCGACAGATAGACTAAAAAAAGAGCTAACTAAATATGGCGAGCTTAAGTATTGGAAGTTTGTACTAGTTAATGATTCCGACACCAAAAAACTATTTAATAGTTTAAGAACAAGCGAAGTTCTAGATTTTAACTTAGCTACAAGTAAAGTCTTTATTGTTGATAAAGAGCTCAATCAACGAGGACGTTTGGACGACAGAACTAAAAAAGAAATAGAAAAAAAGATAGAGGCTTTCCCGCTAACAGCTTACAATTGTAAAGAAGTTTCAGAACTAAAAAATAAAATGGGAGCAGACGATTTGCGTGTGCTGTTTACAGAATATAGACAAAAGCGTAAGGGCGAATTTAACTCGACAACACGACGTGCAGACGACTTAAAAGGAGAGCAAACCAATTAACTAAATTGCAAATATAATGTCACACTAAGCCAAGTTTAAGTGTCTTTTAAAAAATATTATGAGCAAAAAACCAAATTATTCATACATAGGTATTTCGTTTATTATACTATTGTTTGGTATTATTTTTATTCCTAAGATAGTTAATCGAATCACCAATAAAGATATTAACCGTACAGACGAAAGCAGAAGTAAGGGAATTGTTGTAAACGACCAAAAGTCTAAGACAAATACATCTGATTTAGAATATCTAGTTATAAATGGCGAACGAAAAAAAGTACCTGAATTCAGTTTTACAGACCAAAACGGAAACACTATAACTAATAAAGATTATTTAGGTAAAGTATATGTAGTCGATTTCTTTTTTACAACTTGCCCAACCATTTGTCCAAGGATGAGTAGTAACTTAGTTACTATCCAAAATACGTTTAAAAACAATCCAGATTTTGGAATTGCTTCGTTTAGCATCATGCCAGATAATGACACACCAGAAGTGTTAAAAGAATATGCTGACAACTATGGTGTAACCAATCCTAATTGGCATCTAATGACTGGACCCAAAGAAGACATTTACAAATTATCAAACATTGGGTTTAACATCTTTGTAGATACAGAAAATTTTGAACATTCAGGTGACTTTGCTTTAGTGGATAAAGAAGGCTATTTACGTTCTAGAAAAGATGATTTTGGTAATCCAAAAATCTTTTATAAAGGTGTTGTCAGCGAACAAGAAAAAGTAGATGAAGATGGTATTGAGCAAGAAATAACCATGCTAAAAGAAGACATTGCAAAGCTATTAAATCAATAAATAATGCGTCATTCTGAACTTGTTTCAGGATCTCATAATAATTTAGAATGAACACAGAAAACCTACAAAACGAAAAGAAATATAATAAATGGATTGTTGCACTTTCCATAATTATACCATTAGCAGTAGCTGCTTTATTTGGAGTCAATCTTAAAAGATTAGGTTTTGACGTACAACCTTTAACTTTTTTACCTCCTATTTATGCTAGCATAAATGCATTGACAGCATTAGTATTACTTGTTGCAGTATGGTCTATTAAAAAAGGAAAAAGGAAACAGCATGAAAATTTAATGAAGTTAGCTATCGCTTTATCAGTGTCATTTTTATTAATGTACATTGCTTATCATATGACTAGCGATTCTACCAAATTTGGAGGAGAAGGTGCTATAAAATATGTGTATTATTTTATATTAATTACACATATTGTATTGTCAATAGCAGTTATTCCGTTTGTATTAATCACCTATGTCAGAGCTATCACTAATAATTTTGAGCGTCATAAAAAGATAGCTAAAATCACATTTCCGTTATGGCTATATGTAGCCATAACAGGTGTTGTTGTATATTTAATGATTTCGCCTTACTATGTGTAATTGTCGTTCAGAACGTAGCGAAGAATCTTATAAGTATGAAAACTAAAGTTTTTTTATTTCTATTTTTAATCTTATCATTTGTACAAGCAAATGCACAATGTGCTATGTGTCGTGCAGTTTTAGAAAACGAAGAAGGGCAAGCAGCAGCAAAAGGAATAAATGATGGAATCGTATATTTAATGTCTATTCCGTATATAATTGTCTTTGGTTTGGGTTTTTTTATATATTGGAAATACTTTAAGACTAGAAAAGGGTAGAAATACATTTGATTTTTCTTTTAACAAAATTTTTTAATAAAAATTGTAACAAATACTGTCCTTTGTAGTCTAATTGATATTGAGTTAATCATCAATCAAAAAAACCACCAATTATGCTCAAAATAAGTAAACTACACAAGTCTTACCCAATTGGCGATTCTAGTCTTCATGTATTAAAAGGGATTGATTTATCTGTCGAAGAAGGCGAAATGGTAGCCATCATGGGATCTTCTGGATCAGGAAAATCAACGTTACTTAATATTATTGGGATGTTAGACGAGGCTGATGAAGGTGAGTACATATTGGATGGTGTACCTATTAAAAACTTAACAGAGAAAAAAGCAGCCATCTATCGTAATAAATTTTTAGGATTTATTTTTCAATCCTTTAACCTTATTAATTACAAAAATGCATTAGATAACGTTGCTTTACCATTGTATTATCAAGGTTTAAAACGTAAAGATCGTATTGAGAAAGCCATGTTTCATTTAGGTAAAGTAGGCCTTAAAGATTGGGCAGACCATTTACCAAATGAGTTGTCTGGTGGACAAAAACAACGTGTGGCTATTGCACGTGCATTAGCTGCAAACCCAAAATTATTATTGGCAGATGAGCCAACAGGAGCTTTAGATACCACAACGTCTTATGAGATTATGGATTTTATCCAATCTTTAAATGATGAAGGTAAAACTATACTTATGGTAACACATGAAGAAGACATCGCAAATATGTGTAAACGTATTGTTAGATTAAAAGATGGTGTTATTATGGAAGATGTATTTGTAAATCAAGTTAGAGCCTCAGCACATGTTTGATAAAGACCTTTGGCGAGAAATATTTCAGAGTATTAATAAAAATAAAACCAGAACCTTACTGTCAGGTTTTACAGTGTCTTTTGCTATTTTATTATTTGCTTTGCTTTTTGGTATAACCAATGGTTTGCTTAACACTTTTGATTCTGCATTTGTAGATGATGCAAAAAATTCAATTTTTGTCTTTTCAGGTAGAACCTCTAAAGCTAGTAACGGATTGCAAGCAGGACGACAAATACAATTTGAAAACAAAGACCAAGAATGGATAGAAGAAGAATTTGGAGATAAAGTCCAGTACATTACTTCTAGAATCTATCTAAACGTAACAGCAATATATAAAAACGAAAAAAACAGCTACTCAGTAAGAGCTGTAAATCCAGATCATCAATTCTTAGAAAACACTAAAGTTACCTATGGTAGATATATTAATGAATCTGATATAAAAAATAAAACTAAAGTTGTTGTAATTGGTCGTTTAGTCGAAGAAGATTTATTTTTAAAAACCACTGCTATTGGAAAATATTTAAACCTTAACGGAATTCAATACAAGGTTGTTGGTACTTTCATTGATGATGGTGGAGATAATGAAGAGCGTATGATTTATATGCCAGTATCTACTGCGCAACAAATCTATGGTAATAACGATCATATCGATCAAATCAATTTAACGTATAATCCAGATATGGATTTTGACTCGGCAATAAGTTTTAGTAACGTATTAACAAAAAAACTTAAAGACCGTTTTATGGTCTCTCAAAACGATCAACGCGCTATTAGAGTACGTAATTTGGCAAACGAGTCTAAAGCAGTAGATCAAATGACTTTTGTTTTAGGTATTTTAGTACTTATTATAGGATTTGGAACTTTAATTGCAGGAATTGTTGGTATTAGCAATATTATGATATTTATTGTAAAAGAACGTACCAAAGAGATTGGTATTAGAAAAGCACTTGGAGCTTCTCCAAAATCTATTGTATTAATCATTTTAATGGAGTCCATTTTAATTACCATTATTGCAGGTTTTGTTGGACTATTACTTGGTATGGGAATATTAGAATTAGTAGGACCTAGCTTAGAACAATATTTTATTAAAGACCCTTACGTAAGTTTAAATTTAGTTATTGGAGCCACAATAACCTTAATTATAGCAGGCGGACTAGCAGGATATTTACCTGCAAAAAAAGCATCAAGAATTAAACCAATTGTAGCACTTAGAAACGATTAACTATGCGATTTTTACTAGAAAGAGATACGTGGCAAGAGGTTTTTGATAGCTTAGGGAAAAATAAACTCCGTACAGCACTCACCATGGTTGGTGTGTGGTGGGGAATTTTACTACTTATTGCATTATTAGGATCTGCTCGAGGTATAGAAAACTCGTTTAATAGACTGTTTGGTAGCTTTGCTACAAACAGTGTATTTGTATGGTCGCAAAGTACAAGCAAACCATTTAAAGGGTTTCAAGAAGGTCGTCAAGTACCACTTAAAATTAGTGATGCTAAAAAAATTGAAGAGAATGTAGAAGGTATCGAATTTGTTGTACCACGTAATCAAAGTTCTGCATTAGTTATTCATAATTTTTTATCAGGTAATTTTAGTGTTAATGGTGATTATCCATTGTTAGATCAGGTTCAAAAAAAGAAAATGATTAAAGGACGATTTATCAATCAAACAGACATTGACCTAAACCGAAAAGTCGTTGTTATTTCTGAGGAAATCTATAAGCAGCTCTTTGAAAAAGATGCCGAAATGATTGGCGAATACATTCAATTAAACGGAATGAATTTTAAAGTTGTTGGTATGTTTGAAACAGGTAATGCTAATATGGGACCGACAAGTGATATTCATATACCATTCACTACTTTTCAGCAAATCTATAATATGGGAGAAAATATTGGTTGGATGATGATTACTGGTAAGCCAGAATATGACATTTCTCAAATAGAGTTGGATGCTAAACTAATTTTAAGAAATTTAAATCAAGTACATCCTGAAGATAATCGTGCATTTGGTAGCTTTAATTTAGGTAAAGAGTTCGCAAAAATCACTGGATTTTTAACAGGAATGCAGTTTTTAACTTGGTTTGTTGGAATAGCCACTTTAATAGCTGGTGTATTTGCAATTGGTAACATTCTACTTATTACAGTAAGAGAACGTACCAAAGAAATAGGTGTACGAAGAGCCTTAGGTGCGACACCTTTTGAAATTAAAAGACAAGTTATCTTAGAGGCTGTGTTTATCACATTAATAGCTGGATTACTAGGGATTATTAGTGGTGGATTATTACTTATTTTTGTCGACACCTTTTTTGGGCAAGGTCCAGAAGCAGTTCTAGTTAATGCGTCTGTATCCATTTCTGTTGTATTTATAGCATTAATAATATTAGTTGTTTTAGGAACATTAATAGGTCTAATACCAGCGTTTAAAGCTACTAGCGTAAAGCCAATAGACGCGTTAAGAGAAGAATAAAAAATCAATCAAAATAAATTTAATAATCGTACAAGTAAAGTATAAACCACAACCAAATGAAAAAAATAATAAAAATAATTATCGTAGTTGTCTTAATTTTAGCACTAGTTTGGGTGTTAAAATATTTTAAAGATTCAAATGAAAAATCTGTTGAAGATTTTAAAACAGCTGAGCCTTTTTACACCTCAATTAATACAAAAACAGTAGCTACTGGGAAACTTAACCCAGAAGAAGAAGTAGAGTTAAAACCTCAAATCTCTGGTATTATAGATAAGATTTTAGTAGAAGAAGGTGATATCGTGAAAAAAGGTGACGTTATTGCTAAAATTAGAGTGGTGCCTAACGAGCAAAGCTTAGTTGGTGCTAGTGGGCAAATTTCTACAGCTAAATTATCTTATAACAATGCAAAGACATTATACGATAGGAATAAAAAACTATTTGATAAAGGTGTAATTTCAAGACAAGATTTTGAAAACAGTGAGTTGGCTTTAAATCAAGCCAAAGAGACATTAAACCAAGCTCAAAACAATTATCAAATTATAAAACGTGGATCACTATCTGGTGGTGGCTCTGCTAACACCAATATTGTGGCACTAATTCCTGGTACTATTTTAGAAATTCCTGTACGTGAAGGTGATCAAGTTATTGAAAGTAATAACTTTAATGCAGGAACAACCATTGCAACTATTGCTGATATGAGCAAAATGATTTTTGAAGGAAAAGTAGATGAAGCTGAAGTTGGTAAACTAGAAGAAGGAAAAGAGATAAAAGTCATTTTAGGAGCTATTAACGAAAAAGAATTCCCAGCAAAATTAACATTTGTTGCGCCTAAAGGTATGGAAGAAAATGGAGCAGTACAATTTACAATTAAAGCAGACGTAGATGTTGAACCATCAACAAAAATTAGAGCTGGTTACAGTGCAAATGCTGAAATTGAAATGGAAAGTAGAGATAGTACTTTAGTGATTAAAGAATCCTTACTACAGTTTAACAGAATTACAGAGAAACCATTTGTTGAAATCGAAAAAGAGGAAGGGAAATTTGAAAAGCAAAATGTAGAGCTAGGATTGTCTGATGGAATTAACGTAGAAATTACTGAAGGTGTTAAAGAAGGAGACAAAATTAAAGTTTGGAATAAAGCATCTAAAGAAGATAACGATGAAGACGACAATTAATATGAAACAGATTTTATGCACAATAATGCTGTTTGTAGTATGTTCTGCTTCAGCACAAGATAAAAAATGGACGTTGCAAGAGTGTGTTGCACATGCATTAGAAAATAATATTACTGTACTACAAGGTCAAAATACTTTAATGTCTAACGAGCAAGATGTTATCGCATCTAAAGGACAATTTTTACCTAGTGTAAACGCCAATTTAGGACATAGTTTATCTTTAGGAAACAGAGAATTATTCCCAGGTCAGTTTGTGGATAGAACAGATAATAGTACTAGCGTTAGTATAAGCGCTAATCAAACTGTATTTAATGGTTTCCGTTTAACAAACCTATATAAACAGTCTCAATTAAATTTGGAGACCAATCAGTTAGAGTTAAATAGAATTAAAGATGATATATCTTTAAACGTAGTAAACGCATATCTTAATGTATTATTTAATATCGAAAATTTAGATATAGCCAAAGCACAATACGAGTTTACCAAAAAACAGCTAAAGCAAGTAGAAGATTTAGTCGATGCAGGAGTACAACCTGCAGCAAATATATTTGATACAAAAGCAACGTTAAGTAGAGATTTACAAAGCGTAACTGTAGCTCAAAATAATTATGATTTAGCGTTGTTAACTTTATCTCAATTACTACAATTACCATATGAGGGATTTCAAATAGAAGTGATTGAAATTGATAGTCCTACTGCAGAGCTAATGTATGACAATGCTAAACCAATAGTAAATTATGCATTGGATAACAGATATGAAGTAAAGGTTGCAGAAAAAAATATTGAAAACGCAGAATTAAATACTGAAATATCTAAGAGTGGATTTTTACCAATAGTTTCTTTAAATTATGGGTTTGGATCTAATGTGTTTTTCACAAACTTATTTGATACTGAAGCATCATTCTTTGATCAATTAAATCAACAAAAGGGACATCGTTTTAGTGTCAATGTAAATATTCCTATTTTTTCTCAATTTCAAAATAAAACAAATGTTGCAAGATCTAAAATTCAAGAAGAAAATGCATCTTTAAACTTAGAGCAAACTAAACTCAATGTGGAGGCAAATGTACAGCGTGCATTTACCGATGCTAAAGCTGCATATTTGTCTTATGAAGCTGCTAAAGTTAGTTTAGAAGCTCAAGAAATTGCATTTCAAAATTCTCAAGAGCGTTATAATATTGGAGCAATGAATGCTTTCGATTTGGAGCAAACTAGGCTTAGGTTAGTAAACGCAGAATCCTCTTTGATTAATGCCAAGTATGATTTTATATTCAAAACTAAAGTTTTAGACTTTTATCTTGATAAACCAATAACTCAGTAAAATTGGCATTTATATTAAATATAGAAACAGCTACAACAAACTGCTCAGTCTCTCTTTCTAACAAAGGAGAGACTTTGGTTTTAAAAGAAGATTATGGTAATGGCTTTTCTCATGCAGAAAAACTACATGTTTATATTGAAGCTGTTTTAAAGGAGGCAAAAATAGAAGCTAATCAACTAGATGCAATTGCTGTTAGCAAAGGTCCAGGTTCTTACACAGGTTTACGCATTGGTGTATCTGCTGCAAAAGGCTTATGCTATGCGTTAAACAAACCTTTAATTGCAGTATCTACATTAGAAGCTTTAGCACATCAAGTACATATTGAAGAAGGGTTGATAATACCAATGTTAGATGCAAGACGTATGGAAGTATATTCTGCAATATTTGATGCTAACTATAAATCTGTTAGAGCAATCGAAGCGCAAATATTAGACGATAATTCTTTTAGTAACGAGTTAAAAGTAAATAAGGTCTATTTCATTGGTAACGGTGTAGAAAAAACAAAAACATTAATTAAAAGCACAAATGCTATTTTTGTTGAATCTAAGTTGCCATCAGCAAACCAAATGAGTGCATTGTCTTATGATAAATACAAGACAAACGACATGGAAGATGTCGCTTATTTTGAACCGTTTTATTTAAAAGATTTTGTTGGTACAAAAGCTAAATAAAATTATCCTTCTTTTTTATTTCTACTGCATGTGGATAAGGTATTTCTATACCTGCAGCATCTAAAGCGTCTTTAGTATTTTCTGTCGTCTCAAAATAAACAGCCCAATAATCTTCAGCTTTACACCAAGGTCTAACAGCAAAATTAACAGAGCTATCTGCTAACTCTATTACATTTACTGTTGGTGCTGGTTCTTGGAGTACTTTTGGGTTAGAGGTTAAGACTTTCATTAAGACGTCTTTAGTTTGTTTAATATCAGAATCATAACCAACGCCAAAAATTAAATCCACACGTCTAGTTCCTTCAGTGGTATAATTAATAATATTTCCATTAGATAAAGCTCCATTTGGAATAATGATTTCTCGGTTTGATAACCCAGTAATCTTAGTTGTAAATATCTGAATTTCTTTAACCACACCCATTTCACCTTGGGCTTCAATTAGGTCACCAATTTTAAAGGGTTTAAACAGCATAATTAAAACACCACCAGCAAAATTACCTAATGAGCCTTGTAAGGCTAGGCCAATAGCTAAACCTGCAGCTGCAATAATAGCAGCAAAAGATGTTGTTTCAACACCTAGAGTGCCTAAAACAACTATTATAAGAACAATTTTTAAAATCCAGTTTATTAAATTTAATAGAAATTTTTGAAGACTAACATCATAGTTTCTGGACAACATCAATCTTTTTAAGGCTCTTGATATTTGTTTAATTATAATACTACCTATAATCCATATTAAAATAGCTGCTAATAATTTAGGTCCAAATTCAAGCATAATCTCCACACCTCTATTAATCCATTGTTGTAAATCCATTTGAAATTATTTGTTGATACAAATATATACATATCTAATCAACTAATAATTTAGGGTAGGAAAAATTAAACCAGAGATGTTATATTAGATATACTAATATTGAAATCTTAAAACTTCTGTTTGGCTGTTCATATTTAACCTTTATTGGATTTGTATTTTTCAACGAGTTTTATGGTTAAATGAGCAGATTTATTAGGCGATATTTTAGTATAATTGTAAATTAATCCATTATTAAACCCTCTTATAAAAAAAGAAATGAAAAAATTTCTACTCACTATAGCATTTTTAGGATCATTAATTAATGTCTATTCTCAAGATATAAATATGCAAAACGGAACATTTAATCAATGTTCTGGAGTGTTTTACGATTCTGGAGGTAATGCAAATAATTATGCAGATGGAGAAAATTTTGTTGTAACAATTTGTCCAGACGGACCAGATCAATTTGTTCAATTACAATTCACTTTATTTAGTACCCAAATTGGTCTTGATGAATTAACGATTTATGATGGTGATGATACTACAGCAGCAGTAATTGGAGTATATTCTGGTGGTGGAGCTGCTAACAACCCTGGGACGGTTTCAGCCTCTTCAACAAGCTCAACAGGATGTTTAACCATCCAGTTTGTATCAGACGGAAGTGCAAATACATTAGGTTGGGCAGCAAATATATCTTGTCTTCAATCTTGTCAAACCATAACACCAAGTATAGATTCTACAGACCCAGCAGCTAATGCTGGAGTTGTTCAAATCCCTTTAGGTGGTAATGTAATCTTTAATGGTAGTGCTACTTTCGAAGATGATGGGACAGGTGCTGTCTACTCTTGGAACTTTGGCGATGCAACTACAGGTTCAGGTCAAACAGTAAATCACACCTACAATAATATTGGTACGTTTACAGCTACTTTAACTGTTACTGATACTAATCCAACAGGATGTTCAGAGTCTACCACGATTCAAATAGAAGTCTTGAGTCCATATATAGATGTAGATCAAACAACTTATACCGTCCCAGAATTGGTTGAGGATGTCTTGATTGACAGTCCGTGTGCAGCTGTATCCAATATTAATTGGAGTACAGGCTCAAATTTTGGTCAAGAAAATGGAATTGGATACTTTTCAGCAGTTCCTGGAGCTTTTCCTTTTGAAGCTGGTATTGTCCTAAATTCTGGAGATGCGATGGAAGCAGAGGGTCCAGAAACTGGTACACAAAGTAGTGGAGGTTGGCCTGGTGATGCAGATTTAGAAAATGCTATTCCCACCTTAAATTTAGGAGATTCAAATGATGCTTCTTTTATTGAATTCGATTTTGTGCCAATAGCTAATAGCATAAGTTTTGACTTTTTATTTGCTTCTGAAGAGTATGGTACATTTCAATGTAGTTTTACAGATGCTTTTGCTTTTTTGTTAACAGACCTAACAACAGGAACCGTAACAAATTTAGCAATAGTTCCTGGGACTACAGACGTAGTTTCTGTGTTTACGGTAAGAGATGATACTTACAACGCAAGTTGTGCATCAGTTAATCCACAGTTTTTTGATTCTTATTATGGCGCTACAGGTTTACCTGTTGCTAATGCTCCTATCAACTTTAGAGGGTACACTAGATCAATGACTGCATTTTCAAACGTAATACCTAATAATACTTATAATATAAAATTAGTAATTGCAGATGCATTTGATACAGCATATAATGCTGCAGTATTTTTAGGAGCAGGAACTTTTAATTTAGGTGGAGAATTAGGCGATGACATTACTATCGCGCAAGGAAACGCTATTTGTAGTGGAGGAATAATTCCATTGGATACCAATTTGCCTACTGCTACACATACATGGTATTTAGATGGAAATGTTATTCCTGGTGAAACAGGTTCTACTTTAGACGCTACCTCACCAGGTGTTTATAGTGTAGATGTTGTATTTTCTACTACCTGTCAGGCTACAGATTCTATTTTAATAGAATTTATTGCAGGTCCTATGGTAGAAAATACTATTGATGTTTTTGCATGCTTCAACTCAGCTGGACCTGAAATATTTGATTTAACCGTTAATGATACGGAAGTTATTGGTACCCAAAATGCAGCAGATGTAAATGTGAGTTATCATAATAGGTTAGACGATGCTCAAAATGATGTAAACCCTATTTTAGATCCTGCTAACTATGTAGGTTCTGGGACTTATCCAGAAGTTATTTATGTTAGAATAGAAGATGCTTTATCTGAAACTTGTTCAGATATCAGTCCTTTTAATTTAGATGTAATTATGTCAGTTATAAATCAAGCTCCTAATATTGAAGTTTGTGATGATGCATCCAATGATGGGTTTGAGTTATTTGATTTAGAATCTCAAACACTAACAATTTTAGGGACTCAATTACCATCAGAATACACTGTAACTTATCACAACTCATTTGCTGATGCAGATACAGATAACAACCCATTAATAAGTCCGTACAATGGTAGCAATAACGAATATATTTTTGTTAGAGTTGAAAGTACTATAGACCCAAGTTGTTATTCTGCTAACCAATTACCGCATGGTGGCTTTACGCTTATTGTAAATCCTAATGCTACAGCTAATCAGCCTATGGATATGATTGTTTGTGATGACATATCAAATGATGGATTTGAAATCTTTGATTTAACTAGTCAAGAAGCTACTATTTTAGGAGCTCAAGATCCGATGAACTTTACAGTCTCTTTTTATGAAAACATGGCAGATGTTGCTACTGAGACTAATCCAATCTTAAATCCTGGAGCATATCAAAATATGACATCTCCGCAGCAAACCATTTATGTTAGAGTAAACGACAATATTAATCCTACATGTTATGGTTCTACGCAGTTTAATTTGGTTGTAAATTCATTACCAACTGTAGTACCACCCACACCCTTAGAAGTTTGTGATGATGCTATTCCAGACGGATTCACATCTATAGACTTAAGCATAAAAAACAATGAGATTAGTGGAGGTAATCCAGCCTATGCAGTGACGTATTATCTAACGCAAATGGATGCAGATATGGAAGTTAATCCATTACCAATTCCCTACACAAATATTAGTAATCCACAAGTGATTTTTGTACGAGTTGAGGATGTTAATACAAGCTGTTACACAACTACAACCTTACAATTAGATGTCGAGCAAGCACCAGTAGCCTTTACACCAACCCCTTTAGAGTTTTGTGATCCAGACAGTGATGGTTTTGGCGTATTTACATTAAGTGATGCCGAAGCGGAAATCACAGGAGGCGCACCAGGCTTAACGGTTACTTATCACGAAACACCAAGTGATGCCCAAAACAACGTCAATGCACTAGCTAGTCCATACAATAATATTGTGGTAGACATGCAAACCATTTATGTACGCGTAGAAAGTTCAACAATAGCGACAGCTTGTGCTAGCTTTGTCGATTTAGTATTAATAGTAAACCCAACACCTCAGATTACAGACCCAAGCCCATTAGAAGTTTGTGATAACGATGCAGATGGTATAGCAATATTTGATTTAGAATTAAACAATGCAGAGATTTTAAACCAATTAGATACAGATGCGACTAACGATCTAGCAGCAGCAGACTATACCATCACGTTTTATGAGACTGCAGCCAATGCAGCAGTACCGCAAAACGCTATAGCCACACCTAATGCCTACACCAATACTACACCAGACATGCAAACCGTTTGGGTGCGTGTAGATGATAATACTAATGGGTGTTCTACCATAACCACTATGGATTTAATAGTCAATCCATTACCAGTATTAGTACAACCAGACCCATTAGAGTTATGCGATTACAATAATCCAGGAGATGAGGTAGAAGCTTTTAATTTAGAAGATGCTAATGCACAAATATTAAACGGACAAACGGGAATTACATTAACGTATTACGACACACAAGCAGGAGCAGACAATGCAATCGCAGCAAATCAGATTTTTAGCCCTTATACCAATACCATAGTTGCTCCAGCAACGTCAGCAAACCCACAAACAATTTATATACGTGCAGAAGATAATGTAACAGGCTGTGTTAGTACTATAACCTTAGATTTAAGAGTCAATCCTATCCCGTCACCAGTAGCCAATCCAACAGCACTAGTAGAATGTGATGACGATAACGATGGGTTTACCAGCTTTGATTTAGACAGTCAAACAGCAACCATATTAAATGGCGAGCCAGACGTTAGCATTAGCTACCACGAAACCCAAGCAGATGCGACCAATGACTTAAACCCATTAACCAGTCCATACACCAATATTGTAGCCAACAATCAAATGATATATGTTAGAGCAGAAAACGATCTAACAGGCTGTATTACCGTTGTTGTATTACCACTAGAAGTACAACCTTCACCAGTAGTACCAGTAGCTTTAGACGATTATATTGTGTGTGATGATAATAGTGATGGCTTCAATCAATTTGATTTTGATACGGTCATGACACCGCAAATCTTAGGAGCTCAAAACCCAGCAGATTTTACATTAACCTATCACACTACACAATTAAACGCAGAGAATGGTACCAGTCCAATTGTCAATACAGGCAACTATACCAATGCTACCAATCCACAAACTATTTATATCAGACTAGTTAGTAATACCAATGGATGTGTAAGTACAGGACAGTTTATTATACGTGTAGAGTTCCCACCAGTAATTGTGCAACCAACACCATTAGCCATTTGTGATGAGCTAGACGCTAACTATTATGAAAATAATGATGACATGGCAGTCTTTGATTTAACGGTTAAGAATGACGAAATCACCGCAGGAAACGTCAGTTGGATTGTTACCTATTACGAAACCCAAGCAGATGCACAAGCAGACACCAACGCTATAGTAGACCCAACCATGTATACCAATATGATGGTTAATGGCAATCCAGCCAATCCACAGACGGTATATGTTAGAGTTACAGATGAAGACACAGGATGCTTCAGTTTTACCACACTTACTATTCGTGTGTTACCAAACCCAACACCAACACCAAATCCAGATAATTTAGAGTTGTGTGATGATGTTAACGTCGTTGGTCCAAACGATTTAATAGAAATCTTTGATTTAACTACCAATGAAGTGGCAACCATTAATGGCGAAGCAGGAGTAAGCGCAAGCTACTATACAGATTTAAATGACGCCTTATCAGGAACCAATCAAATAGCAGATCCAACGATGCATACCAATGAGGATCCAGCCAATCCAGGCGTAGCCATCAATCCACAAACCATCTATGTACGTGTTACAAACGGGACAGATGCAACAGGAACAAGCGGAACAGGATGTTATACCATTGTTAGTTTTGATGTAATTGTCAATCCATTACCAGTAGTAAGTCCAATAGAAGATTATATCTATTGCGAACTATTTAACGATGGACAATACGGATTTGATTTAGAAAGTAAAACAGACGAGATATTAAATGGACAAGACCCAAGTATATTCACGGTAACCTACCATGAAACACAAGGTGAAGCAGACACAGCGATGAATGCATTAAGCAGTCCGTATACCAATACCAGTAACCCACAAACCATTTATGTAAATATTACCAATACGCTAACGGGTTGTGACACGACGACCAGCTTCAATATAGAAGTTCAAGAAGCCGCACAAGCCAATCCAGATATGGTACCAATCGTATATGAGATTTGTGATGATAATATGGAGACTGATGGAGATACGACTAACGACAGTGCTCAGTTTGATTTACTAACTCAAAACCCAGACGTGTTAGATGGACAAGATCCAGCCAACTACATTGTTAGCTACTATGCGACACAAGCAGATGCAGATGCAGGTACCAATCCAATACCATTCTTGTATGAAAATACGACCAACCCACAAGTCATTTATGTACGTGTGGATAACGACACGATGGTAGATGACGGTACAGGAACCGGAACCATGATAGACAGTTCTATTTGTTATGAAACTGCAGAAATCACCTTGCAAGTCAACCCATTACCAGAGTTTGATATAGACGATAGCTATTTGCTATGTATCAATACTAACGGAACAGAAGTGGTTAATCCACCAGTAATAGAAACAGGATTAAACACTACAGACTATACCTTTGAGTGGTTATTAGAAGGTGTTACCCTTGCAGGAGAAACCGGAAGTAGTTTAACACCAACACAAGGCGGAAACTATACTGTGATTGTTACAGATGTGACCACAAGTAGTGTTACGATGTGTCAAAACTCAGATACCACTATTGTAGAAGAAAGCGAACCACCAGTGGTAGACGCAGAGGTTACCACCGAAGCGTTTGCAGACGTCCATAATATATTAGTCACAGCCACAGGAAGCGGAGTCTCAGCTTACGAGTTTAGCTTAGATGATGGTGTATGGGAATTAGGTGTATTAAATACAGATGGCAGCTACACTTATACCTTTACAGATGTTGCAGGAGGCGATCATATAATAACGGTAAGAGACATCAATGGATGTGGAGAAACCAGTGTGCCAGTAACCGTAATGGACTACCCACACTTCTTTACACCAAATGATGATGGCTTTAATGACACTTGGAATATTTACGGAATCCAAAACCAGCCAGATGCAGTCATCTACATCTTTGACCGTTATGGTAAGTTGTTAAAGCAGTTAAGTCCAACCAGTCCAGGATGGGATGGAACCTTTAATGGTAACCCAATGCCAACCAGTGACTATTGGTTTACAATAGACTATAAAGAACCAAGTGATTTAACACAGCAAAAACAATTTAAAGCACACTTTACTTTAAAACGATAAGATTGCTTAAAAACATAAACATAAAAAAGCCTGAACATCTCGTTCAGGCTTTTTTAATACCATTAAGAACTAAAATTACTTTACTTCAAAAGTAAGTTTTAGATTTACTCTAAACTCAGTAACATCATCATCTTTAACAATAGCGCTTTGCTCTTGTACATATACAGAACGTATGTTATTTACACTCTTAGAGGCTTGTTTTACTGCTTTTTTTGTTGCGTCTTCCCAACTCTTATCAGAGTTAGATAAAACTTCAATTACTTTTAATACTGCCATAATATTGGTTTTTAATTAATGTTTCTTTTTCTAAAATTACGAATATTAAAGTAATAATTGAAGCATTCTAACTTCTAATACAGTATTAAAATAGATAAAGTGTCACTTTTAAAAGCTGAAATTAACCATTGATGGCTACAACAGAATTTACTTTACCCGCTAGCATTTCTTTCAGCATGTTTTCAATACCGTTTTTTAGTGTAAATGTTGAAGATGGACAACCACTACAAGCACCTTGTAAAATAACTTTTACAGTTTTAGAAGTTTCATCATAAGATTCAAATTGAATATTTCCACCATCACTCGCAACAGCTGGTTTGACGTATTCCTCTAAAATATTTACAATTTGTTTTGAGGTGTCATCAAGTGTTTCAAAATGAGCTTCAACTTTTTCTATTGATTTCTCAACAACTTCAGGAGCATTTGGAGATACAATCTCTTTACCATTTTCGATGTAAGTTCTAATAAATTCTCTTAATTCTAATGAAATATCATTCCATTCAGCAATATCATATTTAGTTATTGACACGTAATTTTCATCAAAAAAGATACTTTTTACAAATGGAAAATGAAATAAAGCAGTCGCCATTGGAGATGGTTTTGCGGTTTCAATAGACGTAAATTCATAGGAAGATGTAACCAATTTTTTGTTAGCTACAAACTTTAAAACGGAAGGGTTTGGTGTACTTTCTGTATAAACAGTAACAGCAATTTTATTGGATTTTGCAGTATCGTTTACAACAGAATTACCTTCGTTTAAATAAGATTCGATTTGCTCTGCAACTTCAGTTTTAACATCGTTCCATTCAACAATATTATAGCGTTCTATAGCAATAAAGTTACTAGAAATATAGACCTTTTTCACAAAAGGTAAATAAAATAATTGTTGAGCTAAAGGTGAATCTTTAGCCTCATCTATATTGTTGAACTCAAAACTTTGATGTTTGGTTATAAATTGATTGAGTTCAAATTTAATTATGCTTGGGTTGGAGGTCTCTTGTATGGAAACTTTGAAATTACTCATCTTACTATTTTTTTGCAAAAATACTAAAGAAAAGTATAGATATCTATTATATTTGAACATTATAAAAGCTTCAATTTTGATTTATTTTAGTTTTTCTGATAAAACATTTTTATCTTGGAAGCTTTAACTTTTAGGATTGAATTTATAAGTTGTAAATTTATATATTTGAAATTTGGTTATAATTTTTAACTAAAAAAAGAGTTATTAACCTGATAGCCTAGCTATTTTTAGACCAATCTACCTCGAAATAAGAGATTATGAGATTAAAGAACATATTTTTAATAGTAATTGTAGCCTTATTTAGTGCTCAATTTTCTAAAGCCCAAGAAGGATTACCTATTTATTCAGATTACTTATCGGATAATTTATATTTGATACATCCCTCTATGGCTGGTGCAGCAAACTGCGCCAAACTCAGAATTACTGGTAGGCAACAATGGTTTGGAGATGATAATGCCCCCAAACTAATAACTGCAAGTATTAATGGAAGGATAGGCGACTCACAATCTGGTATTGGAGCTATTGTATATAGTGATAAAAATGGGTACCACTCTCAAACAGGAGCTTACCTAACTTATGCGCATCACCTTATGTTTTCTAGAAGTGAAACAGATTTAAATCAATTATCTTTTGGTTTAAGTGCTGGTGCTATACAGTATAAATTAGATGAAACTAGTTTCTTGGCAGATGGATTTGACCCAATAATTGCTGGTATCGAACAATCTGCAACAAATTTTAATGTCGATTTAGGATTTTCTTACTTTCTGTATAATTTTTATGCACATGCTACGGTAAAAAACTTACTTAAAAATGATGGTATTAATTTTAATGAGCAAGGTTTAAGTTATGACAACTTAAGAACTTATTTATTGTCTGTTGGTAATACTTTTGGTAGTTACGGAAGTGATTGGAGCTTCGAGCCTTCTGCAATGTTCATGTATAGAGATGCTACTGAAGAAGCTTCTTTTGATATCAATTTGAAAGCTTATAAGACTGTTGATTTTGGTAAAATTTGGGGTGGATTGTCTTACAGACGATCTTTAGATGGAGCTGAGTTTGTTGATGGCGCAGGAGTAAGTAGTCAAAAATTACAATATATAACGCCAATACTGGGTGTAGAAGTTAATAACTTTGTATTTGCTTATACTTATAGTTACCAAGCTAATTCGGTGGTTTTTAATAATGGTGGATTTCATCAATTAACGTTAGGTTATAACTTTAATTGTGGTAGAGCAAGATATAGCTGTAACTGTCCAGCAGTTAACTAAACACAAAAAAAGATATAAAAAAAGCCTCGCAATCGCGAGGCTTTTTTTATGGGTTAAGTTATAATTTTTAATTATCTGTTTTTAACTCTTTGACATCTATGCTTCCGTCTGGAGAAATTACATAGTATTTGTGTTTAATTTCAGTTTTAACCTCTGGTTTTACTTCTTGCTCTTTAGGTTTTGGTGTAAAGTGTAATTTTATTTCCATACCTATTTGTACTACAGGTTCTAAAATAGATGGATTGACTACTATATCATAATTTTCGTAGGATAAAGGTTGATAGTAATAAGACGTTTGCTTTTTAGCTTCTGTCACACCTTTGTCTTGCTTTAAAGCTTGAAACGAGATACTATTATAAGCTTGATAATTTTGATAAAAATCTTTTGGGAAATAGCAATATTTTTGATCAGCCATTATAGAATTATAGTCTTTTAAATCAAAACCTAAAATAGAATAATACTCTTTTTTATCTGCGATAAGGGCTAATAATTTGGTTTGTAAATTTTTGTAGACTTCTGCTATGTTTTCAATAAAGTAATCCACTTTTACTAAATTGTAAATTTCATTTTTTGCACAAGCAGTTAAAATATTTTCAAACTGTTGTGTTTTGGTAAATTGGATATGGATATTCTGTTGTAATTCAAATCCTTTAGGGACTTCTGTATAGGTTTTGCTAAATAGTTTTTTAGTGACTTCAACTTCATAAACTGGAACAAACGAAATGACGTCAATTGCAATGTCTTTTTCAAAAATTCCGTATTGTGCTAATTCTCTTTTAATATTATTTATACGATTATTCATTAATAGGTTGGTTGAATCAGCTGTTTTGCCAATTTGTGAGACATTAAAAATAGCTGTGTAAGAATTGGCTTTTACATTTTGCAATGCTCTAACATCTATAATAATGGTGCTGCTTGGATTTAAATTAGGAGTCATATGTTTAGGTGAATGTCCATAAACTACTGCATTGCCTGTAGCAATATTTTGCCTAGAAATGCCTTCATTGTAATTGCCTTTATGTTGTGCTTGAGCACTAAATGAAAGTAAAAGTAATAGATAAGCGAATGTTGTGTATTTCATAATTATTTAAATTTTGTTTTGGTAAACCTAGAAGCATATTAATTAAAACAAAATTCAAAATGAGGGAACTCATTGTATAAATGAGTGAGGTTAGTTTACAAATGAGTAAAGCCTTCTTTTTACTCTCCTTTTAACTCTTAAACAGGAAAATCACATTTTATTAAATGATTTAAAGTGCGTAAGTTTATGTTTTAGAATTTTATTGATGAAACACCTACATTTAATTATTCCTCTTTTTTTATGTCTTATAGTACAGCAATCTTTGTACGCACAAGACCAATTAAATGATTCTAAAAGAGAAACATTTACCGTTAAAGGTTTGGTAAGAGAAAGTAATAATAACGATCCAATTTCAGATGTTAACATCCAAGTAAATGGTGGCTCTTACACAAGTACAAATATTGGTGGAGAATTTAGAATTGATGTCCAAATGGGTGACGAAATTATGATAAGTCATAAGGACTTTGAAACTATTTATTATAAAGTGAAATCTGATGATGATATTAGGGTTGAAGTAGAACCTGTTATTGATAGATCATACATTTATAAAAATAAAATAAAAGATAACAGTTTTGAAAGTGCAATAGATTCGGCAATATTCTATAAGAAAAAATCTGCTGAAAAAAGTATTCAATTTATTACAGAGAGCATTCCAAAAAGCACTTCAGTTAAACAAAACGCAGAAGCTTTTGAAGTGTTAGCAGATGTCTACATGCATTGGAAACAATTTGATTTAGCGGTAACCAATTATAGAATAAGTTTAAATAACGTAAAGTCTAACGACGTTAGTTTAAAACTGGCTAAAGCTTATTTTAATAATAAAAATTATCAAGAGAGTTTAGCTATTTACAACAGTTTAAAGCCAGAAAATTTATCTAACTGGCAACATGTATTGAGGCAAGAAGGGTTAGGTGATGTGTATGTTAAAACTAAGGACAATAAAAAGGCAACAACCGCATATAAAGACGGATTGAAAGTAGCGTCCGAAAACAACATACAGTCAAAAATAACGGACTTAAACTCTAAATTAGGTGAAGTGTATAATGAAGAAGGAGAAAAAGAAATGGCTGAAGACTTACTTGAAAACTCAGTAGTTTTAGCTGCTAAAGAAAATAAAACCAGAGAAGTAGAGCAGAAGGTTAAATTTGCAGATTTTCAGAATGTAAACCGCTCTTATGATGCGGAAATACAGACCAGAAAAGAAATTATTAAAGATATTGATGCAATAGAAAAAGATTCTATTATTGATAACGAAAGCGCAATAACCAAACAAAAGCAAAACTATAAAATTGGGAATGCTTATTTTCTTCAAAAAGATTACGAGGAAGCCATTCCGTATTTAGAAAAAAGTATTGCTGAAGCAGATAAACGTGAAGATTTAATAGTAAAAAAAGATGCTACAAAAAAAATATCTGATGTGTATTTGGAAGCAGGAAATATTGATAAAGCACGTTTGGCATTTGAAGAATACACAAAAACGGTTGATGAGTTATACATTAAAAAAGAGCAAGAAATAGCTCAAGCAGCCAGATTTAATAAGCGTATTGTAGAAAAACAAAACCGCATAAATACTTTAGAAACGGACAGAAAATTGACCTTGAGTCAAGTCGAGTTGTCTGATGAGAAAAACAAGCGCCAACAATTAATAATTTATTCCTTAATTGGAGGTTTACTTCTATTAGCATTAACCGCTTACTTAATGTATAAATATATTAAGCAACAAAAGTTAGCTAATAATTTATTGGCTTTAAAATCTTTGCGCAGTCAGATGAATCCGCATTTTATCTTCAACGCATTAAACTCGGTTAACAGTTTTATTGCCACTAATGATGAGCGAACAGCTAACAAATATCTATCAGATTTTTCTAAGCTAATGCGAGCAGTTTTAGAAAATTCTGAAGAAGATTTTATTCCGTTAGAAAAAGAAATTGAGCTTATTGAGTTGTATACAAAATTAGAGCATTTTAGATTTAAAGATAAATTTGACTATACCATTAAGGTTGATAATACTATAGATGTAGAAGCCTACAAAATTCCACCAATGTTACTGCAGCCATATATAGAAAATGCTGTATGGCATGGATTGCGCTACAAAGAAGAAAAAGGTGTATTAGCTATTTCAATCTCCAAAAAACGTATTGGAGAAATTGAAATTACAATTGCAGATAACGGAATAGGACGTAAAAAGTCAAAAAGTTTAAAGACCGAAAATCAACAAAAACATAACTCTAAAGGGTTAGGAAACATTAAAAAACGGGTGTCTATTTTAAACGAAATGTATAAGGATAAAGTAGATGTCTTTATTGATGATAATGGAAACCAAGGTGATGTTGGGACCAAGGTTGTGGTGACTTTGAAAAAAGATTAAGAGATTACAATTTTAGAGACAAAGTAAATAACTAAAAAATTTCTGCCTACGCAGGAAATTGATTATGAAACTAAATGCAATACTAGTAGAAGACGAAGAAAACAGTAGATTAATTTTAAAAAATTATCTAGCTAAATATTGTCCTAATGTTAACATTTTAGGAGAAGCTTCCAATATTAACGAAGGATTAGAGCTAATAAGAAACTTAGATTTAGATCTTGTATTTCTAGATGTAGAGATGCCTTATGGCAATGCATTTGATTTGTTAGACAAAGTAGGTGATCGTGATTTTGAGACTGTATTTGTTACTGCCTACAATAATTACGCAATGGATGCACTCAATGCACACGCTTCTTATTATTTAATGAAGCCTATTGATATTGACGAGCTTATCAAAGCTGTAGATTACGTCATGGAAATAAGAACTAAAGAAGATGCGTTACAAGATCAGGTGCTTATCCCAAAAACCAACAATGTAGAAGGTAAAATAACAATACCGCAACAAGATGGTTTTGAGGTTTTAAATACTAAGGATATATTGTATTGTAAAGCAGATGACAATTATACCGAGATTTATTTAAAAAATAACAAAAAGAAGTTAGTTAGTAAGACACTTAAATATTTTGAAGATGCTTTAACGCCTTCAGGATTTGCACGTGTACATAAAAGCTATCTTGTAAATGTTGGCGAAGTTGTTAAGTACATTAAAGGAAAAGGAGGAAGCGTAATATTAAGTAATGGTAAAGAAATTATGGTTTCAGCCTCCAAAAAATCTGATTTACTGTCTTATTTTAATTGATAGTTAACTTAATAAATTAATAAAAACCTTAAATATAAATCATGCCAATTATAAAATCCGTAAACGGTAAATCACCTCAAATTCCAGAAGATTGTTATATAGCAGAAAACGCTACCATAGTTGGCGATGTGCAATTTGGTAAACACTGTAGTATTTGGTTTAATGCAGTCTTACGTGGTGATGTGCATTATATAAAATTAGGAGACAAAGTAAATGTCCAAGATGGAGCAGTAGTACACTGTACGTATCAAAAATATCCAACAAATATTGGAAATAACGTCTCAATAGGTCATAATGCCATAGTCCACGGTTGTACTATACAAGACAATGTGTTGATAGGTATGGGAAGTATTATCATGGATAATTGTGTAGTAGAAAGTAATAGCATTGTAGCAGCAGGAGCAGTAGTGACACAGAATACAGTTGTAGAATCTGGAAGTATTTATGCAGGTGTCCCAGCCAAAAAAGTAAAGGATATAAGTAAAGAGCTAATCCATGGAGAAATTAACAGAATTGCAGAAAATTACATTAAATACTCTAGCTGGTTTAAATAGTAAATAATATTACTTACGATAATTTATAGGTCTGTCCTCGTAAAAATTTTCAAAAGTTTTATCGGTAAAATAATTGTCTTTAAGAACTTTATAGACCATTACGCCAACTAAAACTTGTCCTAAAACAGTCAAGTAAAACACCCAATTAAAAGCCATATCCATAGCTACCATTATGATAACTGTAACTAATAGTAGCGTCGTAATAGCTACCCAAAACATAACAGGAATTTTCATAGTAAATTTTTATTTCAATTTACTTATAATCAGTCGTTTGTGCTGTTAATAAAATTATAAAACATCAATTTTAACCACAAGTCCTTCATTACTTCTAATGTTGCAAACTGTATCATCTTCAAAAATTAGGTATTGACCTTTTATTCCTTTTAATATACCTTTATAGTGTTGCGCTTTTTCAAAGTTTAATGACTTAGGTTTTTTAGGATAGTTTAAGACTGGAAACTGGATGTTAGTTTCTTGATTATCCTCAATAAAATATGGTTTAGCTTCGTCAGGAATGTATTGCTTCAGCTTATCTCGCCATTCTACTAGATTTTCATCAACAATATCATTTTTTAGCATGGTTCTCCAATTGGTTTTATCACCAATATGATTTTTTAAAGCAACTTCTGTAATGCCTGCTAAATAACGGTTAGGAACTTCAACAATTTCTATAGCTTCATGTGCACCTTGATCTATCCATCGTGTAGGGACTTGACTTTTTCTAGTAACACCAACTTTTACATTACTAGAGTTGGCAAGATATACAATATGTGGTTGTAGTTGCACTTGTTTTTCGTAAGCTAAATCTCTGTCTTCTATATCTAAATGCGCCTGACTTAACTCAGGATTCATAATCCAATCTGCAGCTTGTGGAATGTCAAAAAAGCAGCTTTTGCAAAATCCTTGACGGTATATAGGTTTGTTTAAATGGCAGTTTAAACACTCATGACCTATAAAAGTAAACTGTAATGTTTTGTTTAATAATTGGTTAAGATTTATAAAATCGTTTTTAAAGACTAGATAATAAGAAATAGGCTCTAAAAATTCGGTTTGCATTTTTGTTAAAACACCTTGGTAGGTCATAAAAAAAAGTATTATTTTTAAAACTTAAAGATACAAATAACTATGCCAATTCCTCTTGTTAATTCTATTGCATCTTGGTTTTTAAAGAAGCGATTTCATCAAATAGAGTTGTTTTTAAAGTACCCAAACGAGGTGCAACAAGAGTTATTATTTAGTTTATTAGATACCGCTAAAGACACAGAAATGGGAAGGTCTTACGAGTTTTCTTCAATAAAAAATTATGCAACATTTGCAGAGCGAGTACCAATAACTACCTATGAAGATTTTCAAGATAGTATAGAACGAAGTAGACAAGGTGAAAATAATATTTTTTGGCCTAAACCTATTAAGTGGTTTGCAAAATCTAGCGGAACCACAAGTGCCAAAAGTAAATTTATTCCTGTAAGTATTGATAGTTTAGAAGATTGCCATTATGCAGCTAGTAAAGATTTATTATGTATGTATTTAAATAATAATCAAGATTCGCAGCTATTTACTGGTAAAAGCTTACGCTTAGGTGGAAGTAAGGAGCTTTACAAAGAAAACGGAACCGTCTTTGGAGATTTAAGCGCTATATTAATAGATAATATGCCTTTTTGGGCAGAATTTAGTAGTACACCTAGTAGTAAAGTGTCTTTAATGAGTGAGTGGGAAACAAAAATGGCTGCGATAGTTAATGAGACTATAAATGAAAATGTTACCAGTCTAGCAGGTGTACCAAGTTGGATGTTGGTTTTATTAAATAATATATTGGATAAAACCGAAAAAACAAACTTGTTTGATGTTTGGCCAAATCTAGAAGTTTATTTTCATGGAGGCGTAAGTTTTAATCCTTACATAGAACAATACAGAAATATTTTACCAAAAAAAGAATTTAAATATTACGAAACGTATAATGCTTCAGAAGGGTTTTTTGCCATACAAGATCAAAACTATTCTGGAGACTTATTATTAATGTTGGATTATGGTATTTTTTACGAGTTTATCCCAATGGATGCATATGGAACAAAAGATCAGAAAATTATTCCGCTTAGTGAAGTAGAACTTAATAAAAACTATGCTGTAGTCATAACTACCAACGCTGGACTCTGGCGATATAAAATAGGAGATACTGTAAGATTTGTATCAATAAGTCCTTATAGAATAAAAGTATCTGGTCGTACCAAACACCATATTAATGTCTTTGGAGAAGAGTTAATTATTGAAAATGCTGAAGATGCTTTAAAAAAGGTATGTAAAAAAACAAAATCCGAAATTGTAGATTATACAGCAGCACCAATATTTATGGAAGGTAAAGAAAAAGGCGCTCATGAATGGTTAATAGAATTTAAAACTCCTCCAAAAGACTTGAATTATTTTAATGAACTATTTGATAACGCGTTAAAAAGCTTAAATTCAGATTACGAAGCTAAACGCTACAATAATATGACACTTAATAAACCAAAAATTAATGTGGCTAGAGAACAACTATTTTACGATTGGTTAAAGTTAAATGATAAACTTGGAGGTCAACACAAAGTGCCAAGATTATCAAATACTAGACAATATCTTGATGATTTATTGGCTTTAAATAAATAATGATTTACCGTTTATCGGATTTATTTTATTCAATACTTTACTTAATTACCGATAAAAAGCTAATTCAATAGCTAAGTGTAAAATAGCTTTTAATACTAAAATAAAATCTTCATTAAATCTAAATTTTTACTGCAAATAATTTATAATACGCTTAATTTTTATAGTATTTATTAAACAATTACTATTAAATAGTTGTTTTATAGTAGTTTTCGACAAAATGCATTGTCCATATCGATTATTATGGCAATTCATCTAATTCTTATGCTGTAAATAAGTCATTGGTATATATTTACAATGTATTAATTCATTTTAAAGCCCTTAATTATGAAGTCATTGTATGTGTGTGTAGTGTTTTTTATAACACAACTATCTTTTTCTCAAGATACAGCCGAATATATAGAGGATTCTAATATAACAGATTCTAATGTTGAAGTCATTGGTAACAATGGTTACAGCTTTGTGACCTTAGATACAGGTATCAATACTAAATATTCAGAATTTGGTTCTGGATTTTTTATGAATAAATTTATTATGGTTTCTGCTAAAAAACTAGGTGGATTAGCAAAAACAGACAAATCAACTGACGAAGGTTACCGTAATTTATTTTGTGTTGATATTAATAAAGATGGTACATTAGATAATCCAATTTTATTTTCAAGGTTAATAAATACGTTAGATAACGAAGATCAAGTTAGTTTTTTACCAGATGGTCAGACTATGTATTATACAAGAAGTACAGAAGATGGTTCTGCAATCTATAAATTATATAAAACTACTTTAGAGAAAAACTCAAAAGGAAATTGGATAGAGCAGCAATTATTAGATATTAATGTTGATGGTTATTCTATAGAGAACCCTTTTGTAAATCCAAATGGAGACAAATTATACTTTTCTTCAAACAAACCTGGAGGCTTTGGAGGTTTTGATTTGTACGTAGCTAGAATTAGACCTGATGGAACTTTATATGACGCTGTAAATTTGGGTGACCAAATTAACACAGCAGAAGATGATAAGTATCCATCTATATCTAAAGATGGAAAGCAAATTTACTTTTCGTCTAAAGGACATGCTAATATAGGAGGTTTTGATGTATTTACTAGTAGAATTAGAAGATCAGGTTACAGTCAACCTGTTAACTTAGGTAGTACTATTAATACACAGTATGATGAGGTTGCATTCTTTTTAGCGTCTAGAACAAGAGGTTATTTATCTTCTGACAAATCTTTAGGAAAAGGAAGACATGACATTTATAAATTTAATATGGAATTGGTGCCTCAGCAATTAAAAGGAGTCATCGTTGATAGCGAAACTAAAATACCATTACCAAATGCTAAAATTACTTTATTTAATGATGAAGGAGAGCCAGTAGCTGTTGTAAATTCTGATGATGAAGCTAAATATAATTTTGAAATCTTACCATTTGAGAATTATACAATAACAGCTACTAAAGATGGATTTGAAGACAATAAAGTCTCTTTTATAGCAGACAAAGTAAATCAAACAGAATACAATGAAGATTTAGAACTAGTTGCAGAAAAAGCAGTCATTGCTGATGTTGAAGAAAAGAAGATGATTGTGGTTAACAATATCTATTTTGATTACAACAAGGCTTCAATTAAGGACGAATCTCAAATTTCTCTTAACAGTATAGCTGTAGTTTTAAGAGAGCATCCAGAAATGAAAATTCAAATTAATGCACACACAGATAACAGAGGGAATAATGCCTATAACCTAAGATTATCTAAACAACGTGCTGCATCTGCTATGAATTATTTAATCTCTAAAGGTGTTGACAAAAACCGATTATTATCTAATGGATATGGAGAAACTCAACCATTATTTGATTGTAAATCTAAATGTACTGAAGAACAACATCAAGCAAACAGACGAGTTGAGTTTGTAATAATGGAATAAAAAACAGCTAATTGTTTGGAAGTCAGACAAATATTACATATATTAGTCAAGCTATTAATCTGACTTAAGGGAAAGTCACATTGAAATTAATCAAAGAAAACCACTTTATACAATCTGTACAAAGTGGTTTTTTATTGTTTATAGATTTTATAGTGCTTATTAAGAAACGGCTTTCAGTTTTTTAAGAGTCGTCTTACTCAATTTTTGCTCTGCATAAGCTTTAGTTACACTTAATTTTTTTGTGTCACTTCCAGGCAAATCAAACATTGCATCTGTTAAAATTTCTTCACAAAGACTTCTTAAGCCACGTGCGCCAAGTTTATATTCTATTGCTTTTTGGACAATGTACTCTAGTGCTCCATCTGTAATGTTTAACTCGATGTCATCCATTTCAAACAACTTTTTGTATTGTTTGATAATAGCGTTTTTAGGTTCTGTTAAAATAGCTCTTAACGTATTAGCATCTAATGGATCCATATAAGTAAGAACAGGTAAACGACCAATTATTTCTGGTATTAAACCAAAATCTTTTAAATCTTTTGGGATAATGTATTGTAACAAATTATCGTGGTCTACAACATCTTCTTTAATAGAAGCACTGTAACCAATTGCTTGCATATTTAAACGCTTAGAGATTACACGTTCTATACCATCAAACGCTCCACCAGCAATAAACAGGATGTTTTCTGTATTTACCTCGATGAATTTTTGATCGGGATGCTTACGTCCACCTTTTGGTGGAACGTTAACTACGGTACCCTCTAAGAGTTTAAGTAAAGCCTGTTGAACACCCTCTCCAGATACATCTCTGGTTATAGAAGGATTATCGCTTTTACGTGCTATTTTATCAATTTCATCTATAAAAACAATTCCCTTTTCTGCTTTGTCAAGATTATAATCTGCTGCCTGTAATAAACGTGTTAAAATACTTTCTACATCCTCACCAACGTATCCTGCTTCTGTAAGTACTGTAGCATCTACAATTGCTAAAGGAACGTTTAACATTCTAGCAATAGTTTTTGCCATTAATGTTTTTCCAGTTCCTGTTTGTCCTACCATAATGATGTTTGATTTTTGAATTTCAATATCATCATTTGTTGGTGGTTGTAATAAACGTTTATAATGATTGTAGACTGCAACCGACATCACTTTTTTAGTGTGTTCTTGACCTATAATATATTCATCTAAAAAAGACTTTATTTTTAGAGGCTTTTTCAGCATTAATTCGGCAGACAGATCTTTAGAATCTTCTTCTTTAGATTCTTCAACCACAATACCATGCGCTTGTTGAATACATCTGTCACAAATGTGCGCATCTAAACCTGCAATTAATAAATTGGTTTCAGGTTTTTTTCTTCCACAAAATGAACATTCTAACTCTTCCTTTGCCATCTGTTTTATTTAATTTGAATATTTAGAAGTGAAAAACTTTACCAAGTTTCACTAATAAAGATTTCTTTAATTTTAATTGATTTAATCACGAGTTAATATCTCGTCAATCATTCCGTATTCTTTAGCTTTATCAGCTTTCATCCAATAATCTCTATCACTATCTTCATAGACTTTGTCGTAATCTTGACCTGAGTGCTTACTAATAATTTTATATAATTCTTCTTTAAGAATTAATATTTCGCGTGCAGTAATTTCTATATCACTAGCTTGACCTTGCGCACCACCTAAAGGTTGATGTATCATCACTCTGGAGTGTTCTAATCCACTACGTTTTCCTTTTTCTCCTGCACATAATAATACAGCTCCCATTGAGGCTGCCATACCTGTACATATTGTGGCTACATCTGGCTTTATAAATTGCATCGTATCGTATATACCTAAACCAGCATATACACTTCCTCCTGGAGAGTTAATATATATTTGAATATCTTTTGAAGCATCCACACTAGATAAAAATAACAGCTGTGCTTGAATAATATTTGCAACTTGATCGTTTATTCCTGTTCCTAAAAAAATAATACGGTCCATCATTAAACGCGAGAATACATCAAATATAGCAATGTTCATTTGACGTTCTTCTATAATGTTTGGTGTTAAGTTGGTTGGATACATACTACTAATTATTTTGTTGTAATATGTACTGCTTATACCTTGATCTTTTATAGCGAATTTTTCGAATTCTTTTCCGTAATCCATAGTTTGATTTAATATGCTTTTAATTGAAAAAATTAGGCGTTGTTTAGTCTTGCTAAACAACGCCTAAAGATAATGATTATTTTGTTAAACCTATCCTAATAGATTTTTGAGAGCTTAACTTAAAACTAATTGAAAACTAGTTATTTATCTCCGTAAACTTCTTTTACAAAAGCATCATAAGACAATTCTTTTGTCTTAATGTTAGCTTTTTCTTTGTATAAGTTTAATAATTTTTGACTTACTACTTGCTCTGATATACGTCTTACTTCATCTTGATTTCCTAATACACGTGCAGCAATATCGTCTAATTCTTTATCTGTAGGATTCATTTGTCCAAACTGTGCCATTTGCATTTTAATCATGTTTTTGGCATTGTTTTTAACGTCTTCAAAGTCTACCTTCAGTCCGTTTTCTTCCATTAACTTACCTTCAATAAGTTGGTAACGTAAACTTTTTTCAGATTTTTCGTATTCTTCCTTAGCTTGGGCTTCATCCATTTCAGTTTCACCTGCAACTTGCATCCATTTAGTTAAAAATTCTGTTGGTAAATCAAATTTAGTATTGTCTACCAAGTACTCTGTTACATCGTTTAATAACTTTTGGTCAGATTGTTGTACAAATTGTTTTTCTGCATCTTCTTTAATCTTCGCTTTTAATTCGGTAGCAGATTTTACAACATCTTTTCCAAACAACTTATCAAATAATTCTTGATCAAGATCTGCTAACTCACGACTATTAATTTCGGTAACTGTAAACGTAACTTCAATATCTAATCCATGTGCATCATCATGAGGTACTTTTAAAGCATTCGAAAGCTCATGGTCATCAGCAAATAATCCTTTAGTCTTTAAAGTAATAACGTCACCAACTTTAGCACCAATAAACTTTTTCTCGGTTGCTTTACCTTTAAACTTATCTAAAGTGATAGTTGTTGTATTATCTATCTCTTTGTCTTCATTTTTAAAGGTTCCAGTAATTTCGCTATCTTTTTTTACTTCTTTTTCAGAGACAATTTTACCGTATTGCTTTTGGATACGTTCAATTTGCTCGTTAATCATTTTATCATCAGCAATGATGTTATAATGTGTAATAGCTTTTTTACTTTTTAAATCTACTTTAAATTCTGGAGCTAATCCTAATTCAAATTCAAAAGTAAAAGAGTCTGCATCCCAATTAATATCGTCTTGTTGTTTTGGTAATGGTTGACCTAAAACATCTAATTTTTCTTCAGTTAAATACTTGTTTAATGCATCTTGAAGTAATTTGTTTACTTCATCTACAAGTACAGCTTTTCCGTATTGTTTTTTTACCATTCCCATTGGTACATGACCTTTTCTAAATCCTGGAATGTTTGCTGTTTTGCGGTAATCTGTTAAGATTTTTTCAACTTTATCGCTATAATCGTCTTTAGCGATGTCTACTTTTACGACAGCATTTAATGCATCAATGTTTTCTCTTGTAATATTCATTATAAATGATATAAAGCCCTAAATAGGCATTTAACACTAGTTTTTTTAATTTTAAAGGAGTGCAAAAGTACTACTTTTTTAGACGACAACAAATTTTTTAACGTCTTGAATTACAGAGATTTTTACTATTTACTTTTGTTTTGAATCCGACTTTAAGAAAGATTGGAATAACCACTGTAATATGGATAGTAAAATACTAAACAAAATTGCAGTCCAAATACTAGAAACAGCAAAACCATCAATAAATTTATCTGCTAGTAAAATAATTAATCCATTGATAACAAATAAGAACAGTCCTAGGGTTAAAATAGTTATAGGTAAAGTTAGAATAACTAAAATAGGCTTAATTAATAAGTTTAATATAGATAGTACAATTGCAACTATTATTGAGGTGATATAATTATCTACATATACACCTTTTAAGACTTCTGCTAAAAAAAACACAGCAATGGCGTTAAGTAGTAATCTAATAATTAAATTCATAAGTTAAGTGTTTAGTTATAAGACATTAATTTACAAAATTTGTTACAGCATCATAAAAATCTAAAGGATTTTCTGCATGTAACCAATGTCCTGCATTAACAATGGTTACAATGTCTGCTTTTGGGAAATGATTTTTTATAATCGCCTCATCTTGACTGCCAATGTATTCGCTTTTATCACCTCTTAAAAATAAAGTATCTCCTTCGTATTTAGCATGCAATGGTAAGGCTTCACCAACTTCGCTGACATGTTCAGTAAGTGTTTCTAAATTAATTCGAATAGCTAACTTTCCTTTTTCTACCCAATACAAGTTTTTTAGTAAAAACTGACGTGTACCAAAATCAGATACATAGTTAGCTAGTTGTTTATCGGCTTGACCTCTACTTTTTAAAATATTAAAATCTAAACTGTTTAATCCAGTTAAAATCGTATCGTGATGGACAGGATAAAAACGTGGCGAAATATCTGCTACAACTAATTTGTTAACTAATTCTGGATATTTTGAAGCAAACAACATGGCTGTTTTTCCACCCATGGAATGTCCTAATAAAATGGCTTCTTTTATATGATGTGCTTCAAAATAGTGTTTTATGTCTTCAGCTAACACATCATAATAAAAATCATCACTATGAAAACTTCGACCATGATTACGTTGGTCTACTAAATGCACTTCAAAATGTTCTGCAAATTGATTGCCTAAAGTCTTCCAATTATCACTCATCCCTAAAAAACCATGCAAAATGACCAGTGGTTGACCTTTACCCAATATTTGAGAGTGTAATAACATGTAGTTTATTTTAGTTTATTTTTATACATATTCACTACATTTTCTATACCTAAATATAAACTTTCTGCAATCAAGGCATGACCTATTGATACTTCTAATAAACCAGGTATATTTTGCTTAAAAAACTGAATATTTTCTAGTGATAAATCATGTCCAGCATTAACACCTAACCCAATGTTATTTGCAAGTTCAGCGCATTCTGTATATGGTTTTATAGCATTCTTATTTCCTAAACTGAATTGATGCGCAAATGCTTCAGTATATAATTCTATTCTATCGGTTCCTGTTGCTTTAGCACCTTCAATTTGCTTTAAATCTGGGTCAACAAAAATTGAGGTTCGGATTCCTTTGTCTTTAACTTGTTTGATAACATCTACTAAAAACTCTTTATGTTTTATGGTGTCCCATCCTGCATTGCTTGTTAAAGTATCAATACTATCTGGTACTAGAGTGACTTGTGTTGGCTGTATCTCTAGTACCATATCCATAAATTTTGGGATAGGGTTACCTTCAATATTATATTCGGTATAAACCACAGGTTTTAAATCGTAGGCATCTTGGTATCTAATATGTCTTTCGTCTGGTCTTGGGTGTATCGTTACACCTTCTGCACCAAAACGCTGTACATCTTTTGCAAATTGTACAACATTTGGTATATCACCACCACGAGAGTTTCTTAATGTGGCAATTTTATTAATATTTACGCTTAATTTTGTCATATCAATCGGTTATTAAAAACACAAAAATACAAAGTAGAACCCCTTTATTGTACTAATTTTTGGTTAATTTGCATAAACTTAAGTTTTAATATTATGAATCTTTCAGAATATATCATAAACGATATAAAACCTTTGTTAAACACAGATTTGGTTAGTGATTTACAATTGATGTTTAATCAATTAACGTACTCACATATTCCTGTAAAAGATGAACATGGAACATATTTAGGTTGTATTTCTGAAACAGATGCACATTGTTTTGATGCCAATAAGCCACTGCAAGATTACAGACATGCTGGTGAAGGATTTTTTGTTAGAGACAATACCAATTGGTTAGACGTTTTAGAGGCTTTTGCACAAAATTCGGCTAACATCATGCCTGTTTTAAATGTATCCAATAAATATCTTGGGTATTATGAACTTAATGATGTTATTGGATTATTTAATGAAACCCCTTTCTTTTCAGAAAATGGTGCGATTTTGATAGTAGAAAAAGGATTGCAGGACTACTCTTTTAGTGAAGTTAGTCAAATAGTTGAAAGTAATGATGGTAAGCTTTTAGGTGCTTTTATTTCTAAAATTGAAAATGATGTCGCTCAGATTACAATTAAGATAGGTAATTCTGGGTTAAGTGATATTATGCAGACTTTTAGACGTTACAGTTATAATATCGTGTCTGGTCACGAGGAAGATAGCTATATTGATGGATTAAAAGAACGCTCTGACTATCTAAAAAAATATCTTGATATATAATGGTAAAAGTCGCTGTTTTTAGTCAGTTTCAAAAGAAAAAACCATTAGCCTCCTTAGAGGTTCTTCTGGATGTGCTTAAAAAACAAAATATAGATGTTGTTATTGAAGCTGATTTTTATAAAGGCATTGCTTCAAAAATAAAAAAAGAATATGCCACTTTCTCAAAGCTAGATAGTACTTATGATTTTTTAGTTAGTATTGGTGGTGATGGTACAATATTAAGAGCTATAACTTTGGTTAGAGATTTAAATATTCCAATAGTTGGTATTAATACAGGACGTTTAGGGTTTTTAGCAACTATACAACATGAAGATATTGAGGCTGCTATTCATTCTATACTTGATAAAAAATATACTATTTCAGAACGTAGTTTATTAACCATTGAAAGTTCAGAAAAAAACGCAGAAATAGAAAGCTGTAATTTTGCATTAAATGAAATAGCAGTAAGCCGAAAAAATACGACCTCTATGATAACGGTTGAAACCGAGTTAAATGGTGAGTATTTAACATCTTATTGGAGTGATGGATTAATTATATCCACACCAACTGGGTCTACAGGGTATTCTTTAAGTTGTGGTGGACCAGTTATAACACCTAATGCGTCAAGCTTAGTATTAACACCAATTGCTCCACATAATTTAAGTGCAAGACCTTTGGTAATTGAAGATTCTACTATTATTACCTTAAAGGTAAGTGGTAGAGAAAAAAAGCATTTAGTGTCTTTGGATTCTAGAATTGCAACCTTGTCCAATAAAACAACAATTACTATAAAAAAAGCACCATTTACAATTAAAATGATTGTGCTAAACAACGAAACTTTTCTAGATACACTCCGAAAAAAACTACTTTGGGGAGAAGACAAACGTAATTAGACAATAATTTGCAGGTAAATCTGTTTAAAAGTGTAACTATTTCAATCAAATTGTTATAGGCTAATCTTATTTATTATATTTGCAAACTTTGAAGATTTATGAAGCAGTTAACACTAGTAATACTAACATGTTTAAGCCTACAATTTAGTACAGCACAAATCAACGAATTTGGGTTGTATTTAGGTGGTTCTAATTTTATTGGAGATGTTGGTGCTACAGACTATATTGCACCAAAGCAATTAGCTTTAGGTGCTATTTATAAATGGAATAGAAGCCCAAGACACTCTTACAGGATTTCTTTAATTTTTACCGAATTAGAAGGGATTGATAAAAATTCTGACGATCCAAGTAGACAAATTAGAGGCTTAGAGTTTAATAATCAAATTATAGAATTATCTGCTGGTGTAGAATTTACTTTTTTCGATTTTAATTTACATCAAGGCGGATTTGTATCTACACCATACCTATATACAGGTATTAGCGCTACCCAGCACGATAATTTTTATTTAAATAATGCTGGTACACTAGTAAAAGAAGATACGTCAAGCATTGCTTGGGGTATTCCGATGGTCATTGGATTTAAAACATCTATAACACCAGAAATTATTTTGGCTTTTGAAGTTGGCGCACGTTATACTTTTACAGATGAAATAGATGGTAGTGTTCCAGACGCAGAAGAGCTAGCAAGCAGAAGTTTTGGAAACTTAAATAATGACGATTGGTACACTTTTACAGGTGTTACCTTAACTTACACTTTTGGGAAAAACCCATGTTATTGCGGATTTTAATTTGAAGACACAGAATCACATACAAAAACAGCATCTACCTAAACATATAGCCATTATTATGGATGGTAATGGTCGTTGGGCTAAACAAAAAGGTATGATGCGTGCTTTTGGTCATGAGAGTGGAACAAAATCTGTAAGACAAACCGTAGAGGCTTGTGCCGAAATCGGAATCAAGCATCTTACTTTATACGCCTTTTCAACAGAAAATTGGAAGCGTCCCAAATTAGAGGTGGATACGTTAATGAAGCTTTTAGTCTCATCTCTTAAAAAAGAAATTAACACACTTTTAGATAATAACATCAGGTTAAATGCAATAGGAAATTTAACATCATTGCCTAAAAAAGTGTACAGAGAATTGCAGGAAGTTATAGACTTAACCAAGGAAAACACGCATATGGACTTGACTTTAGCACTAAGTTATGGATCCAGAGAGGAACTATTAAATGCTGTTAAAGAAATTAGTACTAAAGTTAAAAATAATATAATTTCTACAGAAAGTATTGACGAATCGGTATTTAATGCACATCTTTACACGCAGAGTTTACCAGATGTAGATTTACTTATAAGAACTAGTGGAGAGCAACGTATAAGCAATTTTTTGTTGTGGCAAATAGCTTATGCAGAATTATACTTTACACCTGTTCTTTGGCCAGACTTTACAAAGCAACACTTAAGTGAAGCTATTATAGAATATCAAAAAAGAGAACGACGATTTGGGAAAACCAGTGAACAAATTAGCTAAACAATTACCATTGAAAAAAGTATTACAATACAGCTTAATAGCAATCACGTTTTTTAGTGCATTGACAATAAATGCGCAGGATTTAAGCTACGAAGACGGTAAAAAATATAATCTTGCCGAAATTACAGTTAAAGGAAACACAAACTTTAGTGAACAAACCATAATTACCTATTCTGGGCTAAGAAAAGGAGATGAAATTATGATTCCTGGTGAAGAGATTAGTAATGCCATAAAAAAACTTTGGAAATCTAATTTGTTTAGCGACATCGAAGTATACTTATTAAAAACTGAAGGTGATAGTGCTTATCTAGAAATAAGATTAGCAGATTTGCCAGAGTTAAAAGATGTGACTATTACTGGTGTAAAAAAAGGAAAGCAAGAAACTATTATTAAAGAAAACAAGCTTTTAAAAGGTGCTAAAGTAACAGAAAACTTAGTTACCACTACTAAAAATTACTTAGAGAATAAGTATAAGAAAAACGGGTTTTTAAATGCTAAAGTTAAAGTAAATACAACAGAAGTAGTTACTGACTCTATTAGTAAGCCTTTAGTTAACATGACGGTTAACATTGACAAAGGAGAAAAAGTAAAAGTAAAATCTATAGACTTTGAAGGTAATAGTGTTTTAAGTGATAAAAAACTTAGAAAAGCTATGAAAAATACCAAGCAGATAAATCCAATAAGACTTTTAAAGCGTTCCAAATTTATAGAAGCAGATTATAAAACGGATTTATCGACTATAGTAGACAAGTATAAAGAAGTTGGGTATAGAGACGCTAGAATTGTATCAGATACATTAATCATTAATAATAACAAAACAGTATCACTACAAATAGAAGTTGAAGAAGGTGAAAAATATACTTTTGGAGATATCACTTTTATAGGAAACACTGTATATACAGATGAAGCTTTAAAACGATTATTACGTATTAATAAAGGAGATACTTATAATGGTGTAGAGCTGCAAAAACGAATTGCTGATAATACAAAACCTGACGCCAACGATTTAACCAATTTATATCAAAATAATGGATATTTGTTTTCTACAATCAATCCAGTAGAAGTTAATGCAGATGGTAATGTCATTGATATGGAAATTAGAATTACCGAAGGTAAACCAGTATACTTCAACAAAGTAACAGCTACTGGAAATGAAAAAACTAATGATCATGTCATCTACAGAGAGATTAGAACAAGACCAGGAGATTTATACAGTAAGGAAAATGTTGTTAGAACCATTAGAGAATTAAGTCAATTAGGATTTTTTGATGCAGAGCAACTAACCCCTAACTTTAAAAACCCTAACCCAGAAGAAGGGACTATTGACATGGAGTATGCTTTAGTAGAAGCAGGATCAAGTCAGATTGAACTTCAAGGAGGTTATGGTGGTGGTGGATTTATTGGGACATTAGGATTGTCTTTTAATAACTTCTCTATTAAAGATATCTTCAAAAAAGACGCTTATAAACCAATTCCAATGGGAGATGGTCAAAGATTATCGTTACGTTTACAAGCCAGTCGTTTTTTTCAGACCTATAGTTTTTCATTCTCAGAACCTTGGTTAGGTGGTAAAAAACCAGTACAATTTTCGACCTCTATTTCTCATACTAAGCAATTTTTATTCAATGCGCAGACAAGGAATGCAGATAAAGATAGACGCTTCAATATTACTGGTGTTACCGTTGGTTTAGCTAAACGATTATCTGTACCAGATGATTATTTTACATTATCACAAGCTATTAGTTTTCAGCATTATGATTTAAAAAACTATAACACAGGATTATTTACGTTTGGAGATGGGTACTCAAATAACCTGTCTTATACCTTAGGATTAAGTAGAAACAATACGTTTAATGATCCAATATTCCCAATGGGAGGATCTAATTTTACAGCTACAGCAAAATTCTCTTTACCATATTCATTATTTAATGATGTAGACTATTCTGCTTTAAGCGATGAAAGAGCACAAAATCAAGCAATAGTTAATGATGCTAGTGCTAACGTTATTGTTAGAACAGCAGCATCAGATAGAATAAGTGAAATAGACCAACAACGATTCAACTGGTTAGAATTTTATAAAATTAAATTTAGAGGAGATTGGTATACAAGACTAGTAGACAAATTAGTATTAAGACCTAGTGTCGAATTCGGTTTTCTAGGTGCATATAACCAAGATAGAGGTATTATTCCTTTTGAGCGTTTCTTTGTTGGAGGAGATGGTTTGGGAGCTTTAAGTTTGGATGGTAGAGAAGCAGTAGCATTAAGAGGATATCCAAATCAAGGATTATCTACTCAAGATGGTGGAACTATTTTTAATAAATTTTCTTTGGAATTACGTTACCCAATTACATTAAAGCAATCTGCTAAGATTTATGCTTTAGGGTTTATGGAAGCTGGAGCATCTTACAATAACTTCAGAGATTATGATCCTTTTGCGTTAAAAAGATCTGCAGGTTTTGGTATTAGAATCTTTATGCCAGCGTTTGGGCTGTTAGGAATAGATTTTGGACACGGTTTCGATGCTTTACCAGGAGCTTCTGTTAAAAATGGTTGGGAAACGCATTTTATAATAGGACAACAGTTTTAATTAATAACGGTTCAGCCCAATAAAATCAATAATTAATCCCTTTAGTTTCTATATTTTTTTATTTTTGGCACGATATTTTCTAATAACATTTCAAGGATTTGATTAAAGAATTAAAATTTTTAAGATTAAAATTCGTTATTTTGAAAATACTAACTCAATAATGCAATGTTTAACAGTAATTTGAGTTTATAATCAAGAAATAATATAACAAATTCCAAAATGAAATTAAAAGTTCTTATTGTATTGGTGATGCTTGCAGCAGGCTTTACTGCTAATGCCCAACGTGGAGTTAGAATTGGTTACATAGACACAGAATATATTTTAGAAAACATTCCAGAATATACAGAAGCTACAAACCAACTAGAAAGTAAGGTTCAAAAATGGAAAAATGAGATAGAAGGTAAACTTAATGATGTCAAGTTAAAACGTGAAGCATTAAATAATGAAAAGGCGCTATTAACTAAAGAGTTAATAGAAGAGCGAGAAGAAGATATCATTTTTGAAGAAAAAGAAATATTAGATTACCAACAAAAACGCTTTGGTCCTAATGGAGATTTAATGATTCAGAAAAGGCAATTAATGCAACCTGTTCAAGATCAAATTTTTCAAGCAGTACAAGATATTGCTAAAGCCAAAAAATATGATTTTGTTTTTGACAAATCAGCAGATGTCGTGATGTTATATTCTGCAGAGCGATTTGATATGAGTGACCAAGTGATTAGAACCATATCAAGAGCGTCTAAACGTAATCAAGCAAAAAACAAATCAGAACGTAAAAAAGCCAAAGAAGAAGACGTAGTTGTTGAGATAAATGAAGAACAAGAAGCACGTCAAAAGGCATTAGACGATAAAAAAGCAGAAAGAGCAGCTGCAACCGAAGCTAGAAAAAAAGAAATTTTAGATGCTAGAGAAGCTAAGAAGAAAGAAGCTGCGGAAAGAAGAGCAAAGATATTGGAAGAGCGAGCAAAAGCTAGAGAAGAAAAATTAAAAGAAAGAAATAAAGGTAATAAGGAGGAAGATGAACAGCCAGTTTCTTTTGATGAAAACGAAAGCACTAAGCAACAAGAAACTCCTAAAACAAGAGAGCAAATTTTAGAAGAAAGAAGACAAAAAAAATTAGCAGATAGAGAAGCAAGAAAAAAAGAACTTGAAGCTAAAAAACAAAAAATCTTAGAAGACCGTAAGAAAGCTAAAGAAGAAAAAGAGAGCACAGAAGACGAAGATAACTAAGACAAATACAAATAATTTATAACACACAAATACTATTTTAAAAATGAAACAATTCAAAACACTTTTATTTGCTGCAGCATTATTTATTGGAGCGACAAGTTTAACTCATGCTCAAACAAAAGTAGCCCACATTAATACTACAGAACTTGTAGCATCTATGCCAGAAATGAAAGCTGCACAAGCAGAAATGGATCAAATGGGTAAAACCTACCAAGCTGATATAGAAGAGATGGTAAACGAATATCAAGCTAAAGCAAAGCAATACGAAGCGGAAGCTGCAACTAAAACTAACGAGCAAAACCAACAACGTGGTGAGGAGTTAGCACAAATGCAACAAAGTATCCGTCAGTTTCAAGCAGATGCTCAACAAAAACTTCAGCAAAAAGAATTAGACTTACTTAAGCCTATTACAGATAAAGCTAAAGCAGCTATTTTAAAAGTTGGTAAAGCACAAGGTTACAACTATGTATTAGATTCGTCTCAAGGATCTGGTGTTATCATGGCAGAAGGTAAAGACCTATTAACTGATGTACAAAAAGAATTAGGATTTTAATTAAAATCCCTTTCAGATTACAATTAAGCTGTCTAACTTTAGACAGCTTTTTTTATATTTAAAAAACATGAGTAAACAACCCATTGGGATTTTCGATTCAGGAGTAGGTGGTACATCTATTTGGAAAGCCATACACGCTTTGTTACCCAACGAGAACACTATTTATCTTGCAGATAGTATTAATGCGCCTTATGGACCTAAAGGTAAAGACGCCATAATCGCACTTTCTGAAAAAAATACTGAGTATTTACTTAATCAAAATTGTAAGCTTATTGTTGTGGCTTGTAATACTGCAACAACTAATGCAATAGCACATTTAAGAGAAACCTATGATGTACCTTTTATTGGTATTGAACCTGCAATAAAACCTGCTGCATTACAAACTAAAACAAAAACTATAGGAATTTTAGCAACTAAAGGAACGTTAAGTAGTGAGTTGTTTCATAATACCTCACAACTATATAGCAATGATATTACAGTGGTAGAACAAGAAGGAGAAGGCATTGTTCAGTTAATTGAAAATGGTCAAATTAATTCTTTTAAAATGAAAGAGTTATTAACCACTTATTTAAAACCAATGTTAGAAGCCAATATTGATTATTTGGTATTAGGATGCACGCATTATCCTTACTTAATTCCTCAGTTAATAGAACTGCTACCCAAACAAGTTAAGATTATCGATTCTGGTGAAGCAGTTGCCAAACAAACCAAAACTATCTTAGAACAACATGATTTATTAAATACGTTGAAGGTTAAACCTAGTTTAAAGTTTTTCTCAAATGCAAATCCAAAAGTCATGCAGGACTTATTAGATAATAAATATAATGTAGACTATTTAAAGTTTTAATTAAAATAAATCTAACAAAAAAACCACGTCATTTTAAAAATGCGTGGTTTTTTTATATACTATAAAAGGCTGTTTATATATTTTCTGCGTCTCTTAGACCTTGAATATATTCAGCTTTTTGTATTTGTCTTCTTCTACTTACTGATGGCTTAGTAAAGTATTGCTTCTCTCTTAAGTTCTGCATTACTTTAACGTTTCTGTGCTTACGCTTGTAACGTTTTAGAGCACGTTCTATGTTTTCACCTTCTTTTATTTCAATTCTTAACATATCTTAATTTTAAATAGAGTGCAAATATCTGTTAAATAAAGGATATTTTCAAATTAATATCGCAATATTTTATACATATTTACTTGTTTTGGTAATTAAGTTTACCCTAAATACGTTTTTAATATTTTACTTTTTGAAGTTTGACGTAAGCGTCTTATACCTTTTTCTCTAATTTGTCTTACACGTTCACGAGTTAAATCAAAGGTTCTACCAATCTCATCTAAAGTCATTGCTGGTTGATTACTTAATCCAAAATTAAGTCTAATCACATCGCTTTCTCTTGGTGTTAAGGTTTCCAAAGCACGATCAATCTCTGTGTTTAATGACTCACGCATTAAATTCATGTCTGGATTAGGTGACTCGTTTGAACTTACTAAATCGTATAAACTATAATCCTCACCTTCTTTTAAAGGTGCATCCATGGAGACATGTCTACTAGAAATTTTCATAGATTGTTTAACATCACTAATAGTCAAGTCTAATTCTTTAGCAATTTCTGAAGCACTTGGAGGTCTTTGATTAATTTGCTCTAAATGCGACGTTACTTTTCTAATTTTGTTAATAGACCCAATCTTGTTTAATGGTAATCTAACAATCCTAGATTGCTCTGCTAAAGCAGATAAAATAGCTTGCCTGATCCACCAAACTGCATAGGATATAAATTTAAATCCTCTAGTCTCATCAAATCGTTTAGCAGCTTTTACTAATCCTGCATTACCTTCGTTGATCAAATCTGGTAAAGTTAAACCTTGATTTTGATATTGTTTGGCGACAGATACAACAAAACGTAAGTTAGCAGTCGTCAATAAATCTAAAGATTTTTGACAGCCTTCTCTAATTTTTTGAGCTAATTCAACTTCCTCTTCTGCAGTAATCATTGGAAGTTTGCTAATGTCTTGTAAGTATTTATCTAGGGATTTAGATTCGCGGTTGGTAACTTGCTTAGTAATTTTTAATTGCCTCATTCAGTCTAGATTGTTTTAATGTTATTACTACAATCTAACAATTTAATTGACAATTCCTAATTATTTGCACTTTCTTTTTTAAAAAAGACATAAACCATTAAAATTGAGTAAAAAAAGACACAAAAACGACTAATTTTTGTTAAATTTTCAAAAATCTATTCTTTTTTATTTTTTTTACCAAACAAACCATTAATAACGTCTTTGACTTGATTTTTTGGTTTTACACTATCTGTTTTAGTAGAATCTTTAGGTTTATTATTACCGCTTAAAATACCACCAATGACATCTTTAACAGTATTATTGTTTTGTGTGCTAGTAGAATCTTTTGGTTTATTACCTCCTAAAATATCACCAACAACATCGGTAAGTTTGTCTTTTCCTTTATTGATAAGTTTTTGTTTTTCAATTTCAATGAGTTGATTGGTTAAGTTTTTAACTCCACTAGTTAAATCGGTTTGCACTTTTGGTTGCGTAGTGTTACCAGAAATAGTTGCAGTAACTGGAATGGTAATATTATTTACAGCTGGATCATTAATTTTGTTTATTAATTTATTGACATCGCTTCCTAAATACTTAGCTGGAACATCAAAAACTACTTGATAATTCATAGTATTGCTAAACGTATGAGAGCCATTAATTGTCATTATTATATCTTTATATTTAATATCAAATGGTTTTACTGTTACTTGCCCATTAGTAAAGGAAAGCTTTGTTTTTAAGTCTTTTAAATCTAGTTTACTAAAATCCAAAAAGTCTAGTTTACTTTCTAATAAAGAGAACAGTTGTTCATTTTTAGGTTGAAATGTTGTTGTTAGTAATTCCGCAAAAGCGTCACCAGAAATAGTATTTAAAAGCGGTGTAAAATCATCACCCAATGTGCCTGATAAAGTAATACTACTGTTTAGTTTTCCTTGTAATGCTTTTGTGATTGGAGCCAAGGCTTTTAATAGATTTAAATCCTCAAACGATTGTGCTATGTTAAAGTCTTTTGCACCTAAATTCATGCTAAATGTAGGCTTTGCAGTTTTTGTATCTACAACACCTTCAAGATTTAAATTACCATCAAAAATACTAGAGGTAACATTGTTAAGCTGTGCTTTTTCATCTGCAATTTTAAGATTTCCGTTTACATCTCTTAAAATTAAATTATCGTAATGTACTGTTTTGACATTTGCAGTGATATTACAATCTAAAAATGCTGGAATTTTAAGTGAGGTTGCAGGTTCTGTACTTTGATTAACTGGTGCATTGCTTCCACCTTCAATCATAAAATCACTAATCACAAAGATGTTGGAAATGACTTTAAAATCACCTTTTAATTTCTGGTCACTTAATAAAAAACCAAGTAAATTGTTAATAGTTCCAGTTGCATTTAGATCTGTTTTTCCAGTTGTTGCTACAAAATTATCTAAGGTTATTGTACCTGGATTAAAGTTAATGGAGGCGTTTGAAATATTAATAGGGTTGACAATGTCTGCTGAAGAGAATACAAAGTCAGATACACTCATGGTTCCGTTATTTTTGATACGCTCATAAGCATTAGTTTCTAGCGCATTCATATCAAAGCTAGTGTTGAGTTTTGCTTTTAAAATACCTTTTAATTCGTTATTTAATTCTACTGGATAAGCTTTGGTTAAGTTTCCTAAATTTAAGATACCATCTAAATTAGCGTTAACTAAAATGTTTTTAGTCAAGTTTTTAAGGGTTGCAGAGCTCTTAAATTCGTCTTGATCAATCTTAAAATTTAGTGTGTTAAGCTTGATATAAGTATCATCTGCAATTCCAGTTTCGTTTTTCACCTCTGCATTAATAATGATGTTTTCTACGCGTTTAGGTAAATTATCAAACTTAAAAGAGGCATTATTAGACAAAATGTTGATGTCTAAGGTTGGTATTTTAGTTTCAGTTACCTCTCCTTTAATTAAACCGCTAACCTTAAAGTTACCAGTTGTATTAACATTGTCTAGATTTTTAGCATAAGTTTTTGGGATTAACGCTAAAAAGTCTTTAAAAGAAGATCCTGGATTTTCAAAAGAAACATCAATCTCTTGGCCTGCTTCAATCAATTTTATATACCCTTTAAACTCTAATGGTAAATCGTTAACAAAACCTTTGTTTTCTTTAAACGTATAAGTGTTATTTGGTAAATCCAAATCTATTAAGGCATCTAGTTTTATACTGTTGTCGCTTAAATATTCTATGTCATCCATACTAAATGTAACATTAGCTTCTGTTTTTGTATCCAACTCCGATACTGCTCCAGAGAATCGACCATTACCTTGATGATTTAAATTTGTTATTTTAAATTTAGTATTTGCACTTTCGTCTAAATAGTTAAAAGCACTATTATTGATGGTATAATCTTCAATGTCAAAGGTAAAACCTTCGCTTTGCGTATTGTCTTCTGAGGACGAACTGTCATTTTCTTTTGCAATATTCCAATTTACGTCTCCATTAATATTGGTTTTTAAACTGACTAATGCCTGATCAATATTCACACTATTGACTATTATTGGATCTTCGTCTGCATTTTTAAACAGTTCTTTTACAGACATATCTAATGATACTAATTTTGCTATTGCAAGCGTGTCTTTTTCAAAAGGTGCAACATTAGTAATCATAAAGTTATCAAGCGTAACATTGGCTTGAGGAAAGCTTCTTATAAAGCTTAAATTTACATCGTCAAAGGTGACTTTAGCGTTAACATTGTCATTGATATATCGTCTAACCATGTCCTTGATTTGACTCTGAAATATAAATGGACTAGCAATCAATAAGGTTAGTAATATTAATAATGAAATTCCAATAATTTTTAGTTTCTTTTTCATATTGAATGTTCCGTAAAACGGTAATAAATCTGTTATAGTTACTTACGCTCAAACTAATTAAATAGATGTTTATATAAAAGTATTTAATAAAAGTTTAGCATTTACTTCTTATGCTATAGTAATTGCAATTCTTCGTTGACTTTCAGATTAAAACGTTGTCTAAAAAGATAGACGCCTAAATATAAAAAGGGGGTGTCTAAAATGGCAATTAAAACTTTAAAAATAAACCCGCTAATGAGTAAACCTGTAAACTTATCCCATGGGATTTCTCCAAAAGAACATAATAAAAATAGCACAGAAAATGTATCTACAAATTGAGACAAGAATGTTGAGAAATTATTACGTAGCCATAAGTGTTTTCCTTTGGTTAAGCTTTTCCAGAAATGATAAATTTGAATATCTACCAATTGTGCTAACAAATAGGCCATCATACTAGCAAAAACTGCAATAATGGTGTTGCCAAATACGGTAGTAAACAAACTATCGTCAACAGGCGACCACGATGTTGCAGAAACTGTATTAGCAGTATAAATAATTAAAAGTGAAAATACAGAAGCGAAAATTCCAGCAACAACAATTTGATTAGCACGTTTTTTACCATAAATTTCACTAATTAAATCGGTGATTAAAAAGGTAATTGGATAGGGTAGAATACCTACTGAAATTTCAAATAATTTAGTATTAAAAATCTCAATGTCAAAAGGGTGCCAATAAAAGAATTTCTGAAAAATAAGATTAGAAACCACCAATGCAGTTATAAAAAGTGCGCCTAAAAACAAGTAAATTTTTTGTGCAGCTAGTTTGTCTTTTAGTGTCATAAAAACTTATTAACAGATTTGATAAAGATAAGAACTAAGTGGATTTCTTTTAGTTATTTTGCTAAAGAATATATGATTGACCAAAAAACCGTTTACATAGCATTAGGAAGTAATAAAGGTGATAAGTTTAAAAACTTACAACACGCTGTAGATGCTGTTTTTAAACACATTGGTAATGTTATAAGCATTGCAAAAGTCTATCAAAGCCCAGCATTTGGGTTTGAAGGTGACGACTTTTTAAATACTTGTATTGCTATAAAAACAACACTTAAACCAAAAAAAGTGTTGACTAAATTATTGCAAATTGAAAAAGACTTAGGACGTTCACCCAAGCAAGCAGATGGTTATGAATCCAGAATAATAGATTTAGATATTATTTTTTATGATGAAGAACAGCTAGACGAAAAAAATCTAATTATCCCGCATCCTGAAGCACACAAACGTCGATTTGTATTAGAGCCTCTAAATTTAATTGCAAGTAAATTTGAGCATCCCACATTTAATAAAACAGTAGAAACCCTTTTAGAGGAGTGTGAAGACAAAAGTGTTTTAGAACCGGTTAAAATTTGGTTGAAAAACCCGAGTAAACAATTTGATTTTTCAAAACATAATTACATTGCTATTGAAGGTAATATTGGTGCAGGAAAAACAAGTTTAGCGACTCAAATAGCTGAAGATTTTAATGCCAAATTGGTGCTAGAGCGTTTTGCAGACAACCCATTTTTGCCAAAATTTTATAAAGAGCCTCAACGCTATGCGTTTACTTTAGAGATGTCTTTTTTGGCAGATCGTTATCAGCAAATCACAGACGATTTAGGGCAACTAGATTTATTTAAAGATTTTATTGTTAGTGATTATGATGTGTTTAAATCGTTGATTTTTTCTAAAATCACATTACAACCAGACGAGTTTAAATTGTACAGAAAGCTATTCTATTTAATGTATAAAGACATTGCAAAGCCAGATTTGTACGTGTATTTATATCAAAATACAGAGCGTTTGCAGGCCAATATAAAAAAGCGTGGACGTAAATACGAAAGCGAAATTGAAGACGATTATCTTGAAAAAATTAACGCTGGTTATTTGGACTTTTTAAAAAGCCAAACCGAGTTTAATGTTAAGATTATAGATATTTCGGATAGAGATTTTGTCAAAAATCGATCAGATTATTTATGGTTATTAAATCAAATTTGTACAAATGACGCCTAAAATTATACAATCAAAAGCTATTTTAATAGTTGGTTTAAAAGACAACTTGACTTTTATGACCAATGCTCAAGGCACAGCTAATCTAGCAAGACAATTTATGCCTAGACGTCATGAGGTTTTAAATCGTGTTGGTACACAAAAATTCTCTATTCAAATGTATGATGAGTTTAATTTAAAAGACATGACACCACATACAGAATACGTAAAATGGGTTGGAGTAGAAGTGTCAAGTTTTGAAACTATTCCTGAAGGTTTGGAAACGCTAACGATTAAAGAAGGGAATTACGCAGTATTTAATTACAAAGGAAAGCCAGAAGGGTTTTTAGAAGCTTGGCAATTTATTCATACTAATTGGTTGCCAAATTCAGAATATGTGTTAGATAACAGACCGCATTTTGAAAAATTACCTGAAGACTATTATCCTTCAAACCCAATAACTGAAGAGGAGATTTGGGTGCCTATTAAATAAGTTTATGCTATAATGATGTCACATTGAGCATAGTTGAGGTGCATTTTAAAAGTTTTTCAACTTACTAAACACATCCCAAACCACTACACCACAACTCACACTAATATTAAGTGAGTGCTTAGTTCCAAACTGAGGGATTTCAATCACAACATCACTTTCAGTAACCACATCTTGTGCGACACCTTTAACTTCGTTACCAAAAACTAAAGCGTATTTTTGATTAGCTTCAACTTTAAAGTCATCTAGCATCGTAGCGTTTTCAGCTTGCTCAATAGAACAAACAGTTATGTTGTTAGATTTCAACTTTTTAACTAAATCCAAAGTATTTTCAACATATTCCCATGCAACCGTATCTGTGCTTCCTAAAGCGGTTTTATGGATGTCTTTATGTGGAGGCGTTGCTGTAATTCCGCAGAGGTAAATTTTTTCAACTAAAAACGCATCACTAGTTCTAAACACGCTTCCAATATTATTTAAACTTCTAATGTTGTCTAAAACAACAATTATTGGTGTTTTTTTAGCGGTTTTAAAATCATCAATACTTAGTCTGTCTAGTTCGCTGTTTTTTAGTTTTCTCATTGAAAATTTTAATTTTCATTTCCGCGAAAGCGGAAATCTTTCTTCCTTTTTGTCATTCCTGCGAAAGCAGGAATCCACTCGTTTAAATTGTGAATAATTATCAATAACTTAAACTCAATTGACTTCTGTAAAAATCAATATTTAGTTACATTAGCAAACTTACTAATAAACAAAAAACCTTTGGCAACAAAAAGTAAAAAAGTCACTCCATTAATGAAGCAATACAATGCGATTAAAGCAAAGTATCCTGATGCGTTATTGCTTTTTAGAGTCGGTGATTTTTACGAAACGTTTGGAGAAGACGCTATTAAAGCAGCAGGTATATTAGGTATTATTTTAACCAAAAGAGGTGCAGGCAGCGAAACCGAAACCGAACTTGCTGGTTTCCCACATCATTCTATAAACACCTATTTGCCTAAGCTAGTAAAAGCAGGAGAGCGTGTCGCGATTTGCGATCAATTAGAAGATCCAAAGCAAACAAAAACTATCGTAAAACGTGGTGTGACCGAATTGGTAACGCCAGGAGTAGCTTTAAATGATGAGGTGTTGCAGTCCAAAACTAACAATTTTTTGTGCTCGGTTTACTTCGGAAAAGTACATATTGGGATTTCATTTTTAGATATCTCAACTGGCGAGTTTTTAACCTCTCAAGGAAACCAAGAATATATTGATAAATTATTACAGAATTTTAACCCAAGTGAAGTATTAGTAGCTAAACCTAAACGTAACAGATTTGCAGAAGTTTTTGGTAGCGATTTTCATACGTTTAATTTAGAAGATTGGGTCTACCAACCAGATTATGCTAATGAAATCTTGTTGAAGCATTTTGATACCAGGTCATTAAAAGGATTTGGAGTTGCAGATTTAAACGAAGGGATAATTGCTTCAGGATCTATCTTACATTATTTAGGCGAAACTCAGCATAACAAATTAGAGCATATTTCGTCTATTTCTAGAATTGCAGAAGATGATTATGTCTGGATGGATCGTTTTACAATCCGAAACTTAGAGCTATACAATTCTACTAATAATAATGCAGTTACCTTACTAAATGTTATAGATAAAACCATTTCTCCAATGGGAGGACGTTTATTAAAACGTTGGTTGGCTTTACCGCTTAAGCATATTGAAAAAATAAAGGAGCGTCACGAAGTCGTTTCTTATTTAAAACAAGATCATGTGGTGTTGCAAAAGATTCAACATCACATTAAATTAATAGGTGATTTAGAACGACTCATTTCTAAAATAGCAACACAAAAGGTAAGTCCTCGAGAGGTTATTCAGCTGAAAAATTCTTTAGAAGCTATTATTCCTATAAAATCTTTAGCTAGTCAATGTAATAACGAGTCGCTAAAAGTTATTGGTGATAATTTACAAAGTTGCGATGTCTTACGTGAAAAAATTAAAGAAACTCTAAATGAGGAGGCACCAGTAAATATTCTTAAAGGAAAAACAATTGCACCAGGTTTTTCAACCGAGTTGGATGAGTTAAGAGCACTATCTACTTCTGGTAAAGACTATTTAGATAAAATGTTAGAGCGTGAGAGTGAGCGCACAGGTATTACGTCACTAAAAATAGCATCAAATAACGTGTTTGGTTACTACATAGAAGTCCGTAATACTCATAAAGATAAAGTGCCAGAAGAATGGATTAGAAAACAAACATTAGTCAATGCAGAGCGTTACATTACAGAAGAATTAAAAGAATACGAAGCCAAAATTTTAGGTGCAGAAGAGCGCATCATGGCTATCGAACAAAAACTGTTTATGGATTTGGTATTGTGGATGAATCAATATATAAAACCAGTACAGCAAAATGCCTATTTAATTGGTAAAATAGATTGCTTATGCGGTTTTGCACAATTGGCTTCAGACAATAATTATATTTATCCAACAATAGATGAATCATTTGATTTAGAGATTACAGATGGTCGTCATCCAGTTATAGAAAAACAATTACCAATAGGAGAACCTTACATTGCTAATAATTTATTTTTAGACAGAGACACACAGCAAATTATTATGATTACTGGACCAAATATGTCTGGTAAGTCCGCAATATTACGCCAAACAGCGTTAATTGTTTTACTAGCACAAATAGGAAGCTTTGTGCCTGCTAAAGCAGCTAGAATAGGTGTGGTGGATAAGATTTTTACTCGTGTAGGTGCTAGTGATAATATCTCAATGGGAGAATCGACATTTATGGTAGAGATGAATGAAACTGCATCCATATTAAATAATATTTCAGACAGAAGTTTAGTCTTGTTAGATGAAATTGGTCGAGGAACAAGTACCTATGACGGAATCTCTATTGCTTGGGCTATAAGTGAGTATTTGCATGAGCATCCAGCAAAACCAAAAACCCTATTTGCAACGCATTACCACGAGTTAAATGAAATGACCGAAACCTTTGAGCGTATTAAAAACTTTAATGTGTCTGTAAAAGAATTAAAAGACAATGTCTTGTTCTTACGTAAATTGGTTGAAGGTGGAAGCGAACACAGTTTTGGAATACACGTAGCTAAAATGGCTGGAATGCCACAACAAGTATTGCGTCGTGCAAACCAAATATTAAAAAAATTGGAAAAAAGTCATTCTAGTGAAGAATTGACTGATAAAGTAAAATCGATGCAAGATGAGATGCAATTAAGTTTCTTTAATTTAGACGATCCGTTATTAGAAAATATTAAAGAAGAGATTTTACATACAGATATAGACACATTAACACCAGTTGAAGCTTTAATGAAACTTAATGAAATTAAGCGTATGTTAGTGAAAAAGAAGCCAGTATAAATTAATTTAATTATTTTTTAAAAAAGGCTTTGCAATTTCTATAAATATCTTAAATTTGCATCCGCAATCATCGTATTGCTCGTTCATTTAAAGACTGCGAAAGTAGCTCAGGGGTAGAGCATCACCTTGCCAAGGTGAGGGTCGCGGGTTCAAATCCCGTCTTTCGCTCTGAGATTTTTCCTAAACATATTCCAATGCTGAAGTGGTGGAATTGGTAGACACGTTGGACTTAAAATCCAATGTCCATTAGGACGTACGGGTTCAAGTCCCGTCTTCAGTACTAAACCTCTTGTTAATCGTTTGATTTTCAAGAGGTTTTTTTGTTTTATAATGTAGTTAGTGGGTATATTAATAGACAAAAAAAAGACTACCTATTGGTAGTCTTAATAAATTAATAAAATAATGTAATATTATTTTTCAACTTCTCTTACCTCAGTAAGCTCTTTCACATCTTCTTTATATTGCTTTTGAGCTTCTTTGTAATTTCCATCTTTAACTTCTTTCTTATAATTATTATAAGCTTCTCTATTGATTTTGACATATTCATCAAAAATTTCGTTTGCTTCTTCTGTCATATCGTTGTAAGCTTCAACTAATTCCTCTACATCTTCATTAAAATCATTTGACGTAGCACTCATGTTTTCTATAGCCTCAAAATACTCTTTCTGGAAATCTGCGATATCTTCGTTGATTTCTTCTGTGTTAATCCAATTTGGTCTAGTGTCGTCAAGAGTTTGAACAACAGGCTTCCACGATCTTAACATTGTCATTTGATCGGTTGCTGTAGCTTTTTCAAAAGTTTCCATTTGTTTAGCAATGGTATTATAAGAAGACCAATTGCTTAATCCAACAACTTCTGCTTCAATACTAATTGTTGCATTATCGGTATCTCCTAAATCTTGTGCTTGTGTTGTATAAGATGCAAATCCTAAAGCGAATACTGCAGTATACAGTTTTAAATTTTTCATAGTTATATATAATTTTTGGTTCGATACAAAATTAAAATATTAGAGACCTGTATGCAATTATATTATTATAAACAATTATTAAAATTTATTGACATATTAACAATTTAAACCTAAAAATTAACAATTATATGAATTTTTATTTAAATAAATGTTAAATACATGAGAATAATGCATATAAAAAAACCACCCGAAAGGTGGTTTTTTTGATTTATTTTAAAAATAAATTATTTTTTGTCGTCGTCTGTTGCTTCTTTAACAGCATCTTTGACAGCATTACCAGCTTCTTTAGTTTCTTCTACTGCATCATCAATTGCTTTTCCAGTTGCTTCAAATCCATCTTTTGCAGCTTCTTCAGTTTCTTGAGCAGCATTGTTTATTGCTTCTCCTGTTTCCTCTACAGTATTCTCTACTGCATCACCTGCTTTATCTGCGTTGTCTTTTACATCTCTACAAGACGTGAATGCGATTGCTGATACTAATACAGCACTTAATAATAGTTTTTTCATTGGTTTTTAATTTTAGTGTTCAATAATATTTTCAAACTTAATAAGTTAATTACAAAATAATAGCTTTCAAAGCTAAAAATTTTAACATTTTCGCTGTAAAGCGCACATTTTATAGTTTAAATACGTAAAAACGTATAATCAAGACTACGACTTCTATATTTTTCTAATTATTTACTGAGTTAATTGATTTGCAGAAGTATCCTATCAATTATTACTTTGGATATGATTTTAATTATTACCAGTTTGGTACTAAATGTAATTGTAGTAAAAAGAAAACAGTAAACTAATTACACTTCAAATATTGTAAAACCTTATTAATTGCACCTTCGTTTTGCTTGATGTACTCAAAGTTATTTTGTCCACTATTTTCTCTAAAAGTTTGATCTTCTATAAGTTTATTTAAAATTACGGAGAGGTCTTCATTATTTTTAATAGAAAACACGCCTTTATTAGCAATCATTTCAAAAGCTTCAGGAAATTTATCATAGTTATTACCAATAATAATTGGAACACCAAAAACTGCTGGTTCTAAGATGTTATGCAAGCCAGTAGTACCCATTGCACCACCAACATAAGCAATATCTGCATAGCTATACACTTTGCTTAGTAGTCCAATAGTATTGAGTATAAGTACATCGTAGTCTTTAAAATCTTTAGTTTCTTTTTCTGTAAAAAGAATTGTTTTCTTATCTAAACTCGCTTTTAAATACTCAATCTGTTTGGATTTAATATTATGTGGAGCGATAATAAATATTACAGGTTTTCCATTATAATTATTTATAAAATCTACTAAAATAGAGTCATCTTCTGGCCATGAACTACCAATAACAACACATAATTTATCAGCTTTAAAATCGGTAACAAAAGGTAAATTGTTGTCTATTTGCAACTGGTTTAAAACACGGTCAAACCTTGTATCACCAGATACAGTAATAGCTTTATAGTTTATGCTTTCTAGTAATTTTTTAGAGGCTTCATTTTGCGTAAAAATATGGTCAAAAGCAAATAATGCATTTTTAGTTTGGCTTCCGTACCATTTAAAAAACGATTGGTCTTTTCTAAATACTGCCGAAATTAATATCGCTTTTAATCCTCTAGTTTGTATTTCATTTAAATAATTTGGCCAAATCTCATATTTAACAAATACAGTCAATTCAGGATGTACAACATCAATAAATCGTTTTGCATTACGTTTCGTGTCTAAAGGCAAATACACAACAACATCTGCAAAAGGTGCATTTTTTCTAATCTCATAACCTGAAGGAGAAAAAAACGAAAGTACTGTTTTATGTTTAGGGTATAATTTTCTTAACTCAGTAAACACGGGTAAACCTTGCTCATACTCGCCTAAAGACGCACAATGAAACCATAAAGTATAATCGCTTTTTTTTATAGCTTTTTTAAGTTTTTCAAAAGTTTCAGCTCTACCCACTTCACCTTGTTTAAGCTTGTTATTAAATAAGCTTAATACTTTTAAAACTAATTTGGCTAGATGTACAGCTATGTTGTAAAGTAGTTTCACAAATGCAATTTTTGCTAAAATAAACAATTCATTGTTTAGCGTTTGGGAATTTTGTAAATTCGATAATTATAAATTTAACGTAAAACTAAGTTTCTAAAATTAGTTTACCACACAATTGTAGATGAAAAAAATACAAATGGTTGACCTTAAAGGTCAATATGCAGCTATCAAAAATGTTGTAGATGCTTCAATTCAAGAGATTATTGATAATACCAGTTTTGTAAATGGGCCAAAAGTCCATGAGTTTCAAAAAAATCTCGAAAATTATTTAGGTGTAAAGCATGTCATTCCATGTGCTAATGGCACAGATGCTTTACAAATAGCCATGATGGGATTAGGCTTAGAACAAGGTGATGAGGTCATTACTGCAGACTTCACGTTTGCAGCAACCGTAGAGGTTATCGCACTGCTTAAGTTAACACCAGTTTTGGTGGATGTTGATCCAGAAACATTTAATATAGACCTAGATGCTGTAAAAAAAGCAATAACGCAAAAAACCAAAGCTATAGTACCTGTCCATTTATTTGGTCAGTGTGCCAATATGGAAGCTTTAATGCAAATTGCAAAGGAGCATAATTTGTATATTATAGAGGACAACGCTCAAGGTATTGGTGCAAATTACACCTATTCAGATGGTAAAAAAGCAAAATCAGGAACCATTGGTCATGTCGCATCAACCTCATTTTTTCCATCAAAAAATTTAGGATGTTATGGAGATGGAGGAGCTATTTTTACTAATGATGATGATTTAGCACACACCATTAGAGGTATAGTAAATCATGGTATGTATCAACGTTACCACCATGATGTTGTTGGTGTAAATTCACGTTTAGACTCTATACAGGCAGCAGTATTAGATGCCAAATTACCTAAATTAGATAGTTACAACAATGCTAGACGCAATGCAGCTAGACAGTATAATGCAGCCTTTAAAGGCATAGAAAAAATAACTACTCCCAAAACAGTAAATGGTTGTGACAGTATTTGTGATACCTGTGATTGTCACGTGTTCCACCAATACACATTAAAGGTTGAAAATGTAGACAGAGACGCCTTAGTTAAGCACCTAAATGATAACGGAATACCTTGTGGTGTCTATTACCCAATCCCTTTGCACGCGCAAAAAGCATATCAAGATGCAAGGTACAACGAAGCCGATTTTACGGTCACTAACCAATTGGTAAAACAAGTCATCTCGTTACCTATGCATACCGAGTTGGATGACGAGCAAATCAATTTTATAACAAAAACAGTAAAAGATTTTATAGCAAATAATTAGGGCGTTACCACAAGGGTCAGGCTTTCATGGCTCGCTCTCTGCGAGGAGCTCAAACAAACCATTCAATCCTTAACGCACACATCAGCCAATGAAGATACTAGTTACAGGAGGTTTAGGGTTTATAGGGTCACACACGGTTGTCGAGCTTCAAAAGGAAGGTTATCAAGTAGTTATTATAGATAACCTATCCAATGCATCAATAGACGTTTTAGAGGGTATCGTTTCTATAACTGCAAAAGCACCAATATTTGAAAAACTAGATTTAAAAGACAAATTAGCAGTACAAACTTTTTTTAGAGCTAATCAAGACATAAAAGGTGTTATACATTTTGCAGCAAGCAAAGCAGTCGGAGAAAGTGTTGACAACCCTTTATTGTACTATGAGAATAATATCAATACTTTAGTATACGTACTACAAGAGTTAATAAAATTAGACGTATCAAATTTTATATTCAGCTCGTCTTGTACAGTGTATGGACAAGCAGATGCAATGCCTATTTCAGAATCGGCTCCAATAAAACCAGCAGAATCACCCTACGGAAACACCAAACAAATAGGCGAAGACATTATAAAAGACACCTGTAAAGTAAATACTAATTTAAATAGTGTTGCTTTAAGATATTTTAACCCTATTGGTGCGCATAGCTCAGCTAAAATAGGCGAGTTACCAATAGGTGTACCACAAAACTTAGTCCCTTACATTACACAAACAGGAGCAGGAATAAGAGAGCAGTTATCCGTTTTTGGAGACGATTACCCAACAACAGATGGAACCTGTATTAGAGATTATATTCATGTAGTGGATATTGCAAAAGCGCATGTAGTTGCTTTAAAACATTTACTAGATAAAAAAAACACATCCAATTTTGAAATTTTTAATTTAGGGACTGGAACTGGTAGTTCTGTGTTGCAAGTCATTAAAGCTTTTGAAAAAGTGACCAACAAAAAACTGAATTATAAGATAGTAAATAGACGTCCAGGCGATGTTATTTCTGCATATGCAGACACAACTAAAGCTAACAAAGAATTAGGTTGGAAGGCACAATATTCTTTAGAAGAAGCAATAGCATCTGCATGGAAATGGCAACAAACCTTAAACCAATCATCATGAAAAAATTAATTTTAATTCTAACATTTATTATATCCTTTTCGACATTAGCACAGGATACGTACTTGCATTGTGGAAAGTTAATAGATACCAAATCAGGAAAAATATTAACTAACAAAACCATTATAGTAAAAGACAATAAAATAGTATCTATTGAAGACGGTTACACATCAGCAAAAAACACAAATGACGTTATTATCGATTTAAAAAATAAAACCGTTATGCCAGGTTTAATTGATATGCATGTACATATCGAGCATGAAAGTAATCCCAAATCTTACAGCGAAAAATTTGTATTAAATGATGCAGATGTCGCTTTAAATTCGGTTGGATTTGCAGAAGAAACTCTAATGGCTGGTTTTACTACAGTAAGAGATTTAGGTGGTAGCGGAATAAACATTGCACTTAGAAATGCTATAAACACAGGAAAAATAGATGGTCCAAGAATTTTTACTGCTGGAAAATCTTTAGCGACTACAGGAGGTCATGCAGACCCAACTAACGGAAACAACAAAAAACTTCAAGGTGATCCAGGACCTAAAGAAGGTGTCGTGAATAGTTTAGAAGATGCCAGAAAAGCAGTTAGACAGCGTTATAAAAATGGTGCAGACTGTATAAAAATTACAGCAACAGGTGGTGTGTTAAGTGTAGCGAAAAGTGGTAGTAACCCTCAATTTACTATAGAAGAAATTAAAGAAATATGTAAAACCGCAAAAGATTACGGGATGCACGTCGCTGCTCATGCACATGGAGATGAAGGTATGCAGCGTGCTATTATTGGAGGTGTAAAAACCATCGAACATGGTACTTACATGAGTACTGAGACCATGGATTTAATGAAAAAATATGATGCTTATTTAGTACCAACAATTACTGCTGGAAAAGAAGTAGAAGAAAAAGCACAAATTGATGGTTACTATCCAGATATCGTGGTTCCTAAAGCATTAGCTGTTGGACCTCAGATACAAGGTACTTTTGGTAAAGCGTATAAAAGAGGCGTAGGTATTGCTTTTGGTACAGATGCTGGAGTTTTTAAACATGGTGATAACGGAAAAGAGTTTTTTTACATGGTAGAAGCTGGTATGCCAGCTATAGAAACTATTCAAGCAGCTACTGTGACTAATGCAATGTTGTTAGGCATGGAAGACAAATTAGGTCAATTAAAGGTCGGATTTATAGCAGATATTGTTGCAACAAACGAAGATCCAACTACAAATATTAAGACAATGGAAAATATCGTTTTTGTTATGAAAGAAGGAAAGGTCTATAAAAATGAATAAATAATCATAAAAAAAGCCTCGATATGTATCGAGGCTTTTTTTATGATTTTTGTTTTTTAAAGCTACCTACAATTAAGCAGCCCATACCAACCATTACAGATACATCAGCTAAGTTAAAAATTCCTGTTCTAAAAATACCTCCTAAATCGATATGTAAAAAATCGGTAACAGAACCATAAACTATTCTGTCATACAAATTAGCTATTCCACCACCTATAATGCAGCAAAACCCAACTAAGGTCATAGTATTCATAGTTTTGTCTTTTATAATATGTCTTAGTACCAACAATAAAACAACTATTGGTAATACAATTAAAAGTAAAATACGAAGTGTCGGACTAAAATCACTTCCCATACCTAAAAATGCACCTTCATTTTCTACGTTGTGTAAAGTAAAGTAATCACCAAAAATTTCAGTAGTACTATGCTTAATCACATCTGCTCTTACTATAAATTTAGAGACTTGGTCTAAAATTATATTTAAGACGATTAATCCAAGAATTAAAATGTTTCTGCTACTCATCACCTTTAGTTTCAAAGGTTGCAGATGCAGTTTGTGCTTCTCTATCTATTTTTTTTACTAGTCCTTGTAATACTTTTCCTGGACCAACTTCAGTAAATAAAGTGGCACCATCTTTAATCATTTGCTGTACAGACTGTGTCCAACGTACAGGAGCAGTTAATTGCGATATTAAATTAGCTTTTATTTCATTTTCATCTGTAATTGCTGTAGCAGTTACGTTTTGATAAATAGGACAATTTGGTTTGCTAAATGTTGTGTTTTCAATAGCTGCTGCTAATTCTTCTCTAGCAGGCTCCATCATTGGAGAGTGGAATGCTCCTCCAACTGGTAAAACTAAAGCGCGACGTGCACCAGCCTCTTTCATGGCTTCACAAGCACGTTCTATAGCATCAACTTCTCCAGAAATTACTAATTGTCCTGGACAATTATAATTTGCTGCAACAACAACACCTTCAGTTTTTGCACAAATATCTTCAACAACTTGATCTTCTAAGCCTAATACTGCAGCCATAGTACTAGGTTGTAACTCGCAAGCCTTTTGCATGGCTTGAGCACGTTGCGATACTAGTTTTAATCCATCTTCAAAGCTTAAAGCTCCTGCTGCTACTAATGCTGAAAACTCTCCTAAACTATGTCCAGCAACCATTTCTGGTTTAAAGCTATCACCTAAAGTCTTTGCTAAAATTACAGAATGTAAAAAAATGGCTGGTTGAGTAACTTTAGTCTCTTTTAATTGTTCAGCAGTACCTTCAAACATAATGTCTGTGATATTGAATCCTAAAATGTCGTTAGCATCTTCAAATAAATGTTGTGCTTCTGCAGAGTTTTCATATAAGTCTAAACCCATTCCTGAAAATTGAGCACCTTGACCTGGAAATATATATGCTTTCATTTTTGTTTTATTTAAGTCGCAAAAATAGGGATATTTTTTTAGTTAATAGTAGTCTTGATTCTAACAACAAAGCGGTCTAACTTTTATATTTACAAATTCCCAGTAGCTGCTTCTGCACAACGTTCGCCATCCATTGCAGCACTAACAATTCCTCCAGCATAACCACCACCTTCTCCACAAGGGTATAAATTAGTAATTTCTGGATGCGCCAAATTGTCGTTTCTAGGTATACTTACAGGAGATGAGGTACGTGATTCTACACCAATAATATTGGCTTCTTCGGTATAGTAGCCTTTCATTTTGTCTCCAAAAGCTTTGAACCCTTTTCTTAAAGACCCACCAATTAACTTTGGTAATAAACTGTGTAAAGGAGCACTTTTTAAACCTGGCTGATACGATGTGTCATTTAAACTGTTAGACAATTTACCTTCTACAAAATCGGTTAATCGTTGTGCAGGAGCTGTTTGACTGCGACCACCAGAGGTAAAGGCTAATTTTTCTAAATCCTTTTGAAATTCTAAAGCTTTTAAAGCGCCAAATTGCTCATATTTATACAGGTCTTTGTCTGCATTGATTTCTACAACAATTCCAGAATTTGCAAATTTGTTGTTTCGTCTAGAAGGTGACATTCCGTTAACCACTACTTCACCATTTGCTGTAGCTGCAGGCACTATAAATCCGCCTGGACACATGCAAAAGCTATACACACCACGTCCATTAACTTGTTGTACTAAACTGTAAGAAGCTGCAGGTAATAATTCTGGTCTAGGACCTTCGCAATGATATTGAATAGAGTCGATGATATGTTGAGGGTGTTCTGCTCTTACACCCATTGCAAAAGATTTTGCTTGAATAGCAATCTGTTTTTGATCTAACAAATAGAAAATATCTCTTGCAGAATGACCTGTAGCCAAAATAACTTTTTCAGTAAATAATTCATCACCATTTTGAAGCTGAATGGCTTCAATTGTATTATTTTTTAAAGTAAAGTCTATAACTCTTGTATTAAAGTGAACTTCACCACCATATTTTAAAATAGTCTCACGAATATTCTGAACCACTTTAGGTAATTTATTGGTTCCAATATGTGGATGCGCATCCACTAATATTTGGTCTGTTGCTCCATGATAGACTAGATTTTCAAAAATGCGTCTGACATCACCTCGTTTTAAACTTCGTGTGTATAATTTTCCGTCACTGTAGGTTCCAGCTCCACCTTCACCAAAACAATAATTAGAGTCTTCGTTTACAAAATGGTCTTGGTTTATGGCTTTTAAATCGCGACGTCTGTCTTTAACATTGGCACCACGTTCCAACACAATGGGTTTAAAACCTAACTCAATACATCGCAACGCTGCCCACATTCCTGCTGGACCAAATCCTATGATATGGATAGGTTTTGCTTTGGTTACATCTTTGTAATTAAAAGTATAATCTGATGTTTCTGGAACAGGTTCGTTAATAAAAACCGAGACTTTGTAGTTGAAAATAATCTTTGGTTTTCTAGCATCAATCGACTTTCGTAATATTTTAATTCCAGAAATATCATCACGAGAAATAGACAACCATTCCGCAGATTTTTTTAATAAAATATCTGGAATGTCTTCTTCTTTTAAAGTTACACGAAGTTGGATGTCTTTTACCATGTCGCAAAATTAGGTAAAAATGGGTTAAAAGTCATTTTAAGTCATACTTATACATCATTTATTTTTTTAGAACTTTCAAACTAAAATTATCAGAATTGAAAAAGGCATAATTTTGTATTACTTTTACAGTCTAATTCTTCAATATTAATAGCATTGATTTCAAAATCAACCATAGATCAAGTTTACGAAACCGCCAGATTGGAGGAGGTTATTGGTGATTTTGTTCAATTAAAAAAAGCAGGGAGCAATTTTAAAGGGTTAAGTCCTTTTTCTGACGAGCGTTCGCCAAGTTTTATGGTCTCTCCAGTAAAGCAAATTTGGAAAGATTTTTCTAGTGGAAAAGGCGGTAATGTGGTTGCTTTTTTAATGGAGCACGAGCATTTTACATATCCTGAAGCTATAAAATATTTAGCTAAAAAGTACAATATTGAAATTGAAGAAACCGAGCAGTCTAACGAGCAAAAAGAACAACAAAACAAACGTGAAAGTTTGTATTTAGTGAGTGAGTTTGCTAGTAAATATTTTCAGAATACGTTACATAACACTGACCAAGGTAAAGCTATAGGCTTAAGTTATTTTAAAGAGCGTGGATTTACTACAGAAACTATCAAAAAATTTAATTTAGGATACAGTTTGGATCAATGGAGCGCCTTTACTGACGAAGCTTTAAAAAAAGGGTATAACCTTGATTTTTTAGAAGAGACAGGTTTGACCATTGTAAAGGATACCAAGCAATTTGACCGTTTTAAAGGTCGTGTCATGTTCCCAATACAAAGTATGAGTGGACGTGTTTTAGGTTTTGGTGGACGTATCTTGACTAACGATAAAAAAGCTGCCAAATACTTAAACAGTCCAGAAAGTGATATCTACCATAAAAGTAAAGTGTTGTATGGTATTTTCCATGCTAAACAAAGTATTGCAAAAGAAGATAATTGTTATTTGGTAGAAGGCTATACAGATGTTATTCAGTTTTATCAAACCGGAATTAAAAATGTGGTCTCCAGTTCTGGAACTGCGTTAACCAGTGATCAAATTAGATTAATTAACCGTTTAACAAAAAATATTACAGTACTATTTGATGGTGATGCTGCAGGTATGCGTGCCTCTTTGCGTGGTATAGATTTAATCTTGGAGCAAGGGATGAATGTTAAAGTTTGTACGTTTCCAGAAGGCGAAGATCCAGATAGTTTTGCTAAATCTAACACACTTGAAGAATTGTCTTTGTATTTAGAACAAAATGCAAAAGATTTTATTCAGTTTAAAGCTTCAATATTATATGAAAGTGCTAAAGACGATCCAATAAAAAAAGCGGAAACTATTAGAGATATTGTTAATAGTATTGCTAAAATTCCGGATAGGATTAAAACCGAAATCTATATCCAAGAATGTGCTAGAATCATGGATATTAGTGAAGAAGTTTTATTTTCTACACTGGCACAATTAACAAAAAAAGAGCAAGTAGAAGCTTCCAAGCAAACCCAAACTAGTCAAAAAGCTTTTGATGTTATTAAGCACCAACAACCAGTTAAAAAGGTTGATGTGCAATATGAATTGGAGCGAAAAATTATTGAAATTTTACTGCTTTATGGTAATAGGACTGAAGATTTTGAAGATTTAGTTTTAAAAGAAAACGACAAAGGACAATTAGAATTAGAACCAGTCATTCAGCAAGCCAAAGTATTCGAAAAAATATTCTTAGACTTACAAGAGGATGAAATGGAATTTTTAAATCCGCAGTTTAAAGCTATTTATTATTCAATAATAGATGCATTAAACCAAAATCCTGATTTTAAAATAGAAAGTTTAATTAATACTATAGACCCTATTTTGGCATCAGAGATTACTTCTATTTTAATGGAAGACGAGCGTTACGCATTAGCGGATTGGGAGCGTAATAACATCTTTCCTAAATCAAAAATAGATACGGTTGCTCAATTAGTTAGCGAAACTATTTTGACACTACGTTGCTTTTTAATAGACCAAAAAGTCACACATTTCCAGCAAAATACACTTCAAAATAAAACTGAAGTGAATAAAGATATCTTAGAGGAGGTTAAAGACTATTCTGGTCTAAAAATGTTATTGTCTAGGAAACTTAATCGTGCGTTATAACTCTAAACTTTTAGCTTGATTAACCAAGTCTATTAAGTTGGTTACATTTAATTTTTTCATTAAACGCGCTCTATAAGTACTTACTGTTTTTTCATTAATTTTAAGCTCTTCAGCAATCTCCTTATTTCTTTTACCATTAGATAAAAGTTTCAACACTTCCACTTCTCTAGTAGATAATTTTTTGTAATAATTATTTTTTCCAGATGTTTTGTCTAACGCAATTTTTCTAGACAGACTTGGGCTAATATACACACCACCAAGATGCACTTTCATGATGGCATCTTTTAAAGTTAGTAAATCTGTTGATTTTGGAATATATCCAGATGCTCCAGCTTTAATGGCACTTACTGCATAAACTTCTTCTTGTTGCGCACTATAGATAATTACTTTAACTTCTGGATGTTCTTTTTTCATGCGTCGTAACACACTTATTCCGTTAAGTTTTGGTAAATCAATTTCGCAAAGTAAAATGTTAGTTGTGTATTGTTTTAGTGCGTCAAAAATAGCCTCACCATCTGCAACAGCTTGGACAAATTTAATGTCTCGGGAATTTGCAAAGACCAACTCTAGTCCTTTAGTTACTATAGGATGTTGATCTGCAACCATTAGTTTAACCATGGTCAATCAGTTTTTTAGGTGTTTTTTAATTAAAACACAGGTTATAGAAATAATAATAGCAGTGTAAAGGTATATAAAATTATGATATATCTAACATTTAGATTAAATCTTTAGGAATTTCGCAAACAGGAATGGGAATCATCTTGTGTAAATTATTGGTATTGTAACGTTTAAAAATTTTAAAGACTTCTTTTTTTCTTCCAGAAAAATCGGCTTCGGTCTTACCTTCGTCTTTCATTTTCATAGCCCACTCCAATTCTGGGTAAGAGGCACCTATTTGGTCTTCGTCACTTCTAGCATCGCCAAAAAGCCCATCGCTAGGAGCAGCTTTCATTATAGATTCTGGTACTTTTAAATACTCTCCAATGGTATATACTTCACTTTTTAGTAAATCTGCAATAGGGCTTAAATCTACACCACCATCACCATATTTGGTATAAAAACCTACACCAAAATCTTCCACTTTATTACCTGTTCCTGCAACTAACAAGCCTAATAATCCTGCATGATAATATAAGGTCGTCATACGTAAGCGTGCACGTGTGTTAGCTAATGCCATATCAACAACAGCTTGTTTACCATCTAAAGACACTTCGGTTTTAAATTCTTCAAACACAGGCGTTAAATCGCTAATAATACTATCAACGTTAGAGTATCGTTTTTTTAATTGTAAAACGTGTTCCTGACCTCTAGACACATGACTAACTGGTTGGTGAATTGGCATTTCAATACAAAGCACTTTTAAACCTGTTTCGGCACAAAGGGTAGAGGTTACTGCACTATCAATTCCGCCAGATATTCCAACAACAAAACCATTAACTTTGGCGTTAGTAGCATACTCTTTTAACCAATTTACGATGTGTTTTACGACTTTTTCTGTTTGCATAATCAAAGAATTTAAAACAAAGAATAGTACCTTTGCCAAACAAAAATAAAGTAAACCCTTTATTAATAAAAATTAAGAGACTTTAACTTTTATGAGACTAGTTATTTTTATTGTATCCTTATTTTTTTTGATGTTATCCTGTCAAGACGATAATACCACACAAAAAGATATTGCTAAAATTAATATCAATATAGATGTAGAACGGTTTGATATCGCTTTCGCGGAAGCAAAGCCAGATGATTTACCAAAACTTAAAAGTGCCTTTCCGTTTATGTTTCCAGAGCAATTTAATGACGCCTTTTGGATCCGTAAGATGAATGATACTTTACAACTTCAGCTTAACGAAGAAACCATTAAAAAGTTTCCAGATTTAAAAGATGAAACTCAAGAAATCAAACAGTTATTTCAGCATTTGAAATATTATTTTCCAACCTTTAAAACACCACGTGTAATTACAACTACATCAGATGTTGATTATAGAAACAAAGTTATTGTTACAGACACCATTGCTATAATAGAATTGGATACTTACTTAGGTAAGGATCATTTTTTTTATGAAGGTTTGCAGTCTTACATTGTTACTAATATGAAACCTGAACAAATCGTGGTTGACTTAGCTGACGCTTATGCTAAAAAAATGGTGTTAAATACCAAACGTAGAAGCTTATTGGATGAGATGATTTACTTCGGAAAATTATTATACATAAAAGATAAAGTGATTCCTTTTAAAACAGACGCTCAAAAAATAGGCTATACGCCAGAGCAGTTAGATTGGGCATTTGCTAATCAAGAACAAATATGGCAATACTTTATAGACAAAGAATTATTGTACAGTACAGATTCTAAATTACCTAATCGTTTTATTAATGCAGCACCTTTTTCTAAATTTTATTTAGCAGAAATAGATAACGAATCTCCAGGACGAATTGGACAATTTATAGGTTGGCAAATTGTTAAAGCTTACATGAAAAACAACGATGTAAGTTTAACAGAACTTTTAAACACACCAGCTCAATCCCTTTTTAATAAATCAAAATATAAACCAAGAGAATAATGGCTAATATAACCTCAGAAATAACGCTTAAAGTAGAACTGGACGAGAACAGAGTACCAGAAAAACTAAACTGGACAGCTCAAGATGGAGGCATCAAAAATGCAGAAGCTAAAGCTATGATGTTATCTGTTTGGGATAGTGCAGCACAAGAATCTTTACGTATTGATTTATGGACCAAGGACATGCCTGTAGATGAGATGAAAGTCTTTTTTCATCAAACCCTAGTAGCCATGAGTAATACGTTTAATAGAGCTACTCAAGACGAAAAAATGACTGCAACAATGAAAGATTTTTGCGACTATTTTGCCGAAAAATTAGAACTAAAAAAATAATTCTATTCGACTACAATTTTAAATTGGGTTAGTGCATCATTGTTAGCTTCAATGGATAAAATATATAATCCACTGGCTAATTGTATTGGTAATTGTGTATTGTTATCTAAAGTCTTAGTAGTGTTATAAACCATCTTACCTGTAGCATCAGTTATTTTTAATGTTGCATCAGTTATAGTGACATCACTGTTAATACCTATATAGGTTTTAACTGGATTTTTTGTAATGCTTATCGTGTTACTTTCAATAGTATTTGTACTTAATGTAGATGGTATTATTTCGCTAATGGCAAATGCAACATTTAGAGGTGTTAATGTTACGTGTGGCTCATTAGCATCTGGCATGTACCAATTATCAAAAGGTGTTAGGTCGTTTACAGCTCTAGCAGTCATTAAATTAGTAGGTGTATGAAACCAATCTACTTCATTATTAGTAATCTCTAACGCCATACTGCTTACACTAGGAATAAAATTAAAATAGTCTATTTGTAACGCGTTAAAAAAGGTGTTAATTAGTGGATCTGTTCCAAATCCTCCAGACAGCGCTCCAAGATCAAATAAACCTCCAGAAGCTGCATCAATACCATCTGTATAGCTAAACGCTTCACCATTGGCACTTGCAGTTAAATCACAGAAACAAAAAAATGGAGCATCAATAAATAAATAGCTGATCTGATTAGTGTTTCCAGCATAAGGTGTAAATCTGGATCTAAATGTAGCATCTGTCTGAAATGCGACATCTGGTATAGTTACATCAAGTACTTGTCTGTCTGGTAACACCGGATTATTAAGTTTATCTGGATATCTGGCGTTAATTCCGCTACCGTTAATCATGCTTACCTTTCTAACATTTTCTGGGTATCCAGAAGTGGTCAATCCGTTTAAACCGTTAAAAAACAAATCGTGATAAGGATGTGCAATAGGTAAGGTAAGTGCAGTATCAAAATCGACGTTGCTACCACTTGCTAAATGCGGTTCAAAATGATCGGTTAGCATTTGTCTTGCTGCTGCAGATTTTAATAAATCATTAATTAATGGCTGCACAGCCACAATACTTTGGTCTCCACCAAATCCACCTAAGTCTAAACCAAAAGCCATATAGTTAAATAAATGTTGGAACCCTATAGGTACATTGGCACCTTGATGTGGTGAGTCAAAACTAATCCACAAGCGTGTGTCATGGTCTAAGTTTTGATTTTCCATATAATTTAATGCATATCTAGAAATTAATCCTCCCATACTAGGTCCAATAATTACATTTTGTTCTGTACCGATTTTTTGAGCGTTAATCATGGTGATTAACTCCACTAAAAGCATAGCGTTTCGTTCAATAAAATCTGCACCTCCATCTACTACAACATTATCTGACACTCTAGTATAGACTGGAAAATTTAAAACTACAATATCAAAACCTTCTGTTCTCATTTGGTCACCAAGATTTAAGAGAGTTCCGTTATCGTCAAAATTTAGTAAGTCGTAAATGCTTAACACGTCTCTAGTGTCTCCAGGATCAAAACCATCAATTACAAAAATGGGTTTATCTAATATGTTATCGCTGCTTAAAAAGACATCATATTCTCCAGTTCCAATATCGTTAGCAACTCCGTAAGGTGTTAAATTTGGTGCGATAGTAGAGTTAAACGTCATTACAGCTCTGTTAAAATTAGCGTTTATATCTTCTGCAGAATAATTTATATTTAGTGTTGACTTACTTTTAAAAACCTCTTGATTGAACAATGTTATTCTAGTTTTTAATTGTTTATGTCCAGCTTCTGTATAAGACACAGTTATTGGTGTATTGATGTTTACTGCTCTAAATCCAAGAGTGTCATCAAAATCTATTTCAATTTTAGAAATAACCTGATTTGTAGTATTGTAAATGTCATGCTCTCTAATAATAAATTGGTTGGTTAATCCTTTATGATTTGCAGTTAATGGTGCGCTAATAGATATTGTGCTTTTTTTGTATACAGAATTAGAGCCACTAACATTAATTAGGTTTTGATGGTCATCTAGAATTATTCGACCATCTGTAAACGCTTCAGGAACAATAGTTTGGTAGTCTGCATGCAATATTGCAATGGGAATTTCTTGATGATTCAAAGACGCTTTAGCATCAATAGTAATAGGGTTGTCTAATCTATGTTTAAAATCGTTTTGACTTAGTAGGTTATAAGCTTGTTTGAAAGAATAAACACTGTTGGTATTATCTTGAAAATCTTCAATGTTGAAAATTGTAGATGTAGGAATTAGAATAGAAGTGTCAATATGCGACTGATCTAATTGTTGAAGCTTTTTATCCTGAGAATTAACCACAACAGAAATAAACAAGAAGGCTAGTATTAAGTACTTGGTTTTCATAGATTAGTAGGTTTTTAAGATTTTAAATATACAAAAACAGAAATAAAAAAAACCTGAAAATATATTTTCAGGTTTCTTAAAATGATTTTATAGTTTTTAAAAAGCAGTACTTAAATTTAAAGTTAATCCTGTGTTTTCTGGAACAATTCTACAAACACCACCAACACAAAGTAGTCCACCACGTTGTCTTCCGTAGTTTAAAGCAATTCGAGTGGCACCTTTTGTAAAGCTTCCTCCAACGTTATAATAATGTGCTTTCGTTTCAGTACTAAACTCGTTGTCATTTCCATAATCATAGATGTCAGTTACGTAAAACGCTAAGTTCCTGTTAGCAATAAACTCTACAGTTCCACCTACCCAGTTTTTTCTATCTTGCTTAGTCCATAGGTGTTGCCCTTCAACTCTAACAGACTTACCGTTGCCTAATTTGTGGGTCACATCAGCAATTACAACTTGAGATTTTATATCTCCATCAACACCTAAAGAACCACCTAATGCGACACCTTTATCTACAATACTATTTATATAAGTAAATATAGATGACCAGTTTTTAGAATGCTTTTTTCTAATTTCAAAGTTAAAATCTCTATTTAATCGATTTCCAAATTTTAAAAATTCAGTTGTATAAGTAGATTCAGATTGATTAAATTCTGCATCTAAAAGTGCCCAATATGCAAAATTTGCTGTTACTTTTGTTCCGTATTCACCACCTAAAGCAGTTCCTTTTTTAAATTTATAAAAGACATCTAAAGTATTACCAATTTCACCAGCTTGACCACCAAAATTTTGTAAAAACAGTCCAGGTTGTGCATTGTAGATATAAATATTTGCTAATGCATAATCTTGTTGTTTAGTCAATGTTGGTAGATAATTTAGGTTTTGCATGTTAAACTGAAACTCTAATGATCCAATATCCATTGCATTACGTTCTGCGGTAAATAACATATTTTCCATACGTCTAAATGTAGAAATAACACCTAATCCTTTTTTGGTATATCCTAAAGAGAATAATAGTGCGTTTCCTGTAAAATATTTACCCTCAATAACACCATTTCCAGGTAGTGCAGGAGGTATAAAAGCAACATCTTCACCTTTTAAAGCATATTCTGATTTAAAATATACATTCCCAAAATCTGCATCTAACCTAAACGAATAGGAGTTAATCATTTCTGGAAAATCTGTCGTATCAAAGGTGTTATTAGGATCAAACTCATCTACTGGTGGAGTAAAATCTTCTTTTTTACCAACATAGCTTAATCCAAGATTAAGACTACTTAGACTATTAATATTTAAAACTTGTTTTAAATCTAAGTTAGTGTCAAATCCAAAAATATCGCTTTCGGATACATCAAAACCAACACGTTGTTGTCCGTATAGACCAGTGACGTTTAAATAATTAGTCGGTGTGTATTTAATACGTCCACCTCTTAACGCTGTATTTAATCCTAATTGTCTTTCTTCAAAAGCACGTAATAATAAGCCATTACCAAATTGCTCATAGAAATAACCTGCTGTGATATCTAATGTTTTATTTCTAAAATTGGCATAGTAAGTTGCAATTCTAGTATCATTATATTCTGGGTAGTAGTTAATTAGTGGAAGCGGTTCATAACTTTCGGCCTGTAGACCTACGGTAAAATTATCTAAAAAACTATAATCTAAACGTAAATAACTATTGACTCTAACGTGTTCATTTTTTAAATCAAATTCGGCTAGAGGGTCCTCAAATTCTCCTAACTCAGAGTCATTGACGTACCATTGTGCATTGGTTTCGAGGCTGCCAGATAGATTGTTTAAAAAGTCTTTTACTATGGATGAATCGTCATTATCTGTGTCTTGCGCTAAACTTATTATAGGGAGTATTAGCACAATAAAAATTGCAATTTTTTTCATATTTGGTTGGTTGGTGGTTTAAGAATGTTTTTTTATCTCTTCATATAAATCATCCTCAGAACCTGGTGTGTAGCCAGAGTGTCTGTAGACAATTTTTCCATTCTTAATCAATAAGGTAAGTGGTACAGTAGAAGCACCTAATTCTCTTTTTAAATCGTTATTAGTATCTAAAAGTACTGTAAAGTCCCAATCTTTTCCGTTAACTAATGGTTTAACTCTACTAACGGTTCTAGAATCGTCGACAGAGATAGCATATAGTTTAACGCTAGTTTCATCTTGCCAATCACTATAGACTTCGCTAATAGCGTCTAATTCATTTTTACAAGGGACACACCAAGTTGCCCATAGCGAGACAACAATTAAATCGTTATCGTTAGCAATAGTTTTTAGTGTTGTTGTTTCTCCATCAAGTGTTTTAATTTCGCTAGTAGGTAAAGTGTCTTGAGCTGTTAAGTTAAAACTTAAAGTAAAGACTAATAGGTAAAGGAAGTGTTTCATTGTAAGTGAATTAAAAAATGTTAAAATGTTAATTTTGGTTAAAATTAGTGATTTTTTTGACGAATGTTTTAAAAAATAAATTATAAATTGCGTACTCGTTAAAAAAAATAGCAAGGTATTGACTATTTTAATATTAATAATCAAAACATATACCAAAATGAAAATCAAAAACATTTTAAAAGAATTAGTATTAGTAACCTTTGTGGTTTTTGCTTTCTCTTGTAGTAAGTCAGAAGACGAACCATCAGGAGGTGGTCCAATAGATCCAGGCGGAGTAGAAACAGCCATTACAATCGAAAATGTTGGCAGTAAGGTTTTTTCAAACTCAAATGTTGCAATATGGGTAATAAATAATAATGGTGTTGATGTTACAGCAGATGCAACTATCTATGTCAATGATACAGCTATTGCTTCTAATCTGTACACATTTACTTCTACAGGTAGTTACTCTATTCGTGCTGTTAAAGGAACTTTAGAGTCGCCTACTGTAACGGTAGAGGCTATCCTACCAACGCATACTACTAAAATAATGATTGAAGATTATACAGGAGGATGGTGTGGATATTGTCCAAGACTAGCTACTGCTTTAGAGAATGCTGTCAATCAAGATCCGAATGTTATTCCTGTTGCGATTCACAATGGTGATGAGATGACATTTACTTATGATGCTCAATTAAGAAGTACTTTTGGTATTAACGGTTGGCCAAGTGGAAAAGTTAATAGAACAATTACTTGGAACGAATCGTATAATGAATTAAATAGTGAACTATCTGCAAGACAGAAAATGGGATTAGCAATCAATTCGTCATTATCTGGTAACACAATTACTGCAGAGGTTAAAGTACATTACGATATTGATGAGAATAACTCACAACGTTTGGTAGTGTATTTATTGGAGAATGGATTAGTTTATCCACAAACTAATTACTATAATGGAGACCCATCTAGCCCATGGTTTCAGCAAGGTAATCCAATACAAAACTTTGTGCATGACCATACTGCTAGAGCTGTATTTACAGATGTTATGGGTAACGTAATACCTTCAGATCAAACAAAATCTGATAATACGTATACTGCTAACCTAACAATGGATTTACCATCAAACGTTCAAAATACAGACAATTTAGAACTTGTCGCTTTTGTTGTTGGATCAAATAATCAAGTTCAAAATGCTCAAAAAGCTAACTTAGGAGAGAATAAAGATTTTGACTAAGCTTTAGTTTATATTATAAAAAAACGCGAACCATTTGGTTCGCGTTTTTTGTTCATATAGCTTACTGTTTTATTAATCGTTTTGTTTTTATCTCACCGTTTTCTAATTCTATTTTAATAAAATAAAGACCTACGGGTAAAGAATTAATGTTAATTTCTTTGCTTGTATTGAATTTAATATCTTTATATTCTAATAGTCTTCTTCCAAATTGATTAACTATTTCCAAATTTTTTATATTATCAATGCTTTTAAACTTAATTCTATCTTTAGCTGGATTAGGATAGATATTAACTTGACTTGTTCTAGCTGTAACTGAAATAGAATTTTCACCCCATGGTCCATATCCACCATCTAAACATCTTGTTCTTACTCTTATAAAATACGTAGTTGATGCTGATAAATTAACGAGAGTTGTAAAATCGTAACCACCATGTAACCATGAATTTGAATTTTCACTTCTGTATTGAAACTCATATTCTGTATTATTATCATAAGGACTCCAAGTCACATCCAGACCTTCAGCTAAACTAGGAGGTAAATTATTGTTGTTTGTTAGAGTAATGGTTGTAGGTGGGTTTATATTACAAGTAGGAGCTGTATTAAAAGTTTTAATTGGGCTCCATGCAATACTAAACAAACCATTGGCACATCTACCTCTTACACGTACTTCATAATTAGTGTCAGGGCTTAAGTTGTCGATTAAAATATTAGTATTTACAATGTTATTTATTGTCGTCCATTGAGAAGCAGATGAAATTTTATATTCAAGTTGATAACTCACACTTTGATAAAGAGGATCCCAATCAATCTGAGCAGAATCATCTGTAATACTATTAATTGGTATATTCACAGAGGGTGGTGATAAAGTGCATTGATCTAAAGTTGAAAAATTCGAAGATCCACTAAAATTACCAGTAACACCATTACACCTGGTTGCTACCTTCCAATTGTAAGAACTGTTATATGAGAGATTACTTAAGTTATAATAAGTCACATTTTGATTAATATTGACAGTAGTATAATTTCCGTTGCCTTTTCTATATTTTAATTCATAGCCTTCATTGTTACTTACGTTGTTCCAACTTAAGGTTGCACTAGAATCTTGAATATTTGATTCACTCAAAAGAGAAGGTGATGGTAAGTTACATTCAGGCGAAGTTTCATTGACAACAATTTGATAATAATCTTGACTTACCCATTGAGCGTTAGAGCTATTGTTAAATTGTGCATATAGAATCCCATTTGTAGCATTAAAGTCTGATGCATTAAGCGTAAAGGTAAACCATGCACCTGGGTTAGTACCCATAGAAGACAACACATTAAATGGAGTGCCTTGAACTATCGGTGTACTAGAAGCTGTTTTTTTTGTCAAAACTTTAAGTTGCCCATCCCAACCTGGTGTTGTAGCTGATACGAATACTTCTAAAGTAGTACTTGAGCCACTTTCGAGTTCAATTGTACCATTGTTAGGTATGCTTTGACCGTTTAGGTAAGACATATTAGATAAATGGACTGTGACTGATTGAGTCTTAGATCTTCTATTTTGATTGTTTTGCGCTTTCATAATAAAAGCACATAAAAAGAACATTGTAAAAAGTTTAATTTTTTTCATTGTTTAAATTTTATAATTAATAACTATATATAATATAAGATTTTTCTTAACATTCTACAAAAGAATTAGATAAAAAAAACGCAAACCGAATGGTTTGCGTTTTTTTATTTAGATAGTTTTAAAATCTTATTCTCCTAAAAAAGGATATCTGTAATCTGTTGGTGTTACAAAGGTTTCTTTAATCATTCTTGGAGATACCCAACGTAATAAGTTTAAGGCACTACCAGCTTTATCATTGGTTCCAGATGCTCTAGCACCTCCAAACGGTTGTTGTCCAACAACAGCTCCAGTTGGCTTGTCGTTAATATAGAAGTTTCCAGCACAATTTTGTAAGGCTTTAGTGGCTTCAATCACAGCATATCTATCTTGCGCTAAAACTGCTCCTGTTAAAGCGTAATCACTAGTTTGATCTACTAATTGTAACGTTTCAGAATACTGGTTGTCTTCAAACACATAAATGGTAATAACTGGACCAAATAACTCTTCACACATGGTTGTGTATTTTGGGTCTTCTGCTACTAAAACGGTTGGTTCAATAAAGTAGCCTTTACTCTTGTCATAGTTTCCACCAACAATAACCTCTACACCTTTATCTGCTTTGGCTTCATCGATGTATTTGGCTAATTTATCAAAAGAGCCTTCATGGATAACAGCTGTAATAAAGTTGCTTAGATCTTCTGGAGATCCCATTTTAAAAGACTTCACATCCTCAATAACGTATTGTTTAACCTCGTTCCAAATACTTTTAGAGACATATGCTCTAGAAGCCGCACTACATTTTTGACCTTGAAACTCAAACGCACCTCTTACAATTGCAGTTGCTACTTGTTTTGGATGAGCAGTTTGGTGTGCAACAATAAAGTCTTTACCACCAGTTTCTCCAACAATTTTTGGATACGTCTTATAGTTGTGGATATTGTTTCCTATTTGTTTCCATAGTTCTTTAAAAACATAAGTAGAACCAGTAAAGTGTAACCCTGAAAAGTCAGGACTAGCTAACACAGTATCTGTAATCATTACTGGATCACCAAAAACGACATTAATAACTCCTGCTGGTACACCAGCTTCCTTAAACACATCCATAATAACTTTTGCTGAATAGATTTGCGAGTCGCTTGGTTTCCATACCACAACGTTACCCATTAATGCCATACAGGCAGGTAAGTTTCCTGCAATTGCAGTAAAGTTAAAAGGGGTTACTGCATACACAAAACCTTCTAAAGGTCTGTATTCTAAACGGTTCCATGCATCGCTAGTACTTTCTGGTTGTTCATGATAAATGTCTGTCATGTACTGTACATTAAAGCGTAAAAAATCAATCAACTCACAAGCTGCATCAATTTCTGCTTGATGTACAGTTTTAGATTGCGCAATCATGGTTGCTGCGTTTATTTTAGCTCTGTAAGGTCCTGCAATAAGTTCGGCAGCTTTTAAAAATATTCCTGCTCTGTGTTCCCATGGTGTATCTGCCCAAGCGGTTCTTGCTTCTAAAGCTGTTGCAATAGCATCATCAATATTTTTTTTCTCAGCTAAATGGTAAGTTCCAACGACATGTTTATGATCATGTGGAGGTGACATTGTTCTGGTGTTACCAGTAGTTACATCCTTACCGTTAATGTACATTGGTACATCAATTTTACTGTTAAACATTGCTTTATATGCTTCCAAAACTGCTGCGCGTTCTGGAGAACCTGGTGCGTAACTTTTTACGGGTTCGTTAACAGCAATTGGTACATTGAAAAATCCTTTTCCCATGATTGTTATTGTGTTTTAAGTTTAAAAATTTAAAGCACAAAGTTACGGATTTTTGTTGGGTTTTATATTACTGTAAATTTGTAAAATAGAATATCAACATAAACTAAATAAAGCTTGTGTGAAAGGTAGAATTTATAATGTTTTAAGAGTTAATTTAGTGCAAAAGGTGCACTTAGTTTAAATGTAGGAATGGTAACATTAAACTTTTTTGTGGTTGTAAAGTTTACCATACTGTAGAAGCCTTTCATGGCTCCAAAAGGAGAGGTTAATAAACAACCTGAAGAATAAGTATGTGACTCACCAGGTTTTAATACTGGTTTTTTACCAATTACACCTTCACCTGTAACAATTTCTTTGTGGTTTAAAGCATCAAAGATGGTCCAGTGTCTAGCATTAAGCTGAACTGAATCCTTACTCTGATTCTCGATAGTCACTTTATAACCAAAAGCGAAGTGAATTTTATAATTTTTATAAAACGTCCCTTCAAAATTAGTTTCTACCGAAATTTTTATACCTCTTGTTACCTGTTGTACCATGTGATTAAGCGTATTGCCTGATGTAAAAATAACAAAATATCTTTTTATTACGTGCAAATTTTAAGTTGTAACGTAGATTTTAACGTTTAGTTAGTGATCCCAACCGAGTTTTTTTCACCTAAACCGATAATTTTATCATATCTAGCACCTAACTCTCTGTAATATACTAATACTTTATAATTATTTTCTGTTTGCCAAAAGCTACCTCCTATCTTATGCTCATCAATATTACCGTTTTTGTCAACAATCACATATTTATAATTATAAAATCCTTGTTTCAATAATATTGCAGTACTATAAATACCTTCATCTTCATAATATTCTAATTTGGTTTGTTCTTCAATATCATAGTTATTAAAGTTGCCAAAGACGTGTATTGATTCTCCATCCTCAAGTTTTGGATAGTCTAATGCAAAATGTACCCAAGCATAATCTGCTTCGGTTTCTGGTTTGTCAATATTTAGAGCAGTAATAAAAAAGTTTCCGTTAATGTCTGGATTGTAAGTGTATTCGCGATCAAAACGTGGTAAATTAGTGTACAGATAAGTCTGGTAAAGGTCTTCCAATCTTATATATTGGACTCCGTTATTAGCTGCTCTAATTTCTTTATTTTCAAAACTTAAAAACTCATTACCACCAAAAAAGCTAGAGGCTTCATTGTATCTGTAACTTAATTCATTACCCAATATGTATTGAGGCTTTAAGTTAGTAATAGCAGTTTTTAAGTTATTATTCTGAATAATTACTGTTTTAACAGTTTCCTTAGGATTTACAAACTGAATCTGTCCAGAGTTAATCGTAATATCTACAGATTGTTTTTCTTCAATTTTCTCAACATCTCTAGAGCGTCTTATTTGCACACCTACATTAGCTTGTTGCTCGTAGACCATAAATTTTCTACTAAAAATAATATCATCATAATCGTCATAAATGGTAATAGTATAATTACCAGTTATTTTAATAGAACGTGTAAACTGATTTGGAATAGTTAATCTGTAATGCGAAAACGTTTGTAGAGTATTAAAAGAGTTTTGATAGTTTCTTATACGTTGCTCATCAAATCCCTCAAGATATTCAGATTCTACCAGAATGGAAGGTGTCCAGTCGAAGTTGTAATGTTTAATTTCGTAGTAATAATCTTCCTCATCTCCATTTAAAGCATCAAATTCTAAGATAAAAGGTTGACCTAGTTGAATTATAGGTAACTGACTCTCCGAAGTACCACCATTAAAATAGATAGTTTTTATATAATCTGGAGGAGTAATTTCTTCAACTTGAGAGAAACACAATGAAGTTGTTAAAAGAAGTAGAAAAAAGTGTTTAATGTTTTTAAGCATTTATAAGCGGATTTATAAAACAAAGATAAACAAAATCTGTGCCCAAAAGTTTTTCTGTGTTATTTGTGAATTTATTATCTATTTATTCTTAAATTTGCACGGATTTTTATTTCCTTAAAAAATCATAATCAGTATAACTATTAACCAATAGATTTATAATATGTCAAACGACATTAAGATAAAAAAAGGTCTGGATATAAAATTAGTAGGGGAAGCCGAAAAGGTGACCGAAAATGCTATAATTAGCAATTTTTATTCTATTAGACCTGAAGATTTTCACCAAGTTACTCCAAAATTAGCAGCAAAAGAAGGCGAAAAAGTAAAAGCAGGACAGCCTGTGTTTTATGATAAGTCTAACGAAGCTGTAAAATTTGTATCTCCTGTTTCTGGAGAGATTATCGAGATTGCTCGTGGTGAAAAAAGAAGAATTCTTTCAGTAAAAATTCAAGCAGACAAAGAACAGTCGTATCACGATTTTGGTAAGCTAGATGTTAATTCAGCGAAAGCTGAAGACATTAAAGCACGATTACTAGAATCCGGATGTTGGGCTTTTATAAAGCAACGTCCTTACGATGTAATTGCAAATCCTGAAAGTGAACCCAAAGCGATATTTATTTCGGCTTACGCAAGTGCTCCTTTAGCTGCAGATTTAGATTACGTGTTACAAGGTAAAGAAGCAGAGCTTCAGGCTGCAGTAACAGCGCTAAGTAAATTAACAGCAGGTCAAGTACACGTTAGTGTTGGTAAAAACGGAAACTCGCCTTTAGCAAATTTATCAGATATTACTTTGCACAAAGTATCTGGTCCACATCCATCGGGAAATGTAGGGACACAAATCAATAAAATTGATCCAATAAATAAGGGAGAAGTTGTTTGGACAGTCAATGCACAAGACTTGGTTGTTATTGGAGAATTATTATTAACTGGAAAATTCAATGCAGAGCGTATAGTAGCTTTAGTTGGGTCTTCAGTAAAAAAACCACGCTACTTTAAAACCAAATTAGGAAGCGAGATAGCGACTATGGTATATGATAATGGTGTGGATAAAGATGGAAATGATCGTATTATATCTGGAAATGTACTAACAGGGAAACAAGTAAAACCAGACGGTTATTTAGATTATTATAGCAATACCATTTCTGTAATTCCAGAAGGTGATGATTACGAGTTTTTCGGATGGAACAAACCTGTTTTTAACAAAGTTTCAACGTCTAGAGCTTTAACGTTTTCATGGTTAACACCAAATAAAAAGTTTGATTTAAATACCAATACTAACGGAGAGCATCGTGCATTTGTGGTTACAGGAACTTATGAAGAAGTATTTCCATTAGATATTTATCCAATGCAAATATTAAAAGCTTGTATGTACAAGGATTTAGATGAAATGGAAGCTTTGGGAATGTACGAAGTTGCACCAGAAGACTTTGCGTTAACAGAGTTTGTTTGTGTGTCTAAGCAACCGCATCAAAAAATTATAAGAGAAGGATTAGACTTAATGCTTAAAGAGATAGGATAATGGGCTTAAAAAGTAATTTACATAACTTAAAAGAAAAGTATAAAGGAACCAAAATGGCTCCTGCGTTTAACGCGATTCATACTTTTTTATACTTGCCAAATGAAACCACTCATGGTGGTACACACATTAAGGCAGCAGACGATTTAAAACGTACAATGAATACTGTAATCATGGCTCTAGTACCATGTTTAATTTTCGGTATTTTCAATGCAGGTTACCAACATTATGCAGCTATAGAAGCAGCTAAGGATGGTGTAATGAGAGAGGTTTCATTATTTGGTAATTTTTTAACTTGGGACAATTTTGTGGTTGGTGCTTGGACAGTATTACCACTAGTTATTGTATCCTATGGCGTTGGACTTATTGTAGAATTTATTTTTGCAGTAATTAAAGGTCATGAAGTAGAAGAAGGGTATCTAGTAACAGGTATGCTAGTGCCATTAATAGTTCCTATAGATATACCATTATGGATGTTGGCAGTAGCAGTAATTTTTGGAGTTGTTATCGGAAAAGAAGTATTTGGAGGTACAGGAATGAATATTCTAAATCCAGCTTTAACAATTCGTGCTTTTTTATTCTTTGCTTATCCAACATGGATGTCAGGTGATAAAGTATGGGTACATGAAGCAGTAGAACGTGCTGGTACAGCAGATGCTATTTCTGGCGAAACTATCCTTGGAGCTTATGCACAAAATAGTAGTCTAGCAGGAATTGATTATATGGATATGTTCTTAGGATTTATTCCAGGTTCCGTTGGAGAAACCTCAAAACTATTAATAATAATTGGTGCATTATTTTTGATTTTTACAAAAGTTGGAAGTTGGAGAATTATTATTTCTACGTTAATTGGAGCTTTAACCATGGGATTAATTTTCAATGGTGTAGTTGATGCAGGTTGGATAGGAGAATCAAGTAAGTTTTATGGATTAATGAATGTCCCATTCTGGCAACATTTAATAATAGGTAGTATTTTGTTTGGAGCAGTCTATATGGCAACAGATCCTGTAACAGCTTCACAAACTAATAAAGGAAAATGGATTTATGGATTTTTAATCGGATTCATATCAATTATGATACGTGTATTTAATCCAGCCTATCCAGAAGGTGTGTTTTTAGCAATTCTTTTAATGAATGTCTTTGCACCAACAATTGATCATTACGTTGTGCAAGGTAATGTAAAACGCAGAATGAAACGTTTAAAAGTTAAAACAGCATAATTATGGCAATCAATACAGACAAAAATTCATATACCGTAATATTTGCAGTAGCAATGGTATTAGTTGTTGGATCTTTATTAGCTTTTACTGCATCTTCATTAAAGCCTAATATTGCTGAAAACAGAAGAATGGAAAAGCAACAAAATATTTTGTACGCTTTAGGAGTAAACGGAAACGAAAGTACTGGTGATATCACTTTTGTGTCTACAGACAAAGTTGCTGAAGCTTTTAAAACTAACATTAAAGAACAGTTAGTTTTAGAATACAAAGATGGCAATATTGTTAAGACCATGAACAGAGAACAGTACATGGATGAATATAAACAAGAACCTTATTTGATTGATGTTAAAAAACAACAAGCAAGATTAAAAGCAGGTGAGTCTCGATTATTGCCACTATTCATTGGAGAAAGTGAAGGTAAAACATACTACGTTGCTCCTATAAGAGGTAAAGGACTTTGGGATGCTATTTGGGGTTATGTTGCTTTAGATGAGGATATGATAGTTAGAGGTACGTTTTTTGATCATGCAGCAGAAACACCAGGTTTAGGAGCAAATATCAAACAACGATACTTTATGGATGACTTTTATGGGGAAAGATTATTAACCGAAGCAGGTGTATTCAAAGGTATTACTGTCGCTAAAGGTAATAATGATCCAAAAAACGAAATTAAAGACGATTATGAAGTTGATGCTTTGGCAGGAGCCACTATTACTGGTGATGGCGTCTCTGCAATGATTAAAAACGATTTAAGGTTATACTTAGGGTATTTCGAAAATTTAAAAAAACTAGCTAGCAAATAATTATGGGACTACTTTCAAAAAAAGACGCAAAGTTAATAACCGATCCTTTAGCAGATAACAATCCAATTACTATTCAAGTATTAGGTATTTGTTCTGCTTTAGCGATTACAGCAGAGTTAAAAGCGTCGCTGGTAATGAGTATTGCAGTACTATTTGTAATGGGTGTAGGAAACGTAGTAATCTCTTTAATGAGAAACGTTATACCTTCTAAAATTAGAATTATTGTACAACTTATTGTTGTCGCTGCTTTAGTAATAATTGTAGATCAAGTGCTAAAAGCTTATGCTTACGAGTTAAGTAAAACACTTTCAGTATTTGTAGGTTTAATAATAACCAACTGTATCATCATGGGACGCTTTGAAGCGTTTGCTTTAGGTAATGGTCCTTGGCGTTCTTTTCTAGACGGAATTGGAAACGCGTTAGGTTATGCAGTTATCCTATTAATAGTTGGATTTTTTAGAGAATTATTAGGTGCAGGTACTTTATTTGGTATTCCAGTACTTGGAGATCCAATTGAAAAAACAGGAGTTTACTCAATAGGTTACGAAAACAACGGATTTATGTTAATGCCTCCTATGGCTTTAATAGTTGTTGGATTAATAATTTGGGTACAACGTAGTAGAAATAAAGCATTAATCGAAGATTAAAAAGAATATGGAGCATTTAGAATTATTTTTCAAATCGATTTTTATAGATAACATGGTATTCGCAGTATTCTTAGGAATGTGCTCTTACCTTGCAGTATCTAAAAAAGTAGCAACAGCTGTTGGACTTGGTGCAGCAGTAATCTTTGTATTAGCAATCACAGTACCTTTAAACTGGTTACTAGATCAATATATATTACAACCAGGAGCGTTATCATGGTTAGGTGCAGACTATATAGATTATGACTTAAGTTTCTTGTCATTTATCATGTTTATTGCAACTATTGCAACTATGGTACAATTAGTAGAAATTGTGGTAGAGAAATTCTCACCATCATTATATAATTCACTTGGTATTTTCTTACCACTTATTGCAGTAAACTGTGCGATTTTAGGAGGTAGTTTATTCATGCAATCTAGAGAAATCGAAACTTTAGGCTTAGCATTAAACTACGGAATATCTTCAGGGATAGGATGGTTTTTAGCAATACTTGCAATAGCAGCAATTAGAGAAAAAATTAGATATAGTAATGTGCCTGCTCCATTAAGAGGATTGGGAATCACGTTTATTATCACAGGATTAATGGGAATAGGTTTTTTAAGTTTTGGAGGTATGTTAACTGGAGGTGATGAAGAAGCCCCTAAAAAGGAAACTACAGCTGAGGTTATTAAAGCTGAAGACAAAAAAGAATTAGCTAACAATACTAAAGTAATTGAGTAATATGATTTTAGCAGCAGGAACATTAGGAACAGTATTAGCAACTGTAGCAGCGTTTTTACTAATAACATTAATATTAGTGAGCTTACTACTTTTTGTAAAACAAAAATTATCACCATCTGGACCAGTAAAAATTACGATTAATGGTGAAAAAGAAATTGAAGTCGCTTCAGGAGGTACATTATTATCTACCTTAGGTAGTAACAAAATATTCTTACCATCTGCTTGTGGTGGTGGTGGAACTTGTATTCAATGTGAGTGTCACGTTTTATCTGGTGGTGGAGAAGCTTTACCAACAGAAACACCTCACTTTTCAAGAAAAGAATTAGCACATGGTGCGCGTTTATCTTGCCAAGTAAAAGTAAAGCAAGACATGGAAATTACCATTCCAGAAGAGGTATTCGGTATTAAAAAATGGGATGCTGTAGTAGTGCGTAACTACAATGTAGCCTCTTTTATTAAAGAGTTTGTAGTAGAAATTCCAGAAGATATGAATTACAAAGCTGGAGGATATATTCAAATTGAAATTCCGCCATGCGAAATTAAATACGAAGACATAGATATTACAGCCCACCCAGAAGAGCATGAGACTCCAGATAAGTTTCAAAACGAGTGGGATAAGTTTGGGTTATGGCCTTTAGTAATGAAAAACAACGAGACTGTAGAGCGTGCTTACTCAATGGCTTCTTATCCTGCTGAAGGACGAGAAATTATGCTTAATGTACGTATTGCAACTCCACCATGGGATCGTGCTAAAAACGGATGGATGGATGTAAATCCAGGAGTAGCATCGTCGTATATATTTGCTCAAAAACCAGGTGATAAAGTTGTTATTTCTGGACCTTACGGAGAATTCTTTATTAACGAGAGTGATTCAGAAATGTTATATGTCGGAGGTGGAGCAGGAATGGCACCTATGCGTTCTCACTTATACCATTTATTCAAAACCTTAAAAACAGGTCGTAAAGTAACGTATTGGTATGGTGGACGTTCTAAGCGTGAGTTATTTTATATAGATCACTTTAAATCGTTAGAAAGAGACTTCCCTAACTTTAAATTTTATATGGCATTATCAGAGCCTTTAGAAGAAGACAATTGGAAAGTTAAAAAAGATATTAATGATGAAGGAGATGGGTTTGTAGGATTTATTCATAACTGTGTAATTGATAACTACTTAAATCATCATGAGTCTCCAGAAGATATAGAATTATATTTCTGTGGACCACCATTAATGAACCAAGCGGTTCAGAAAATGGGAGAAGATTTTGGTATCCCAGATGAGCACATCAGATTTGATGACTTTGGAGGATAATATTCCTTTGTAAAAAGGAATCTCTTAATAGATATTAAAAACCCAATACGAACGTATTGGGTTTTTTTTATACTAATATATCGCTTAGTTGATAACGTGGTTTATGATTTTCAGTTTCAAATAGTTTTGAATAATTCATCACGTCAGGAATATTATCTAACTTACATAAAACCTTAACAGCTTCAGTTAAACCATTAAATAAAACAGAGTTGTCTTTTGGATTCTCTGGTTTTTTGTTTGTTCCGTTTAACGGTAACTCGTAACCACAACCTTTTAAAAAAGCAGCTTCGATATGTAATAACTCTAAGGGTGTGTAGCCAAAAAAACGCTTCCCGAAGTTTTGATTGACTAATCCAACATAGTTTAGTTTTACAGAGCCATGTGCATCTGTAAGATGTGTCCAAAACTCTAAATTATTGCATATATTACCTACTGCACATTTTGTACAATATTCTGGATGTAACGTTCCATCATGAAACGCATTATACAACTTGCTCAGCGCAATTTCTAATCGAGATGGAAGTTCCATAGTTTTCTTTTTACCTAAGATATTAAAAATCTTAGGGTTAAAGAATAAATTTTTCTTAAAACTTGACAGGTTATGGCAACAATTCTCTTATAAATTGCGTTATTTATTTTATGAAAAAACTAACCATTGTTTTGTTACTTATTGTTGGTTTAGGTTTAGTCGCTTACCAGTTTAAACCTGTAAAACAGCATGTAGATGTCGTTGTCAATGCTATAAATACTTCAGAAGATTTAATATTAAAAGAAGGTCAAACCATACAATCGCGTGTCAAATTACCAAAAGGTTACACTCGTGTAAATTATCCTAAAGGGTCGTTTCAAGAGTATCTGCGACAGTATGAATTAAAACCCTTTGGAAGTAAAATTATTAATTATGACAATACGGAATACTATTGGCAAAAAGGGCATATTGGGATATTAGATATTCCAGTGCCAAAAAATGGATTACAACAATGCGCAGACGCTTTAATTAGAATTAGAAGCGAATACCTTTGGGATACTAATAGAAAAGATGAAATAGGTTTTAATTTTACCTCTGGACACTATTGCTCTTGGACAAAATATGCAGCAGGCTATCGACCAAAAATAAATGGTAGTAAAGTATCATTTCATAAAACAGCGTCAGTCAATAATAGTAAAGAAAACTTCTATAAATACCTCAATTTAATTTACATGTATTCTGGGACATTATCTTTATATCATGAGTTAAAGCCCATAACTAAAGTTGAAGATTTAAAAATAGGAGATATGCTTATTAAAGGTGGAAGTCCAGGTCATATCGTGATGTTAGCAGATGAAGCTATAAATGCTAAAGGCGAAAAACTATTCCTGTTATTTCAGGGTAATACACCAGCTCAAAGTGTGCATTTAGTTAAAAATTTAGAGGATAACCTTATTTCTCCTTGGTATGATTTAAAACTAAATGCTGTAATACCAGTGTCTAATTATACGTTTTATGATTCTAAATTTGCTAGATTCAAATAATGCTGTCATTCCTGCGAAAGCAGGAATCCACTTTCCATTATAAAAGCTTTATCGTATTTTTGTATTTAATTAATAAAATTCCCATTTTCATGGGAAATGAATATGAGTAAAGCCTTAACACCTCAAGAGTTACATAACCTTGCTATGAACCATGTTGGTAAAGATTTAGAGCAACGCGGCTTCGAGTTTATTGCTGTAAACAGTAAACTTAAAAAGCATCCACAATTTGTTTGTATGGATGCTAATAAACAGTATTTTTTTGTGATTGTAAAAGCTGTATTGCTTCCAGAAAACGCAAATAATTATGATATAGTTTGGATGGAATCTTTTAAAGAGCATGCTAGAGCACACAATTCAAAAGTATTGTATGCTGGTGTTGGTTTAGGTAATCCTAATGGCGAAGATTTACCTATTTATTTAAATGAAGAATATTTAATTGAATATAACGGAATACAACTCATTGAAACCAACTTAAATTAAAATGAAAAGAATATCCATTATTGTAATATTATGTTTGTTTTTTTCGTGTCAAAAAGATCCACAATTAGTTCAAGTTTCTGGACCTGTTTTTGGAACAGGATTTAGCATCCAATATTATGATAATGACGGAAAAAGTTATGCAAAACAATTTGACAGCTTATTTTATGTGATTAATAAATCCATGTCGAACTATCAGGCAAATTCCGACATTTCTAAACTAAATAGAAATGAAATTATTACAGTAGATAACCATTTTAAAGTTGTGTTTAAAGCTGCTAAACAGATTTACCGAGAAACCGAAGGTGTTTTTGATCCAACTATTGGACGATTAGTCAACGCATGGAATTTTGGCTCTGAAGAAAACAAAACTGCTTTAGATAGTGCTACTGTAGATAGCTTAATCAAGTTTGTTGGTTTAAATCGAGTTGGATTAGTAAACCACACTATTAAAAAGCCAAAAGAAACCTTTATAGATTTTAATGCCATAGCTAAAGGTTATGGAGTTGATGTGATTGCAGAATTTTTAGAAACTAAAAATATCAAAAATTACATCGTTGATATTGGTGGCGAGTTGCGTGCTAAAGGTATTAACCTCAAAAAGCAAAAAGGATGGACTGTAGGTATTGAGAACCCTAATTTTGATGGCTCTCAAAGCGTTAGTCAAGTAATGGTACTAACTGATGAAGCTATGGCGACTTCAGGTACTTATCGTAAGTTTAAAATTGATGAAAACGGAAATAAATACGCACACATCATAAACACAAAAACAGGGTATCCAACCAAAACCAATATTTTAAGCGTCTCAGTAATTGCAGAAACCTGTATGATGGCAGATGGTTACGCTACCGCTTTTCAAGCTATGGGAATAGAAAAAGTAGATTATTTTTTATCAACTCATCCAGAATTAAAAGTGTATTTAATTTTTGAAAATGATAAGCAAGAACTAGAAACACTTAACATAAATCAGTTTCCTGTAAAGTAATTTATTTGTAAACTACAGGAATTATCTCTCCTTTTGCTAAGCAATATTGTTCTATCGCTTCTGCGCAAAGCTGTGCAGTATAATCTACTTCCTCAACTTTAAAACCAATACTTCTTAGCTTGTCAAAATAATCACGACCATAAATACGTACATGGTCATATTGACCAAAGATTTTGGCTCGTTCTTTTTTATCTGTAATAGAATTGTCTTCAAAAGTTTTATCTCGATTTAAGTCTTGTGGGATTTGAAAGACACCAAACCCTCCAGGCTTCATGACACGAAACAATTCTTGCATTGCTTTTGTGTCATCCGGAATATGCTCTAGTACATGATTACACAAAATAATATCATAGCTGTTATCTTCAAAAGGAAGGTTACAAATATCTGCCTTAACATCGGCAATTGGCGATAATAAGTCTGTGGTCGTGTAGTTTAAATTATTAAGTTTTCTAAAACGTTTTAAAAAACATTGCTCTGGAGCAAAATGCAATACTTTTTTTTCAGCTGAAAAGAAATCGGTTTCATTCTGTAAATACAACCATAATAATCTGTGACGTTCTAAAGATAGTGTGGAAGGTGATAGTACATTATTTCGTTGTTGTCCATAACCATAAGGTAAAAAGGTTTTAAAGCTTTTACCATCAATTGGGTCAGTAAATTTATTCCCTTTCAAAAATAAAGCTAAAATAGGACGAACAACATAACTTAACCTTATAAGTAGAGGTCTAGGGATGATGTTTAGAATATATTTGAAGAGTTTCTTTAACACGAATTTCACGAATTTTCACGAACCTTTACAGTACGATTCTTTTATATTTTAAGCTGTCCTCACCAAAATTAATCAACAACCCAAGTTTTAATTTAGATACTGCTAAATAATTTAGCGTTTGTTTTACATGAGAGTCGATTAAAGCATTAATAGCTTTTATTTCAAGTACTATTTTATCATCAATAATAAAATCCGCTTTATACTTATGTGGCAGTAAGTTTCCTTTATATGTAATATCATACTTAGTCTCTCTGGAATACTTAATATTATTATCAATAAATTCAATTTCTAAAGCATCACCATAAACCATTTCACTAAATCCTTTACCTAATTCTCGATGTACTTCCATGCAAATGCCAATTATTTTGTAGGCATCTTCTTTATAAATAAGATTTGACATTAAATTAAATTTTAATAGTAAAGTAAGAAGTTTTGAGTAAGCAAATTAGTGATAATTAGTGGAATTTGTGTCTAATATTACAACACCAATGCATTCTGTCTAAATTCATTCTCTTCATCACTTTCAATCCCAAGTGCTTCATATATATAAGCAAACGTTGACAATAATTCTGGTTTTCCATCAACAATTGCTACATCATGCTCAAAATGTGCACTTGGTTTACCATCTAAAGTAGTGATAGTCCAACCATCACGATGTTGTTTAATGCGTTGTGTACCAAGATTTATCATAGGCTCTATAGCTACTACCATACCTTCAATAAACTTTTTACCACGTCCACGTTTTCCATAATTAGGCATTTCTGGATCTTCATGCATTTTTTTTCCAATACCATGACCTACTAATTCGCGGACAACACCATAACCATGGTCTTCGCAATATTTTTGTATAGCATATCCAACATCTCCTACGCGATTTCCTAACTTAAATTCTCTAATTCCAACGTATAAAGATTCTTTTGTAACTTGAAGTAATTTTTCGGTTTCTGGATCAATATCACCAATAGCAAAAGTATACGCATGGTCTCCATAAAAACCATTTAATATAGCTCCACAATCTACAGATATAATGTCGCCTTCTTCTAAAGGTGTGTTATTAGGTATACCATGAACGACTTGAGAATTTGGACTCATGCATAGTGTATTAGGAAAATCATAAAGTCCTAAAAAACCTGGAATGGCTCCTAAATCTCTAATATGTTCTTCAGCAATTTTATCTAATTGTAATGTAGTAACACCAGGTTTAACTGCTTTTGCAACTTCACCTAAAGTTTTAGAAACAACTAAAGCTGCTTCGCGCATTAATTCTATTTCTTCTTTCGTTTTTACTATAATCATACCTTAAAATTTAAACCAACCCTTTTTCTTTGGTTTTGGTAGTTGAGGTGCTTCATTGGTCAACATTTGATAGATTTCTCCCCAACCTAAAATCCCACCAATATTGCGATCGTCAATAAATAAATCGGCATGGATTTTTCTACTCACTTCATTTTTAAAGACTTCTTCAGGAAAACTTTGATTAACTGCGTAGAAGTTGATGCCATTATTTTTACAAAAAGTAACAGCTTCATCTAATCGTTTTCCATGTCTATAAGTCCAAAGTATTAGTCTGTGACCATCAGCTTGTAATCGTTTAAGGGTTTCAAACGCAAAGAGGCGTGCTTCTCCAATTCCTGGATAAGCATCTTCCACGATGGTACCATCAAAATCTACAGCAATAATTAAACCTTTAGAAATATTCATTTGTACTATTAAAATCGATTACAAAAGTACGATTTTAAACTAAAGATTTACAAGTCATTGCTTTTGGTTGTTCAATTCCCATAAGTTTTAATATGGTAGGTGCTATATCTCCTAAAACACCATTGTTTATGGTTTTTAAATCTTGGTCAATTAAAATGACAGGAACAGGATTGGTTGTGTGTGCAGTATGTGGTGAACCATCAGGATTCATCATCGTTTCACAGTTTCCGTGATCTGCAATTAAAAGGGTTGTGTAACCATGTTTTAATGCAGTTGTTACGACTTGTTCGACACATTTATCTACAGCTTCGCATGCTTGGATGGCTGCGACCATGGATCCTGTATGGCCAACCATATCACCATTTGCAAAGTTTAAACAAACAAAATCATTAGATTCTTTTTCTAATTCTGGGATTAATGCTTCAGTTAATTCAAATGCAGACATTTCTGGTTTTAAATCGTAAGTAGCTACTTTAGGCGAGTTTTTTAAAATGCGACTTTCGCCCTTAAAAGGAGCTTCCTGACCACCAGAAAAGAAAAATGTTACATGCGGATATTTCTCTGTTTCGGCAATTCTAAGCTGTGTTTTATTATTTTTTTCTAATACCTCTCCTAAGGTTTCGGTTAAATTATCTTTATTAAATACAACATTGATTCCTTTATAGTTTTCGTCATAGTTTGTTAATGTTACATAGTGTAAATTTAACTTGTGCATGTTTTGTTCATGAAAATCTTGTTGCGATAAAGCTTCAGTTAACTCACGACCACGATCTGTTCTAAAATTGAAAAAGATCACTACATCATCTTCTTTAATTGTTGCTAAAGGCAATCCATCAGCAGATGTGTTAATGATTGGTTTTATAAATTCGTCTGTAATATCAGTATCATAGTTTTTTTGAATAGCAGCCAAAACATCTTGTGTTTTTTCGCCAAATCCATTAACCAGAGCATCATAGGCTAACTTGACACGTTCCCAACGTTTATCTCTATCCATAGCATAATAACGACCTATTATACTTGCTATTTGTGTGTTTGAGTTTTTAGTGTAATCCAATACATCTGCTATAAATCCTTTTCCAGATTTTGGATCTACATCACGACCATCTGTAAACGCGTGTAAATAACTGTTTTTAACACCTGCTACTTCTGCAGCAGTGATTAAACCTTTTAAATGGTTGATATGTGAATGCACACCTCCATCACTTACTAATCCTAAAAAATGAACTGCTTTATGTTCTGTTTTAGCGTAATTAAAAGCGTCTTGTAACACTTGCTCACTTGCTAATGTGTTATTTTCTACTGCTAAATTAATTTTGGCTAAATCTTGATATACAATTCGTCCTGCTCCAAGATTCATGTGTCCCACTTCACTATTACCCATTTGACCTTCTGGCAATCCAACGTGCAATCCATCTGTGCGTAATTGAGCATGTGAGTATTTGGTGTACAAACTATCAATAAAAGGTGTATTGGCATTATCTATTGCAGAGACTTTTGGGTCAGGAGATTTTCCCCAACCATCCAAAATCATTAAGATTACTTTTTTGTTCATTTGGTCAAATTTATATTACAAATATAAAAACAAAAGTCCTGCAATTGCAGGACTTTAAGGCTTATTTACTACATCGTTTTAGTTAAGCGTATACTTTCTAATAGACTCTCTGATTTTTTCAATACGGTTGTCTGGATCTGGATGTGTACTTTGAAATTCTGGTTGTCTATTTGGTCCTGCTGCACGTTTTAAAATCTCCATAACGTTAATCATTTCCTCTGGGTTGTAACCTGCTCTTAGCATAAAACGCACGCCTAAATCATCACTCTCTAACTCGTCACCTCTTCCATTTTTTAATAACGTATTCTGTCCAATACCACTAATTAATCCACCCATATCTCCACCTACAGATCCAGCTGTAGAAAGACCTTGCCAAAGCTCGGAATTTGCTATACGCTCTGCACTATGTTTTCCTAAAACATGACCAATCTCGTGTCCTAAAACACCTGCTAATTGGTCCTCGTTTTCTAATTGAGAAAATAAAGCGTACGTTATAAATATTTGTCCGCCAGGTAATGCAAACGCGTTAATAGCGTTTGGATCTGCTAATAAATGAAACTCATATCTATAAGGTGTTTCTCTAGCAATACTATTGTTTACTAGTTTGTTACCCACATTATCAACTAAAGCTTGATAGTTTTCGTTTGGATACAAGCCACCATGTTGAGCAGCCATTTGGTCACGACTTTGCAAGCCCATTTGTATTTCCTGATCAACAGTCATAGAAATGGCTTGTTTTTTTCCTGTATATGGATTGATTTGTTGTTGGCTACAATATTTAAAGCCAAAAAATGCAGCGATACACAAACCTATTAATAAACGTCCTTTTAAATTTCTCATTATAATTAAATTTTAATGTAACAATTTACAAAAGTTCTGGATTAATATCCAAAATATTTTGATTGATGTACTGATTTATAAAGCTTTTTGTAAAAGCGTCTATCCCTAGTAAATCTTCACTTTGTAAAATATCAGAAATATTTAGAGTTCTGTAAGTTTTTAAATAAGATACGGACAATGGTTTGTAACTGTAATGCCAAGGTTCATATTTAAATCCTTTTCTATTGGCATTGTCTGTATAAACTAGATAAAATCCATAGGTATTTGCATTTTTATCCATCCACTCTTTGAGTTTGCAATAGGCACCATTACCATGAAAATTTTCAGGTACTAATATCTGTTTAGGTTGTTTTACATTAGTTTGATAAATATCTATATCTGTTCCCCAATGATGACGTGACGTACCTAGAATTGTTGAATATTCTATAATTTTTCTAATGTTAATTGAATCTGATAATCCTTTTGCTTTGTTTCTTTTAAACTTGCGCTCCCAAATTCGTTTTTGATGATTAAAATTTCTGTAACTAGATACTGCGCCAATACTTATTCCGTCTTTTGCAGCTGCAGCTTGCATTTTTTTAAAGGCTAAATGAGCAGCCTCTCTAAGCTTGTATTGTTCACCAAAAAGTTGAGGCGTTCCTTTACCCATTAGCTCGTCTGCAGAGATAGAGTATTGATAAAAAGCAAATTGTGGAAAGACAGTAAAAGTCACCAATGCTAATATTAAACAGGTTATTAGGTTTTTTCTATTCATTGTAAAGCTTTATGCATGACATAATGTGGTCCTACTTTAGGGATATCAAATTGATTACCAATAGTTGAAAATCCATTATTTTTATAAAAATTTAGTGCGATAAGTCTAGCATTAAACCACAACCTATCTATGTTTTTGGTTTTTAAAAAGGCAACACCATGGTTTAACAAATGTTTTCCAAAATGATTTCCTTGATACTCTTCTAAAACTCCCATTGCTCGTAATCTGTACTGAACTGCATCATTAAAATATGGAGATTGATCTGCTACAAACGTACAAACACCCACTAGATTATCTTTATAAAATAGCCCAAAATGATAGGTGCTTTCTAAATCATCTTCAGGTATAGGACAGGCTTCTACTGGTTTTCCTTTTCGTAGAACTGAATGTCTAATTGGGATTGTATGCGAACCTGAAATAGTTTTTATTGTTATATCTGGATTATCAATTTTGTAAAGTTTTGCAGGCATACCATCGTAATTATTCTGATCAACAAATTGTAGCCCACATTTTTCAATGACGTTATGCGAAGCTAAATTATCAATATGCGCATGTGCAAATATGGTTTTTAGTTTTAAGGTTTCAAAACCATATTGTATAGATGCTTTAGCGCTTTCTGTTGCATAACCTTTGTTCCAATGGGTTTTATAAAAACGATAACCCACTTCAACTAAATCGTCTTTTGGATGGTATTTTAATCCACACCAACCTAAAAACTCATTCGTTTTCTTGTCGCAAACAGCCCAACGACCCATGTTATGTAATTGATATTGGTTATAGGATTGTAGAAATTCTTTAGCTTCAATTAAAGATTTAAAAGCAACATCACCTGTATATTTAATAACTTCTTTATCTAAATTCATTTGATAAAAATGAATCGCATCTTCTGGAATAAATTCTCTTAGATATAACCTATCAGTTTCCGTAATGATTTTCATTTATAGTATTTGAAGTATTTCAAAATTAACTAATTTTACTGAAAACAAACACAATGTCTTTCAGCTTTAAAATAATTGATAAAACAGAAATAAATTCTATTATACCATTAGTTCAAAAATTAACTAACCATGCTAATTCTGATGCGATTTTAAAAGAGCGCTTTGCCAAAATGATTACAGAAAATTATGAATGTGCTGGTGTGTTTGATGGAGATATATTAATTGGTATTTGTGGGATGTGGTTTCAAACCAGACACTATGCAGGAAAAAGTATGGAAGTGGATCATGTGTATATTGAAGAGGCTTATCAAAGTAAAGGTTTGGGTAAGCAATTTTTTAAATGGCTGTATGATTATGCTAAAGGTAAAGGGTGTACAACTTCAGAACTAAACACTTACGTGCAAAATTATCCTTCACACAAATTTTATTATAATGAAGGGTATGAAATTTATGGGTATCATTTTTATAAAACACTTTGATTTTTTGTTGTTTAAACTATAATACTTTTTATATTTGCCAACGGAAATGCGAGAGTAGCTCAGTTGGTAGAGCGTCAGCCTTCCAAGCTGAATGTCGCCAGTTCGAACCTGGTCTCTCGCTCTAGAAAGCCTAATTTAACGATTAGGCTTTTTTATTTTAATTCATTTAAAAACGTACCTGTTTCAATTTCATAAGGTTCATTTTCATATTCAAAAATTCTTGCTTTTAAAGTCCCTTTAAGTTGTATAGAAGACCCTTTTACTTCTAGCCAACTTCCTTCACGTAATCCAACAACAGGTTGGGTATTAAATTGATGAAACTCTTTAATCCTTGTTTCTCTAGTTTCTCCCATATGTTTACTATTTGAATCTGGATCTAAGTAATGCGGATTTATATTAAATGGTACTAATCCTAAAGTTTTAAAACTTGGTGGATACACTATAGGCATATCATTAGTGGTGGATATGGTTAATCCACAAATATTACTTCCTGCACTTGTACCTAAATATGGTGTACCATTATTAATAGTGGCTTTAAGAGTTTCAATAAGATTAAATTTATATAATGCGTTGACTAAAACAAAAGTGTTTCCGCCTCCTGTAAAAATACCTTTCGCATTTTTAAGTGCATCTACAGGGTTGTCAAACTCATGCAACCCTTTTACTTTAATATTGATCTTTTTAAAGGCTTGAGCTGCTTTTTTAGTGTAATCGTCATGAGAAATTCCACTTGGTCTAGCATACGGTATAAAAATAATATTATCAACATTTTTAAAATGAAGGGTCAACGCATCCAATATATATTCTAAATAACCACCAGAATGAAGGGTAGAAGTACTTGCAATTAATAATTGCTTCATAGTTTTAGTTTTCGTAAATTTAAGTAATCGTAGCTTTTAACAAAAGATTATACTGGCTTTAGATAAAAATTAAGACTAAAAGTTATTAATTTACTTAAAATCAACCACCATGAAAACATACCTTATTGCCATTTTTTTATTAGCCTTTACTTTTGTTAATGCTCAAGATTCTACTAGAGTAGAGATTAAAGGTAAAATTATAGTTGCTTCTCCAGATCTTGAGGGAATATCAGTTTATAATTCATCTTCTAACCAAGGAACCGTTACAGATGCTAATGGAGAATTTACTATTAGTGCAATGCTTAATGATAAAATTAATATACATGCCTTGCAATTTAAAGATTTTAATGTCGCTGTGGCACAAGATGTTATAGACTCTAAACAAATGAATGTTTTTCTTGTTGAGCAAGTCAATAAGTTAGATGAAGTGGTTATACTATCCTATGATTTAACAGGTATTTTAAAAGAAGATGTTGCTAATGCAGAAACCTTTAATCCTGATATGGACGCAATTTATTTTGGAGTGGATGATATTAGCCTGTATGAATTTTCTAATGACCAATATAGTAAAGTCGAAAATCTTGCAGCTATGAGTCAAAACGATAGAATACGCTACCAAGCTAATGGTATGGCGATTCTTAGTGGTTTAGTAGGTTTGATATTTAAAAAGAAAAACAAGAAAAAATCAACAGATTCCAACGTTGAAGAGGTTTCCTCTTTAGGCGATACTTACACGCACGAATATTTTACCGTAAATTTTAAAATTCCAGAAGAAAAAGTTGAAGCGTTTATTGCACACGTAGAAACTAATGGTTTTGATACCAAATTGCTAGAAAACGGAAAAGAAATGCAACTTATAGAATATCTGCACAAGCAAAGTCAAGAATTTTTAAAGCCAGTAGTTGAAAAAGATTAAATCTGTATTAATTATTGGTTTAGTAATTCTCTTTCAGAGTTTGCAAGCACAAACTATTGAACTCTCTGGTTTTATTTCTGGAGATGACGATGTTGAAAACATACATGTTTTAAATAAAACATCTCTTACCAATGCAACATCTAACAAAGACGGTGAATTTACAATAAAGGCTAAAGTAAATGATACTATCATTTTTACAGCAGTGCAATACAAGACCTTAGTTAAAGTTGTTAATTCTGATGAGATTACTTCAAAAACGTTAAACGTTTTTTTAGAGATATTAACTAATGAGTTAGACGAAGTGTTTTTAGTCGAACCATTATCTGGTAATTTGGAAGATGATATATTAAATTCTGATGCTAAACCAGATATTAATTTTTATGATGTTGGTATTCCTGGTTATAAAGGCAAACCTAAAACACAAGCAGAAAGACGCTTGTTTGAAGCTGGCGATTTAAATGTAAAGGACGTGCTTTTAGGAATGCTATCAGGTAATATTCCTTTAAATCCTATCATGAATGCGATTAGTGGACGTACAAAAAAACTTAAGGAAATTGTTAAACTAGAAAATGATGATGCTTTATTAGCAAGACTTAAAAACGATTTAGCTGCAGACTTTTTCGCATCAAATCCACTAGATGAAAAGCATCATGCAGATTTTTTTTATTTTGTACAAGAGGATAAAGATTTTAGAAACGTATGTAGTAAAAGCAACTTAGAAGCTTTAGCGTTTTTTAAAAAGAAACTAGATCAATACAATAAAAATCTTCAAGAACAAGATTAAACTAATTAATTGGAATGCTTTTTGACAGTAATCCATTAGATTTGTAATCCTATAAAATTTTCAATGAAAGCACTTAAATATTCACTGTTTATATTCTTATTTACATTATTCTCGTTTACCAATGTACATAAATATTATGTCAGTATTACTCAAATAGAATATGTAAAAGACAAACAATCGTTACAAATTATATCAAGAATTTTTGTGGATGATTTTGAAAAGTTATTGCGTCAACGATATGACGAAACTATTACATTAAATAATAATGAAGATGAAGCTACAATAGATACTTATATAAAAAAATATCTACTTAATAAAATAGTAATAACTATAAACAATCAGCCAAAAGCAATAACGTTTATTGGAAAAAAATATGATGACGATATCATGCATTGTTATTTAGAAATTGAAAACGTAGCATCGATTAAAAGTTTTCAAATACAAAATAAAGTTCTCTACGATGTATTTGATGACCAAAAAAACATTGTTAGAACAAAAATTAATGGTAAACACAAAACTTTTGTTTTAATTCCAGAGAACGATAAAGGTTTGTTAAACTTTTAACAAACGCTTTTTACAACGTTAATTTTTGTTAAATTCACGTCCTTAAAGTAACAAACACTCACAATGAAAAAACTAAAGTATTTATTTCTTTCAGTATTATTCGTGTCTGTAAGTGCATTTGCACAAGACCAAGCTGAAGAAAAAGAAGAACGTCAACCAGGTCACACCAACAACAATAAGTTTAAACAGTTGTACGATGAGTTTTCAACTCCAAATATGTATAGAGCTGCGTCTGGAGCTCCAGGACAAGCGTACTATCAGCAACAAGCTGATTACAAAATGGATATTGAATTAGACGATACTAATGCCAAATTATATGGTTTTGAAACTATAACGTACACCAATAATTCACCAGATAAGCTAAATTATCTTTGGGTGCAATTGGATCAAAATATGCGTGCTAAAGATTCAAAAACACCATTAATTCAAGGTGGAGGAGTAGCGCCAGCACAACAAATATCAACCTTCACAAATAGCTATATGACGGATGGTTTTGATGGAGGATTCAATATTGAAGCTGTAAAAGATAGTAAAGGACGTGCCTTACCACACATGATAAACCGTACAATGATGCGAGTAGAATTGCCTACTGCTTTAAAAACTGGAGAGCAATTTACATTCTCAATTAAATGGTGGTACAATATTAATGATCACGTAAATGGACGTGGACGTTCAGGATACGAGTATTTTCCAGAAGATGATAACAGAGCTTACGTTATTGCACAATTCTATCCTAGAATGGCAGTATACAATGATGTAGAGGGATGGCAGAATTCACAATTTTGGGGACGTGACGAGTTTGCATTACCATTTGGTAATTTTGAAGTTAATATTACAGTACCTGCTGATCATATTTTGGATGCTACTGGAAAATTAACTAACAGAAAAGAAGTTTTTTCTAAAGATATGATGAAGCGTTATGAACAAGCAAAAAAATCGTACGATGAGCCTGTTCTAATTGTAACACAAGCAGAAGCAGAAGCTGCAGAGAAACAAAGATCGACTAAGAAAAAAACATGGAAGTTGTATGCAGAGAATGTACGTGACTTTGGTTTTGCAACTTCTCGTAAATTTATTTGGGACATGATGGCTGTAAAGATTGGTAATAAAGATGTTATGGCTGTGTCAATGTATCCAAAAGAAGGTAATCCACTATGGGAAGACTGGTCAACAAAAGCGGTTGCAAGTACATTAAAATCGTACTCGCGTATGACTTTTGATTATCCATATCACAAAGCAATATCTGTACATGCTAAAAATCAAGGTATGGAATACCCAATGATTTGCTGGAATTATGGACGCCCTGATAAAGACGGTAATTATAGTGACCGAGTTAAATACGGAATGATGTCTGTAATTATTCATGAAGTGGGACATAATTTTTTCCCAATGATTGTAAATAGTGACGAGCGTCAATGGACATGGATGGATGAAGGTTTAAATACCTTTGTACAGTACGTAGCAGAGCAAGATTTTGCAGAATGGTATCCAGATTGTCTATCTGAAGGTATGGATAAATACCCTTCACGTCGTGGTCCAGCAGCTAACATCGTCAATTATATGGGAGGCGATCAAGATTATATTGCTCCTATTATGACCAAAGGATTAAACACATATCAGTTTGGTAATAACGCATACGGAAAACCAGGAACAGCACTTAATATTTTACGTGAAACGGTTATGGGTCGTGAGTTATTTGACTATGCTTTTAGAGAGTATTCAAACCGTTGGATGTTTAAACACCCAACACCAGAAGACTTTTTTAGAACTATGGAAGATGCATCTGCATTTGATTTAGATTGGTTCTGGAGAGGATGGTTTTATACTACAGACTATGTAGATATTGGTGTTAAAGACGTTAAAAAATATTACGTGTCTAGTGAGCCTAACAAAGAAATTAAAGACATGGTTGCGCAAAGAGGAATGAGTTTAAGCGACTTACCACCTTTAGTGTATATGGTAGAAGAAGGTAGTGAAGACTTTAAAGAAGACATGAAAACAAAAAGTTTAATGGAAAGTTCTGTGACTTTAAAGGAGTATATTATGGATAACTTCACTCCAGAAGAACAAAAAGCCCTAAAAGAGCCTAAATACTTTTACAATGTAACTTTTGAAAAGCCAGGAGGTTTAGTGATGCCTATTATAGTTGAGTATACTTATGCAGACGGAACGTCTAAAACAGAAACGTATCCAGCACAAATTTGGAGACTTAATGATAAAGAAATTAGTAAAGCTGTTGCTTCAGAAAAAGAAATCGTTAGTATTACTGTTGACCCTAAATTAGAGACGGCAGATGTAGATACTTCTAATAACTCTTGGCCAAGAGAAGAAAAAGCTAATGAGTTTGAAAATTTTAAGAACAATAAAAACTAATCAAGTTTTTTAATATAATTTAAACCCTTAAAACAACTGTTTTGAGGGTTTTTTTATGTCTTTTTATGAGTATTACTAATTTAATTTGTAGCTTTAAGACTATTAAAATATTGAGATATGTATACATATAAAGCTAAAATTATAGACGTTTATGATGGTGATACTGTCACAGCAGTAGTAGATTTAGGATTTTTGCATTTTCAAGAAATGAAGCTACGCTTATACGGAATAGATACACCAGAACTAAGAGGAGTAGAGAAGGTTGAAGGTAAAAAGGTTAGAGATATAGTTAGAAGTATGATCTTAGATAAAGAAGTCACCATACGCTCTTACAAAGACAAACAAGGAAAATACGGTCGCTATTTAGCTAATATCATATTAGAGGATGGATTAGAACTTAACCAATGGTTAGTTGACAATGGTCATGCACAGCCTTATTTGAAATAACCTAAGTCTTTATAAAAAGAATTGTTTATATTAAGACCATAAAATACTAACTAAAATTTTACAATATGAGAAAAACATTAGCAATTGCTTTATGCGCATTATTTCTGGGTGCATCTTTTACTTCATGTAGAGAAGAGAAGAAAACAGAAAAAGAAGAATTAATTGACGAAATGAAAGCGGAAGGCGCTGACATTAAAGTTAAAAAGGATGGTGATGAGACTAAAATAAAAATGGAAACCGAAGATAAAGAGGTAAAAATTAAAGAAGATGATGGTGAAACTAAAATAAAAGTAGATACAGACAATTAATTTTTAACCCTATTAGAAATAAAAAAAGCGACTTAATTAAGTCGCTTTTTTTATAATCTAATGTAAATTAATTGTCCATTCCAGGTGGATATTTTTCCATAATCTTAGACACAAACTCTTTAATTCTAGCTTCTTTTTTTTCTACATTTCTAGATAAGTAACCAGTACCTTGACCTTGCCAAACTAATTCTTTTTTATCAGCATCAATCAAATCTATAAATAGCATACCTTGTACAGAGGTAGTGACGTTAGGTTGGTTATTCCAACCCCAACCCCATCCTGGTCCAAATCCGCCTCCCCAACCGAAGCCTCCCCAACCCCAAGCACCCATTCCCCAGGCGTTGTTGTATACGTTAACACGTTGGTTAGATTTAGTAAAAATACTAACTAATAAATCAGGGTTTTCAGATTTTGTGTAACCTTTAGCCATTAATTCGGCTTCAATAGCACGTAGGATTCTACGTTTATCTAAATCGCTAATTTCTGCTTTGTCAATTCCCGACTTAAAAAAAGCAAAGGTCTTGTAGTTGTCAAATTGAACAGCTTTATCATAATCTGCAGCTACTTTAACAGAACTACAGGATGTTAGGACAATTGCCACTAACACAATAGGTAGAAGTTTAATAATTTTTTTCATAGTATTAATTTTTTAAATTGAATTCAATAAATCGTCATCAACTAGATTAGGTATCGTGACCTTTAAATTAGGTTCTGCTTGCATAGCACGTTTGATAGCAAAAATAGCTTCGTTGTTTCTTGCCCAGCTTCGTCTTGAAATACCATTATTAACATCCCAAAACAGCATGGATTTTAATCTCTTTGATGCCTCTTTACTACCATCAAGAACCATACCAAATCCACCGTTAATAACTTCGCCCCAACCTACACCTCCACCATTATGGATACTCACCCAAGTTGCACCTCTAAAACTGTCTCCAATCACATTTTGGATAGCCATATCTGCGGTAAAGCGTGAGCCATCATAAATGTTAGAAGTTTCACGATAGGGACTATCTGTTCCAGAAACATCATGATGGTCTCTACCTAAAATAACTGTATCAATGTCTCCATTAGCAATTGCTTCATTAAAAGCTTCAGCAATTTTCATACGTCCTTCAGCATCAGCGTATAATATTCTAGCTTGAGAGCCAACTACTAACTTGTTCTCTTGTGCACCTTTAATCCATTGGATATTATCTGCCATTTGTTGTTGGATTTCTTTAGGCGAATGTTGTTTTATTTCTTCTAAAACAGTACATGCAATCTCATCTGTTTTTGCTAAATCCTCTGGTTTTCCTGAAGCACAAACCCATCTAAAAGGTCCAAATCCATAATCAAAACACATAGGTCCCATAATGTCTTGTACATAACTTGGATATTTAAAATCTATACCATTATCTGCCATAATATCTGCACCAGCTCTTGAAGCTTCCAATAAAAACGCATTACCATAATCAAAAAAATAAGTGCCTTTTGCGGTGTGTTTGTTTATTGCTAATGCATGACGACGTAAACTGTCTTGCACTTTTTCTTTAAATAATACAGGATTATTTGCCATCATAGTATTGGCGTCTTCAAAAGACAAACCAACAGGATAATAACCACCTGCCCAAGGATTATGTAATGAGGTTTGATCGCTTCCTAAATCTATATGGATATTTGCTTTGTTAAAAGCTTCCCAAACGTCAACTATGTTACCTAAATAGGCAATTGATACGGTTTCTTTGTCAGCTTTAGCTTTATTTACTCGTATTACTAATTCATTTAAATCAGTGATCTTTTCATCAATCCAACCTTGATCTAAACGGACTTGTGTAATTTTTGGATTAACCTCTGCACAAACGGTAATACAACCAGCAATGTTACCTGCTTTAGGCTGAGCGCCAGACATTCCACCTAAACCAGACGTTACAAATAAGTTACCTTTTGGTTCTTTATTAATTTTTCTAAATCCGTTTAAAACAGTTATGGTTGTACCATGAACAATACCTTGTGGACCAATATACATGTAGCTTCCTGCGGTCATTTGTCCATATTGCGTGACACCTAATGCATTAAATTTTTCCCAATCGTCTGGCTTGGAATAGTTGGGTATCATCATTCCATTAGTTACCACAACTCTGGGTGCTTCTTTATGACTAGGGAATAAACCCATTGGATGTCCAGAGTACATGACTAAAGTTTGCTCATCATTCATCTCTGCCAAATACTTCAAGGTTAATCTGTATTGTGCCCAATTTGAGAAAACACCACCATTTCCTCCATAAGTAATCAACTCGTGTGGATGTTGTGCTACTGCATAGTCCAAATTATTCTGTATCATTAACATGATTGCTGCAGCCTGTGTTGATTGTGCTGGATAGTCAGATATTGGACGTGCATACATTTTATAATCTGGTCTAAAGCGATACATATAAATTCGACCATAAGTATCTAACTCGTTTTTAAACTCAGGTAGCAACGTCGCATGATGCTTTTTATCAAAATAACGTAAAGCATTTTTTAAAGCTAATTTTTCTTCTTCTTTACTTAAAATGGCTTTACGTTTTGGTGCATGATTGATTGATGCATCATACGGTTTTGGCTGAGGTAGTTTTTCTGGAATACCCTCTAATATTTGTTCTTTAAATGTCATAGTAGATGCTGACTTTACTTTTTTTTTATTGAATTAGTTTTTACTGAAAATCCGTAGGGACAATGTCTGCAACCGCTTTCGCAACAATAACCTCGTTTTAAAAGGTATTGCTCGGTAAAACAACGATAACCCTCTGGTGTTAGGTAAAAATCGCCATCTTCAATAGGTATTATCTTCTTCATTTCACAAAGATAACGTAAATTGGAATACATTTTGAATGGTAAAAACTATGATAGTAGTATTAAAATATTTAGTCCCTAAAGGTTATACAGGAATGACCATTTTTCCTTTTATTTTTCTTAAAAGTAAAGGATTAAAGACAAGTGCTATTTTAATTAATCACGAGAAAATACATTTAAAACAGCAGCTGGAGCTACTAATTTTACCATTTTACATGTGGTATATTATAGAGTTTGTTGTTAGATATATACAATATAGAAATTGGTTTTTAGCTTATAAAAATATTAGTTTTGAGCGTGAAGCCTTTTGTAACGATGTCAATTTAGACTACTTAAAATCTAGACCATTTTGGCATTTTTTAAAGTATCTTAGCGCACATGACTTTTAAGCCAAAGCTTAGTATTAATCAAAAAATTGAACTTCCTTTGGAGAGTTCTGTGTCTTTATATCTAAAGCGTGAGGACTTGATACATCCAATAATTTCGGGTAATAAGTACCGTAAATTAAAATATAATATCGCTTTCGCGGAAAAAAATAATCATCAAACATTATTGACTTTTGGAGGTGCTTATTCCAACCACATTGCAGCAACTGCAGAAGCTGGTCGTATATATGGTTTTAAAACTATTGGTGTCATTAGAGGAGAGGAGTTGGAAGCAAAAATGAATGAAAACCCAACGCTTAAATATGCGCAATCTTGTGGTATGACCTTTAAATTTGTTTCTAGAGATCAGTTTAATTATAAATCTACAGACTCGTTTTTAGAAAAATTAAAACAGGAATTTGGTAACTTTTTTATAATACCAGAAGGTGGTACTAACCCTCTTGCTATACAAGGTTGCGAAGAAATCTTAAATTCTACAGACTTAGATTTTGACTATATCTGTAGCTCTGTTGGTACAGGAGGGACCATTGCAGGATTAATAAATTGTTCAAAACCTAGTCAACAAGTTTTGGGATTTTCGGCTTTAAAAGGTGACTTTTTAAAACAAGATATTAGTAAATTTGCAACACAAACCAATTGGGATTTAATAACAGATTATCATTTTGGTGGTTATGCCAAAATAAATGCAGAACTGGTTGCGTTTATCAATCAGTTTAAACAACAATATGCTATTGCTTTAGACCCAGTGTATACAGGAAAAATGCTATTTGGAATATTCGATTTAATTAAAAAAGAATTTTTCAAACCTAATTCTAAAATATTAGCAATACATACTGGAGGTTTACAAGGTATTGAAGGAATGAATAAACGATTAAAACAAAAGCAACAACAATTAATTTTATAATTAATGAAAAAAATAATTACCATATTAAGTTTAGTAATATTGATTTCTAGTTGTGGATCTTCAAAAAAAGTGACCACCAGAAAAAGTAAACAAAAAACAGTCAGAGTTGTAAAAAACACAAAACAAACAGAAAAAGATTCTCCAAAAGAAGAGGTTGTGATTGTTGAAGAAACCATTAAAGAAACTCCAGAAGTTTACGCTAATAAAACAGAAGAGTATATTGCTATTTACAGCGATATCGCTCAAGACGAAATGCGTAATTACAATATACCAGCAAGCATTACATTAGCCCAAGGTATATTAGAGTCTGCTTCTGGTCAAGGACGATTGTCTGTTGAAGCCAATAACCATTTTGGCATTAAATGTCATGGTTGGACAGGCGCAAAAATATATCATGATGATGATGCGTCTCAAGAGTGTTTCAGAAAATATAAAAACTCTAAATATTCGTTTAGAGACCATTCCTTATTCTTAACAGAACGCAAACGATATGCTAAACTTTTCTTATTAGAAAAAGATGACTACAAAGGTTGGGCTAAAGAGCTAAGAGCTGCTGGTTACGCAACAGATAGAAAATATCCAGACAAGTTAATTAGCTTGATAGAGCGTTATCAATTATATCGTTTTGATGCAGATGTTTTAGGAAAACAATCTTCTTCTAACGATAAGCATACTGTTGTTAAAGGAGATACCTTGTTCTCATTATCAAAAAAATACAACATTTCTGTTGATGATTTAAAGTCGTTAAACGGTCTTGAAAATAACGATTTATTTATCGGTCAAGTCCTATTTGTAAAACCTATACCAAAAGATTTTTAAAAGTTTATGATTTATAAACGAAGTAGCGCTTTGTTTGCAGAAGCAGAGCAAGTTATTCCAGGAGGCGTTAACTCACCAGTACGTGCATTTAAAGCAGTAGGCGGAACACCAATTTTTGTTAAAGAAGCCAAAGGAGCCTATTTATATGACGAAGATGGAAACCAATTAATAGATTACATTGCATCTTGGGGACCAATGATATTAGGTCATGCGCATCAACCAGTTGTTGATGCTGTTATTGATAAAGCTAAAAAAGGAACTTCTTTTGGGATGCCCACTCAAATTGAAACTCAAATTGCTGAATTAGCTGTGTCTATGGTACCAAATATTGACAAAATACGTTTTGTCAATTCTGGGACAGAAGCTTGTATGAGTGCTGTTAGATTAGCAAGAGGATACACTAAAAAAGATAAAATCATCAAATTTGCTGGTTGTTATCATGGACATTCAGATTCGTTTTTAATACAAGCAGGAAGTGGAGCAGTCACCTTTGGTACACCAAATAGTCCTGGTGTAACACAAGGCACAGCAAAAGATACGTTGTTGGCAAAGTATAACGATTTGGATAATGTTGAAGCATTAATCCAAGCAAATAAAGGTGAAATAGCATGTATTATCATTGAACCAGTTGCAGGGAACATGGGTTGTATTCCGCCAAAACAAGGATTTTTAGAAGGCTTACGAAGTTTATGTGATGCTAACAATATATTACTAGTTTTTGATGAAGTCATGACAGGTTTTAGATTGGCTAAAGGTGGTGCGCAAGAGTTATTAGGTATTAAAGCAGATATTGTATGCTTCGGGAAAGTGATAGGTGGAGGATTACCTGTTGGTGCATTTGCTGCTCGAGCAGAAATTATGAATCATTTAGCACCTTTAGGACCTGTATATCAAGCAGGAACATTAAGCGGAAACCCTTTAGCTATGGCTGCAGGATTAGCGATGTTAACCGAGTTAAATAATGGAAACGTTTTTGAAAGTTTAGCAAAAAAAACAGAATACTTACATAAAGGTCTTTCTGAGATTTTAGAGCGATTACAGGTTACACATACTATCAATCGAGTAGGCTCAATGATTTCTGTTCATTTTTGTGACGATGAAGTTGTAGATTTTGAAACTGCTGCAAAAGGGAATAATGATACGTTTAAATCCTTTTTTCATGGGATGCTTAATCAAGGAATTTATTTAGCACCTAGTGCTTTTGAAAGCTGGTTTTTAAATGATGCCTTAACCTATGAAGATTTAGACAAAACTATTGCAGCTTGCGAAGCAGTTTTTAGTTAATCAATATATCTTTAAACATAAAAAAGCCGATTATAGAAATATAATCGGCTTTTTTATATAAGTGTTAATTATTTACTCTTGATTACCAGATTGATCTGTTAATTCTAAATACTTAGCATATTGTTCGTCCGTCAGAGCTTCATCCATCTGAGATAGTAAACGCTGGTTTAGTTTTGTTTCTAAATCAGTGTAATCACTGGTTCCTTTTTTATAGATATTATTTAAAGTTTCAGATTTAGCGTAAAATTCTTGATAAGCAATAAATATAGATTCTTGTGTTGCTTTGTCAGCCTTTAAAAAACGACCAAACTCAATTGCTTTAGTTTGAGCAGCATCATTAATTTCTGCACTAAATTTTTGTTGAGCATGAGCAGAGTTGGTTGCTAAAAACAAACCAAATACAAAAAGGCAAAGCGTAAATAATTTTTTCATTGTTGTAAGAGTTAATTAATTATACTCTCAAAGTAACACTTTTTGTTTAATAATTACAAATAAAAAAGCACTGAATAGATAATCAGTGCTTTTTTACCTTTAAACGTAAATTATTAGGTTTAATCTTCGTTAAGTTCTTCTTTACCTAATTCTTTTTTATGTGCCATTCTTTTTTTTGCACCTTGTTTCATTTTTTTACTTCTGTTTCCTCTTTTTACTTGAGACTTTTCCCATTTATCATATTGCTCAGCGGTCAAAATCTCTTTCATTTTCTTCTTCGTAGCTATTTGCTGGTCTAATCTGTCATTGATTCGTTTTAACTTTTCCTCTTTAGTAGGCTTTGTTTTTTCATCTTTTGATTCAAGACGTTTTTTCATAACCTCTTTACGCTTTTTAGCATTTTCTAAATTTAAAGCCATCACCTTTTTTTGTTGTGCTTCTGTTAAATCTAAATGCAAGGTCATTTTTTTTGTTTGTAATTCAGCCATTTCTTGAGGCTCTAATTCCATACGTTTTTCTAAACGGTCTGCTCTATCTCCTCTTTTATTTTCTTTTCTGTCTTGTGCATTAGCTTGAAAAGTGATTAAAGCTAAAGCTACTATTACTAATTGTTTCATGTTTATTTTTTGTTTAAAATTTATATACTGCTAAGACATTACTATTTTAAAATAGTTTAATTGTCTTAGTATTTTTAGCTTTTAATTAACAGTAAAAATCTTGTAGGTTAATAAATGTATAGTTTATAGTAGATTAGTACTTTAAGTTTAATAATAAAACCAAGTACGCTTAATTTTCGTAAGAATAATGAAACCAAAAAATTATTGAATCATGAATTTATTACAATCTATTTTTATGCTTTTTTCTGATGCTTTGGATGGTGATTTAGAAACAGATGATGACTTTGAAAACTAATAATGGTTTACAGTTATAAGTGTGTATTGCATTTAAAACTATAATATCTGTTATTACTTTATCAAAACAAAAGTATCAGAATAAAAGTATTAAGACAACTAGGATTGGATTGTCAAAAAAGAATTGATATTATAAAATCTTGTCTAAATATTTTATCAGAAATTTTTAAACTAAAGTTTAATTGAATGCAAAAGGAATCACATTTCTGCAATTCCTTTAATTATAACATTATGTTGTCAATGAAATTGATTTAGACAATCTCAACAAATAATCCGCTATCTGTTTTTTCAACTTTAGCCAAATTATTTTTGGTTAATTCTTTAATGGTTTTATCCCATTTTTTGTTACTTAAGCCAGATTGTGTTTTTAAATCTGATAACTCTAACTTTTCAGCAGTCTTTAATGTTTTTAGTACTTCTTTAGCTTCATCACTTATAGCGAGTGGTTTCTTTTCTGGTCGCATTTGCGGGAAAAATAACACCTCTTGTATGGATTGATTGTTAGTTAAAAACATAATTAAACGGTCCATTCCAATTCCCATTCCAGAGGTTGGAGGCATTCCGTATTCTAAGGCGCGTAAAAAGTCGTGGTCTATAAATTCGGTAGCTTCATCATCTCCTTTAGCAGCTAGTTTTAATTGATGTTCAAAACGTTGACGCTGATCTATAGGATCGTTAAGTTCTGAATACGCATTAGCTATTTCTTTACCACAAACCATAAGCTCAAAACGCTCAGTTAATTCTGGATTATCTCTATGCTCTTTGCACAATGGGCTCATCTCTTTAGGGTAGTCAGTAATAAATGTAGGTTGTATGTAATTGCCTTCACATTTTTCACCAAAAATCTCATCAATCAATTTTCCTTTACCCATAGTTTCATCTACTTCAACACCTAAGTCCTTTGCAGCTTGTCTAATTTCAGCTTCTGTTTTACCTGTGATGTCAAACCCTGTAAAATGTTTAATAGAATCCGCCATAGTGACTCTAGCGTAAGGTGCTTTAAAGTCAATTTCGTGCTCACCAAAAGTGGCTTTTGATGTTCCGTTTACAGCAATAGCACAATGTTCTAACAGTTGCTCGCAAAAGTCCATCATCCAATTGTAGTCTTTGTAGGCTACATAAATTTCCATTGCTGTAAATTCTGGGTTGTGTGTTCTGTCCATCCCTTCGTTACGGAAGTTTTTAGAAAACTCATACACACCTTCAAAACCACCAACAATTAGTCGTTTTAAGTACAGTTCGTTAGCAATACGCATGTACAACGGAATATCTAAACTGTTATGATGCGTTACAAATGGTCGTGCTGCTGCACCACCAGGAATAGGTTGTAAAATTGGCGTTTCGACTTCAAAATATCCTGATGTATTAAAAAATTCACGCATGGCATTAAACAACTTTGTTCGCTTAATAAACACGTCTTTAACGTGAGGATTAACTACTAAATCTGCATAACGTTGTCTATAACGTTGTTCTGGATCTGTAAAAGCATCGTGTACTTTTCCGTCTGCATCAACACGAGGTTGCGGTAACGGTTTTAAAGCTTTACTTAGTACTTTAAAATCTTTAACTAAAACAGTTTTTTCGCCTACTTTAGTGGTAAATAACTCACCTTCAACACCTATAAAATCACCAATATCTAGTAGTTTTTTATAGACAGTATTGTATTTTGTTTTGTCTTCTCCAGTACAAATTTCGTCTCTATTAAAATACACTTGTATACGTCCTTCGCTATCTTGCAATTCTGCAAAACTAGCATTACCTTGAATACGACGAGACATTAAACGACCAGCAATAATAACCTGTTTACCTTCTTTAAAGTCCTGTTTAATCTGTTTAGAATTATCAGAAACTGGAAATAAATCTGCTGGATAAGGATTGATACCTAACTCGCGTAATTTTGCAAGTTTTTCTCTTCGTACGAGCTCTTGCTCAGATAATTGTGACATAATACCTTTGTAAATTTTAAAGGCACAAATATAGCGATTTGATTTACGATTTTTTCAATTAAATTAAAGAATTTAAAGGCGGTTTACATGATGTTTGCGTTTTCTTTTATTGGTGAATGACTTAGATAAAGTGTATCTTTGTGGTATTAATTTTTGGAATGAATAAAAGCATTAAATTACAAGATTTAGGAACCAAAGACTTTAAATCAACTTGGGATTACCAAGAGCAATTATTTAAAGGTGTTTTAGACACTAAAATCAAAAATAGGCGTGAAGCTGCTGGATTGCAAACCGATAATTATTTCTTATTTGTAGAGCATCCACATGTTTACACTCTAGGTAAAAGTGGTGATTTGTCTAATTTATTATTAGACGAAAATCAACTTAAAGAAAAAGATGCTACGTTCTATAAAATTAACAGAGGAGGTGATATTACGTATCATGGTCCTGGACAAATTGTTGGTTATCCCATTTTAGATTTAGATAATTTCTTTACGGATATCCATAAATACTTACGTTTTCTGGAAGAAGTGATTATTTTAACGTTAGATGAATACGGTTTGAAAGCCACAAGAAGCGAAGGAGAAACTGGTGTTTGGTTAGATGTAGGAACACCGTTTGCAAGAAAGATTTGTGCAATGGGAGTGCGAGCTAGCAGATGGGTTACTATGCATGGATTTGCACTAAATGTAAATGCTAATTTGGGTTATTTTGATAATATTATTCCATGTGGAATACGAGGAAAAGCTGTCACTTCTTTACATGTAGAATTAGGTGCCAAAACTGTCGATGAAGCAGAGGTTAAAGCAAAAATTTTGAAGCATTTTGCTCATTTATTTGAAGCCAAATTTGAACATTAGTTTAAAAGCTTTATAATTATGTGTTTAGTTGGTTTTAAATAAAAATAACTATCTTTCAAAAACTAACTAAACTTAATTTTTATGAATAAAACTATCAAATTAGTATTAATGGTTGCAGGAATTGCACTATTAATTTATGGAATTTATACTATGATTGCTCCAGAAGCAGCAATTAGCGTAGGGCCTTTAAATATGGAAGCTCAAGACAATACTAACTCATATATTACAATAGGTTTAGGTGTTGTGGCTTTAATAGTCGCTTTTTTAGGAGGTAAGAAAGATTAATTTATTTATTATTAGAAGTATTTCTATAAAACTAATTAAGAATCTAATTTTAGGTTCTTAATTTTTTTTGTTTATAAATATTAGTGGCAATAAATAAATTTTTGAAAAGAATTAATAGTTAAATAATGTACACTTTATAATTGAAGCACTAGTTAATTTTCTAAGAACCTCAAATCTAAATAGTTATTGGTTGGATTATTAGGATCAATATATAACTCCGTTCTCTCTTTAATTGCAAAGTGCATTTTTAATTTGGTAGTATCCATATTAATATTCAATTTATATTTAATTAAAATATTTTTATATGGAATTTCAAGTACAATTACATTGTGATTGATATCTATATATTCATTTCGTGTATTATATCCCCTTCCAACTTCTATGTCTTGTTTGTAACTATTAGACTTTATAACTAGTGTATCTAAATCAATTATAAGTTTATCTCCATTTTTTATTAATGTATTGACACGGTTGGTGTTTTTATCAATCGCTTTTCTAATCATAATCTTTGATTTTATCAAATAAATTATAAGTGGCAAAATCAATACAATTCCAATTAGAACAAAATATATATTTGGTTCTCCGCCTCCTCTAAATCTACCTCGTGCGCCAATACCAATGTAAATCAATATAAATCCTATAAAAGTCAAACCAGTAAATATCCAGTTTGCAAAATTGTATAGTGTTTTTTTGATATTCATACGGTAGTCTAAAAGTTATTACTAATAACCTTCGTGATAGTATTAATTGTTTATTAAGAATTAGAAATTAAGTGTAATCACATTATATTAATGTTGATATAATTTAATCTATTATTATGCTTGTATTCAATCCATCAATATAACTTAAGACCTCGTCTTTGCCAATGTCTTTGCTTGAGGAAGTTATAAAGTAATTTGGCATTTCTTCCCAAGTTTCTAACAAGATATTTTTGTAAGCTTCAACATGGTCTTCAATAGCTTTAGGTCTTAGCTTATCTGCTTTAGTAAATATTATTGAAAATGGGATGCCACTTTCGCCCAAATATTGCATAAACTCTTGATCAATAGGTTGTGGTTTGTGTCTTATATCAACCAATACAAATGCAGTAACTAATTGCTCACGATGCTCAAAATATTGAGTTATAAATTTTTGAAAGACTTTTTTGGTACTTTTAGAAACCCTTGCATAACCATAGCCAGGTAAATCTACCAAAAACCAATTGTCATTAATTAAGAAATGATTAATTAACTGTGTTTTTCCTGGGCGTCCAGAGGTTTTTGCTAAGCTTTTTCTACTAGTCAGCATATTAATTAAGGAAGATTTTCCGACATTACTACGTCCAATAAAGGCGTATTCTGGTATACGATCTTTGGGACATTTGGTAACATCAGAGTTACTTACTACAAATTCTGCAGATTTAATATGCATAGATAAAGTTTTTTATTTTTCGTGTAAACGGACTTTATATAAGTATTGTGGGTTTATTTGAAATCTAAATATTTCTTTTTTTAAACCAGTCTAACAAAATCTGATTGAAGGTTTCTGGATGTTCCATCATGGCAGCATGACCACATTTATCAATCCAAAACAAATCAGAATCTGGTAATAAACTATTAAACTCGTCTGCAACTTCTGGAGGAGTAACTCCATCGTTTTTCCCCCAAATAATACAAGTTGGAGTTTGCATTTTAGGCAAATCTTTTGCCATATTATGTCGAATGGCACTTTTGGCAATTGCTAAAGTTTTGATAAGTTTATGTCTATCGTTTACTGTTTCATAAACCTCATCAACAATCTCTTTGGTAGCTACCGCAGGATCATAAAATACTTCTTGTGCTTTTTTCTTAATTACTTCGTAATCGCTACGTTTGGTATAGCCTCCACCCATTGCACTTTCATACAAACCAGAACTCCCTGTAATGACTAAAGCTTTGACTTTTTCCGGAAACATTTTAGTGTGGTATAATCCAATATGTCCTCCTAAAGAATTACCTAGTAAAACCACATTGTTAAGCTCTTTAAAAGCAATAAAATCGTGTAAGTATTTAGCAAATGCTTTAACATTAGTCTTTAATAAAGACATACTGTAAATAGGTAATTCAGGAATAATAACTTTGTAGCCTTTTTCACTAAAAAAAGTAGTGACTGCTTCAAAGTTACTTAGCCCTCCCATTAGTCCATGAAGTACAATTATTGGTTGACCTTCACCAACTTCTATGTAGTTGAATTTTCCTTCTTTTTTAAGAGTACGCGTCATTAACGGTTAGTAGTTTACATCAAAAGCAAATATAACTATTTCATTTAAAAAACAGCTATTTTAATAATTTAGTTCTGTTGATATTTAGTTTAAATAAACTTAATAAACTCCCACTTGATGATAACTCTTTAAACGTTCTGTTTTACTTGTTTCACAAGATTTTATTACTCCTTAAAACTGTTAAAATTAGAATACTTATTAACAATGTGGTAAAATGTGGTAAAATGTGGTAAAATTTTCAATATATTTGATTTTTACAAAATTTTCAAAGACAAAACGGTTTTGAACTCATTAATAGGAACATACGAATGTAAAGTAGATGCAAAAGGAAGGCTAATGCTACCTGCTGCATTAAAAAAACAGTTGGCGTCTGAGTTGCAAAATGGCTTTGTGTTAAAACGTGCGGTGTTTCAAGAATGTTTGGAATTGTATCCTATGCAAGAATGGAATGCGTTAATGCAAAAAGTAAATAAGCTAAATCGTTTTAAAAAGAAGAATAACGATTTTATCCGCAGGTTTACTGCTGGTGTAAAAATGGTAGAAGTAGATGCTAATGGACGTTTGTTAATTCCAAAAGACTTAGTTGGTTTTGCTTCTATAACCAAAGATATCGTAATGTCTTCTGCTGTGAATATTGTAGAAATTTGGGACAAAACGAAGTATGAAAAAGCTATTGATGATGCAACAGGTGATTTTGCAGATTTAGCGGAAGAGGTAATGGGTCAAGACGATGGAGATGACAGCATATCATAATCCAGTATTATTACACGAAACGGTTGATGGTTTAGCAATCAAAAAAGATGGCGTTTATGTAGATGTCACCTTTGGAGGTGGTGGACATAGTCAAGAAATTTTAAATCGTTTGGGTGAAAATGGAAAGTTATATGCGTTTGACCAAGACAAAGATGCGCTAGAAAATGCTATTGATGATCCTAGATTTACACTTATTCATGAAAATTTTAGATATATCAAACGCTTTTTGCGCTTTCATGGAGTCAAAGAAGTAGATGGAGTTTTAGCAGATTTTGGAGTATCCTCACATCAGTTTGATGTCGCAGAACGAGGGTTTTCAACACGTTTTGAAGCCAATTTGGATATGCGCATGAACCAAAATAGTCAATTGTCTGCTTACCATGTAGTCAATGAATATGAAGAAGAGCAACTAAGACAAGTCTTATCTCAATATGGAGAGCTTCGTGCTGCTCCAGCTATGGCAAGATTAATTGTCGAGCATCGTAAAAATGAAGTTATAAAAACCAGCGAGCAACTTAAAAAAGTGCTTCAAAAGTTTTTAGCTCCTAAACACGAAAACAAAATATTAGCTCAAATCTATCAAGCCATAAGGATTGAAGTTAATCAAGAAATTGAAGCTTTAAAAGAGTTTTTGCAACAAACACCAGAAATTTTAAAACCAAAAGGCCGATTAAGTTTAATCTCTTATCACAGTCTAGAAGATAGATTAGTTAAACGGTTTATAAGAAACGGATTGTTTGAAGGTGAGCCAGAACGTGATGTGTTTGGACATTTTGAAGTACCATTAAAAAAAGTTGGTGGACTAATAGTGCCCACTAAAGAAGAAATAAAATTAAACAACAGAGCGCGTAGTGCAAAATTGCGCATTGCAGAGAAGTTATAGAATTTAAGTCGTGCTAGTAGCGAAAAGCTAAAAAAAATGAAAAAAAGCATTTACAGCATATTAAGAGGAACATTTCTAGTTAGCGAAGACTCTTTTAAAAACTGGAGGCTTATTCTGTTTATTTCAGCTTTGGCAATTGTAATGATTGCTAGTTCGCACAGTTTGGATAAAAAAGTACATGAGATAGCTAAGCTTAATAATCAAGTTAAAGAGTTACGGTCTCAATTGTATGACGGAAGGACCAAGTTGATGCAACTTAAAATGGAATCGTCCGTAGTTAAAAAAATGAAAGAAAAGGGTTTGGCGCCTTCAGTAATTCCGCCAAAAAAGATAATTGTTAAACCACAAAGCTAAGTTCAAAATAATCGTGTCAGTTAACGAAAAGAACATATTAAACAGATTGTATTTTGTCGCAGGATGTATGTTCATCTTCGGACTTTTGGTGGTTGGAAAATTAATCACCATACAAATGGTTCATGGAGATAAATATAGAGCCTTAGCAGATGAGCGTACTTTAAAAGATGTGGTTATTCCTGCTAATAGAGGTAATGTGTATTCTGCTGACGGTAGTTTGTTGGCAACGTCAATTCCAAAGTACGATATCTTATTTGATGCTGTAACACCATCAGAAAAAAACTTCAAAACTCAGTTAAAACCACTCAGTGACGCATTAGCTAAGTACACAGGTAAATCGTCTAATTATTATCAAAAAGAATTAGCAAAAGCTCGAGCAAACAAAAACCGTTATTTCTCCTTAGTTAAAAATATTGGGTATTCGGATTATTTAAAATTTAGAGAGTTTCCATTATTAAAACTAGGCGCTTTTAAAGGCGGACTAATAGTAGAGCAAAAAGTAAAACGCGAACATCCTTTAGGAGAAGTTGCGCAACGTACCATTGGTTATGAGCGTACAGATGATAAAGGCAATATAACCAGAGCAGGAATTGATGGTGCTTTTGGTGTAGATTATCTAAGAGGAAAAGATGGAAAGCGTTTAAAACAAAAAATTGGTAAAGGACAATGGAAACCCATTTTAGACTACGATCAAGTAGAGCCAAAAGATGGTTTTGATGTATATACAACTATAGATGTTAATATTCAGGATATAGCTCATCATGCATTATTAGAGCAATTAGAGTTATATGAAGCAGAGCATGGAACTGTAGTTGTTATGGATGTAAAAACAGGTGAAGTTAAAGCAATTTCCAATCTAGGAAAAACAGAAGCTGGTTATTACTACGAAAAAAGAAACTATGCAGTTTACGAAGCGCACGAACCAGGTTCTACATTCAAACTAATGGCTTTAATGGCTGCTTTGGAAGATAAAAAAGTAGATACATCAGACGTAGTTGATACAGGAAATGGGTATAAAGTGTTTTATGGTAGAGGTATTAAAGATTCTCGTGGACATGGTAAAATTTCAGTAGCAAAAGCGTTAGAAGTATCCTCAAATATTGGTTTAGCTACAGTTATTGATAATGCGTATGCAAAAGACCCTAATCGATTTCTAGACATTTTAAGAAGTTGGAATCTTGATAAAAAATTAGGAGTATCTATTAAAGGTGAAGGTGCTCCAGTATTGCCGAAACCTGGTGATAAATTGTGGAGCAGAAATGCTTTGCCATCCATAGCCTATGGATATAATCTTAAAATTACACCATTGCAAACACTAGCGTTTTATAACGCAGTTGCTAATAATGGTGTTATGGTAAAGCCAAGATTTATCAAAGAAGTTAAAGATTTAGATCAAACTATAGAAGTATTTGAAAAAACAGTTATAAATAACAAGATATGCTCTGATGCAACGCTTAACGCTGCAAAAGAGATGCTTAAAAACGTAGTAGTTAGAGGTACCGGTAGTTCTTTGTACTCTGATTATTTTTCTATGAGCGGAAAAACTGGAACTGCCAGAGTTGAATATTGGATGAAAGATTGGGCAGATAACCCTAGGTACATTTCTTCTTTTGCTGGCTATTTTCCTTCAGAAACTCCTAAATATTCGTGCATTGTAATTATTCATAAACCAAGTATTAAAAAAGGATTTTATGGTGCAGATGTATCTGGACCAGTATTTAAAAAAATAGCTCAAAAAATATTTACAGACACACCATTAATTGACCAAGTGGCTTCTTTACAGGTTAAAGATGCTTCAGTAGAAAAAGAATATGAAGGGTATTATAACCTAGCAAGAACTTATAAAACCATTATGCCAGATGTCACTGGTCTTCCTGTTATGGATGCATTGGCTTTGTTAGAAAACATGAATGTAAAAGTTAATGTAAAATGCCAAGGAGTCGGAACAGTAAAAAGCCAATCTGTAAGTAAAAACACCAAATTAAAAAATAATCAAACCATAGTTTTAGAAGCTTCGTGAATTCATTAAAAGACATATTATATAAGGTAACCTTAGATGCGGTAGTGGGAAGTACTAATATTTTGGTGCGCAATGTTCATTTTAATTCTCGTAAAGTAGCTATTAACGATGTGTTTGTTGCTATAAAAGGTAGTGTGACAGATGGACATCAGTTTATCGAAAATGCAGTAAAACAAGGTGCTATTGCTATAGTTTGCGAGCAACTTCCAAAAAAGACAAAATCTGGAATAACCTATATACAGGTTGATGATTCTAGTCGTGCGTTAGCAATTATGGCAGCCAATTTTTATGGCAATCCTTCAGAGAATTTAAAATTAGTCGGTGTAACTGGTACAAATGGTAAAACCACTATTGCTTCATTATTGTATCAGTTATTTAAAAAAGCGGGATATAAAGTCGGATTGTTATCAACTGTAAAAATTATGGTGGATAACACAGAATATCCAGCGACGCATACGACGCCAGATTCATTGACCATAAATCAATATTTAAAAATGATGAATGATGAAGGTGTAGAATTCTGCTTTATGGAGGTAAGTTCTCATGGAATTCATCAAAACCGCACACTTGGATTAAAATTTGAAGGCGGTATTTTCACAAACCTCTCTCATGACCATTTAGATTATCACGACACGTTTGCAGAATACAGAGATGTAAAAAAACGCTTTTTTGACGAGTTGCCAAAAACAGCGTTTGCACTAACTAATGCAGACGATAAAAATGGAAGTGTGATGCTTCAAAACACTAAGGCAAAGCAATACACATATGCTTTAAAAAGCTTCGCAGATTATAAAGCACAAATTTTAGAAAACCAGTTTAATGGCTTGTTATTAAAGCTAAATGGTAATGAAGTTTGGGTAAGATTAATAGGCACATTTAACGCGTATAATATTCTAGCCATTTTCGCTACTGCAGAATTACTTGGTCTTGAAAAAGAAGAAACTTTAAGACTTATTAGTGAACTTGAAAGTGTTAGTGGACGATTTCAGTTTTTAATATCTGACGATAAAATAACTGCTATTGTAGATTATGCACACACACCAGATGCCTTGCAAAATGTATTGGAAACTATCAATGATATTAGAACCAAAAATGAAGAAGTGATTACTGTTGTGGGCTGTGGTGGAGATAGAGATGCCACTAAACGTCCAAAAATGGGTCACATTGCTTCTGCCTTAAGTACTAAAGTCATTTTTACTAGTGACAATCCAAGAAGCGAAAAACCAGAAGCTATTATTGAAGAGATTGAAAAAGGTGTCGAGCCTCAAAACTTTAAAAAAACAATGTCCATAGTAGATAGAAAACAAGCCATTAAAACAGCTTGTCAATTGGCAAATCCTAACGACATCATTTTAATAGCAGGTAAAGGACATGAAACCTATCAAGAAGTTAATGGTAAGCGTCATGATTTTGATGACTTTAAAATGGTTAAAGAATTTTTAAAACAATTACAGAAATAGAAAAACCAACATAAATGTTATACTACTTATTTGAATTTTTAGAAAAACAATACCAAATGCCTGGAGCAAGTGTGTTTCAATTTATCACCTTTAGAGCTGCTTTAGCAATCATATTATCCTTGTTGTTTTCTACAATTTTCGGTAAACGTATTATAGTTGCATTACAGAAAAAACAAGTTGGAGAATCGGTTAGAGATTTAGGTTTAGAAGGACAGTTAGAAAAAGCTGGTACACCTACTATGGGTGGAATTATAATCATATTAGCAACTTTAATTCCTGTATTGTTATTAGCCAAATTAGATAATATTTATGTAGTTATGCTAATTGTTACCATGCTTTGGATGGGAGCTGTTGGCTTTACAGATGATTATATAAAAGTATTTAAAAAAGATAAAGCTGGACTTAGCGGAAAATTTAAAGTTATGGGTCAAGTTGGGTTAGGCTTGTTTGTTGGTGCAATCATGTATTTTCACCCAGGAATCACCATCAAGACTGAAAAAGTTAATCCAATTTATGAAACCGAATTAATCACTCAAAATTCACCAAGGGAGTTTAATGTAGAAGAGCAATCGCTTAAAACAACTATTCCTTTTGTAAAGGATAACGAGTTTGATTACTCAGATTTAATAACATGGATGGGAGATGATTATGCAAAATATGCGTGGTTAATTTTTATCCCAATTGTCATTTTTATAGTAACAGCTGTTTCTAATGGAGCTAATCTAACAGATGGAATAGACGGATTAGCAGCAGGTAGTTCTGCCATAATTGTATTTGCATTAGCCATTTTTGCTTTCATTTCTGGAAACATCGTATTCTCAGATTATCTCAATGTTATGTTCATCCCTCGTTTAGGTGAAATGGTAGTGTTTATAGCTGCTTTTGTGGGAGCTCTCATTGGATTTTTATGGTACAATACCTATCCAGCACAAGTCTTTATGGGTGATACTGGAAGTTTAACTATTGGTGGTGTGATTGCAGTTATAGCAGTTGCGGTTAGAAAGGAATTACTAATTCCTTTACTATGCGGAATCTTCTTTGCAGAATCTTTATCAGTCATTATACAAGTCACCTATTTTAAATATACAAGAAAAAAGTATGGTGAAGGACGACGTGTATTTTTAATGTCGCCTTTACACCATCACTATCAGAAAAAAGGATATCACGAAAGTAAAATAGTGACACGGTTTTGGATTGTCGGAATTTTTCTAGCCATACTATCCATTGTGACCTTGAAATTAAGATAAAATGAAACGCTTAGTAGTATTAGGAGGAGGAGAAAGTGGAGTAGGCACAGCACTTTTAGGGCAGGCAAAAGGCTACGAAGTTTTTGTTTCTGATAAAGGAATAATAAAAGAAAAATATAAAAACGTTCTTATAAATAATAATATTGAATGGGAAGACCAACAGCACACAGAAGCTAAAATTTTAAATGCAGATGTCGTGATGAAAAGCCCAGGAATACCAGATAAGGTGCCTATGGTAAAAGCACTTTTAAAAAAGGGTATTCCGGTAATTTCTGAAATAGAATTTGCTTCAAAATATACTAATGCTACCATTGTAGCCATTACAGGAAGTAATGGTAAAACCACAACATCTATGTTAACGCATCACGTGTTAAATCAAGAGATAAATGTTGGTTTAGCAGGTAATATTGGTGACAGTTTTGCAAAGCAAGTTTTGAATCATGATTTTGATAATTATGTGTTAGAAATTAGCAGTTTTCAATTAGATGGTTGTTTCAATTTTAATCCTAAAATAGCCATCATAACTAATATTGTTCCAGATCATTTAGATCGCTACGATTATAAGTTTGAAAACTATATCGCTTCAAAATTCAGAATAGCTCAAAATCAAACTAAAGACGATTATTTGATTTATGATGCGGATGATGAAGTGATTATAGAGTACCTAAAAAACAATTCCATTCAATCCACACTATTACCGTTTTCACTAACCAAAACAATTGAAAACGGAGCGTATTTAGATCAAGATAATATTAAGATAACCATAGATAATAACCAGATAATTATGCCAACAAAAAACATCGCATTAGAGGGTAAACACAACATTAAAAACGCAATGGCTGCTTCTACAGTAGCACATTTACTTAAAATTAGAAAACAAACTATTCGTGAAAGTTTAGAAAACTTTCAAGGTGTAGAGCATCGATTAGAAAATGTATTGAAGATTAATAAAGTACAGTACATAAACGACTCTAAAGCTACCAATGTTAATGCAACGTATTTTGCGTTAGAAAGTATGGAAGCACCAACAGTTTGGATAGTTGGAGGTGTAGATAAAGGAAATAATTATGAAGAGTTGTATCCGTTTATAAATGAAAAAGTAAAGGCTATTGTTTGTTTAGGTGTAGATAATGAAAAACTTATGGCAAGCTTTGGGAAAATGGTTGATATTATCGTAGAAACTCAGTTTATGAGTGAAGCTGTAAAAATAGCATACAAAATTGCGGAAGCAGGAGATAATGTATTACTATCACCAGCTTGTGCAAGTTTTGATTTATTTGAAAATTATGAAGATAGAGGTCGTCAATTTAAAGATGCAGTAAGAAATTTATAACAAATTCCTGTATAGGAAGAAATCTAAAAAACATTAATAAAAAAATCTTTCCCTTTGGGAAATGTCCGTAAGGGTAGATGTGATGCAAACAGTATTTAATAACATAAAAGGAGACAGGTTAATATGGGCAATAGCTGCACTATTAGCTATATTTTCTTTTTTGCCTGTTTACAGTGCAGCAAGTAACTTAGCATATATTGGTGGCGATGGAAATACCTTTGGTTATTTTGTTAAACATTTCATGCATTTATTTTTAGGGTTTTCTATTATGTATGGTGTGCATAAAATTCCGTACCGATACTTTAGAGGCTTATCTATGGTGATGTTGCCAATTGTATTTGTGTTATTAATATTGACTATTTTACAAGGCACCACAATACAAGGTGCTAATGCTAGTCGTTGGATACGCATACCGTTTGTTAATATGTCTTTTCAAACGTCTACTTTGGCAGCAGTAGTATTAATGGTTTACATCGCGAGATATTTATCAAAAATTAAAGATAAAACCATCACATTTAAAGAGTCTATATTACCTCTTTGGATTCCGGTTTTTATCATATTAGCACTTATTTTACCATCTAATTTTTCTACAACAGCTATTATTTTTGTGATGGCTTGCGCATTACTATTTTTAGGTGGTTATCCATTAAGATATCTTATTGCAATGGGCTTAGCAGGAGTTGCAGGCTTAGCATTGTTTGTATTAATCGCAAGAGCATTTCCTGAAGCTATGCCTAATAGAGTTGATACTTGGACTAGTAGAATTGAAAGTTTTTTTAATGGAGAAGACACAGAAGAAGATTACCAAATAGAGAAAGCTAAAATAGCAATAGCATCAGGAGGAGTTGTTGGTGTTGGTTCTGGAAAAAGTATTCAAAAAAACTTTTTACCGCAATCGTCTTCAGATTTTATTTACGCCATAATTGTTGAAGAATATGGATTGTTAGGTGGTTTTGCTTTAATGATTTTATATATGTGGTTATTATTTAGAATCATAATTGTCGCACAAAAAGCAGATACCATTTTTGGTAAGTTATTAGTATTGGGTGTAGGTATACCCATTATTTTTCAAGCAATGATAAATATGGCTGTAGCAGTTGAGTTGTTTCCTGTAACAGGACAGACACTACCATTAATAAGTAGTGGTGGGACTAGTATTTGGATGACCTGTTTAGCAATTGGTATTATTTTAAGCGTTAGTGCAAAGCGTGAAGAAATTATACAAAAAGAAAAACAAGTAGTTGTAGAGAATCCGTTAGAGATTTTATCAGAAACATTAGAGGATTAAAAGTGAGTAACACAAACAAAGCATATAAAATTATTTTAAGTGGTGGCGGAACAGGTGGTCACATCTATCCTGCAATTGCGATAGCTAACGAATTAAAAAGACGTTTTCCAAACGCAGAATTTTTATTTGTTGGAGCTAAAGACCGTATGGAAATGGAAAAAGTTCCGCAAGCAGGTTATGCTATAAAAGGGTTATGGATTTCTGGTATTCAAAGAAAACTAACGCTTAAAAATATGATGTTTCCATTTAAGTTAATAAATAGCTTATGGAATGCTAGACAAATTGTAAATCAGTTTAAACCTGACGTAGCAATTGGAACTGGTGGTTTTGCAAGTGGACCTCTTTTACAAGTAGCTACTTCAAAAGGAATTCCAAGTTTAATTCAAGAACAAAACTCATATCCAGGAATCACTAATAAATTATTATCAAAAAAAGTTCAAAAAATTTGTGTTGCCTATAATGGATTAGAGCGTTTTTTTCCTGCCAACAAAATTATAAAAACAGGTAATCCTGTGCGTCAAGATTTATTAGACATTTCCTCTAAAAGAGTTGAAGCCATCAAGCATTTTCAATTAGAAGAAGGCAAACAAACCTTATTGGTTTTAGGAGGGAGTCTTGGTGCAAAAGCGATTAACGAATTAATGGTTAATGAATTGGATTTTTTGCAAACGCTAAACATTCAAATCATATGGCAATGTGGAAAGTTATACTACCAAAATTATAAACTTTACGGAAACACAAAGCATGTACAAGTGCATCAATTTATAAACAGAATGGATTATGCTTATGCAGCTGCAGATTTTATTATTTCTCGAGCTGGAGCAAGTTCTGTAAGCGAGCTGTGTATAGTTGGTAAGCCAACCATTTTTGTGCCTTCTCCATATGTTGCAGAAGACCATCAAACCAAAAATGCTGCAGCTATTGTAAATGAAAATGCAGCACTTTTAATAGCACAAGAAGATTTAAAAGTAGACTTTAAAAATAAATTTGGGCAATTAGTAGCTTCAAGAGAAAAACAAGAAGAGTTAAGTAAAAATATAAAAAAATTAGCATTAGTTAATGCTACAAAAGATATCGCAGACGAAGTAGAAAAACTTCTAAATAAGTAATGAATTTAAATAACATACATAACATTTACTTTATAGGTATTGGAGGCATAGGTATGTCTGCATTAGCACGCTATTTTAAAGCCAATGGTAAGTGTGTTGCTGGTTATGATAAAACTAAAACACATATTACAGATAGTCTTGTAGATTTAGATATCGCCATTCATTTTAAAGATTCTGTAGCTAATTTGGATAACCGTTTTTTAAATCCAGAAACGACCTTAATTATTTATACACCTGCAGTGCCTAAAAGTCACATGGAGCTGACTTACTTTAAAAACAATGGGTTTACTGTTTTAAAACGCTCGCAGGTATTAGGGTTAATTACTCAAAATACGTTTTGTTTAGCAGTTGCTGGTACACATGGTAAAACAACTACAACTAGTATTTTAGGGCATTTGTTACACGAGTGTAATGTACCACTAACTGCATTTTTGGGCGGAATTAGCGAAAATTACAATTCCAATTTAATTCTTAACGGAACTGAGGTGAGTGTGGTTGAGGCAGACGAGTTTGATCGTTCCTTCCTAACCTTACATCCAGATATGGCTTGTATCACGTCCATGGATGCAGACCATTTAGATATTTATGGAGATGCTTCAGCATTGATAGCTTCGTTTGAAGATTTTACAAAACAATTAAAACCTAACGGAAAATTATTTGTCAAAAATGGTCTTCCAATTAAAGGAATAACTTACGGAATAGATGATGATGCAGATTATGCTGCACAAAACATAACAATAGAAAATGGCACCTATGTTTTTGATGTAAAAACACCAAAAACAGTGCTTAAAAATTTGCAATTTAACCTACCTGGTAGACATAATTTATCAAATGCTTTAGTCGCTCTGGCGATGTCTGTAGAATATGGAGTCCCTGTCCAGCAGCTCGCCAAAGCTTTAGCGTCTTATAAAGGTGTAATGCGTAGATTTACTTATCAGATAAAGACAGATAATTTAGTGTATATCGATGATTATGCACATCATCCAGAAGAAATTAATGCAGTCCATCAGGCAGTTAGAGAAATGTATCCTAATAAAAAAGTATTAGCCATTTTTCAACCACATTTGTTTTCAAGGACTCAAGATTTTGCTCAAGAATTTGCTACAAGTTTATCGCAATTTGATGAGGTCTTATTGTTAGATATTTATCCAGCAAGAGAGTTACCAATTGACGGTGTGACTTCAGAATGGTTATTTAGTTTAATGACTTCAAAAAATAAAAAACTAGTAACCAAAGACACTTTAATTAAAAATATAAAAGAAAGTACAGCAGATATTATTTTAACTATAGGAGCTGGAGATATAGGTGCAGAAGTTTTAAAAATTAAAAAAGCACTTCAAAATGAAAGTTAATTGGAATGACATAAAACTGTTAGTTCTACTAGGTTTAGTAGTGTTTTTGTATGCGTTTTCTTCTAAAAGAAATGCTAAAAGAACAGTATCCAAACCTCATGTGGAATTCCTTGGAAACAACAATCTTTTTATGACACAAGAAGATGTTAGTAAGTTGTTAATACAAAATCAACAGTCCGTTACAAATGAACCTAAAGAAATTTTAGATTTGAACTTGTTAGAAACGACTCTAAACGCAAACCCAATTGTAGAGTTTGCAGACGTTTACGTTAGTGTAACAGGTAATTTAACAGCTAAGGTTAAACAAAAAACACCTATTGCTAGAGTGGTAACAGACGCGTCGTACTATATAGATAGTAATGGAGGTTATATGCCATTATCAAAAAACTATACAGAACGCGTCCCAATTGTTACCGGTTTTGTCAATAAAAAAACCTTAGAGAACGCACATAAAATGGCAATAAAAATTCAGGAAGACGAATTTTTAAAAAAGCATGTAGTTCGCATTCATCAAAATAAGAATGGGACTATAGATCTTAAGCTGAGACAATGTGAGTTTATAGTCAAATTAGGAAGTTTGAAGCAATTGGATAAAAAAATAAACAATCTAAAAGCCTTTTATCTTAAAGCGACAAAGGATAAAACCTTAAACAATTACAGTAAAGTAAACTTGCAATTTGGTAATCAAGTTGTGTGTACAAAAGCATAAGTTATGGAGCAAAACATTGCAGTAGGATTAGACATAGGAACCACAAAAATTGTGGCTATGATTGGTCGTAAAAACGAATATGATAAAGTCGAAATTTTAGGCATTGGTAAGTCTAAAAGTTTGGGTGTGCATCGTGGTGTGGTTAATAACATAACACAAACTATTCAATCTATTCAATTAGCCATTCAAGAAGCAGAAGCTGCTGCAGCATTAAAGATAGAAGGTGTAACTGTTGGAATTGCTGGACAACACATAAGAAGTTTACAACACAGCGATTATATTACAAGACCTAATAGCGAAACAGTTATAGATGAAGATGATATAGAACGATTAATCAATCAAGTACATAAATTGGTAATGCTTCCAGGAGAAGAGATTATACACGTCTTACCACAAGAGTATAAAATTGATGGTCAAGCCGAAATTAAAGAGCCAATCGGCATGTATGGTGGACGTTTAGAAGCAAATTTTCATGTAGTAGTTGGGCAAGTATCATCTATTAGAAATATTGGACGCTGTGTACAAAGTGCAGGTTTAGCATTAGAAGGGATCACCTTAGAGCCTTTAGCAAGTGCTAATGCAGTACTAAGTCAAGAAGAAAAAGAAGCAGGAGTTGCTTTAATTGATATAGGAGGTGGTACAACAGATTTAGCTATTTTCAGAGATGGTATTATTCGTCATACAGCAGTTATCCCATTTGGAGGTAATGTAATTACAGAAGATATTAAAGAAGGCTGTTCTATTATAGAAAAGCAAGCCGAATTATTAAAAATCAAATTCGGTAGCGCATGGCCAGGAGAAAATAAGGATAATGAAATAGTGTCTATTCCAGGTTTAAGAGGTCGTGATCCTAAAGAAATCACCTTAAAAAACCTGTCTAAAATTATTCATGCACGTGTTGTAGAAATAGTAGAGCAAGTTTATGTCGAAATTAAAAATTACGGACACGAAGAACAAAAAAAGAAGCTAATAGCAGGTATTGTTTTAACAGGAGGAGGAAGCCAGTTAAAGCATTTAAAACAATTAGTAGAATATATTACAGGAATGGATACCAGAATTGGGTATCCTAACGAGCATCTTGCAGGAGATAGTGATGATGCGATTACAAGTCCTTTATTTGCAACAGCAGTAGGATTAGTGATGGACGGATTAAAACGTCAAGACCGCAAAAAAGCGGAAGCTAAAATTGAAGAAGAAATTCAGGCTCAAGGCGAAGATGAAAATACTCCAGAAGTAGAAAAAGTAGAACCACCAAAAAAACAACGTAAGTCGTTTTTAGATACGTTAACAGAAAGAGTCAAAGACTTTTTAGATAACGCAGAATAAAATTAAAGATAACATAAGCGAGTATGTATCGCTTTAAAATAATAATTGATCCAGAAAACTAGAATTTATGAGCAGCAACAACGAATTCGAAAACATAGCATTCGATCTTCCAAAAAATCAATCTAATGTCATTAAAGTCATCGGTGTAGGTGGTGGAGGTAGTAATGCTATCAATCACATGTTCCTTCAAGGCATTAAAGGTGTAGATTTTGTAATCTGTAATACAGATGCGCAAGCACTACAAAACAGTGGAGTGCCAAACAAAATTCAATTGGGTGTTAACCTTACAGAAGGACTTGGTGCAGGAGCTAATCCAAATGTAGGAGAGCAATCTGCGGTTGAGAGTTTTGATGACATCCAACGTATGTTAGATACTAACACAAAAATGGTATTTATTACTGCAGGAATGGGTGGAGGAACTGGTACAGGTGCAGCACCAATAATTGCTAAAATGGCTAAAGACTTAGATATTTTAACAGTAGGTATTGTTACCATGCCTTTTCAGTTTGAAGGTAAAATGCGTAATGAACAAGCCCAAGAAGGGATTGAAAAATTACGTAAAGAAGTCGATAGTTTAGTAGTAATAAACAACAATAAATTACGTGAGGTTTATGGTAACCTAGGTTTTAAAGCAGGTTTTTCTAAAGCAGATGAGGTATTATCTACTGCAGCACGTGGTATTGCAGAAGTTATTACACATCACTACACACAAAACATCGATTTACGTGACGCTAAAACAGTATTAAGTAATAGCGGAACTGCTATAATGGGATCTGCTGAAGCTTCGGGACAAAACCGAGCACACGAAGCGATTTCAAAAGCATTAGATTCTCCGTTATTAAATGATAATAAAATAACTGGAGCCAAAAACGTATTGTTGCTAATCGTTTCTGGAGCTCAAGAAATTACTATTGATGAAATTGGAGAAATTAACGATCACATACAAAACGAAGCTGGTCATGGTGCCAATATCATTATGGGTGTTGGTGAAGATGAAAGCTTAGAAGAGTCAATTTCTGTAACAATCATTGCAACTGGATTTGATGTCGAGCAGCAAAACGAAATTTCGAATACTGAAATTAAAAAAGTAATCCATGCTTTGGAAGATGATCAAAATATGGAACAAGATTTAAGTGGTAACGATAGAGAGCCTGCTATAATCTTACCAAATATAGAGTTAGAAGATGCACAAGACACGCCTCAAGCAGTAGTAAAACATACCTTAGATATTGAAGAAGATACCGAAGATGAGTTGTCTGCTTTTGAAATGGCTCAAATAAACAAACAAAAAGCAGCAGTAAGCTATGACGATTTGGATTTAATACCAACTAGTGAGCTTATTAAAGATATGGATGTTATTTACTCTGAAGTTGATGTTAATGTAGAAGATACAGAAGATTTTAATATTACAACTGTTTCTAATGCAGAGGTAGAAGAACCTATTAGAATAGAGGAGGAAGAAGAGAAACAACAAATCACGTTAAGTTTTGATATGCCATTATCAGAGCCAGTTGTTGAGCCAAAAGTTGAAGAGGATAGTCCAGTGGTTATGAATTTAACGGAAGAGGTTAACGATATGGAAGTGAATGATTTTGTCGAAATTATTCCCGTGACCGAAAACTCTGAAACAGGTGAAGTAAGATACGCATTAGATGATTATGTTGAGGTAAATTCTGCAATTAATAAAGTGGCTGAACCTAAAGTTGAAATTGATAAAGAAGTAGCTTTTGAACAAAAAACTGTTGAAGATGCTGAGGAAGATGTGACTGAAACAGAGGTGGATCCTATGAATACGCCAATCTCAGAGTTATTAAAAAGTAGAGCAGACGAGCGCAGAAAAAAAATGAAGAATTTTAATCATAAATTCAATAGTTCTAAAATTGAAGATATAGAGAAAATTCCAGCATATAAACGTCAAGGATTAGAGTTAGACGATAGTCAACATTCATCAGATAATAATATTTCTAAAACAACACTAAGTGTTGATGATAATGATGATATTCAATTAAGAAGTAACAACTCTTTCTTACATGATAACGTAGATTAATAAAACGCTATTATTAAAATAGTTAGTTGAATTTATTCCGAAATGTTTCGGAAACTAATCACTTAAATTAATCCATTTTTAACCCGAAAAGTTCCCTCAAACTTTCCGGGTTTTTTTTAGTAAAACCCAATTTTGAAAGCACATAGTCGCACTCAAAATAGTTGGTTGAGCTTACAGTAAGGTTTATTAAGACTAGTTTCTGTAGACTAAACCTAATCACATTCAAAATCAATACTTTTACTTATATTCGTAGTTCTAAAAAACAAAATAAAATGAGTTTATCTAAAGATATAATGACAGCCTTAAAAGAGGCAATGAAAAGTAAAAATACTGTTGCGTTAACAGCTTTAAGAGCAGTTAAATCTGCCATACTTTTAGCACAGACAGAAACTGGCGCAAAAGCAGAATTAACGGAAGCAGAAGAGCTTAAAATACTTCAAAAACAAGTTAAGCAACGTAAGGACAGTGCAGCAATATTTTTAGAACAAGGTCGAGAAGATTTAGCAGCACCAGAATTAGCTGAAGCAGAAGTTATAGCTCAGTTTTTACCAGAAGCCATGAGTGAGGAAGAGATTGCTAAAATAGTAGATGATGTTATCGCAAAAACAGGAGCAGATGGTATGAAAGATATGGGTAAAGTTATGGGAATGGTTAGTGGACAATTGGCAGGAAAGGCAGATGGTAAAACCATATCTACTATTGTAAAGGCTAAATTATCTTAATAGTATTAGGCCTCGTAGTTCAACTGGATAGAATATCAGATTTCGGCTCTGAGGGTTGGAGGTTCGAATCCTCTCGAGGTCACGAATGAATAAAAAAGATTTTAGTCAAATCAAGCTTGCTTGAATTTGTAAAAAAATCTTTTTTATTATCAAAGCGGAGCTTTGAGGATAACGAAGCGAAGCGAAGTAATCCTAATAAAAGTCAAATCAAGCTTGCTTGAATTTGTAAAAAAATCTTTTTTATTATCAAAGCGGAGCTTTAAGTCATAGCAATCAACATACGTTTATACTAAGAGATTGATAAAATTAAATTATGTATTTTTTGTAAGTTGATTTGTAAAAATGCTATTTTGTAGCTAATTAACACTAATTATATTATTTAGATTTTAATAATGAAAGAACTTTCAAATACAACCAAAATTTCTGACTATATAATAGTAGTACTATATCTATTGACAGTTTTTGTGCCTAATTTTGGGGCATTTGATTTTGCTTCAACACAGTGGTTTTATCTTGGTATTCTTAATACTGGTGTTTTTATATTTTATCTTTTTAATTTAGAATATTTGTCCTTTTCAATGTCAAAATATGTTAAACTATTTTTTGGTATTCAATTGGCAATTTTTTTAGTGTCTTGCATTTCCATGACACAATCCATTATAATTGACGAAAGCGTCATCTATCTATCTAGGATTTTCACTTTTATATGTTCAGTCTTTAACTTATTTCTTGTCTTTAGAAGAAAAAAAGGATTTGGTTTTTTAGGACTGAGTATAGTAATGAGTATCATATTATTTATAGAATCATTTGAGGTAGTCTACTATTTTTTTTCAAGACTAAATGAGTTAAGAACAGAAGAATTAATTTTTGGAATTCCACATAGATATGGTAATCCAAATATTCTTGGATCTGCAATAGTAATAAAGTTGCCATTTTTATTATACTTATTCCTACAGTTAAAGGGTCTAAAAAAAATAATTAGTTTGGTGGCTGTGTTATTTGTGATAACTAGCTTGTTATTAATTGGAGCGAGAACATCAGTTTTAATTATGTTAGTTGTTTTAGCTACGTTTTCAATAGCTTATTTTGTAGTTTCCAAATACTCGTTTAAGAAAAGTATAGGTGTGATTTTACCTTTGTTTATAACTGCAATTATAGCTTATGGGAGTTCAATATCAGTGAATAAAATTTACAAGGATAAATTTAATACTTATAATGAGTTGTTTTTTCCAAAAAGTGAGAAAGACCTATATAATCCTAAAGCCAAAACAAATTTAATACAAGGTTCCGGTAGAGAGTACATTTGGAAATCGGCTATTAAAGATTTTAAAACATCACCAATAATTGGAGTTGGGATTGGTAATTGGCGACATAATTCCAAAAAAGAACTTTTGATTAATTATGACAGAAAAGGATTTTTATTTTCAACTCACGTCCATAATGATTTTTTACAGGCTTTAGCAGAGACTGGCGTGATAGGTTTTTTACTATATGTAATAGTTTATGTTTTAAGTTTTATAATACTTATCCAAAAGTATAGAAATCTAAAAACTGATTTAGAGAAATTTTTCTTAATTACTATTGCTTTAGCTTTGTTAAGTTACGCAATTGATGCCTTCTTTAATTTTCCTCATCATAGAGCTCCAATTCAAATTATTCTCGCATGTATACTTGCAATTATTTTAAGCTTTTCAATTAGTAAAAATAAAAACTCTGATAAGCATATATTACCTAAAAGTATTAAAATTATAGGATCAATAATTACTGTAATTATGTTTATAAATCTTTTTAGTCATTACAAAGATTATAAATCATCAACAGTTCAGTACACTTTAATGGGAGAAGTGAAAACTAAAGACGCTTTTACTTCAAAATTTAATTATACTTATGATCAGGTTAGTAGAATGTTGCCAGATTTTCCTTATGTAAACCAAATAGGTATGACTAATGATGATATTAAAGCAATGTACGCTATTAATAGTAAGCAGTATAAAAAAGCAAATGTACATTTAGATAAATCTATAGCTACAGTAGAAAATAATATCTGGCCAAAAACTTTGAAAGCTATGGTTTTTAATGCCACTAAAAAAGAAGATAGCGCACTGTTTTATTCTAAAGAAGTTTTTGATTTAGCACCAAGTATAGAATCAAATTTCTACATTTTAAGAGATTATTACAAAAGAAAAAAAGACACAGCAGCATTGTTTAACTTATACGATAGACACTTTAGGGTGAGACCTAAAAATATACTTGGATGGATTGGCATGTCTAACGATATTAGAAGGTATTATAGAGACGACTCTTTGGCACTAAGTAAGATTAATTATGCTTTAGAAAGTTTTCCTTATGACGAAAACCTTTTAAAGTTTAAAAGTGAGCTTAAAACAATTATGTCCAAAAAGTCAAAATCTGATATCATAGCTAGTACATTAGATGAAAGTGTCATTGAAGAAATGACTAAGTATTTCCAAGAAGGAAATAAGTATTTTAATAATAAAGATTATGCTAATGCCAGAGTTAATTTTTTAAAAGTGTTAAACATAGAGCCTAATAATCTACCAACGCATTTTAAATTAGGATTACTTGAAAATCTTACCAAAAACTATCAAAACGCAATACCGTATTTTACTAAAGTTATAGATGATAAATATTTAGATAATGGTAGGCCAGAGTATAGTAGAGGTGTATCTTATTTAAAACTAAACGATATGGCAAACGCAAAAAAAGATTTTTTAGTGAGTCGACAAAAAGGTTGGCAAGCAGCACTAAACCTTAATGATTCTTTTTTTGAATAATGGTTATAAAATTGTTTAGCTTATTTCAATCTCAATCAGAACTTGAAGAAAATCCGTTAGTTTACAAATATGTCCTAGCTGTAGGAACCGTTGTAATTATCTTATTTGTTCTGTACAGAATATATCTGATTGTCGAGTTTCAGTATGTTTCAAAATTTAAAAAACCATTATATAATCATTTTTATTTAAGGTTAAAAAAGTTAAGTCCAGCTCAGATTTTTATTTTAAAAAATGAGTTTTCATTTTTTAAAAAATTATCTCCAAAACATCAAACCTATTTTGAACATCGTGTCGCACAATTTATAGGCACACATCAATATATTGGTAAAGACAATCTGCAAATTACAGACCAAATGAAAGTGCTAGTAGCTGCTACAGCAACTATGTTAACCTTTGGTTTTAGAAGATATAACATCAAATTATTAAATAAGGTTATACTGTACCCAGAAGCATTTTATTCTAATACCAACCAACAGTTGCATAAAGGCGAATTTAATCCAGCTTACAATGCAATAGTATTTTCATGGGAAGATTTCTTGTATGGTTACTCTATAGAGAATGACAACTATAACTTGGCTATTCATGAGTTTGTTCATGCTATTCATATTGATAATTTACAGACACGTGGTCCAAAAGCAGCAGTGTTTTTAAACAGTTTTGCAGATATTGCTGATTATCTTGAAAACAATGAAGATTACAAAAACCGCCTTGTCGCTTCAAAATATTTTAGGGATTATGCTTATACCAATCAATTTGAATTTGTTTCTGTAATTATCGAATCCTTTATAGAAACTCCTCAAGACTTCAAATCTCAATTTCCAGAGATTTACACAAAAGTGAAGCAAATGCTTAATTTTAATTTTGCAGGTTACTAATTTCGATTCTACTGACTTTTATCATGTTTATTAAGGTTTATTAATACTAACTTTAATAATGAATTTAAAAGCCAATACTCATGAAAAAAAGAACACCAGTAGCAGAAATAATGACTAAACATGTCATTTCATTAAATAAAACAGACGATTTAGAACAAGCCGAACAATTATTTAAACAGCATAATATTAGACATATTCCAGTAGTTAGTGGTGAGGCTATTATAGGTATGTTAAGTTACACAGATTTACTAAGAATTAGTTTTGCAGATGCAGCAGACGAGTATGCTTTAGACGTAGAAAGTGTAGTGTATAATATGTTTACAATAGAGCAAGTGATGGCTAAAAACTTGGTAAGCGTGTCTAGTGCTACCACAATTAAAGAAGTTGCAGAATTGTTAGCAACAAAAGAATTTCATGCATTACCTGTTGTAGATAACGGAAAATTGGTTGGTATTGTAACTACAACAGATTTAATAAATTACTTAATTAATCAGTTTTAAGGGAAAACAATGTTGCTAAATAAGTAATTTATAAAGGCTCCAAATCTTGGAGCCTTTTTTTATGAGTTTGCTAAAGTTTTCAGATTAGCAATGGTTTGTTTTGGATTGTTACTTTTAAACACATGGCTACCAGCAACAAAAACATCAGCACCAGCTTCAACTAGTTTTTGGATATTTTTATCTGTGACACCACCATCAATTTCAATTTTAGTATCTAAACCTTGCTCGTTAATCATGTTACGCAATTTGCGTACACGTTGGTAAGTGACCTCTTCAAATTTTTGACCACCAAAACCAGGATTTATAGACATTAGTAATACCATGTAACATTCTGGTAAAATATCTTCTAAAACAGACACTGGTGTAGTTATGTTTAAGACTATACCTGCTTTGCAACCAGCATCTTTAATTTGCCTTAATGTTCTATGCAAATGTACTGTAGATTCATGATGCACAGTAATAATATCTGCGCCAACTTTTGCAAATTCTTCAATGTAACGCTCAGGTTTTTCAATCATTAAATGCACATCTAATGGCTTAGTAGCGTGTTTTTTAATAGCAGCAATTACTGGCATTCCGTAAGAGATGTTGGGTACAAAATGTCCATCCATAACATCTATATGAAACCAGTCGGCATCACTATTATTAACCATTTCGGTATCGCGTTGTAAATTGCCAAAATCGGCAGCAAGCATGGAAGGAGCAATTAATTTTTCAGCCATTAGAGTAGTAGTTTGTGTTGTTTGCACAAATATAAATAAGTAGAAGCGATGTCTTTACTAATTGCTTTAAAAGATATTAACGATAGTTTATAAAATGAGTGAACCCGAAGTAATCAGCTTCGGGTTCTTTCATCAATCAAAAAACGAACAGTTATGAATAACTGTTTGTTATTGTCACTTAGTGTTATCCTAAGTATGTTTTCAGTATTTTACTTCTAGACGTATGTTTTAATCTACGTATAGCTTTTTCTTTAATTTGTCTTACACGTTCTCTGGTTAGATCAAAGGTTTCACCAATTTCTTCTAACGTCATTGGGTGTTGGTTACCTAAACCAAAATATAATCTAATAACATCAGCTTCACGAGGCGTTAAAGTTTCTAAAGCACGCTCAATTTCTGTACGTAAAGACTCATGTAAAAGCTCACGATCTGGATTTGGCGACTCACCAGAGTTTAATACATCGTATAAATTAGAATCTTCACCTTCTACTAAAGGCGCATCCATACTAACGTGACGTCCAGAATTTTTCATAGACTCTTTAACATCGTTAATAGTCATATCTAATTCTTTTGCAATCTCTTCTGCACTTGGAGGACGCTCATGTGCTTGCTCTAAAAAGGCAAACGTTTTGTTTATTTTATTAATAGATCCAATCTTGTTAAGCGGTAAACGCACAATTCTAGATTGTTCTGCTAACGCTTGTAAAATAGATTGTCTAATCCACCAAACAGCATAGGATATAAATTTAAAACCACGTGTTTCGTCAAAACGTTGTGCAGCTTTAATTAGTCCTAAATTACCTTCGTTAATTAAATCTGGTAACGTTAACCCTTGGTTTTGATATTGCTTAGCTACCGATACTACGAAACGTAAATTAGCTTTTGTCAATTTTTCAAGTGCAATCTGGTCGCCAGCCTTGATTCGTTGTGCTAATTCTACTTCTTCGTCTGCAGTAATTAAGTCAACTTTTCCAATTTCTTGTAAGTATTTGTCTAAAGACGCGGTTTCACGGTTAGTTACCTGTTTGGTAATCTTAAGTTGTCTCATCTAAATAAGTTGTGATTTTGTCCTAAAATAGGTTATGAATAAATTGCTATCAATGGTTATACGCACAAAAGACACATTTTGTTACAAAAAGTTTCAATTATTTTTACTTGTAGTTTTTTTTCTAAATATTGCGTTACCTTTTTAAGCTTGAAAAAACTAAAAACTTCAGGCTTTTTCAAATAATCCCTGTCTGCCAACAGGCAGGCTTAGCGCGCTTTTTGCTGCGACTTACTCAAAATCTAAAACCTGTGTAGCTTTAATTAAATTATGCAACGCCCCAATTTTGGCTTCAATTTTATTAAAAAACGTATTACGCTCTTTTTCTCCAGCAGTATTTAAAAGCTTAGAGTTTTGTAATTGCTTATTTAAAAAGACCTCTGCCTCTTTACACGTATAGCTATCACTGGTTTTATAATAGGATAATAATGTAAAAGGAACATAAAGCAACTTGGACTCTGGTGTACTGACCAATACGTTATTATTCATTAAATGTAGCTCGTTATAATATAATTTAAACTCATTTGGATTATTAATAAGTTTATCTAAAATGCGTGTAATTAATTGTTTTAATAATTCACATAACTGTAAAGCGGTTTTAGTCTTGACTTGTCCAGCTTGGTAATAAAAATAAATTTGTTTTAACGTACTGTTTACAGAGGTAATATCCCAAATCTCATGGGTGTTTAAATTGTGATAAAGGCTACCTAATTGTTTTCCAGCTTCAACTAAAGCAGGATTAGGTGCAAAAGTTTCAAAGCTTTTGTTTGCCAATTCTGGGTTTAACAACTTTAGCCATACATAATATTTAAACTGGCTTAACGCATCACCATTTAAGTTATAAAATAAAGGAATATCCTTAGCCGAATATAAAATAGTACTATCGGTTCTTTTTAATAAAGGCGATAACGAGTTGTATGAATCCTCAAAATATTGCTGAAGCTCTGCTTCGGTTTCAATATGTTTTGTTTTTTCAATAGTAACAAACTCTGTAGAGGTGGTTTCAAATAATCGGTCTAATGACAGATTGTAATATTTGGCTAGCGCAACACTTTCATCTAAAGATAACTTACTTTTTAAACTCACGCGTCTGTGTGCTGCATCATAACTTATGTCCAAAGCTGTTGCAACTGCTTCAATAGTAGAGGTGTTAGCAGGTAATTCGGTTTTTAGATGGTCTAAAAATGTGGTTTGAAACATATTGCAAATTACATCTAATTTGTGATAATCACAAAAATTAGTTTCTTTTTTCGTGATTTCAACTAATATAAATGTGATTATAGCAATAATTTTGACTTGAATCTAAAAACTATAATTATGAAAAAATTAATGTTACTATTAGGCTTATTTAGTCTTGTACAGTTTAGTATTGCTCAAAATGAAACTTTGTATTCAATAACTGATACTGAATATAATGATCCAACAGTTGCGTATTTTAAACGGGTTACTTTTAAAATTGGAGGTGGAGTTTTATTACCTCAAGGCGATTTAAAGCGGTATTTTGGTCTGTCTCCTTTAATTGAGTTAAGCCTAGATTTTCCTGTCACGGAAACTAAATCTTTAGAATTGGCTTTACAATTTGTAATACCTGATCAGAAAGAATCTTTTGTCTATGTAAGAACGCTAGATACTATTAATGCCAAAGCATCTTTTATATTTAATCCTATGCTTAGATTTAAGAAAAACCTAAGTCAATCAAAATTTTCACAACTACATTTGGGTTTTGCTTTGGGTGCTTCGGTAATTAAAACAGATGCCAGAAACCCGTTTTTTACAGGAAACAATCAAGAGGAAGAAAAATATGAAACAGCAACTGCTTTTTTGGTGTCACCAACAATAGATTACGTTAAAACATTTAAAAATAATGAACAGTTTACTTTTAGTTTTGGTTTAAATTACACACCTTATAAAATAGAAGGCGCTGTAAAACAGAATATAGGCTCGATTAGTTTTACGCCCAGAATTATGTATAGTTTCTAAAATTTTTTGGATAGTAGAAGTCTATTTAAAGTTAAATAGACTTCTATAATTACTTAATAATTACTTTTTGTAAAGTATTATTTATTTTTATAAAATAAATACCAGATTTTAAATGACTGATGTTTATTTTTTCGTTTTCTAAGTTTCCATTTAAATTAAATGAATTAACTTCTTGTCCTATTACATTATATAGTATTATTGTTTTTGAAGAATTATTATTGATGTAAATAAATTCAGTAGCAGGATTGGGATACATTTTAATAGTATCCATAGAAAAACCTGTTGTAGACAAAGTGGTGCAATCTAAACCGTCATCAGTAATAATCCATCCATGATTCCCTATAATAGTATTTCTTGCTGCTTCACCATTACAATAGTTGCTATTTCCAACATGAAAATTCACATTATTTTGTAAGGTTAAATTACTCCAACTATTTAAAAGTGCATCATAGTTTTCTGTTGATAATCCTGTGCCTTGAAACATAGAAGCCATACTAGTTACATTAGAGATATCCCAATTTTCTAGATTTTGATTAAAAGTTGTTGCGTTTTGAAACATATTATCCATGTTAAGCACACTGCTAACGTCCCAGTTTTCAATAAGCTGATTGAATACAGTAGTGTTAGGTCCGGATCTAAACATTGCACTCATATCGGTTACATTTTCCACATTCCAATTTTCAATAAGTTGATTAAACAATGTAGCATTTTGAAACATTCCTCTCATACTTGTTACGTTAGTAACATTCCAGTTTCCAATTGGCTGATTAAATGAAATGGCACTGTTAAACATTGCATGCATAGTATTTACATTGCTTACATTCCAATTACCTATTGGTTGATTAAAAAAATCAGTAAACGCAAACATTCCACCCATTTTAGTAACATTACTAACATTCCAGTTTCCAATAGGTTGATTAAAAACCATAGCAGCGTTAAACATATTACTCATGTTTGTTACATTACTAACATTCCAGTTTCCAATAGGTTGATTAAAGCTCCAAGCGTGTTGAAACATCCCATTCATAAAAATTACATTACTAACGTCCCAATTACCAATAGGCTGATTAAAAGATATGGCATAAAGAAACATATTTCTCATATTAGTGACATTGCTCACATTCCAATTTCCAATAGGTTGGTTAAAATTTTGTGCGCTATGGAACATACTAATCATACTTGTTACATTACTTACATCCCAATTGCTTAATGGTTGATTAAAGTTTGTTGTATTCTCAAACATCTCATTCATGTATATTACATTGCTCACATCCCAATTATCTAATGGTTGATTGAAATAATAAGTGAGATAAAACATAGAAGACATATCTATAACATTACTCACATCCCAATTTTCAATAGGCTGATTAAACAGATATGCAGTAGCAAACATGTAACCCATATCTATAACATTTGAAGTATCCCAATTTCCAATGGGTTGATTAAAATACCAACTATTATCAAACATATGACTCATGTATATAACATTACTTACATCCCAATTATCTAGAGGTTGATTAAAGTTATTAGCTGCATTGAATAAGTGACTCATGTTAGTTATAGTGCTAACATCCCAATGGTTAATATTTTGATTTAATATAGTTGCTCCACGAAACATGCTTCCCATATTTGTTACATTCGATAAATCAGGTGCATCAGTAGCATTTATAACTAAATTATTACAACCATAAAATGCACGATCCATAGAAGTCCAGGCTATATTTCCCCATTGTTCAATTGATTGTATTTTGGCTTTATCACCTGAGTTATTGAAATATATACGTGGAAAATTACCACGTATTACAATAGTATGTATTCCTGAATCAGTATAGTTATGAGTTGTATTTCCTGTAACACCAATAGCATCGAAAACTCCATCGTTTTCCCAATCTACATCATAGTTATAACCCAATCCAGTTGTTGGAATTGTTATACTTTCGTTTGTAGTTGTTGTTTGCCAAGTTGTAATAAACTCATTTTGCGAGTAAGCAAATTGAATTGAAACTAATATTAAGTATAGTAGAGTAATTCTTATTTTCATAAAAATGGGACTTAAATAGTTGCAATATAACTATTTAATAAAAAACCTCACAATTATATAATTGTGAGGTTTTTTATATTAAAGAAGTTAAAAAGAATTAATCCTCCTTCTTATCTTCTCTTGGTTTACGGTCGTCACGACGGTTATCTCTACCTCTGTTGTCACGTCCACCAGAACGGTTATTGTCTCTTGGTGGTCTTGCAACGTAACCTTCTGGTTTTGGTAAGATTGCTTTACGTGATACCTTTTCTTTACGAGTTCTAGAATCTACTCCAAAGTACTTCACTTCAAAAACGTCTCCCATGTTAACTACATCAGATACGTTTTCTGTACGCTCCCAAGCTAATTCGCTTACGTGTAATAATACCTCGTTTCCTGGTGCTTGTGTATATTCTACAACTGCTCCAAAATCTAACATTTTAATTACTTTGACTTCGTAAACTTTACCAACTTCCGGCTTAAATAATAAAGAGTCTATTTTTGCCATAACAGCATCAATACCTGTTTTACCAACACCTAAAACTTCTACAATCCCTTCTTCTGTTACAGGATCTTCGTTAATAACAATTGTAGTGTCTGTTTCTTTTTGTAACTCTTGTATGACTTTACCACCTGGTCCAATTAATGCTCCAATAAACTCGTTTGGAATACGTCTTGTTACCATTGTTGGTGCGTGTTCTTTAACTTCTGCTTTAGGTTCTGCTATAGTGTCTGTTAATTTACCTAAGATATGTATGCGACCATCACGTGCTTGTTTTAGTGCGTTTACTAAAATCTCATACGATAATCCCTTTACTTTAATATCCATTTGGCAAGCAGTAATACCATCTGCAGTACCAGTTACTTTAAAGTCCATATCTCCTAAGTGATCTTCATCACCTAAAATATCCGATAAAACAGCGTATTTTCCTGATTCTACATCAGTGATTAATCCCATTGCTATACCAGAAACAGGCTTTTTTAATTGTACACCAGCATCCATAAGCGCCATAGTACCTGCACAAACTGTAGCCATACTTGAAGAACCGTTAGATTCTAAAACTTCTGACACTACACGTACTGTGTAAGGACAATCTTCTGGGACCATACCTTTTAAGGCACGTTGTGCTAAGTTACCATGTCCAACTTCTCTACGAGAAGTACCACGAATTGGTCTAGCTTCTCCTGTCGAAAACGGAGGGAAGTTATAGTGTAAGTAAAAACGCTCTTCACCTTCAAAAGATGGCATATCTATTTGGTTAGCTTCTCTTGACGTTCCTAATGTTACAGTAGCTAATGCTTGAGTTTCTCCTCGTGTAAAGATTGACGATCCGTGTGTTGATGGTAAGTAATCAATCTCACACCAAATTGGTCTGATTTGGTCCGTTTTACGACCATCTAAACGCAACCCTTCGTTTAAGGTTAAATCTCTAATAGCAGCTTTTTCAGCTTTACTGTAATATTTAGATACTAGTCCACCAAAATCCTCTAATTCTTCTTCAGAGAAAGTGGCTTTTATTTCTTCTTTAATTTCTGCAAATGCGGCTCCACGCTCATGTTTAGCAGATCCAGCTTTAGCTACAGCATACACTCTATCATAAGCCATATCATGAATTTTCTTAGCTAACTCATCATCATTTCTTTCTGGCTCATACTCGCGTACTTCCTTTTTACCAAAAGCTTCAGCTAATCTTACTTGTGCTGCACATTGTACTTTAATAGCTTCGTGTGCAAATTTGATGGCTTCTGTCATTTCTTCTTCAGAAACTTCATCCATTTCACCTTCTACCATCATTACAGAATCTGCAGAAGCACCAATCATCATGTCTATATCAGACTCTGCTAATTGCGCACGTGTTGGGTTAATTACAAACTCGCCATTAATACGACCAACTCTTGCTTCAGAGATTGGGCATTCAAACGGGAAATCTGATAATTGTATCGCAGCAGATGCAGCTAAACCAGCCATAGCGTCTGGCATAACATCGTCATCATGTGACATTAATTGTATCATCACCTGAGTTTCAGAATGATAATCTTTTGGGAATAATGGACGTAAAACACGGTCTACTAAACGCATAGTTAATACTTCTCCATCACTTGGTCTTGCTTCTCTTTTGAAGAAACCTCCAGGATAACGTCCAGCTGCAGCAAATTTTTCTCTGTAGTCTACTGTTAACGGTAGAAAGTCTACATCTGCTTGCTTATAATTTGAAACTACAGTACAAAGTAACATACAGTTTCCTGATTGTACAACAACAGAACCATGTGCCTGCTTTGCTAATTTTCCGGTTTCGATAGAAATAGTTCTACCGTCGCCTAGGTCTATGACCTCTTTAAAAACTTTTGGAATCATAAATTTTTTAATTCTAATTAAACAATGGTCGTTGTGTTGTGGTAGTAGTTGTTGTTTTAATACTTCTTAAATCCAAAATCAAACAATAAAAATCGTTTCTTTTTCGCTTAAACGTCATCATAAAATAAAACCGTAGCTATGGCTATGTTTTAATTTTTTTCTTTGTTTAATCAAAAAATAATTCAATTTTTTGATTGTTCATTTTAGTTTTAATTAGTGTTTGACCAATGAAAAACTGTAATTAGCTTCTTCAATGTTGGAGGTTATACTCGACCAACCCGAGTTATATATATCAAAAAACCACGCTAAAAAGCGTGGTCTTTGTATTTAGATTATTTTCTTAATCCTAATTCTTTAACAATTGCACGATATCTTAAGATATCTTTCTTAGTTAGGTAGTCTAATAATGAACGACGCTTTCCTACTAATTTTACTAACGAACGCTCTGTATTATAATCTTTACGATTTTGTTTTAAGTGTTCTGTTAAGTGGTTAATTCTTTCTGTAAATAATGCAATCTGTCCTTCTGCAGAACCTGTGTCTTTTGCATCTTTACCGTGCTTTTTAAAAAGCTTTTGCTTGTCTTCTTTTGTTAAATACATGCTAATATTATTGTAAATGATTGTTATGTACACGAAAGTCTATCTTTCGAGGCGCAAATATAGTTATTTTTATTGAAAGGCAAATAGTTTAACTAGAAAAGACCTATTAAGTTTATTTGATTTTTTTATTACGAGAAGTTTGAAACTCATAGAGCATAAAAAAAACCTCACTAGTCTAAATTAATGAGGTTATGATTTATAAGTTAAAATCTAATCTACGCTCTTAAAGGTTGATTAGTAATTAGGTCTATGTATTGATTGACTTTGTTTTTTAATTCTTTACGATGTGTAATAAAATCTAAAAAGCCATGCTCTAGCAAAAATTCTGAGGTTTGAAAGCCTTCTGGTAATTCTTGTCCAGTTGTATCGCGTACCACTCGTGGTCCAGCAAATCCAATTAAAGCACCAGGTTCAGAAATATTAATATCACCCAACATAGCAAAAGAAGCAGTTGTACCACCTGTTGTTGGATCTGTACATAATGAGATATAAGGGATTCCTGCATCTGCTAATTGTCCTAATTTAGCTGAGGTTTTTGCTAATTGCATTAAAGATAATGCAGCTTCCATCATACGTGCACCTCCAGATTTAGAGATAATCATAAATGGTAATTTCTTTTTTAAAGCATAGTCTGCTGCACGAGCAATTTTTTCTCCAACAACACTACCCATAGATCCTCCAATAAACGCAAAATCCATACAAGCTACAACTAAGTCCTTACCTTTAGATTTACCTACTGCACAACGCACAGCGTCTTTTAGTTTTGTTTTGTCTTCTGCTGCTTTTAAACGGTCTGGGTATTTTTTGGTATCCTCAAATTTTAATGGATCCTTTGATGTTAGATTAGCATCTAACTCTTTAAATTTATTGTCGTCAAATAATATTTCAAAATATTCTTTACTTCCTATTCTAACATGGTAACCATCTTCTGGACTCACATAAAAGTTTTTTTCTAACTCTTTAGAGTCAACAATTTTACCAGTAGGAGATTTATACCACAATCCTTTTGGGATGTCTTTTTTCTCTTCTGTTGCAGTTTGTATACCTTTTTCTTTTCTTTTAAACCAAGCCATATTGATTTACGATTTTAGATTTACGATTTTTGGATTAAATAAATAACCTCTAATCGTTATTGCTATTAGTTAGTTTTAGTTTGCTTTATGCAAGCGTACAAAATTACATTTTTTATTAATCAATCTCAAAAATTGTATAAGCTATATTAATTTATGGTCGTGCTTTAAAGTAAAAATCCCACTTAAACCTAGTTTAAGCGGGATTTTATAATGAAAATTATATTATTATAAAGTATTGACGTTATTTAAATCCTCAAACGCTTGTTTAAGTCGCTCAACAAACGTTACTTCTCCTTTACGTAGCCAAACACGTGGGTCGTAGTACTTTTTATTCGGAGAATCTGCACCATCTGGACTACCAATTTGAGATTGTAAGTAGTCTGTTTTTTCTGCCATATAATCTCTAACACCACTCATAAAAGCGTATTGCATGTCTGTGTCGATGTTCATTTTTATGACTCCGTAGCCAATTGCTTCTCTAATTTCTTCTAATGTAGATCCTGATCCACCATGGAATACAAAGTCTATATGGTTGTGTGGCAAGTTGTGTTTTTTAGATAAAAATTCTTGCGAATTTTTTAAAATTTTAGGAGTTAGTTTTACGTTTCCTGGTTTATAAACACCATGCACATTTCCAAATGCTGCTGCAATGGTAAATTGGTCACTCACTTTAATTAGTTCTTCATAAGCATATGCCACTTCTTCTGGTTGTGTGTATAATTTAGATTCGTCTACATCGCTATTATCTACACCATCTTCTTCACCTCCTGTAATCCCTAATTCTATTTCTAAAGTCATACCCATTTTGCTCATTCTTGCAAGGTATTGTTTACATATTTCTATGTTTTCTTCAAGTGGTTCTTCACTTAAATCAATCATATGTGAGCTGTATAATGACTTACCAGTTTCTTTAAAATGTTGTTCGCTTGCGTCTAATAGTCCATCTATCCAAGGAAGTAATTTTTTAGCACAATGGTCTGTATGTAAAATTACAGGTACACCATAGGCTTCTGCCATTAAATGTACGTGTTTTGCACCAGCTATAGATCCTGCAATTGCTGCTTTTTGATTGTCGTTACTTAATCCTTTTCCTGCATTAAATTGTGCGCCACCATTTGAAAATTGTATGATAACTGGAGCATTTAATGCTGCTGCAGTTTCTAAAACACCATTAATTGTGTTGGATCCAATAACATTTACTGCTGGTAAGGCAAATCCTTTTTCTTTTGCTAGTTTAAAAATTTCTTGAACTTCTTTTCCAGTTGCAACTCCTGGTTTAATATTATGAGCCATTTTTATTTATTTTAGTTGAAATTGTATGGTTTCAAAAGTAATGAAAATTGGAATATTTTATGAGGAAATACTCATAAAACCACGCAAACGTTTTAGCTAAAATGATAAAAATTAATTAGAAAGGATAGTTGATACCAATGTTATACACTGCATTTGAAAAATTGTAGTCATTGAACCATCGATTGCCCATTGGGTAGGAAGGATCGTAGGTTTTAAAGCCTATATCACCACGTAGTACAAAAAAGTTAAAGTCGTAACGTAATCCAAAACCAGAGCCTACAGCTATGTCTTTTAAAGATTCAAAACCAGAGAAAGTGGCTTCATCTTGTTCTATATCATCAAAGACATTCCAGATATTTCCTGCATCAACAAAAATAGCACCATTTAATGGTCCAAAAAGATTAAAGCGTTGCTCTGCGCTTAAAGCAATTTTTAAATTGGCTTCATTAAACTCGTTAGTTGTTTCTAAACGTCCTGGTCCTAAATTATAGGCTGTCCATGCTCTGTTGTCATTAGCTCCTCCTGCAAAAAAACTTTTAGAAAACGGAATGTTGGTTGAATTACCATAAGGAATTGCTATACCAAAAAATGTTCTTATGGCTAATACATTTTTATAGCCTAAACTCCAGTGTTTGATATAATCCAATTCTGTTTTGACATATTGAGAGAAGGCAACGTTAAATAATTCGTATTTACCATTTTCATTTTTTTCTAAGCCTAATATTTTTGAGGTTGCAGCAAAAACATTTCCTGCCAACTCTAATCTTGCTCTAAAAATAGAAAAGTCTTCATCTGTAATGTTATCTCTTTTATCTTTTACATAATTAAAATTTGAAGAAAAAATTAAATTATCCTCTGTTAATCTTTGTTTTCTCTCGTTTATTGCATTAACAGTTTCTAAATCGTCATTAGATAAAATAGTATCATAAGATCCGTTTTCGACAAGGTTTAAAAACGTATCTGCTCCTGTTGGAATACCAAGATTGTCTGTAGCACCAATAAATCCAGAAGTTTGAGCGATACTATTTAAGGAGTTGTATGAGCTTTCATAAACATTAAAATAATTTGCAGTATTCAAATTTTTTACAAACTGAATGTTTAGTAAATCTAATCTATTAGTGACTGTGTTGTTAGGATACCACCTGTAATTAAATGATCCAGTAAAGGTTTGTCTATCCAATCCAATATTAGTTTGGCTTGATGTAGCAACTGTTAATCGCGTAGATGGAAACATGGATTTAGGGATGATATTTTCTGTGTTAAATGGAGAAAATAATCTAGGAATAGTCAATTTTAAATTGGCTCCTGTTTCATTAATATCAAAAAACTCGTCTTGACTATTATTACCATCTTTTGAGGCACCTATAGAAATAAAACCAGAAATCTCTAATGTTTCTGCAGCATTAAATACATTTCTAATTAATAAGCTAGGGTTAATTGAAAAACCAATAGTTTGAATATTACTTTGCAAAGCTTCTGCACTAAATTCTAATTCAAACTTTTTTAATGGAGTTAAGTATATATTAGCAGTTAACGTTGTATCTGGATTTTCTATATAATCAATATTTGGATATTTAAATGTGCGTAAGTCACTAATTTTTCTAGAGGTAAGCGGTCTGTTTTTATCTTTAAATATAGTATTTGGAGTTATAAAAACTGCATTGGTCAAAGCTCTTGGTTTGTATTCAAGTTTACCAATACTGTATATATTGTAGCCATCATACTCAGTCGTGTCATTTATGGTTTGGTTACGGTCTTTAAACGAACTATTGGTGTAGATGTTAACGTCCTTAACTTTAAAGACTTTAAAAGGCTCACGTCTTGAGGTTTCTTCTTCTCTAATTAATCGGTCATCAATAATTGTCTCGATGTTAATTTTATTGTTTCCTAAAATACTATCACCAACAAATCGCACATAATCTTGACTAAAATGATACACACCATTGTTTCTCATTAACTCCACAATTCTATCTTCTTCTGCGTAAACCGTGTTGATTCTGTATTGTTTACCAGATTTTAATAATCTGTCTTGTTTGTGTTGATTGTAAATATTCTCTACCATTGGTGAACTAATTCTAGACGAAATAGTATCTAAAATGTAAGGCTTACCAGTGTCTATAAAATAATCAACAGTTGCTTTTTTGTCGTCAACTATATTAATTTTATAGTCTGCTTTTGCATTAAACCAACCATTAACTTTATAATAATTTTCTATACGTGTAACAGATTTTTTTGTCAGTGAAGTGTCTATTACTACTGGAGCTTCACCAATACTTTTTAACCATCTATTAAAATTTGCTTTGGCTTGTATTTTTTTCTCTAATTGTTTTCTAGATAAAAACCTAGATTGTCTAGCCATTTTATCTGGCTGACTATAGTATTTAGCATTTAAAATAGAATCTATATTTGGTCGCGCAGTATTGAATATGTAAAGTCTAAGCGGAATTGTTGTAAACGGAATTGGTAATCTAGTATTAGGTTGTTGGTATAACAGATTAGAAATCGTATCGTTGGACACTTTTTTATCGTTAATAGTAATATTATTTTTGGTTAATAGGTGTTGGTTTTTAGCAACACGTTTTACCGAGTTACAACCACAAAGTAGCAGGATAAAAGCTACTAAAACTAATATTTTAATATTAAAATGTTTCAAATGGATTGCTAACTAATAACGATGTTAATTACAAATATAATGCCTAACAAAAACTGTAGATTCAAAAATACACTATTTATTGAACAAACAAATTTTAAATAATTAGAAACCCACAAATATTAACTGCTTTTTTTTTGTTTTCTTTATAAAAATTTTAAAGCTGTGATTTCTAAAAATCAGATTAAAAACATAAATCGTTTAAAGCAAAAAAAATATAGACTGCAAGATCAATTGTTTATCGCAGAAGGCGTTAAAGTTATACGAGAGTTTTTAGATTCTAATTTTACTTTGGTGGATTTAATGACAACTCAGCCTTTTAATGTTGAAAATGAAACATTAATTTCTGAAACCGAATTAAAAAAAATTAGTTGTTTAACAACACCTAACATAGCTTTGGCTGTTTTTAAAATTCCAGAAAAGGAAAATCTAACTGACCAAGGTTTAGTATTAGCTTTAGATGCTGTTCGTGACCCAGGAAACTTAGGTACAATCATACGGTTATGCGATTGGTTTGGTGTAAAGCAATTAATTTGTAGTCAAGAAACTGTAGATTGTTATAACCCTAAAGTTGTGCAAGCTACTATGGGCTCTTTAACTAGAGTGTCCGTGCATTACGTAGATTTAGAAGGCTATTTAAAAGATGCTAAATTACCTATTTTTGGTGCTTTTATGGATGGTAAAAATGTATACAAATCTAACTTACCACAAGAAGGAATTTTAATTTTAGGCAATGAAGCTAACGGAATTTCAAAACCAATAGAAGCTTGTGTGACCGATAAAATTAGTATCCCAAGGTTTGGAGAACTTCAAGCAACCGAAAGTTTAAATGTTGCTACAGCAGGTGCTATTTTGTTAAGTGAGTTTAGGAGAGGTTAAGTTTTATGAAGGCTTTGCAAACAGATACAGGAATTATAGAAATAAGCAGATTAGTTGCTTTGCTTTCTTTCTTATTTGGCTCACTTATTTTATTGTTTTTTTGTTTATCAGAAAATTCATTATTTCTAATAATAGGTTTGATTTATTTAATAGCTGCTTTGCTAATAAATGTAAATTTTCTTATTGGTTTAATTGTAAAATATCCTGAAAGTGATGAAAAAAAGAGAATTAAATTAAGCATCCTATTGATGCTTCTAAATATCCCAATTGCATATTCATATTTTTTAATTGCTATGGATATATTTAGCTCAATAACTGATTAAAAATAGATTTTACTGCACTGTAAAATTAATAAAAATACCTCGTGTTTGCATCAAGCTTATGTTGCTAGTCCAAGGACTATTTGGGTCTTTATCTCTTACAATCTCGTCTTTCATAGCAAAAACACCTCTAATAGATGGTGTAAATTTAAAACGGTCTAAGTAAAAATCCATACCAAAACCTAGCTCAAAAAATTGCATATTTTTTACCATCCTAAACTCTCCTGCAGAATTGTCGTCAGGATTTTGCTCGTTACTTGATAGGTTAATCGCAGTAGAAATACCAGTTAAAATAAATGGTTTAAAATTATTAACACGCTTTGTAGATATTTTTAATAGTAAAGGAAAATAGATGTAAGTCGATTTAACTTCACGTAACAAATCCGAGTCTGAAATGTCTTCGTCAAAATCTGCAAAATAATTTTCTTGATACATCAAATTACGTTGCGATATGACCAATCCTGGTTCAAAACGTAAATCAAAATAATCGTTGATACGCACATTACCTAAAAGACCAACATTAAAACCAATGGTACGTTCTGTTTGGATGTCTCCTAAATTATTATTGTAATCAAATTTAAAATCTAGGTTATTAAAACCTAAATAGTAACCCCAACTTAGTGTGGCTTTATCAACGGATTCTAAGTTTTTTACTTTTTCTTTAGAAAATAGTTGCGCTTGAGAAGCAGTTGTAAAACATAACGCAAATAGTATTAGGTAAATATGTTTTGTATTCATTATTATTTTGATGCTTTGTAAATTGTAGCTACACCAAATGTTTGAGGCATATCTGTAACATTTATAAACCCAATATTACGTAAAATATTGTTTAGTGCCTCTCCATAAGGAAAAACGTTAGCACTTTCGCTTAAATATTTATAAGCAGTTTTGTCCTTAGAAAATAATTTACCAACTGTTGGTAAAATAACTTTAGAATGAAATTGATACCCTTGTTTAAAAGGGAATTTAGTAGGTACGGAAGTCTCTAGTATTACAAAAATACCACCAGGTTTAAGTACACGTAAAATATCTTTTAATCCTTTTTCTAAAGTTTCAAAATTACGGATGCCAAACGCAACAGTAATAGCATCAAACGTATTGTCATCAAAAGGCATATTCTCGGAATCACCAATAATCATTTCAATTTTGCTATCTAGATTTTTAGCTTTAATTTTTTGCTTTCCAACCTCAAGCATACCACTACTAATATCTAAGCCTACTATTTTTTCAGCACTTGTTTCAGCTAAATTAATTGCTAAATCACCAGTTCCAGTAGCTATATCTAAAATGTTTTTAGGTTGAGTGGCTTTGACTAAATCAACAACTTTTTTTCGCCATTTAATATCTATTCCAAAAGAGATAACTCTGTTTAAACCATCATATTCTTTAGAAATGGTATCAAACATTTTGGTTACCTGCTCTTTTTTACCCAAGTCGCTATTCTTGTAAGGATTTACTTTTGTCAAAATCAATTTTTTTGCAAAGATAATGCATTAAGTATAGTCTGTAAAACTTCAAAAGAATAAATAATTGAGACTTAAATCTTTAAATTAATTATCTTTGTACTCCCTTTACTTAAAAAGATATATGAAAATAATTATTGCTGGAGCTGGTGAAGTTGGATTTCATTTAGCAAAATTATTGTCTTACGAGTCTCAAGAAATTACACTTATTGATACTGATAGAGACAGTCTTACCTACGCAGAAAACCATTTAGATATTAAGGTCATAAAAGGTGATGCTACGTCTATTAGTGTCTTAAAAGATGCTAGAATAGATTCGGCAGATTTACTAATTGGTGTCACTGCATCTGAGACGACTAATATTACCGTATGTGTTTTGGCTAAACAGTTGGGTGCAAAACGAACTATTGCTAGAATATCTAATACAGAATTTATTACACATAAGGATGAAGTTGGTTTTACTAGATTTGGTATAGACGAGTTAATTTCTCCTGAAAGTTTAGCAGCATCAGAGATAGAATTACTACTTAATCAATCTGCCTTTAAAGATAGTTACGAGTTTGAAGGTGGTGCTTTAACTATGGTGAGTCTAAGTTTGTCAAGAACTGCAAGTTTTGTTGGTAAAACGGTTAAAGAAGCTGCTCAATTGTTTTCAGAAATTCATTTTGTACCTATTGCTATTCAGCGATTTGGGACGCAATACACAATCATTCCAAGAGGTGATACCGAGTTTAGAGAAGGCGATCATGTGGTTTTTGTAACTAGCGAAGGTGGTGACGATGAATTGTGTAAAATGACAGGAAAATCCAATACACCAATCAAAGATGTCATGATTTTAGGTGGTAGTAAAATTGGGTTTAAAACAGCAAGAGACTTATCTGCAGGTAGCTTTAATGTTAAACTTGTAGAAAGTAATAAAGATATAGCTTTTGATCTCGCAGACGATTTGCCAAATGTGTTAGTTATTAATGGCGATGGTCGTAATGTAGAGCTTTTGGAAGAAGAAAGTATTAGCGAAATGGATGCATTTATTTCGGTTACAGGTAATTCTGAAACTAATATTATGTCTTGCCTAATGGCAAAATCCAAAGGTGTAAAAAAAACGATAGCTCTGGTAGAAAATATGGACTATTTTGAGTTGTCACAATCTATAGGTATTGATACACTAATTAATAAAAAGTTATTAGCAGCAAACAATATTTTTAGATACATCCGTAAAGGAGAAGTAGTGGCTATGACTAAACTAAACAACATGAATGCAGAGTTGTTAGAGTTTAAAGTAAAAGCAACGTCTAAAATTTGTAACCGACTAATTAAAGAAGTTGAGTTTCCACGTTCTGCAATTGTTGGAGGCGTTATAAGAAATGAAGAAGGTTTAATTGCACTTGGAGATTTTAGAGTAGAAGAAGGAGATTATATAGTAGTATGCTGTTTACCTCGATCTATTAAAGAGGTTGAAAAACTATTTTTATAATGGGAAAAAGACTGCGTCTTAATTACAAAATTATATTATACTTTTTTGGACTACTACTAGTCTTTAATGGTGGTTTTATTTTGCTATCAGCTTTAGTAAGCTTGTTGTATCAAGACGGTGTGACCTTACAATTACTTTTGTCTGGTTTGGGTGTGCTAATTTTTGGATTGTTTGGAATGTTGCATCATCGTAACCACAACAAAGAGATGAACAAACGCGAAGGTTACATTGTTGTAGCTTTTGGATGGATAGTCATGTCTTTGTCAGGCGCGATACCTTATTTGGCAACTGGTAGCATACCTAATTTTACGGACGCCTTTTTTGAAACTATGTCAGGTTTTACAACCACAGGAGCTTCTATTTTAAATGATATTGAAATCTTGCCTAATGGTGTTTTATTTTGGCGAAGCTTAACCCATTGGATTGGAGGTATGGGAATAATTGTATTGGCTGTGGCTATTCTTCCGCTTTTAGGTATTGGAGGTATGCAGCTATTTGCTGCTGAAGCACCAGGACCAAATGCAGATAAATTACATCCTCGTATTACAGATACAGCTAAGCGCTTATGGTTAATCTATTTTGGGTATACTGCTGCAGAAACAATTTTACTTAATATCGCAGGAATGTCATTTTTTGACGCGATTAATCATTCTATGAGTACTTTGTCTACTGGAGGATTTTCTACTAAAAATGCCAGTATTGCGTTTTGGAATGATAGACCAATGATACAGTATATTATTATTGTTTTTATGTTTTTAGCAGGTACCAACTTTGTACTTAGTTATTTTGCTTTTAAAGGAAAAGTACAAAAAATTATAAAAGACGAAGAGTTTAAATTATACTTTAAGTTTATCGCTATTTTCACCTTAGTTGCTGCTATATTAATCTATTTTAGAGCTGATGTATCAGTTTCAAGTATTGCACATCCACAAGTTTTAGGTGAAGGCGAAAGTGCTTTTAGACATGGATTATTTCAAGTACTAGCAATTATAACTACAACTGGTTTTGTCACTGCAGATTATACGTTGTGGACTCCATTTTTAGTAGTGTTCTTTTTTGGATTAATGTTTTTGGGTGGTTCTGCTGGAAGTACGTCTGGAGGAGTTAAAGTAGTACGTCATTTACTGTTAATTAAAAATGGATTTTTAGAATTTAAACGTACGCTGCATCCCAATGCCATATTACCAGTCCGTTATAATAAAAGAGCAGTATCTGGAGACATTGTATTTAATATTCTAGGGTTTTTTATTTTGTACATGATTGCCTTTATAATTGGCTCATTGGGTTTTTCGATGATGCAAATTGATTTTGAATCTTCAGTTGGTATTGCAGCTTCTAGTTTAGGTAATGTAGGACCTGCTTTAGGAGATTTTGGACCAGTTAATAATTACGCGTCTTTACCACCAATTGGTAAATGGTGGTCTGCATTTTTAATGCTAATTGGTCGTTTAGAATTGTTTACTGTATTGATTTTGCTTACACCTTTCTTTTGGCGTAATAGATAAAAAAAACTAACGTTTTAAAGTAAAATGTCCTGAACTTTCAATGACTTGATCGTTTTGATCTACTAGTGTAACTTTAAACCAATAGTCAGAATTTGGTAATGGAACGTTATTATACATACCATCCCAACCTCGATGGATAGTTTTTAATGTAAAACCATATAGTTTTTTACCAAACCTATCAAAAATTGTAACCTCTGCTTTCTTATATAGGTTGTCGTTGACACCAAAAACAGACCATTTATCATTCTTATTATCATCGTTTGGAGTGAAAAATTTTGGGTAATATATAAAAGACACTTCCGTTTGTATAGATTGCTCACAGTCATTAACATCTCTCACAAAAATCTCAATAATTCCTGGTTCTACATCGTAAAATGTGTATGCTGTATTTTGTCCAAAGAAATTTTGATTATTTAATGAAAACTCATACTGACTATTTCCATTGATTGAAATATATAGGTTGGTGCCATCAATTTCAATTACTTCAAAAGTTGGTAAAACAGGTGCTAATACGTTAAATACTTTTGACTTTGTACACAGTAATCCATTTTCTAATTTTGTAACAGTAAGTTGATAGGTTCCTGGATTTGATAATTCATAAAATCGTTGTGTAGATAGTATTGCACCAGATGTAGTGTCTTGCCATTTCCATGAATCATTGGATACTCCTCCATCTAAAACAGGGTTAGGTTGTAGCATGCATAGTTGATAGCTGTCTTCAATATCAAATTCTATGGGTTGATTTACTTGTAATTCCATAGACGCAATTATACCACAGTCACCATTAGTTTTTCTAACAATTATCCAAAGGGTTGTACTTATTGTGTCATATTCAAAATACAACGGGTTTGTGTTTGATAATGCATCTTCTAAAGTGCTATGAAATCTTATATATTCGTCATCAGCAAGATTAAAATACGTGCTTAATTCTTCTATTTTATCTGCTAAATTAAATCGTCCAATATAGTCACCATAAATATCATTAGAATCCTCACAAACAATATAAGGGTCTAAAACCACTAAGTCTTGACTTTGCACTTCAATATAAAATGAATCTATATTTACACAACCAAATTCATTAGTGATATTTAAAAATAGTTCTTGCGGATTAGAGGTGTTAGTGTAAAATTCTGGATTAGTAATTGGGTTAGTGTCATTATCTGCATCTAATTGCGTTTCATAAAATTGATATTGATAATTATCCCTAACACCATTTTCTAAACCGTTATAAGCTTCTGTTAAGTTAAAATTTGATATTCCATCGTTATCAATATCGCATTGAGATAATGTGTAACCATCTGTCATGGTCGCAACTGGATGAGCTTTAATTTTTTTGAAAAGTTCTATTTGATTCGTCCCAACAGTAATTACAGCTCTTACTATATACGTTCCCGATTGTGTGTATTGATGTGATGGGTTTAATCCAGTAGCAGTATTGCCATCACCAAATTCCCAGTTAGCGCTTGTTATTGGTCCATAAGCATCTAATGAGAAATCTATGGTTTCATAAAAACAATCGTCTTTTGCAATAATTCTATTTCTAAAATAAGAGGTTACAAAATTGGGTAATCCTTTGGTGCTAGCAGAGTTTACTAGCGTAATACTTGAAGGTTCAAAGTTAATATCATCAGGATCTTCTGGACTATGTATGACACCTAAAGTATTTAAATGATAAGGCGAATCTGTAGCATAATTAGCCATATAAATTTTTGAGTCACTTGCCAATTGTAAAGCTCCAAAATTAATTGATTGTGAAGTGGCTAATAATATTTTCTCGTTAAATGATGCTGAAGAATTGACAATATATTGATGAAGATAAGCTGTACCAAATAAATTACCAGTGATATAAAGGTATTCAGAATCTGCAGAAAACTCTAGTCCTTCAACTGGAATAGGATTGAAAATATAACCAGCATTAAAGCTTTGTTGATAAGATGCGCTATTTGTAAGTGGATTAAAATCATAAATATATACACTAGAGCTGCTGCTACTATCACCAATAGCTATTAATTGTCCATTTGGAGAAAATTTAATTGGACCAAGAGTAGTATAGTAAGTTTCTTGAAGCGTTATAGTATTCTCTAAAGTTATATTATTTAAAGGCGCAGTGCCTAAAGTGCCAACGTTTATAACAAATAGAGCATTAAATGTTGGTTCTGAAGAACCACCTACTTTACCCAATCCAACTGCTTTGTAAGAATTGGTTTCTGGCGAATATACTGCAGTTATCCTTTCGGTAGAAGTAGTTGTGATTCTATTATTTTTGGTAAAAATAAACCCTAAAGGGTTTTGAGCATTAAAGACTACTTTAGAATAAAAAACACCTCCATAATCTGGGTTAATTCTTGTGGTCAGGATATAGTAATTATTTATATCACTAGGATCAGGAATGATAATGCAAGATTGGTTGTTTTCAATCTCTGCATTTAAATCATTACCATTAGTCATAACCTCGTGGTTTTTATTCCATACGGTTTGACCATTGGTGTAGAATAATAAATCACCATTACTATCTGATATACTTGCGCAACCAGCAGGAGTAGACATGCTTCCATCACTTAATGTGGTGAATTGCCCATTGTTAAAATCGATTCCAGAATAATTACCAAAATACCAATGGTTAGTTTCATTTTGTGCTTTAGTAACAAAACAAAACATAGTTATAACAATAACTTGTATATAGTATTTAGGATTAAACAATTTCAATAGACAATTTCATTTTTTAGTCTACTAAATTAAGAATATTGTATTTAGGTTGTGTATTTTAAAAGTTAATATTAGAACAATGTTAAATAGTGTTCTTGTAACATTTTTAATAATTGCACTACATATATTTAGAAGCTTTTGTTTAACCTTTAATATATTTTAAATTATGTATGGTTCTCCTCATGGTGTACTTAAAAATAATAGAGATTTATTGAAAAATCCTAAAAGGAAGAAGTTTGTCCATATCTCAGGAAAATTTAAAAAAGTTACAAATGAGAAGTATGATCATATGGTCTTAAATACAGAATACCAAGACAATTTAAGAAAACGACTAAAAAAAGAAAATAATCAGCGCTTTTATAAAAGATTTATAGTCTTTATTATTTTATTTATTTGTCTATTAATCTGGTTAAATAATATCTTAAATTAAAAAAGTCTCAATTTTAAACTGAGACTTTTTTTGTATTTAATTAAGATGTTTATTAGCTAACAGCTTCTTTTATTCGCTTGATAGCTTCAATAATATTGTCTTGAGAAGCTGCATAACTTATTCTAATACAATCAGGATTACCAAAAGCATCACCAGTTACTGTTGCTACTAAAGCTTCTTCTAATAAATATAAAGAGAAATCTGTAGCATTATTAATAGTTTTTCCTCTTAAGGTTTTACCAAAAAAGTGTGTCACATTTGGAAATACATAAAAGGCACCTTCAGGTGTGTTGGTTTTAAATCCGTCTACATCATTTAATAATTTGAGGACTAAATCACGACGTACTTTAAACTCGTCAATCATATAGTCTACAACACTAGCATCAGCATTTAAAGCAGTAATTACAGCACGTTGTGCAATACAATTAGCACCACTTGTAATTTGACCTTGCATTTTGTTACAAGCACGAGCAATCCAGTCTGGAGCACCAATATATCCAATTCGCCAACCTGTCATAGCAAAAGCTTTGGATACACCATTAACTGTAATGGTACGATCATACATGCTAGGCATTTGAGCCATACTTGCGTGTGGTTTTCCTGTGTAGTTAATGTGCTCATAAATCTCATCTGAAACCACATAAATGTCTGGGTGATTTTCCAATACTTTAGCCAAGCCTTCTAATTCTGCTTTACTGTATAAAGAACCACTTGGGTTGCAAGGTGAACTAAACCAAATCATTTTAGTTTTAGGTGTGATGGCTGCTTCTAGTTGTGCAGGCGTCATTTTAAAATCTGTTTCAATAGTCGTTTTTACTTCAACAGGAACTCCTTCACTTAGTTTTACTATATCAGAGTAACTAACCCAATATGGACAAGGTAAAATAACCTCGTCTCCTTTATTTAACAAAACACCAGCAACATTAGCTAGGCTTTGTTTAGCTCCAGTAGAAACCACAATTTGAGGAAGCGTATATGTTAAGTTATTATCGCGTTTAAATTTAGTGATAATAGCCTCTTTTAACTCGACATATCCATCTACAGGTGTGTACGAGTTATAATTGTCGTTTATAGCTTGGATAGCTGCGTCTTTTATAAAGTCAGGAGTGTTAAAATCTGGTTCTCCTAGGCTTAATCCAATAATGTCTTTACCTTCTCCTCTTAACTCTCTAGCTTTGGCAGCCATAGCTAAAGTCGCAGAAGTAGACATGTTTAAAATACGGTCAGAAAGTGGTTGGCTCATGTAATTAGGCTTGTAGCGTTGCTGGCTTCATTCCCATTTCTTTTAAATATTTAAAATGAGCAGCAATAGCTTTACGTGTGGTTTTATATTCGTTGTATGGTAAATTAAATTCTTTAGCGGTAGATTTTACTATCTCTGCTATTTTTCCGTAGTGAATGTGACTAATATGCGGAAAAATATGATGTTCTACTTGATGGTTTAATCCACCAGTAAACCAATTAATAATTTTGCTTTTTGCACCAAAATTTACAGTTGTTTTTAACTGGTGAATGGCCCAAGTATTTTTCATGGTACCATCTTTTTCTGGTAATGGCATTTCAGCTTCATCCATAACGTGTGCTAATTGAAACACAACACTTAAAATTAAACCAGCAGTGTAATGCATAATAAAAAAGCCTAGTAAAATTTTCCACCATGCTAAGTCAAAAAATAATATTGGAATTATTATCCAAATAGATACATAGATAATCTTTGAAATTACCAACTTACTCCAATTTACTATTGGATTGGGTAATTTACCATAAGCTAATTTACGTTTCATATAACGTTTCATTTGCTGAAAATCTGTTGTAATGGCCCAATTTATTGTTAGTAAACCGTATAGTAACACAGAATAGTAATGTTGGAATTTGTGATGTTTTTTCCATTCTGAATGTTTAGAAAAACGTAAAATTCTTCCAGCTTCTAAATCTTCATCATGTCCATGAATATTTGTGTAAGTATGGTGTAACACATTGTGTTGAACTTTCCAGTTGTAAGCATTTCCTGCTAAAATGTATATACTACTTCCCATTAAACGATTAATCCATTCTTTATTAGAAAAAGAACCGTGATTACCATCATGCATCACATTCATACCGACACCTGCCATACCAATTCCCATAACTACAGTTAAAAGTAATTGTGCCCAACCAGGTAGATCAAGGCTCATGATTAAAAAGTAAGGTGCTAAAAATATAGTGAACATAATTATGGTTTTTAACCATATGCGCCAATCACCTGTACGCTTTATGTTGTTATCTTTAAAGTAATCGTTTACACGTTTATTTAATGTTCTAAAGAATTTTGCAGAGTCTTTTCTTGAAAACGATAGTGTTTGCTTTGTCATTGATACTATTAATTTTGTTATGATAACGCAAAATAGCGAAATTTCATATGTGGCGTAAAGATAATTAATTAACTAAAACAGAAGCTCCCTTTTTTGTGTTAAAATGTATATTTTTGCCGAAAATTAATATCAACTATGGAGCTGATTTTAAAGTATTTCCCTGATTTAACACCTTTACAAATAGAACAGTTTAAAAAACTAGAAAATTTGTACAAGGATTGGAACTTGAAAATTAATGTTGTGTCAAGAAAAGATATAGACGAGTTATATTTACGTCACGTCCTACATTCTCTAGCAATTGCTAAAGTTATCCAATTTAAAGCAGGTAGCTCTATGATGGATGTTGGTACTGGTGGAGGTTTTCCAGGAATACCATTAGCTATTTTATTCCCAGATTGTAACTTTCATTTAGTAGATAGTATCAATAAAAAATTAAATGTGGTACGAGAAGTTGTAGCTGGTTTAGGTTTAGAAAACGTAAAAGTCACACACAGTCGCGTAGAGGAGATTAAAGAAACCTATGATTTTATTATTAGTCGTGCAGTTGCAGCAATGCCAACTTTTGTACATTGGATTAAAGGCAAAGTGGCTAAAAAACAGCAAAACGAATTAAAAAATGGTATTTTATATCTTAAAGGAGGTGATTTAACAGAAGAATTACAAGATTATAAAACCACAACCATCTATAATATATCTGATTTTTACAAAGAAGATTTTTTTGAAACAAAAAAAGTAGTCCATTTACCTATTAAATGGAAATCATAATATAAAAAAAACCCGAATCTTATACGTTTCGGGTTTTTTGTAAGTATAATTGAAAGTTATAAGCCAAATTCAGCTTTTACTTTATCAACGTAGTCTAATTTTTCCCACGTAAATAGCTCAACGTCTAGTGTTACATCCTCACCATTAGGTTGAGAAAACGTTTTTGTTACTGTTTCGTTTTTACGTCCCATGTGTCCATAAGCAGCTGTTTCGCTGTACATTGGATTGCGTAATTTTAAACGCGCTTCAATAGATGCTGGTCGCATATCAAAGACTTTAGAAACTTTTTCTGCAATTTCACCATCGGTCATATTAAATGGGCAAGTCCCATAAGTATCTACAAATATTCCCATAGGTTCAACCACACCAATTGCGTAAGAGACTTGTACTAGTATTTCATCACAAACACCTGCAGCAACTAAATTTTTTGCAATATGTCTAGTAGCATACGCAGCACTTCTATCTACTTTACTTGGGTCTTTTCCAGAAAACGCACCACCACCATGGGCACCTTTTCCGCCATAAGTATCTACAATAATTTTACGACCAGTCAACCCAGTATCACCATGTGGTCCACCAATAACAAATTTTCCTGTTGGGTTAATATGGTAAGTGATATTATCGTTAAATAACGATTTAATAGTTTCAGGTAATTTAGCAACCACTCTTGGTATCAAAATCTCTACTATATCTTTTTTGATTTTTGCAAGCATGTTTTCTTCTGCATCAAAATCGTCATGTTGAGTAGAAACTACAATTGCATCAATACGTTGTGGGACATTATCATCACTATACTCTATAGTAACCTGACTTTTAGAATCTGGTCTAAGGTAAGTAATGTCTTTATTCTCACGACGTAATTCTGCTAATTCTAATAAGATTTTATGAGATAAATCTAAAGCAAGTGGCATGAAGTTTTCAGTCTCTCTAGTAGCATATCCAAACATCATTCCTTGGTCACCTGCACCTTGTTCTTCTTTACTGGCTCTGTCTACTCCACGATTAATATCGTCCGACTGCTCATGAATAGCACTGAATACACCACAAGAATTTCCATCAAACATATATTCGCTTTTTGTATAACCAATTTTGTTTATGGTATCTCTCGCAATTTTTTGAACGTCTAAATAGGTGTTAGATTTTACTTCGCCAGCTAAAACAACCTGTCCAGTAGTGACAAGGGTCTCACAAGCTACCTTACTGTCTTTGTCAAACGCTAAAAAATTATCGATTAGTGCATCACTAATTTGATCTGCAACTTTGTCTGGATGTCCTTCAGACACACTTTCTGATGTAAATAAATACGCCATTATTTTAAATTATATTGTTATGTTGAGATTTGACGACAACGTCTAAGGAAGTTTGCACTGCCTTTAGCATTTTTGTTTCAGCTAGATGTTTTCTGCTTCAGAGGTTGCAATCAGTCAAATCCGTCCTCTTAATTTTTCGAGCGACAAAAATAAGAAAATAAAGTAGTTATAAAAGCGACTTTGAGTTAAAAAAAGTAAAAAGTATAAATCATAAGATTTTTTTTGATTCATTAAAATCAAAATTTGACTTTTAAATTATGTAATTCTTATTAAGAAAACGATTTAGTATAACAATTCGTAAAATCTTTAGCTTCATACTTTTACTAAAAGATTGTTCATTAACTTTATAGCTTATATAAACTATAAATTGTTATGCCTTTACAGCCTAAACTAACTCGTTTTAATCAAAATGTATTATCAAAATACCAGATTTATAATGGTATTTTTATGACACTTCCTTTTGATACGATAACAAAAACAGGTGTCTTGCTTCCTTTGTTTCATGAAACTTGTAAAAAAGGATTTGATAATGGAGATAATCCAACAGTTATTGTAGATACCTTCTTTAAAAAATATCAAGCCAGACGATCTGACAAAAGTAAAATAGATTTACTGTTTCGTTTTATTCAATATATAGAAAGACAAGTAGTATTGTTTGATGCTATTGAAGATGCTGCATTTCCAGTTGTTAATAATATGGATGGTATTGGTACGCTTCGTAGTTTAAAAGAAAGCGCTACTGCAGATGGAAAACTCGATAAATTGCGTCAGTATTTAGAAGAGTTTAAGGTAAGAATTGTGCTTACTGCACATCCAACACAATTTTATCCTGGTTCAGTTTTGGGCATTATTACTGATTTGACAGAAGCACTTAAAGAAAACGATTTACTACGTATTAACGATTTATTAGCTCAACTAGGAAAAACCCCTTTTTTTAAACACAAAAAGCCAACACCTTATGATGAAGCTGTAAGTTTAATCTGGTATTTAGAGAATGTGTTTTATAAGTCTTTTGGGAAGATTTATGATTACATTCAACAAAACATTTTTGAAGGACAACATATAGATAATGATATTATCAACATTGGCTTTTGGCCAGGAGGAGATAGAGATGGAAACCCCTTTGTAACACCTGAAATAACTTTAAAAGTTGCCAAAAGATTAAGAGAAACAATTATAAAAAACTATTATCGCGATGCTAGAAATTTAAGAAGAAAACTAACCTTTGTTGATGTAGAAGATAAGATAGTTGCACTAGAAACGCAGTTGTATAAAATAGTTTTACACGAACCTTCAAATTTAACTTTAGACAGTTTTGTTTCAGAATTAGAAAATATCAAAAAAATTATTATCGATAAACATCAATCATTATATGTTACTGAGATTAATAGCTTAATAAATAAAGTTCATCTTTTTGGATTTCATTTTTCTACATTAGATATCAGACAAGATAGTCGAGCACACCATAAAGTTTTCACGGATATGGTTAATGTAATGATTGATAGCGGAAGTACTATTTTTCCAAAAAATTATCAAGATTTAAACGAAAAAGAGCAAGTTGACATCTTATCTAAAGTAAAAGGAAAAGTGGATTTGTCATTAATAAAAGACGAAGAAACTTTAAAAGCTCTACGTACTATGGAAGCCATAAAAACTATTCAAAGTACAAATGGCGAACGCGCTGCAAATAGATACATCATTAGTAATAATCAAACAACGCTAAATGTTATGCAATTGTTTGCAATGCTAAAATTGGTTGCATTTCAAGATGATTTAACAGTTGATATTGGACCATTATTTGAAACTATTACAGATCTTGAAGTGTCGCATAAAGTCATGGAAGACTTATATACCAATCCAGCATATGCTGCGCATTTAAAAAAACGTGGTAACAGACAAACTATTATGTTGGGCTTTAGTGATGGTACAAAAGATGGTGGATATTTAATGGCTAATTGGGCAATTTATAAGGCTAAAGAACGCTTGACTGCTATCTCTAGAAAATATGACGTCACAGTTATTTTCTTTGATGGACGTGGTGGACCACCAGCAAGAGGTGGAGGAAAAACACATAATTTTTACGCCTCTTTAGGTCCAACAATTGAAGATAAAGAAGTTCAGTTGACTATTCAAGGACAAACCATTAGTTCTAATTTTGGGACGTTAGATTCCTCACAATATAACCTAGAACAATTAATTAGTTCTGGTATCCATAATAGTTTAAGTGATGCAGATTTGCGTATGGTCCCAGAAAACCGAGTGGTGATGGATAATTTAGCGAAGCTTAGTTATCAAGCGTATGTAGATTTTAAAAGTCATCCTAAGTTTATTTCATATTTAGAGCATATGAGCACGTTAAAATATTATGCTAAAACCAATATTGGAAGTCGACCATCTAAACGTGGTAAAGCAGAAGGTTTGGTGTTTGAAGACCTGAGAGCTATTCCATTTGTAGGATCTTGGAGTCAATTAAAACAAAATGTACCAGGGTTTTTTGGTGTTGGCACAGCCTTAAAATATTATGAAGATGCAGGCGAGTTTGAAAAGGCTCAAAGACTATTTAAAACGTCAAGTTTCTTTAAAACCTTGATTGAAAACAGTATGATGTCCTTATCAAAATCGTTTTTTGATTTAACCAAATATATGAGTGATGATCCAGAATATGGTGAGTTTTGGAATGTTATTTATAATGAATATAAAACTTCAAAGCGTCTTATATTAAAGCTTACTGGTTATGACGAGTTAATGCAAGAAGAACCCTCTGGAAAGGCATCTATTAGAGTTAGGGAATCCATAGTATTGCCATTATTAACTATTCAGCAATATGCCTTAAAACAGATTCAAGAATTAGAGAAGGAAGAAACTAAGGATACAGACCTAATTGCAGTGTATGAAAAATTGGTAACAAGATCTTTATTCGGAAATATCAATGCAAGCCGAAATTCAGCATAAAAAACAAATGATGACACCTAAAGTTTATTCAAGTAATTCCGAAAATTATTTTGTTTAATTATCAAAATCCAACTATTATTCTATTTATTTACTTTTATCATAAAAATTCAGAAAAATAATTGGTTTTACTTGTTTGTAAAAAATATATTTTGCAATATTTGTATTCACAAAGTTCAAAAACTTACTGAAATGTTATCAAGAAAGGTGGAGGGATTAGACCCTTTGAAGCCTTAGCAACCCTTAGACATACTAAGAAGGTGCTACATTCTACTTGAAAACGCAAGATATTTTTTGCGCATTCAGATAGATAACTCACACGTAATTACTCATCTGTAATTAGGTTAATTTCTTATAACATTTTTCTATTAAGTACGCTTCATAAGAGGCTTCTTTGGCTTTTGGTTTAATTTATTAACTCAAAAAACTAGAAAAATGAGTACACAAAAATTTGCAACCCAAGCGTTGCATGCAGGACACGACACAGCACAAACTGGAGGAACTAGAGCAGTGCCAATTTATCAATCTACAGCATACGTTTTTGATGATTCAGATGATGCAGCTGGACGTTTTAACTTGTCGGTTCCAGGATTTATTTACACTAGATTAAACAATCCTACTAACGATATTTTAGAGCAACGTATTGCTGCTTTAGAAGGTGGTATTGCAGCAGTAGCAACAGCTTCTGGGACAGCTGCTATTAGCACGACCTTACTAACATTGTTAAAAGCAGGTGACCATATTGTTGCATCTAGCAGTTTATATGGAGGAACATATAATTTACTTAGCGTTACGCTTCCAAGACATGGGATTACAACTACGTTTGTTGACCCTTCCAATCCGGAGAATTTTAGTAAAGCTGCACAACAAAATACACGTGCTATATTTGTAGAATCTTTAGGGAATCCAAAATTAGATGTTTTAGATATTGAAGCTATTTCAAAAGAAGCTAAAGCACACAAAGTTCCACTAATAGTAGACAATACAGTAGCGACACCATATCTGTTAAATCCAATTGAGTATGGAGCAAATATTGTTATCCATTCACTAACAAAATATATTAATGGTAACGGAACCTCACTTGGAGGCATCATCGTAGATGCAGGAACTTTTGATTGGACAAATGGCAAATTCCCAGAATTTACAGAACCATCAGCAGGTTATCATGGTTTGGTATATAGCGAAGCTATTGGTCCAGCAGCTTTTATTGCAAAAATAAGAATTGAAGGCTTACGTGATTATGGTGGTGCTTTAAGTCCGTTTAATGCATTTCAAATTATTCAAGGTTTAGAAACTTTAGAATTACGAATTTTAAAACATTCTCAAAATGCTTTAGAATTAGCAAAATGGTTACAACAACAACCTGAAGTGACTTGGGTGAATTATCCAGGTTTAGACAATAGTAAGTATAACCATTTAGCTAAAAAATACTTACCAAAAGGACAAAGTGGAATCGTCACTTTTGGTGTAGAAGGTGGTTATGAATCTGCAAAAACTATAGCAGACACAACAAAGCTATTTTCATTGTTAGCCAATATTGGTGATACAAAATCATTAATTATTCATCCTGCAAGTACAACACATCAACAATTAAGTGATGACGCACAAGAAACTACAGGTGTGACCAAAGACTTAATAAGGTTGTCTGTTGGGATTGAGAACGTCGACGATTTAAAAGCCGATTTAAAAGACGCATTTGCAGTTGTTAAAAAAACAGTTTTAATATAATTTGATTTTAGTTATTTAACCGAAATAGCTTCACATTTTAAAAGCCATTTTAATGTGAAGCTTATTTCAAAATTTTTAAAATGCAACATTTAAAATATATAAACATTACCAATTACAACCTCCAAAATGGTAAGACAGTTGATATCAAACTGTCTTATCAAGTATTTGGTAAACCATTACATACAGCACCAATTGTTTTAGTTAATCATGCTTTGACAGGAAATTCTAATGTTGTAGGAGCTGATGGTTGGTGGTCTGATTTAATTGGAGATAATAAATGTATAGATACACAACACTATACTATTTTGGCATTTAATATTCCAGGAAACGGATTTGATAATACAGAGGACCATTTGATTGACAACTATAAAGATTTTACTGCTAGTAGCATAGCCCAAATTTTTGTAGAAGGATTAAATCAGCTATTAATCAATAAGCTTTTTGCAGTTATTGGAGGTTCTGTTGGAGGCGGAATTGCTTGGGAATTAGCGGTCTTACAACCAAATTTAATACAACATGTCATTCCAATTGCAACCGATTGGAAAGCAACCGATTGGTTAATTGCTAATTGTCATATCCAAGATGCTATTTTAAATCATTCTAGCCAACCTTTAGAAGATGCTAGGATGCATGCTATGACCTTATATCGTACACCAGAATCGTTGACTAGAAAGTTTCAAAGAACGCAACAATCTGATACGTTGTTTGAAGTAGAAAGTTGGTTAAATTATCATGGCAACCAATTAAGTAATCGCTTTCAATTATCGGCTTATAAGGTAATGAATCAAGTGTTACGAACCATTGATATTACAAAGGGTAGAGGCTCGTTTAAAGAAGTGGCTTCAAAAATAAATTCGTCCATTCATATTATAACCATTAACAGTGATTTATTTTTTAAAGCTGAAGAAAACTGGGAAACCTATATCGATTTAAAATCTGTAAAGCAAAACGTGACTATTGGCGAAATAAAATCCATCCATGGTCACGATGCTTTTTTAATAGAATATGATCAGCTTTCAAAACTGTTACACCCAATTTTTGAAATTGAAAGCTATGAAAAAAAGCACGATTTTAATACGCTAGTGCGTCAAGTTTCTTGATAAAACTATTACTTTTGCGACCTAACTAATTTTAATGAGGTCGATAATTACAGTCTGTATTTTATTTTTCATATTGTGTGTACAAGCGCAAAACGAAAAGACATCTTACACTCTAGATGCTAACGTTTTCTATGGTAATATCACAGAGCACAATAGTGATATCTCTCATTTAATTACTGGTCATCCAACAGGATTTATTGTAAGTTATAATCAAAAAACCTTTGGTAATCAAGCTTGGGAAAGCCGATATAATTATCCAGATTATGGTGTCTCTTTTATATATCAAGATTTAAAAAACCAGTTTTTAGGCGATAATTTAGGTGTGTATGCACACTATAATTTCTACTTTTTTAAACGCAATCTTATGTTTAGAATTGGTCAAGGTTTAGCCTATAATACCAATCCATACGATAAAGTTGATAATTACCGCAACAATGCATTTGGGACTAGATTATTAAGTAGTACCTACTTAATGCTTAATTATAAAAAGGAAAATCTGTTTAATGGTTTTGGACTGCAAACCGGATTGTCTTTAATCCATTATTCCAATGCCAATGTTAAAGCACCTAATAGTTCTATAAACAGCATCACGTTTAATTTAGGTGTTACTTATAATTTAGATGCAGACCACACGCTAGAATATATCACACATGTCGATGACAAATTCACCGAAAACATCAAATATAACCTAGCCTTTAGAACAGGAGTTAACGAGAGTGATATTATAGATTCTGGTCAGTACGCGTTTTACATTCTGTCAGCTTATGCAGACAAACGTTTAAACCATAAAAGTGCTATACAGTTAGGTACAGATGTGTTTTTCTCTAATTTTTTAAAGACACATATTAGGTACAAATCGGTAGCGTTTCCGTTAGATAATGTGTCTGGAGACGAGGATTATAAACGTGTTGGTGTATTTGTTGGTCACGAATTATTTATTAGTAAGACTTCGTTAATTACACAATTAGGATATTACGTGTATTATCCGTTTGATTTTGAAGGACGTGTGTATAACAGAATTGGATTAAAACGTTATTTTAGTAACAAATGGTTTGGCGCATTAACCCTTAAATCTCATGGTGCAAAAGCTGAAGCAGTAGAATTAGGTTTAGGAATAAGACTTTAAAGATTACAACATTGTCATTCCTGCGAAAGCAGGAATCCACAATATAAAAATTATGAAAAACAGTATTTACATAGTATTTTTTATATTATTATTTGGATGCAATTCTAGTAACGCTCCAGACTGCTTCCAAAATGCAGGAGATATTATTCAGCAGGAAGTGGTTGTACCTGAGTTTACTAAAATTACTAGTTTTAAAAATGTCGAATTATTTGTCACTCAAGGTGTCACACAAAGTGTTGTAGTTGAAACAGGCGAATTTTTAATGGATGATATAGAAATAATAGTCGAAGACGATAGACTGTTGTTAAAAGACAATAATACCTGCAACCTAACCAGAGATTACGGAATCACCAAAGTGTACGTAACTACACCAAACCTTACCGAAATTAGAAACAGTAGTACCTTAGACATCCACAGTATAGGTATTTTAAATTTTGAAAATTTAAGACTACTATCCGAAGACGATTCTGGAGATTTTTATAACGTTGGTAATTTTAATGTCGAAGTCAATTGTACAGATTTATTAGTGGTCATTAACAATTTAACCACTAACACCATTTCTGGAATTGTAGACAACTTAAAAATTAGTCATGCATCTGGAGATGGACGTTTTGAAGGCAGACACCTTATCGCGCAACATGTTACAATTTTTCATCGTGGAAGTAATGATATTATCGTTAATCCACAGTTAAGCCTAACTGCTAATTTAGTAAGTACAGGAGACGTTATTGCTGTTAATACACCGTTAAGTATTGATATTACAGAGCAGTTTGATGGACGTGTAATTTTTGAGTAAATTATTCCTTGGTAGGTAGGAATCTTATTAGATTTTATTTGTTATATACTAAACTTTGTGCCTAGTTTTTTATCCATTCAAAGTCAATTACATCACGTAATCTATTCAGACTTTCTTTTGATAGAAACTTAAAAGCAAGTCCAATAAATCCGTATCTGATTATTAAAATTTGTCCGATTGCTACTAATATAAAAATAGGATTAGGTTCTTCTTTTCCAGTCAATATTGCTATTATAATTGCAATAATTGGAAAGCAAAGAATAACGCTTAATAAAATCCGAAAAACTTTATGGATTTCTACTTTCACGTTTCCTTTGTCAGATTCAATTGTTCCAGTCATTACACAAAATGCTCCTTTCCCAATTGCAGAAGATATAATCTTAAATTCATTTCCGTTTATAATTCCACGAAAAGATTTGTCGGTTTGCGAAGAAGTCAGATTTTCAGACTTTTCAGTTCTCCGATTTAGTCGATTCAACGTTTCTGCTTGGTCATCGATAAGCTTAAATTTCAGTTCTTTTGTTGGAAATATTTTCATTTTTCAAATTAGGCACAACGTGTTTGGAATTGGTTAGTAGCGTGTTTAAGCACTAAAATTAGCAAATAAAAAGCGAATAGAAAATCTGCGAAAATTTTCGTAGGTAGGCTAGAACTAGTAATAAATTATATACAGTGTTGTAGCCAGTTTTTATTTCAATTCGCCAATAACAGCGCTAACTTCTGTTTTTTCATTCAGTATGGTTATTGGTGGATTCATTTTTTCGTACAAGTCCCAATATTTATCTTCCCAAAACTCATTTTCACCATCTCTTTTTTTAATTTTTTTTCGGATTTCTTTCTCGAGTTCAAGTTCACCCGATTGCTCAATTATTACATCTTGATATTCGTAATAAATTCTTGTTACTTTACCGTTCTTTGCAATAATCCATCTTAATGTAAAAATCCATGGGTCTATGAAAAAATAATTGACTTCGGTATTTAATTCTTTAGAAATTTTCGATACTAACTTTTTTGTTACTTCAAAGTCCCATATATTCCATCTCAAATAAGCCCAATCATTTATTGAGTCAAATAAGATAAATCTTTTTTTATTTTCAACATTTTCGGCAGATAGAAATTCCCAGTCAAAGTCAGCGTCAAAAATTATCTGCTCTTGAAATTCAATATTCAGGCATTCTAAAATTTCTTCTTTAGTTTTCCCTCTTATACAAAAATGATGATTAATTAAATTGTTTATTAGTTCGGTCATTTCTTAAATTGGCTACAACGTGTTTGTGTATAATGTCGTTGCGTTGGTTAGGTTAAATTTAGTAAAAGAAACTAGAACAGAGGAGGAGTAGATACTTTTTCCGAATAATCACAGTACAAGCTATGCATTATACACGTTGTTGTTGCCAGTTATTTATTCAGTGTATTTTTTGTATTCAACTATTTTAGCTTGTAATCTTGTATTCAGATATTCATTTTTATTTTTTAGCATCTCGTTAATCAATTTGGCTTCATTCAGGTAATTCAAAATTTTTTCTTTTCCCCAAAACTTTGGTGGTTCTTGAAGGTTAGTAATTCTGTCCGCTAGTTTAACCATTCCAACTTCATTTTCTAATTCATTAATTCGGTTTAAACTATCTGTCATTTTCTCTTTTTTAGAAGTCAGATTGTCGTTTTTGGTCAAAGCTTGAATTCCCAAAGCTACTTTTTCTCCAAATTGTTCCTTTAGTTCTTTAAATTCAGTTTTGGTATCTTCTAAAGTATCGTGAAGAAGAGCTAATTGTATTGCATAATTTATATCAAAATCTTCATTTTCTTTGTGAGCTAAAATGATTTCCATTGCAACATTTGAAATATGTAACAAATAGTTCGCATCTGTTCCAGGTACTTTTTGATTTTTATGTTTTTCTCCAGCAAACTTTATAGCTTTCTGATATATTTCTTGTGTCATTTGCGTGAGTTTTCTAATTGGCTACAACTCGTTATAAAATAACTTTTATTAACCATATCCCGTAAATAGTTCAGGTTATAGTAATTTTAATTATTGACATCCTATAACTAATAGATGCATCAATTACAGTAACTAAATATAATAATTAAGCAGTCAATTCTCTAAACAAACTTTCTAAACTCGCATTTTTCTGGTTCAATTGTAAGATTTTCAACTCGTTATCATGTGCAAAATCAAACACATGACTACGCATGTCTTCTGTGGTAGAAAAGGTGATTTCGTATATAAAATCATGTGTGTTTTTAACGCTTTTAACGTGTGGTAACTTTAGTAAAAAAGCATCTTCTACTCGGTAATCAAACTCGACAACAACAATTTGCTCCTGACCATCGCGTAATTCTTGTAGTTTTTTATTGGCAACAATTTCGCCTTTATTAATAATAATAACACGATCGCACATAGCTTCTACCTCTTGCATGATGTGTGTCGATAAAAACACGGTTTTGTCTTTGCCTAAGTTTTTAATTAACTGTCTAATGTCTATTAATTGGTTTGGGTCTAAACCTGTAGTAGGCTCGTCCAGAATCAAGACTTCTGGATCATGCAATAACGCATTGGCTAACCCAACACGTTGACGATAACCCTTGGAGAGTTGACCTATAGTTTTATGTGCTTCTGGTGTTAATCCTGTTAAGGCAATCACTTCTTCAACTCTAGCTTTATCAACTTTATAGACACTTGCATTAAAGACTAAATATTCTCTAACGTATTGCTCTAAATACAATGGGTTGTGCTCTGGTAAATACCCTACACTTTGTTGTACCTTTTGGGTTTGAGTGATAATATCATGTCCATTAACTTGGGCTTGTCCTTCTGTAGGTTGGATGTAAGTGGTTAAAATTTTCATCATCGTCGATTTTCCAGCACCATTTGGACCTAAAAAACCAACAATTTCTGGACGATTGATTTTAAAAGAAACATTGTTTAAAGCCTTTTGTTGACCATAAACTTTTGTGATATTTTCAACTTTAATTGACATGGATAAAATTTGTATTCAAAAATAGACATTCTGTAATTTATTCCATAGTTTAATGGTAAATCTTTAAATCTTTCTTAAAAACTACAAAAATAGAGACTTAGTATTTTGATTTGTCAATTTATTATTTACTTTAGCATCAGTATTTCAAACATGAGCAAAATAAACACAGCATATTATAACTGGTACTATTTCTTTTTTAACAAAAAGAACGAGACGTTATGTATGTAATTTAACAGGATATGTATTTAAAAAGTCTCGATAATTATCGAGACTTTTTTTTATAAAAATTTTAAAGCAAACCATTGATAACATCAGTAGCCATACAAGGTATTAAAGGGTCGTTTCACCACATTGTGTCTCAACATTATTTTGAGACAGACATAAAGGTGTTTCCGTTTTTGTCCTTTGACCAAACCATAGACAGTGTCTTGTCTAAACAATCTGACGCAGCAATTGTGGCTATAGAAAACTCGATAGCAGGTTCTATCATACCCAATTATGCACTAATTGATAACAATAATTTACATATCGTCGGAGAGTATTATTTAGATATTCAGCACAATTTAATGGCGTTGCCAAATCAGAGTATAAAAGATATTAAAGAAGTCTACTCACATCCTATGGCGTTGTTACAATGCAAAGATTTTTTTAAGCAATATCCATACATCAAATTAATTGAAGATAAAGATACTGCTGAGGTTGCAGAACGTATCAAAAACAACCAGTTACCAAACGTAGCAGCAATTGCTAGTACATTAGCAGCAGAGATTTTTGAGCTGACTATTTTAGCGGAAAGCATACAAACCATTAAACATAACGAGACACGTTTTGTTGTTGTTAAACAAAAAAATTCTGAAATACCAGAACAGGACATTAACAAAGCTTCAATAAAATTTGAATTAGACCATAAAAGAGGAAGCTTAGCCACCATATTAAATGTAATGAGTGACTGTAAGCTAAATCTAACTAAGATACAATCCTTGCCAATTATTGAAACTCCTTGGAAATACGCTTTTTTTGTAGATGTCACGTTTAAGAATTATCAGGATTTTAAAAAAGCGAAATCTATTATGGATATTATGGCAACCCATTTTAAAGTGATTGGAGAATATAAAAATGCTAAACTATAATGGAGGTAGCAGACAGATTACATAGCGTACAAGAATATTACTTTTCTAAAAAGTTAAAAGAAGTCTATGCTTTACAAGCAGCAGGTAAACCTATAATTAACTTAGGGATAGGTAGTCCAGATTTGCAACCACCAAGTCAGGTGGTTAAAGCACTAACTGAGAGTATAACACATCCTACAGCACATAAATACCAAAGCTATCAAGGCTTACCAGAGTTGCGTCAAGCAATTGCAGATTTTTATAAAGAACACTATTACACACACATCAATCCTGATGCAGAGGTGTTACCTTTAATGGGAAGTAAGGAAGGTATCATGCATATATCTTTAGCTTTTTTAAATCAAGGAGATGGTGTGTTAATTCCAAATCCTGGCTACCCAACCTATGCAGCAGTCACTAAATTAGTGCAAGCTAATCCTATAACTTATAATTTAGATAGTAGTAATAATTGGTTGCCAAATATAGCAGAGCTTGAACAACAAGATTTAAGCAAGGTCAAACTTATGTGGATTAGTTATCCGCATATGCCAACAGGTGCCAAAGCGACAAGATCAGATTTTGAGCAGTTGGTTGCATTTGCTAAAAAGCACGATATATTATTGGTTAATGATAATCCGTATAGCTTTATTTTAAATGAAACGCCTTTAAGTATTTTAAGCGTAAAAGGAGCTAAAGAGGTTTGTTTAGAGCTTAATTCGTTAAGCAAAACTTTTAACATGGCAGGTTGGCGAGTAGGAATGGTTTTAGGAAGTAGTCAACATATTCAAGCCATTTTAAAAGTGAAAAGTAACATGGATTCTGGAATGTTTTACGGAATTCAAAAAGGTGCTATTGAAGCTTTAAAATGTTCTAAACTATGGTATTCTAGCCTTAATAGTATTTATGAAAAAAGAAGACAACTGGTTTGGCAATTAGCCACGAAACTAAATTGTACATTTAGTAAAGAAGCATCAGGATTATTTGTGTGGGCAAAAGTGCCTGAAGGAGAGACTTCAGAAGCTTTTATAGATGCATTATTAATAGAAAAAAGTGTGTTTATAACACCAGGAATTATATTTGGAACACAAGGTGAAGGTTATGTAAGGTTTTCATTATGTGCATCCGAAGAAGATATTGAAGAAGCAATAGCAAGAGTATGATACAAAATATATACATCATAGGTGTTGGATTAATTGGTGGCAGTTTAGCTTTAGACATTAAGCATAAACGTCAAGGCGTTAAAGTTTTTGGTATAGACCAATCTGAAGACCATTTAAATCAAGCTTTAGAGTTAGGTGTCATTGATGAAAAAGCGACATTAGACGATTTAGATCAAGCAGATTTAGTGATATTAGCAATTCCTGTGGATGCTTCAGTACAATTGTTACCTAAAATTTTAGACACTATTACAGACTTTGCTTTAGTAGCAGATGTTGGATCAACCAAAGCAGATATATGCAAAGCGGTAGAGAATCATCCAAAACGTCGTAATTTTTTAGCAATGCATCCTATTGCTGGAACCGAGTTTTCTGGACCAAAAGCAGCAATCAAAGATTTGTTTCAGTATAAAACAAATATTATTTGCGAAGTAGAAAAAACAGCATTCAAATTGCAGGAAAAAGCAGTTAATCTGTTTAACGATTTGGGTATGCGTATGCGTTACATGAATCCAGAATCTCATGACAAGCATATTGCATATGTATCGCATTTATCACACATTAGTGCATTTATGCTAGGAAAAACAGTCATCGAAAAAGAAAAAAACGAACGTGATATTTTTGATATGGCTGGTTCGGGTTTTGAGAGTACAGTAAGGTTAGCAAAAAGTAGTCCAGCGATGTGGACTCCTATTTTTAAACAAAATAAAGCCAATGTAGTAGATACTTTAGAAGATTATATTGCCAATTTAACTCATTTTAAAACGCTTATAGAAAACGACGATTTTGAAGGCGTTTATAACGAAATGAAAGACACTAATTACATTAAACAAATATTAAACGGAATACAATAACAAAAAAAAGAAAAGAGAATACAAAGCAAAGAATATGATGAGGGGTAACATCAAATAAGAATTGAAACTTTAACAAGTCTTGATTCTATACTCTTGGTTCTTTTTTCTAAAAATTAAAAATTATGGAAAACAAAAAAGAAATGAGAAACTGGTTGGATGATATGAAGTTGGACCATCCATTGGTAATTGCAGGACCATGTAGTGCAGAGACTGAAGAACAAGTATTAAAAATTGCTCACGAGCTTAAAGATACAGACGTTAGTTATTACAGAGCTGGAATATGGAAACCACGTACCAGACCAGGAAATTTTGAAGGTGTTGGTGCTTTAGGTTTAAAATGGCTTAAAAAAGTAAAAGAAGAAACAGGTATGAAAACCTGTACGGAAGTAGCAAATACTGCACATGTTAAGTTAGCATTAGAAAACGATGTGGATTTACTTTGGATAGGAGCACGCTCAACGGTTAGTCCGTTTATTATGCAAGAGTTGGCAGATGCATTAGCAGGAACAGATAAAATTGTTCTAGTTAAAAACCCAGTTAATCCAGATTTAGCATTATGGTTAGGTGGTATAGAGCGTTTATATACTGCTGGAATTAAAAACCTAGGAGCTATCCACAGAGGATTTTCTACTTACGAAAAATCTAAATACAGAAACATACCAGAGTGGCAATTAGCAATCGAGTTTCAAAACAGATTTCCAGACTTACCTTTAATAAATGATCCATCTCACATTACAGGTAAACGCGATATGGTATTTGATGTATCACAAACTGCATTAGACTTAAACTTTGATGGATTAATGATTGAGACACATACAGATCCAGACAATGCATGGAGTGATGCTGCGCAACAAGTGACACCTACAACTTTAATCCAAATGATGAAGGATTTAAAGATTAGAAAAGAAACAGATCCTGAAGCAGAATACAATAACGAGTTGGCTAATCTAAGAGCGCAAATAGATGTGGTAGATAATCAAGTTATCGAGTTATTAGGAAAACGTATGAAGGTTGCAGACGGAATTGGCGCACTAAAAAAGCAAAAAAACGTAGCAGTTTTACAAAGCAAACGTTGGAACGAGATTTTAGGCAAAATGGTTTTAGAAGGTGAGCAAAAAGGGTTGAGTGAAGAGTTTATTTTAAAACTGTTTAAAGCTATTCACCAAGAGTCGATTAACCACCAAGAGAAAATTATAAAAAGTTAATATAAAAAAGCCACTTTAAAAAAGTGGCTTTTTTTATGCTTTCACTCAGTCAAAAGTAGCATTCACTCAGTATTGGTTTTATGCTCTGTTTTAGTTGTTTAGTTTTGGGTTATAACCATAAAAACTAAAAATAATGAAACATCAACTACTTATTGTATTGATATTACTGTTGTCAATTCAAGTAAAAGCACAATCTAAAATCACAGGAAACGTCTCAGATGAATTAGGTGTGCTAAGTGAAGCAAATATTATCATTAAAGGCACAAAAAAAGGAACCGTAAGTGACTTAAATGGGGATTTTGAAATAGAAGTAAAACCAAATGATACCCTTGCAATTTCTTATTTAGGATTTGGTACTAAAGAAATAAAAGTAGAAAATCAAAAGACTATTGATGTCTTGCTTGAATTTGATAACCATTTAGATGAGGTAGAAATAATTGGGTATGGATTATGTAGAAAAATTTGTTGTGGTGCGTATAGCGTTGCAGTATCTACTATAATCTATGAATCAAAGATTAAATATTCTACTGTTTACCCAAACCCGTCATCTTCAGGGGTTTTCAATATTAAACTACTTAAAGATTATAAAACTGTACAAATTCAGGTAACTAATTTAGCTGGTCAAATACTGATGTCGAATTCCTTTCAAAATGTAAATAAAAAATTGAGTTTGGATTTATCAACATTCAATTCAGGAATTTATATTATCAATATTATTGCAGATAATCAAGTATTACCAGCTAAAAAAGCAATTAGAGGTTAAGTTATTTTAATTTAAATATTGTTATTTTGTAGCTTATTTAAATTAATGACAGGACGCGTTTATAAATCTACAGGAAGCTGGTACACCGTAAAGACCGAATTAGGTCAAACTTACGAGTGCAGAATAAAAGGAAAATTTAGACTAAAAGATATTAAAAGCACCAATCCTATTGCTGTTGGCGATTTTGTCGAGTTTGAACTAGACACCAAATCAGATCAAGAAACTGGTGTGATTAATAAAATTCATGACAGACAAAATTACATTGTCCGCAAGTCTGTAAATCTGTCTAAACAAACTCATATCATTGCGTCTAATATAGACCAAGTATTTCTGTTAGTTACTATAGATAATCCGCCAACGTTTACCAGTTTTATAGATCGGTTTTTAGTAACTGCAGAAGCCTATGACATAAAAGCGATTTTATTATTCAATAAAATTGATACTTATAGTCAAGAGATGCTGGATGAAGTTAGGTATTTAGCACACATTTATCGTCAAATAGGTTATGAGTGTATTGGTATTTCTGCAATAACAGGAAAAAATATTGATAAAGTAAAATCGGTAATGGAAGGTAAAGTAAGCATGTTTACTGGACATTCTGGTGTTGGAAAATCAACTTTAGTTAATGCGATAGAGCCAAGTTTAGATTTAAAAACTAAAGAAATTTCTATGCAGCATATGCAAGGACAACATACTACAACATTTGCTGAGATGTTTGACTTAAGTTTTGATGCAAAGATTATAGATACACCAGGAATAAAAGGATTTGGTGTAGTAGATATGGAAAAAGAAGAAATAAGCGATTATTTTCCAGAGTTTTTTAAGCTAAAACAAGATTGTAAATTTAACAATTGCTTACATATAGAAGAGCCTAAATGTGCAGTTAAAGAAGCACTAGAAAATGATGAGGTAGCTGCTTCAAGATACAGAAGCTATGTGCAAATTATTGAAGGAGACGAAGAGCATTACAGAACAGATAACTGGAATCAAGAGTAAATGAAAGCAGTTATCCAAAGAGTATCAAAAGCTAGTGTAACTATTGATCAAAAAGTAGTCGCTAATATCAAAAACGGGTTATTAGTTTTATTAGGGATTGTTGAAGAGGACACCACAGAAGATATTAATTGGCTAGTCAATAAAATAACTAATTGTCGCATTTTTAATGATGACAATGAAGTGATGAATAAGTCGTTATTAGATATTAACGGAGACGTTATTGTAGTAAGTCAATTTACGTTACATGCAAGTACAAAAAAAGGAAACAGACCTAGTTACATAAAAGCTGCCAAACCCAATGTGGCTATCCCATTGTACAATCAATTTGTATCGCAGTTTGAAACCACTTTAGATAAACCAATACAAACAGGAAAATTTGGTGCAGATATGAAAGTGGAGTTGTTAAATGATGGACCTGTAACCATTATAATAGATTCTAAAAATAAAGAGTAAATAACAATAATTAAAGAAACACTTTTTACTTTTCCTACAATTTTTATATATTAGATTTTAATTAAATTTAATGTCAATAAAAATACTTTTAAAAAGTATCATTCTTATACTTTTTCTATCGCCAAACCTACTTGCTCAGGACAATTTTCAATCCATCTTAATTGATTCAGATTTAAAAGACAATGCTAATGCTGTTATAAGATCGAGCAAAATAGATGTCATAATAGAAGCTAAAGACCAATTAATTTTTAAAGAAAAACGAGTGGTTACTGTTTTTAATGAGTCTGGTCAAAGACACATAGGAGCAGTAGTATATTATGATGATTCAAAATCCATAAAAACACTTGAAGCAATTGTTTACAATGCTTTTGGAAAAGAAATAAAAACCTACAAAAAAAGAGATTTTTTAGACGTTAGTGTAGCTGATGGCTTCTCTATTTTTAATGATAACAGAGCTAAGTATCTAGACCATACACCAAATTCTTATCCTTATACTGTTGTTTTTAATTTAGAAACCATATCTACAAATACAGCTTTTATTCCACAATGGTACCCTATAGATAATTATTATGTAAGTGTAGAAGATGCTTCATACCATATTCAAAATCTAACAGACATAGAATTAGTTTATAAGGCTAATAATTTAGAAGAATACAATATTAAAGACCCTACAGATTTTCAATTTAAAGCTCATAATTTAAAAGCTATAAAAAGAGAAGCTTACAGTCCGTCTTTCCCAAATTTTGCACCATCTGTAAAATTTGCACTTAAGCAATTTAATATGTTAGGTGTAGAAGGAGAGAATGCCGACTGGAATACTTTTGGTAAATGGATGAGTGATAAACTAATTGATGGTACCCAAGCACTTCCAGAAACTGTAAAAACAGAGATTAAAGCATTAACTAGTGACGCTAAAACAGACTTAGAAAAGGCAAAAATTATCTATAATTTTATGCAAAACAAAACACGTTATATAAGCGTACAAGTCGGAATTGGTGGTTGGAAGCCAATGTTAGCAAGTGATGTAGATAGATTAGGATATGGAGACTGTAAAGGGTTGTCTAATTATACCAAAGCGTTATTAGATGAGGTTGGTGTAAAGTCTTACTATACTATTGTATATGGAGGTTCTGATATAAAGAATATTGATGCAACTTTCTCTTCATTACAAGGTAATCATGCTATTTTGACTATTCCAGATAATGAAAACTATATCACACTAGAATGTACTAATCAAACCACACCTTTTGGTTATAATGCTAATTTCACGGATGATAGAGACGTGCTAATTGTAACACCAACTGGTGGAGAAATTGTTCACACCAAAATATACACCAAAGAAGAAAATACCCAAAACAGTGAAGCCACAATACATTTAAACGCTTCAGGAGGCTTTACCGCTCAATTAAATATCAAATCGAAAGGCACGCAATATGGCAAGTACAGTAGATTTGAAACTCAAACAGAAAAAGAAAACAAGCTATACTACAAAGACTATTTTTCTGATATAAATAGTCTTAAAATCAATAATATGAGCTTTGTTAATGACAAAGAGGAAATTGTTTTTGAAGAACAATTAAAATTGCAGTCAGACAGATATGCGACTAAAGCAGGTAAGAGACTGTTATTTCAGCCAAATGTGTTTAATAAATTCACTAAAGCACCACCAAGATATCCTAATAGAAAATTACCATTTGAAATTGATAGAGGATTTATTGATATAGACCAATACAAAATCATACTTCCAGACAACGTTAAGGTAGAAGCACTACAAGACGATGTAGTTATTAAAAACAAATTTGGAGAATACCACTTTTTGATAAAAAAAATAGACGACAACACTTTAGAGTTTTACCGAAAAATAATAATCAATAAAGGACAGTTTTTAAAAGAAGACTATATAGATTTTAGAAAATTTAGACTAGATGTAGTTAAACATGACAAGTCAAAAATCGTATTACAAATAACCAATTAATTTTATGAAAAAATCACTATTACTACTATCACTATTACTTATTACTATTGTTTCCAATGCTCAAGATTTTAAGTTTGGAAAGGTTAGTAAGAAAGAATTAGAAGAAAAAGTACATCCAGAAAGCCCAGAGGTTAACGCAGTTGTTTTATTCAAAAAACAACGCACAACGTTTCCTTTTTATCAAAAAGAAGGCTTTACGCAAGAAATTAATGTACACGAACGTATAAAAATTTACAATAAAGAAGGTTATGATTGGGCAACTAAAAGAATAAAATTGTACAACGAAAATAACTCTAAACGAGAAAAGATAACAAACCTAAAAGGTTACACTTATACTTTAGTTAACGGTAAGATTCAAAAATTTAAACTTGATAAAGACAAGGTGTATGATGAGGATACTAATAAATACTGGAAAAGAGCTACGTTTACTATGCCATCATTAGCAGAAGGATGCATTGTAGAGTTTGAATATACTATAAAATCGCCTTTTTTATCAATAGATGATGTAGTGTTACAATATGATATACCTATCAATATTTTAGAAGTTGAGATTGTAACACCAGAGTATTTTAATTACAATAAAGTGGTCAATCCAAGATCTTCATTTATACCTAATATTAGCGAGTCTAAAAAAAACAGAACAGAAGAGATATCCTCAAGGAATAGAGGTTCAAATAGCACACAAAATTCAGGAAGCTTAACAGGAGGTGGAACTAAGAATACTAAATATATTAATACTTCTAAATTTTCTTTTTCTGAAAATATAGTAACAATATTAGAAAATAATGTACCTGCTTTATTAGACGAACCCTTTACAGGTAATATAGATAACTACAGAGCAACAGTAGCTTTTGAGTATGCTTTTTATAAAGGTCCAGATAATAATGTTAAAGATTTTTCAACAACTTGGGATAAGGTGACTGAGACTATATATAAAAGTGATGATTTTGGTGGACAACTAGATAATAAGAGTTATTTCGAAGAAGATGTTGATGCATTGGTATCCAATGCTAAAAGTCATTCAGAAAAAATACAGCTCATTTTTGATCATGTTAAAAATAAAGTTAAATGGAATGATTATGTAGGTTTTACTTCAGAAAATGGTGTTAAAAAGGCATACAATGAAGGCGTAGGTAATGTTGGTGATATAAATTTAATGCTAACAGCAATGTTAAGACATGCTAATATTAATGCTAATCCAGTTTTAATTAGCACAAGAGATAATGGTGTTCCGTTTTTTCCAACACGATCAGGATTTAATTACGTAATCTGTGCAGTAGAACAAGAGGGTAAATTAATGTTATTGGATGCTACACAGCAGTTTTCAAAACCTGATGTATTACCTATTACTGCAATCAATTGGCAAGGACGTTTAATACGTGAAGATGGTAGCTCTACTTGGGTCAACCTTAATCCTAATATTGTGTCAAAAGAGATTGTATTTGCTAATGTAAAATTAAATGAAGACCTATCTGCAGAAGGCAAAGCCAGAAGGGTATTAACTAATTATCAAGCATACAGATACAGAAATAGTAATGCCAATAAATCCAATGATAATTTAGTTCTTAATTTAGAGAATGACAATCCTGGACTTACCGTAAGTAACTTAGAAGTAAAAAATGCTAAACTAGCAACTAAGCCAGTGTCACAATCTTATGATTATATTTTTGAGACTGCAGCCGAAAAAATAGGTGATAACATCTATATTTCTCCATTAATCTTTTTGGGTCAAGAAGAAAATCCATTTACGCAAGAATCCAGAAACTATCCAATAGATTTTATTTGTCCAATATCAGATAAGCATACCATTGTTATTGCAATTCCTGAAGGTTATCAAGTAGAAACTATTCCAGAAAATACTGCTTTGGATTTTAATAGCGGATCTGCCAGCTTTTCATATTTAATTAAACAAACAGGAAATAATATTCAATTAATAGTAAATTTAAACATTAATAACACTATAATTATGCCAGCAGATTATCAAAACTTTAAAAAGTTTTATCAAATGATGGTAGAGAAAAATTCAGAAAAAATAGTGCTTAAAAAAGTTTAAATTATGGACATTAAAAACGCACAACTAGACGTTGATAACTGGATAAAAAACCATGGTGTACGTTATTTTAACGAGCTAACAAATATGGCACAACTTACAGAAGAAGTAGGTGAAGTAGCACGTATTATTGCAAGACGTTATGGTGAGCAAAGCGAGAAAGAATCGGACAAAAACAAAGATTTAGGCGAAGAGTTAGCAGATGTTATGTTTGTTGTGCTATGTTTAGCTAATCAAACAGGAATAGATCTACAAGACGCGTTTGATAAAAAGTTAGATATAAAAACCAAACGCGATCACGACAGACACCAAAACAATCAAAAACTTAAATAACCCTTTATGTCACGTTGAGCGCAGTCGAAACGTCTTTTAAATGAAACTACACCTCCAAAAATCAACCATATATAAACAATCTGCAATCCAAATAACGGGATCTAAAAGCGAGTCCAACAGATTGTTATTACTGCAAGCTTTATTTCCAGAAATAAGCATTAAAAACCTATCCAATAGTGATGATTCTGTGTTAATGGCCAAAGCATTGACATCTACAAGTGATGTTATTGACATTCACCATGCAGGAACCGCAATGCGGTTTTTAACTGCGTTTTTTTCAACACAAGAAGGAAGATCTATTGAGTTAACAGGATCGCAACGCATGAAAGAGCGTCCAATAGCTATTCTAGTTGATGCTTTAAATCAATTAGGTGCAGATATTACCTATAAAGAACACAAAGGGTTTCCACCATTACTAATTAATGGAAAAACACTTACTAAACATAAAGTTACCCTAAAAGCTAATGTGAGTAGCCAATATATTTCGGCATTACTATTAATAGCCTCAAAACTTAAAAATGGTTTAGAATTGACACTAGAAGGTAAAATAACATCTGTGCCTTACATAAAAATGACGCTTAGCTTATTAGAAGACATTGGTGTCAAAACAACATTTGAAAATAATCTTATAACCGTTTTACCTAACAACAAACCATTAAAAGCAAGCAGCCAGCAATTAACAGTAGAGTCTGACTGGTCCTCTGCATCATACTTTTATAGTATAATTGCATTGTCAGAAGTTGGAACACAAATTAAGTTGTCCTCTTACAAAAACAATAGCCTACAAGGTGATTCTGTTTTAGCTGATTTATATAAGTCATTTGATGTATCAACAACTTTTGAAATGGATACGATTTTACTTCAAAAAAACAATAATACATCTCCAAATACTGTAATCAATTTTGATTTAGCAAATGCACCAGATATTGCACAAACTATTGCAGTTACTGCATTTGCTTTAGGTTTAAAGTGTCATTTAACAGGCTTACATACTTTAAAGATTAAAGAAACAGACCGTTTAGTCGCGCTTAAAACCGAAATTGAAAAATTAGGAGGAACAGTAACAATAACAGATAATAGTCTAACTCTTGAAGCCTCAGATAATATAAACCAAAATGTGATTATAGAAACTTACAATGACCACAGAATGGCTATGGCGTTTGCACCATTAGCATTAAAAGTGCCCATTATCATTCAAGATTATAAAGTGGTGTCAAAATCCTACCCAACATTTTGGGACGATTTGGACCAATTAGGGTTTAAATTTTGTATTTAAAAATAATAATTGCCCATTTACTTGACAACGCCTATCTCCAGATTGTATATTTGCAACTTTGTTAATTAAACACGTTTTTATATAAATGAAATTATCACACTTCAATTTTGAATTACCAGAAGAGCTTTTAGCAGAATATCCAGCAGAAAACAGAGACGAGTCTCGTTTAATGGTATTAAACCGCAAAGAGCAAACGATAGAACACAAAATGTTTAAGGACATCATCGATTATTTTGATGAAAAAGATGTGATGATACTAAATAATACTAAAGTATTTCCTGCACGTTTATTTGGTAATAAAGAAAAAACAGGAGCAAGAATAGAAGTGTTTTTATTAAGAGAGCTTAATCAAGAACAACGTCTTTGGGATGTGTTAGTAGATCCAGCGCGTAAAATACGTATTGGTAATAAATTATATTTTGGAGAAGACGAAACTTTAGTTGCAGAAGTTATTGATAACACAACTTCTAGAGGACGTACATTACGTTTTCTATATGATGGCTCTTACCAAGAATTTAGAATTAAATTACAAGAGTTAGGAGAAACACCTTTACCAAAATATATTAAAAGAGAGGTAGAACCAGAAGATGAAGAGCGTTACCAAACTATCTATGCTAAAAACGAAGGTGCAGTTGCAGCACCAACTGCAGGATTACACTTCTCTAAACACCTATTAAAGCGTTTAGAAATTAAAGGTGTAGATTTTGCTGAAGTGACACTTCACGTAGGATTAGGAACTTTTAACCCTGTAGAAGTAGAAGATTTATCAAAACATAAAATGGATAGCGAAGAGCTTAAAATAGAAGCAAAAGCTGTAGAAACCATTAACAAAGCTCAAAAAGAAAAGCGTCGTATATGTGCTGTCGGGACTACAGCAATGCGTGCAATAGAAAGTTCTGTGTCCTCTAGCGGAACGTTAAACGAAGTAGAAGGATGGACTAATAAATTTATTTTCCCACCTTATGACTTTAGTATTGCCAATGCTATGATTACTAACTTCCATACACCAAAATCTACGTTGTTAATGATGGTTTCAGCATTTGCAGGTCACGATTTTATTAAAAAAGCATACGATGAAGCAGTAAAAGAAAAGTACAAATTTTACAGCTATGGTGACGCGATGTTAATTATCTAATAACATTAATATATAGTACTAAGCCTCTTTATAGAGGCTTTTTTTATGGCATTACCCAAGGGTCGCGCTTTACTCATGGAGCATATTTTAAATTAAAGAATTCGTGAATACAAGTATTTTGGTAGTCGCTTTTTTGTGTTGCATATACGCAACAACACTAAAAGAGCTTCGACAAATACCTCAATCGCTAATGTGTTATACTTAGATTTTCAAAGTGCACTAACCGAAGGTTCTGGCTAAAATTATAGTTTTAGTTTAACCATTTTATTAGTAATAGTTTCCCTCCTTTGGAGGGATTAAGGGAGGATTTTTCACTATTTTTGCACCTAATGGACATTAAGAAAAAAGACATACGAGCATTAACCAAAGAGCAACTTAGAGACTTTTTTGAAAAAGAAGGTGACAAAGCTTTTAGAGGCAATCAAGTTTATGAATGGTTGTGGAATAAAGGTGCGCATACTTTTGATGATATGACCAATATCTCTAAAGAGACACGTCAAATGCTAGAGGACAATTTTGTGATAAACCACATTAAAGTAGATGTCATGCAACGTAGTAGTGATGGTACTGTAAAAAATGCGGTACGATTACATGACGATTTAATTGTCGAGTCCGTTTTAATTCCAACCAAAACCAGAACAACAGCTTGTGTGTCTAGTCAAGTGGGTTGTAGTTTAGACTGTAAATTTTGTGCAACAGCACGATTAAAACGCATGCGTAATTTAAATCCAGATGAGATTTACGACCAAGTTGTTGCAATAGATAGAGAAAGCAGACTATATTTTGACAGACCGCTAAGTAATATTGTGTTTATGGGTATGGGAGAACCACTTATGAATTACAATAACGTACTTAAAGCTATAGACAAAATTACCTCACCAGAAGGGTTAGGCATGTCACCAAGACGTATTGTAGTCTCTACTTCAGGCGTACCAAAGATGATTAAAAAAATGGCAGATGATAACGTAAAGTTTAAACTAGCAGTATCGTTGCATTCTGCAATAGATGAGGTTAGAACGTCCATCATGCCATTTAATGCAACATTTCCTTTAGCATCATTGCGAGAAGCATTAGTCTATTGGTACGAAAAAACTAAAAATAGAATAACTTACGAGTATGTTGTTTGGGAAGGTATTAATGACAAACGTAAAGATGTTGATGCTTTAGTGCAGTTTTGCAAATTTGCACCTAGTAAGGTCAATCTTATTGAATATAATCCTATTGACGATGGACAGTTTCAACAAGCTAAATCTGAAGCAATTGATATGTATCAACAAGTGTTAGAAGCTAATAACATTACTGTAACCGTTAGACGTAGTCGAGGAAAAGATATAGATGCAGCTTGTGGACAGTTAGCGAATAAAGGATAAATATTTAAATAATTTAATAAAAAAAGCGACTTTTAAAAAATTTTAGAAGTCGCTTTTTGGTTTTAATAATGTTGGTTACTCTTTAATAAATTTAATGGTTTGTTCTTTATCATTAGACTTAATCTTCATGAAAAAGATACCACTATTTAAGTCGCTAATATTAATAGTATTATCTATTAATTTATCACTATTTAATTGTAATACACGTTGTCCCAATTGATTGTATATCGCAACCGAATCAAAACTTATATCAGTTTTTATACTAATTTCATTTTTGGCAGGATTAGGATAAATACTAAATGTGTTAGCATCAAACTCATCTATAGATAGAGCGGGATCAGCTTCAGTTGTAAAACTATAAATAGCACCTGGAGCACTACCTACACAATTCACACCAGTAACGTACCAATAGTAGGTTGTACTGTAAGCCCAAGTATATACAATACCGTTACCATTAGTTGCTGGATCGATTGTGCCAATATCGTCTCCTGTTGGAGTTGTTCCAAGACTTAAGGTGTAAGAAGTTGCTGGATCACCTGTTGCTGCATCCACCCAAGAAAAAGGTGTTATTAATAAATTAGCTGGATCCGTTGCGTCAATTGGAACATCAATTGCTCCATCAGAAGGAGTAGGTGTTGTTACCGCATCTGGTGCAGCAGTAGCAGTACATGAAGTTGTTGTAAAACTCCATACAGCACTCTCATCAGAACCAAAGCAATTTATAGCATTAACTTTCCAATAATAAGTAGTATTGTAATCCCAAGTATAATTAATTCCATTACCATTAGTTGCACCACTAATTGATCCTATATCGTCTCCTGTTGGAGTTACACCTAAACTTAAAGTATAGCTAGTTGCAGGATCACCAGCTCCATCTACCCATGAAAAAGGAGTAATAAGTAAGTTTGCTGGATCTGTGGCATCTATTGGAATATCAATAGCCATATTTCCTGGAGTTGGTCCGGTTGGAGCACCAGGAGATGAAGTTGCTGTACAGCTACAAGTAGCACTAGTACATTGTATTGTTGTTAAAGTGTTGTCACTAGCTTGAGTAGAACAAAGAGCATCTAAATGCCAATGTATTATTACATCGGTAGTAGTTGCAGTAAACGATACAGACGATGGGCCATGTACTAATACTGTACCACCAAGCATTGGATTTGCCCAGTCAATTTCTGCGATTGTAATATATATACTAGTTGTGTTAGTACCTGTAACTGTATACGTATTTCCTGGTATTAAACCTTCAATTGCTGAATATTCTGCATTTGGCCAGTTATCAATAGCAATTTGTTCTGCACTTCCATCGTTAGCAACAACGAGATTACCGTAGTTACCACCAGTAATAGTAGTACATTGACTATACATCCATGTGGTTGCGGTCAAACAAAAGATAATTAAAAAAGTAATTTTTTTCATATTGAGGGTGGATTAAAATTAATAGCGAATTAATATACAATTTTTTTTTTAAAATCACAGCATTAAGTCGTCAAGCAACTCATCTTCAGTGTTGTAATTATAACACCTCCAAAGCGAAACTCCCATACCGTTATATTTCCAAGCAATCTCTCCACCTGCTGTAATTTCCCAAAAACCATAATCACCTTCACAGATAAGAGTATTTCCATTTGGCAATCTTACTGCTCCAGAAATGATTTTAGAATACATTTCTGTATCTGTAAATTGCCAGACTATGTTAGGTTCGTTATTCGTATTTGGAATCAAATTAAAGGTGGCTGGTAGCTCTAATTCATACACTGCAGATTGTGTTTGATTATTGTCTCTATTAACAAAGACTAACATGTTATCTTTACCAGGGACTTCTTTTTCTATTAAATTAGGAAAATGATTATTATAAAATAATCTATCACCAACATTATTATAGGCTTCTGGGTTACCAAATCTGTATATTAAATCGCCTCCTTTATTATAGTTGCCTCCAGTATTGGAAGCTGCTTCAAGTGTTGTAGTACTGTGATCTATCACCCAAATTTCACTATAATCATTTACGCTTAGGTAGATAATATCTTCGGTTTCGTCATAATCTATACCATTTGCATGCATGATGTCTCCTCCTTGGGCTACACTATTATAATTTATATCTATAAGATTTGGGTTATCATTGATTACTCCATAATTAAGTTTTGTTGAGTCTAAATCTTGTACGATATGATCAAAACTATTCCATTTCCAAACAATTTGATTGCTATCGGGATTAATTTCAATTAAGGTTTCTGGATATATAGCTTCAGTTACATTTACGCCATTTGATTGTGCTGTTAATGGTTCAACTTTTTCCCAAGCCATAAATAATAGATTTCCGTTAGGTAGTAGCTCTACATCATGATGTGCTATGTAGTTTTCTGAAGCGTAAGTATATTGCCAATCTACAGAGGAATTAGGGTTTAAAATTTTAATTGTACCACCAGCACCTCCAAAACTAATTTCTGGTGCATTTACTTTAAACATACCTAAAAGTTTACCACCTTCAATAATTTCTAAATCATTACCAAGCCTTGTGTCAAAATTCCATTCAAAAACACGTTCTCCTTCTTTATTAAGTAAATAAGAAGTGTTTCCTCCATTTTCTACTGCTAAAACCAAACTATTTTCCAACAGATTTTCATTATACACTTCAATGTTAGAAGTTAAAGAAACTGAAGGTTGAGGGAGTATAAAGTTTTGTGGTTCTTCCTCTTTGCTACAATTAAATAAAGAGCAAATTAAGAGTAAGTAGATGTAGTTTTTCATTTTTATAGCTTTTGTAATAAAATTAGTAATTATTGTAATCTTGACAATAAAGTTTCTTATTTTTTATTAGGTTTGTTAAAAGCACTTTTTTGAAAATAACCGAACAAATAAAACAGCCAATAGCTTTTGAAATGGAACTTTTTGAACAAAAGTTTAGACTTTCTATGTCTTCTAAAGTTGCTCTTTTAAATAGAATTACCTACTATATTGTTAACCGTAAAGGAAAACAAATGCGACCTATGTTTGTGTTTTTGGTGGCTAAAATGGTATCTAATGGCGAGGTCAGTGAGCGTACTTACAGAGGTGCATCTGTCATAGAGCTAATTCATACTGCTACCTTAGTCCATGATGATGTGGTTGACGATAGTAATAAACGTCGTGGTTTTTTCTCAATAAACGCTTTATGGAAAAATAAAATAGCGGTTTTAATTGGTGATTTTTTACTCTCTAAAGGTTTGCTGTTATCTATAGATAATAACGATTTTGACTTACTTAAAATAATCTCGATAGCTGTAAGAGAAATGAGCGAAGGCGAGTTGCTTCAAATAGAAAAAGCACGTAAATTAGATATTACAGAAGACGTGTATTATGATATCATCCGCCAAAAAACAGCAACACTAATTGCTGCGTGTTGTAGCTTAGGTGCTGCATCTGTCAAACCCAACTCGGTTGAGGTAGAAAGTATGCGTAAGTTTGGAGAATTAATAGGAATGGCGTTTCAAATTAAAGACGATTTATTTGATTACGGTACCCAACGTATTGGTAAACCAACTGGTATTGATATTAAAGAGCAAAAAATGACACTACCTCTAATTTACGTCCTTAATAACAGCTCCAAAAAAGATAAAAACTGGATAATCAACTCTATTAAAAATCATAACAAAGACAAAAAAAGAGTTAATCAAGTCATTGATTTTGTAAAGCAAAATGGAGGCTTGGATTACGCAGTTTCAAAAATGAAAAGTTTCCAAAAAGAAGCACTTCAACTACTTAAACACTACCCAGAATCTGATTATAAAACGTCTTTAGAGTTAATGGTTAATTACGTCATTGAAAGAAAAAAATAACTTTTTTTCATCTTAAGGCAACCTTTTGTAAAACTTTTACGTCTTTATAAATAGAACACCAAACTAAACACCAACATTGTGAAAGTTGTTACTTTATTTAATAACGAAACTAAGCTTATAAAAAAAGCAACTCAAAATAATCGTGAGGCTCAACACGTATTATTTGAATTGCACGCACCTAAGATGCTAAGTGTTTGTCGTTATTATATAAAAGATATACATCACGCAGAAGAAGCTATGTTAAACGGTTTTTTAAAGGTGTTTACTAATTTAAAAAGTTACAGACAGGAAGGTAGTTTTGAAGGATGGATAAGACGTATTATGGTTAGAGAAGCTATTTCTTTTTTAAGACAGAAAAAAAGTGTTCAATTTGTTTATGAAGAGTATGAACATGTAGATATCCAAGACGAGACCTCTCAACAGTATGATGTTGCTCAATTACAAGAGTTAATAGATAATTTACCTGAAGGTTATAAAATGGTGTTTGTTATGTATGCGATAGAAGGTTATAAGCATGCAGAAATTGCTACACTTTTAAACATTAGTGAAGGGACATCAAAATCGCAGTTATTTAAAGCTAGAAAGCTTTTGCAAGACAATATTAAAAAAATTAATACTAAAGAATATGGCACCAAATAAATTTGAAAAGCAATTAAAAGATACCTTAGAGGGTCGTACAATTGCACCCAGCCAAAAGGCTTGGAGCCAATTAGATACAGCATTGCAAACACAACAAACTAAATCAAAATACACTTTCTGGTGGTTAGGGATTGCTGCTACTTTTTTAGGTGTGTGTTTGGCTATTTACATATCTAAAAATAATAGTAATCCAATCCATAGTAAACGAGGTTAAACAGGATACTTTAATACCTAATAATTCAAATACAATTGAAAATAAGCCGATTGTTGAAATAAAAAATGAAGAGCAAATAGAAGAGGCAAAAACAATTGTAAAAAAGACACCTTTATTAGCAACTACAAAAGTGGTAGAGCAATCAAATCAGAATATAAACCCTTCTATAAAAGAAACTTCAAGTATTCAAAATAAAAAGGTTGTGATTCCTCTAAAAGAAGAAGTAACTAACACTACAGTTGCAGACCAAAACATAACTACTAAAGAAGCTACTTTACTGTTAGAGGAAGCTTACTCAGAGGTTAAAGCTAATAATAATCAATATCAAGTAGAAAAAATAGACGCCAATGCGTTGCTGGAAGAAGTCGAGATAAAATCCGAAAAATCTCTAAAAAACAGATTGTTTCATGCTGTAAAATCAGGCTATGAAACTTTAAAATCTACAGTAGCCGAGCGTAATTATTAATAATCATTAAAAAACAAACAGTTATGCAAACCATTACAAAACATTTAGCGTATTTAATTTTTTTAATTGTAGTATCTCAAGTCAGTGCACAAGAAAACAACACTAATACAGAGTTAGAAGTCATTAAAGAACAAATTAAAACAGATGAACGTGATGCTTTAAAGTTAGAAATTGAAGCGATTAACGATAGATTAGAAGATGATAAAATTACATTTGACGAAGCCGAACAATTAAAACAAAACGCTGCAGAAAAACGAGCATTAAATATCGAAAACCGGATTGCAATTGCAGCTAATAGAATGGAGTTTATGAAGCGAAACAAGGATGAGTTTGGTGAAGACTCAAAAAATGTGGTGTCCATTAAAATTGGCGAAGGAGATAGAGAGATTTTAGGTGTGAAAACTAGTGGTAATCCTCCAAAACAAGATGTAAGAACAGGAAATCAATTAGTTTTTGCAATGGGTTTTAATAACGCTATTATTGATGGTGTTAGCTTGGACGACTCACCTTATAAATTAGGTGGATCTGGTTTTGTAGAGCTAGGTTGGTTATGGAATACTAGAGTGTTTGAAAATTCTAATGCACTACGTTTTAAATACGGATTTTCATTTCAATGGAATAAATTAGATATTAAAGATAATCAGTTTTTTCAGCAAAATAATAATAGCACCACATTAGAAACGTTTCCAACCGACTTAAAAAAAGCTAAATTTAGAACTACAAATTTGGTCGTGCCTATTCATTTTGAATTTGGTCCATGGAACAAAAAAGAATATAAAGATGGACGAGTACGTTACTTTAATCATGATAAATTCAAAATAGGAATAGGCGGTTACGCTGGAGTTGCATTAAGATCTCAACAAAAGTTAGTGTATGAAGACGATGGAGAGCGTGTTAAGCAAAAAATAAAGAGTGGATACAACACCAACACTTTTGTTTATGGTTTAAGTGCCTATATTGGAGTAGGAGATTTAAGTCTATACGCTAAATATGATTTATCACCAATATTTAAAAACCAAGCTGTAGAACAAAACAATATATCATTGGGAATTAGACTTGATATGGATTAGTCAATCATTTAGTTGTCTTTAAAGCGTTTGTATTTATTTGTAAATAGAGACGCTTTTTTTCATTTTAAACACTTGACAATTAGGCGATTGAAATTTTTTTTCAAAAACATTAAATTTTTTTAAAAAAAAGTTTGGAATTCAAAAAAAAGTAGTTCATTTGTAATGTATTTAGCTGAACACTTTGAACTCTGTTTCTACGTTCGGGCTTTTGAAAATTAGGAAGTCATATTCAAAAGCAGCTTACAGATTAAGCGACCGAATTTTAAAGCTAACTTCCGCTTTTACTTCAATATATGCTAGTCAGCATCAGTATGGCTTTGTGCCTACTTGTGACCTTAAAATCCAGATTTGATTAATACATTATTATTTGTTTTTAGCAGCTTATTTCATGCTGTTTCTTATTTAAATTTCAACATTTTTAAAAATAATAATGAACACAAAATACATAGACTTAATCAGTCAAACCTTTGATTTTCCTCAACCAGAATTCAAGCTTGAGGATAAAACACTACAGTTTCATGACATAGATTTAATGGAGTTGGTGGAAGCGTATGGAGCGCCTTTAAAATTTACCTACTTACCACAAATATCAAATAACATTCAACGTGCAAAAACATGGTTTAATGACGCTATAAAAAAGCATGATTACAATGGAAAATACAATTATTGTTATTGCACAAAAAGCTCACATTTTAAACATGTTTTAAATGAAGCTTTAAAAAACGATATCCATATAGAAACGTCTTCTGCTTTTGATATAGATATAGTAGAAAACCTAAAAAAAGAAGGCAAAATAACTAATGAGACTTTTGTTATTAGTAATGGGTTTAAACGTGAGCAGTACATAACCAACATTGCTAGGCTTATTAATAATGGACAAAAAAACTGTATTCCTATAATAGATAACTATGAAGAAATAGATTTACTTTCAAATCAGATTGATGGTAAATTTAAAGTAGGTATCAGAATAGCTTCAGAAGAAGAACCAAAATTTGAGTTTTATACCTCAAGATTAGGCATTGGGTATAAAAATATTGTCCCTTTTTATAAAAATCAAATTAAAGACAACCCAAAAGTAGAGCTTAAAATGCTTCACTTTTTTATCAATACAGGAATTAGAGATAATGCTTACTATTGGAATGAGTTGTTAAAATGTTTGAAAGTGTACACTAGCTTAAAAAAGATTTGTCCAAGTTTAGACAGTTTAAATATCGGTGGTGGATTTCCTATAAAAAACTCGTTAGCTTTTGAGTTTGATTACGAGTATATGATAGACGAAATCATCAACCAAATCAAACAAACTTGTGACGAAGAGGACGTGGACGTCCCAAACATTTTTACTGAATTTGGAAGTTTTACGGTAGGCGAAAGTGGAGGAGCAATTTACGAGGTCTTATACCAAAAACAACAAAACGATCGTGAAAAATGGAACATGATAAACTCATCTTTTATAACAACACTTCCAGATACTTGGGCAATCAACAAGCGTTTTATCATGTTAGCAATTAACAGATGGAACGATAGTTATGAGCGTGTTTTATTAGGTGGTTTAACTTGTGATAGCGACGATTATTATAATAGCGAGCAACACATGAACGCGATTTATTTACCAAAATATAACAAAGATAAACCATTGTATATAGGCTTTTTTAACACAGGAGCTTATCAAGAAACTATAGGTGGATTTGGAGGGTTGCAACACTGTTTAATACCTAGTCCAAAACATATATTAATAGATAAAGACCAAGATGGCAACATCACAAAAACAGTATTTAAAGAACAACAAAAAAGTGAAGACTTACTTAAAATTTTAGGTTATGCAAACTAAAACATATGCTGGGATTCCAGAAGAATTAGCAAAATTAGAACAAGCAAAAGTAGTTTTAATTCCAGTGCCATATGATGGTACAAGTACATGGCAAAAAGGTGCAGATAAAGGTCCTGAAGCCTTTTTAGATGCGTCTGCAAATATGGAGTTGTATGATATCGAAACAGATACCGAAGTGTACAAACAAGGTGTGTTTTTAGCAGATGCTGTTTCAGAAAACACTTCACCAGAAGCAATGGTTGATGCTGTGCACCAAGCCACAAAAAAGTATATCAAAAAAAATAAGTTTGTCACTATTTTTGGAGGTGAACATTCTGTATCTATAGGTACTATTCGTGCATTTAACGAGATGTTTCCTAGTCTAACGGTTTTACAGTTAGATGCACATGCCGATTTGCGTAAAACGTATGAAGGTTCTATTTGCAATCACGCGTGTGCGTTATATGAAGCGAGTCAGACTACCAATTTGATCCAAGTGGGAATCCGCTCTATGGATGCTATAGAAAAAACAGTTATGGACGAAGAAAAAACATACTTCGCTCATGAGATGGCAATGGATGATACTTGGATGGATAGCGCAGTAGACCAAATGACAGATAATGTATTTATAACTATAGATTTAGATGCTTTTGATCCATCTATCATGCCAAGTACAGGAACACCAGAACCTGGTGGATTATTATGGTACGAAACCTTAGAGTTTTTAAAACAAGTTTTTGAGGAAAAAAACGTCGTTGGTTTTGATATTGTAGAGCTATGTCCAAATAAAATTGATAAATCTTCAGACTTTTTAGCTGCTAAATTATACTATAAAATGCTAAGTTATAAGTTTTTAAATGAAGTAGCAGAAGACGATTACGACAATACTTACGATAGCACAAAACAAAAAAATAACAGTTCTAAATTTAACGAAGACGATGAGTACTAAAGGCCCAATTTCTCAATTTATACAACATCATTATTTACACTTTAATGCAGCAGCTTTAGTAGATGCAGCTAAAGGGTATGAAGCGCAATTAGATAAAGGTGCTAAAATGTTAGTGTCACTTGCAGGTGCTATGAGTACTGCGGAACTTGGTAAAAGTTTTGCAGAAATGATTCGACAAGATAAAGTACATATTATTTCGTGTACTGGAGCAAACTTAGAGGAAGATATCATGAATTTAGTGGCGCATTCGCACTACAAGCGTGTACCAAACTATCGTGATTTAACACCTCAAGAAGAATGGGACTTATTAGAAAAAGGACTAAATCGTGTGACAGATACGTGTATTCCAGAAGAGGAAGCGTTTAGACGTTTACAACAACATATCGAGAAAATCTGGAAAGATGCAGAAGCTAAAGGCGAACGCTATTTACCACATGAGTATATGTACAAAATGTTGTTGTCAGGCGTATTAGAGCAATATTACGAAATAGACTTAAAAGACTCATGGATGTATGCTGCTGCAGAAAAAAACCTACCAATAGTGTGTCCTGGTTGGGAAGATAGCACGATGGGAAATATTTTTGCGAGTTATGTTTTAAAAGGCGAACTTAAAGCAAGTACCATGAAATCTGGTATAGAATACATGACCTTTTTAGCAGATTGGTATACCGAAAATTCAGCAAAAGGTATTGGATTCTTTCAAATTGGAGGTGGTATTGCAGGAGACTTCCCAATTTGTGTTGTGCCAATGCTATACCAAGATATGGAACGTACAGACACACCATTTTGGAGTTATTTCTGTCAAATTAGTGATTCAACTACTAGTTATGGGTCGTATTCTGGAGCAGTTCCAAACGAAAAAATTACTTGGGGAAAACTAGATATTGATACACCAAAGTTTATTGTAGAAAGTGACGCAACTATTGTGGCACCATTAATTTTTGCTTATATCTTAGGTTTGTAATGGAAGACCAGAAAATTGAAAATATCGAATTAAAATACTTAACCGTAAGTGATTATGAAGAGCTAAAATCGGCAACTTTAGAGTCTTATGGTGGTGTGCTTAATACGTATTGGAAAAAGCATCACATAGAGCGTTTAACCTCTATTTTCCCAAAAGGTCAAGTGGTGATTAAAATTGATGGTAATATCGCAGGATGCGCCTTGTCTTTAATCGTCAATTACGACAAGATAGAAGATAATCATACTTATGCAGATATTATAGAAGGTGACGATTTTAAAAATCACGATCCTAATGGTGATGTGTTATATGGTATAGATGTGTTTATCAAACCAGAATACAGAGGATTAAGATTGGGTAGACGTCTTTATGATTACAGAAAAGAAGTTTGCGAAGAATTAAACTTAAAAGGTATTGTTTTTGGTGGTAGAATGCCAAATTTTCATAAATATCAAGACCAATTATCGCCTAAAGAATACATAGAAAAAGTTAAGCGCAAAGAAATCCATGATCCTGTATTAAATTTTCAAATCTCTAACGACTTTCACCCTTTAAGAGTTATAAAAGGCTATTTGGAAGGTGATACAGCGTCTAACGAGTATGCTGTGTTAATGGAATGGGATAATATTTATTATACTAAGCAAAGTAAAAAAGCAAGCACTGTAAAAACAGTAGTGCGCTTAGGTCTTATACAGTGGCAAATGCGAACGTATCATAGCTTAGAAGAGTTAATGCAACAGGTCGAGTATTTTGTAGATAGTGTTGCTGCCTATCGTTCAGACTTTGCGTTGTTTCCAGAGTTTTTTAATGCGCCTCTAATGGCTAAGTTTAACCATTTGCATGAGCCAGATGCGATTAGGGAATTAGCAAATTATACCAAGGAGATTGTCGAAAAAATGCAACAATTATCCATATCATACAACATTAATATTATTACTGGAAGTATGCCAGAAGTCATTGATAATAAGTTGTATAATGTTGGCTATTTATGTCGCAGAGATGGTAGTTTAGAGCGTTATGAAAAAATCCATGTTACTCCAGACGAAGCTAAAGTTTGGGGTATGCAAAAAGGTAATAAACTACAAACCTTCCAAACAGATGCAGGTAAAATAGGGATTTTAATCTGTTATGATTCCGAGTTTCCAGAACTCTCTCGTTTATTATCAGACGAAGGGATGGACATCCTGTTTGTTCCATTTTTAACAGACACACAAAATGGCTACTCTCGTGTGCGTTTATGTGCACAAGCTAGAGCTATAGAAAACGAATGTTATGTGGCTATTGCAGGAAGCGTTGGTAACTTACCAAACGTAAATAATATGGACATCCAATACGCACAATCTGCTGTGTTTACACCTTGCGATTTTTCGTTTCCAAGTAATGGAATAAAAGCAGAAGCGACCACAAATACCGAAATGATTTTAGTAGCAGACGTAGATTTAAGTTTATTACGCGAGTTACATACATTTGGAGCAGTTAAAAACTTAAAAGACCGAAGAAAAGATTTTTACGATGTTATTAGAGTAAATAAAAAATAAACTATTGAAAATGAAAAAACCTGACAACTTAAAACGCGTCATTGTTGATTTTAAAAAATTAACACCAGAAATTTTAAAACTATTAGTCGATAAATATCCTGATGGTTATGATGAAGACCACATCATCGAGTTTAGAAATGCTAAAAACGAATTAATCGAAGCAGTAGAAGTGACTACAGAAGACACCAAGTATTTAGTAAAAGTTAGTACTAAATTGGTAAAAACTATGGAAAACTATGACGAAGACGATTATGAAGATTTTGACGATGACGATCCAGAAGCAGTACAAGACCCAATAGAACCGTCTGAAGAGCAAGACGACGATTTTTAACACCTAAGATGACGACACCTAAACCCATAAAGTAAACGTATATTAAACAGATTTGACCACGCGTTGTTGTAACCGTTACAACACTAAAAGCAGTTTCGGACTTGAGGTGGTAAACTTCCGGAAACACCACAAAAATCTATTTATTTTAAAACCTTTACGATTATGAAATCAAAACTAATAATACTAGCAATAGCACTAGTAAGTGTAACGTTAAGCTCATTTACAACTAATCCAACACAAACTACTGTAACAGGTGTGTATGAAGGTGTTGTAGATACCAATTATATTTTTACCGTAAATACTAAAGACGGTAAAGAAAAAATGGCATTTAATTACTTAGGTGAAGACGTATTTGAAAACTTCGATTTAGACGCTGAGGAAAACATTGGTAAAACTTTTACAATCACTTATGAAGCCTCTTTAGAAATAGGCGAAAACGAAGAAGGTGATGAAGAAGAAGTTGAGTACTTAACCATTACTAAACTAAAGCTGATAACAGACTAGTTTCTATGATGATATTAAAAAAGCGATTTGAACCTTCAAATCGCTTTTTTTTTTAATTTTTTACAGTTTCGAACCTAGTAGAACGTCTTCGTGTATGGTTTGTTGCGTTGGTGAGAACTAAGTTAGCAAAAGGAAACGAACCAGAGGAAAATCCGTAGGATTTTTCGAGTACACAAAGAACAAGCAATTATCTATACAGGTTGTTGGCTACTTTTTTATCTTACAATAATTAGTGTAATTACTACTATTATTGCAATTAAACACACAGCTATTTTAGTATAATTTGCAATTCTCTCTTTCCTTTCTTTGGCTTCTCGCAATTTCTGGTTTATGTCGTAATCCAAGCTATTGTTAATCCAATTCTCAAAATTGTTTTCAATATTGGAATTTAAAAAGGCAGGAAATATTTCATCGTTCGACATAACTTCATCTATCCAAACTTGCCCAAAAGATTTTCCTTTAATTATTAACCTGATACCATTTCCACATCCAGTACCTTTCAAAAAAATTGTTCCGTTGGTTACATCAAAATAGTCATATTGAGTTTCATGTAATTCGTATGTAGGATTGGTAAGTGGAAATTTTATAAATGGATTTTCAAAAGTGTCATCAATTTGATCAAGATCTTTGAAATCATAATCGGAGATTATATTTTCGCAATATCCATTATATTTTTTATTGCAAATAATTCCATTGGCAACGTTTGTAACAAAAAACTTATAGTATTCAGGTAATTTAAGTTGGTAATGCTTTTCAAAGTTATGTAAGTCTTCTTTTTTTGCAGTTGGTAAGACATCATATTTATCTTTTAGATTAATTTTAAAAAACTCAATTTTTTCTTTGATATTCATTCGGTTGTTAAAATTTTAGCCAACGTTAAGTTGATATCAAATCGTTTTAATGTTTTATATCAGCAGTTCTACTAGATTCGAAGTTAGTAGATTTTTTCGACAAAGTCAAATTGCAAAAACGCTTTAAATAGTTCTAACCTTCTACATTAAAAAACACCTTATAGTAGTGCATTTTTTTCTCGTCATCGTAACCACGTTCTAGATGCTCGCTGGCAGCTTCTGGTGCATCAATATCTAATTTAATTTGGATGTTGGTGTCTAGTTTAATATCGGTTTTAATTTTCTTTTTCTCTTTGTTTAACACCCTGTCAGATACATCAAACTGGTTTCTAATTAAAACGTTTTGTTCGGCTTCAAACTCTTTTTTATAGGCTTCAAATAAGTCTATATGTTTGTCTTCTTCAAAGATGTCGTCTTTAAAACGCTCGATATTAACTACCTCGTTCTCTTTAAAAAAATCTATGGTTTTGGCTAAAAAATCGGCACGTTGTTGTGCACCATAAGTGGTTTTAATGACTTCTGTAGAAAACTCTTTACACAACTCTAAGTAGTTTTGGGTATGGCTATTGTGGTCGTCTGCATACTTAATATTTAAAAACTTATCGGTCCAATAGGCAGCATCGTAACTATTATTGTCTACCGTTAGTACCACTTTACCTTCTGCATCTCCAGTGTTTAAAATTAAACAGCCTTTATCTACTTTTTTGGCACTAATCCCTTTTTGGACTAACACATCGTAGCTGTTATTTTCTAAATAGGTTTGAAAAAAGTTAAGCTTATTTTCAATTTTAAAAATACCAATAGCATCAATCACCATTTCATTATACTCTACACCATCAAAATAGGCAACAATCACATCTCCTGTTTTTATTTGTGCAGAGGTAGATTGCTCGTATAAGTGTTTGACAATATTTTTTGAGACATCAACAAAAGTATCATCATCTCCAAAAATTTGGTTGGTATAGGCATTAATTTCGTTTAGCTCAATATTGGCATGATGGCTAAATCGGTGACTTTGTACTAAACTTGTAAATGGTCTTAGTAAAAAGGGTAGCATCAGCTCGTAACTGGCTTCGTCAAAATGGATTTCTTTTTCAGAAAATGCATTTTTAGTGTCGTTATGTTTATTACCAACCTTGTGGATAATACATTTTAAAATAGAGGCTTTATTACGATTAATCATCTTAAAAATAAAATTTATTTACACTTACAATGTTAGTAAATAAAGAAGAAAAAAAGCACAAAAAAACCGAAGACTTTGCTTCGGTTTTTTAAAGACTAATTTAGGTAAGTTTAATTTAAAGTTATTTCAAAAATACCACCTTCATTTCCGGATATTGTTCCATGGTCATAAAACCAATCACCAGAGTAAACTGCATTTGTACCAAGAGTTAAAGGTCCAGATAATGAATAATCGCCACCAAGATCATATGTATAATCTACTTGAATGTTAGATCCATTAATAGCCCAAGTTCCTGTTGCTGTATATGGGTTTACGACATCGTCTGCACTTAATAACAGTGTTCCGTTTTCCATAAATTCTATTTCGAAGAAATAAGTATTATCATAAGTACCAGTAAATGTACCTTGAAGCGGATTATTAATGGTCATGTTTATTGTTGTTTGTCCTGCACTATTAACAGCAATAACTTGAACGTCATGTGTACCTGCTGGTAATCCATGAGTCCAATTTAAAACACCTGTAGTGCTATTAATATTTAATCCGTTAATTGTATTGGCTAAATAAAAACTACCTTGATTACCATTCCAGTTTAAGGTTGGAGCAGGAGAGTTACCAGCTGTAAAGAACATCGCATCCAATGTAGTTGCAGAATACGACACCGATGGAGCTTGTACTTGTGGCTCTGACATATCATCATCACTACATGACATAAAAGCTAATAACGTTAGGATAACTAAATAGAATTTTGATTTTAAAATTAAAGATTTCATTGTTTTTGTTTTTAAATGATTAATAGTATTTGTTTTTATTTTTAATAGTTTTAAAATGAAAAGGTTAACATCTAAACAAAAAAAGTCGAAAACTTATGTTTCGACTTCTTCTAACTAACCTAAAAAATGAAATGCATTAACTAATGTATAGGGAGATAATAGATGATAATAACGAAAGTATGATATTTACAACATTTTTTTATAGTCGTTGGTTTGGATAGTGGTTGTGGTTTTATCCAGTGCAATACAGGTCATTTTGATGCGTTGTGGTTTACGTTTTGAGGTGTCCACCATATCCATTTCCATAGTCAAACCGTTAAGCATTTTCATCCAAGATTGGCTAGCTCCTTTTTTGGCTTTAACATTATAAAAGGATTTGGCAAAACTGACACCTGCGTTTGGTGCTATCCAAACCGTTCCAGTCATATCTTTACCGACTACTTTAAACTCTTCGCATGTATAACCTAAAATAGTTTTAGTCTTTCCGGTTGCTGTAACGCTAACGTCTGTTTCTTCTATAGCATCGTCAGTCAAATCTTCAAAATCCAATTTTGTTGACATTAGCATTTTGCTGCCATTTGTATTCATAAACATGAATAGTGATTTTCTTTTAAAATCCATGACAGAAATCATTTGATCTTGTTCTGGCATACTGGTGCCAAAATAATCTTGAGAATCAGATAAGTAGTAATTGATATTGACTGCTCTTTTACCGCTTTCAATTTTCATAACATATTTATGAGAGAATGTATAACTACTAGCTGGTTCTGCTTTTGAACCAGATACATTAAACGGATTAGCTTTTTTGTTTTTCTTAGAATTATTAAAGGTAGAGTCGAATGCTTTTTCGGTTTCGCGTTCGGTTTTTTCTTCAACTTTTTTCTCTAAGGTTTTTTCGGCTGCTCTTTCAACCTTTTTACCTAGTTTTTTCCAGATTTGTGCATCTGCTTGTGTTGCAAAGCATAAACTTAAAAGGATTAGAAGTGTTTTAATAGATTTCATTGTAAATAATTTTAAATGGTTTACTATTAATAGTTTCATTTTAAAAAGGTTAACACTTTGGTTCTCTTTTGTTTAAAAAAAAGTTAAATTAGCTAATGCATGTTAACCTTTTAATCCAAAAGCTATTAAATGTCAAACAACCAAGTAGAACTATCGCTTCAAGATTTAAAACAAGGCTCTGACAAAGCGCTTCAACAAGTATATGAAGACAACAGAGAGAAGTTTATAAATTTTGCTAGACGTTACAATCTAGATCAAGAGGATGTTATTGATGTCTATCAAGACGCTTACATTGCGTTTTACAATAATGTTATGAGCGGAAAGATAGAGCAGTTTACAAGCAGTATTTCTACTTATTTGTTTAGTATTGGTAAGTACTTAATCTTTGATAAGATGAAGAAAAACAATAAAAAAGTAAGTGGTCAATTTGATTTGTCCTTAGTAAAGGATAATGATAATTTAGTCGAAACTTTAGAGGTTGATGAGCCAAGCCTAACGCATGAGCAGCAGTTGTTAAGACAACATTTTGCAGGCTTAGGTAAGCAATGTCAAGAGTTACTATCTTTATTTTATTACAGAGGATTTACCATTAAAGATATTTTAGAATATGGTAATTATAACAGCGAAAATGTTATAAAAAGCACCAAGTCTAGATGTTTAAAAACCCTAAAACAACGTATTAATAGCAATCCCTTATAGCATGAATAAAGACGAATTATTATACCTATATTTTTCTAATAGCTTGACACCAAGTCAGGAAGAGTTATTTAATGAATTATTAAAAAGTGATGCTGAATTTAAAGCACAATTTGAATTTGAGAATAACTTAAAGCAAGTCATAAAAGCAGAGAAATCTGAAGCTCTTAAAGCCAAATTACAAGATTTTGAAGTTAATATAGCAGATTCTGAACAGACCAGCTCTAGTTGGTTTAATTGGCGTATTGCTGCGTCTGTTGTGTTGTTTTTAGGTGCTGGATGGTTTGGTTATGATGCGCTTTTTGGAGTGAATTATAATGCTTTATATGATGAAAACTTCACTAATTATCCAAATACAGTCTACACCATAACACGTGGTGAAGATACAACCAGTCAAGAGCGTGATGCTTTTGTGGCTTATGAAACGCAAGATTATAAAACAGCTTTAGAGACATTTAATACGATTGAAGAGGAGCAACCTTACTTTAACTTTTACAAAGCACAAGCGCATTTAGGGTTGGATCAACTAGATGAAGCCAAAATCTTGTTTAAAGCTGAAATTGATAATGAAAAAACCTTCATAGCTGAAGCACATTGGTATCTTGCATTAATTAACTTAAAGCAAGAAAACGAAACAGAAGCAATTAAACATCTAAAAACTTTAATTACAAAATATAACTTCAAAAAAGAAGACGCTAAAGCCTTACTTAACCATTTAAATTAAGAGGTTTTCTTTCTAAACAGTAACCAAAGTAGCAATACACCAATCAAGCTTATACCTATCCAAAGCCAATAATTAGTTGTTGTTAAGGCTTCAGTATGTCCAGAAATAATAAAACCAGACCAGTAGTAAGGATGTGATAAAGCATTGTCTTTATTAGATTTTACAAAATTGACTTTTGCTTCTTGCAAAGCTTTAGATTTAGTATGTCCTTTAGATAGGTTTTCATAAAAATTGGACATTAACGATGCAGAGGACGCATCATTAATTTTCCAAAGCGTGCTTGATATACTTTGTGCACCACTAAAATAAAACCCTCTAGCTAAACTCAGTAAACCTTCACCACGTTTGAGATTGCCAATACCACTTTCGCATGCAGAGAGTGTTACCAAATTAGCGTTGAGGTTAAGATTGTACAAGTCGGCTACGTAAAGTAAATCGGATTCTTGATTTCCAAATGCTAGATAAGAAAACTCAGGATTGGTATCGTCGAAAATAGCATGTGTTGCTAAGTGGATTATTCCATAATTAGAAGCATTGGTTTTAAAGTTATCAAGGGAAGCTTGTTGATTTGTGTAAAGCGTTCCGTTATAGTATTGATTGATGTTTTGTATTTCAGTTTTACTATGTGGTAAGGGTTGTAAACTGGCTCTAAGGTCAGAATTTAACTCATTACCTTCAAACTCTGGTGCAAATGCTAATAAATTATTTTTATGTCCTTTTTTTGTTTGTATTTCTTTTAATAAAGTAGCAGAATTGATGTAAGAAATACTGTAATCCTCTACCAGATAATTAGTATCTTTTATTAAAGCTTCAAACGGAATATAGTTTAGAAGACCATCTGGTAAAATAGTTAGTCTGTCTAATAGTGTGTTTTTTAATCCTGGTTCTAAAAGAATTGAATATAGTTGATTAGCATTTAGCTGTAGTTGCTTGAGGTCTGACTTTGGATTACTTAATTGTCTTTGAAAAGTTTTAATGAGTTGATCCAAAGATTTGGTCACATCTATTTTATTAAAATGAACAGTATTGTTAGTAATTGTTAAAGTATATATAGTTTGGTTGCCATAAAAATAAGAGACTACCGCTTCTGTTTTATGCAATTGATTTTGCAAGGCGCTTAATGTTTGTATAGAAGTATCATACTTTAAATTATAATAATCCTTATAACTAGTCTCAAGCGTGTCCAAAAATTGTCTGTAATTGGTTTTTGTAGCAAATAATTGATCTTTTATGGCATCATTTTGTTGTCTGTTTATTTGCTTTTCTAGATTGGTTATTTTGATTTTATAGATTTGTTCTCTAGCAAGAATATCTTTTGGGATATTACTAAAATGTTCAGCTTTAACACCTAATAAAGATTCTAGAAGTAAGGTGCTTTTACTTTTTTCTAAAAAGAAAAAGGCATCCTCTATCGCCTGTTTTTTATCTAATTTGTATTTGCTGTAGGTAGCGTCCAATCCATTTTCAAATAGTGTATATGCATTTTCTATAAGTAATAGTTTGTCAGATTTATTTTTAAATGTAGGTTTTAAAGTATCTAACAATTTTGCAGCTTGCTTGGTGGTGCTAATTACAGAGTCAACCAAGTTTAATCGTAATTGAATTTTTCCTTTTTGTTCTAATAATTTAAATAAAGTTATTTGGTTAATAGAAGAGTTTACAACATCTCTACCTTGCACTTGCTGTATAGCTAAAGTGTTTTGCTTTAATGCGTCTTGAAATTTTCCAGTGTTAGTCAGATAGTTAGAGTAGGATTGTAAAGTGTTTGCTATTTCGACGTGCTTTAATCCTTTCCATTTTTTGTTTAATAAGTCAAGCGCGTTTATATAATTGGCTTTAACGGTATTGGTGTTGCCCATCGCTTCGTCTAGTTTCGCTTTGGTATTGTAATACAAAAAACCATAAGGTGCATTAGTGTCTGCGTAAGACTTAATCTGCTCTAGGTAATAAAACGCACTATCATATTGTTTTAAAGCAATAAAATTTTCTGCGATGGTATTTGCTTCATTAATAATATCATTTTGACTTAGATTGCTACTAACACTGTAATTAAATGCTTTTTTTAGATATAAATTAGAAGCTTTATATTTTTTAAGTTTTTTATAAACTTCACCTTTTAGTCTGTATACAGAACTTAATCTTTCATCTTTTTTTGCATCATTAATTTTGTTTATAAATCGGATGTTTTTATCATAATATTGATTTGCTACATCCAATTCACCAGTATTACTAAGTATTTTAGCTAAAAAGCTATACGCACCATACACAAGATCAATATCATTTTTTATTAATAAAGAATCTGCTATATGTTCTGTGTTGTCAATTAACAGGTTTAATTTTTTTTTAGCCTCTTCATAATTATTAAGCTTATACAAATAGGTTGCTTTGTCGTATAAATAAGAGTTTTTTATTTGAGTAATTGATGCGATATTTTTAAATGCGTCAGTATTACTGTCAAATAGACTATCCAGTGTTTTAAAATTATTTTCTAACTCTTTTAAATTATTAAAAACAGCAGCAGATTTATTGCTCATTAGATAAGCGTAAAAAAGATATTCGTATTCTTGTTTCTCTGTAGCCTCCTTAATAATCTTATTTTTGTAAAATTGGGTAGAATCCTCATTTCTATACATATGAGTGTAAAGATTGTTAAAATAGGAATCTAGAACAGAGGATTTGTTTTGGGATAATAAATGCGAATGGATACAAGTTGTAAATAAAAAAATAAAAGGCAAATATCTTTTAGAAAGTAAAACCATAAAACAAAAAATTAAGCCTAAATAATTGTTTATCTAGGCTTAAAGTTAAAAATAAAATTTAAATTTTTTATTGTGCGTCACCAATTAATAATGGTACCGAATAACTAATTGGCGTTTCTGATTGATCTACCTTGTTTATGGTTAAAGTTGCTGGACCAAAATATCCTTCTTGCTGTGCTTCAAATCTAAAAGCTTTAAAACCGTCTTGAAATTCTAATACGTTAAGCATCTCACTTTGAGAGTTTGCATAAAAAAGTACCTCTTGATTTTGGTCTGTAATTGTAGCTTCAATTGCAAGTATACTATCATCTAAAACTAAAAACTCTAGTTGATTCCATACACTAAAACATATACATGGTACAGGAGGTAATGGAGGAGGAGGAATTATTGGAAAACCTATCATAGCTCCAGTTGTAGAGCTTTCAATAATTTCATTTATTTCACCAATACGCTGCTCTGCTATTGCTGCTTGTTCTTCGTTATAGTTTGGGTCATTAGGGTTTTCTAGATAATCAAATAAATTTTGTCTTTCTGTTTCTAACGCATAAATGTATAAATCACCTTCATACACATAGTTAGTTTCAGTTAATGCAACCGTTTTAATGTTGTCTTCGTCATTATCGCATGCACATGCAGTTAGAAGTAAGCAAAATGCAATGATAAAAGTTGGTTTTAATTTCATAATTTTTTGATTTATAGCTATTTAACTATGTAATCTAATAGTTTTTTAAGACATGGAAAACATAATTTGTATAACTAGTTAATAATAATGTACAGTTGGTTGGTTAAACTGTATTTTATTATTAATGTCAAAAAATAATAAAGGTTAACTTTTAGGTTAATTTATTTTATAAACTAAAATGGAATTATTCTCACCTTTAGTTACAAACTCTAAGTTTAGGTCTTTGTCAATATTGCCTAAATCAATAGTTGATGTGCCATACACTGGAAATTTGTCAATTGGTTTGGCATTACTATCAAATAACATAACTTTCTGCGTTTGTAAGTCGGTTGTAGCAACGTAAATTTTATTATTTAATAAAAACAATTGTACAGGTGTGTAGTTTCCAAAATCTAATTCTAATGTATTGTCTTTTATATCAAAAACATTATCACTTTGCGTAACCATAGTTTTGGTTGTAGATACAATAGTGTGGTTGTCTGTAAGATTGATGTTAGTTATTGATGCATTACCATTTTGATCTATTTGGACTAAATCACCATCTTTAGTCGTAGTTGCAAAACCATTATTGTATTCAAACACAGGTTGTTTAGAAAAATCAACGTTTGTTTTTGGTCTTACTCTAGGTTTACCACGTCTGTCCAATATGTAAATTTTATTATCGGTTTTAAAAACTAAATAATCTTTTCTTCCAATTCTAATATGTTTTGGTGGTGTGTTTAGTGCGTCGTTTGCAGCTTTAAAATTAAACCCTTTAACTGTTTTTCCTTTAGCATCATATAATAAGACGTTTTTACCTTGTGTTACAAATAAACGGTAATTTCGTTTTTTATCGTAATCAAAAACCGAAAGTGGTTGAGTAATCTCATCATTAAACGACATTGGGAAGGGTTTGACATCGTTTCCGTTTCGGTCTAAGACATACACGCGTTTTGGAGTAGCAAAAGCCAATTGCAGACGTCCATTTTTATACATGTCAATTTGCTCTATATTACCCAAAATAGGACCATGAAGTTGTTTTTTCCATAATATTTTCCCTGTATTAGAAATCATATATAACGTATTTCTTATATCCTGTACCGCAATATCTTGTTGTTTAGTCCGATGATTTTTCACAAACTGAGGATTGTTTAACAAATCATAATCAAGCTTAATATTAAACAATTCTGTAATTGAATTGTCATTATTAGATTGTTTGCTTTGCTGAATTACTGCATTAAAATGTGCAAAATTAGAATCGTAAACAAACTGCAACGCATTGGTTTTGTAATCTTTAAATTGAAAATTAGCGCTACTGTCTAAGTTGGTTTTTACTAAATCTTGAAGTTTTTCAGGATTTAAAACTTGTAATATAGACGCTTGGTCGCTTAAATTAGTTTGTAAGTTTTGATAATAGTCGCGATGCGCAAAAGTGGTTTGGTTTTGAAAGTTAACAATAATGTTTTCTAAAGTTTCTGTGCTATTAGAAAACACTAAAAAATTGTCTAAAATGCAATATTTTGAAGCCTCATCCAAATGAATGAAAGGTGATAAATATGTTTCAAATAGTGTCGGATTTGAAAAATTATAGATAGAAACCTCTCTAAAGGTTTCAGCATTTTCCTGCTCGCTAATTAAAGACTCTTTGGTTGCATAAATATCTAAACTATTTAAAATAATGGCGTTGCTATTATTAAAGTAGATTTCTCCAAATTCTTTAATATTATCAAACAGAGGGTTTAGTGTTACTGTACTATCTATTTTACTAAACTGATCTAAATTAGTTTTAAAAATGCTAAAATTATTAAACGTTATACTTAAAAAACCGTTACTATTAGAAGGTGCAATTTGTGCTAATTGATTGTCTTGCGGACGCGTATTTTTAAACACATTAATTAAGCTGTTAAAACTATCGGCTGCTTTGGTTATTCCATTTAAAATGAGTTGGTTTTGGGTTAATTCAACATCAAATGTTAAAGATTCTGTAAATGATTTATAATTTAATGCTTCATTATCAAATAACTGTTTAAAAGGACTTTTAGAGTTGATTAAAACAGAAAAGGAAGCCTCTTGTTGTTGCGTTGCAATTAATGTTTTTGCTAATGTACTTTTGTTTTTAGAATTAATTAATTGTTCTAAATGTTTGCTATTACTGGCGCCAACAATAATGCGTCCTATTTTTGTGATAAACAAGGGTTGATTATTATCGGTAATCTTCTCAGTAGTAAACCCTTTTAATTTTACGGTTTCTCTATCCAGTTTTAAACTGTCTAAAGTAAATATTGAATCTTTAATTTGTGTTACAAAACTAAATTGAATACTATCCTTTTCATCTTTAAAAAGGTTGATGTAGATACGTTCATTACTTTTTAAGTGATTTAAAAACTGTAGTTTTTTGGTGATATTTTTAAAAGTATTAGTTTTTGCCAATTGTGTTATAAAGTGATTGTTGGTGGTGTTGCTTTTAAAGTTTTCAAGATTGTTAATGCTTAAAACAAAATCCGAATCACTAAAAATAAAATCGTCTATGTTATTTTTTTTAGAGGAAGAATTACAAGACAATAGAAATAAAACAAAAAGGAAACTATACCAAAAGTGTTTCATAAAGGCTGAGGGTTTATGCAAATATAATAAGTTAGAGTTCTAATGTCAATTGTTCAGGTAATAGTCTAAAGCTTTTTCTGTGGTATTTTGTAATTCCGTATTTTTTTATGGCTTCACGATGTTCTTTAGTAGGATAGCCTTTATTTTGTTTCCAATTATACATCGGGAATTCCTCATGTATTTTATTCATATACGCATCTCTGTAAGTTTTTGCTAAAACAGAAGCAGCAGCTATACTTAAGTATTTGCCATCACCTTTAATAATGGTTTCATAAGGAATGTTACTATAGGGTTTAAACTTATTGCCATCAACAATAATAAACTCCGGAATTTTGCTTAGCGTTTCAATAGATTTATGCATGGCTAAAATAGAGGCATTTAAAATGTTAATCTTATCAATATCCTCTTGAAACACATGTGCAAACCCAAAGCATAAGGCTTCGTCTTCAATAATTGGTCTTAATAAATCACGCTTTTTTTTGCTAATTAGTTTTGAGTCGTTTAAAAATTCGTTTTTAAAATTCGGTTTTAATATTACTGCAGCAGCAGTCACAGGTCCAGCAAGACAACCACGACCAGCTTCGTCTGTACCGCATTCAAAATTATAATTAGAATGTTTTAGTTTAAGCATTAAATATATTAGAAGCTTTTACGTTATTGTATTTCAAAATTATGCCTTTCTTAACAGAAAACTTAAAACCATAAAGATATTTGCTATTTTTGGCAAAATAAATGATTCAGCTTAAAATTAAAGGTCTAAAAATAGTTACCATTTAATGAAAAAAATAATTTTCACTCTTCTTTTAATAACTTTTGCAGGTGTAGCTTTTGCACAAACACCCAGAAAATTATCAAAATCCACTTCAAGTTTAAATAAATCTGACCAAGTTTTGCAAGATAGTTTAAGTCAAGGAAGAACTCTGAAAAGTAAAGGGGTTAAAAATTTAGACGCAAAAATCACAGACTATTTAATTATTACAAAACAAAGAGATACGACGTATTTAGATACAACCTTAACTATTAATAAAGAGTATAAGTTTAATTATTTAAGGCGTGATAATTTTGGTTTAATGCCATTTGCTAATGTTGGTCAAAGTTATAATAGCCTGACTTATAATTTTGAAAACTCTAATCTAATTCCTGGATTTGGTGCAAAAGCTAAGCATTTTAATTATATGGATGCAGATGATATTAATTCTTTTCATGTTCCAACACCTCTAACAGAGTTGTACTTTAAGACCGCATTTACTCAAGGTCAACAATTAGATGCATTTTTTACAACTAACACGTCTAAACAGTTAAATGCATCAATTGGTTACAAAGGAATGAGATCTTTAGGGTTTTATCAAAACTCATTGACTAGTACGGGAAATTTAAGGATTAGAGCAAGTTACAAGACAAAAGATAGGAGGTATATAGTAAATACACATTTTACCTCTCAGGATATATTTAATCAAGAAAATGGTGGACTAGTCGATAGTAATATACCCTTTTTTGAATCTGGAGATGATGATTTTAAAGAAAGAGGTGTGCTTGAGGTTAATTTCGAAGATGCAGAAAACCTATTGCTAGGAAAACGGTTTTACTTAAACCAAAGTTATGATGTAGTTAGGCCTAAAGACTCAATAAGCTCGAATAAAATACAATTAGCACATGTAATGATGTTAGAGGATAAAATTTACACCTATGATCAAACATCTGCAAATAAAGAGTTTTTTGGAGAAGCCTTTCAATCTTCAAACATAAATGATAGAACAGAGTTAGAACAATTTACTAACCAATTACAATTAAATTATAGTAATGCCACAATTGGTAATCTTCAATTTAATGCAACTCATAATAATTATAATTATGGTTATAATAGGATAGTCTTAATAAATCAAACCGTAATCCCAAACAGATTAAAAGGAGATATATTATCTGTAGGAGGAAAATACAACAAAAACTATAAAGGGTTTAATCTAAACGGAGAAGTAGGATTAAACGTTTCTGGAGAATTTGAAGGCAATTATATTTCCGGATCAGCATCCTATCAATTAAATAAAGACCTAGCAGTTTTAGCTAATATTAATCATAGTTCTACAGCGCCAGACTTTAACACCTTACTATACCAAAGTGATTATAAAAACTATAATTGGCGTAATCAGTTCAATAATATAAAGACACAACAATTAATATTTAAACTACAATCTAATAAATATGCAAACCTAACATTGGACTTAAGTACCGTAAATGACTATGTGTATTTTGCGAAAGATCAAAATGAAGCAGTAAAAGCATTTCAAAATAATGATGTTATTACCTACTTAAAAATAAAACTTCAAAAAGAAATCCGATATAATAACTTTAGATTGGATAATACAATATTATACCAAACTGTTCAAGATAATTCTAATACACTTAATGTACCTCAATTAGTTACTCGAAATACGTTATATTATTCCAACCATGTGTTTAAAAAAGCTATGTTTTTGCAAACTGGTATTATATTTAATTATTTTACAACCTATAACATGGATGATTACGATCCACTTCTGTCAGAATTTTACACACAAAATCAACAAGAATTAGGTGGTTTTCCAAGACTAGATTTCTTTGTTAATGCCAAAATCAGACAAACAAGAATATTTCTTAAGGCAGAGCATTTTAACGCAGCCTTCACTGGGCGTAATTATTATTCAGCACCAAACCATCCCTTTCGTGATTTTACAGTCCGCTTTGGATTAGTCTGGAATTTCTTTTTATAACAATAGCGTTTCCCCAAGGGGTCGGGCTTTCCATTATATCTTTTTTTTTGCCATATATGTCAGCAAAAAAAAGGATGTCATTCCAATCCCTAACGCGGTTTTAATCCTAATGCAGATGATTAGTTTGTATATGGACTATTTGAGGTTAAATGCAGTCTTAAGATAAGATGAGAGGCAAAAAAATGGTGGTTATAAAGTATTGATAATAATGGTGTTGAAGGGTTAAAAAAAAATAAAGTAAAAAAAGATTCAAAAAAGGGTTGTAGGAATAAAAAAGGGTTTTATATTTGCACCCCGAAAACGACGTAATGTAAGTTATGGAGTTATAGGTAAAAATGTACAGGGATTTTATTGAAAAGCAACAGCGAAAAAAAAATATAAATATTTTTTCAAAAAGAGTTGTGGGATAAAAAAAAGCGAATTATATTTGCACCCGCTTAAGAGATAAACGACTTAAGTACACGATAAAAAAGTTCATAAACATATTGAATTGACAGCGTAAGAGAATAATTGGAAACGATTATTTTCAAACAAAAGAATAAACCATTTTGAGTATTTTAGATTTTTAATTGTTAAGATACAGTCGCAAGACTAAAAATTTAACGATGAAGAGTTTGATCCTGGCTCAGGATGAACGCTAGCGGCAGGCTTAACACATGCAAGTCGAGGGGTAACAGAGGTGCTTGCACTTGCTGACGACCGGCGAACGGGTGCGTAACGCGTATAGAATCTGCCTCTTACTAAGGGATAGCCCAGAGAAATTTGGATTAATACCTTATGGTATGTTAACTTGGCATCAAGATAACATTAAAGGTAACGGTAAGAGATGACTATGCGTCCTATTAGCTAGATGGTGTGGTAACGGCACACCATGGCGACGATAGGTAGGGGCCCTGAGAGGGGGATCCCCCACACTGGTACTGAGACACGGACCAGACTCCTACGGGAGGCAGCAGTGAGGAATATTGGACAATG